>NZ_JBIAPJ010000009.1:247843-415707 GCF_042888285.1 Streptomyces sp. NPDC003035 | reverse complement strand
TGCAGGGGGGACCCTGTGGGAGAGTAGGACGCCGCCGAACAATCATTGTGGGAAAGCCCCGCACCTTATGGTGCGGGGCTTTTCTGCGTTTAGGGTGAGGTTCATGCGCTATGAACGCTATGAACTGGTCATTTTCGACAACGACGGCGTGCTCGTCGACAGCGAGCCGCTCGCCAACACCATCCTGGCCGGCTATCTCACCGAGCTCGGGCACCCCACCTCCTACGAGGACTCCCTGCGCGACTACATGGGCTCCGCGGTGCACCGGGTGCACGACCTGGTCCATGAGCGGACCGGGCTACGGCTGCCGGAGGACTTCGACGAGACCCTGCACGCGCGCACCTTCGCCGCGTTCGAGCGGGAGCTGGAGCCGGTGCCAGGCGCCGCCGATGTGCTGAAGCGGCTTGTGGCGGAGGGCGTTCCCTACTGCCTCGCGTCCTCCGGGAGTCACCGGCGGATCCGCGTCGGACACCGCAAGACCGGGCTGGACGCGTGGTTCCGCGACGAGAACATCTTCAGCTCGGAGGACGTGGGGCGGGGCAAGCCGGCGCCGGATCTGTTCCTCCACGCGGCCGCCCGCATGGGCGTGGCGCCCGAGCGGTGCGTGGTCGTCGAGGACAGCCGGCTCGGCGTCGAGGCGGCGCTGGCGGCCGGGATGGACGTGTACGGATTCACGGCGATGACCCCGCGCGAGAAGCTGGCGGGGGCCAAGGGCTACGTCGACCGCATGGAGGATCTGCTTCCCACATTGGGTCTGTGATCCATCTACCCAGTGGTAGGGCCGGGTCCTACGCTGTGCCGCCATGACGGATGCGCGGGTGCGGCGTGGGCGGGGATCCCTGGCTCTCAGTTTCTTCGTGCAGGGGGTGACGTTCGCGCTCCTTGTGACCCGAATACCGGCGATCCAGGACCGGTACGGAATCTCGGACGGGCTCCTGCCCGTCTTTCTGGCCGCCGTGCCGATCCTGGCCGGTGTCGCCAGTGTGGGCACCGAGAAGCTGGTGGCCCGTGTGGGCCCTGGGGTGGTGCTGCGGTGGGCGCAGCCGGTCGTCCTCCTGGCGCTGCTCGGGGTCGGGGCGGGGAACCGGCTGTGGCAGGCCGCCGTCGCCCTGGGGGTTTTCGGGCTCGCGGTCGGCGCGCTGGACGCCTCGATGAACATGCTCGGGGTCAGCCTGCAGCGGGCGTACGGGCGGAGCATCATGCTCGGTTTCCACGCCGCGTACAGCCTGGGCGGGATCGCGGGTGCGTCGCTCGCGTGGGCGGGCGCGCACTGGCATCTGCCGCTGTTCGTCTCGTACCTGCCGGTGGTGGCGGTGTTGTTGCCGGCCGCCCTCGTCTCCAGCCGGTGGTACACGCCCGGGGAGGAGCGCGCGGCGACCGTGCCGTACGAGACGAAGAGCGGCGCCGGGGTTTCCTTCAAGCTGCTGCTGCCGCTGTGTCTCGTGATGACGTTCGCGTACATCGGGGACTCGACCGTCTCCAACTGGAGTGCCAAGTATCTCCAGGACGTGCTGGGCAGCTCGGAGGAGCTGGCGACCGTGCCGTACAACGCGTACATGGTGACGACGTTGCTGGGGCGGGCCGTGGGCGACTTCGGGGTGCGGCGGCTGGGGGCCGCCATGGTCGTGCGGGGTGGGGCCGTGCTCGGCGCGGTCGGGTTCGCGGTCGTGGCGGTGGCGCCGGGGCCGTGGGTGGGGATGGCCGGGTTCACCCTCCTCGGGCTCGGGCTGAGCGTGATCGTGCCGCAGACCTTCGCGGCCGCCGGGCGGCTCTTCCCCGGTGCGAGCGATGCGGCGGTCGCGCGGCTCAATGTCTTCAACTACGTCGGGTTCCTGATCGGGTCCCCGCTGGTCGGGGCGCTGGGCGACGCCTGGAGCTATCGGGGGGCGATGCTCGTGCCGATGGTGCTGGTCCTGGCGACGGTGGCGTACGCCACGTCGTTCGGTTCTCAACGAGCCCGATACGGTGGCGGGCATGAGCGGCCGCGCACTGTTGATGTGGGATGAAGCTGTCACGGGGTACGACTTCGGGCCCGAACATCCGATGGACCCGGTGCGTCTCGCGCTGACCATGGGGTTGGTACGGGCGTACGGGCTCGACCGGGCCGTGGACGTGGTGGCGGCGAAGCCGGCCGGGGACTCGACGCTCCGGCTGGTGCACCGTGGGGACTACGTGGCGGCGGTGCGGGCCGCCTCGGCGAATCCGAGGGCGGCGGATCAGGCGTACGGGCTCGGGACGGTCGACGATCCCGCCTTCGCCGGGATGCACGAGGCGTCCGCGCTGATCGCCGGCCAGTCGGTGGGCGCGGCGGAGGCGGTGTGGCGCGGGGAGGCCGCGCACGCGGTGAACTTCGCGGGCGGGCTGCACCACGCGATGCCGGGGAGCGCGTCCGGGTTCTGTATCTACAACGACGCGTCGCTGGCCATCGCCCGCCTGCTGGAACTGGGTGCGGAGCGGGTCGCGTACGTGGATGTGGACGTGCACCACGGGGACGGGGTGCAGGCGGCTTTCTGGGACGACCCGCGGGTTCTCACGATCTCGCTGCACGAGCATCCTCGGACGCTGTTCCCGCAGACGGGCTGGCCGGAGGAGACGGGCGCGACGGGTGCGGGCCAGGGGTCCGCGGTGAACGTGGCGCTGCCGGCGGGGACCGGGGACGCGGGGTGGCTGCGGGCCTTCCACGCCGTCGTGCCGGAGCTGCTCGCGGACTTCCGGCCGCAGGTGCTGGTGACGCAGCACGGCGCGGACACGCACTTCGAGGATCCGCTGGCGCATCTGGCGGTGTCGCTGGACGCGCAGCGGGCCGTGCAGGTGGCCTGTCACGAGCTCGCGCACGCGCACGTGGACGGCGGGAAGTGGGTCGCGCTGGGCGGCGGCGGGTACGCGGTGGTGGATGTGGTGCCGCGGTCGTGGACGCATCTGGTGGGGATCGCCGGGCACGCGGAGATCGCTCCCGAGTCGGTGATCCCGTCGTCCTGGCGGGACCTGGTGTACGCGCGGACGCGGCAGCCGGGGCCGATACGGATGACGGACGGGCGGTGGCCGGTGGGCTGGCGAGGCTGGGAGGAGGGCTACGACCCGGCGGACCGGCTGGACCAGGCGGTGCTGGCGACCCGGCGGGCGGCGTTCCCGCTCAGGGGTCTGCTCGCGTAGGGACAGTACCCGCCGAACGCGCGGAATTCGGCCGCGCCCGGCCGAACCCGCGCACCGGCCACATGGTTACGCCAACTGTGCGGTGTGGTAGGTGTTTTGACCCGCTGTCGGGCCGACTGGGGCAGCATCGGTCGGGTGCTGAGTACCGGGGCGCTGCGGGCGCATTTGTTGGCGGCGGGGTTGGCTGGGACGGTGGCGACCTCGCGGGAGCAGAGTCTGCGGAGTTACCGGCTCTTCGCCGCGCGGGATCCGCGGGTGATGCTGGGCCTCGACCCCGACTGGGAGTGGGGCGAGGGTGAGTTGTTGCGGCTGATGGCCGACAAGTGCGGGGTGTCCGGGGATCCGGCGCACCGTTCGGGGCCCGATGTCATCGATCCGGAGCGGACGTTGGGCGGGCTCGACGCGTTCGCCGCGCGGCTGGGGGAGGCGGCGGGCCGACGGGCTCCGGTGCTGTTCGGGACCGGTCATCCGCATCGTCTGCTCGGCTTCTACGCAGCACTCGCAGACGCTTTGTCGGCGGCGGGATGTCTTGTTCTCACACCCGCGCAGGGGCGATGTGTCGACATAACGACCCGGTTCGGTCTACGCACGTACATCCTCGACTACGTACGAGGTGTCGCGCTGGTGCGAGAACCCGGTCTGCCGGGAACGGGGCGTGAGACGGGGGCGCACACGCACTCGCCGCTGCCGGTTAGGGCCGCTCTCGAGGGCGCGGTGGAGGGCGGCTGGCCGCTCCCGGAGCTCGTCGTCGGGGACCACGGCTGGGTCTGCGGAGCAGGTCAGCTGGGTTTTGAGGCCATCGGCCTGGCGGATACGGACGATCCCGCGCTGTTCGTCGGGGAAGCGGAGGGGCGGGTCTCCGTGGCCGTTCCGCTTGATGACGCCGTACGGTCCGACTACTACCGCCCGCTCACTCGCTATGTACTCAATCGAGCGAGTCTGTCACGGTAAACGGCCGATGGCTGCTCCTCTTCCCCACTCGTACCACCCGCCCCTAGTCTGGAGCGTGAGCGCACAGCGACGCAGGGTCACCGGAGGGGAAGCCGGTGGGCGTCGTGTGCGGAAGGTACAGGTGGGTCATGGCTGCTGGCGATCGACCTCTCAACGAGGTCAAGTTTCTGACCGTGGCGGAAGTCGCCTCGGTGATGCGAGTGTCGAAGATGACCGTGTACCGCTTGGTGCACAGCGGTCATCTGCCGGCGATCCGGGTGGGCAGGTCCTTCCGGGTTCCGGAACAGGCGGTTCACGAGTACCTCAGGGAGTCCTTCGTGGGGGTGGAGACCGCGTAGCGGGCGCGCGGGCCGGAGCTCGGCCACCCCTCGGATTACAAGGTCGGTGCTCTGGGCGGTAGGCTAAGCCCTCGTAGGTCGTGTGGGCCCAGACGCCCCGCACCGAGTGAAGAGAAGTGAGCGAGGGTAGTCGTGGGCTCTGTTATCAAGAAGCGGCGCAAGCGGATGGCCAAGAAGAAGCACCGCAAGCTGCTCAAGCGCACCCGCGTTCAGCGTCGCAACAAGAAGTAAGCGACGGCTGGAACGACGGCTGTTTGTGCGTCGAGCGTGGCCCCCCACCGGTTCCGGATGGGGGGTCACGCTTTTTTCGGCCGCGTTCCCCCCGGTTGCCCACGGCAGTCATCGCAGCGCAACGACGAGGCGCTACGGTGGCGCACAGGCCCCTGGGAAGAACCGCGGGGCTGAACCGACGGAGAACCGACGGAAGGCGCTGATCTTGGGCAAGGTCGTGCTCGTCACCGGTGCGGCGCGGCATCTCGGAGGCCGTTTCGTACGGCGGGTCCAGCGGGATCCCGAGGTGGACCGGGTGGTCGCCGTGGACGCGGTCGCGCCGGCGCACGATCTCGGCAGGGCCGAATTCGTCCGGGCGGACATCCGCCAGCCCGCCATCGCCAAGGTGCTCGCGGAGCACGACGTGGACACGGTCGTCCATATGGACGTCACGGGTACGGCGCTGGGCGCCGGCGGCCGGACGTCGATCAAGGAGACCAACGTCATCGGCACGATGCAGCTCCTCGGCGCCTGCCAGAAGTCGCCGCGGATCGCACGGCTCGTGATCAAGTCCAGTACGAGTGTCTACGGCTCCGCACCGCGCGACCCGGCCGTCTTCACGGAGACGACACCGCCCAAGTCGCTGCCGAGCGGTGGATTCGCCAAGGACGCCGTCGAGGTCGAGGGGTACGTACGGGGCTTCGCGCGGCGCCGCCCGGACGTGGCCGTGTGCGTGCTGCGGTTCGCGAACATTCTCGGGCCCCGGGTGGACTCCCCGCTGGCCGAGTATCTGTCGCTGCCCGTCATGCCGACTGTCTTCGGGTACGACCCGAGGCTGCAGTTCGTGCACGAGGACGATGTGATCGACGTCCTGGACCTCTCCTCGCGCGAGCCGCGCCGGGCGACGCTGAACAGCGGCACCTTCAACGTGGCCGGCGACGGCGTAGTGCTGCTGTCGCAGTGCGCGCGGCGGCTCGGGCGGCCGACGGTGCCGGTGCTGCTGCCGGCGGTCACCTGGGTCGGCTCCGCGCTCCGGACGGTCGGCGTGACCGACTTCTCGCCGGAGCAGATCCGGCTGCTCACCCACGGCCGGGTGGTCTCCACGGTCCAGATGCGCGAGACGCTGGGGTTCGAGCCGCGGTTTACGACGGCCGAGACGTTCGCGGACTTCGCCCGCAGCCGTGGGCCGGGGCTGCTTCCGCCGGAGGCACTCGCGGGGGCCGTGGACCGGGTCGCGGCCCGGCTGGATCAGAAGGAGCCCAGGTAACGATGGCGGACGCCAAGGTCATTCCGTTCGACGACGACCGTTCACGGGCGCGGCGGCGGCCGCCCGGCAGGGCGGGGCGCGATGCCGCCGTACGCGCCCTGCCGGGCCAGCAGGGGCCGGAGGGGCCCGCGTTCGCCTCGGAGGCCGCCGAGCCGGTGGGGGAGCCGCAGGACGCCCAGACAGGGCCCGCCGCGGGGCCGGAGTCGACGGAGGCGGCCGGGGCGGTGGCGGGGGAGCGTGGGCGCGGGTGGGAGCGGCGGCTCGCGGGCGGGCTGGCGTTCCTGCGGCGGCGTGTGACGGGCGAGTACGAGGTCGACGAGTTCGGTTACGACAAGGAGCTCACCGACCAGGTGCTCATGTCGCTGGTGCGGCCGCTCGCCGAGAAGTACTTCCGGGTGGAGGTGAAGGGGGTCGAGAACATCCCCTCGGACGGTGGCGCCCTGGTCGTCGCGAACCACTCGGGGACGCTGCCGCTGGACGGTCTGATGATGCAGGTCGCCGTGCACGACCACCATCCGGCGGGGCGGCATCTGCGGCTGCTCGCCGCCGATCTGGTCTTCATGCTGCCGGTGATCAACGAGCTGGCCCGCAAGGCCGGGCACACGCTGGCGTGCGCGGAGGACGCGGAGCGGCTGCTGCAGGCCGGCGAGATCGTGGGCGTGATGCCGGAGGGGTTCAAGGGCATCGGGAAGCCGTTCAGCGAGCGCTACAAGCTCCAGCGCTTCGGCCGGGGCGGCTTCGTCTCGACGGCACTGCGGGCCGGGGTGCCGATCGTGCCGTGCTCGATCGTGGGCGCGGAGGAGATCTATCCGATGCTGGGCAACGCGAAGACGCTGGCGCGGGTCCTGGGTATCCCGTACTTCCCGATCACGCCGACGTTCCCGTGGCTGGGGCCGCTGGGTGCGGTGCCGCTGCCGACGAAGTGGACGATCCAGTTCGGCGAGCCGATCGCGACGGACGGCTATCCGCCGGAGGCGGCGGAGGACCCGATGCTGATGTTCAACCTGACGGACCAGGTCCGGGAGCAGATCCAGCACACGCTCTACAAGCTGCTGGTGCAGAGGCGGTCCGTGTTCTTCTGAGCCGGGGTGAGCCGCCGGTTCTGTCGGCGGTACGACGATGGGGTGCCCCTCCACTGAGGGGCACCCCATCGTCGTCTCAGTGAGCGTCCGTGCTGTCGACGCCCAGGCCGGGGAGCAGGCCCGGCAGCAGGGGCGGGATCGTGACATCCGGCATCGGGGGCGTCGCCTGGCCGGCCGAGGGGGTCGGCGGCATGCCCGTCGGCGGGGTGTCCAGCAGGCCGCCCGTGTTGCCGCCCAGCAGCCCGTCGCTCTCCGGGGAGCCCGAGCCGGAGCCCGAGGGCTGGGGTCGACCGGAGCCTTCGCCGCCCGTGGAGGGGGCGGCGGGGGAGGACGGCGGACGCTGGGTCTGCGTACGCGGGGTGTCCTGCGGCGAGCCGGGATCGCCGGTGCCGGCCGCACCCTTCTCCGGGGTGCGCGGCAGCATCCCCTGGAGCGGCTCGACCTCTTCGTCTATGGCGACGAAGACGTCGTTCACCTCGTTGCCGACGTCCGTGAGCTGTACGGGCAGCCGGTCGCGCAAGCCGATCCAGGTGGTGCGGTGGGCCTGGGCGAACGAGTTGAGCCGGGCCATGGGGCCGATCTCGCCGTCCCGTTCGTACGCCTGGCGCAGCAGCCGGTGGCCCTCGGAGGCGTCGTGCTTCATGCCGCCGAGGACCCGGCGGATCTCGCCGAGCGACTCGTGGTCGAGGTGGCCGGCGCGGCCCCGTTCCATGAGTCTGCGGGCCTCGCTGAGCCGGGTCGATGCCTGGTCCAGGAAGATCCCGCCCCGCTCGGAGTCGTCGTCGGCCATGCCGCGCTTGATGTCTTCCATGCCGCGCTTCAGCCCGTAGAGCGAGTCACCGGGGAGGGCGTCGGAGCTGGCAGCGGCCACACCGCTGAAAGCGCCCGCGGCCACACCGACCGTGAGGCCGCCCGCCGCGATGCCCTTCGACCAGCGGGAGCGGGGGCGCAATTTCCGGAGCGGGGAGGCCCGGTGGGCGCCCCGTCCGCTCGGTGACCGCTGCTCCGGCACCGTAGGGCCCGCGGCCGCGCTCCCCTCCGCGAGCATCGCTTCCATGGCGGCGACGAGCTGGGCTCGTTGCACCACCTTGACCTCAGGGTCCAGCTTCGGCTTCGGCAGCTCGCCGAGGCCGTTCGCCAGGGCCAACAGCCGCCCTTGTTCGGCCGGTTCGGCCGACGCCTCGGGCTGTTCGGCCGTCGCGTCCTCGGGCGTCCGATCATCCAGGGCCTGGGCGAAGGCGTTCGCCCGCCGGTGCGCCGATACGTTCGCGATCACTGGCGGCACCTCCTCTCGTCATGACGGTCGACTCCCCGCGGTGTCCGGGAGGTTGCACGCCTTGAACACATCCACACGAAAGAGTGAGTGGCTGCGGGCATGGCGTGACCACAGGGAGCCTGCATTCCGCACAACGAGCGGCGCGGCACTTGGGTTACGCGCGAAAGATGATCGGACCAGTGCGTCATCGAGGCGTCACCGACTGTGAGTTGGACGGGGGTCGGGGGACGTGGGGGATTGGGCGGGGGGGAAGGGCGCGTCGCGGTGGGTGGGGGCGCGTGTGGGGGGCGCGAAGCGGTCAGCGGGCGTCGTCCGGGAGCAGGCGTGCCAGGGTGCGCACGGCCCGGTACTGGAGGGTCTTGATCGCGCCCTCGTTCTTGCCCATGACCCGGGCCGTCTCGGCGACCGAGAGGCCCTGCAGGAAGCGCAGGGTCACGCACTCCTGCTGCTGGGGGTTGAGCCGGCGGACGGCGTCGAGCAGGGCCGCGTTGGAGAGGGACTCCAGGACGGAGTCCTCGGGGCTGCGCTCGACCTCGTTGGCGTCGAGCATCTCGCCCGTGGTCACTTCCAGCCGGAACCGGCTCGACTTGAAGTGGTCGGCGACCAGGTTGCGGGCGATGGTGACCAGCCAGGCACCGAAGTCACGGCCCTGCCAGGTGAAGGTGGAGATCCGGCGCAGGGCGCGCAGGAACGTCTCGCTCGTGAGGTCTTCCGCTGTCGCCTTTCCGCCGACGCGGTAGTAGATGTAGCGATAGACCGTGTCGCTGTACTGGTCGTACAGGCGGCCGAAGGCCTCGGCCTCACCGGCCTGGGCCCGCTCGACGAGGTCCATCATGCGAGCGCTGTCGCTGTCGGCGGTGGGGCGGCGGGCGGCGGTCGAGGTTCCGGTGCCGCCGCGGCTGCCCCGTCTGCCGACAGCGGCTCCGCTCTCGGCGAGGGCATAACAAGGACCGGCGGGTGCCGGTGCGGCGAAGGCAAAGGCGGGGACAGGGCCGGCATACGCGGTGGGGACGAAGCCGCGCAAGTGGTCGAGGACCGTTGCGCGCAGCGTAGCCAGGCCCGAGGCGTCAACCCCGACGTGTGGGTACACGGGACTCCCAGAGGCAGAGCTTCCATCACGTGCAGTGCGGGACCGTTCACTCGCCGTGGCGACGTGTGGGTTCCGTTGTGCGTCTGAGGAGAATAACGCTTCGTACAGGCAGCGCTACACCCAGTTGCGTAAATCATCGATTCCGTCGTACCTGTAACCGCTTGTGGACGGGATCACTCACAGTTCGTGACCGATTGTTGATCGGATTGCTTCCGAGTGTGACTACGCGCACGCTCTGTTGTGCTCGAGTGGAGAGTCGGAGAGTCACCCGGCCCGCTGCTGGGTAGGGAGACGGGAATGCCCGCGGGTCGACCTGTGCGGTCCTGTTCGACCACGTACGGGTGAGGGCGATGGGTCCCGGGTTGTCGCAGGTGATCGCAGCCGAAACGTATCGGCGGGGCGGGACGCGGGCCGGGTGGAGAGCGGGGTCAGCGGCGGCGGCGGTGCAGGGCGACCGCGGCGGCCGTGCCGCCCGCCAGCGCGCCGACTCCCGCCGCGGCGGGGATGCCGACCTTGGCCGCCTTGCGGCCCGTGCGGTAGTCGCGCAGCCGCCATTCACGCGCCTTGGCGTACTTCCGCAGCTTGGTGTCCGGGTTGATGGCGTACGGATGTCCCACCAGCGAGAGCATCGGGATGTCGTTGTGCGAGTCGCTGTAGGCGGCGCAGCGGTCGAGGTCCAGGCCCTCGGCGGCGGCCAGGGCGCGTACGGCCTCCGCCTTGGCGGGTCCGTGCAGCGGCTCGCCGACCAGCTTGCCGGTGTAGACGCCGTCGACGGACTCGGCGACCGTGCCGAGCGCGCCGGTCAGGCCGAGGCGCCGGGCGATGATCGTGGCCGTCTCGACCGGGGCGGCCGTGACGAGCCAGACCTTCTGACCGGCGTCGAGGTGGGCCTGGGCGAGCGCGCGGGTGCCGGGCCAGATCCGGTCGGCCATGTACTCGTCGTAGATCTCCTCGCCGATCGACATCAGCTCGGAGACGCGGTGGCCCTTGACGATGGACAGGGCGCTGTCGCGGGCGTCCTGCATGTGCTCCGGGTCCTCGACGCCGGCCAGCCGGAACCACGCCTGCTGCCAGGCGAACCTGGCGAGTTCACGCCGCTGGAAGAACTTCCGCTTGTACAGGCCGCGGCCGAAGTGGAAGATCGCGGCGCCCTGCATGACGGTGTTGTCGAGGTCGAAGAAGGCGGCGGCCTCGGCGTCGCCCACGACCGGGAACTCGGGCTCGGACGGCTCGGTCCGCGCCGCGGCCTCCCGCTCCAGTTCGAGCTGCTGCGAGGTCTTGCGCGCCGCTTCGGCGGCGGCCTCGCCTGCCAGAACGCTGCGCGCGGTGGCGGAGCGCCTACGGGGGGTGAGCCATCCCAGAGCGGCCATGCCGTGAGCATAGCCAGTCTGTTCGGTACTTCCCGACCTCTCCGGGTGCCGCGGCGTGAACACCTCGCGACTCTCCCGTTAAACGGACAAGGGGGGAGCAAGCTGGAGAGAGGGGGCACGGTTCCCGGCAGCGCAGAATGGACGGCATGTTTGGACGGACGAAGAAGAAGGACGTACCCGTCGCCGCCTCGCGGACCGTGACGCTGATCGGGAAGCCCGGCTGCCACCTCTGTGACGACGCCCGGGCCGTGATCGAGGCGGTCTGCGCGGAGACCGGGGCGCGTTGGGAGGAGAAGGACATCACCCAGGACGAGGAGCTTCACCGGGCGTACTGGGAGCAGATCCCCGTGGTCCTGGTCGACGGTGAGCAGCACACCTTCTGGCGTGTGGACGCCGGGCGCCTTCGGCGCGAACTGGGTGCCTGACCGGAAGACGGTTACCATCATGGACGTTTTGTGACGTTCGGGGGCGCGATCGTGAGGAGAGTGTGCGGTTTTGCCCCCTTCGGCTTCTCAACGGACTGAAGCGCTCCACGGTTCCGTCATGGCGCGAACCGGCCGCGTGACCCCGGTCACTTTGGCCGGACAAAACGGACACCATCTTTGTGCACGCGTTCACAAAGACATAGCCTGCATTCGACGGGGCGGTCACGGGACATCTGGCCGCCTGCAGCCCCGCTCATCCCGCAGGAGCACCGTGGCAACTGGCCGAACTCACCGACCGGCGACCCGCAGCCGAGGCATCCCCGAGGCCACCGTCGCCCGGCTTCCGCTGTATCTGCGTGCGCTCACCGCACTGTCGGAGCGCTCCGTACCCACGGTCTCCTCCGAGGAGCTCGCAGCCGCGGCGGGGGTCAACTCCGCGAAGCTGCGCAAGGACTTCAGCTACCTCGGCTCGTACGGCACGAGGGGCGTCGGCTACGACGTCGAGTACCTCGTCTACCAGATCTCCCGCGAGCTCGGCCTGACCCAGGACTGGCCGGTCGTCATCGTCGGTATCGGTAACCTCGGCGCCGCGCTCGCCGGCTACGGCGGCTTCGCCTCCCGTGGCTTCCGCGTCGCCGCGCTGATCGACGCCGATCCCGCCATGACCGGCAAGCCGGTCGCCGGGATCCCCGTCCAGCACAGCGACGACCTCGAGAAGATCATCGAGGAGGACGGCGTCTCCATCGGTGTCATCGCGACCCCGGCCGGCGTGGCCCAGCAGGTATGCGACCGGCTCGTGGCCGCCGGAGTCACCTCCATCCTGAACTTCGCCCCGACCGTGCTCTCCGTGCCCGACGGCGTGGACGTACGCAAGGTCGACCTCTCCATCGAGCTGCAGATCCTCGCCTTCCACGAGCAGCGCAAGGCGGGCGAGGAGGCGGAGGCCGAGAACGCCGCCGTGCCCGCCCCGCCCACGGCCCTCGACCCGGCGGCCGAGCCGCAGCGCAAGGGCACCGGCCGCAAGGGACCCGACGGGGACGTCCCCGCCGTGATGCCGGCATGAGCCTCCTCGTCGTCGGCCTCAGCCACCGCAGCGCTCCGGTCAGCATCCTCGAGAGGGCCTCCCTCGCCGCGGACACGCAGATCAAGCTGCTCCAGGACACCCTCGCCGCCGAACCGGCCGCCGAGGGCGCGGTCCTGGCCACCTGCAACCGCATCGAGCTCTACGCCGACGTGGACAAGTTCCACGCCGGTGTCGCCGAGCTGTCCACGCTGCTCGCCCAGCACAGCGGCGTGGGCCTCGAAGAGCTGACCCCCTATCTCTACGTGCACTACGAGGACCGGGCCGTCCACCACCTCTTCTCGGTGGCGTGCGGGCTTGACTCCATGGTCGTCGGCGAGGGCCAGATCCTCGGCCAGATCAAGGACGCCCTCGCGCTCGGCCAGGAACTGCACACCGCGGGCCGCCTCCTCAACGACCTGTTCCAGCAGGCGCTGCGGGTCGGCAAGCGCGCCCACAGCGAGACCGGGATCGACCGGGCCGGGCAGTCGCTCGTCACCTTCGGCCTGGAGCAGCTCGCCGGCAGCACGGTCGGCGCCGACGTCGACGCCTGGGCCGCCGGCAAGCGCGCCCTGGTCATCGGGGCCGGTTCGATGTCCTCGCTGGCCGCCGCCACGCTCGCGCGCGTCGGCGTCTCCGAGATCGTGATCGCCAACCGTACGAGCGCCCGTGCCGAACGCCTCGTACAGATCCTGACCGAGCCCGGGGGCACGGGAGTGGCCGCACGCGCGGTCGAGATGGTTGCCGTCGGCGACGAACTGACACGTGCCGACGTCGTCGTCTCCTGCACCGGAGCCACCGGACTCGTCCTGACCGGCGAGGCCGTCGAGACCGCGATGAAGGACCGTACGGCCCCGCTCGCTCTGCTCGACCTGGCCATGCCCCGCGACATCGACGCCGCCGTCCACCGCATGGCGGGCGTCCGGCTCGTCGACATCGAGTCGCTGGCGGACGCCTCCGCCGACGCCCCGATGGCCGCCGACGTCGACCAGGTGCGCGCGATCGTCTCCGACGAGGTGGCCGCCTTCGGCGCCGCCCAGCGCGCCGCGCACATCACCCCGACGGTGGTCGCCCTGCGCACCATGGCCGCCGATGTCGTCGCGGGCGAGGTGGCCCGGCTCGAGGGCCGGCTGCCCGACCTCGACGACAAGCAGCGCGCCGAGATCGCCCAGACCGTGCGCCGGGTGGTCGACAAGCTCCTGCACGCGCCGACCGTGCGGGTCAAGCAGCTGGCCAGCGAGCCCGGCGGCGCCGGGTACGCCGACGCGCTGCGGACACTCTTCGACCTCGACCCGGAGACGGTCGCCTCCGTCTCCCGGGCCGACCTGAATGACGCCGACGTCAAGAACCGAGGGCGAGTATGACCGAGAGGGCACTGAGGCTCGGGACCAGGCGCAGCAAACTCGCCATGGCCCAGTCCGGGCATGTGGCCGACGCCGTCCGGCGGCTGACCGGCCGGCCCGTCGAGCTCGTGGAGATCACGACGTACGGGGACGTGTCGCGTGAGCACCTCGCGCAGATCGGCGGTACGGGAGTGTTCGTCGCCGCCCTGCGCGACGCGCTCCTGGCCGGCGAGGTGGACTTCGCCGTCCACTCCCTGAAGGACCTGCCGACCACGCAGCACCCGGACCTGGCGCTGGCCGCCATCCCCGAGCGCGAGGACCCGCGCGACGTGCTGGTCGCCCGCCAGGGACTGAGGCTCGACCGGCTGCCGCAGGGCGCCCGGATCGGCACCGGTTCGCCGCGCCGGATGGCCCAGCTCAACGCGTACGCGCGCAGCCACGGGCTGACCATCGAGACCGTGCCGATCCGCGGGAACATCGACACCCGCGTCGGATACGTACGTGGTGGGGAGCTGGACGCGGTGGTTCTCGCCGCGGCCGGTCTCAACCGCATCGGCGGGACGGAGGAGCTCACCGGCTCCCTGTCGCTCGACCACCTGTCGGTCGACACCGTCCTGCCCGCCCCCGGCCAGGGGGCCCTGGCGATCGAGTGCGTGGCGTCCGACGCCGCCCTCGTCGCCGCGCTCGCCGAGCTCGACGACCCGCACACCAGGGCCGCCGTGACCGCCGAGCGATCCCTGCTCGCCGCCCTGGAGGCCGGCTGCTCCGCACCCGTGGGTGCGCTGGCCGACCTGCTGGCCGAGGATTCCGGCCGCGGGCAGATTGTCACCGAGATGCGCCTGCGCGGCGTCGTCGGCACCACCGACGGCTCGACGCTGGTGCAGCTGTCCACCACCGGTCCCGTACCCGCGTCGCACGACGAGGCGATGGCGCTCGGACGCGAACTCGCGGACGAGATGCTCGCCAAGGGTGCGGCCGGTCTTATGGGGGAGCGAGCACTTTGAGCCCCACCAGCCCGACCACCAGCCCCGCGTCCCCGGCCTTCCCCGGTCCAGGGAGCGTCACCTTCCTCGGCGCCGGACCAGGCGATCCAGGACTGCTGACCCTCCGGGCCGTCGAAGCCCTAGCCGGCGCGGACGTCCTGATCGCCGAGCCGGAGGTGCTCGAAGTCGTCCGGTGCCATGCGCGCGCGGGCGTGAGCACGCCTGAGCTGACGATTGTTGACGAGGCGTCAACAACCGCCGGTGTCCCCGTGTTGAGGGATGCGACCAATCTTGTCATGGAGGCCGCACGGGGCGGCAAGCGGGTCGTCCGTGCGGTGACCGGCGACCCCGGCCTCGACGGAAACGCAGGTCAGGAGATGCTGGCCTGCGCCACCGCGGGCATCCCCTTCGAGGTCGTGCCCGGTGTCGCCACGGCCGTCGGCGTACCCGCGTACGCCGGTGTCCCGCTGCGCGACGCGCAGGGCACCGATGTGCGCTTCGTGGACGCCCGTACCGCCGACGACCGCTGCTGGACCGAGGTCGGTGCATCGGACGGCACCGTGGTCGTGTCCACGACGTTGGACTCGGTGGCGGCGGCGGCCGGAGAGCTGGTGGCGGCTGGCCGTAAGCCGGACACCCCGCTCACCGTGACCATCGGCGGCACGACGACCCGGCAGCGGACCTGGACCGCGACGCTCGGCACGATCGCGCAGGTCTTCAAGCAGGGGAAGGTGCTCCCCTCGCCCGAGGGCCACCGTCCGGTCATAGCCGTGGTCGGCGAGCGCAGCGCCCCGGCGCAGCGGGACCAGCTGGCGTGGTTCGAGTCGAAGCCGCTCTTCGGGTGGCGGGTGCTCGTGCCGCGCACCAAGGAGCAGGCCGCGTCGCTCTCCGACCAGCTTCGTTCGTACGGTGCGGTGCCGCACGAGGTGCCGACGATCGCCGTCGAGCCGCCGCGGACGCCGCAGCAGATGGAGCGAGCGGTCAAGGGTCTGGTGACCGGCCGCTACGAGTGGATCGCCTTCACGTCGGTCAACGCGGTGAAGGCGGTGCGGGAGAAGTTCGAGGAGTACGGGCTCGACGCCCGGGCCTTCGCCGGGATCAAGGTCGCGGCGGTCGGCGAGCAGACGGCCGCGGCGCTGGTCGACTTCGGTGTGAAGCCGGACCTGGTGCCGAGCGGCGAGCAGTCGGCCGCGGGGCTCCTGGAGGACTGGCCGCCGTACGACCCGGTCTTCGACCCGATCGACCGCGTCTTCCTGCCGCGGGCGGACATCGCGACGGAGACGCTGGTCGCCGGGCTGATCGAGCTCGGGTGGGAGGTCGACGACGTCACCGCCTACCGGACGGTGCGGGCGTCGCCGCCGCCGGCGGACACGCGTGAGGCGATCAAGGGTGGCGGCTTCGACGCTGTTCTGTTCACGTCCTCCTCGACGGTGCGGAACCTGGTGGGGATCGCCGGGAAGCCGCACAACGTGACGGTCATCGCCTGTATCGGTCCGGCGACCGCGAAGACGGCGGAGGAGCACGGGCTGCGGGTGGACGTGCTCTCGCCGGAGCCGTCGGTGCACAAGCTCGCGGAGGCGCTGGCGGACTTCGGTCTGCGGCGGCGGGCGGCGGCGCTGGAGGCGGGGGATCCGGTGACGCGGCCGAGTGAGCGGCGACCGGGCGCGAGACGGCGCCGGACGACGTAGTCGCGCGTGGCGCACGGGGGGCGGGACCTTGTGAAGGGTCCCGCCCCCCGGTGCGTAGGGGCACAGGGGCGGACGCGCCCGCAGGGGCGCCGTCCGTTGTGCCCACCCGTTCCGCCCTAGCGGAACGAATGCCCACAACTCGTCTCGGGGAACGTATGCCCACAACTCGTCGGCAAAGGCTGGGGCTCCACCGGCGTAGCCTCGGGCGTATGAACTCGTACGGAACCTTTCCCGGGGCGCGGCCGCGGCGGCTGCGGACGACTCCTGCCATGCGGCGGATGGTGGCCGAGACGCGGCTGAGCCCGGCCGATCTGATCCTGCCCGCGTTCGTGCGGGAGGGGATCGGCGAGCCCCGGCCGATCGCCGCGATGCCCGGCGTGGTGCAGCACTCGCGGGACACCCTGCGCAAGGCCGCCGTGGAGGCGCTGGAGGCCGGTGTCTCCGGGATCATGCTGTTCGGCGTGCCCGAGGACGAGAAGAAGGACGCCGCCGGTACCGCGGGCACGGACCCGGACGGGATCCTGCAGGTCGCGATCAGGGACGTGAAGGCCGAGGTCGGGGACGACCTGGTGATCATGTCCGATCTCTGCCTCGACGAGTACACCGCCCACGGGCACTGCGGCGTCCTGGACGCGCACGGGCGCGTCGACAACGACGCCACGCTGGAACGTTACGCCGAGATGGCCCAGGTCCAGGCCGACGCCGGAGTCCACGTCGTCGGGCCGTCCGGGATGATGGACGGCCAGGTCGGGGTGGTCCGGGACGCGCTGGACACCATCGGCAAGGAGGACGTGTCGATCCTCGCGTACACGGTGAAGTACTCCTCCGCCTTCTACGGCCCCTTCCGCGAGGCCGTCGGCTCGTCCCTGCAGGGTGACCGCAAGACCTACCAGCAGGACCCGGCCAACGTGCGGGAGTCGCTGCGGGAGCTGGCGCTGGACCTGGAGGAGGGCGCCGACATGGTCATGGTGAAGCCCGCGGGTCCCTACCTGGACGTGCTGGCGAAGGTCGCCGAGGCCGTGGACGTGCCCGTCGCCGCGTACCAGATCAGCGGTGAGTACGCGATGGTCGAGGCGGCGGCCGAGAAGGGTTGGATCGACCGCGACAGGGCCATCTTCGAGACGCTCACCGGGATCAGGCGCGCGGGTGCGCACATGATCCTGACGTACTGGGCGACCGAGGTCGCCCAGAAGCTCAGTCGTCGAGCCTGACGGCTTCTCGTACGACTCCTCGATAGGGACGGAACCGCAGGACGGTTCCGTCCCCTTCGTCGTCATGGGCGGTGAGGACGTGGACGCGTCTGCCGTCCTCGCCGCGGTGGATGTACTGGGCGACGCCGTCGTCGGAGCGGCTGACGCTGAGGCTGAGGCCGCGGAGAGGGGTCTCCCGAAGCCGCACGACGCGGGGGCGGCTGTAGCGGCCGGGCGGGCCCTCCGTGACCAGGGCCTGGATGGACTCGGCGATGGCCCGCTGGTTGGCGGGGTCGGCGGCGAACTCGAAGTGGGCGGCCGGGTCCGTCCACTGGGCGTAGTTGAGGATCGTGCGGCCGTCGGAGCCCGCCAGGCAGTGGCGGGAGAGGAACGCCTCGGGCAGCCGGGCCCGCGCCCAGGTGTCCACGACGGCGTCCATCACGACGCGTCGGCGCTCGGCGTTCTCCGTGTACCACTCGGAGATGAGCACGAGACCGGCGTCCGGGCGGGCCAAGGCCGGGAGGGCACCGGATTCCACGAGCCCCGTTCCCGCTAAATAGTTAGTCATGACTAACAGTTTCGGGGGTGCGCCCCTCCCCTGCAACCGATTAACGCGTCAGCATCTCCGCCAGGCGGGACAGGCCGTCCGCCGCGTGCCCCTCGGCGATCGAGCGGTCCAACAGGACCTGGAAGGGCTCGAACAGCTCCGGGCTGACACCCTGCGCCTTGTACGTGGCCAGGAAGTTGGGGAACGCCGACTGGTTCACCGCCAGGCTGGAGACATCGGTCAGGTGCTGTCCCGAGTCGACGGCCCGAGCCAGGTCTGGGACGATGCCGAGCATCGCCGTGATCCAGGGGACCAGCAGCTCGCTGTACTCCTCGGCGTTCACCTTCTCCGTACGGGCCAGGGCCAGCGCCTGCACCACGCCGATGAGCATCCCGTACATGCCGGTCAGCAGGCCGAGGTCGTACAGGGCCGCGAGGCCCGGGTCGGTGCCGGTCCACTTGGTGCCGCCCAGCGCCGCGAGGGTCGGGCGATGGGTCGCGTACGCCTCCTCGTCGCCGCTGTAGAAGACGTACGCGTCCGGGCCCGCGATCATCTGCGGGACGGCCATGATGCCGCCGTCGACGTACCGGGCACCGAGCTTCTCCGCGCGGGCGGAGAGCGTCCGGGCCTGCTCCGGCGTGCCGTTGGTGAGGTTGACCAGCGTCTTCCCGGCCACGGAGTCGCCGAGGGCGGTGAGGAGTTCGTCGACGTTGTCGTTCGTCAGCAGGCACAGGACGACCAGCGGGCTCGCCGCCACCGCGTCCGCCGGCGTGGCGGCGGGCAGGGCGCCCTGCGCGACCAGCGGACCCGTCCTGGCCGGGGAACGGTTCCAGACGGTGACCGGGTGGCCGGCGTTCAGGAAGGCCGTGGCGAGGGCGGTGCCCATCATGCCCAGGCCGAGGACGGAGACCGGCGCGGAGGCGGGCGCGGGGGCGGGGGCGTTTTCGGGCATGGGGGTGCTCCAGGACTTGGAATCGGGGGTTTCGAGCCGCTGTCCGGCTCGCTCTCGATCCTTCTCCAGGGCGGTTCGCCCCACAAGTACCGACTTAATGGTCAGCTACGCACCGATTGGTAAGCATGGGCCGCGCGGCGCACCCTGGAAGTACCTCAGGAGGTGGTCCTCATGACCCACACCCTCGTCGGATGGCACATCGAGATGGAGTTCCAGGAGGACGGTGACCGGACGCGGGCGGCCGCCATGGTGCGGCTCGGGGACGGCACCGAGTTCCGCGCCAAGGGCAACGCCCACAGACACCCGTCAGACCCCGAGCAGTTGAGGGTCGGCGAGGAGATCGCGGGCGCACGCGCCCTCATGGACCTCGCCTCCCAGATGCTGCAGAAGGCACACACGGAGATCGACGAGGCCTCGGGCAGGTCGTCCCACCCGATCCGCTGAACCCGCGGCGCCTCGGGACGGGGCGGGCTGATCACCTCACCCTCGCCGGGAGACAATGGAGCCCGGCGAGGGCGAGGCAGGGGGCACGGGACGCGTGGCGACAGATACGGGCGGATTCGCGGAGCAGCTACGGGACCTGAAGGAGCGGTCCGGGCTCAGTTACGGAGCGCTGGCGAAGAAGCTCCACGTCAGCACGTCCACGCTGCACCGGTACTGCAACGGCGACGCCGTTCCGACGGAGTTCGCCCCGGTGGAGCGGCTGGGGCGGCTGTGCGGAGCCTCCCGCGAGGAGATGATCCGGCTCCACCGCGGCTGGATCCTGGCGGACGACGCCCGCGGGAAGGGGAAGGCCGCAGCGGCACCCGACGAGCAGGAGGGCGGGGCGGAGGGCGCGCCGGCGGGCGGGCCGGCGGGTGAGGCCGCTGCCGCCGCCGAGGCGCCGGCCGCAACGGATGCCGACGCCGTCGTCACCGTTCAGCCGCTCGACCGGCCGTCGGCGACCACCCCTTCCCGCCCACGCAAGCGCCTCGCCATGGCGCTCGCCGCGGCCGCCGTCGTCGCGCTCGCCGTGCCCGTGGCCTACGCCGTCCGCGACACGGCGGACGACACGAGCGGCCACGACGGCGGAACAGTGGCCGGCCCCACCACCGGGCCGGACGTCTCCCGCACCCCTCCCCCCACCCCTTCGGCATCCGGCTCCGGCACCCCGTCCGCCTCCCTCTCCGCCTCCGCCTCCGCCCCCACCTCCACGACATCGGGCGCGCCGACGCCGCCCTCCGCCGAGGCGCCGCGCGAGGAGACCGGAACCCCCGTGAGCGTGGGCATCAGCTCCTACGCCTGGGACGGCCCCTGCGGGCAGCACATCGCGCTCGACCAGGAGCCCGGCGAGGTACCGCCCCCGCCCGCCCCCCAGGACACCCGCGGCTGGGCCCGCGCCCTCGGCGGGGTCGACGGCGGACACGTGAAACTCGAACTGACCGCGACCGGCAAGACCGCCGAGGCGGTGGTGCTCAACGCCCTCCACGTACGCGTGGTGGAGCGCGGCGCGCCCCTGAACCGGGCGGCGTACTTCATGGGCGACGGCTGCGGCGGCGGTATCACCCCGCAGACCTTCGACATCGACCTCGACGCCGCGCGTCCGCTCGTGAAGCCGGTCGCCGGCCGCGACGGCGACGGGATCGTGCCCGCCAAGGACTTCCCGTACAAGGTCTCCACCAGCGACCCCCAGGTCCTCAACCTCGACGTGCACACCGAGGCGCACGTCGCCGCCTGGTACCTGGAGCTGGACTGGAGCAGCGGCGATCGGCACGGGACGGTACGCGTCGACGACGGCGGGAAGCCGTTCCGTACGAGCGCCATCGAGGGCAAGAAGCAGTACGCCTACCTGCCCGGCCAGGGCCGATGGGTGGCCCAGTAGGGGTACGGCGAAGGCCCCGGCACCGTACGGAAAACGGTGCCGGGGCCCTCGTATGCCCGGGCCGGTCGCGGGTCAGAGACGCTCGGGGGTCCGGATGCCCAGCAGGGCCATGCCCTGGTGGAGCGTGCGGGCCGTGAGGTCGCAGATGAAGAGGCGGTTCTCCGCGACCTCCTGCGGCGGCTCCGGCTTGATGACCGGGCACTGGTCGTAGAACGTCGTGTACAGCGAGGCCAGCTGGTACAGATACGCGGCCAGCTTGTGCGGGGCGTACTCGGCAGCGGCCTCGGCCACGGTCTCGCCGAACTGGTCCAGGTGAAGGCCGAGTGCGCGCTCCGCCGGGGCCAGCTCCAGCTCGGGGTGGGCGACCGGCGTGCGGTCACCCGCCTTGCCGAAGATCGACTTGATACGCGCGTACGCGTACTGGAGGTACACCGACGTATCGCCGTTCAGCGACACCATCTGGTCCAGGTCGAACTTGTAGTCCCGCGCAGCCGATGTCGACAGATCCGCGTACTTCACCGCGCCGATGCCCACCTGAGCACCCCGCTCGGCGATCTCGTCCTCGGTCAGGTCGCGCGCCTTCTCACGGACCACGGACGCGGCCCGGTCGATCGCCTCGTCCAGCAGGTCCACCAGCCTGACCGTCTCGCCCTCACGGGTCTTGAACGGCTTGCCGTCCTTGCCGAGCACCGTGCCGAAGGCCAGCTGGACCGCCTTGACCTCGTCGTTCAGCCAGCCGGCCCGGCGGGCGGTCTCGAAGACCATCTTGAAGTGCAGGGACTGGCGGGCGTCGACCACGTACAGCAGGGTCGTCGCCTTCAGGTTCTGCACACGGTCACGGATCGCGGACAGGTCGGTGGCCGCGTATCCGAAGCCGCCGTCGGACTTCTGGACGATCAGCGGGGTCGGGTTGCCGTCCTGGCCCTTGATGTCGTCGAAGAACACGCACAGCGCACCGTTGGAGCGGACCGCGACACCCGACTCCTCGAGGATGCGGCAGGTCTCCACCAGCATGTCGTTGTAGCCCGACTCGCCGACCACGTCCGGGTCGTCGATGTCCATGTCGAGCTTGTCGAAGACCGAGTAGAAGTAGATCTTCGACTCGTCGACGAACCGCTGCCACAGGGCGCGGGTCTGCTCGTCACCGGCCTGGAGGTCCACGACCCGCGCCCGGGCACGCGTCTTGAACTCCTCGTCCGAGTCGAACAGCACGCGCGAGGCCTTGTACAGCCGGTTGAGGTTCGACATGGCCTCCTCGCCGGAGACCTCCTCGTCCGACTTGTGGTCCAGCTCGTGCGGGTGCTCCATCAGGTACTGGATGAGCATGCCGAACTGGGTGCCCCAGTCGCCGATGTGGTGGCGGCGGACCACCTTCTCGCCCGTGAACTCCAGGATCTCGACCATCGCGGCGCCGATCACGGCGGAGCGCAGGTGACCGACGTGCATCTCCTTGGCCACGTTCGGCTGCGCGTAGTCGACCACCGTCGTGCCGGCGCTCTCCGCGAACGGCACGCCGAGGCGGTCGTCGGCGGCCCGGGCGGCGAGGGTCCTGATGATCGCCTCGTCGGTGACCGTGATGTTCAGGAAGCCGGGCCCCGAGACCTCGATCTCCTTCAGCACGTCGTTCGCCGGGATGCCGTCGACCACCTTCGTCGCCAGCTCACGCGGGTTGCCCTTGAGCTGCTTGGCGAGGGCCAGGATGCCGTTGGCCTGGAAGTCGGCCCGGTCGCTTCGTCGCAGCAGCGGATCGGCGGAACCGGCCTCCGGCAGGGCTGCCGAGAGCCCTTCCGCGAGGCGCTGCTGCACGGTCGAAGCGAGGGAAGGGACCGAGGCCATGAGCTTCCGTTCCTGTATGTGGGGCGGGTGGGCTATTTCGCTTGTCAAGTGTCCCATGGGCGGGCAACGTGTTTTCTCCCCTGTGGACAACCTCGGAGTGCTCCGTTCCGTCTGGGAGAATGGCTGACGTAGGGCAGCAGGATTTCGAGGGAATCAAGGAAGAAGGACGTACCGACCGTGGCTCAGAGCAGCACCGAGACCGACTGGGTCTCCCGTTTCGCGGACGAGGTCATCGCCGAGTCGGAGCGACGTGCGCCTGGCAAACCGGTCGTCGTCGCCTCCGGACTCTCCCCCTCCGGCCCGATCCACCTGGGCAACCTCCGCGAGGTCATGACCCCGCACCTGGTCGCCGACGAGATCCGCCGCCGTGGGTACCAGGTCCGGCACCTGATCTCGTGGGACGACTACGACCGGTACCGCAAGGTCCCGAACGGCGTCGCGGGCATCGACGCGTCCTGGGCCGAGCACATCGGCAAGCCGCTCACCTCCGTCCCCGCCCCGGCCGGCTCGCCGCACGCGAACTGGGCCGAGCACTTCAAGGCCGCCATGGTCGAGTCGCTGGCCGAGCTGGGCGTCGAGTACGACCCGATCAGCCAGACCGAGCAGTACACCGCCGGCACCTACCGCGAGCAGATCCTGCACGCGATGAAGCACCGCGGCGACATCGACGCGATCCTCGACCAGTACCGGACGAAGAAGGCGCCGAAGAAGCAGTCCCAGAAGCCCGTCGACGAGGCCGAGCTGGAGGCCGAGGAAGGCTCGGGCGCGGCCAGCGAGGACGACGGCTCGGGCGGCGCCGGAGGCTACTTCCCGTACAAGCCGTACTGCGGCCAGTGCGAGAAGGACCTGACGGCCGTCACCTCGTACGACGACGAGACCACCGAGCTGGCGTACACCTGCACGGCGTGCGGCTTCTCCGAGACCGTCAAGCTCAGCGAGTTCAACCGCGGAAAGCTGGTCTGGAAGGTCGACTGGCCGATGCGCTGGGCGTACGAGGGCGTGATCTTCGAGCCCTCCGGCGTCGACCACTCGTCCCCCGGCTCGTCCTTCGTCGTCGGCGGCCAGATCGTGCGCGAGATCTTCGACGGCGTCCAGCCGATCGGCCCGATGTACGCCTTCGTCGGCATCAGCGGCATGGCCAAGATGTCCTCCTCCAAGGGCGGCGTGCCCACCCCGGCGGACGCGCTGAAGATCATGGAGGCGCCGCTGCTGCGCTGGCTGTACGCGCGCCGCAAGCCGAACCAGTCCTTCAAGATCGCCTTCGACCAGGAGATCCAGCGGCTCTACGACGAGTGGGACAAGCTCGAGGCCAAGGTCGCCGACGGCTCCGTGCTGCCCGCCGACGCGGCGGCGTACGCCCGCGCCGCGCGCACGGCCGCCGGTGAGCTGCCGCGCACCCCGCGCCCGCTGCCGTACCGGACGCTGGCCTCGGTCATGGACATCACGGCCGGCCACGACGAGCAGACCCTGCGGATCCTGACCGAGCTGGACCCGGAGAACCCGGTCACCAGCCTCGACGAGGTCCGCCCGCGCCTGGACCGCGCCGAGAACTGGATCACCACCCAGGTTCCCGCCGACCAGCGCACCATCGTCCGCGACGAGCCGGACGCCGAACTCCTCGGCTCCCTCGACGACCAGGGCCGCGAATCCCTGCGCCTCCTCCTGGAGGGCCTGGACACCCACTGGTCCCTGGACGGACTGACCACGCTCGTCTACGGCGTCCCGAAGGTCATGGCCGGCCTCGACCCCGAAGCCAAGCCGACCCCGGAACTGAAGGTCGCCCAGCGCGCCTTCTTCGCCCTGCTCTACAAGCTCCTCGTGAGCCGCGAGACCGGCCCGCGTCTGCCGACGCTGCTGCTGGCGGTCGGGGCCGAGCGCGTGCGCAAGCTCCTCGGCGCGTAGGCGACGCCGTACGCCGGAAGCCCGCCGTCCCGGTACCGGGGCGGCGGGCTTCTGCATCCTTCGGACGAGTCGGGAGTCCGACGTGCGCACGACGAAACAGCGGGCCGCGCGGGAGACCGTGGAGACATGAAGAACGAGGTCATCACAGTCATCGGATGGGTCGCCCTCATCCAGGGCGGACTCGGCGCCGGCGGACAGCTCTTCGGCGACAAGGCCTGGGGGATGCTCCAGAAATGGTGGGACATCCCCACCGCCGGATACGCCGTCCTCACCCTCGCCGGAATCGCGCTCGCCCTGTGGGGCGAGACCGCGAAGAAGCGGGCCAAGGCCTGAACGACGCCACAGCGGCCGGTCAGGCGATGTGGTTCTCCGCCAGCTCCCGCTCCATGCGCTGACGCAGCCCGGGCATCCACTGCCGCAGCAGCGCGGCGCTGCGCGGATGCTGGACGCCGTACCGGTCGCTCAGCAGTATGTCGAGCTGCTCGACGCTCGGCGGCATCTGGTTCTCACCGGTGTACGTCAACAGCGCCTTGTACGCCGCCTCCAGGAAGTCCTCCACCGGCGGCTCCGGCTCCGGCTCCACGTACTCCGGATACTCCTCGAACTGCTCCGGACCCTGCTCCTGGCGCGGTCCGGGAATCGGGAGCTCCTCGGGGCCGTACGGCACCGCCACCGGCGTGGGCTCCAGACCCTCGACGATCTGAGGAGCGTAAGCACCCTCGTACGCCTCCGGCGGCAGCTGCTGGGCCTGGAACCACGGGCTGTCGTGATTCGGCTCCTGCTCGGGCTCCGCCTGCGGCCCGTACTGCGGGCCCTGCTGCCGGCCGGGCTGCTGCACCGGCTGCGGCCCCTGCTGCTGGACAGCGCCCTGGGGAAGCTGCGGAGCGATCTGGACCGGCTGCTGGACCTGCTGCTGGATCTGCTGGACCTGCTGAGCCGCCACCGGCTGCGCCGGGAGCAACGCCGGCTCCACACCCGCCGCCGCGAGCCCCGCCGCCGCCGTCTCCGCCAGCGGCACGCCGTACTTCGCCAGCCGCAGCGGCATCAGCGCCTCCACCGGCGCCTTCCGCCGCCACGCCCGCCCGAAACGCGCCTGCAGCCGCGCCTGATAGATCAGCCGGTCCTGCTCCAGCTTGATCACCTGCTCGTACGAGCGCAGCTCCCACAGCTTCATCCGCCGCCACAACCGGAACGTGGGAATCGGCGACAGCAGCCAACGCGTGATCCGCACACCCTCCATGTGCTTGTCGGCCGTGATGTCGGCGATCCGGCCCACCGCATGGCGCGCCGCCTCCACCGCGACCACGAACAGCATCGGGATCACGGCATGCATACCCACACCCAGCGGGTCCGGCCAGGCAGCCGCGCCGTTGAACGCGATCGTCGCCGCGGTCAGCACCCACGCCGTCTGCCGAAGCAGCGGGAACGGGATCCGTATCCACGTCAGCAGCAGATCCAGCGCGAGCAGCACACAGATGCCGGCATCGATACCGATCGGGAAGAAATAGGAGAAGTCGCCGAAGCCCTTCTCGACGGCGAGCTCACGCACAGCGGCGTACGAACCCGCGAAACCGATACCGGCGATGACCACCGCACCGGCGACCACCACCCCGATCAGAATCTTGTGCGTGCGTGTCAGCTGCACCGCGGCCACCCGCGATCCCCTCCCGTCAGTCCACATCTCGCGGGCACAGCGTGGCACACGCGCGAAGAGCCCGGCCCCCGGGGGAGGGACGGACTCCTCGAAAACATGCGCAAATACGGGTGTTCGCGACCTGTGGCCGCCCCGGCCGCTACTGCGCCGTGGCCGCGACCGCCGAGACGGCCTCCTTGGCCGCCTTCACCGCGCCGTCCATCATCACCTTGTCCGCAGGAGCCGCCGCCCCCCAGTAACCGGCGCCGTTGTACGTCAGCAGCACCAGCACATTGCCGGTCCGCGCCACGACCGAGGCGTACTTGAAGTCCTCGCCCGTCTTCCTCAGCTCGTAGGCCACGGCCTTCGACTGCTCACCCACGCCCGGCGCGTCCGTGGTGCGCAGCTTCTTCGCGCCCTCCGTCGCCTGGAGCTTGGCCAGCTCCTTGGCGAAGTTCTCCTGCGCCCTCTCCTGGCCGCTGCCGAGCGTGGCGTCCGACTCGTAGCGGTAGAACGAGACGTCGAGCCAGCGGTACTGCGAGCCCTTCACGCCCTTGTCGTCGAGACCGTTCCACGAGCAGCCACCGCGGCTCGTCGTGTCGCTGGACGGAGCGGCCGTACCGTTCTTCACCTTCGCCTTGGGAACCAGGCTCGCGGTCGTCTTCGCGGAGATGGCCTTGCACACGTCGGGCAGCTTCGCGTACTTCGCGGGCTCGACCGTCTTCGTCGACTGCTGGGCGCTGGGGGTGGCGGACGCCGAACCCCGGCCCTTGTCCGGAGAGCCCGAACCGCCGTCGGAGTCCGACGAGCAGCCGGCGACGACGAGCATCACCGGGACGGCTGCGCAGGCGAGTATGCGGGTGAGTCGCGGGGCTGATCGGTGCATGGTTCCTTCAGTCGCTAGTCGTACGGTCCGGCCGGCGGCCACGGTACGCCGACACGTTACGTGCTCCCGGCGCGCTCACGGAGCGGCACCGCACGGCTACTCCTCCAGGCGCTCGGCGAGCAGCCGAGCCAGATTCCGGGCCTTTTCCTGCAGTTCCCGGCTGTCCGGCGGCTCCGCGGAACCGCTCGTCTGCTCCACGTACTCGACCGTCACGATCACGTTGGATGTGCGGAACACCACGCTCACGGTGCGGTGCCGGCCGTCCGGGCCGCCGGAACTGAGCACGTCGTCCAGGAACGCGACCTGCCCGAGGCCGTCGAGCACGCGGGGCTCCAGACCGGTGGTGGCCGGGCCCGTGGGGATCGGGGTCGTGGCGGAACCGGTGGGTGCGGCGGGGCTCGCGGGAGCCGTGGTGCCGGTGCCGGTGCCGGGGGTTCCGGGCGTCTGCGTGGCGGGAGGGGACTGAGGAGTCTGCTGGGGCGCGGGAAGGTCCGCCGCCACCTGCTTGCCCGAGAACACCTCCTGCGCGCGGTCGTCGTCGCTGACGGCGGGGTCGTACGACACCACCCGCTCGATGTCGAGGCGCAGCCGGTGCGAGGCGTCGGCGGTGTCGGCCTTCCAGTTGCAGCCGACCCGACGGTCCGTGTCGTACGTGACGACAGCCGTGCCGCGGTACGCCTGCTCGCGCTCCTCGTCGGGGAGCTGGGCGGCGCCGGGGAGCAGGCCCTTGAGCGTGGCCTGCGGGACGGAACCGCAGGGCTCGAAGAGCGTGCGGTAGCGGCCGGGAGGGGCGGGATCGGAGGCGGGGCCGGCCTTGGAGTCGACGGCGTCCACCCCGGCTCCGGCACCCGAGGAGCATCCGGTGAGGCCCAAGGCGAGCGCCGCCGCGAGCGCTGTCAGACCGGGTACGTACGCCTGTCGCTGCACGCTCCCAGGCTCCCTTCTCCCGAAGACTTCCCCGACTTCCCCGAAAACTGTTTGCCGCCGGAGTCCGGTCGGTGGAAACAATGTGTATCGCACGCACTGCCGTTGATGCCGGTCCGTCGTCACCTGTACGGGCCTTGGAGCCGGTTTTTGCGTTATCAGGTTTTTTGGGGGAATCGAGGAAGTATGTCGTATGTAGAGGTGCCGGGTGCGAAGGTACCCATCCGGATGTGGGCCGATCCTTCCACGGTGGAGGGCGGCGCCATGCAGCAACTCCAGAACGTGGCCACGCTGCCGTGGATCAAGGGCCTGGCCGTGATGCCGGACGTGCACTACGGCAAGGGCGCGACGGTCGGCTCCGTGATCGCGATGCACGGGGCGGTCTGTCCGGCGGCGGTCGGTGTGGACATCGGCTGCGGGATGTCGGCGGTGAAGACGTCGCTGACGGCGAACGACCTGCCGGGGGATCTGTCGCGGCTGCGGTCGAAGATCGAGCAGGCGATTCCGGTGGGGCGGGGGATGCACCGGGACGAGGTGGACCCCTCACGGTTGTTCCAGTTCCCGACGGCGGGGTGGGGCGACTTTTGGTCGCGCTTCGATGGGGTCGCCGACTCGGTCAAATTCCGTCACGAACGTGCCCAGAAGCAGATGGGAACGCTCGGAAGCGGCAACCATTTCATCGAGTTCTGTCTCGACGAGTCGGGTGCGGTCTGGCTGATGCTGCACTCCGGGTCGCGGAACATCGGCAAGGAACTCGCCGAGTACCACATCGGTGAGGCGCAGAAGCTGCCGCACAACCAGGGGCTCGTGGACCGGGACCTGGCGGTGTTCGTCGCGGACACCCCGCAGATGGCGGCCTACCGGAACGATCTCTTCTGGGCGCAGGAGTACGCGAAGTACAACCGCGCGATCATGATGGCGCTGTTCCAGGAGGTCGTCCGGCGGGAGTTCCGCAAGGCGAAGGTGACCTTCGATCCGGTCATCTCCTGTCACCACAACTACGTGGCGGAGGAGCGGTACGAGGGGATGGACCTGCTCGTCACGCGGAAGGGCGCGATCCGGGCCGGCTCCGGCGAGTTCGGGATCATCCCGGGCTCGATGGGCACCGGTTCGTACATCGTGAAGGGGCTCGGCAACGAGGCGTCCTTCAACTCGGCCTCGCACGGCGCGGGCCGGAAGATGAGCCGGAGCGCGGCGAAGCGGCGCTTCTCGACGCGGGACCTGGAGGAGCAGACGCGGGGCGTGGAGTGCCGTAAGGACTCCGGCGTCGTGGACGAGATCCCGGGTGCGTACAAGCCGATCGAGAAGGTCATCGATCAGCAGCGGGACCTGGTCGAGGTCGTCGCGAAGCTGAAGCAGGTCATCTGCGTGAAGGGCTGACGGATGGACGAAGAGGGGCCGACGCCATGGGCGTCGGCCCCTCTTCGCGCTGCGGGGTGACCGCTCACAGCTCGCGGTGGACCTTGGTGTTCGAGGCCTGGGCGCGGGGGCGGACGACCAGGAGGTCGATGTTGACGTGCGGGGGGCGGGTGACCGCCCAGGTGATGGTGTCGGCGACGTCGTCCGCCGTCAGGGGGTCGGGCACGCCCGCGTAGACCTTGGCGGCCTTTTCGGTGTCGCCGCGGAAGCGGGTGGTGGCGAACTCGTCGGTCTTCACCATGCCGGGGGCGATCTCGATGACGCGGACCGGGGTGCCGACGATCTCCAGGCGGAGGGTTTCGGCGAGGACGCGGGCGCCGTTCTTGGCCGCGACGTAGCCGGCGCCGCCCTCGTACGTGGAGTGGCCCGCGGTGGAGGAGAGGACGACGACCGTGCCGTCGCCGCTCGCGGTGAGGGCGGGGAGCAGGGCCTGGGTGATGTTGAGGGTGCCGATGACGTTGACCTCGTACATCTGGCGCCAGTCGTCGGGGTCGCCGGTGGCGACGGGGTCCGCGCCGAGGGCGCCGCCCGCGTTGTTCACGAGGACGGCGATGGTGCGGAAGGCGGTGGCGAAGGTCTGGACGGCCTCGCGGTCGGTGACGTCGAGGGCGTAGGCGGTCGCCTGGTGTCCGGCTTCGACGATCTCGGCGGCCAGTGCCTCGATGCGGTCCTTGCGGCGGGCCGTGAGGACCACGCGGTATCCGGCGGCGGCGAGCTGTCTGGCGGTGGCGGCGCCGATACCGCTGCTCGCTCCGGTGACGACGGCGATGGGGGTACCGGCGGCGGTCATGACGTGCTCCTCGAGCGTGTGGTCGATGGTGCGGTCAGGATATGCGGGGGTCAGCGGGCCCGTGGGGTGTACATGATCACGGCCATGCCGGCGAGGCAGATGAGGGCGCCGAGGATGTCCCACCGGTCGGGGCGGTATCCGTCGGCGACCATGCCCCAGGCGAGGGATCCGGCGACGAACACTCCGCCGTAGGCGGCGAGGATCCGGCCGAAGTCGGCGTCGGGCTGGAGGGTGGCGACGAAGCCGTAGACGCCGAGGGCGAGGACTCCGGCGCCGATCCAGATCCAGCCGCGGTGCTCGCGGACGCCCTGCCAGACGAGCCAGGCTCCGCCGATCTCGAAGAGGGCGGCGAGGGCGAAGAGGGCGGCGGAGCGGGCGATGAGCATGGGGTCAGGGTGCCACGGGACACGCTGACTGACGGGTAGTCAGAATATAGGGCGATCTGTCGGTATCTTCGGGGTATGAGTGCGATGCGCAAGGCCCTGCTCGGGACGGCGTTGGCGGCCGCTGTGGTGCTGGGTGCGGGCGAGAGTGCCCGGGCCGTGGGCGGCGGCGAGGCCGCGGCGGGCGAGGCCACGGGGTTCGAGACCGCGGGGTTCGAAGCCGCGGGGTCCGAGGCCGATCTGGCCCATCATGGGCATGTCTCCCTCTGGGAGGGCCGGCTCGGCGTCTGGCTGGTGAGCGAGAACCACGGGCCGGCGGACGTGTCCCGGGCGACCGTGCGGCTCGCCTTCTCCGAGCCGCTGGCGGGTGGGCAGGAGTTGCCGCCGTCCTGTCTGTGGGGGAGCGACCGGGTGGTGGTCTGCCGGACGGCTGAGCTGCGGGCGGCGGGAGCGATCGGCGAGCTGGCTCTCGATCTGCGGACGGCGGGCTCTCCGGACGAGATGACGGTCGACATCTCCACGGTGTGGACCGACGGGACCACCGACGGGAATCCGGGGAACGACCGGCATCGTGTGCTGGTCCTGGCCACCGGTGATCCGTACGTCTTCTGAGCCGACGGTCAGGCGGTGTAGCCGTCGGGGCGGACGAGGAGTGTGGAGCGGCGGGTGGGGTCGGTCCAGGTGGCCCGAGTGACGCGGGCCGGGGTGGTGGGGGCGGCCGGCAGGTCCGGGGTCGTGCCTTCGGGGGCGATGAGGACGAACTCGCCCGCGCGGAGCAGTTCGTAGAGCCGGCCCTCGCGGAGCTTCAGGTCCGGGACGCGTCGGGTGCCCCGGCCGTAGGTGATGCCGATTCCGCTGAGCATGCCCAGCACCTTGGCGGAGGCGGGGGGTGCGGTGTCCAGGACGCGTGCGGCGAGGGTGCGGGCGGTGCGCAGGAGGGGGCCGTGGGCCATGGCGAGCCGGATGATGGCTCCGCTGCTGCGGAGGACGGTGGCGCCGACCGGGTGGCGTTCGGCCTGGTAGCTGTCGAGGAGCGCTTCGGGGTCGGGGGCTTCGCCGCGCAGGACGGCGGTGAGCTTCCAGGAGAGGTTGGCGGCGTCCTGGAGGCCGGTGTTCATGCCCTGGCCGCCGGCGGGGGAGTGGACGTGGGCGGCGTCGCCGGCGAGGAAGACGCGGCCGACGCGGTAGGCGGGGGTCTGGCGTTCGTCGCTGTGGAAGCGGGAGATCCAGCGGGCGTCGTGCATGCCGTAGTCGGTGCCGAGGGCCTGGCGGGCGATCTCGCGGATCTCGTCGAGGTCGACGGGCTCGGTGTCGGGGACCTGGCGCGTGCGGTTCCAGCCCATGACCCGGTACCAGCCGTCGCCGAAGGGGGCGATGAAGGCGAAGGAGTCTCCGCCGCCGTTGACGGTGAGCAGGTCGTCGGGCTTCTCGGTGAGGCGGACGTCGGCGAGGACGAGGGAGCGGATGACCGAGGTGCCGGGGAAGGGCAGGCCGAGTGCGGTGCGCACGGCGCTGCGTACGCCGTCGGTGCCGACGAGGTAGCGGGCGCGGAGGGTGACGGGGGTGCCGTCGGGGCCGGTGAGTTCGGCGGTGACCTGGTCGGCGTCCTGGCTCAGGGCGCGGAGTTCCGTTCCGTACCGGAAGTCCACACCTGTGGACAGTGCGCGGCGTTCGAGGAGACGCTCGACTTCGTACTGGGGGGCGACGAGGAGGTAGGCGAAGCGGGTGGGCAGTCGGGTCAGGTCGAGGGAGGCGCGGCCGAAGAGGCGCATCCGGGTGATGGGGGTGCCTGTCGCGACGAGTTCGTCGGCGAGGCCGCGGGCGTCGAGCTGTTCCAGGGTGCGGGCGTGCACGGCGAAGGCTCGGGTGATGTTGCTGATGCCGTGTGCGCGGCGCTCGACCAGGGTGACGCGCAGGCCCGCGGCGGCGAGGTCGCCGGCGAGCAGCATTCCGGTGGGGCCGGCTCCGACGACGAGGACGTCCGTGTCCTGGTGGTTCATGGCTGCCTCCTGGGTGTGGTGGTGCCCACGGTCGTTGGCCAACACCTGTTGGTCAACACCTGTTGGTCAACGCTTGTTGGCAAATGTAGGTGCGCCGTGATGGAGTGTCAACACCCGTTGGCCTACAGTTGTTGGCATGACGACCGCCCGCCGTTCTGACGGCACCCGCGCCGCGATCCTCGACGCCGCCCGCGAACGCTTCGCCTCCGACGGCTACGAGCGCGCCACGATCCGGGCCATCGCCCGCGACGCCGGGATCGATCCGTCGATGGTGATGCGCTACTACGGGAGCAAGCAGGGGCTGTTCGCCGCGGCGGCCGATTTCAAGCTGGAACTCCCCGAGCTGGGCGGCCTGCCGTCCCGGCACGTCGGCGTGGCCCTGGTCACGCACTTCATCGACCGCTGGGAGCGCGACGACGTCCTGACCGGGCTGCTGCGGGTCGGCGTCACCAACGAGGCGGGCATGGAGCGCATGCAGGAGGTCTTCGCGAGCCAGCTCGGCCCGCTCACCCGCGGGGTCTGCCCCGACCCCGCCGAGGCGCCGCGCCGGGCGGCGCTCGTGGCCTCGCAGATCCTCGGCATGGCGCTCACCCGCTACGTGCTGCGGTTCGGGCCGGCGGTCGAGATGTCCCGCGAGGAGATCGTCGCCTGGCTGGGGCCGACCATCCAGCGCTATCTGACGGCGCCGGAGCCGTAGAGCGCCGGGTCGCTGTACGGACCGTCCAGCCCAGCGCCGAACAGGCCGAGCGTCTGCGCGCGGGCGAACTCGGCTGACCCGCCGGGTCGCCGGGGCCGCAGGGCCGGGCCGCAAGGGTCCCCGGGGCCGCCGGGGCCCGCTGCCGGGTCAGCGCGCCGCTGGGCCGGGTCAGCGCGCCGCTGGGCCGGGTCGCCAGGGCCGGGTCGCCGGGACCGCACGGACGTGTCGCCAGGGCCGGGTCGCCGGGACCGCACAGCCGGGTCGCCAGGGCCCGCCGGGCCGGGTCGCTAGGGCTGGGTCGCAAGGGTCCCCAGGGCCCGCTGTCGGGTCAGCGCGCCGCCGCGCCGCCGAACTCGCGCAGGGCGTCCGTGACGATCGCCTCCAGGCGCGCGTGGTGGGCTCCCCGCCAGTACACCCGCTCGCACTCCGTGCACCGCGCGAAGACGTCGTACGTCTTCTGCGTGCCGTGCTCCAGCCGCTCGCGCACCGAGTCCTTGTCGGCGTCGGTGAGCCGCCCGTTGCAGGCGGTGCAGCGGGTCCAGGGCGCCAGGACCGGCGCGAACCGCTCGAGGACGTCACGGAGCTGGTCCTCGGGCCGGTCGCTGTACACATAGGCACCGGCCCACAGCTCCCGGCGGCGCAGCAGGCCGCGGTCCCGGGAGAGCATCACGCGCCGTTCCTTCGCGGAGAGCGCGGCCAGCGCCGGATCGCCGATGTCCTCGCTCTCGTACATCGCGTCGACGCCGAGCAGCCGCAACCGGCGTGCCAGCGTGCCCAGATGCACGTCGAGGAGAAACCGGAGCGGGGCGCCGGGGACCGGCTGGGGGCGCTCGACGCTTTCGACCTCGACCGTCTCTCCCGCCGCGGGGATGTGGGACGTCTCCACCGGGCGCCCGTCCACCAGCAGCCGCCCCACCTCGGTCAGCGGAACGCCCAGCGACTCCACGACATGGCCGAGTGTGGAGGCGCCGTCGGTCGCGACGGCGGTGCGCCCCGGGCGGCGCTCGGCCGGGACGAAGAGCCGCAGGCCGGGGGCGAAACTGATCTGGATCTCCGGTCCGTTCACGGGGACAGGATGTCACCGCGGCACGCTGGGCGGCCAGGGAATTCGGCCCCGCGGCCTCCGCCCCGGCCTCGCGGGCGGGGTCCCGGTCCACCCCGGCCGCCCCGGCCCTCCGATACGGTCCCGATATGAAGATCATCGACCTCGAGCCCGGGGACCCGCGCCTGGAAGCCGACCTGCTTCCCGTCCTGCGCGAGCTGCGTCCGCACCTCACGCCGCAGCTCTTCCATGACATCCACCGCAACGGCCGGCCGCAGGGCCTGCGCTTCAGCGCCGCCTATGCCGATGACGGCACCTGCGTGGGCGCCGCCGGCTGGCGGATCATCGACAACACCAGCGCGATCCGCAAGCTGTACGTCGACGACCTGGTCACCGCCGCCACCGCCCGCTCCACCGGCGTCGGACACGCGCTCCTCGCGCACCTGGAGCGGCACGCGCGCGAGAGCGGCTGCCACGAGCTCAACCTGGACTCCGGCACCCACCGCACCGGGGCGCACCGCTTCTACCTGCGCGAGCGCCTCGACATCGTGGCCTTCCACTTCACCAAGTCGCTGACCGCGGACGGATCGGACGGTCCCGGCTCGGACGGCTAGGGAGCCTCCAGGTCCAGGCGCCAGTCGTTGCAGCGCAGCGGACGGCCGGGCGGGTACTCGAACGCGCGCTCACCGAGCAGCTCGAAGCCGGCCTTCCGGCACACCGCGTTCGAGGCCCCGTTGTCCGTCGAGGGAAAGGCGTGCAGGAAGCGGTACGTGAGCTCGGCCCGCGCCAGCTCGGCCACCGCGCGCGTGGCCGCCGTCGCGACGCCCCGCCCCTGGAACCCCGGAAGCACCGTCCAGCCCGTCTCGTACACCGGCTCCCCGTCCCAGGTCTGCTTCCAGTAGCCGATGCTGCCGACCGCGACCTCCTCGGGGAGCAGCACGATCCTGAGCATCAGCTCCGCGCTCGTACGGTCGGCGCTCAGCCGCATGTACCGCTGGTGGCGCTTGGTGAGCGCCTCGTCGGTCTCGGGGCCGCCGAGGTGCTCCATGAGTTCCGGCGCGTTCATGGCGCGCAGCAGGCCGAAGTCGCCCTCGGACCAAGGCTCCAGGCGTATCGGTGAGGCGTGGGTGTCCATGGCGCGCACTGTAGGTCAGGGGGCCGACAGGCGGCGGGCGTACACGGTCGGTGACACCCCGACCGTCGCCGTGAAGTCCCGTACGAGATGGGCCTGGTCGCTGTAGCCGAGCTCCGCCGCGAGACCGGCCCAGTCCAAGGAACCCTCCGCCTCGGCGGGCTCGGCGCGTTCCAGGGCCTCGTGGATGCGGTGGCGCAGGATGACCCACTTCGGGCCGACCCCGACGCAGTTCGCGAAGAGCCGCTGCAGCGACCGGCTCGAGAGACCCTGCGCGCGGGCCAGTTCGGACACGCGGCGGATCGTGCGGTCCGTACGGACCAGGTCCACCAGCGCCATGGCCTGGGCGGCCTGCGGGTCGGGCTCGGGTCCGTGGGTCAGCAGGAAGGCGTCGAGGGCCGCCACGCGCGCGTGGTCGGTCTCCGGGGTGAGGACGGCGGCCACGGAGGCGTCCCCCGTGCCCGTGAACACCTCGTCGAGTGGGACGCGCCGGCCCGTCCACGCCGACACCGGCCGTGCGGGGGCGAAGGGCCGGAAGCCGCCCGGCCGGAACTTCACTCCGCAGACCCGGCCGACGCCCATGAGCTTCTTCGTGAACAGGTCGAGCCCGATCCCCGCGACCTCGCCCGAGGCCGTCCCGGAGGAGCCCTCCCCCTGACGCTGGAAGACGACGTTCACGGACGGATGCGGGACGACATGGGAGGCGTACGGCGCGGACAGGTCCCAGTCGATGAACCAGTAGTTGTCCACGTACGGGCGCAGCTCCGGGGCCGGCTCGTCGCGGCGGAACCGGACGCGGGCGAAGAGCTCGGCGGCGTCCACGATGCCCCGGGTGTCACGGCGCGGACCGGAGACGGTCATGCCAGAAGCGGTCACGCCGGAAGCAGCCGTGCCGGGAGCAGCCATGCCGGAAGCAGTCATGCCGCGCACCCTAGGCGGCGGCCCCGCTCACCGCAGGCGGCCCGCGGAACCCACTGAGAGGTGCGAGACGACCTGGCCGAAGGCGTGCTCCTCGGCGGGGGTGAGCGGAACGGTCTCCTGGGGGTGCCAGACGCGCTCCAGCGGCGCGGCCGCCTGTGCGCGGCGAGCGCGGGCGCGCAGGCCCAGCGCCACGCACCCCGCGGCGGTGGCCGCGAGCATGCCGAGGACGGTGATGGCGCGGGGGTCCGAGAACGGGCCGGGCAAGGTCGACATGGCTGACTCCAGGGCGAGAGGGCCGGTACGGGGACGCGCCCGGGGAGACGGCGCGTGTGTACGGCGCTGACGATTTCTCCTTCTTCCTCCCGACATGTTCAGTTAACACGATGATGCGGGACTTTCGGCAGGGGGCCCGGGCGGAAGACCTGGCCCTCGGGGCCTGGCGGGAGGCCCTCTTGTGTGGGCCGGGGAAGCGCTTCAAGGTGGCGGGAGAGGCGCATTCCGGCCGGGGAGGGAGTAGCCGCATGACGGACACAGGGGCCACGGGGGCGTGGGGGTTCACCGACGACAGGGGTGCGGCGCCGGCAGCCGTACGGACGCCCGGGCGGGTGGTGGCCTACGTACGGGCCGGGGCGGGGCTGCTGGATCTCGGGGTGACGCCGGTCGCGGTGTACGGCTCCGCGCACGACGGCGCGGCTCTCGACCCGGTCAAGGCGGGGGAGCTGGCGGCGGCGGGCGTCCCGTACCTGGGGGCGGGGCGCGCCCTGGACGAGGAGGCGCTGCGCAGCCTGCGCCCCGACCTGATCGTGGACGTCACGTACGACAGGAAGAGCCCCTACGCGCTGGACGAGGCGGTCGCCGACCGGCTGGGGGTGCCGCTGGCCGCGCTGTCGGTCGGCAACGAGCTCAGTCTGGCGGCGATCATCGCGCGCTTCGGTGAGCTGGGCGCGGCGCTCGGTGCTCCCGCTGTTTCCCGCCCTGCCGGTGCCGCTCCCGGCCCCGGCCCCGGTGCCGCTCCCAGTCCCAATCCCGGTCCTGGTCCCGCTCCCGGTGCCGATCCGATGGCCTCCGCCGAGGACGTCCTCCGGGCCGCCGCCGCGCGGAGCGACCGCACCGTCCTGGCCCTCTCCGGTGCCGGCCCCGACCAGGTCCACCTGGCCCGGCCGCACGCCTGGCCCGAGCTGGCCCGGCTTCAGGAGCTCGGTGTCCGCCTGCTCGATCCCGGCCCCGGTCCCGGCGCCAGCTGGCTCACGGCCGACTGGGAGCACGCTGCCACGCTGAACCCGGGCCTGGTGCTCCACGACAGCCGCGCCCATGCCGTCGGACCCGACGCGTTCCCGCCCGTGGGGCACGCGCGCGTGGCGCCCTGGAACCCGGAGACACCGCCGAGCCCGGCGGCGTACGCCCGCTTCTTCGAGGACGTCGCCGCGGCGCTTCAGGCGTAGACCGGGGTCTCGGTCCGCGGGCAGGCGCTTCAGGCGTAGACCGGGGTCTCGGTGTTCTCGCCCATGCGCGCCCGCAGGGAGCCCGCGAACTCCTCCGCGCGGGCGAGCTGGGCGCGCAGCTCGGCGACGCGCCCGGAGGCGGCCCGCTCGTAGCGGCGCACCCGGGCGACCAGGGCGGACCGCTCCTCGGGCGTGAGTTCCGCGTCCGTGTCCGGGCGGTCCGCGGCGAGGCGGTCCATCGCCGCCAGGAGGTCGCGGGTCTCGTCGATCGTGAAGCCGAGCGGTTTCATCCGGCGGATCACCATCAGGCGGTCCACGTCGGCGTCGGTGTAGAGCGGGAACCCGCCCGGGGACGATGCCGAGGGGACGACCAGGCCGCTGTCCTCGTACTGGCGGATGGTCCGCAGGGACAGGTCCGTCCGTGCGGCGACCTCGCCGATCTGCATGGGTTCGCCGGCCAGGCGCAGTCTGCTCACGATGTCCGTCCTTCCTCGGGGCGGGCACCAACGGGCACGGCTCCCGCCCGGTTCTTTCTGTTTGTCCTAACTTCAGCACTTATGAGGACGGGAAGGGTGGCGAAACGCCTGCGGGCCGGCCGGCCATTGAACCCGAGGCCGGCGAGAGCGAGCCCTACGGCCAGACCAGGCAGTACGGCTGGTGCCCCGCCTCGTGCAGGCGGACCGAGAAGTCCTGCCACTCGTGGAGCAGCTGGTAGACGTTGAAGGCGTCGCGCGGGCCGCCGCGGTCCGGGACCGTGGACCAGATGAAGGCCGCCGCGCCGACCGATTCCTCGCCGATGCCGCGCAGCGGGTCGACCACGGTCATGGGCAGCTTCACCACGGCGTAGTCGGGGTGGAGGACCACCAGTTCCAGCGGGGGCACTTTGTGCAGGGGCATGCCCTGGATGCCCGTGAGGACCATCGCGGCTATCGTCTCGGGCTTGATCTTCGTGAACATGCCGCCCATGCCGAGCTCGTCACCGCCCAGCTCCTCCGGACGCATCGAGATCGGGACGCGGGCCGCCGTGGCGCCGTCGGGTGCGCCGAAGTATTTGTACGTCACCCCCAACCGGCCTCTCCCGCCCCCTGTCGTGGGTCCTGTGGATTCCCTGGATTCCGAGGATTCCGTGGATTGCGTGGGATCTTCCCTGCGCCGTCGCCGGTGCCGCCCCCGCCGGGCAGGCTCCGGACCCAGATCGTCCGTCCCCTCACCCAGTCCGCCACCGCGATGCATATCTCCACCCGACTGCTTTTTAGGCAACACGACCCCCGCCGCGCAACCCGATCATCGTGACAGTGACCTCCCCCACGCTCTCGCGGTGAAACACCTGTCCGCAAGAACGTCCGGCCCTCTGACACCATGGATTCCGTGAGCCATCCCTATGACGCCCCAGTTTCGCAGACGCGGAGGAACCACGCCCCGGCGTAATTCACAGGGTGCCCACGCCGTCTCTCCGTACTCGCCGACTTACTCGCAGGTCAGGACCACAGTGCCGTATTCATACGAAGCCCCAGTCTCACAGACGCTTTTCGACCGCGCGTCCCTCGTGACGCCCGGCGGCGTGAACTCACCGGTGCGCGCCTTCCGAGCCGTGGGCGGAACGCCCCGGTTCATGGTGTCCGGTACCGGCCCGTACCTCACCGACGCGGACGGTCGGGAGTATGTCGACCTCGTCTGTTCGTGGGGACCGATGATCCTCGGCCACTCGCACCCCGAGGTGATCGCCGCCGTGCAGGCCGCCGTCGCGCGCGGCACCTCGTTCGGCACGCCCGGCGAGGGCGAGGTCGCCCTCGCCGAGGAGATCGTCGCCCGGATCGAGCCCGTCGAGCAGGTTCGGCTGGTTTCCTCCGGTACGGAAGCCACGATGTCGGCGATCCGGCTCGCCCGCGGCTTCACCGGCCGCGCCAAGGTCGTGAAGTTCGCCGGCTGCTACCACGGGCACGTGGACGCGCTGCTGGCCGCGGCCGGCTCCGGTGTGGCCACCTTCGGGCTGCCCGACACGCCCGGCGTGACCGGCGCGCAGGCCGGCGACACGATCGTCCTGCCGTACAACGACCTGGAGGCGGTCCAGGAGGCCTTCCACCGGTACCCGGGCGAGATCGCCTGTGTGATCACCGAGGCCTCGCCGGGCAACATGGGCGTCGTCCCGCCGCGGCCGGGCTTCAACCAGGGCCTGAAGGACGCGTGCGCGAAGAACGGCGCGCTGTTCATCTCCGACGAGGTCATGACCGGCTTCCGTACCTCCCGTGCCGGCTGGTACGGCGTCGACGGCGTGAAGCCGGACCTGATGACCTTCGGCAAGGTCATGGGCGGCGGCTTCCCGGCCGCGGCCTTCGGCGGCCGCGCCGACGTCATGGGGCACCTCGCCCCGGCGGGCCCGGTCTACCAGGCCGGCACGCTGTCCGGGAACCCGGTCGCCACCGCCGCCGGTCTCGCGCAGCTGCGCCTGCTGGACCAGGCCGCGTACGACACGGTCGACGCGGTGTCGAAGGAGATCCAGGGGCTGGTGACGGACGCGCTCACCAAGGAGGGCGTCGCGCACCGGCTGCAGACCGCCTCCAACATGTTCTCCGTGTTCTTCACGTCGACCGAGGTCCGTGACTACGACGACGCGAAGAAGCAGGAGGCCTTCCGCTTCAACGCCTTCTTCCACTCGATGCTGGCCGACGGGGTCTACCTGCCGCCGTCCGCCTTCGAGTCCTGGTTCGTGTCCACGGCCCACGACGAGCGGGCGATCGAGCGGATCGCCGCCGCGCTGCCGGCCGCCGCCCGCGCCGCCGCGGAGGCGACCGCATGACCGGGACGACCGGGGCGGCCGGGGCGGCCGGGGCGACGGTGCCGACCGGCGCGACCGGCTCCACCGGGGCGGGCGGCTCGACCGGGAGCGACATCACCGTCGTCCACCTCGTGCGGCACGGCGAGGTGGAGAACCCCGACGGCATCCTCTACGGCCGCCGTACCGGCTACCACCTCTCCGAGCTCGGCCGGCAGATGGCCGACCGGGTCGCCGAGCACCTGGCCGGCCGGGACATCACGTACGTCGTGGCGTCCCCGCTGGAGCGCGCCCAGGAGACGGCCCAGCCGGTCGCCAAGAGCCACGGCCTCGACCTGGCCACGGACGAGCGGCTCATCGAGGCCGGCAACGTCTTCGAGGGCAAGACCTTCGGCGTCGGCGACGGCGCCCTGCGCAAGCCGGGCAACTGGAGGCACCTCACCAACCCGTTCAAGCCGTCCTGGGGCGAGCCGTACATCGAGCAGGTCGTACGGATGATGGGCGCCCTCGACGCGGCGAAGGACGCGGCCCGTGGTCACGAGGCGGTCTGCGTCAGCCACCAGCTGCCGATCTGGATCGTGCGCAGCTTCGTCGAGAAGCGGAAGCTGTGGCACGACCCGCGGCGCCGCCAGTGCACGCTGGCCTCGCTGACCTCGTTCACGTACCAGGGCGACAAGATCGTCTCGGTCGGCTACAGCGAGCCGGCCCGTGATCTCGTCCCCGCGCATCTGCTCGCGGGCGCGAAGCCGGTCAAGGGGAAGTCGAAGGCGTTCGGCGCGTGAGCGCTCCGCGGGGAGGCCGGCGGGCCGGAGGCGCTCGGTCCCGCTGACGGATGTACATCGGCCGCGCGGGGGTACATGCTCAGGGCGATCGGATGACGTGAAGTCATCTGGTCGCCCTGAAATTTTTGTGCTCATTACCGGAACCTCCGTGTTACTCCCGGCATCTCACTCATTGTCGGTTTGGATGACCTTTTCGGTCATACGCGAGCGAGCGCGAATGGGGACGTCATGCGCGGGATCAGTCGAAGGAGTCTGCTGGGAGCGGGCGTTGGGGCCGCCGCGGCGATCGGGGTCGCCGGCTGCAGCATCAACAACCCGGACGAATCGGGCAATTCCGGACCCGGTAAGGGTGGTGACGCCTCGGGATCCCCGAGCGCGCCCGCACCCACCGAGAAAGAGGCCCGGCTCATCGGTGACGGTTCCACCGCCGACACCGGGAAGCAGCCGAACCAGCCCGACGCCCCCGTGCCGCTCGAACCGGGCCAGACCCCGCCGCAGTTCGTGATCTTCTCCTGGGACGGCGCCGGAGAGGTCGGCAACGGCCTCTTCCCCCGCTTCCTCGAGCTCGCCAAGAACCACGACGCCGCGATGACCTTCTTCCTCTCCGGGATCTACCTCCTGCCCGAGTCGAAGAAGAACCTCTACCGCCCGCCGAACAACCGCGTCGGAGCCTCCGACATCGGCTACCTCACCGACGACCACATCAAGGACACCCTCGGGAACGTCCGCCAGGCGTGGCTCGACGGACACGAGATCGGCACGCACTTCAACGGCCACTTCTGCGGCGGGTCCGGCTCCGTCGGCAACTGGACGCCGGCGCAGTGGCAGAGCGAGATCGACCAGGCGATGAAGTTCGTCACCGAGTGGAAGACCAACAGCGGCTGGACCGACCTCGACCCGCTGCCCTTCGACTACGGCAAGGAGCTCGTCGGCGGCCGCACCCCCTGCCTCCTCGGTCAGGACAACCTGCTGCCCACGGCGAAGCGGCTCGGCTGGCGCTACGACGCCAGCTCCCCCGGCGGCCGCCAGATGTGGCCGGTCAAGCGCCAGGGGATCTGGGACCTCCCGCTGCAGGCCGTGCCCTTCCCCGGGCGCTCCTTCGAGGTCCTGTCCATGGACTACAACATGCTCGCCAACCAGTCGAAGAACACGACCAAGGGGATGCCCTCGCGCTACCCCGGCTGGCGCAAGCAGGCCACCGAGGCCTATCTCGCCGGGTTCAGCCGCGCCTACGAGTCCAATCGCGCGCCGTTCTTCATCGGCAACCACTTCGAGCAGTGGAACGGCGGCATCTACATGGACGCCGTCGAGGAGGCCCTGAAGGGCATGGCCGGCAAGAAGGACGTCCGGCTGGTCTCCTTCCGGCAGTTCGTGGACTGGCTGGACGTGCAGGACCCCAAGATCCTCGCCAAGCTCCGTACGCTCGACGTCGGCCAGTCTCCGGCGGGCGGCTGGAACGCCTTCCTCAGGCCGGCCTGACGCGCTCGCCCGGCAGGCCCGCTTGACCCCGACATGCCCTTTAAGCCCCCTTGACAAGGGGCTTTACGGGCACCCAGGGGGGTGCCCAAGATCCCCCAAACGCCCATGCGAAACTTTTCACATGTGCCTTAGCCGTGCCTCTCGACGCACCCTGCTCGCCGTCGGAACGCTGTCGGCCGCCCTCGCGCTGTCGGCCTGCACGTCGGACAACAACGGCAAGTCCGGCGGCGGCGGTGGAACCAACTTCGTGACCGACACGGGGGGTGTCTCCACCGTCGCCAAGGGCGAGCGCAAGGCGACCAACGCGATCGCGGGCGAGACGATCGAGGGCGAGCGGCTCGACATCGCCGACTTCAAGGGCAAGGTCGTCGTCCTCAACGTGTGGGGATCGTGGTGCGGCCCCTGCCGGGCCGAGGCACCCCACTTCGCCAAGGTCGCGGCCGAGCTCAAGTCGAAGGGTGTGGAATTCGTCGGGCTGAACACCCGCGACTTCAACAAGCAGCAGGCGATCACCTTCGAAGAGGACTACAAGGTCCCGTACCCGAGCCTCTACGACCCGGCCGGAAAGCTCATCGTCAACGGCTTCCCCAAGGGCACGCTCAACCCGCAGGCCATCCCCTCCACCGTCGTCCTCGACAAGGACGGGAAGATCGCCGCCCGCTCCCTCATGGCCCTCGACGAGAAGAAGCTCCGGTCGATGATCGAGCCGCTGCTCGCGGAGAAGTGACGTGAACGAGACGGTCTTCAGCGGCGCCCTGCTCCTCGCCCTCCCCATCGCCGTCCTCGGCGGCCTGGTCTCCTTCTTCTCCCCGTGCGTCCTGCCGCTCGTCCCCGGCTACCTGAGTTACGTGACCGGCGTCACCGGCACCGACCTGGCCGAGGCCAAGCGCGGCCGGATGGCCGTCGGCGCCTCGCTCTTCGTCCTCGGCTTCACGGTGGTCTTCGTCTCGGGAGGCGCCCTTTTCGGCGGCTTCGGCAGCGTCCTGCAGACGCACCGCGAGATCATCTCCAAGGTGCTCGGAGCCCTCACGATCGTGCTCGGCGCCTTCTTCATGGGCGCGATGCCCTGGCTCACCCGCCGCGAGTTCCGCTTCCACAACCGCCCGGTGACGGGACTGGTCGGCGCTCCCATGCTGGGTGTGCTGTTCGGCCTCGGCTGGGTTCCCTGCATCGGCCCCACCCTCGCCGCCGTACTGGCGCTCGCCTCCAACGAGGCCAGCGCGGGCCGCGGCGCCCTGCTCACGGTCGCCTACTGCATCGGCCTGGGCGCGCCCTTCATCCTCACCGCGATCGCCTTCCGGCGAGCACTCGGCGCCTTCGGCTGGGTGAAGCGGCACTATGTCTGGGTCATGCGCATCGGCGGCATCATGCTGATCGTCACCGGCCTGCTGCTCGTCACCGGAGCCTGGGATGGCATCGTGTCCGAGATGCAGTCCTGGGCGGCCGACTTCACTCCGGGGATCTGAGCCATGAGCAACACCAGCACGAACGAGACCGACGCGCACGACGACCTCGGCGCCGCCGGCTCCCAGCTCTCCACCGCGCCCAAGGAGGACCGGCCCGAGTCCGCCCTCGGCGGACCCGCCCTCGGGGTCGTCGGCTGGATCCGTTGGTTCTGGCGGCAGCTGACCTCGATGCGGGTCGCGCTGATCCTGCTCTTCCTGCTGTCCCTCGGCGCGATCCCCGGCTCGCTCATCCCGCAGACCAGCGTGGACGAGCTGAAGGTGCGGACCTTCAAGGAAGCCCACGAGACGCTCACGCCGATCTACGAGAAGCTCCAGCTCTTCGACGTCTACAGCTCGGTGTGGTTCTCCGCGATCTACATCCTGCTCTTCGTCTCCCTCATCGGCTGCATCGTGCCGCGCAGCTGGCAGTTCGTCGGCCAGCTCCGCGGCCTGCCGCCCGGCGCGCCCGGCCGCCTCACCCGGCTGCCCGCGTACACGACCTGGCGCACCGAGGCCGAGCCCGAGCAGGTCCGCGATGCCGCGCTCGCCCTGCTCAAGGGCCGCCGCTTCCGGGCGCACACCGTCAAGGACGCCGTCGCCGCCGAGAAGGGCTATCTGCGCGAGGCCGGGAACCTGCTCTTCCACATCGCCCTGATCGTGATGCTGGTGGCGTTCGCCTGGGGCCAGCTCTTCAAGTCCGAGGGCGGCAAGCTGATCATCGAGGGCGACGGCTTCTCCAACACCCTCACCCAGTACGACGACTTCAGGTCCGGCTCCCTCTACAGCACGGAAGACCTCGCGCCGTTCGGCTTCCAGCTGGACAGCTTCACCGGTACGTACGAGAAGAGCGGCCCGCAGCGCGGCACCCCGCGCACCTTCGAGGCCGCCGTCACCTACTCCGAGGCCGGCGGTGCGGACAAGAAGGCGGTCATCCGCGTCAACGAACCGCTGAAGGTCGGCGGCTCCAAGGTGTACCTGATCGCCCACGGGTACGCGCCCGTGGTCACCGTCAAGGACGGCCGGGGCAAGGTCGTCTTCCACGGCGCCGTCCCGCTGCTGCCGTTCGACAACAACATCACCTCCACCGGCGCGATCAAGGTGATGGACGGCTACCGCGACAAGAACGGCAAGAAGGAGCAGCTGGGCTTCCAGGCCTTCTTCGTGCCGACCTTCGCGGGCGCCGGCCAGGGCGACATGTTCTCGCAGTTCCCGGCGCTCGACTTCCCCGTGATGGCGCTCACCGGCTACCACGGCGACCTGCGCGTGGACTCCGGACTGCCGCAGAACGTGTACCAGCTGGACACCTCCAAGATGACCCAGTTCAAGGTCGACCAGGGCACCGGTGTCGCCCAGCGGATGCGGCCCGGCGAGACCATGACGCTGCCCGACGGTGCCGGCTCGATCACCTTCGAGAAGGACATCAAGGAATGGGCGAGCTTCCAGATCTCGCAGCAGCCCGGCAACGGTCTCGCCCTCGCGGGCGCGATCGCCGCGATCGCCGGACTGACCGGCTCGCTGTTCATCCAGCGGCGCCGGGTCTGGGTCCGGGCCGTCCGGGGGAAGGACGGCGTCACCGTCGTCGAGATGGCGGGCCTCGGCCGGAGCGAGTCCGCCAGGCTCCCCGAGGAGCTGGCCGACCTCGCGGTCACGCTCAACGCACAGGCGCCGACCGCGCCCGAACCCGCAGAAGCAGAACCTGCCACAGCAGAAGCCGAAGGGGCTGAGAAGTGAATCTCGCCGCCGTGAGTCTCGCCGCCGAGACCAACGAGAGCCTGGCGCAGATGAGCAACACGCTCATCTACTCCTCGATGGCCGTCTACACCCTGGCCTTCCTGGCGCACATCGCCGAGTGGGTGTTCGGCAGCCGCAGCAAGGTCGGCCGGACGGCCGCCGCGCTGACCTCCGACACCGCGGCCTCCGGCACCGCGGCTCCGGCGGTGTCCGTCCAGGTCCGGAAGGCCGGAGGCACCGCCGTCCTCGACAAGCCCCAGGTCGTCACCCGGTCCGGTGCCGGCGTCCGTGACGTGCCCGACGGCCCCGGCGCGGCCGGCGGCACGGTCAAGGGCGATCTGTACGGCCGTATCGCCGTCTCGCTCACCACGCTCGGGTTCCTCATCGAGGCGTCCGGTGTGATCGCCCGGGCGATCGCCGTGCAGCGCGCCCCCTGGGGCAACATGTACGAGTTCTCCACCACCTTCTCCACCGTGGCGGTCGGCGTCTACCTCGCCTTCCTCCTCGCGAAGAAGAACGTCCGCTGGATCGGGCTGCCGCTGGTGACGACCGTCCTGCTGGACCTGGGCGTCGCCACGACCGTGCTGTACACCGAGAGCGACCAGCTCGTCCCGGCGCTGGACTCCTACTGGATGTGGATCCACGTCTCGACCGCGATCTTCTGCGGCTCGGTGCTCTACCTGGGGGCCGTCGGTACCCTGCTCTACCTCTTCCGCGACTCCTACGAGAACAAGATCGCGAACGGCGGGAAGCCCGGCGCCTTCGCCCGCTCGGTCCTGGAGCGCCTGCCGTCGGCGGCGACGCTGGACAAGTTCGCGTACCGGGTCAACGCGGCGACGTTCCCGCTGTGGACCTTCACGATCATCGCGGGCGCGATCTGGGCAGGCGACGCGTGGGGCCGCTACTGGGGCTGGGACGCCAAGGAGGTCTGGGCGTTCATCACCTGGGTCGGTTACGCGGCGTATCTGCACGCGCGCGCGACGGCCGGGTGGAAGGGCCGCAAGGCCGCGTACATCGCGCTCATCGCCTTCGGCTGCTTCCTCTTCAACTACTACGGCGTCAACATCTTCGTGACCAGCAAGCACTCGTACGCGGGCGTCTGAGCCCTGAGCTAGCGGGTGACGGGCCCCGGCGCGACGCTGGAGGTATGAGCGAGACACCTCGTGAGATACCTCGGGGCAGGTGCGAGACCCACGACGGCACCCTGCACCACCTGCGGTACGTGATCGACCTGCCCCACCCGATGATCCGGGTCTGGGCGGCCGTCGCGACACCGGAGGGTCTGCCGCAGTGGCTCTGCGAGGCGGATCCGCTGGAGCCGCGGCTCGGCGGAGCGGTGACGCTGCGCTGGCTGGCTGTGTCCGATCAGGGTGCTCCGCCCCCGGGAGACACGGTGGTCTCGGGGCGGGTGACCGCCTGGGACCCCGAGTACGTGGCCGAGTACACGGTCGGCCCGTCGCACGGCCGGATCCGGTTCCACCTGGAGCCGGCCGGGGGCGGCGGGTCGACCGTGCTGCGTTTCACGAACGAGTTCCGTGGGACGCGGGAGGAGAAGCTGGACGCGCTGGCGGGGTGGCACGACCACTTCGAGCGGCTGGACGAGGCGCTGGAGGGCCGGCCCACGGACTGGCGGTCCTGGACCCCGGAGCGCCGGCAGCACCTGCGGGACCTGTACGAACGGGACGAGGCGCGCTGGCCCAGGTGGGAGCCGTAAGGACCCCCTCGCCCGGCCTCACCCCCTCGCCCCGCCGCGTCCCCTAGCCCTTCCTCGGCGGCAGGCAGTCCTTCGCCGGAGCCCTGCCCTCCGGCCAGGCGATCTGGACGAACCTCTGTGAGCCGTCTTCGGCCAGTTCCACGATCGGGACCGCCTTGTTGAACGGGTTGCCGAAGTTGTCCAGGCAGATCCAGCCGCTCGCCCCGTCGACCCGCAGCGAGCCCTTCACCTGGGGCCACTGCCTCCCCACGTCCGCCAGTTCCGGGTACTGGGCGCCCTGCCCGGTCGCCTGGCGGATCGCGTGGACCGCCGTCGCCATCGCGTCGTACGCCACGATCGCCTGGCCGTCCGCCAGCGCGACCGGCTTCTTCGAGGCCCGGGCGATGTCCGTCAGGAACGTCTCGTACGCGGCCGTCGAACCGCCCGTTCCCGGCACCGGCCGGCCCGGCGCCGGCTTCCAGGCGTCCGGGTGGGCGAGCGAGGCGTAGCGGACGGTCAGCTTCGCCTTCAGCGCGGCCCGGTTGAGCTTGGGGTCCGCTCCCAGGTACGAGCCCTCGTCACCGGTCAGGATCGTGAACGAACGCTCGGCGCAGCCGCGCGCGCCGAGCGCGTTGATGAACTGCCGCAGCTGGGTGTGCCGCCCGGCGAAGAACACCGTCTCCGCCCTCGTGTCGCAGATCAGATGCGTGATCTGGCGGAAGGTGTTCGCGGTCGTGCCCTCCTCCGTCGGATCGGCGGGCGAGGTGAACAGCTGCGGCTCGTACGGCGCGCCCTTCAGCGAGGCCGCGAACGCCGCCTTCAGCGTGTCCGTGTAGTGATCGCCGGTCCGGGTGTCCTGCACCAGCAGTGCCTTCGCCGCCTCGACCTTCCCGAAGTGGGCCAGGGCCTTGGCCTCGTCTCCGTTGGTGGGGGAGACGCGGGCGAGACCGGGGTAGCGGTTGTTGCCCGCGCCCGGGCCGTTGGCGATGTCGTCGGCGGTGATGGTGGTGCCGACGACGGCGATGCCGCCACCGGTCAGGGCCGCCACCGCCTGCCGTATCTCGGTCGAGGAGGTGGCCACCCCGGAGACCGCCCGCAGCCGGTCGTCCCCGCCCGTCATCGTCTTCAGGCGGTCCACCGTCGTACGCCAGTGGCCGTTGCCCTTGCCGGTGTTGGCGAGGACCAGCCGGATCTTGGGCGTCTCGCTGTTGGACTCGTGGTTGGCCCGGTACTGCCGGGCGAAGGCGCCCTGCACCTCGTGCAGGACCTTCACCCGCATCCCGCTGTCCGTCGAGGTCAGCGGCAGCAGCAGGGCGACCGTCGCGTACTCGCCGGCCTTCAGCGTGCGGTTCTCCTCGCGGATCAGCCCGGCCACCTCGGTCAGGGACGGGACACCGAAGTCGTGTCCGTCGCCGTTGACGCCGATGCATTCCGTGCTGCCCGGGGGCCGCTCCACGCCCGCGGCGCAGGAACGGTCCTCCGGGGTGGTGGCGCGGTTCACCGCGTATCCGGTCGCGGAGAGAAGGACGGCCAGGGTCACCACCGTCGTGAGGATCCGCTGACGGGGGGTGTGCCACAGGCGGAAGCGCAGCCAGTCGAGCATCGTCCTCAGACTCCGTCCTCGCGCGCCGGCGGCAGCGAGAGCTCCCGCCATGCGCGGATGTCCGTCGGCCAGTGGGTGGCCGCGTCCCACAGCGGCCGGTTGCCCGTCAGATGGCGGCCGGACAGCTGGCGCAGCTCGAACGCCAGCTTCTCGGTCACCTCGCCGTCGGGCAGGGCGAGCGGATCGGTCAGCAGCCAGACCGCGTGCAGCAACCTCCGTATCCGCAGATGGAGTTCGGTGGTGTCGGCGTCGAGACCGGCCGGCATCCGGTCGGGCGGCCGCTGCCCGAGCGCGACGGCCCGGCGCGGATCGGGACCCGACCGGCCGCGGGTGCGCGGGTAGGGGGCGGAGGCGATGAACCGCAGCCGCCCGAGCCAGTCCTCGACGTCCGGACGGGGGAACGTGACCCGCAGATGGGTCACGGCCTGCTGGGTCCGGCCGAGGGCGAGCTCGTGGTGCAGCCGGTAGGGCAGCCCGCTCTCCTGGTCGTAGTGCCGGTGCAGGGTCTCGTGGACGGCCCGCCAGGTCGCGTACCCGGCCGGCCCCTCGCCGTCCTCGAACCGCAGCCGGTGCAGCAGCAGGGCGCGCAGCAGCGGATCGGCGACGAAGTGCTCCGGGCTCTCCGGCCAGCCCTCGGCGCGCAGCCGGTCCCGGACCTCCAGCGCCATGTCCCCGTCCGGGGACTCCCCGGGCAGCCGGGTGTGGGCGAGGAGCCGGGCGGAGGTCTCGTCGTGAGCCGCGGCGAGGACCGCGAGCCGGCCGTGGTGCTCCCCGGGCAGCAGCTCCCCGAGCAGCGTCGGCGCGACCGGCACCGGCGGGGCGTCCTCGCGCAGCTCCACCGTCAGGTCGAGCAGCGCGCCCGGGGTGAGGACCGGGCGCAGCTCCACCGGGGCCTCCCCGGCGGTCCGGCCGAGCAGGGTCACGCCCAGCGGGCGTCCGCCGGTGAGCCGGTGGACGCCGCGGGCCAGGTCGGCCGGGGTCCGGGCGGCCGGGTCGTGGCGGTCGAAGGCCGCCTGGGTGTGCGCGGGGGAGAGCGGGGTGAGGGCGACCGCGAGGATGCCGGAGGTGACGTCCGTACCGCGCGGGCAGGGGGCCAGGCGGGCGGTCTCGGGCAGCCGCAGCCGGGTGGCGCGGCGCATGCCCTCGTGGTCGCTGACCCGGGAGGAGGCGAGGACCACGATCCGGTCGCGGCGGCCGGCGGCGCGGTCCCGCAGGATCGGTTCGAGCAGGCGGCGGCCCAGCGGCTCGTGAGCGTTGTCGAGGAGGAGTACGGGACGTCCGCTGCGGGCGCCGGCCCGCAGGAGGCCGGTGAAGGCGCGGTACAGGTCCTCGACGAGCGCGCCGACCAGGAAGCTCTCGGCCTCCTGGCGGCGCCGGCCGCCCTGCTCGAAGTCGTTGGCGAGGTACTGGAGGCCGACCGTGCCCCGCCCGCCCGCGTTGCGGTAGTTCCCGTACCAGCTCTCCGACCTGCGCTGACTGCGGCCGAAGACCTCCTCCAGGACGGTCTCCACGGTCGCCTCGGCGAGGAGACCGGCCATCGGCGCGGTGGCCTCGGCGAAGTTGGCGGCCAGCTTGCTGAGGACCTTGGTGACCCAGGTGGCCCCGGCGCCCTTCGCCGCGTCGACGGTCGCGAGGACCGGCCCCAGCCGCTGCAGATCGCGCCGGGCCGGCTCCTCGTCCTCCCGGGACCAGCCGGTGGAGGCGACGGCGACCAGGCCGAGTGACAGCCGGGGGAACTCCACGGGCGCGCTGGCGAACCCCCGCGGGGCGAGCTGCCCGGCGAGCTCGGCGAGCGCGCCGGTGAGCGGGTTCCAGCCGGGCCCGTGGTCGGCGGGCGGCTCGATGTGCGCGCAGTCGAGCAGGGCGAGCGGAGTGGCCCCCCTGTAGGCGTTGCGCACCTGCTTGAGCAGGGCCGTCTTGCCCATGCCCCGGCCGCCGGTGAAGACGGTGACCGGCGGGTCGTCGCCGTGCTCGTACGCGGTGCGGGTGAAGCGGTACGGGGTCAGGCCCGTGAGCCGGGCGGCGAGTCCGGAATCCTGGAAGACCGCCTCGCGGCCGTACAGCTCTCTGTCCACGCACCGTCACCCCCGTCACAGTCAACCCCAGGATATCGACGGTGTGTTGGGAAAGCGGCAGTCTTTTCGACTCTGGTGTGTGCGCTGGTGTGCGGGTGTTGTCATCCCGTGGCGATCGCGTCGAGCTGGGCGCGCAGATACGCGTGGGACTCGATGCCGTGGATCGTGGTCCCGGGGTCGCACTCGTAGAAGTAGACCAGCGACATGAGCTCCTCGGCGGGAGCGTCGGCCGGCGGCGGCAGCACGCGGTGGCGGCCGGAACGCCAGCGCCCGCCGGTCCAACCTGCCATCAGGTCGCCGATGTTGACGGTGAAGGCGGCGGGATCGTACGGAGCGTCCTGCCAGCCGTCGGCGTCGGTGAAGACCTGCAGCCCGCCCTTGCCCGCCTGCCGGTCCAGGACGGTGACCGTGCCGAAGTCGGTGTGCGGACCGATCCGGAACTGGCCCGGCTCCGGATCGCCCGTCCGCTCCCGGCCCGGGTACCAGTTGACGTTGAAGCCGAAGGTGGGGTGCCCGGTGTGCCGGGTGAAGAAGTCCCGCTCCTCGCCGAGCGCCACCCCGAGCAGATCGAGGACCCGGTCCGAGAGCGCCTTCATCTCCGCCAGGTACGTCTCCACCAGTGGCTTCAGCTCCGGCACCTCGGCGGGCCAGGTGTTCGGCAGGAACCACTCGGCGTCCACGGCCGGGTTCCCGGTCGGCTCCTCCGCCGCGAAGGAGAGTGACTCCTTCAGGTCGGGCGGGGTCGCCGTGCCCTCCGCGTACCCGTTGGCCTCCGCGCCCGGCCCGAGCCAGCCGCGCCCGCCGACGCGCACCGCGTACGGCTCCTTGAGGGCGGGCGGGAGGTGGAAGAAGCGCCGGGCGACGGCCCGGATCTCCTCCCGCAGCTCCGGCTCGACACCATGCCCGGTGACGAGCAGAAAACCGGCCTCGCGCAGGGCGCGGTCGACGGCGGGCAGCTGCCCGGCGGGGTCGGCTGCGGCCAGGTCGATCGTCGGGAGGCTCGCTTCACTCATCTCGCTCATCGCCGATGTCCTCGTTCCACAGCTCGGGGTTCTTGCCGATGAACTCCCGCATCAGCGCGGCGCATTCGGGATCGTCGAGCACCAGGACCTCGACGCCGTGCTCGGCCAGCCAGTCGTGGCCGCCGTGGAAGGTCTCCGCCTCGCCGACGACCACCCGCGAGATCCCGAACTGCCGGACCAGGCCGGAGCAGTACCAGCAGGGGGAGAGGGTCGTCACCATCGTCGTCCCCCGGTACGAGCGCTGCCGCCCGGCCGCCCGGAAGGCGGCGGTCTCGGCGTGCGCCGAGGGGTCGCCGTCCTGCACGCGCCGGTTGTGCCCGCGGCCGAGCAGCGTCCCGTCGGCGCCGTAGAGGGCGGCCCCGATCGGGATCCCGCCCTCGGCGAGCCCGGCACGGGCCTCGGCGAGGGCGGTGGAGAGCCAGCTGCGGGCCTGGTCCTGGTCCATGCGGGGACTCTTCCCCGCCGGACACTGAACGTCACGCTCTTGGCGGCGGGTCTTGGGCGGTCGGGGCGGGCCGGGTTCGTGGGCTTCTGGTTCGGCCGCCCTCGCTCCGAGTGTGGCGTCCTCCACCGGGCCCTCAAGGGCGCTCCTCGTTCCTCGTCGCGTCGCTGCGCGATGGGCTGGCGCCCACCCTTGACCGCCCGGCTCCGGACGCCTTTTCCCACTCGGAGGGCGGCCGGGGGGGCGTGGCCACGCGTCCCGGCCCGGGGGCGGTGCGGCTTGCTCGGCGCCTGCGGGCGGGTGGGTGGATGGCGCGGCAGTGGAATGGGGCGGCTCGGTAGGGGCTTAGCGTGTTGCGGCCGGTGGGTGGCCGGGCTTCATGCCCCGCTGGTCACTGCCGGTGGGTGGCGACGATCCCCGGGGGAATCGGGGGGCCACCAGCCCCACTGGACACCTGTCGCCCCATCTCCGGGACCGTCTCGCCTCCCCGTGTGACGCTAAGTCCTCCCTACTCGCAGTAACCCGGCGAGCGAAAGCCTCATTGGTGGGCATATCGCCTATGGGGGAGTGTTGATGGCGGAGTTGGAGAGCCTTCCCCGGCGGGGCGGGGGCCTCACGCCTCCGTCGGAGGGCCGCTCTTTCCGGCGGTGGGCAGGACGTACGAGCCCTTGCCGGGGACGGTGATGATCAGTCCGCGCTCACGGAGTTCACGCATGGCCCGGCGGGCGGTGAGTACCGCGATGCCGTACTCCTCGGAGAGGCGACCCGGCGTGGGGATCATCCGGTCAGGGGCGAACTCCCCGGAGGAGATCTTCGCTGCGATCACGTCGGCCAGCTGCATGTACAGCGGCCGTGCCGACTGCGGATCAAGGCTCATGGGGCAACAGTAGATAGTCATACAAATACACGTTGGGATGGCTCTAGCTACATCGTGATGCATCACGGTGCATCACGGGCTACCGTGGTGCGAACGTGAAGACCCCGGCGACCGCTGGTACCGGCCCCGGGGCATGGCCACCAACTACACAGGAGTTGATGACGTGCGGAACCCTATCGCGCGTGTACTCGGCAGGGCGCTGATCCCCGTTCTCCTCGGGCTGCTGATGCTCACCCTGCCGCCCACCGGCAGGCACCGCCCCCGACCGGCCCCGCCGGTCCAGGCGTCGCCGCGTCACCGGGCGCCCACCCGGCGGTCGCCGTACGCACGGGAGCAGGCGATGCTCCTCGACGGCGCCCGGTCGCCCCTCGAACGCCCCTACCTGGCGGCGGTACAACGGAGGCGTCGGCGGGCGTTGTGGCTGGCGACGGTCGGGGTGGACGTCGACCACCGCAACATCCACGCCGAGGCGGCCCGATGAGCCGCTGCGGGGCGCGGCGGCCCGTGATCGCCGTCGTGGAGGTGATGCGGCCGGTGTGCGCGGGCTCGGTCTGCGTGCTCGCCGTGGGGCACGACGGTCCGCACCGCGACCGCGCGGGGGACGCCTGGTGGGTGACGCCCGAGATCGCCGACGCGGTGAGCGTGTCCCTGCTGGTACGAGCCCTCACGGCAGCGCCCGAGCCGGAGTTCCGGTCACCGCGCTGCATCGTCGGCCGCCATGACCACTGCCGGGACGGCGTCCCCCGTGACAGCGGCGTGGACGGCGTCCGCCATCTCGTCTGCGGGTGTCCCTGCCACGGTCTTAGTCGACCAGCGTCATGCGATAGAAGCGCGTGATCATCTCGCGGTAGTGCTGGTGCGACGGGTTCTTGCCGACATGGGCGAACGCCCAGTCCTGTGGCGTCTCCTCCTCCGCCGAGGACTCCATCTCGCAGGCGGTGCACCGCAGCTGGTAGAGCGGCGAGGCTTCGCCGGAGCGGTCCGGGCCCATGTGCCACTGCGCGTACCTGATGACCGTGCGGGCTCCACTCCTCGGGCTCTCCGCCGGCGATCCCTCCGGGCGGGCCTCGCGGGAGGCGGATCCGACCGGACCGCGCGGGCGGACCTCGACAGCGGCGCCCAGGAAGCCGGACAGGTCCGACTCGAAGCCCAGCACGTCGAGGTACGAACGCCCCTCGTCCACCGTCGCCACGAGCTCCCCCGGCTCCGGGCTCAACACGAAGGAACGCAAGCCGTGGTGCTGCCCGAGGCGGTGGATCGTCACCGCGTTGGCACGAAGCTCCGCTCTGGTGGCCCGTCTCACAGCCCGTTCCTCCCTCACCTGCCCGGCTGCCGGGGATCCCCGGATCGCTGCGCCGATCAATATCACCCGGCACCTGGTGCAGCAATCCCCTCTACTACGGGCTCCGCGCCGGGGCCTCACGCGGCGGCGCCGGCCTTCGCCTCGTACGGGAACCGGGCGAGCGGGGTCTCGCCCTGGAAGAAGGTCCTGGCGCGGAGCATCGCCTGTTCGTCGGCGCGTACCCGGCCGGGGCGGGAGCCCGTTCCGGTCAGGACGCCGCCGAACCGCATCCGCAGGTAGGCCGCCGAATGGTTCAGGGTGGTCTCCAGGGCGCCCGCGACGACGTGGTCGGCGTCGGCCATGACCGTCACACCCCACAGCGTCCGGCCCGCCATCCGCTCCTTGAAGTCCGAGTCGGGCACGTTCAGCCAGCCCGACCAGTAGTCGAGGTAGCGCTTGGTCTGAGCGGAGAGGGTGTACCAGTAGAGGGGCGAGGCGATGACGATGTCGGTGGCCTCCAGCGTGGCCTGCCGCAGCAGCTCCTCGCTCTCTCCGGCCGGCCAGCCGGCGGTCTCGTGCCGCCCGTCCTGGAAGTCGGGCAGCGGCAGCCGGTTCAGGTCCACCCAGCGCTGGGGGACATCGGCGGGGAGGTGCGCGGCGGCGGCGCGGGCGAGGATCTCGGTGTTGCCGTCGGGGCGCGAGCTGCCGAGGACGAAGAGGAACGAGCGATCCGAGCGGTCCGAGCGGTCCGAGCCGCCTGCGGTGTCGAGGGTCATGTCTGCTCCGGTGTCAGGGGTGTCCCGGTGCCAACTCCGCCTCCCCCGGAGGTATTCCGGCCGCCCATCGGCTCCGCCGATGGGGCCATCGGCAGGACGCCCCACTGGCTCGTGGACCGGTCCCGGGCCCCCTCCGTAGCGTCGCGGTCATGAGAAACGAGCGCGGTACGCAGACCAGGGGAACCGTCGAACTGACCCTCGCCATGGTGCTCTCCGGCACCCTCGGCATCTTCGTCGTCGAGTCCGGGGCGTCGCCCCTGAACGTGGTGTTCTTCCGGTGCCTCTTCGGGGCCGCCGCCCTCGGCGCGTACAGCCTGGCCCGCGGCTACTTCACCGGGCACGGTTTCACCCCGAAGAAGCTCGGACTCGCCGCGCTCGGCGGGGTGTTCATCGTCTTCAACTGGGTCCTGCTCTTCGAGGCGTACGAAGCCGTCTCGATCTCCTTCGCCACCGTCGTCTACCACACCCAGCCGTTCTTCCTGGTGGTCTTCGGCGCGGTGCTGTTCCGGGAGCGGATCACGGCCGCCAAGTTCGGCTGGCTCGGCCTCGCCTTCGTCGGGCTCGTCCTCGTCTCCGGCATCCGGCCGGGGGACACCGCCTCCCTCAAGGGCCTCGGCCTCGCGCTCGCCGCCGCCGTGCTCTACGCGCTGTCGACCATCGTCACCAAGCGGATCACCGGCGTACGGCCGCACCTGATCGCCCTCGTGCAGGTCCTGGTGGGCCTTCCGCTGCTGCTGCCCTTCGCCGACTTCGGCGCGGCGGCGGGGCTCGGCGCCGGCTGGGCCTGGCTCGCCGGGCTCGGGCTCATCCACACCGGCCTGATGTACGTGCTGATGTACTCGGCCTACGCCAAGCTGCCCACCGCGAAGATCGCCGTGCTCGCCTTCACCTACCCCGCCGTCGCGATGGTCGCCGACTGGGCGGTGTACGGGCACCACATCGGCCTCGTCCAGGCGCTCGGCGTCCCGCTGATCGTCCTGGCCAGCCTGAAGGTCACCCTGTCGGGCTCTGCTCCCGCACGAGTCGTCGCGCCTGCTCCACGAACAGCCGCACATGGGCCGGAAGCCGCTTCCCCCGCCGCCACGCGATCTGCGTGAAGAGCGTGAACGGCGGACGCCAGTCCAGCTCCCCCAGTGCCCCGGACGCCAGCTCCTCGGAGACGGTGACCCGGGGCACCAGGGCGATGCCCAGACCGCCGGCCACACCCCGCTTGGTCGCCTCGATCGTGCCGAACTCCATGAACGGCGGGGACCACTGGCTCAGCGACTCCTCGAACAGGTCGCGGTACGGACAGCCCGGTTCCGTCCCCACCAGCTGCGCCGCCGCCAGGTCCGCCGCCGTCAGATCCGTACGGCCCGCCAGCGGATGCCGCGGCGAGGCGACCAGCACCAGCGGCTCCTCGGCGAGGACCTCGCTCTCCAGGCCCTCGTGCTCGGTGTCGGGCTCCATCAGGAAACCGATGTCGTACGTCCCCTGGCGCAGCGCCTGCCGGGTCGCGTCCCCGAGCGTGGGGCGCAGCGAGAGCTGGACCTTGGGGTAGCGGTGGTGGAACAGCTCCAGGAGCGGTGGCAGCCGGTAGGAGGTCAGCGACTCCATGGTGCCGACCGCGATCGTCCCGGCCGGCTCCTCGGTCTCCACGACCGCGGCCCGCGCCTCCTCCGCCAGCTCGATGATCCGGCGGGCGTACGGCAGGAGCCGCTCACCGGCCTCGGTGAGCCGGATACGGCTGCCGAGCCGTTCGAAGAGCTCCACGCCGAGCGAGGACTCCAGGGCGCGGACCTGGCTGGTCACGCTGGACTGGGCGTACTTCAGCTCGGTGGCGGCGCGGGTGAAGGAGAGGACCGTGGCGACCTTCTCGAAGGTGACCAGGAGCCGGAGCTCCATGTCAGGACTTCTGCTCGTCGTCGCCCTGCTCGCGCTTCTTCAGCTCCTCCTCGCGGCGGCGCAGGTCCGCCTCCCAGTCCTTGAGGAGGGACTCGTCCTTCTTGTTCTCCTCACGGATGGACTTGAGGAAGTCGGGGTTGTCGTCGGGGGCGACCCACTCCTGGCGGTGGTTGCGGTGCCATTCGGAGGGCGTACGACCGCCCGCCGGGGCCTTGCGCATCTTGCCGGCGGCGAACCAGACGATCGGGCCGACGATCCAGAACAGCAGGATGATGATGACCCAGACGACCTTCGGCAGGTGCTTGGCCTCGTCCTCGGGGGTGTTGAGACAGTCGATGAACGCGTAGATCGTCAGCGCCAGCGGCAGGATGTACATCAGCGCCCTGAGCATGTGGGACAGCCCCCTGGAAGCGGTAGCAGGGCTCGTTTCGGCGGCCCCGGTGACAAGCCCAGCCTATCGGGTGGCGGATACTTGCCCCCATGGCTTACGACGATCTCCGCTCGCTGCTCAGGGCCCTTGAGCGCGAAGGCGACCTCAAGCGCATCAAGGCCGAAGTCGATCCGTACCTTGAGGTCGGGGAGATCGTCGACCGGGTGAACAAGGCGGGAGGTCCGGCGCTCCTCTTCGAGAACGTCAAGGGCTCCGCCATGCCGCTCGCGATGAACGTCTTCGGGACGGACCGGCGGCTGCTCAAGGCGCTGGGCCTGAAGTCGTACGGCGAGATCAGCGAGAAGATCGGCGGGCTGCTCAAGCCCGAGCTGCCGCACGGTTTCGTCGGGGTCCGCGAGGCCTTCGGCAAGCTGGGCTCGATGGTCCACGTGCCGCCGAAGAAGGTGAAGGACGGGCCCGTCCAGGAGGTCGTCCTCACCGGCGACGACGTCGACCTGGACCTGCTCCCGGCGCTGTTCACCTGGCCCAAGGACGGCGGGTCCTTCTTCAATCTGGGCCTGACGCACACCAAGCACCCGGAGACGGGCGTCCGCAACCTCGGTCTCTACCGGCTGCAGCGTCACGACAGGCGCACGATCGGCATGCACTGGCAGATCCACAAGGACAGCCGCAACCACTACGCGGTGGCGGCGGCGAAGGGTGAGCGGCTGCCGGTCGCCATCGCCTTCGGCTGCCCGCCGGCCGTGACGTACGCGTCGACGGCGCCGCTGCCGGGCGACATCGACGAGTACCTGTTCGCCGGCTTCGTGCAGGGCAAGCGGATCGAGATGGTCGACTGCAAGACCGTGCCGCTGCAGGTACCGGCGAACGCCGAGGTCGTGATCGAGGGCTGGCTGGAGCCGGGCGAGATGCTCCCGGAGGGCCCCTTCGGCGACCACACCGGCTTCTACACGCCGCAGGAGCCGTTCCCCGCGCTGAAGATCGACTGCGTGACGATGCGGAAGCGTCCGCTGCTGCAGTCGATCGTGGTGGGCCGCCCGCCGACGGAGGACGGGCCGCTGGGGCGCGCCACCGAGCGCTTCTTCCTGCCCCTGCTGAAGATCATCGTGCCGGACATCGTGGACTACCACCTGCCGGAGTCGGGCGGCTTCCACAACTGCGCGATCGTCTCGATCGACAAGAAGTACCCGAAGCACGCGCAGAAGGTCATGCACGCCATCTGGGGCGCGCACATGATGTCGCTGACCAAGCTGATCATCGTGGTCGACAAGGACTGCGACGTGCACGATCTGCACGAGGTGTCCTGGCGGGCGCTCGGGAACACCGACTACGCCCGCGACCTGACGGTCGTCGAGGGGCCGGTGGACCACCTGGACCACGCCTCGTACCAGCAGTTCTGGGGCGGCAAGGCGGGCATCGACGCGACGAAGAAGCTGCCCGAGGAGGGCTACACCCGGGACGGCGGCTGGCCGGACATGGTGGAGTCCGACCCGGCGACGGCGGCGCTCGTGGACCGCCGGTGGAAGGAGTACGGCCTGTGACCAGCGCCGCCGCGGCCGCACCGGTGTCCGGGCGCACCAAGGCCTTCCTCCGGCTGGTCATGATCGAGCACTCGGTCTTCGCGCTGCCGTTCGCGTACATCGCCTCGCTGACCGCGATGTTCCAGCAGGACCGGAACATCGACTGGGTCACGCTGCTCCTCGTCACCGTCTGCATGGTCGGGCTGCGGACCTTCGCGATGGCCTGCAACCGGATCATCGACCGCGAGATCGACGCCCGTAACCCGCGGACGGCGGGCCGTGAGCTGGTGACCGGTGCCGTGTCGGTGCGCTCGGCGTGGACGGGGGCCGGGGTGGCCGTCGTCGTCTTCCTCGGTGCCGCGGCCCTGCTGAACCCGCTGTGCCTGGCGCTCGCGCCGCTCGCCGTGGTGCCGATGGTGGTCTACCCGTACGGGAAGAGGTTCACGAACTACCCGCACGCGATCCTGGGCCTCGCGCAGGCCATGGGACCCGTCGGGGCCTGGATCGCGGTGACCGGGGAGTGGTCCTGGGACGCGGTGATCCTGGGCCTGGCGGTCGGTGTCTGGATCGGCGGCTTCGACCTGATCTTCGCCTGTCAGGACGTCCAGGCCGACCGCGCCCACGGCGTGAAGTCGGTCCCGGCGCGCTTCGGCATCCCGGCGGCGCTGTGGGGCGCCCGGGGCGCGCATGTGGTGACCGCGGCGCTGCTGGTCTGGTACGCCCTGGTGACGGACGCGGGCCTGTTCTTCTGGGCCGGTCTGGTGATCGTGGCGGCGGCGTTCTGCTACGAGCACACGATCGTGAAGCCGCACGACCTGTCCCGGCTGAACCGGGCGTTCTTCACGGTCAACGGCTTCATCGGGATGGCCCTGTTCGTCTGCGCGCTGCTCGACCTGGTGGTGCGCGGCCTCACGGTGTGAGTGAGGCCGGGCGGCGCGTGGGGCGGAAGAGGAAGGCCGCGCCCACCCCCGCCACCAGGCCCACGAGGTGGCCCTGCCAGCTGACCGTGGTGTTGGTGGGGGAGATCCCCATGAGGATCGAGCCGCCCCAGAGGGCGGCGATCGTCAGGCCCACCGCGATGCCGAGGAGCTTGCGCTCCACGAACCCGCGGACCACGAGGTAGCCGAAGAGGCCGAAGACCAGTCCGGACGCGCCCGCGGTGATCGAGTTCGACGGGGAGATGAGCCAGACGCCGATGCCGTCGGCGACGATGATCAGCGCGCAGACGGCGAGGAAGCGGCGGATGCCGCCGAGCGCGGCGACGAAGCCGAAGATCAGCAGCGGGACGCTGTTGGAGGCGACGTGACCGAAGCCGAAGTGCAGGAACGGCGCGGCGAGGATCCCGCCGAGGCTCTCCGGGTCGCGGGCGACGATGCCGTGGTCGTCGAGCGCGTGGCCCGTCGCGAGGTCGACGACTTCGAGGACCCAGAGCAGGGCCACCCAGCCGGCCATGAGCCGGATCGCCGTCTTCGCCCGGTCGGACGTACGCCATCGTGTCGCTTCGATGTCTGTCATGGTCATCCCCCTGCGGTCTTCCGTCCTGTGTAGGGGGAACGTACGGGACCCCGTGCGGAGTTCTCCCACCGGGCCGCCGGATAGGCTCGTCGGCGTGGAGCCGGTAGAGGAACAGCAGCGTCGTCCCTGGGTGGTCGGGGTGTCCGGGGCGTCAGGGACCCCGTACGCCGCCGCCGTCCTGAGGGGGCTGCTCGCAGCGGGGGAGAGCGTCGATCTGGTCGTCTCGCGGGCGTCGCGGCTGACGCTGCTCGACGAGACGGGGATCGCCTTCCGGGACGCGCACTGGCGAGAGGACCTGGCGGCGTGGCTGGCGCGGGGCGCCGACGGAAAGCCGGGGACGTTCGCTCCCGTCCTGGACGACGTGCGGTACTGGAGCGCGGGGGACCTGGCCGCGGGGCCGAGCAGTGGTTCGTACCCGGTGAAGGGGATGCTGATCGTTCCCGCGTCGACCGCCTCGGTGGCGGGTGTGGCGCTCGGGCTTTCGAAGGACCTGCTGCAGCGGGCGGCGAGCGTGACGCTCAAGGAGCGGCGGCCGCTGGTGGTCGCGGTGCGGGAGACCCCGCTGAGCGGGCAGACGCTGAAGCAGCTGGTGGCGCTGGACGAGGCGGGCGCCGTGGTGCTGCCCGCCTCTCCGGCGTTCTACGCGGGGGCGACGCACATCCAGGATCTGGTGGACTTCGTCGCCGGGCGGGTGCTGGACGCGGCGGGGGTGCCGCACCGGCTGTACCGCCGCTGGGAGGGGGAGCTCGGTGGTGGCTCGGGCTCTCGGGGGGATTAGCGCTTCGCGGCGGCGCGCTTCTTCTCGGCGCGCTTCGAAGCGGACGGCTGGTGGGCACGCGAGCGGTTGGCCATCTCCTGCAGCTCGCGCATACGGGCGTAGGCCATCTCGATCGTGTACACGGTGAACACCACTCCTGAAAGATCGTCTTTGATCAACTGAAAGATTCGCAGGGTGTCGACCCCTGTGTGCCTTAGATTCTATACCTATACTCGCGGTATCGCTGGACAATGGAAGGCTTCATACCTATGGACGCCGTGGACAGGCAGCTCATCCAGGCTCTGCGCGAGAACGGCAGGGCTTCGTACGCCGAACTCGGCCGGCTCGTCGGGCTCTCCGGCCCCTCCGTCACCGACCGCATCAACCGTCTGGAGGCGGCCGGTGTCATCACCGGCTACCGCGCCACCGTCGACGCCCGCTCGCTGGGCCTTGGCGTCACCGCCCTCATCGGCATCTCGCTCTCCGACGCGGCCGACCACGAGGACGTGGCGCGCCGGCTGAAGGACCTCGCCGAGATCGAGGACTGCTGGTTCATCGCGGGCGACGACTCGTTCATGCTCAAGGTCCGCGCGAACGACGTCGACGGCCTGGAGAAGACGATCCGCCGGCTCTCCGGCACCAAGGGCGTCTCCCGCACCCGTACCACCATCGTGCTCTCCACCAAGTGGGAGAACCGGGTCGGAGATCTGCCCGAGGAGGGCTGAGGGTAGCGTGGGTGGAGCCTGATTTCGGAGATATGGGAGGCGGCCGTACATGGACGCGGGACTCAAGCGCGAGCTGGAGCAGAAGGTCCGGGCCGGTGAGCGGCTGAGCCGTGAGGACGGCATCGCCCTCTACGAGTCCGACGACCTGGCCTGGCTCGGCGGCCTCGCCCACGAGGTCCGGACCCGTAAGAACGGTGACGTCGTCCACTTCAACGTCAACCGTCACCTCAACATGACGAACGTGTGCACCGCCTCCTGCGCGTACTGCTCGTTCCAGCGCAAGCCGGGCGAGAAGGACGCGTACACGATGCGCATCGAGGAGGCCGTCCGCCTCGCCAAGGCGATGGAGGGCGAGAACCTCACCGAGCTGCACATCGTCAACGGGCTCCACCCCAACCTGCCCTGGCGCTACTACCCGCGCTCGCTCTCCGAGCTGAAGAAGGCGCTGCCGAACGTCTCCCTGAAGGCGTTCACGGCCACCGAGATCCACCACTTCGAGACGATCTCCGGGATGTCCGCCTCGGACATCCTCGACGAGCTGATCGAGGCCGGTCTCGAGTCCCTGACCGGCGGCGGCGCGGAGATCTTCGACTGGGAGGTCCGCCAGCACATTGTGGACCACCGCACCCACTGGGAGGACTGGTCCCGGATCCACCGCCTCGCGCACGAGAAGGGGCTCAAGACCCCTTCGACGATGCTGTACGGGCACATCGAGGAGCCCCGGCACCGCGTCGACCACGTGCTGCGGCTGCGCGAGCTCCAGGACGAGACCGGCGGCTTCCAGGTCTTCATCCCGCTGCGCTACCAGCACGACTTCGTGGACATGCAGGACGGCAAGGTCCGCAACAAGCTCCAGGCGCGCACCACGATGGCGACCGGCGCCGAGGCACTGAAGACCTTCGCGGTCTCCCGGCTGCTCTTCGACAACGTGCCGCACGTCAAGGTCTTCTGGGTCATGCACGGCGTCCAGACCGCGCAGCTCGCGCTCCAGCACGGCGCGGACGACATGGACGGCTCTGTCGTCGAGTACAAGATCACGCACGACGCCGACAACTACGGCACGCCGAACAAGCTGACGCGTGACGACCTGCTCGAACTGATCAGGGACGCCGGCTTCCGCCCGGTCGAGCGCAACACCCGGTACGAGATCATCCGCGAGTACCCGGGGCCGGACGCGGACCGCCGCGAGGCGCCGCAGCCGATGCGGGTCTGACCTCCGGTCGATGTGAGGACGGCCGTGGTGCGCAGGAGTGCGCACCGCGGCCGTCTTGCTGTGCGGAATCCCCTTGAGCCGGGTCGGGGTAATGGCTACTCTCGCTCCATGCCACTTACCTTTGAGCTGGATCCCCCGGTCACCCCGGCCCTGCGGGACGGCATCCTGCGCCTGTGGGCGGACGTCTCCAACGCGGGCGGGGCCGTCGGCTTCGTCCCGCCGGTGGACGTCGACGAGGTACGGCCCGAGCTGGTCAAGCACCTCGTCGCCATGACCGAGGGCCGGATGCGGCTGGTCATCGGGTACGAGGAGGACGGCACCGTCGCCGCCACCGCGTTCGTCGCGTACAACACCCACCGGCTGATGAGGCACTGGGTCTGGCTCTACACCGTCATGGTCCACCCCTCCCACCAGGGCAAGGGGTACGGGCGCGACCTCATGGCCGCGGTCGAGGGCGAGGTCCGCGGCTTCAACGGGATCGACGCGATCCGGCTCACCTGCCGCGGTGGCACCGGTGTCGACCGCTTCTACGTCTCCTGCGGCTACAAGGAGGTCGGGCGCGTGCCGGACGCGATCAGGGTCGCCGACGGGGACGACCGCGACGACATCATCATGCTGCTCCCGCTGACTTGATCCCTTTCGTCCCATGCTTCACTGGATGCGACCAGTGAAGAAGAGAAAGGGTCCGTCGTGTCCCAGAACGGAACGGGTGCCGCCACCCTCCGCTACACCCTCATGCGCCTCGGCGTCTTCGCCGGCTGCTTCTTCGCGCTCTGGGGGCTCGTCTACGTCGGCGTGCTGCCGCGCGGCCTCGGCGACTCGAACCTGCTCTGGGTGCTCCTGCTCTCGATCGTGATCTCCGCGCCCCTCAGCTTCGTGCTGCTGCGCGGGCAGCGGGACGCCATGTCCGAGCAGATCGTGGCCAAGGTGGACCGGGCCAAGTCCAAGCTGGAGGCCGACCGGGCCCGCGAGGACGCGTGACTCGCCGGCGGGCATGAGCGAGGCGTAAGCGGTACGTAAGGTTCCTCACAGCGCACACCCCGATCGGGAGCTTCGAAGGCTCCTGACCGGGGTGTTCTGCGTTTCGGAGGCACTGCCGGGCCCCCACTGCCCCAAAGAAGGGCTTTGAGGTTCTCAAAGTTCAAGTGTTAACGTGTCCGGCATGACGACAGCAGTGCGCCTTCCCGACGCCGCGAGCATTCCGCTCGTGGCGCGCCTGCACGTCGATCTCTGCCGCTGTATGTCCGCGGTCTGTTGCCGCGAGCTCTGACCCGGCATCATGCAGCGGCACCGCCTGAGCGCGTGTGTGCCGCACCCCCGTCCCCGTATTCCCCCGATACGCACCTGTGGAGTGTGTCTGTGTCCGCGTCCGCGTCCGCGCCCGTGACGAAGTCCCCGTCCCGCATACCGAAGATCCCCTTCTGGGCCCAGATCGTCGCCGGCCTCGTGCTGGGTGTCCTGCTCGGCTGGCTCGCCCGCAGCCAGGACATCAGCTGGCTCAAGCAGACCCTTGAGCAGATCGGCGGCATCTTCGTCCAGCTGCTGAAGCTGGCCGTCGCCCCGCTCGTCTTCTTCGCGATCCTGGTGTCCATCACCAACCTGCGGAAGGTCAACAACGCGGCCCGGCTGGCCGCCCAGACGCTGGTCTGGTTCATGATCACCTCGCTGATCGCGGTCGCGATCGGCCTCACGATCGGCCTGCTCACCAACCCGGGCGCCGGCACCGGCCTCACCCCGCAGGACGGCAAGCTGCCGAAGCGCGAGGGCACCTGGATCGACTTCCTGACCGGGATCATCCCGACGGACGTCATCACGCCGTTCACCGAGCTGAACGTCCTGCAGATCGTCTTCATGGCCGCCGTCGCCGGTGTCGCCGCACTGAAGCTCGGCGACCGCGCCAAGCCGATCCTCGCGCTCTCCGAGTCGGTCCTGGAGCTGCTGCAGAAGGCCCTGTGGTGGGTCATCCGCCTCGCCCCGATCGGCACCGTCGGCCTCATCGGCTTCGCCATCGCCGACTACGGCTGGGAGCTGATCGGCAAGTACGCGACCTTCACCGCCGACGTCTACATCGGCTCGGCCCTGGTGATGTTCGGCGTCTACCCGCTGCTGCTCGCGACGGTCGCCAAGGTCAACCCGATCCAGTTCTTCAAGGGCGCCTGGCCGGCCATCCAGCTCGCCTTCGTCTCCCGCTCCTCGGTCGGCACCATGCCGGTCACCCAGAAGGTCACCGAGCGCCTCGGCGTCCCGAAGGAGTACGCCTCCTTCGCCGTACCGTTCGGCGCCACCACGAAGATGGACGGCTGCGCCGCGATCTACCCGGCGCTCGCCGCGATCTTCATCGCGCAGATCTTCGACGTCCAGCTGGGCATCCAGGACTACCTGCTGATCGCCTTCGTCTCGGTCGTCGGCTCGGCGGCCACCGCCGGCCTCACCGGCGCGACGGTCATGCTGACCCTGACCCTCTCCACGCTGGGCCTCCCGCTGGAGGGCGTGGGCCTGCTGATGGCGATCGACCCGATCCTCGACATGATCCGTACGGCCACGAACGTCGCCGGCCAGGCGCTGGTCCCGGTCGTCGTCGCCGCCCGCGAGAAGATCCTGGACGTCGACGCGTACAACTCCGCCTCCTCGTCGCCGGTCGACGAGCGCGAGCGGGTGGCCGTCGCCGCGTAACGCGCAACGCCCGGTCGCACGACCGCCCGTGATGCCCATGCCCCGTCTCACGCGGGCATGGGCATCATGTCGTTGCGGCCACGCGCCCCCGGCCGGGCGCTCTGTCGACCTGCCGCCGAAGACCGGGTGGTCGCGTACCCGTCCCGTAGGCTCTCCCCGGAGCGGGCGGCAGGGGTGGGGAAGGATGGCCGAGGTGGGTACCACGAAGGTCAAGCGGATGCCGCGGGCGGTGCGCGAGCGGCAGATGATGGACGCCGCCGTGCAGACCTTCGGGCAGCGGGGGTACCAGGCCGCGTCCATGGACGAGATCGCCGAACTCGCGGGCGTGTCCAAGCCGCTGGTCTATCTGTATCTGAACTCCAAGGAAGAGCTCTTCACCGCCTGCATCCGGCGGGAGGCGCAGGCGCTGCTCGGTGCCGTCGCGGCCGGGGTCGACGCCCGGCTGCCGGCCGAGGAGCAGCTGTGGGCCGGGCTGCTCGCCTTCTTCACGCACACCGCCGAGCATCCCGACGGCTGGGCGGTGCTGAGCCGGCAGGCACGGACGCACGGGGAGCCGTTCGCCAGCGAGGCCGCGCAGATGCGCGACGAGATCGTGGCGTACGTGGGGACGCTGATCGGGGCCGCCGCGCAGGAGACCCACCGCGCGACGCAGCGCGATCCGGAGCTGGCCGAGCGGGATGTCGCCGGGCTCTCCCAGGCGCTGGTCGGGGCGGCCGAGTCGATGGCCTGCTGGGCCAACGAGACGCCGGGTATGACGGCCTGGGAGGCGGCGGCGACGCTGATGAACTTCGCCTGGGCGGGACTCGGCAACCTCATGAAGAGCGAGCGCTGGTCTCCCCGTACTCCCCGCTCTCCCCGGTGACGCCGGTCAGGTGCACGCGGTCGCCGCTCCTCAGCTGGAAGCGGCCGGTGTCGTCGGCCGAGTGGGAGACCACACCGGGCAGGAGTACGGGCGCCCTGAAGTCCGCCCGGGCGTAGGGCAGTTCGCCGGCCGGGTCCCGTTCGGCCAGGCAGCGGGCGAAGGTCCACATGCCGTGCGCGACGGTCCTCGGGAAGCCGAAGGCCCGTGCGGTCAGCGGGTGGAGGTGGATCGGGTTCCGGTCGCCGGACACGGCTCCGTAGCGGCGGCCGAGGTCGGCCGGGAGCCGCCACTCCGCCGTCTCGGCCGTCTCCGGCAGCGGCGGTGGCGGCTGCACCGGACCCGGGGTCGGGGCGCCGGCCGGGCGGGTGTGGCGTGCCAGATAGCCGCTCGCCGACTCCCACACCAGCCGGCCCGCGAGCCGCGCCTCCGTCACCATCGTGACCTCCGTCCCCCGGCGGTGGGGGGACAAGTCCCGCGCGTACACGGTGATCTCCGGGCGATCGCGCGCCGTCAGCGACGCATGCCGCCTGACCGTGATCCAGGTGTGGACGAGGCCGAGCAGCGGAAGCGGGAAGTCCCGGCGGGCCATCAGCCGCAGCGCGGAGGAGAACCCGAGGACGTGGGGGTACGTCAGCGGCAGCGCGCCCTCGTCGTGGCGGAAGCCGCAGATCCGTGCGTACGCGGCGAGATGCCCGGGCTCGATGCGCCGCGGTCCGCTCGTGATCCGGTCCGTCGGCAGCGGCGCCTCCGGCCGGGCCTTCGCGAAGGGGGAGCGGGCCACGGCCCCGGCCAGGGCGAGGAGAACCGTCGGCGCTTCGCGGGTGGCCATGGTCCGGACTCCTTGCGCGGTCGTGGATTTACTGCAGAGTAAGTTACTTCAGGGTCAGGACGCGGGCCGCACTGCTGGTGGCCCGTGCCGAGTCGATCCGCGCGTTCCGGGTCCTGACGCGGGAGTGGTCGGAGACCAGCGGCCACCTCACGCCCTCGCTGAAGCGGGACTTCGCGCGCGAGATCGACTCGATGGACGAGTGAGACCGTCCTTTTCCGGCTCTTCCCGACTCCTCTCGCCTTCGCCCGACACTCTCAGACGCTGAGCGGCACCTCGTGGATCTCGTCGGCGGCGTGGCCGGTGCGCTCGTGGATCCGCTGGACCGCGTCGGCCGACGGACCGGTGGAGAGGCAGTAGACCGTGCCGGACTTCGGGTCCGCCCATGCCTTCTGGAAGTGCACACCCTCGTCCTTCTCGATGGCGAGGTCGGCGGCGTGCGCCTCCTTGAGCTGATCGGCGGTGATGCCGGTCATGTTCCGGTGGACGTCCATGTACGTACCCATCTCGTTCCACCTCCTCCTCTCATGGTGCGCCCTCAGGGCCACAGCAGCTCGCGGACCCAGCCCGCCGCTTCCCTGCGGTACCGGAGCCTCACGTGGCGTCGCCGCTCGTCGCCCTGGAAGAACTCGACCTCGGACGGCTGGAGGACGTACAGGGTCCAGGTGGGCGCGTGGGCGTCCGGCTCGGCCTGGGCCCGCTCCCAGGCCGCCAGGCTCGCCCGGTCCAGCTCCTCGGCCGAGCCGAGCACCTCGCTCTGGCGCCCGACCAGCGCCGAGGCGAGGGCGCCCGTCGTGCGCGCGTGCAGATCGTCGTACGCCTCGCCCGCCGTGCCCGTGGCCACCCGGCCGCGCAGCCGGACCTGACGGCCCTGGACCGGCCAGTAGAAGTGGAGGGCGGCCTCGGGGTGGGCGGCGAGCTGACGGCCCTTGGCGCTGGTCGCGTGCGAGGCGAAGTGCCAGCCGCGCTCGTCGGCGCCGTGCAGCATGACCGTACGGACGTCGGGCCGCCCCTCCTCGTCGACGGTCGCCAGGGACATCGTGTGGGGCTCGGTCTGCCCCGCCCGGGCCGCCGCCACGAACCAGTCGTGGAACAGCGGCAGGGGCTCGGCGGGGGCGGTCTCGGGGGCGAAGCCGGGCAGGTCGGTGTCCCAGACCCGGAGGGAGCGCAGCGTGCCGTCGAAGTCGGTCATGCGGAAACAGTAGGTGCCGCGCGGCCGGGCTCGTACTCCCGCACCGGCACGCGGTACTCCTTCACCGGCACGGCGTGCGCCGCGCGCTGGATGTCGTCGCGGATCTTCTTCGCGACCAGGTTCTTCCACGGCGTGCGGGGGAGCGTGCGCACCATCGCCATGCGCAGGGCGATCTTCCAGCGCGAGGAGAGCGTCATCTCCTTGACGAAGCCCGCCGCGAACCTCTGGTTCAGCTCCACGCCCGGCCGCATCACGCGCTCGTACGCGTCGAAGGCGGTCCGATGGTCGCCGTTCGCCGCCGCGAGCTCGCCCGCCAGGACGTACGCGCCGGTCAGGGCGAGGCCCGTGCCCTGCCCCGAGGCGGGCGAGGCGCAGTGGGCGGCGTCGCCGAGGAGGACGACACGGCCGCTGGACCAGCGGTCCATCTCGATGAGGGCGATCGCGTCGAGGTAGAAGTCCTCGGCGTCGGCCGCGTCGGCGATCAGCCGCGGGATCTCCCAGTCGTCACCGGCGAAGGCGTCGGCGAGCAGCCGCTTCTGGTGCGCGGTGTCGCGATGGTCGTAGGAGAGCTGCTCGGGCGAGGCGAAGACGAAGCAGTTCTTCGCGGTGTGCGCCTGCTCGCCCGCCGCGCTGTAGACGCAGATCAGCTTGTCGGGGCGGGCGTGGTACGTCTCCCAGCGGGTGAGGCCGAGCCTGTTGGGGGCGGTGAAGATCGAGATGTACGCGCCGAGGTACCGCTCGAAGCGCTCGTCCTCCCCGAAGACGAGGCGCCGGGTGTTCGAGTGCATCCCGTCAGCCCCGACCACCAGGTCGAAGCGGCGGCGGGTCCCGCTCTCGAAGGTGACGTCGACGCCGCCGCCGTCGTCGTCGAGCGCCGCGATCGAGTCGCCGAAGAGGTACTCGACGTCGTCGCGGGTCCGCTCGTACAGGATCCGGGCGAGGTCGCCGCGCATGATCTCGTCGTCGCCCTCGACCCGGCCGCCGAAGATCTCGGCGGGCATCTCGCCGACCGTGCGGCCCTTCGCGTCGACGTACGAACCGCCTGCCATGTCCGTGGAGCCGGCCCGGATCGCGTCGAGGACGCCCATCCTGCGGCAGACCTCGACGGCCGTGCCGCGGATGTCGACCTTGTAGCCGCCGGTGCGCAGTTCGGGGGCGCGCTCGACGACGGTCGGGACGAAGCCGTAGCGGTGGAGCCAGAGGGCGAGGGCGGGGCCGGCGACGGAGGCGCCGGAGATCAGAACGGTCCGGTTCGCGGTCGGGTGCGTCATGGCGGACTCCTCGTCACGGATGGGCGCGGGACCTCTCCGGCCCCGCGCCGATGACTATACGGATGTCCTACACGCTTGTCTATGACGCTTGTATAGATTGCGGCGGGCCTCACCCGCGGCCCAGCACCACCGTCCCGGAGGAGCAGAACCAGCCGCCCGTCCCCGATGCCACCGCCAGCTCCGGAAGGCTGCCGTCCGCCCGTCGCACCTGCAGCCCCGGAGCCTCCCCGCGCAGCTGCCGCACCGCCTCCACCAGCAGGAACAGCCCCCGCATGCCCGGATGGCAGGCCGAGAGGCCACCGCCGTCGGTGTTCACGGGCAGCCGGTCCTTCTCCTGGACGAACGGGCCGCCCTCACCCTTGGCGCAGAAGCCCAGGTCCTCCAGCGTCACCAGCGTCATGTAGGTGAAGGCGTCGTAGATCTCCGCGAGGTCGACCTCCTCCGGCCGTACCCCCGCCCGCTCGAAGGCCAGCCGGCCGCTGACCGCGGCGGGGGAGACCGTGAAGTCCTCCCACTGCGACATCGTGGTGTGCGAGACGTACTCGCCCGTGCCGAGGATCCACACGGGCGCCTTCGCCGTGTCCGGCACGTACTCCTCGGCCGCGAGCAGCACCGCGCAGCCGCCGTCGCTGCGGATGCAGCAGTGGAGCTTGGTGAAGGGGTCGGCGATCATCGGGCCGTCCAGCACCTCGTCGACCGTGATCGGCTCGCGGAACATCGCCTCCGGGTTGAGCGCGGCGTTCGCCCGCGCCTGGACGGCGACCTCGGCGAGCTGCTCCAGGGTGGTGCCGTACTCGTGCATATGGCGGCGGGCGGCCATCGCGTACTTCGCGATCAGGGTGTGCCCGTGGGGGGCCTCGAACTGCAGCGGCCCGCGCGCACCGAAGGAGAGGTTCGAGGTGCGGCGCCGCGCCTTGATGTCGGCGCGGGCGGTCGATCCGTAGACGAGGAGGACGGCGTTGGCGTGACCGGCGGCGATGGCGTCGGCCGCGTGCGCGGCCATCACCTCCCAGGTGGCGCCGCCGACGGCGGTCGAGTCCACCCAGCGGGGGCGCAGGCCCAGATACTCGGCCACCTCGACCGGTGCGAGGGTGCCGAGGCCCGCCGAGGCGAGGCCGTCGATCACCGAGCGGTCCAGTCCGCTGTCCGCGAGGGCGCGGCGCGCGGCCTGGGCGTGCAGGGCGTAGGGGGTGGCCTCGTCGACTCGGCCGCAGTCGGAGAGGGATATGCCGACGACGGCGACGCGGCGCCCGGTGTGGCGACCGGCGCGGTTCCGTGAGGTGGTGGGCATGAACCTGACGGTACATCAGATTGCCTGGACGGGGAGTGGCCGTCGAGAAGTGGTGGCCCGCTCGCGACATCCGCTGATCCTGACTCTGTGCTTCTGCCCCCCGTCCGCCTAGCATGACGGGCCGTCAGATACGGAGGGGAGCTCCATGGACGCCGCCTTCACCGCGGAGCAGGACGAGATCCGCCGCACCCTGCGCGAACTGCTCGCCAAACGCTCCGGACCCGCCGAGGTCCGCGCCGCCGTCACGACCCCCGAGGGGTACGACACCGGCCTGTGGCACCGGATGTCCGGCACCCTCGGGCTCGCCGGACTCGCCCTGCCCGAGGAGTACGGCGGCGTGGGCTGCGGCCCCACCGAACTCGTACTCGCCTGCGAGGAGACCGGCCGGGCCCTCACCCCCTCCCCGCTCCTCGCCACCGCCGTCCTCGCCGCCCCGCTGATCGCGGCCCTCGGCAGCGAACGACAGCGCGCCGACCTCCTGCCCCGCATCGCCGACTCCTCGCTGACCTGCGCCCTCGCCGTGCCAGGGGGATCCCTCGCCCTCGCCCTCGGGCTGACCGGCGACAACGCCGACGGCTCCTGGGCCGGGGGCGGACGGGCGGGCGGCGTCCAGGCGCGGCCCGTGGAGGGAGGGTGGCGGCTGTACGGGGAGGCGGCCCAGGTCCTCGACGGGCACAGCGCCGGGCTGCTCGTGGTCGCCGCGCACACCGGCGGCTTCGCGCGCAGCCGCACCCTGCTCTTCCTGGTGCGCGGCGAGACCGCCGGACTCACCCGCGTACGGCAGCCGACCCTGGACGCCACCCGCTCCCAGGCGTCCGTACAACTCCGGAACGTCAAGGCGGAGCTGCTCGGCGAGGAGCCGGTCGACGTGCTCGGCGCGCTCGCCGCGGTGGGACGGACGGCGGCGGCGGCCCTCGCGGCCGAAGCGGTCGGCACCGCGCAGGCGGCCCTGGACCGCACCGTCGAGTACGTCGGCTCCCGCGAGCAGTTCGGCCGGCCCATCGGCTCCTTCCAGGCGGTCAAGCACCGGCTCGCCGACCTGTACGTACAGGTGGAGGCGGCACGGTCGCTGGCCTACGCCGCCGCCCGCGAACCGGCCACGGGAGCGCTCGCGCTCGCGGCGGCCCTGGAGGCGCTGCGGGAGGTGGCGGGCGAGACGATCCAGCTGCACGGCGGCATCGGCTTCACCTGGGAGCACGAGGCCCACCTGTACTTCAAGCGGGCGACGGCCGACGAACTGCTCTTCGGGCCTGCCCGGCGGCTGCGGGCGCGCGTGGCACAGCGGACCGGACTCTTCGGGGAGGTGACGGCGTCGTGGCTGCCCTCGGAGTGCGCCTGATGCAGAAGGTGTCGTCCACGCGGACGTTCGCGAAGGTCGCGCCCCACGTCATCCCGGCGATGGACCGGGCCGTGCACCGGCTGACGCGGGGGAAGGTGATGCTGAGCGCCCAGATGCTGCCGGGCCTGATCCTCACCGTCCGGGGCGCGAAGTCGGGGCTGCCCCGGGTGACGCCCCTGGCCTGCATGCCCGAGCCGGGCGGGACCTGGCTGCTGATCGGGTCCAACTTCGGGCGCGAAGGGCATCCCGCCTGGACCGCGAACCTGCTGAAGAACCCGGAGGCGGAGGTCAGTTGGCGCGGCGAGACGATCGCCGTGCGCGCCGAGCTGCTCGGCGGGCAGGAGCGAGCGGCAGCCTGGGAGGCGGCGCTGGGGTTCTGGCCGCCGTACGCGACGTACCAGGCCAGGGTGGAGCGGGAGATCAGGCTCTTCCGCCTGACCCGGCGGCAGCCGGGCGACGCACCCGACTCCTGACACGGTTCGTGATCCGGTTCCTCAACCAGTTCCTCGACCAGTTCCTGAACCGGTTCCTGACACGGGAACGCCGACGGCAGTCTCTCGAGCGGGACCGCCGTCGGCGCGACAGGACGGATGGGGGGCAGGGTGGTGCGTGGCTCGTGGCTACTTCGTCGGCTTCTTGCCCGTGATCCCGAGGTGCACCAACAGGGCCAAATTGGGCTTCAGTTCGGCCTGCTTCACACCCCAGGTCTGGAAGCCCTTCTGGTGACCGGCCACCGAGGCCAGCATCGCCACCAGGGAGCCGGCCATCGCCGCGGGACTGACGTCCTTGTCGACCTTGCCCTTGCCCTGGAGCTCCTTCACGGTGTCCGTGAGGGAGTTGGTGACGGAGTTCAGGATCTTCATGCGGATCTTGTAGAACCGCTTGTCGCCCTCCGCCGCGCCCAGGTCCACGACCCGCAGGATCGCGTCGTGCCGGCGCCAGAAGTCCAGGAAGCCCTCGACCAGTTCCTCGGAGGTCTGCCAGCCGGCCTTGCCGACCCAGGAGCGGCCGGAGACCAGATCGGTCAACGCCGCACCCTCCTTGGCCATTTCCTCCGCGATCTCGAGGACGGCTCCCTCGACGTCGGGGAAGTACTGGTAGAACGTCGCGGGTGAAGTGCCCGCCTTCCGGGCCACGTCGATGACCTTGACGTCCCGGTACGGCGAGGAGCTGAGCATCTCGCTGAGGCAGTCGAGCAGCTTCTGCCGCGTCGCCTGACCGCGTCGTCCGGCCACGCGGCCGTCGACGGTGCGTACTTGTCCTGTCATGCCGTCAGCTTACCGAGGGGTGATCGGCGCGCGATTCGGCCGACTGCAAATGGGGTGCACCCCCTCCCGGGCGGCCGACGGAGGGCCCCCTCGGGGTCAGGGAGGCGTCGGGGCGGACCCCCGCACTCGAAAAAGCTTATTAACAGCCTGTGGATAACTTCGGTGGACAACTCAAGGAAACGGAGGGTCGCCGGGTCCCTATATGGCGGTATGTTCGATTACGGGGCGTGCGGGGCGGGTCCCCCGGACCTAGCGTGGAGCCATGGCCGCATTCACAGAGGGCACCCCGTGCTGGGTGGAAGCGCAGCTCCCCGACCTCGAGGCGGGGAAGCGGTTCTACGGCGAGCTCTTCGGCTGGACCTTCGACCCCGACCGCGACGAGGCCCTCAGCGACGGCAAGCGCGTCGCCGGTCTCGTACCGAAGCGGGACGGCCGGATGCCCACCACCTGGACCGTCTATCTCGCCGCCCAGGACGCGGGCGCGCTCTCCGCCCGGATCAAGGCGGCCGGCGGCCAGATGATCATGGAGCCGTACCCCGTCGGCCCCTTCGGCGTGCTGGCGCTCGCCGCGGACCCCGGTGGAGCCGTCTTCGGGCTGCGCCAGGCCGGCGAGGACGACGGCTTCGAGAAGACGATGCTCCCCGGCTCCTTCTGCTGGATGGAGGTCTACACCCGGGAACGCGACGCGGTCGACACCTTCTACGCCTCCGTCTTCGGCTACCTCGGCCGCCAGGTGGAACCGGACGAGGAGGGCAGGGAGGGCGACTTCGACTACCGCGTCTGGTCCCCGCCCGGCTCCCGCCCCGGCGACGACACGTCCTTCGGCGGCCGCGCGGTCCTCACCGACGCCTTCCCGGCCGAGATGCCGGGGCACGTCCTCGTCTACTTCGCCGTGACGGACTGCGACGAAGCCTGCGCCACCACCGTCTCCCTCGGCGGCCGGGTCACGAACCCGCCCTTCGACACCCCCCACGGCCGCATCGCCGTCCTCCGCGACAACCAGGGCGCCCGCTTCGCCGTCCTCGCGGAGCCCACGACGGAGGACGCGTCGGAGACAGCTGCCGCCGAACCGGCGACCGAATCCGCCGAACCGGCCGAAAAGCCCTCCACCCCGTCCGACGATATGCGGTAAGACACCCCGATCCGCCCCCGGGTTCGCAACCGTCGCCTCGGACAGGAAGAATCAGGGCCACGGGGCCGTACCCTCATGGCCCGTACGGGGAGGTGGCAGGCAAGTGGAGCAGCTGACGCAGCACGACCCGAGACGGATCGGGCCCTTCGAGGTGCTGGGCCGGCTCGGTGCAGGTGGCATGGGTCTGGTCTATCTCGCGCGCTCGGCGTCCGGCCGGCGCGTGGCGATCAAGACCGTGCGGACCGAGCTCGCCGAGGACCAGCTGTTCCGTGTCCGTTTCACCCGTGAGGTCGAGGCCGCGCGGGCCGTCTCCGGCTTCTACACGGCCGCCGTCGTCGACGCCGATCCCCGGGCCGCCGTGCCGTGGCTGGCCACCGCGTACGTACCCGCGCCCTCCCTCGAAGAAATAGTGAACGAGTGCGGGCCGCTGCCGGCCCAGGCCGTGCGCTGGCTGGCCGCCGGTGTCGCCGAGGCCCTGCAGTCCATCCACGGCGCGGGCCTGGTCCACCGTGACCTGAAGCCCTCCAACGTCCTCGTCGTCGAGGACGGCCCGCGGGTGATCGACTTCGGTATCGCGTCCGGGGTCTCGAACACCCGGCTGACCATGACCAACGTCGCCGTCGGCACGCCCGCGTACATGTCGCCCGAGCAGGCCCGCGACTCGCGCAGCGTCACCGGCGCGTCCGACGTCTTCTCGCTCGGCTCGATGCTGGTCTTCGCCGCCACCGGCCACGCCCCCTTCCACGGCGCCAACCCCGTCGAGACCGTCTTCATGCTGCTCAGGGAGGGCCCGGACCTGGAGGGTCTGCCGGACGAGCTGCGCCCGCTCATCGAGTCGTGCATGCAGATGGACGTCTCGCGCCGCCCCACCCCGGCCGACCTCCAGGCCCAGCTCGCTCCCCATCTCTTCGGCTCCGGCAGCGACGACAGCGGTACGGCCTCGGCCTGGCTGCCGGAGTCCGCCACGGCCATGATCGAAACGCGCCGCGGCGGCCGCCCGAGTGCCCCACCGCCCCCGGCCGCCCCGCCCGTACCGCCGCGTCCGCCCCGGCCCGCGCCGGAGTGGAGCGGCGATCCGCACTCCGGCCAGGGCGGCGGCGGCCGGCACGCCGGCCCGGCCGAGGCGGCGGGTCCCGTACGGCTCGCCGGCGCCGCCGTCCCGATCGGCCCCGGCCCCCGGGTCGCCGACACCCGCGCCGCCGTCGGCGCGGTCGCCGACGCGGGCCCGGCCACCGGCTGGATCCGCCCGCCCGGTGGCGGCCCGAACGGCGCCGAGCCCGGCCCGCCGCCCGGCTCCCGCCCGCTGCCGGCCCCCGCCCCGGCGCCCGAGGCCGCGCAGGAGCCGGCGCACTGGCGGCCCTGGCGCTTCCGGATGTCGAACGACGTCTGGGGCACCCCGGTCGTCGCCGGTGACCTCCTCTACGTCACCTCCTTCGAGGTACACGCCCTGGACGTGGCCAGTGGCCGCCGCCAGTTCAAGACCCGGGACGTGGCCTGGTCCATGGCCGTGGCCCAGGGCCGTATCCACGCCTCCGACGGACCCACGCTGTACGCGCTCGACGCCGCCGACGGCAGCGAGCGGTGGCGGCTCCGGACGGACGCCTGGGTGTACTCCCTCAAGGTCGACCGCGGCACGGTCGTGACCGGCACCCGGGGCGGCGGCGTCCAGGGCTGGGAGGCGTCCAACGGCGCCAAGCTGTGGGAGATCACCGGAGCGCAGACCGACTTCGAGACGGCGGAGGCGGGGCCCGCCGTCCACGGCGACACGGTGTACGTGTGGCGCGACGCCCGGCTCCAGGCCCTGGACGCCCGTACGGGTGTGGAGCGCTGGTCGTACCCGGTCGGCGACGCCGCCTCCTGCGGCAACGTCCCGGTGCGGGTGGCCCCGGCGGAGGACGGCTGTGTGTACGTCTCGGCCGGTACGCGCGTGCTGTCGATCGACATCGCCGGCGGGCACGTCCGCTGGCACTTCGAGGCGCCCGCGGTCTTCCTCTCCCCGCCGGCCTTCGCGCCCGGTCCCGCCGTCACGGGCGGCGGGGTCTACCTCGCCGACTACCTCGGCACGGTCTACGCGCTCGACGCGACCACCGGCCAGGACCGCTGGCGGATCGCCACCGAGTCCCGCCAGTCGGTCGAGCCGGTCCTGGTCGTCGACGGGAACGTCCACGTGGGCAGCGGCAGCGCGCTGTACACGCTCGACGCGGTGACCGGCACGCCGAAGTGGCGGTTCGCGGCGGGCGGCGAGCTGATCGGCACGCCGGTCGTCGCGGACGGCCGGGTGCACTTCGGTTCGGCGGACCATGTCCTCTACACGCTGGACGCGATGGGGGGCCAGCTGCGCTGGAAGCTCGCGACGGGCGGCGAGATCACCGGCTCGCCGGTGGCGCGGGGCGGGGTCGTGTACGCGTGCAGCAAGGACCGCTGTGTGTACGCGCTGGACGCGGTGAAGGGTACGGCGACGGGGCGGGGCGCGGCGGCGCCGCGGGCGTAGGTCGTACGTCACGTGCGTCCCGTACGCCAGGTGCGTCAGGAGCGATGCCGGGGCGGCGGTTCGTCCGGGTACGGGCCGTGGCCACCCCGGCCCTGGTCCCACGGGTCCTGCCCGCTCTGCCCGCCCTGCCCGCCCTGGCCCTGGCTCCACTGACCACGGCCCTGCTGGTCCCAGTGGGGCTCGTCCATCGTCCGTGTCGGTGAGCCCTCGTCGTGGGGGTACACGGGTGCGTGGGGGTCCGTGGGCGCCTCGCCTTGGCGCGGGCCGGCCTGGCGCGGTGGTTCGTGGCCGTCGACCCGGGTCGCGTGGGCGCGGCGGCGGCCCGACATGACCCCCGCGGCGAGCAGCAGCAGCACGCCGCCGCCGAGGGCGAAGAACACCCCGTCGTCCAGTCCCCTGCGTGCGCCGCCGACCGTCAGGCCACCCTCGGCCTGGCCCACGCGGACCATCCACAGCACGGTGAAGCCGAGCACGATCAGCCCGGCGAGGGCCACGAGCAGGCGGGAGCGGAGCACCACGCCGACGAGGGTGACCAGGGCCGCGAAGGCGAAGGGCAGCAGGATCGAGCCGATCACCTCCGCCTTGGCGTCGGTGATGCCGCCGAACAGGTCGCCGATGCGGTAATCGCTGCCGTGACGGCCGTCGTACCAGGCACGGAAGGGGCTCCAGACGGCGGCCGTCGCTCCGGCGAGGGCCAGGATCGAGCCGATGACGTTGCGGACCATCGATCGGCCTCCTTACGGTCCGGCTCTCGCTGTCGACGCTACGCCGGGTGCGGGGGGCCCGCCACGCGGCGTTAGGGTGGCGCGGACACGACAGAAGGGGCCGAGATGGCGACGGGGACGGCGCGTCGGCGGGGCATCAGGCTCGCGGCGACGCTCACGGTGGTGGCGCTCGCGTTGACGGGTTTCCAGACGAGCAGCAGCGGTGGCAAGGGCGGCAGCGGCAAGAGCAGGAGCAAGAGCAGCGGCTCCGGCGGCGGCTGCTCCAGCTCCAAGAAGAAGAACGACGACTACGCGTACGACGACGCCGGTTCCGGTGGCGGGGGCAGCGAGTACACCGCCCAGCCGACCGTGACGGCCGCCCCCAGCCCCACGTCGGACTTCGAGGTCGTGGTCGTCGACTGTGTGAAGCCCGCCCAGAAGAAGCGGAAGGGCAAGCCCGCCCGCAAGGCGGACACCACGGCGACGCTGGAGATCACCTCGCGCGCGGCCGTCGAGGAGACGGTGAAGGTCACGCTGCAGTTCCGGGCCCGGGCGGCGGTGGTCGACACGGTGGACAAGGTGGTCACCGTCCAGCCGGGCCAGACCAGGATCTTCGACATCGCCATGGCGAAGCCGAGGACCGTGGACCAGGTGAAGGCGTGCGAGGTCTGGCGCGTGGGCACGCCCTGACCCCACGGCCCCGGCCCTTCACCGCGTCCGGAAGCCCGTCGCCCTCCTCGTGAACAGTTCGGCCTGCCGCTCCGGTGCCAGGTTCCCGAGCGTGACCAGGTGGGGTGCGTGGGCGAGGGCCTGGGCCCTGGCGGCCTCCTTGGCCGACCACAGCGCCCGGACCGTGCCCTGGACCGCCTCGGTGGGGTACGAGGCGATGACGGCGGCGGCCCGGCGGGCGGCGTCCAGCGCCCCGCCCGGCTCCGTCAGCTCGGAGACGAGCCCCGTCTCGTACGCCCGGCGGGCCGAGATCCGTTCGGCCGTCCCCATCAGGGCCATGCGCGCCACTTCCCCGTACGGCATCTTCTGCGCCATGTGGATGGTCTCGAAGGCGCTGACCATCCCGTAGGTGGTGTGCGGGTCGAAGAAGGACGCCCCCTCGCCGGCGACGAGGAACTCCGCCTCGCCGAGCAGATAGAACGCCCCGCCGCAGGCCATGCCCTCGACGGCGGCGACGACCGGTTTCCACAGGTCGTTCGCCTTGGGGCCGATCGTGAGCAGCGGATCGTCGATCGTGTACGGGGACGGGGGCTGGGGGACCTCGGCCGAGCGGTCGATGCCGGTGCAGAAGGCCCGGGTGCCGGCGCCGGTGACGACGATCGCCCGTACGGTGTCGTCGTACCGGAACTCCCGCCAGGTGGCCGCGAGCCGGCGGGCCATGTCGAGCGTGACGGCGTTGTGCTTCTCGGCGCGGTCGAGGGTGACGACGGCGACGCCCGTCTCCTTGTCGTGCGCGACGGCGATGCCGGAGGTGCTCATCCGCGCTCCAGCAGCCAGCGCGGCACCGTGACGCCGTCGATCTCGGCGAAGGCGACCTTCACGCCGGCCCCGATCCGCAGCCGTGCGGGGTCGACCGAGTCGAGCGGTGCGTCCGGAGCGGCGACGACGTTGCCGACGAGACGGATGCGGGGCGCGTCGGCGAGTTCCACGACGACGGCGTTGTAGGGGGCCTGGGCGGCGTAGTCGGGCAGGAGCGGCGGGTGGGGCACGACGTACGACCAGATCCGGCCGCGGCCGGACATGCGGCGCCACTCGCCGCGGAAGGACTGGCAGTGCGGGCAGCAGGGCCGGGGCGGGAAGCGCAGCTCGCCGCAGTCGGCGCAGCCCTGGATCCGCAGTTCGCCCTGGGCGGCGTACTCCCAGAAGGGGGCGCCGTCCTCGTCGAGGACAGGTGTGAGCATCTCAACTCCTCAGCAGGATCGCCGATGTGGGGACGCCCTCACCGGCGGTGACCAGGCAGGTGGCGGCGTCGGGGACCTGGGCGGTGGAGGCGCCGCGGAGCTGCTTCACGCCCTCGTTGATGAGGTTGAAGCCGTGGACGTACGCCTCGGAGAGGCCGCCGCCGCCGGTGTTGAGCGGCAGGCGTCCGCCGATCTCCAGGGCGCCGCCCTCGGTGAACGCGGCGCCCTCTCCTCTGCCGCAGAATCCGTACCCCTCCAGGGAGAGCGGGATGAGCGGGGTGAACGCGTCGTAGATCTGGGCGACGTCGACGTCCTGGGGTCCGAAGTCGGCCTGTTTCCAGAGGTGTCGGGCGGCGGTCCAGGCGGGGCCGGAGAGCGGGTCGTCGTTCCAGTAGTTGACCATGCCGTGGTGCTGGGCGGGCAGGCCCTGGGCGACGGAGTGGACGTAGACCGGCTTCCGCCGACAGTCGCGGGCGCGTTCGGCGCTGACGACGACGCAGGCGAGTGCCCCGTCCGTCTCCAGGCAGTTGTCGTAGAGGCAGAGGGGTTCGCTGATCCAGCGGGCGGTCATGTACATCTCGCGGGTCAGCGGACGTTCGTACATGATCGCGGCGGGGTTCTGGTTGGCGCGGTTGCGGCAGGCGAGGGCGACGTTGAAGAGGTGGTCGCGGGTGGCGCCGTACTCGTGCATGTAGCGGCGGGCGAGCATCCCGATCTCGTCGGTGGGGCGGAGGAGGCCGAAGGGCCGGGTCCACTGACCGGGGGTGGCGAGCTGCGCGCTCGTGTTGGTCCACGGCCTGGGTCCGCTGCCGCGCTTGCGTGACCGCCACGCGACACCGACGCTCGCCTGGCCGGTGGCGACGGCGGCGGCGAGGTGGCCGACGGTCGCGCACGAGCCTCCGCCGCCGTAGCCGACCTTGGAGAAGAAGGTGACGTCACCGGCGCCGATGGCCTTGGCGACCTCGACCTCGTCGGTCTCCTCCATCGTGTACGAGGCGAAGGCGTCGACCGCGGAGGGGGCGATTCCGGCGTCGTCGAGGGCGGCGAGGATCGCCCGGCAGGCGAGCGTCTTCTCGGTCTCGGGGAGCCGTTTCGCGAACGGTGTCTGTCCGATCCCGACGATGGCCGTGGCGTCCTTGAGCACTGCAACCTCCCCGATCGCGAGCTGCTGACAGCGCGTCAGGCTACAGCTAATCTGACGGATAGTCAGCTACGGGTGCGGTGGGAGGGACGACCATGCGCGGTGACCTGGAATGGGGCTCCATAGCGGGCCTCGTGCGCTCGGCGGCCGAACGGTACGGGACGGCGGAGGCGGTGGTCGACGGCCGTACCCGCGTCTCGTACGAGGAGCTGGGCGAGCGCGTCGAGCGCGCGGCCGCGGCCTGTCTGGCGGCGGGTGTGGAGCCCGGCGACCGGGTCGCGATCTGGGCGCCGAACACCCTGGACTGGATCGTCTCGGCGCTCGGGGCGGTGACGGCGGGAGCGGTGCTCGTCCCGCTGAACACCCGCTTCAAGGGCACGGAGGCGGCGTACGTGCTGGCGCGGTCCCGGGCGAAGCTGCTGTTCATCACCGGCACGTTCCTGGGGACCTCGTACGTCGCGTCGCTGCGCCGCGCGGAGGTCGAACTCCCGGACCTGGAGCGGGTGGTGGTGCTCGCGGACGCCGCGCCCGAGGACTACACGACCTGGAAGGACTTCCTCGCGGAGGGCGAGTCCGTCTCCTCGGCCGAGGTCCGCGCACGGGCCGCCGGCCTCTCCCCGGGAGACCCCTCGGACATCATCTACACCTCGGGCACGACGGGCGCCCCCAAGGGCGCGGTGATCAGCCACGCCCAGACACTGCGCTGCTACGGGATCTGGGCGGACCTGGCGGGCCTGCGGGAGGGCGACCGCTACCTGATCGTGAACCCCTTCTTCCACACCTTCGGCTACAAGGCCGGGATCATCGCCTGTCTGATGCGCGGGGCGGTGATGGTCCCGCAGTCCGTCTTCAACGTGGACACCGTCCTCGCCAACATCGCCGCCGAACGCATCTCGGTCCTCCCCGGTCCGCCGACCCTCCACCAGTCGCTCCTCGACCACCCCGCCCGCTCCTCGTACGACCTCTCCGCGCTGCGCCTGGTGGTCACGGGCGCGGCCGTCGTCCCGCTGCGGCTGGTCGAGCGACTGCGCGGCGAGCTGGGGGTCGGCACGGTCCTCACGGCGTACGGCCTCTCCGAGGCGAGCGGCATCGTCACCATGTGCCGCAGGGGCGACCCCGCGGACGTCATCGCGACCACCTCGGGCCGCCCGATCCCGGACACGGAGGTCCGCCTCTCGACGGCGGGCGAGGTCCTGGTGCGCGGCCACCACGTGATGAGCGGCTACTTCGAGGACCCGGAGGAGACGGCCCGGGCGATCGACGCGGACGGCTGGCTCCACACGGGCGACGTGGGCGTCCTGGACGAGGCCGGCAACCTGCGCATCACGGACCGCATCAAGGACATGTTCATCGTCGGCGGCTTCAACGCCTACCCGGCGGAGATCGAGCAGCTCCTCGGCCTGCACCCCGACGTCGCCGATGTCGCGGTCATCGGCATCCCCGATCCGCGGCTCGGCGAGGTGGGCAAGGCCTTCGCGGTCCGGCGGTCCGGCGCCCGGGTGACGGGCGACGACCTGATCGCGTGGGCGCGCCGGGAGATGGCGAACTACAAGGTGCCGCGGGAGGTGGAGTTCGTGGCGGAGCTGCCGCGGAACGCGAGCGGGAAGGTGATGAAGGGGGTGCTGAGGTCACAACCTCGTCCCTGAGCGGCGGAACATCGGCGTCCCCGCGGCCGCGCCCGCCACAATCCGCAGGGATCGCTCGTCCCCTCTTCCGACTCCCCTTTGGAGCAGCCGGTGTCGTCGCCCGAACTCCCCATAACCCTGAGCCCTCAGCAGGCCGCGACGGGCGTGATCGTCCCGGTCACCCTGCCGACCGGACCCACCCAGATGCACATCCCGCCGTGCCGTGACGGGGACCTGGTCCCGGTCCAGGTCGGGGGCGGCACGGTGTTCCTGCGCATCAAGGTCGCCGGGCCGGCGCAAGGGCCCCGCAGGTCCGGCGGCCTCGGCTGCCTGGTGGCGCTCGGGGTCGTCGGCGCCGTGATCGCCGCGCTCGTCCTCACGAACGACAGCGACGACGAGACTCCCACGGCCGGCTCGCCGACGGTCTCGGCCGCCCCGCTCGACACCACGCCGCCGCCCGCCCCCACGGTCACCGCCACCCCGACGACGGAGGCGCCGCCCGACCCGTACACCAAGGGCACCTGCCTCAACGGAAGGCTGCCGGACTCGACGACCGCGCAGAGCGTGAGCAACGTCGAGGAAGTGCCCTGCTCGGCGTCCGACGCGCACTACCGCGTGATCCAGACGATCCCGCTGACCTCGGACCTGAACCGCTGCAACGCCAACCCCAAGACGCAGTACGCGTTCTCCCACCGCTACACGATCAACGGAGCGACGATCAACGAGTACGTGTACTGCCTGGTCGGAATAGGTTCGTTCGCTCGCTGAGCCGGAGCACGACGATGCCCTGCTCCGCGTGGACCCGTCGCCACCCCCTCCCTTCCGCCCGCCGCAGGACGGCGTCCACGGCGCCGGACGGGAAGGGGTCGCGGGTGTCCGCCACGATCCACTCCACCGGCTCGGACCGGTCGAGCACGCCCTCGGCCACGAGATACACACGGGCGCTGTCGGTGAGATGGGGCGCGAGGCTGTTGCTCGCCGCGACAAGGGCGCCGTCGGGCACCCGCGCGAGCGCGGCGCGGGCGGCGGCCTGGCGTGGACCGTCCTGCCAGAAGCCGGGCGCGGCCAGCCGGGCCAGCGGCTGCCCCGGCAGCAGCAGGAGCGCGACGAGCAGCGGAACGAGAGGGGGGAGCCGCACGCCCCGGCGCAGGACGTCGATCAGGGCGGCGAAGGCGATCGGGACGAGGACGGCCGAGTAGTGCAACTCCGGGCCCCAATAAGCCGGGTTGGGGGAGGTGAGGCGCCACGCCAGGGTGGGCAGCAGGAGCCAGGCCAGCGGACTGCGCAGCACCAGACCGGCCGTGACGGCCAGCAGGGCCAGCAGGGTCAGCGATTTCGTCGGCCATCCGTCGAGCATTCCGTACGCGTGGGGCTGGTCGAGGTAGCCGTACCGGCCGTCCGGGGCCCACGCGGGCAGCGCCACACACACGACGAGCACGGTGGACGCGACGGCGAACGCGCCGAGGGCGAGCCCCGCGCGGCGATGGTGCCGCATCAGCAGCAGACCGAACACGGCGGCGGTGGCACCCAGATCCTCCTTGACCAGCACCAGACCGCCGGCCCAGCAGGCGGCCGCGACCCAGCGCCCGTCGAGATGGGCGCGGCAGGCGAGCGCCAGCAGCGGGACGGCGAAGGCGACTTCGTGGAAGTCGAAGGCGACGAGCTGCTGGAGACCCCAGCACAGTCCGTACGCGAGCCCGATCGCCACGCCCGCGCCCGGCCGCGGGAGGTGCCGCTGCGCGGTGCGCGCGACGACGTACGTCGAGAGCGCGACCAGCCCCGCTTGCGCGAGGAGCAGGAGCTCGACGTACGGGAAGAGGCGGTAGAGCGGTCCCAGCAGGGCCAGTACGGGATGGAAGTGGTCGGCGAGCAGCGGATAGGCGTCGCCCGTGAAGCCCGGTGGGGCCGTCGCCGTACGGATCTCGGACGCGGGGAGGCGGAGCTCGGCGTACGCGCGGACGCCCTGGCCGAAGATGCCGAGGTCGTAGCCGGTGGTGCCGAAGCGGCGGTGCTCGCGCAGGGAGTAGGCCGCGTGGAGGAGGAGGACGAGGCCGGCGACGAGGGCGGGCGCGGTACGGGGCGGGCGGGGCTCGAGGCCTCGGGCGGGGACCACGACGGGCGCCGGGGCGGACAGCAGAGACATGGGGGGACCCTGGCCGCCGCCCCCTGAGGACCGGCTGAAGAGGGCTGAGGATTTTTTCAGCGTCTCTCTCGGCGCGGAGGCGATACTCGCCGCATGAGGTTGCTGGTGATCGAGGACGAGGAGCGGCTCGCCGCGTCGCTGCGCCGTGGTCTCGCGGCCGTCGGCTACACGGTCGACGTCGCCCACGACGGTGTGACGGGCCTGCACCTGGCACGGGAGCACCCCTACGCCGCGATCCTGCTCGACCTGATGCTGCCCGGGCTCAACGGCTACCAGGTCTGCTCCCGGCTGCGCGCCGAGCGGATCGAGGTGCCGGTGATGATGCTGACGGCGAAGAACGGTGAGTACGACGAGGCCGAGGGGCTCGACACCGGCGCCGACGACTACCTGGCCAAACCCTTCTCGTACGTCGTCCTTGAGGCCCGCCTGCGGGCGCTGCTGCGCCGGGGCGGGTCCCGCGCCCGGCCGGCGGTCCTGGCCTGCGGGGACCTGTGGCTGGACCCGGCTCGCAGGGCCTGCGGGCGGGGGGAGAGCGCGATCGCGCTGACGCCCAAGGAGTTCGCGGTCCTGCAGACACTGATGCAGCGGATGGACGAGGTGGTGCCCAAGCTCGACATCCTCGACGAGGTCTGGTCGGCGGACTTCACGGGTGACCCGAACATCGTGCAGGTCTACATCAGCGCCGTGCGCCGGAAGGTCGACCTCCCCTTCGGGACGGCCACGATCGAGACGGTGCGCGGCGGCGGTTACCGGGTGTCGGGGTACGCGGGTGGGTACGCGCGTGGGTGAGCGGCCGATGCGGGCGGTGTGGGCCGCGGGGGCGGCGGCCTGGCTGGTCGTGGTGGGGGCGGTGGTGTGGCTGGAGCTCGCCGACCGCCGTGCGGGCCCGCGGCCTGTCGTGATCGCGGAGCTCATCAGGGACGACCGTGTGGGCCCGCAGATCGCGTTGCTGACCTGGCCGGGATTCGCGGTCGGAGCGGTGGGTGTCGCGGTCGTGTGCTGGTTCGCGACGCACGGCCACGCCAGGGCGGTACGGGTCCGGACCACGCTCACCGCGGCCGTGACGTCGGGAGGGCTGTACGCCACCTACGTCTGGTGGCTCGGCGAGGAGAACCCGCTCAAGCCGTGGCTCGTGGCCGAAGAGGCCCTTCGCTGGGGCCTGATGTTCATCGGGCCGTCGGCAGGCGTGCTGACGTCGGCGGCCGTCTGGACGGCGATGGGCCGGGGAGCGGGCCGGGTCTCCTTCCCACGGCGTCTCGTCCTGACGGCGGCGGCCGGGGCGGGGGCGCTGTCGCTGAGCGGGGTGTATCTGCTCAGGCAGGCACAGCTGGAGAGGGCACCGGACGTCTTCGGGATCGCCCTGACCACCGGCGCGCCCGTCGTCGCCCTGCTCACCGGTGTCCTCGTGCACTTCGCCGCGGCCAGGGCGCTGCGCCCGGTGGAGGCGATCCGGCGGGAGCTGGAGGACATCACCAGCCACTCCCTGGACCGGCGGGTCCCGGTCCCGGCGACGGACGACGTGATCGGCCGCCTCGCCCGGACGACGAACGACACGCTCGACCGGCTGGAGCAGGCGTCGGCGCGGCAGCAGCAGTTCGTCGCCGACGCGGCCCACGAACTGCGCAGCCCGCTCGCGGCTCTGCGGGCCCAGCTGGAGTCGGCGCTCCGGCATCCCGAGGGGGTTCCCTGGCCGGCCGTCGTGGAGGACGCGGCGGCCGACGTCGTACGGCTCCAGGAGCTGGCGGACGACCTGCTGTTGCTGGCGGGCATGGACGGCACGCGACACCGGGCGCGGGCGGTGGAGGACGTCGACCTGGCGGCGCTGGCGGAGGACCTGGTCCGTGAACACCAGCACCTTCCGGAGGCGCGGCGCCTGCGACTGTCGTACGGGGCGGAGGGTCCGGCCCGAGTCGTCGGCGACGCCCGCCAGTTGGAGCGTCTGCTGCGCAACCTCCTGGGCAACGCGTGCCGGCACGCCGGTTCCACGGTGACGGTGGCGGTACGAACCGACGCCACCTCCGCGGTCCTGGAGGTCCTCGACGACGGCCCGGGCATCCCACCCGCCGACCGCCACCGCGTCTTCGAGCGCTTCACCCGCCTCGACGAGTCCCGCACCCGCGCGGCGGGAGGAGCGGGCCTGGGCCTGCCGATCGCACGGGAGATCGCGGTGCGGCACGGCGGGACGCTGGGGGTGGGGGAGAGCGCGCGGGGGGCGAGGCTGGTGGCGAGGCTGCCGAAGGGGTGATCCAGATCACTCCGCGCGGTGGTATGGTAGGAGGTATGGCAACGAAGAAGTACACGGTCACCCTGCCGGAGGAACTGGCGGAGGAGATCCGTGGCGAAGTGGGTCCGGGCGGCTTCAGCGCGTATGTCACGCATGCCATACGGCGTCAGCGGGAGCAGGACCGGCTGGGGGAGCTGGTGGCCTGGATGGAGGAGGAGTACGGCCCGGTCACGGAGGAGGAACGGGCTGCCGCCGAGGCGGAGCGGCGCGAGATCGAGCGCTGGCACGAGGAGCGGGAGGCGAGGCAGCGGGCGGAGGCCGAGATGCCGGCTCCGGCGGAGCGGCGGGCCGAGGCAGCATGAGCGAGGTGTGTTACGTCCTGGACAGCGAGGGCCTGTCGAAGTCCGTCCTCGGCGATCCCGTGATGAAGGCCCGCATGAAGGAGGCCCACCGCGCGGGCATTCGCGTGGTGACGAGTTCGATGACCCTGATCGAGGCGTACCACGCGAAGGTTCCCCACGCCGCCTGGAAGTGGTTCCTGTCCCGCATCGTCGTCGAACCGGTCACCGAGGATGTCGCGGAGGCGGCGATCTCCCTGCTGAGGAACACCGGCCTGCACGGCCACAAGTACGCCATCGACGCGGCCCTCGCGGTGATCGCGGGGCGGCAGCGGGGCCGGGCCACCGTGTACACATCGGACGAGGACGACATGCGGAAGCTCTGCGGTCCGAGCGTGCTGGTCCGCGCCGTCTAGGCACGTCCGAACGCGCGGGAGGGGCCGGGCAGATGCCCGGCCCCTCCCTCATGCTGTCCGGTCGCGATGCGGCGGCCGTGAACGTGTCGGACGCCTGCCCGAAGTCTCCCCCTGGTTCCTTCGAGCGTCCCCCGGCATCCGGCACGTCGGCCTCCCGGACGGCTACGGCCGCGGCGGCTCCCCCGTTGGCGCCGCCGCAGCCGTCCCCCGATGGTGAACCGGCCCCCGTCTCCCCCGTGGGCCGGCTCATGTCTACTTGAGCGGCTCGCTCGTGGCGTGCGAGTCGAGCGGCTTGATGGGCTCGCCGGTGGCGTGGGAGTCCATGGTGGTGATGTCCCCGCCCGTCGCGTGGGAGTCGAGCGGCTTGATCGGCTCGCTCGTGGCGTGGGAGTCCATGGTGGCGATGTCCTCGCCGGTCGCGTGCGAGTCCGTGGGCTTGAAGTTGTCGGCCATGGAGCCAGCTCCTGAAGTCGTTGGGCATTGTGGGACTGAAGTGTCCGCCCGGCAATTCCCCCGTGGACCGCCGGGCGGACACGTCAGGGCCGATCACCATAACGGTGGGGCCTCGTGTCGAACCGTCTGCCCCCCGACGCGACGGATCGATACGTACGAGAGTGCCGTGCGGCGATAAACGATTGATGAACGCCCAGTCCAGGTCAGGCAACCGCCGCCGGATGGAGCAGAACGCGCACGTCGTCGGCCTCCGGCGAGCCGAGGTGCTCGAACGCCGTGAGCGCCTCGCTCCAGCACACGCGCGCCCGGTCCGTCTGTCCCAGGGCCGAGAGGCCGCGGCCGAGGACGGTCAGGACGTTGGCTCGGCGCCATTCCCCGCCGATGCCGTGCAGCACCGACAGTGCCTGCTCGGCGTGGGCCGCGGCCGCGGCGTGCCTGCCGTCGGCGAGGTGGACCTCGGCGAGCCGGAACAGGGTCATCCCGTGCCACAGTTGCTGCCGGCTCTCCTGGAAGACGCTGAGCGCCTCGGTGAGGACCGCACGTGCCCGGGTGGTCTGTCCGGAGGCCGTCAGGGCGAGGCCGAGGGCGTACTTGCCGTTGGCGAGGCGCAGGGCGAGCCCGGTGTCCGCCTCCTCGTAGATGGCGATGCCCTGCGTCGCGAGTTCCACGGCGCTCGCCACGCGCCCCGTCGCGAGGTGTACGCGAGACAGGTTGCACAGGGCACTCGCCTCGCCGGGCTTGTTCGCGTCGGCGCGGAAGGCGTCCCGTGCCCGCGAGAGATGGGCCTCGGCGTCGGCATGACGGTTCTCGTACAGGGCGAGGATGCCGCGCTCGTTGGGTGCGTTCGCACGCGTCCACGGGTCCGCGGACGCCTGACCGAGGTCCATGGCGAGCCGGGCCTCCTCGTCGGCGTCGTCGAACCGTCCCGCGGTGCTGTACACCTGCGAGAGCGTGGTGCGCGCCCGGCCCTCGGAGCGGGCGTCCCTGAGCGCGCGCGCCGCGTCTCGTGCGGCCACCGCCGCCACTTCGTACCGGAGGGAGTTCACGCCCGATTCGGCGAGGTCCTTCGTCGCCATCAGGAGGTCGACGGCCCGGCGCAGGGATCCGTGGGCCAGGGACTGCTGGGCGCAGGCCAGCACACAGCCCGCCTCGGCGTGCAGCCAGTCCAGGGCCTCGGCGTGGTCCGAGAACTCCAGGCCCGAGTGGTGGGTGACTTCCAGATGCGCGACCGTACGGTCGCCCGGGCGCTCGATCGCGTACACCCTCGCCGCCGTCGACAGGTAGAAGTCGAGCAGCCGCGAGAGCGCCCGCTCCCGCTCCGCCGACGGCTCGTCCCGCTCCGCGCACGCACGCGCGTAGAGGCGCACCAGGTCGTGGTAGCGGTAACGGCCCGGGGCCGCCGATTCCAGGAGGGAGGTGTCGACCAGGGCCTCCAGGAGGTCCTCGGTGTCCTGGGGCGGGAGGTCGAGGACCGCGGCCGCGGCGGCCAGGGAGATGTCCGGGCCGTCGGCGAGGCCCAGCAGGCGGAAGGCGCGGGCCTGGGCCGGTTCCAGCTGGCCGTAGCCGAGTTCGAAGGTGGCCTTGACCGCGAGGTCGCCCGCCTGGAGCTCGTCCAGGCGGCGGCGCTCGTCGGCGAGCTTCGCCGCCAGGACCGCCACCGTCCACGTGCGCCGCGCGGCCAGGCGGGAGGCGGCGATACGGATCGCCAGCGGGAGGAAGCCGCACGCGGCGACCACGTCCAGGGCCGCCTCGCGTTCGGCACAGACGCGCTCGGCGCCGACGATGCGCGTGAAGAGCTGGAGCGCCTCCTCCGGCGACATCACGTCCAGGTCCACCAGGTGCGCGCCGGCCAGGTCCACCATCCGGATCCGGCTGGTCACCAGCGCCGCGCAGCCCGCCGTGCCCGGCAGGAGGGGGCGGATCTGGGCCGCGTCCCTGGCGTTGTCGAGCAGCACCAGGATCCGGCGGCCGTCGAGCGTCGAGCGGTACAGCGCCGCCCGCTCCTCCAGCGAGTCGGGGATCGCGGAGTCGGGGGTTCCGAGCGCCCTCAGGAACGCCCCGAGCACCGTCTCCGGGGCCGCCGCCCGCGCCCCCGCGCCCTGGAGGTCCACGTACAGCTGCCCGTCCGGGAAGTGCGGGCGCGCCTCGTGCGCCAGGTGCACGGCGAGCGTCGTCTTGCCGACGCCGCCGATGCCCGCGAGCGCCGAGACGGCCATCACGGAACCCTCCGCCGTGGCCAGCCGGTCGCCCAGCTCCCGTACGAAGGAGGCGCGGCCGGTGAAGTCCGGGACCGTGGCCGGGAGCTGGGCGGGCCGGGCCACGGCGGGAGCCGGCGCGGACTCCTCCACAGGCCGGGCCAGTTCGGCGTCCGCCCGGAGGATCCGCTGCTGGAGCCGGGAGAGCTCCGGGCAGGGGTCGACGCCCAGTTCGTCGGCGAGGAGCCGGCGCGTGTCCGCGTACACGGCCAGTGCCTCCGCCTGCCGGCCGCCGCGGTAGAGGGCCAGCATCAGCAGTTCCCTGAGGCGCTCGCGCAGTGGGTGCGCGGCCGTCAGCGCGGTGAGCTCGGAGACGGCCTCCGCGTGCGCGCCGGCCTCCAGGTCCATGTCCAGGCGTGTTTCGAGGAGCTGGAGGCGCCATTCCTCCAGCCGGGCGCGCTGGGTCTCGGCGTACGGCCCCGGGACGGACGCCAGGGGCTCGCCGTCCCACAGCGCGAGCGCCTTCGTCAGCCGGGCGCGCGCCTCGCTCCGGTCCCCGGCAGCCCGCAGCTTCTCGGCCTCGGCGGCCAGCTCCTGGGCGATGTTCAGGTCCACCACTCCGGCCGGGACGCGGATCGCGTAGCCGCCCGCGTCGCTGACCAGGACCCCGGCGTCGAGGACCTTGCGCAGTCGCGAGGCGTACGTCCGTACGGCCGCCAGCGCCTGCGAGGGCGGGTCCTCGCCCCAGATGGCGTCGATCAGCTCCGAGGCCGTGGCCGTGCGCCCCTCGCGCAGCAGCAGCGCGGCGAGCAGCGCCCGCTGCTGCGGGGAGCCGGACGGCAGGGCCGCGCCGTCGCGCCAGGCGCGGACGGGGCCGAGCACGCCGAAGCGCAGGTCGTTGCCGACAAAGTCAGGACCTGTCAACGGAGCACGTTGCTCCGGAACTCGCGGGCCGTTCTCACGGTCCATAGCTCCCCCTGCCCACCGCTGGTTTCGCCCAAGACAGTCTGCCTTGTCCGGAGGGGGCGCGTCAGCATCGGGTGACTGTCTGCACAAGTCCTGCCACAGATTCGTCCCACCAGGAAGCTGACGGACCGTCAGATGAGCGCTACGGTGAAACGCATGGAGACCTTCCCGAAGATCATCTCGGTGGACGACCACACCGTGGAGCCGCCTCACGTCTGGCGGGACCGGCTCCCGTCCAGGTACCGCGACACCGGACCGCGGATCGTCAGGGCGCCCCTGAAGGAAATGACCTTCCTCGGGGGGAAGTTCGCGCCGGTGATGGGGGCGAAGGGCGACGACGGGCCGATCGGCGACTGGTGGGTGTACGAGGACCTGCACCGGCCGCTCACCCGGCTCGACACCGCCGTCGGTTACGACAGGGACGAGATCAAGCTCGAGGTCATCACCTACGAGCAGATGCGCCCCGGCTCGTACAACGTCCCCGACCGGCTCGCCGACATGGACGTGAACCACGTCCAGTCGGCGCTCTGCTTCCCCACCTTCCCCCGCTTCTGCGGGCAGACGTTCACGGAGGCGGGCGACCGCGAGCTCGGTCTGCTCGGCGTCCGCGCGTACAACGACTGGATGGTGGAGGAGTGGTGCGGGCCGGAGGCGCACGGACGTCTCATACCGCTCACGCTGATCCCCCTCTGGGACGCCGACCTCGCCGCCGAGGAGGTCCGCCGCAACGCCGCCCGCGGGGTCCGCGCCGTCGCCTTCTCCGAGATCCCGCCCCACCTCGGGCTCCCGTCGATCCACACGGACTACTGGGACCCGTTCCTGCGGGCCTGCGACGAGACGGGCACCGTCGTCGCCATGCACATCGGCTCCTCCAGCCGGATGCCGTCCACCTCCGCCGACGCCCCGCCCGCCGTCGGCTCCACGATCACCTTCGCCAACTGCTGTTTCTCGATGGTCGACTGGCTGATGAGCGGCAAGTTCGAGCGCTTCCCGAACCTGAGGATCATGTACGCGGAGGGTCAGATCGGCTGGATCCCGTACATCCTGGAACGCGCCGACGTGGTCTGGGAGGAGAACCGCGGCTGGGGCGGCGTCGCGGAGAAGGTGCTGCGCCCGCCGTCGGAGCTGTTCGCGGGGCACGTGTACGGGTGTTTCTTCGACGACGCCTTCGGGCTGAAGAACCTCGATGACATCGGGGTGGGGAACGTGCTCTACGAGACGGACTACCCGCACTCCGACTCCACCTGGCCGAAGTCGCGTGAGGTCGGCGAGGCGCAGATGGGCCACCTGGCTCCGGAGGTGGTGGAGCGGATCGTGCGCGGCAACGCGATCGAGCTGCTCGGGCTGACGGCGGAGGGGCTGTGGTGTCCCTGACCGGTTGACGGTTACCGGATGTCGTGGACGCTGTGTTCGCTCAGGTCGGCCGCGTGCCGGGCGATGGTCCGGTAGTCGACGTCGTCGTGGAGCACGGTCAGCCCGTGATGAGCCGCGGTGGCCGCGATGATCAGGTCGACGGCCGAGGCGCTCCTGTGCTCCCCGGCCCTGGCCATCCGATGCTGTACGGAGCTGATCCAGCGTCCCGCGTTCTTCGGCACAGCGACATCGGGGTAGAGGTCGCTGAACATCTCCGCGATCTCGTCGTACTCGCGACTGCTTCGAGCGCTGTACAGGAACTCGGCGCGCTGAGGGAAGCAGGAGGCGATCGCCTCGGCGTCGATCGCGTCGTACCAGGCGGACTGGAGCGTGGGGTCGCTCAGCAGCCGGACAAGGCCGGACGTGTCGAGGAGATAGATCACCGAGCGTCCTTCTCGGCCTGGTGCCGACGCTCGGCGTCCTCGACCGCTCCCCACTGCTGTGCCCGCTCGAAGTGGCGGCTGATGCGCGCCGCCCGCTCCTGCCGATCGGCGTAGAACCGGAGGGCGAGATTGACCACCTCCTTCTTGGTCCTGGCCTTGGACAGGGCCATGGCCCGTTGCAGTGCGTCATCGTCTATGTCGATCTGGGTCACTGCCATGCCGCACCTCCGCGTGTGTGGGTGATGTACAAAGAATCATATGTCATCAACATTGCCTCCGCGACTCCCGCGCTCCGCATGACCCTTGCCTGATGGTGCGTCAGCGGCGACGATGGGGCCCCTTCGTTCTCTGACGGTACGTCAGTTAAGGGGTCCTCATGGTCGTCTACGGGATGCAGCTCCCGGTCCAGTCCCAGAGCACCCTCTACGCCGAGCCCTGGGAGGCCGCCGCAGGCCCCGCCGATCTCGTCGAGATCGCCCGGACCGCCGACCGGACCGGCTTCGACTACGTCGCCTGCTGCGATCACGTCGCCATTCCGCGGCGGCTCGCGGGGGCGATGAGCACCGTCTGGTACGACCCCGTCGCCACCCTCTCCTTCCTCGCCGCCGCGACCGAGCGCGTCCGGCTGCTCTCGCACGTCGCCGTCGTCGGGCTGCGGCACCCGCTGGTGACCGCCAAGGCGTACGCGACCGTCGACCACCTCTCCGGCGGACGGCTGGTCCTCGGGGTCGGGGCGGGGCACGTACAGGAGGAGTTCGAGGCCGTCGGGGCCGACTTCGCGGGCCGGGGAGCGGTTCTCGACGAGACGGTCGACGCGCTCAGGGTGGCGCTCGGGCCGGAGGAGTTCCCGGAGTTCAGCGGTGAGCGGTTCTCCTTCAAGGAGCTCGGGCAGCGGCCCCGCCCCGCCCAGGAGCGGGTGCCGGTCTGGGTCGGCGGATCCTCGCCCGCCGCCGTGCGCAGGGCGGCGCTCAGGGGTGACGGCTGGCTCCCGCAGGGCGATCCGCGCGAGAAGCTGCCCGCGCTGATCGCCCGGCTGAAGGAGCTGCGCGCCGAGGCGGGGATCGAGGAGCCGATCACCGTCGGGGCGATCGTCGAGCCCCTGTACGTCGGCCGGGCCGGCTGGAACGTCGGCCGGCGGACGCTGACCGGTGAGCCGGAGGCCCTCGCCGCGTCGCTGCGCGCGTACGGGGAGATGGGCGTGGACCAGATCCAGGTGCGGTTTCGCTCCCGGAGCCGTATCGAACTCACCGACCAGATGGCGGTGTTCGCCGCCGAGGTCGCCCCGCACCTCTAGAGAAGGGGAGTACGGACATGGGCAAGCTGGACGGGCGCGTCGTCGTGATCACGGGCGCGGCGCGCGGGCAGGGCGAGCAGGAGGCCCGGCTCTTCGCCGCCGAGGGGGCACGGGTCGTCCTCGCCGACGTGCTCGACGATCTCGGTGAGGCGCTGGCCAAGGAGCTGGGGGAGGAGCGGGCCGCGTACGTCCACCTCGACGTGACGCGGGAGGAGGACTGGGCGGGCGCGGTCGCCGCCGCCAAGGAGCGCTTCGGGCGGATCGACGGACTCGTCAACAACGCCGGCATCCTCCGCTTCAACGAGCTGGTGTCGACGCCGCTCGCCGAGTTCCAGGCGATCGTGCAGGTCAACCAGGTCGGCTGCTTCCTGGGGATCCGTACCGTCGCGCCGGAGATCGAGGCGGCGGGCGGCGGCACGATCGTCAACACCGCCTCGTACACGGGCGTGACGGGTATGGCGGGGGTCGGCGCGTACGCGGCCACCAAGCACGCGGTGCTCGGGCTCACCCGGGTCGCGGCCCTGGAGCTGGCGGCCAAGGGGATCCGGGTCAACGCGGTCTGCCCGGGGGCGATCGACACCCCGATGAGCAATCCGGAGGGCGTGGACCCGGCGGCGACGGCCGAGCTGTACCGCTCGCTCGTGCCGCTCGGGCGGATCGGGCGGCCGGAGGAGGTCGCGGCGCTCGCGCTCTTCCTGACCTCGGACGACTCCGCGTACATCACCGGCCAGCCGTTCGTCATCGACGGGGGCTGGCTGGCCGGCGTGAGCCTGTTCTGAAGTCACCTGACGCCCCGTCAGGTATTGACGCGCCCACCGGGCGGTGCGAAAGTCGGGCACAGAGAATCTGACGGTACGTCAGAAACCATGAGGACGGTGAACCCCCTTGGAATTCGGGATCTTCGTACAGGGATACGTCGGCAAGCGCGCCGAGACCGATCCCGAGGCCGAGCACAAGGCGCTGATGGAGGAGGCCGAGTACGTCATCCAGGCCGACAGGTCCGGGTTCAAGTACGCCTGGGCGTCCGAGCACCACTTCCTGGAGGAGTACTCCCACCTGTCGGCGAACGACGTCTACCTGGGCTACCTCGCCCACGCCACCGACCGGATCCACCTCGGCTCCGGCATCTTCAACCCCCTCGCCCCGGTGAACCACCCGGTCAAGGTCGCCGAGAAGGTCGCCATGCTCGACCATCTCTCGAAGGGCCGCTTCGAGTTCGGCTCCGGCCGGGGCGCCGGCTCCCACGAGATCCTCGGATTCATGCCGGGCATCACCGACATGAACCACACGAAGGAGATCTGGGAGGAGACGATCGCCGAGTTCCCCAAGATGTGGCTCCAGGACGAGTACGTCGGCTTCCAGGGCAAGCACTGGTCCCTGCCGCCGCGCAAGGTCCTGCCCAAGCCGTACGGGAAGTCCCACCCGGCCATGTGGTACGCGGCCGGGTCCCCGTCCTCGTACGCCATGGCCGCCAAGAAGGGGCTCGGCGTCCTCGGCTTCAGCGTGCAGAAGGTCTCCGACATGGAGTGGGTCGTCGACTCGTACAAGACGGCGATCAAGGAGGCCAGGGCCGTCGGCGACTTCGTCAACGACAACGTCATGGTCACCTCGACCGCGATCTGCGCCGAGACCCATGAGAAGGCGGTCGAGATCGCCGTCGGCGGCGGGCTCAACTACCTGCAGTCGCTGCTCTTCCGCTACCACGACACCTTCCCGAGGCCCGAGGGCGTGCCGGAGTGGCCGGAGCTGCTGCCGGAGTACAGCGCCGAGATCATCGAACTCCTCATCGCGGAGGAGCTGATGATCTGCGGCGACCCGGAGGAGGTCACCCGCCAGTGCAAGCGCTGGGAGCAGGCCGGGGCGGACCAGCTCTCCTTCGGGCTGCCGATCGGGATCTCGTACGAGGACACGATGAACACGATCAAGCTGATCGGTGAGCACGTGATCCCCAAGATCGACACGGACCCGGTCCACCGCACGACCCGCTTCCGGCAGCAGGCCGGTACCTGACGGGCGCGCCCCCGCGCCCCGACGTGCGTCCACGTCACGGCCTCGTACAGCGCGGGTCCCGGGGGCGTCGGCACAGCTCGGGACGGTGTCTTCCCGGATCGCCGTCCCGTGTCAGCCCCGGCCGGGGACGTCGTAGCCGCGGCCGGCTGCCCCGTCCCCGGCCGGGGCATGTCCGGCGTACGAAGGAAGGGACCCCATGCTCGACCACCTGATCAAGGGCGCCACCGTCGTCGACGGGACCGGTGCCCCCGCCCGCGTCGCCGATGTCGGCATACGCGACGGGCGGATCGTCCTCGCCCAGCCGGGCACGGTCCAGGAGGAGGCGAGGACCACCGAGGACGCCACCGGCCTCGTCCTCACCCCCGGCTTCGTCGACCCCCACACCCACTACGACGCCCAGCTCTTCTGGGACCCCTTCGCCACGCCCTCCATGAACCACGGCGTCACCACCGTCGCCGGCGGGAACTGCGGTTTCACCCTCGCGCCCCTCCACCCGGACCGGCCCGAGGACGCCGACTACACCCGCCGCATGATGTCCAAGGTCGAGGGCATGGCCCTCAAGGCCCTGGAGGAGGGCGTCGACTGGAGCTGGTCGTCCTTCGGCGAGTACCTCGACGCCCTCGAAGGACGTATCGCCGTCAACGCCGGCTTCATGGTGGGGCACTGCGCGCTGCGCCGGTACGTGATGGGGGCCGACGCCGTCGGCGGGCAGCCCACCGAGGAGCAGATGGCCCGCATGGTCGCGCTGCTCCACGACGCGATGGACGCCGGCGCCTGGGGTCTGTCCACCACCCAGTCCTCCACCCACTCCGACGGCGACGGCGCCCCCGTCGCCTCCCGGCACGCCGCCCCCGCCGAGCTGATCGCCCTGTCGAAGGCCGTCGGGGAGCACGAGGGCACCCAGCTCGAAGCGATCCTGGCCGGCTGCCTCGACCAGTTCTCCGACGACGAGATCGACCTCTTCGTCGAGATGACGGCCGCCGCCGGCAGGCCCCTGAACTGGAACGTCCTCACCATCGACGCCACCGTCCCCGAGCGCGTCCCGCGCCAGCTCGTCGCCTCCGAACGCGCCCGCAAGTCGGGCGGCCGGATCGTCGCCCTCACCATGCCGATCCTCACCCCCATGAACATGTCGCTCGGCACCTTCTGCGCCCTCAATCTCATCCCCGGCTGGGGCGAGATCCTGGGCCTGCCCGTCCCCGAGCGGATCGCGAGGCTCCGCGACCCCGCCACCCGGGCCGAGATGCTGCGCCGCGCCGACTCCAAGGAGGCCGGCGTCTTCCGCCGCCTGGCGGACTTCGGCCGGTACGTCATCGGCGACACGTACTCCGAGGAGAACCGGGGGCTCACCGGACAGGTCGTCCGCGACATCGCCGCCCAGCGCGGCCAGGACCCCTTCCAGTGCCTGGTCGAGATCTGCGCCAACGACGAGCTGCGGACCGTGCTGTGGCCCATGCCCACCGACAACGACCCCGCGTCCTGGGCTCTGCGCCGGGAGACCTGGGAGCACGAGGACGTGATGCTCGGCGGCTCCGACGCCGGTGCGCACCTGGACCGCATGTGCGGGGCCCCGTACACCACCCGCTTCCTCGGCGACTGTCTGCGCGGCCGGAAGCTGCTCCCCCTCGAACAGGCGGTGAAGATGCTCACCGACGACCCGGCCCGGCTGTTCGGGCTGCGCGAGCGGGGGCGGATCGCGGAGGGCTTCCACGCCGATCTCGTCCTCTTCGACCCCGAGCGGATCGACGCGGGCCCGGCGACCCTGGTGCACGACCTGCCCGGCGACAGCCCCCGGCTGGACTCGCGGGCGATCGGCATCGTCTCGGTCCGGGTCAACGGCGTGGAGACCCTCCGCGACGACGAGGTGACCGGCGCGATCCCCGGCAGGGTGCTGCGCTCGGGCCGCGACACGAGGACGGTGAGCACCAGGTGACGCAGCGACTGTTCATCGGCGGCGAGTGGGTCGAGCCCGACGGCGGGCACTACGAGGTGGTCAACCCGGCCACCGAGGAGGTCGTCGGACTCGCTCCCGAGGCGAGCACGGACCAGGTGTACGAGGCGGCGGACGCCGCCCGGGCGGCCTTCGCGACCTGGTCCCGTACGACACCGGAGGAACGGGCCGCGATCCTCGACCGGGCCGCGGACCTGATGGCCCGCGACGCCGAGGTGAACACGGCCCTGGCCCAGGCGGAGACCGGGGCGACGACCGGCACCGCGCGCGGGATGCAGGTCGCCGTCGGTGCCGCCCGCTTCCGCCGGTACGCGCGCGGCGCCCTGGAGCCGGTCGAGCAGGCGCTGCCCCCGCAGATCAACGAGGCCGGACCCATGGGGAAGGCCGGGGTCTTCGGCGCGGTCGCGGTGCGCCGCCCGGTCGGGGTGGTCACCTGCATCACCTCGTACAACAACCCCTGGGCCAATCCGGCCGGCAAGATCGCCCCGGCGCTCGCCATGGGCAACACGGTCGTGGTGAAGCCCGCCCCGCAGGACCCGCTCTCCGTGTTCGCGATGGCCCGGGCGCTGGAGGAGGCGGGCGTCCCCGCAGGCGTCGTCAACGTCGTCACGGGGACGAGCACCGCCGTCGGTGAGGCGGCCGTCGACTCCCCGGCGGTCGACATGGTCTCCTTCACCGGCTCGACGGCCGTGGGGCAGCGCATCGGCGAGGTCTGCGGGCGGGAGCTGAAGCGGCAGCTCATGGAGCTGGGCGGGAAGGGCGCGGCGCTGGTCCTCGACGACGCCGACCTCGACTCCGCCGTGATGGGGATCGGCACCACCTTCTCCTTCTACAGCGGACAGATCTGTACGGCCCCGACGCGGGTGCTCGCCCAGCGCGGGATCTACGAGCGGCTGATCGAGAAGCTCACCGGCTATCTGGCCTTCATGAAGGTCGGCGATCCGACGGAGCGGGGCACGGTGGTCGGCCCGGTGATCTCGGCGGCCCACCGTGACCGGGTAGAGGCGTACGTCGAGCTGGGGCGGAAGGAGGGCGCGCGGGTGGTCGCGGGCGGGGAGCGGCCGTCCGTCGGTGACGGGCGCGGTTTCTATGTGGCGCCGACGCTGCTCGCGGACTGCACGAACGACATGCGGGTGGTCCGGGAGGAGATCTTCGGTCCGGTCGTCGTGGTCGTCCCCTTCGACGACGAGGAGGAGGGCGTCGCGCTGGCGAACGACAGCGACTACGGGCTCCTCGACTACGTGTGGTCCGGGGACGTGGCCCGCGCATTCCGTATCGCGTCCCGGCTGAGGGCCGGTGGCGTCGGGGTGAACACCGTCGGACGGAACATGGAAGCGCCGTTCGGAGGGTTCAAGAAGAGCGGTGTGGGCCGGGACGTGGGGTCCTACGCCCTGCACGCGTACAGCGAGACGCAGGCGGTGGTCTGGCCCGGCTGACCCCCTGCCCGCGTGGCTCGAAAAATGCCATGGGAAATTTTTGAAACGGACATTTTGGGCACTGCTGCGGTTCCCGCATAGCGGACAGGTGGCGAGACGCCTACCAATCGGTCGGCCCGAGCCGGTCGTCGATCTTTCAATCAATGCCGTTGAGGCCCACTCTCCCTCGCAATGCAAGGTAAAGATCGGCCGGGGTCCCGGAGTCGCTGCTTCCGGATGTGGAAACCGCAGCGCCTAACGTCCTGTTTATGACTCAGGTGGAAGAACGGCCTCAGGCCGGAGACACGGTAAGCGGCGTCAACGCCCCGGGCGACACGCAGGCTGTACGCACCAAGGGCCTCGGCGGAAACTCCGTCGGGCTGATGGGCGGCGCCGTCATCGGCATCTCGACGGTGGCACCCGTCTACTGTCTGACCTCCACGCTCGGCCCCACGGTCGGCGAGGTCGGACTCCAGATGCCGGCCATCTTCCTGGCCGGCTTCCTGCCCATGCTTCTCGTCGCGTTCGCATACCGGGAACTCAACAAGGCCCTCCCCGACTGCGGCACCTCCTTCACCTGGTCGGTGAAGGCCTTCGGACCCAAGATCGGCTGGATGTGCGGCTGGGGCCTGCTGGTCGCCACCATCGTCGTCCTGTCCAATCTCGCCGGGGTCGCGACCTCCTTCTTCTGGCTCACCGCGGGCGAGGTCACCGGCAGCGCCGACGTCGCCGCACTGGACGAGAACAAGGCCGTCCACATCCTCACCACGCTGGTCTTCATCGGCATCGCCACCGCGATCAGCTACCGCGGCATCACCGCCACCAAGTGGGTCCAGTACGCCCTCGTCGGACTCCAGCTCACGGTCATCGCGATCTTCGCCTTCATGGCGATCAGCAAGGCCGACCAGGTCCCCGGATCGATCGACTTCTCCTTCACCTGGCTGAACCCCTTCGGCATCGAGTCCTTCTCGGCCTTCACCGCCGGCCTCTCCCTGTCGATCTTCATCTACTGGGGCTGGGACGCCTGCCTGTCCATCAACGAGGAGAGCACCGGCAGCGCCCGCACCCCCGGCCGCTCCGCCTTCCTCGCCATGGTCGTCATCGTCGCCTCCTACCTGCTGGTCGCCATCGCCGTACAGATGTACGCGGGCATCGGCGAGGAGGGCACCGGCCTGGGCAACCCGGACACGTCCGACAACGTCTTCGCCGTCCTCGCCGGCCCGATCATGGGCCCCGGCCTCGGCATCCTGCTCTTCGTCGCCGTGCTCGCCTCGGCCGCGGCCAGCCTCCAGACCACGTTCATCCCGGTCGCCCGCACGGCGCTCGCGATGAGCACGTACGAGGCGCTGCCGCCGGCCTTCGCCCAGGTGAACCCGCGCTTCAAGACGCCGGGCCGCGCCACGGTATGGGCGGGCGTCGCCACCGGCCTGTTCTACGCGGTGATGAGCCTGGTCAGCGAGAACGTGCTCGTCGACACGATCTACGCACTCGGCCTGATGATCTGCTTCTACTACTCGATCACGGCCTTCGCCTGCGTCTGGTTCTTCCGCAAGGAGCTCACCTCCTCCTTCGGCAACCTGATGGTCAAGGGCATCCTCCCGGGCGTCGGCGGCCTCATGCTCACCGCCGTCTTCGGCAAGACGCTGTACGACATGTGGGACCCGGCCTACGGCTCCGGCTCCTCCGTCCTCGGCGTCGGCTCGGTCTTCGTGATCGGTGTCGGACTGCTGCTGCTCGGACTGGTGATCATGCTGGTGATGCAGCGCAGGAGCCCCGCGTTCTTCCGGGGCGAGGTGCTCACCAAGGAGACGCCGTCGCTGGTCGTCGCGGACTGATCGCGAACCGTACGACCCCCTGAGTCATGAAACGCCGAGGTGGCGGGACCTTCCGGTCTCGCCACCTCGGCGTTTGGCATGGCGCGCGCCCTCAGTGCCCGGCCAGGAGCCCCTCGACCGCCGCGTCGGCGGAGGCCGGCTTCCCCTGGGGATCGAGGACGCCGCTCAGCGGTACGACGGAGGGGAGCTGGGCGTTGCCGAGGTCCGTGGTGTCCGCGACGGCGGAACCGGCGGCGGCGCCGATGCTCCCGGCCACGGCGAGACCGGTCAGGGCGAGTCCGGCTGCGGTGAGGATCTTCTTCATGCCCGCTCCAACGAGCGACCCCCGCCCCGGTGGCGCCGCGCCGCCCGCGAGGCCCTCAGGAGGCCGGTTCCGCGATCAGGGCGGTGCCGATCGTGCGGAAGCCGAGCCGCCCGTAGAGACGGGCCACCGACTCGTCCGTGGCCGACAGGAAGACGGTCTCCACCCCCCGGGAACGGGCGTCGGCGACCAGGACCGCGGTGACCGCGAGGCCCAGGCCGCGGCGGCGGGCGTCCGGCAGGGTGCCGACGGCGACGACCTCCGAGACGGCCCCGACCGGCTGGTGCTGCCCGGCGGACAGGGCGGTGCCGGAGGCGTCCACGGCGGCGGCGAGCCGGGTGAGGCCCGCTCCGATCCGGGCCGTGAGCTGGGGGACGGCCTGGGGCGAGGGCGGGACGCCGAACGCGGCGTACGGAACGGCGGCGGCCGACGGCAGGACGGGATCGTCCGCGTCCACGATCCGTACGGTGACGTCCTCGGGCACCGCGACCGCGTCGCCCGCACCGTCGAGGACCATCAGCGGGTGCTCGTGCACCACGAGCCCGCTCTTCTCCACGGCGGCCCGCAGCCCCGGCGTCGTCTCCGCCACCCACTCGAAGGCCTCGGGCACCCCCAGCTCCCGCTGCCGCGCCCGCACGCGGTCCACCTCGGCGACGGAGACCTCCCCGGAGTGCCCGAGCCCCGGCCGCGCGTAGTACGGCCAGCCGTCCCCTTCTCGTACGAACAGGGTGAGCGGCCCGAACGCCTCGGCGCGGGCGGTGGACCGGGGGACGGCGTCGTAGTACGTCTCGAGGCGCTTGAGCATGTCCGTCATCCAAGCAGGCGGGCTACGGAAGCACAGGTGGATTTCCCTGGGTCCAGACGATGCGCAGATCGGCCCGGGACAGCCGCCAGCCCCCGGCGGTGCGGACGAGCTCGTTCTCCGTACGCCCGCCGGAGAGGAAGAGCCCGCCGTCGCCCGCGAGGACGTGGGTGGAGAGCTGGTTGCCGAGCAGCGTGGCACGGTCGCCGTCCACGTCGATCAGGTAGTTCGAGCCGATGTGCAGGGTCCGGTCGAAGAGCCCCATCGCCATCCGCACGTTCGCGGCGACGGCGTCCCGCCCGTGGACGTCCCCGGCGGGGGTGGAGGTGGAGGCGTCCTCGGTGAAGAAGGAGGCCGCCCATGCCTCGTCGAAGGGGCCGCGGTCGTCGAGGGAGCGGAGGTAGCGGTCGAAGAGACGGGTGACGGCGGCGATGTCGGTGCTCGTGTCCGTGTTCATGCGGCGAGCCTCGCGCCTCAACCTTGGTTGAGGTCAAGCCCCTCGGATGATCGCGTCCCGGGTGTCAGCCTGACATGTGTCCGTCGCCATGGCGGTGGGGGTGGGCGGGGTGGGGGACGATGGAGGCATGACCGAGATCCACACCCCCCGCCTGCTCCTCCGCCGCTGGACCGACGACGACCTCGTCCCCATGGCCGAGATCAACGCCGACCCCGAGGTGATGCGCTGGATCGGCGACGGATCCGTGCGGGACCTGGAGCAGACCGCCGAGGACATCGAGCGGTGGGAGGAGGAGTGGGACGAGGAGGGCTTCGGGCTCTTCGCCGTCGAGCTGCTCGCATCCGGCGAGCTGATCGGCTTCGCCGGGCTCTCCGTGCCGGAGTTCCTGCCCGAGGTGCTGCCCGCCGTGGAGATCGGCTGGCGGCTCGGACAGCCCTTCTGGGGCCAGGGGTACGCCTCCGAGGCCGCTCACGCCGCCCTGGAGTTCGCGCTCCAGGACCGCGGTCTCGACCGGGTGATCGCCATCACCCACATCTCCAACACCGCCTCCGAGAACGTCATCGCCAAGCTCGGCATGACCCCGGAGCGCGACACGAACCACCCGGTCTTCGGCGTCCCGCTGCGCGTGTACGCCATCGACCTCAGCGAGTACCAGGGCTGAGACGCCCCTCCCCGCCCAGGAACACCGGGTTCGTCAAGGCCGCGAGCGCGCCCGGCAGCGGCGGCAGCGTCGCGGGCCGGCGCACCTCCGCCCGTACGTAGGTGGCGTACGCGGCCGTCGTCACCCACTCCACCGGGCCCCCGGCCGGCGCCGTGTGCAGGACGCCCTGGTCCGTGACGAAGCGGACCGTGCCGCCCTCCGGGGCGCCGGTCACCGCGAGCCGTACCGTCACCGGCTCGTCCGCCGCCACCCGCAGCCGCTCGCCGATCCCCGCCGAGCGGCCCCGGCCGTCCGTCACCGTGAGGTCCAGGGAGACGGACGAGGACTCGGCGACGTACGAGCGGCCCGCGCGCAGGCCCTCCAGGATCGCCTCGCGGCTCAGGTCGTCGGCCAGGACCACGGTCTGCGGGGTGCCGACGCGGTCCGGGTCGCGGTGGGCGTCGCTGCTGCCCATCGCCGGGGTCCACCGGCCCCGGGCGAGCGCCGCGTCCCAGCCGGCGAGGGACACCTCGTCGTCCGGGGTGTACGGGCCGTTCCACACCTCGACCGCGTCCGCGTCGCCGAGGCCGAACTTCCAGGCGCAGCCGATGCAGGTGGCGTGCGGGTGCGCCGGGACGACGAGCCCGCCCGCCCTGCGGATCTCGCGCGCGAAGTGCCCGAAGCGGTTCTCCCGTGCCCGGTAGCGCCAGTCCACGAACGTGTCCGGGTCGGTCCCGAGCGCCAGGACGTGACCGTTGCGGGTGGTGATCTCCTCGCCGAGGAGGATCAGCAGGTCGTCCCCGGCCAGGTCCGCCCACGCCCCGTGCCCGGCATGGGTGTTGTGCTCGGTGGTGGCGACGAAGTCGAGCCCGGCGGCCCGCGCGAGCGCGGCGACCTCGGCGGGCGTGCGGCGCCCGTCCGAGTACACGGTGTGCAGATGGCAGTCGCCGCGGTACCAGGCCCGGCCGCGGCCCTCGGCCCGCTCCGGCGGGTACACGGGCCGGGGCGTGGGCAGCGGGGCACCGAAGCGGAGCGTGATCGTCACCGTGTACGTGAGCCCCCGCGGCGCCACCGTGTACGGGGCGAGCACCACGAACCAGGTCCCGGCCTTCAGCGGACCGGCGACATAGCCCGGCGTCGCCGCGTCGGCGCGCAGGAAGAACTCCTTGCGCGCCCCGCCCGACCAGCCCCGGAAGCCCTTGCCGCCCAGCCCGGTGCCGCGCTGGTCGAAGATGCCGATGTCCAGGGCGTTGCCCTGCGTGCCGGCGGGGACGGCCGGTCTCTCGTACGCGTAGGAGACATGGATCTCGCGCACACCGCGCGGGATCTCCACCGGGAGGTACACGAAGTCGGGGGAGCCGGGCGGCAGCGTGCCGCCGACCGTCTCCGTACGGTCGCCTCCGGGGGTGTCCGCGGCGTGGGCGAAGCTCACGCTCCCCAACGTAAGGGCGGAGGCGGCGGAGGTCACGAGGAGCGTTCGTCTGGTCGGTTCGCTCATGTCCGGCACCCTCATAGGAAGCCGTGAACGCCGGGACAACGCAAGACGCACTCGTGCCGCACCTCTCGGAAATCCGCGCCGCACGCCCTACCTTGCCCTCATGCGGATCTCGACCACGATCTTCCTGACCGACGAGACCATCACCCCCGTGCGCCTCGCGCGCGAGCTGGAGGGGCGCGGCTTCGCCGGGCTCTACCTCCCGGAGCACACCCACATCCCCGTCGAGCGGACGACTTCGTACCCGGCGGCGGGCGCCGAACTGCCCCCGGAGTACGGCCGGACGCTCGACCCCTTCGTCGCCCTCGGCCAGGCGGCCGCGGTCACCGAGCGGCTCGGGCTCGGCACCGGCATCACGCTGATCACCCAGCACGACCCGATCGACCTGGCCAAGCAGATCGCGACCCTCGACCATCTGTCGGGCGGCCGTTTCACCCTCGGCGTCGGCTTCGGCTGGAACAAGGAGGAGGCCGCCGACCACGGGGTGGAGTGGGCGACGCGGCGCGAGCTGGGCCGGGAGCGCATGGCGTTGATGCGGGCGCTGTGGGCGCCCGAACCGACCGCGTACGAAGGCGAGTTCGGGGTGTCCGTGCGCGCCTCGTACGCCTGGCCCAAGCCGGCCGGCGGCGCCCCGCGCACGCTGCTCGGCGGGGCGGCGGGACCGAAGCTCTTCGCCCAGATCGCCGCGTACGCGGACGGCTGGATGCCGATCGGCGGTCGCGGCCTGACGCAGACGGTCCCCGTGCTCCGCGAGGCGTGGGAACGCGCGGACCGCGACCCGAAGACCCTCCAGATCGTCCCGTACGCGGTCCTCCCGAACCCCGGCAAGCTCGCCCACTACGAGGAGCTGGGCTGCGAGGAGGTCGTGCTGCAGCTGCCGCCGGGGGGTGAGGCGGAGGTGCTGGGGGTTCTGGACGACTTCGCCCGGTATCTGTAGAGCGCCAGACGCTCCAATGGACGACCGCGCGTGCCGCCCATCCGCCGGTCGTCGTGCTGACCTCCGACCCGGAGGACCTCGAACGGCTCTGCGGGCCGCAGGTCGCCGTGCTCGAGATCTGACAGGGGCTCCTGCCTGTCCGAGGCCGCTCGTATGCTCGGTCCATGACTGATCACCAGGCGCGACGGCCCGAACAGGCAGGACGGCCCACCGAGAACGCCATGCGCCGCGCCCTGAAGCGGGCCAGGGACGGCGTCGCGCTCGATGCCGCCGAGGCCGCCGTGCTGCTCCAGGCGCGGGGCGCGGACCTGGACGACCTCGCCGCCTCCGCCGGCCGTGTGCGGGACGCGGGTCTGGCGGCCGCCGGGCGGCCCGGGATCATCACGTACTCGAAGAGCGTGTTCCTGCCGCTCACCCGGCTGTGCCGCGACACGTGCCACTACTGCACCTTCGTCACCGTGCCGGGCAAGCTGCGCCGGGCCGGTCACGGGATGTTCATGTCCCCCGACGAGGTCCTCGACATCGCCCGCCGCGGCGCCGAACTGGGCTGCAAGGAAGCCCTGATCACCCTCGGCGACAAGCCCGAGGACCGCTGGCCCGAGGCGCGCGAGTGGCTCGACGCGCACGGATACGACGACACCCTCGCGTACGTACGGGCCATGGCGATCCGCATCCTGGAGGAGACGGGACTGCTCCCGCACCTCAATCCCGGCGTGCTCTCCTGGACCGACTTCCAGCGGCTCAAGCCCGTCGCCCCGTCCATGGGAATGATGCTGGAGACGACCGCGACCCGGCTGTGGAGCGAGCCGGGCGGGCCCCATTACGGCTCCCCCGACAAGGAGCCGGCCGTGCGGCTGCGGGTCCTGGAGGACGCGGGCCGTTCGTCCGTCCCCTTCACCTCCGGCCTCCTCATCGGCATCGGCGAGACGTACGAGGAGCGTGCCGAGTCGCTCTTCGCCCTGCGCAAGGTCTCCCGCGCCTACCACTCCATCCAGGAGCTGATCATCCAGAACTTCCGCGCCAAGCCGGACACGGCGATGCGCGGGATGCCGGACGCCGACCTGGACGACCTGGTCGCCACGATCGCCGTCGCCCGGCACATCATGGGCCCCTCGGCCTGCCTCCAGGCCCCGCCGAACCTCGTCGACGAGGAGTACGGCCGGCTGATCGGCGCCGGCATCGACGACTGGGGCGGGGTCTCGCCGCTCACCATCGACCATGTGAACCCCGAGCGGCCCTGGCCGCAGATCGACACCCTCGCCGAGCAGTCCCGAGCCGTCGGCTTCGAGCTGCGCGAACGCCTCTGCGTCTACCCGGAGTTCGTCGGCCGGGGCGAACCCTGGCTCGACCCGCGCCTGCTGCCGCACGTCCGCGCGCTCGCCGACCCCGAGACGGGCCTCGCGAACCCGGACGCCCCGGTGCGCGGCCTGCCCTGGCAGGAGCCGGACGAGGCGTTCACCGCCACCGGTCGCACCGACCTGCACCGCACCATCGACACCACCGGCCGCACCCACGACCGCCGCGACGACTTCGACGAGGTGTACGGGGACTGGGAGGCGCTGCGCGAGGCGGCCGTCCCCGGCATGGTTCCCCAGCGCATCGACACCGATGTCCGCGAAGCCCTCGCCGTCGCCGCCGACGACCCGACGCGGCTCACCGACGACCAGGCCCTGGCCCTGCTGCACGCGGACGGCCCGGCGCTCGACGCGCTCACCCGCGTCGCGGACGACGTCCGCCGGGCGGTGTCCGGCGACGACGTCACGTACATCGTCACGCGGAACATCAACTTCACCAACGTCTGCTACACCGGCTGCCGCTTCTGCGCCTTCGCCCAGCGCCGCACCGACGCCGACGCGTACACCCTCTCGCTCGACCAGGTCGCCGACCGCGCCCAGCAGGCGTGGGACGTCGGCGCGGTCGAGGTGTGCATGCAGGGCGGCATCCACCCGGATCTGCCGGGCACGGCCTACTTCGACATCGCGCGGGCCGTGAAGGAGCGCGTGCCGGGCATGCACGTGCACGCCTTCTCCCCGATGGAGGTCGTCAACGGTGCGACCCGTACGGGCCTTTCGATACGGGAGTGGCTGACGGCGGCGAAGGAGGCCGGGCTCGACTCGATCCCCGGCACGGCGGCCGAGATCCTCGACGACGAGGTCCGCTGGGTGCTCACCAAGGGCAAGCTGCCCACGGCCACCTGGATCGAGGTGATCACCACCGCCCACGAGCTGGGCATCCGCTCCTCGTCCACGATGATGTACGGACATGTGGACCAGCCCCGCCACTGGCTCGGCCACTTCCGCACGCTGTCCCGGATCCAGCAGGAGACGGGCGGATTCACCGAGTTCGTGACGCTGCCCTTCATCCACACCAACGCCCCGGTCTATCTCGCGGGCATCGCCCGCCCGGGCCCGACCGTCCGCGACAACCGCGCGGTCACCGCCATGGCCCGGCTGCTCCTCCACCCGTACATCCCCAACATCCAGACCAGTTGGGTGAAGCTGGGCGCGGACGGTGCCGCCGAGATGCTCCGCTCGGGCGCCAACGACCTCGGCGGCACGCTGATGGAGGAGACCATCTCCCGGATGGCGGGCTCCGGCTACGGCTCGTACCGCTCGGTCAAGGACCTCGTCGCCATCGCGGAGTCGGCGGGCAGGCCGTCCCGCCCCCGGACGACGCTGTACGGCGAGGTCCCCGAGGAGCGGGTCCGGGCCGCGACGGCCTCGGACGGGCACCTCCCGGAGCTGCTGCCGGTGCTGCCAGACTGAGCCAAAACCGGTCCTGAAGGGCGTCCGATCACATAACGTTCCGGCCCCCGAACGCGCGTACCCGGTCGATTACAGTGCTGCGAGACCGAGTGCGGAGGGCGATCCGGGGGAGGCGCGTCGTGACGACAACCGCCGCGGCCGTGTGGGGCCGCGCCGAGCAGCAGGACTTCCGGGCCCGCGTCCGGGGCTGCCTTCTCGGCGGGGCGGTCGGCGACGCGTTCGGCGCGGGCGTCGCCGGGCTCACCCTGGAGGAGATACGGGCCGCCCACGGGGCCGAGGGGCTCACCGAACCGGTCCCCGCGCACGGCAGACGCGGCGCCGTCACCGCCGCCACCCAGATGACCCTCTTCACCGTCGACGGGCTCATACGCGCCCAGGTCCGCCGCGACACCGGAGCCTGGCACCCGCCCACCGACGTCCACCGCGCCCATCTGCGCTGGGCCGCCACCCAGCGCGACTGGGGCCCCGACGAGCGGCGCGCCGACATCGGCTGGCTGGCCCGCGAGGAGTGGCTCTACGCCCGCCGCGACCCGGCCCGCGCCTGCCTCACCGGCCTGGGCGACGAGATCCTCGGCACCCTCGACAAGCCCAAGAACCCGGAGGCGGCCGACTCCGGTGCCCTGGTCCGCTCGGCGCCCTTCGGGCTGCTCGTCGGCTGGGAACCGCAGCTGGTGTGCCAGCTGGCCGTGGAGTGCGCGGCGCAGACGCACGGCGACCCCGCCGCGTACCTCGCGGCCGGGGCGCTCGCCGTCGTCGTCCACGGCCTCGCGCGCGGCGAGAGCGTGGACGGCTCGGTCCAGCGGGCGCTGGGCCAGCTCGCCCCGCGCCCCGGCCACGAGCCCGTCACGGACGCGCTCCAGCAGGCCCTCGGAGCCGTACGCCAGGGGATGCCGAACGCCGCCCGGGTCGGCGCGCTGGGCGCGGACGAGGACCGTGCGGAGTGCCAGCTCGCCGTCGCCGTCTACTGCGCCCTCGTCGGCGAGGACATCCGGCACGGCCTGCGCCTCGCGGTCAACCACGACGGGCCGTCCGCCGTGACGGGAGCGGTCACCGGCGCGCTGCTCGGCGCCCTGCACGGCGAGACGGCCCTCCCGCCGGCCTGGCTGGCCGAGCTGGAGGGCCGTTCCACGGTGCTGGAGCTCGCGGACGACTTCGCGATGGAGATGACGCAGGGCGCCGCCCTGCACAGCCCCTCGGAGTCGCACCCGGGCTGGCTCGCCCGCTATCCCAGGGGCTGACGTTCGGGCACCACGCCCGCCGGGCTGCCGTCGTCCGAGTGGAGCTTGTCGAGCACGGCGTCGCGCTCGGGGGTGTCCTCCGGCCGGATGAAGCCGATCAGGACGTACAGGATCAGCGAGGTGGCGAGCGGCGAGACGATCTGGATCTGCAGCTCGATGCCGTCCAGGCCGTAGTTGGTCAGCCAGAAGGCGAACAGGCCGGCCGCCCAGGAGACGAGCGCCGCCGTCGGCCCGGACTTACGGAAGCTCCGCAGCAGGCCCAGCATGAACGGGATCGCGATCGGGCCCATCAGCCCGGCCACCCACTTGATGACGACGGTGATGATGTCCTTGAAGGTGGGAGAGTTGATCTGAGTCGCGACCGCCATGGACAGGGCGAGGAAGGCGACGGTCGACCAGCGGGCGGCGAGCAGCCCCGCCTGCTGCGTCCAGCTGCGCGCCGCCTTGCTCATGGCGGGCGCGATGTCACGGGTGAAGACGGCCGCGATGGCGTTGGCGTCGGAGGAGCACATGGCCATCGTGTGCGAGAAGAAGCCGACGATGACCAGGCCGAGGAGTCCGTGCGGCAGCAGCTGCTCGGTCATCAGGGCGTAGGAGTCCGAGGCGTCGGGCTTCTCGGGGGTGACGAGCAGCGGCGCGACCCACATGGGGAAGAAGAGGACCAGCGGCCAGACGAACCACAGCACGGCGGAGAGCCGGCCGGAGCGGGTGGCCTCGCGGGCGCTGGGGGTGGCCATGTAGCGCTGGGCCTGGTTCCACATGCCGCCGCTGTACTCGAAGGTCTTGATGAAGAGGTATGCGAGCAGGAACGTCATCGTGTACGGGCCGGCCGTCGGCTCGGTGTGGCCCTGGAGCTCGGGGCGGTCCCAGACCGTCCACAGGGCGCTGAAGCCGCCGAGCTTCGCCATCACGGCGACCAGCATCGCGATACCGGCGAAGAACTGGATGATGAACTGCCCCAGTTCGGTGAGCGCGTCGGCCCACAGGCCGCCGACCGTGCAGTAGATGCCGGTGATGACGCCGGTGATGAGGATGCCCTGGTTGAGGGAGATCCCGGTGAAGACGGAGAGCAGGGTGGCGATCGCCGCCCACTTGGCGCCCACGTCGACGATCTTCAGCAGCACACCGGACCAGGCGAGGGCCTGCTGGGTGGGGAGGTTGTACCGGTTCTTCAGGTACTCCAGCGGGGAGGCCACATGGAGCCGCGAGCGGAGCCGGTTGAGGCGGGGTGCGAAGAGGTGGGCGCCGATGGCGATGCCGATCGCGATGGGGAAGGACCAGGTGACGTAGGAGGTGACGCCGTAGGTGTAGGCGATGCCGGCGTACCCGGTGAACATCACCGCGCTGTAGCCCGACATGTGGTGCGAGATGCCGGAGAGCCACCAGGGCATCTTGCCGCCGGCGGTGAAGAAGTCGGAGACGTTGTCCACGCGCTTGTGGGACCAGACGCCGATCGCGACCATCACGCCGAAATAGCCGATGAGCACGGCCCAGTCGAGACTGTTCATTGAGCCCCCTCCAGGGGTTCCGGTCCGCCTTGTGAACGCCGTTCATGGTGTGGTGAGTTGCGGGGCCACGACAACGCGGAGGAGGGTCAAGAGCAAGTAAAATCGTTCTTCTTGTTGACCTGCATTCACATTTATGAATCCGAATGGGGCGAAAAAGGGCCGTACAGCGCGCCCACGCGCACCGTACGGCCCGTGATCGGGACGCGGCCCTTCCTCCCGGGCTACCGCATCAGCTCGCCCGCGTTGACGAGCAGCGACTGCCCGGTGATCGCCCGCGCCCGGTCCGAGACGAGGAAGGCCGCCGCCTCCGCCACGTCCCCGTCCGTCGCGAGCTCGGGCAGCGCCATCCGCTCCGTGAGCCGCGCGAGCACCTCGTCCTCCGCGACCCCGTCCGTGTGCGCCGTGAACCGTACGTACGCCTGCACCGGCGGGCCCCACATCCAGCCCGGCAGCACGGTGTTGACCCGGATCCGGTGCGGTCCGAACTCCCGCGCCATCGAGTACATCGCCGAGGTCAGCGCGCCCTTCGAGGCCGCGTACGCCGCCTGCCGCACCTGCGAGGGCGCGGCCACGGCCGACTGCGTCCCGATGAGGACCACCGAACCGCCCCGCTCCTTGAGCGCCGGCAGGCAGGCCCGGGTCATCCGCAGCGTGCCGAGCAGGTTGACGTCCAGGACGCCCTGCCAGGTGGCGAAGTCGGCGTCCTCGATCCCGCCGAAGTAGCTGTCCCAGGCGGCGACGTGGACCACCGCGTCGATCGCGCCGAACCGTTCCAGCGCGAGCGCGGCCAGGGCCTCGCACTGCGCCTCGTCGGTGATGTCGGTGGCCCGGTGGGCGGTGCGCCGTCCGTCGGGGTCGATCTCGGCCGCCGACGTGGCCAGGTTGGCCTCGGTGCGCGCGCCGAGGACCGCGTTGCCGCCGTCCCGTACGACCGTCTCGGCGATCCGGTGGCCGAGCCCGGCGCCGACACCCGACACGACCACGGTCTTTCCCTGGAGCAGCATCCGGGTGCCTCCCGACTCTGGCGATCGATCTGACGACCCGTCAGAGTAGGAGCCTCCGGAGGACAAGGGAAGGGGTACGGGCATGAGCGGCGAGACGTACGCGGAACTGGCGTCGACCGGGCCGTACGGGGTGCACCCCGGCCACGCGCTGATCACGATGGTCGAACCGCACCCGGGCCACGAGTACGCCTACAACCGCTGGTACGAGGACGACCACTACTACGCGGGCGCCATGGCGATGCCCTGGATGTTCGCGGGCCGCCGCTGGGTCGCCACCCATGACCTCCAGGAGCTGCGCACCCCGGAGAAGTCCGCCGTCGCCCAGCCCGTCACGGCCGGCTGCTACCTCTCCACCTACTGGGTCACCGACGGCCGCTACGACGAGCACATGAAGTGGACCGTCGCCATCAACAAGCGGCTCAACCGCGACGCCCGCGTCTACCGCGACCGTACGCACGTCTTCACGGCCTTCCAGGACCACGAGGCGACCGTGTACCGGGACGGGGCTGCCGGCCCCCGGGACTTCCACGCCCTCGACCACCCCTACCAGGGGCTGATCCTCCAGGTGATCGACACCGACGGGCCGGAGCGCCGGGCCGAGCTGCTGGAACGGCTGCGCGCGAGCGAACTGCCCAGACGCCTGACCGGGTCGGCGGCCGCGATGGTCACCGTCTTCCGGCCGACGCCGCTGCCGGGGGACCGCATGACGTACGTGAAGCAGGTCGAGGGGGTCGACACCCGGCTGACCCTGCTGTGGTTCCTGGAGCGGGACCCGCGCACCTGCTGGGCGGAGCACTTCGCGGACCTGGACGCGGTCGGCGGCGAGTGGGGGCGGGTCGAACTGGTCGCACCGTTCATTCCGACGGTGCCGGGCACGGACCGGTACGTGGATCAGCTGCGTCGAGGGTAAAGCCGAGCCCCCTCGGCCAGGACGGCGGACCGGTCGAGAGGGCTCTTTCCGTAGGTTCCCTGACGCTCTGCACAATCGGGATCAGAGCGCCCCGTTGCTCACTTCACCGACGAAGGCGTTCCACGACGCCGAGCCGAAAGCGATGGACGGACCCTCGGGGGCCTTGGAGTCCCGGACCGCGATCGCGGCCACGACGGGGGACTTGACTTCGACGCAGGCCCCGTTTCCGCCGGAATACGAGGACTTCGTCCAGGTGTCCGTAGCGCCCTGAATAATCGCCATGTTCTTCACTCCGGTTCTGCCGAGTAGCGTGTCGCGCCAACCTTCATGCTGGCGTGATCGACGCTACTCGCCGGTCCGGCCGCGTGGGGGCGGCGTTCACCCGACCGGATGGCATATTCCAAGTGAGCTTCCGCTGGAGCGAGTCCGGGGTGTACCGTACCGGCCTCTTCCTCGGCGGCTGCGGCCGAACGGTTGCTTTCACGCCCGAATCGGAGAATTCGGAAGGGCCGGATCTTTCCGCTCTCACCCGGCGGCGTAGGACTTCGCGATGTCCGAGATGAACTCCCGGGTCTGCTCCACATTCAGGGCCTGCGCCCGCAGGTGCTCGTACATGACGCTGTACTTGGCGACGTCCTGGGCCTTCTCCAGATAGAGGTCGCTCGTCACGCCCTCGATGTAGACGACACTGGAGTCGGACGTGTCCGGGAATTCCAGGATCGCGTAATGCCCGCTGATACCCGGATGGGCGCCCATCTCGAAGGGCAGCACCTGGACCGTGACATGCGGCAGGTGCGACTGCTCGACGAGATGCTCCAACTGCTGGATCATCAGCTGCTTGTTGCCGACCACCCGGCGCAGCGCGCCCTCGTCGATGACCGCCCACAGCCGCAGCGGCCGTTCCTCGTCCTTGATCCGGTCCTGGCGCCGGGTGCGGACGGAGACCCGCTTGTCGATGTCGGTGGGGCTCGACTCCGGCAGCGCGCCGCTGATCACGGCCTCCGCGTAGCCATGGGTCTGCAGCAGGCCGGGGATGATCTGCGGCTCGTACACCCGCAGGCTCTCCGCGTCCGTCTCCAGGCCGATGTAGACGCTGTACGGGATGTCGCCGAAGGCGTGCCACCAGCCCTGCTGGCGGGAGTCCTTGGCCATCTGCATCAACGATTCGACGACCCGCTCGTCCTCGACCTCGTACACCCCGCAGAGGTCGCGGACATCGCGCTGGCTGATCGAGCGACGGCCGTTCTCGAGACGGCTGATCTTGGACTGCGACACCAGAAGACGCTCGGCCACCTGCTCGGCCGTCATGTTCTTCTGCTCCCGGAGCCGGCGCAACTCCTGGCCCAATCGGCGTCGCCTGACGGTGGGGTTGACGTTGGACGCCACGGAAACTGCACCTCCGGCTGTCGGCTGCGTAGCTGTGAGTATCTACTGCTTGGCAGACTGCCACCAAAGGTGCGGTGTGCGCTGGGAAATGACGACAACGTGTGCGGGGCGGCCGTCAAGGCCGCCCCGCACACGTCGTCTGTGCGGCTCCCGGAATGGATCCGGTGGAACAGCTCGAACTGGTGGAACGGTTTGTCTCAGTGCACGGCGGCGCGCGCCATGCTGCCGCGGCGCGGCTGCTGCGGGACACCGCCCGCGGCACTGCGGCGCGGCTGGGCGGCCACACCGTTCTGGACGTCCATCACGGCGTGCGCCACGAGGCCGCCCATGGGGTCGTGCCGGATCAGGTCGCGCAGCCGGGACCGCGACGACCGTCCTTCGTTCCCCGGGTACAGATGCTTGCCGAGTCCGACCGCGTGGGCCAGCGCGGCAAGCGCCGCGGTCCGCGGGTCCGGCGGTACGCCGGTGCGGATCGCACTGTCCAGCCGGGTCCTGATGTCCCGGCTGATCGCCGTCTCCGTCGCCTGGTAGCGAGTCGTCGGCAGCACCCCGCACATCTGGCCCTCCACGGCATGCACCATGCCGCAGCGCTCCAGGTGAGCGAGGTAGATCTGGCGCAGCCCCAGTCGGGGCCCGCCGATCCAGTGGACCGCCCGTACCGGACTGCCACGCCTGCGCAGCAGCTCCAGTGCGGAGTCCAGAGTCGGATCTCCGGTCGGCCGTGGCATCACCACGGCGATACGATCCCCGTCAGGGGCTATCCGTCCTGCCAGAGCCAGCTCCACTAGCTGTGCTCCGGCCAGGCCGAGGTCGAGCGACTGCGGCTGCGCTGTGGTACCCGTGGCCGGGTCCAGAGCGAGCAGCAGAAGCTCCTCCGGAATTGTTCTGCGGCTCCTGCCCATCCATGCCTCCCCGCGTGGATGAGTCACAGGGTGACCCCTCTCACATTCATCTGTCGAGAGCGCCTGGGTGCTTCGTACGGGAACCAGTAGGTATGTCGTTCTCGTCTAGCACGGGGGCCAAGGGGTTCACACAGGACACTGGTACACGGTTCGGACGTACGCATGACGCATGAAGGAGGCACGGTGGCGGGCGAGTCCCCCGACAAGGCGGAGCAGCAGGAGTCCTCGCAGGAGGCTCCTTCGGGTGGTGGCGGCCGGGATCCGCGGCTTTCCGTGCTCCGCGAGTCCACGTCCTCGGCGACGTCTTCGGCGACCTCCTCGGCGACCTCCTCGGCGACGGCGGGAGCCGCGTCGGCGTCGCCGGTCCAGGTGGACCAGCCGACGGCCGTCTTCAAGACCCTCGCCCCGCGTACTCCCGAGGACGACGCACCGTCCGAGGGGGCCACGTCGGAGGAGGTGGTGTCCGAGGACGCCGTGACCGAGGACGCCGTGTCCCAGGACGACGCACCGGCCGAGGAAGCCGTGACCGAGGAGGCCGGTTCCGAGAAGCCCGCTTCCGAGGCTCCCGCGGAGGGTGACCGCCTGCGGGCGGCGGTGGCGGCGTGGGTCGCCTCCGGCGACGAGGAGCCGACGACGGCGGACGCGGCGGACACCGCCGACCCCGTGGACGAGGACGCTGCCGCCGAGGCCGCCAATGCCGATGCCGAGGCGGGCCCTGAGGCCGAGAAGGCCGGGAACGCCGAGGATTCCTGGTTCGCCGCGCGCAAGCCGGCCGCCGAGCCCAAGGCGGAGGAGCCCGCCGAGCCCGCTGAGGCGGCGGCTGAGGCCGTCGACGAGCCCAAGGCGGCCGAACCCGCCGTCGATCAGCCCACCACCGTGTTCAAGGCCGTACAGCCGCCCGTGGTCGACCAGCCGACGACCGCGCTGAAGATCCCGATGCCCCCGCCGGCGACTCCGGCGACTCCGACGCCCGCGACTCCGGAGCCGCCGAAGGCGCCGAGGCCCGCCGCCGAGCGCCCGAGCACGTTCGTGCCGCTCCGTGCCGCGGCCCCCGAAGCGAAGGCGCCCGCGCCGAAGGCCCCTGAAGCGACCCCCGTAACCCCCGGGAATCCGCCGTCGCTCACCGAGGCCGAGCGGACCAGGCAGCAGCCCATGCCGCCGCTGCCCCCGCTCGATCTGCTCGCGGAGCTGACGAACACCCCGCCCCCGCCTCCGACCCCCCTGCGCACGACCATGCGGCGGGTGCGGATCTGGACCCCGCTGGTCGTCCTGCTTCTGATCATCTTTGCGGTCGTACAGTTTGTTCGACCGCTTCCGGCCCCTGTCCTCACCCTCACCGCCGCCCCCACCTTCACCTTCGAGGGCGGCGAGCTGAAGATGCCGTGGCCCACCGAGGGACAGGGCGCGGTCGAGGTCGAGGGCGTCGGCTCGCTCGGGACGTACGGGGCGCAGAAGCCCGCCCCGCTCGCGAGCGTCGCCAAGACGATGACGGCGTACGTGATCCTCCGCGACCACCCCATCAAGGGGAAGGAGTCCGGCCCCGAGATCACGATCGACAAGAAGGCCGCCGACGAGGCGTCGTCGGAGGACGAGTCGAGGGCCGCCGTCAGGGAGGGCCAGCAGTTCTCGGAGAAGGAGCTGCTCCAGCTCCTCATGATCCCGTCGGCGAACAACGTGGCCCGCCAGCTCGCCCGTTGGGACGCCGGCTCGGAGGCCGCGTTCGTCGAGAAGATGAACGCCGCCGCCAAGGACCTCGGCATGACGGAGTCGAAGTACACCGACCCGTCCGGCCTGCTGTCGACCACCGTCTCCACGCCGCAGGACCAGTTGAAGCTGGCGAAGGCGGTCATGCAGTACGACGTGTTCCGGGAGATCGTGAACATGCCGAACCTGACCGTCGAGGGCATCCCGGGCCGGATCGAGAACAACAACAACATCCTGCTGGAGCCCGGCGTCTCCGGCATCAAGACCGGCTCCTCCACCCCGGCCGGCGGCAACCTCCTCTGGTCCGCGAACACCGTGGTCGACGGCAAGAGCCGCCGGATCCTCGGTGTCGTCATGGGTGCGAAGGACGCCCGCCTGCTGAACGAGAAGCTCCAGCTGTCGATCGACTACAGCCTCGAGCTCATCCAGCAGGCGCAGAAGGACGTGACCTCCGCGTCGGTCGTCCGCAAGGGCCAGGTCGTCGGCTACGTCGACGACGGTCTCGGCGGGCAGACCCCGGTCATCGCCACCAAGGAGCTCAAGGCGGTCGGGTGGCCGGGCCTGAAGGTCGACCTGGCGATCGGCGACGGCGGGAAGGCCGTGCCGCACACCGGCAAGGCGGGCGACATCGTCGGGCAGGTGTCCATCGGCACCGGCGCCGGCAAGGTCAGCGCGCCGCTCGCCCTCCAGAGGGACCTGGTGGAGCCGGGCTTCGACAAGAAGCTGACCCGTCTGGGATGACGCGACAGGGCGTCCCGGTCCTCCGGGGCGCCCTGCTGTTAGCGTTCCGGAGGATCGAGACCGGGACCGCAGGACCGGGACCGCAGGACCGAGACCGGGACCGCAGGATCGAGACCGGGATCGAGATCGAGACCGAGACCGAGACCGACACCGCGAGGACGCGCGAGAGGCAGCACGGGAGAGGGCCGCGAGTGACCACCGCCGAGCCGACACGCGCAGCCGAGGGCGCGCCACCGCGGGCCTCCGTGCCGCCGCGAATAAGCCTCCCGGCTCCCCGCCCGCACGTCGAGACCGCACCTGCGCACCGCCCCCGGCGGCGCAGGCGCCGCTACCCCGTCATGATCGCGACGGGTCTGGCGGCGCTGACCCACGTCCTCTGGTTCTTCCTGTTCGCGAACAGCGGCGGCGACCTCGCGGCGCAGGACGCGTGGGCGGAGTTCGTGGGCCGTCACCCGGACTCGGCGTACAACCTCGCCTGGTACGGGGGGATGCACCCGGTCTCGTACAGCGTGGTCTCGCCGTACGTGATGTCGGTGCTCGGAGTCCGTACGACGATGATGATCGCCGGTACGGTCTCGGCCGGTCTGACGGCGCTGATCCTCGTGCGGGTGCGCGCGGTCCGCAATCCGCTGGCGTGCTCGCTGGCCGGGGTCTTCGCGTTCCTGTGCAACGCGCTGTCGGGGCGGGTGACGTTCGGGCTCGGCATGATGTTCGCGCTCGGCGCGGTCGCGGCGGTGTTCTGCTGGCCGTACCGCTGGCGCCGCCGACGCTGGGCGAAGGCGGCGGTCGCCGCCCCGCTCGCCGGTCTCGCGACCGCGTGCAGTCCGGTGGCCGGCCTCTTCCTCGGGGTCGCGGCGGCGGCGCTCTTCCTGAACAAGCGGCGCCCGGGCGCGTACGCCCTCGGCCTCGCCCCGGTGGTGGTCGTCGCGGTCTCCTCGTGGCTGTTCCCCTTCTCCGGTACGCAGCCGATGTCCCTGGCGTCGACGGCGCTGCCGTTCCTCTTCGGGGTGCTGTGCTTCCTGCTCGTACCGCGCGAGTGGCGCACGGTCCGCACCGGCGCGGCCGTGTACTCCGCCGGCACGTTGCTGACCTGGCTGATCGACTCGCAGATCGGGTCGAACGTCTCGCGGCTCGTGATGGTCTTCGCGGGCGTCGTCCTGCTGGCGGCCCTGCCGTACGCGGTCCCGCGTTCGCGTCGCTGGTACGCGGTCGTGCTCGCCTTCGCGGGGCTGAACCTCTGGATCGGTTTCAAGAGCGTCGACGACGTCATCCGTACCGCCCCGGACGCGTCCTGGGCGCGCGAGGTGGCGCCGCTGATCAACCAGCTGCAGGTGCGCGGGGCGGAGAAGGCGCGGGTGGAGGTCGTGCCGGCCTCCAGCCACCGCGAGTCCTCCGCCCTCACCCCGTACATCAACCTGGCGCGGGGCTGGAACCGGCAGGCGGACATGGAGCGCAACCCGCTCTTCTACGACGACACGCTCAATGCCACGAACTACCAGGACTGGCTGGACCGCTGGGCGGTGCACTACGTCGTCCTGCCGACCGGGGCGCCGGATTCGGGTGCGGAGCGGGAGGCGGAGCTGGTCGGGGACGGGCTGCCGTATCTGAAGCAGGTCTGGTCCGACGCGAACTGGCGGCTGTACGCGGTCGACGACCCGACCCCGCTGGCCGACCCGCCGGCCGAGGTGCGGCGGGCGCGCGCGAACGAGGTCGTGATCGAGGTCGACGCCCCGGGCCGGGTCCTGATCCGTGTCCCGTACTCGCCCTGGCTGGCCCTCCTCGATGAGAACGGCGGCAAGATCGAGCCGCCGGAGGAGACGGAGGCGTCGAAGGCGGCGCGCGAGGCGTCGCCGACGGAGCTGCCGAAGGTCTTCCTGAACGAGTACGGCTGCCTGCTGAAGACGGAGGCGGACGCGGAGGGCGACGAGTGGACGGAGCTGGTGGCGCCGAAGGCGGGCGTGTACCGGCTGGCGGCGCCGTACAAGATCTTTCCGCGGGGCACCGCATGCCCGGAGGAACTGCGCTGAGCCGGTCGTAGGGTGTGCCGCTATGGCATGCGAAGAGTGCGGCGGCCTGGGCCGGGGGATGGCCTGCCGGCACTGCCCGGGCGCCGCCACCCGGCCGCCGGGGCGGGGCGGTGCGGGGGCGCTCGTGGCGGTGGGGTGCCTCGTGGTGGTGGTGCTTGTGGGGGCGCTGTCCCTGCGCGGGGCGGAGGACCTGCCTCCGGCGGCGGAGGCCGACCCGCCGGTACGGACGGTGCCGACGAGGAACGGCCCGACGGCTTTCCCGGGGGGCCGGGATCGGGCCCAGGACCGGCACGGACGCCGACGCCGACACCGGCACCGACGCCGGTGCCGACACCGACGCCGGCACCGGCACCGACGACTGCTGCGGCGAAGACCCCCTCACCTTCTCCCCCTTCCACTCGAGGGCTGGTACACGGTCCGGACGGGCGGCTACGGGGGCGGGGGCTGCGACGGCCGCTTCTCCGCGCTCCCGATGTCGGGCAGCCCGACGGAGGACCACGACAACGCGGCCGTGTGGACCTGGCGGGTGGACCCCGCGTACCGCACCTGCGGCCTGACGGTCCACGTCCCCCGCCCGCCCCGCCCCCAGGACGCGGCCGGCGCCCCCTCGGTCTACCAACTCCTGGCGGACGGCACCCCGTACGCGACCTTCACCCTCGACCAGCACGCCCACCCTGGCGCCCTCCTCCCGGCCGGCACCCACCGCCTCCGTACCCCGACCTTCACGGTCCGCCTCCTCGACCGCGGCCAGGACTGGGGCATCCCGGCCCGAGAGGGCGCCCACCACGCGGCGGCCCAGATGCGCCTGACGTGCCGACGGCCGTAGGCCGCGTCACCCCGACTCATCCCGCCGGACGCAGACGGTCCAACTCGTCACCGATCGCCTCGCGCAACGGGTCGTGCCGGGGCCCGAGCGCGAACCGCTCGTCGCTCCACCGATCGCGGGGGTAGAGCCACACGGGCATGCCCACCAGGTCGTTCGGCTCCCACGCGTACCGAGGCCAGACGTGCGCGTGCAGGAAGCCGTCGGTGTTCCCCAGGATCTCCAGATTGACCCGCCGGAACCCGGAGTCGCCCCGCCGACAGGCCCGCTCGACCGCCTCCCCGAGCCGGTCCATGTCGGAAAGAAACGCCAGCCGCTTGCTCCGGGGAAGATCGGACAGCCGCTCCACGCCCGGGTCGTCCGCCAACAACACCGAATAGCCGGGCAGGAACTGCACATCCCCGATCACGGCGAACCCCGCGTCCAAGCGCCGCAGCACACATGGGTTCTCACCGCGCAGGGCACTACCGATCCGGTCCGTCCGCCAGTCGTCAACCATGATCGGAACCTACCTGCGCGGTCCCGGAAAAACAGTCCTCCACGTGACGTACCGACAGATGTACGGTGGTGGCGCCTGGTTGACCGAGTGCACGTGCAAACACAGGGGGATGCATGTCGTTCGAAGAGGAGTGGGGTCGGCTCAAGGCCGACGCGGTCCACACGCGCGAAGCGGGAATGGACCTTGCTTCGGCAGACAGCGGGGGTGGTTCCCGAGCTCCCGGGCCAGGGGCTCCCGGGCCTCTTCAGGGGGCGGATCTTGGCCTGACGGACGCGCCGTTACGTTCCAGGGCATCCACCCTGCACACCGTGCGGGGCGAGGCGCGCGACAAGTCGAAGCTCGACGACGCGGAGGCCGTGGGCAAGAGCCACTCCGGCTGGGACGCCGGTATTGCGAGCAACGACTGTGTGACCGCCTGGCAGAAACGTCTCCACACGCTCGGGGATCTCGTCGAGGACGCCGCACAGGCGTTGACGAAAGGGATGGACACGCAGATCAGCCAGGACGGCTCCATCGCGGCGGAGCTGAGAAAGTCCGCCGACTGGCTGGAGGACGCCTGATGGTCTCCGTCAACGAGCTGGACACGGCGAAGCCCCAGCAGTGGCGGGACGCGGCCGACGACGTGCTCCAGGCGGCCAAGCAGTGCGACGGTCTCGCCTCCTACGCACGCGACGAGATCGCCGCCACCCTGCGGCAGTGCTGGGTGGGTGACGCCGGCCGGGCCGCCCGCGACACGTTCGTCAAGCACGCGGACGACTACGAAGCCGCCGCACTCGCGCTGCGCGCCATGACGCGGGCCTACGACGACCTCGCCGCCGCCATGGAGGGCGCGCAGCGCGATCTGCAGAGCGGCCTCGACTACGCCCGCCGACACGGGCTCAAGGTCGACGACAGCGGCCGCGTCGACTTCGCCCACGCCACCGTGCTCGGCCCGGACAGCCCGGAACGCGAGCAGCTCCAGCATGCGCAGACCGTCATATCGGGCGCGCTGACCAAGGCGGACCAGGCCGACAGGGAGGCGGCGCGAGCGCTGCGAACCGTCGAGGGCCTGACGCACATCACCGACCCGAAGCTGGTCAGGGCAGCGCTCGACGGCAACAGCCCGCTGAGCATCGCGCTGCGCCTGGACGGCGGCCTGGACGGCGTTCACCCCATCAACGTCCCGCCGAACGTCCTCGACGCCGTGAGACTCGCCTCCGCGGAGACCGGTATCAGCCGCAAACTGCTGCTGGCGATTCTGTGGCAGGAGCAGCAGTGGTACCAGAACCACAACCCCGGACTGCGCGGGCCGCTCACCGAGTTCGGCCGCTTCTTCAACTGGGGACTCACCCTCTACCCCAAGCCGGACAAGTCGCTGGGCATCACGCACATGAAGCTGCCCACGGCCCGGTCGGTCATCGAGGAGTACCCGGACCGGTTCCGGCTGACGGACGGACGGTCCCTGGGCGACCTGAGCGACGCGGAACTCGCCGCCGAGATAGAGGCCGACCCCGAACTCGACGTACGGCTGTCCGCCCACTACCTGGCGCAGCTGCGGGAGAACCCGTACGGAGCGGACACCGACAAGCAGCTCTTCACGCTGTACGCGGCCGACACTCCGGATGTGCGGGAGAAGAACGAGCAGTACGGAGACGAGTCGGACCCGCGTGGGGGCGACATCAAGGCCCGGGGCAGGAACTGGGACGAGATCGAGGCGCACGTGGAGGACGCGATGGCGTGGGAGGACCTGACCGACGAGGAGCGCGCCGAGGCCATCAGGCAGCTGGAGTCGCAGACACCCGCGGGGCACCACGTCTCCATCGAGCCGATCTACAGTGCCGGCAGCCAGACCACCGGAACGGGTTCGGGGGAGCCGGAGCCGGGCACTCCGTCGCCGAGCCCCGGCCCGCCTCCCACACCTTCCGGAGACTGACGCGATGAGAAAGGCCGCGGCCACCGGCGCCGCCTGCGTGATGATCCTGGCACTGACCGCGTGCGACGCGTTCACGCGCAGCAGCGCGTCGCCCAAGGCAGCCCTGCCCCCCAGCGTGCCGGCGGAGCCACGCTTCGCCACCGCCGACGAGGTCGTGGCCGCGCTCGGGCGGGCCGGGGTGGACTGCGAGGTGCTGCGCCGGAGGCAGGGCCAGGCGGGCTCCGGCAGCAGTCTCGACTGCGTCTTCGAGGACCGGGGTGCGACGGTGGAGACCGAGATCTCGGTGTTCGACACGGACGTCGTGGACGAGGGCGAGATCGGCAGAGCGGTCCACAGCCGCCGCACGCCGCCGAACGGCCAGGTGCTCGTGGCGGCGGGCAACTGGTACCTCCGCGTCATCCCCGACGACACCCCGTCCCACGCCCAGAAGGTCGCCCGCGCCCTGGACGCCGTCGTGCTGCCGCCGCTCCACCCCCTGCCCGCCATCCCGGACGAGCCGCGCTACGAGCGAGTGGACGCGCTCGCCGACGCACTGGACGAGGCGGTCACCTGCACGCGGCGAAAGCAGACCGCGGACGGCCTGCTGTGCGCGACGAAGGCACCGACCGCCGAACAGTGCAGCGACCTCACGGAAGGCCGCGACGCCGCCCTCCGCCTCCACCCCACAACGACGGCCCGCGACGACTACCTGCGGCTGCTCCTCACCGATGAGAGAAGGCCGAGAAACATCGTGACCGCCGGCAACTGGTCGATCCAACTCTGCGACGCCACCACGGCGCGCACGGCGGCCGAACAGCTCCACGCCACCATCGTCACCCCCGACCGGCCTTGACCGCACGTGCCACCAACGGGCACCCCGTCCGGCACCCACGTCTGGCACACAAGGACGCGGAGCTACCCCTCGGCGGGATCCCCTTCGTCCGCGTGACTCCGCTCGAGGCTGCGCCCCACTGAGATCACCACCACAGACATGATGACGACGCAGAGGAGACCGGCCCACGGCTGCGAAACCTGGACCTGAACCACCCCGGCGAGGACCGCAAGCGCCCCAAGCCAGGCGCCAAGCAAGGGACGTCGCGCGACATGACGCAGGTTGCCGGCGAACGTGCGGGCCTGCTGGGGACGGTCACCACACGCCGGGTTCATGACGCGACCGTACCGCCGGCCGGGCCGATCGGCCTGGGAAAAGGAAGCGCGGACGGCCACCTCAGGTCATCGAGGCCCTGCTTCGGAATGACACCGAGACGACGGCCGAAGGGCCAGGATCAGGAGAACGCTCCCCTGATCCTGACCCTTCGCTCTGTGCCCCCGGCAGGATTCGAACCTGCGACACCCGCTTTAGGAGTTCGGTCGGGCGGGTGCTGCCGGGGTCGGACTGCTGGTCGTGGACGCCGTGAAGAGCCGTGGAGGAGTGCTGTCATCCACCGTCGTTGATGTCAGTCGTGGATGTCGGCTGTCGCCGGTCCGCGAACGGTCGCCGATAGTCCGAGGCGTCCCCGACCGGGGGATAGTCCCTGCCGAACATGACGTAGACGGGGTTCTCGGTGTCTCCGGCTTCCAGCGCCAGGAAGATGTCCACGTTGTGGTTCGCGACCCGGTGCAGGTACTGGACGAACAGCTCCAGCTCCTCATCGGACAGCCGCTCGTCGTGCCGCTCGTTGTGCATGCCGCCCACCCCCGCTAACGACTATCGACCGGGACGGACGATACCCGGGCCGAAACACACAGGTGGCTTCTGGGCGTCCACCGCTACCGTGCGGGCATGGGGAGCGGACGAAAGCACTGGCGGGACAGCCTAGGGACACCGAAGGCATTCGTCCTGTACCGCACGCCCGACGTGTGGCGCTGTGCCATGTACTTCTCCGGCGGCATCGTCGACGGCCGCCTTGCTCAGCCCAGCGCCAACAGCGAACCGGACGAAGCTCAGACAGCTGCACACGCCAAGGCCGAGGAACTGGCCGGCCGACCGCTCGCGATCTCCTGGGAGGCGAACGACCAACCGGGCTGGTGGACGGGGACCATCACCGCTGATCCAGTGCAGCCGGCTTAACTCTGCCGCCGACCTCGTCTAGCCAGTTCGCAACGCCAGCTCCGGCGCGAGGCCTGCCCCTCGTGCGACCGCTGTTGTCACCAGTCGCGCCAATCGTCAGTGATCTCGGCACGATTGATACCCCTTCTGGCCGCCAGCGCGGCTACATCCACACCATGCTCGCTCAGGGTGAGGTCGATGTACTCGCACAGCTGCTCCCGCTCCTCAGTGCAGTAGCAGGCGCCACCATGGCTGTCGTCTCCATCGACGGTGTTGAGTGCGACTACGACTCTCTCGATTGTCGCGAAAACCTCTTCGTCGGACGGCTCCCTGAGGGCTCGTACGTCCCCCTCGAACGTCTCCAGCGCTGCGTCCGTCGCCTGCAACAGGGACTCGGGATACATCTCTGCCGCGCTGGCACACTCCGGCTCCAACTCTCCGGTTGCCACCGCGCGAGCTATCTCCGCCATCCAGGCACGCCAGTTCTCAGGGGGTCTCTTCGCCATGGCCAGACGGTACGCCCGAGCACTGACAGCCCTGCCTAGCGGTTGACGGGGATCTCGTAGACGATCTCGCACAGCGCGGCCGGGACGACGATGTCCGCGGTCTCCACTGGGCGCCCCTCGTCGCTGTAGTACGTCCGCCGGATGTGGGTGACGAGAGAGGCCTTCTGAATCCCGAGGAGCGACGCCTCCTCGGCGGTCGCCTGCCGCGGCTCGGGCTGCTCGACGGCATGGCTGACCGTGACGCCGATCTCGGCCATGCGGTTAACGACGCCGGCCCCGGCATGCGGCCCGCCCTCGGGAAGGACGACGAGACTCCCGCCGGTGAGGTCGTACGGCTCCCAGCTCGTGGACAACTGCACGGGCCGTCCGTCGGCGAGGAACTCGTACACGGTCCGGACGCACAGCTCGCCCTCACCGATCCCAAGCCGCGCAGCGATCTCCACCGGCGCGGGCACCTTGGCATCGGTTCGACTCTCCCAGCCCCCCTGCCGCCCCACAGCCTTCATATCGGCCCGGAACGGCGACCCATCAGGCTGCTCGCGCGCCGCGGACCGAACCATCCGCACCCGCCGCCGGGGCTCGGCCACGTAGGTCCCGGACCCGGCCCGCCCCTCCAGCACGCCTTGGGAGATCAGCAGCTCCTGGGCGCGGCGAACGACGTTCTCACCCACCCCGCACTCCTGGCCGATCTGGGCCCGAGAGGGCAGCCGGTCTCCAGGGGTCCACTCGTGCTCCGCGATCCGCCGCCGCAGTTCGTCGGCGATGCGGAGATAGGGCGGCTGCTCAGGCATATGGAAAATCTAGTCCACTAGCTCTAATCTAGTTAACTAGCTTCACTGAAAGTGATCGCCGGTGACGGAGGCTGTCCTGTGCCTGCTCCAGAAGTAAGCGCGGAGGTCCTCGCTGCCCGGCTATCTGCCCTTGGGCTCACCACACGCGTGGAGGAGCACGCCAGACACACATCGATCGAAGCGGAGGTACTGGAATCCCTCCCCGCCGAGACATGGCGGGAGGTCCTGGAAGTCGTGTCGAAGGCGGACCGGTTCGGTCTCCTCGCCACCAGCCTGGGCGGCCGAACCCTTTGGGCCGCCGTGAACAAAGAGGTCCCCGCGACAGGCGACGTCCGGGGACCTGGCCATCAGCGATAGGAGCTGATCAGCATGTTCAACCGTATCCGCCGCGCCATCGCGCGCACCAGAGAGCGGTACGCCCGAAAGGCCCGCCAACGCGCCCAGTTAACGCCCGCCAGCCCCGTCGTCGCCGAGTGGCCGACGCTCTCACTGAGGCAGCCCTGGGACCGCACGGACTTCCTTCCGGGTGAGGAGACCGCCCTCGTCCGCCCGTACGTACTGGCAGTCGAGGAACTCCTCGCCTGCACCTGCTTCAAGCCGGCGGAGGCCCACTGATGCCGCAGACGAAGGCTGTGCCCTACCGATCGACCTCGTGCCGGATCGGCACGCACCACGAGTGCGCGCACTCGTCCCCGGTGACAGCGCCGGTCGGTGTTCCCGTGGTCTATGAGACATGCGCCTGCTCGTGCCACGCGCCGGCCGCCGCGGTCACTTCAACGAGGTCGGCCTCATGAAGTCCTGGACTCCGAGCGGTGCGATGGCCGCGCCTGTCGAGATCACCTCGATCAACGTGCAGCGCGGCGACGTCATCCAGATCGGCGGCCAACCCTGCCGAGTGGCCGACCTCTTCCAACTGCCGCGCGGCGCCAAACGCCTCCTCTTCGAGTCGGGCGAACTGCTGACCATCCACCCCCGAACCCGACTCGTCGCCGTCCGAGTGCTCAGAAGGTGGTGATCCAACCCGTGCCGTCCCTCCACCACACCATCGCCGACGACCTCCGGACTCAGATCACCGCGGGCCTCCTCAAGCCCGGCGAACGCCTCCCCTCGGAGCCCCAGCTCGCCACGCGCTACAAGGTCAGCACGGCGACGCTGCGCAACGCCCTCGCGCTCCTCCAGGCCGAGGGCCTGATCGAGAAGGTCCACGGCAAGGGCAACTTCGTCCGCCGCCTCCGCCGAAGACTCACGTACGAGGGAGGCGCCCTCACCCCCATCGTTCCGACTCTCCACGTCACGGTCCGCACTACCCGGCTCCGGGCCCAAGGGACGCTGAGCACCCTGCTGAAGGTGCCACCACAAGCCCTGCTGACCGAGTACTACTGCGTCAGCCACGTAGGGGAGTCGCCCCACAGCCTGGCTCGCATCTACGTCCCCCGAGACCTGGCGCCGTCCGAATCGTCCTGCCGCTGGCCCAAGCCAGCAGAACTCGGCCCCCGGCTTGCGGAGACCCGCGAGAAGGTCAGCGCCCGTCTCCCCACCCCGGAGGAAGCCTCCACCCTCCGGATCAGCTCGGCGCTCGCTGTCCTCGCGATCACCCGCGTATCTGCCGACACCTCAGACCGGGTGGTCGAGGCGGCTCTCCTAGTCCTTCCCGGGGACCGTGCCGAGGCACGCTTCACCACCCATCACATGACCGAAGACAGAAGGGCCGAGGAATGACGCCCCACAACGAGCTGCGCCTCCTCCCGTGGTCGGGCCCCGACGGCAAGCCCTGCTACCTGAGCACCGACAACAGCGACAGCCACCTGTCCCGCCTGGCCGACAACACCGAAGAGATCCAACTCGGCCTGGCAGCTGACCTCGTGACACACACGCTGGAAGTCCTCAGCGGCGAGGGGCCTCAAACGGAGGAACTTCGACGCCTCTCGGCGGATCTCGCGGAGGCACTCAAGGACGTGCTCCGCGTAGCAGCAAGCCGCGGCCACCGCCTGACAGCGCGGGACCTCAGCACTCGTGAAGAAGATGACGAGGGTCCTCGACTACCGGCGGCGGCCTTCGGCTAGCAGCGATGCACATCCAACGACAGAGCAGCCCCGGACCACGTCCGGGGCTGCTCTGCTTCATCCGTTTCGCGACCTTGCGAGATCCGCGACTACTCGTACACAGTCGCCGCTCGGAGCGCTCGGGCGAAGAAGCGCCAGTCACCGTTGGCTGGCAGCTCGCGGCCGGTGTTGCGGTACCAACCGTCAGCGTCGTCAATCCATGCCGCCAACGCCTCCAGGAACCCAGCAAGGTCCGCGTTCTCCCACGAGTCCCTGCCGTCGGCATGGCTGCGGTGCAGGGAACGGATGAAGGATGCCAGGTCTTCTCTGCTGTCGACGTGATCGGGAGAAGTGGTCATGCGCGGCACCCTACTTGGCACGCCCTATCCCGCAGCGCGACAACCTGAGCACGCCCCCTCGGTCTGCGTACCGGCGGTGCTACTCCTCGTCGCTCCGCTCCAGCACCAAGCCGACGGAGCCGTCCTCCAGACCGTTGCTGTCTTCGAGGTGGAGGTGCACTCCGTCGGAGACGCCGTCGCCGGCCAGCACGAGCAGGTGCCCAGCCAGCGTCCTGAGGCCTGCGGCATTCGCCTCGATGACAACCTCGCCCCCAAGGTTCCGCACCTCGATCCGCGAGTTCGCGTCCCACGTGAAAATGAGTGCGGCACCATCCGTCACCGTGACGTGGGTGCTCTCGATGGGGCCATGGACGGGTCCGGAAGTCATGGTGACCATGATGCCGCTCACAACACACGGCTCCGGAGGGGCCGTGATCTTCCCGCGTATGTACTGGTGAGAGCTCCGCAGCGCGGCGGCATGTGAATTCCCGTCCACAGATAGGCCGCGGTCTCCTAGCGCCCTGATTCCCATAGCCCGTGCACTGTCTCACTGAGACAGTGCACGGGCGCTCGACTACGGCCGATCACGCTAGGCGCAGGTCACCCGTTCCTGAGAACAGGTGCGCTTCCTCCCTTTCTCCACTTCCCGAGGTAACCGCTCGCCGCCAGAGCCGCCACGAGTGTCAGCACATCAGTAAGTGCACCAGTCGCTTTACCGAGGGACGGCCATACCAAGATCAGGATCACGGTCACCGTCACTGCCGAGATTGGTGGGGCCCAGGGGGGCGTACTGGGGTGAGCTTGCGTCACACTCATGTCGATGCCTCCGCGGCGTCTGGCGTCCGCCCGTGTCACCTGTGGCTTGCCGGCTCGGTGACACAGGCGAACGCTTTGGAACAGTTGCCGCCCATGATGGCTTCGCTTTCGGGCCCTGGCGAGCACTGCGCATATAGGGCAAAAGCTCCTGCCGCAGATGGATTCTTCGCGCCTGACAGCCCGTGACCTGCGGCTATGAGTAACTCGGGGGTGCGTGCACCGGGGACCGGTTTTCGGTCCCCGGTGAGGGTCTACGAATTACGCATAGTTCACCTTTCGAGGTCGAAAGTGTGAGGTAGCTCACACCCCGCTTGGCTGCCCTTCTGGCCTGAGGTCTGGCTGGTATCAACCTTTGAGCGAGAAATACCCCATCTTGCCCTGACCGCTACCCCATGGCGGAAACCAGTAGGCGGGCGACTCCCTGACCTGCGCATTCCTGAGCGACCCTGGTAGCGGACCCGTCACTGTTGGTCGCCAACGGTCACCCCTGAGCCCCCTCGCACGGCCCACAGACGGCCCAGCCGTCGTCGCCCTGCAAGCCGCGCAGACGTTTTCACTCCTCGCTGTTGCGCTCCTGGACCGAGCCCACGAACCCGCCGGCTTCCGCCAACGACCAGCGCCTCCCTGTCGCAGCCTCGAACAGCTTCGTCCCTCGACGCCGAAGAGGAGGCACTGCCCGGGAGCTCGCGCGAAGATACTGGGAGGGCGAGAATATTGAAGAAGCGAAAAATCTGGACGCGCGAGAATATCTTCGCGTAGCCTGGAAGGTGTGGTGGATAAGTCGAAGATCAAGAAGTCGTACCAGGCACTCCCGGTCGGTGAGCTGCGAGTCGATCCCAAGTTGGATGCGCAGCGGATCTTCCAGCCGACCTGGGCCAACAAGCTCGCAAGGATCTGGGACCCGGAAGTGCTACTCGTAGCCACGGTTTCCAAGCGTGAGGACGGGCACTACTACCTGATCGATGGGCAACACAGCACCGCTGTGGCAGTCGAGAAGGAGGGCCCGGAGTTCTTGCGTGACTGCATGGTCTACGAGAACCTCGACTCCGAGATGGAGGCCAAGCTCTTCCTGTCCGCGAACCGCGACCGCAAGCCGGTGAAGCCGTTCGACAATTTTCGCGTTGCGATTACGGCGAATGACCCGCTGGCCACCCGGGTGCAGCAGGAGGTTCAGCGCTGCGGCCTGGAGGTCTCCAGCGGGACGTCGGCAAACCGAGTGGGCGCCGTGCAGGCACTGATGGCCATCGGTGCCCGGCGTGAGGGCTTGGTGACGAAGGTACTCCAGACGGCGGAGCAGGCGTGGGGACGGGACGCCACGAGCTGGGACAACATCATGCTGCGCGCGCTGGGAGTAGTCATTCACCAGAACTGGGACAAGGTCGACTATGCACGGCTCGCCAAGACGCTCATGAAGTCCCCCGTGGGCCTCTGGAAGAGCAAGGCTCTGCACGCCCTCCCCAGCGGTGGAGGTTCCTCCTCACGTTCGACCCCCCTGGCCGGACACATCATCACCGCCTACAACGGCCGGCTCGGTCCGGACAAGATGCTCACCACCGGGATGGCCGCGTAGTCGCCCTTCACGAAGCGTCGGCCTTCTCTCCGGCTCTCTGGCGAAGGCCGACGCTTTTCGTATGAGCTTGAAGGGGTTCCAAACCTGGCGACGCTTGCAGCCGCGTCCTCGCAGGTCAGCATGCGGGCGGCAGTACTGAGCGTGTCGGTGACCTCCTGCACGACCCGCGGCTCCGCGTGGCCGTGGTGACCGCTCGATCACGCGATTCTGACACGCGGGCGGTCTCCGATCCCTGCCTTACAAGTTCGCCCTGGGGCGGGTGAGCGCCATTGCGGGCCCGGTGCCGGCTGCCGTCCATGCCCCTCCGGGACCGCCGCTGTGCGCCGCCGACGTTTATGTGAGCAGGGGATGTCATCACGGGTTCGGCATCTGCTCGTCAGTCGCCCTGCGCGGTCGTGCAATGGCTTCCGCGGCACGCCTGTCAGCTTCATGCTTTCGCTCGATGGAGGCCCGCAACTCCCCAGGGGTCGGCCATGGCGCACGCCGGTGGATCATGCGGTGACAGTTGGCACATATGAGGGCGAGGTCGCTGAGCTTGGTCCGCCCCTCGCCCGCTTCGTGCAGCGGTACAACATGGTGGCACTCGATGTACCCGGCACCGCGGTCGCCGTAGACCTGCTCGAAGTCGAACCCGCACGCTTCGCACTCCAGCCGCCCGCCGCGCTGGAGCACGGAAGCGATCTTCTTCTTGCGCAGGCTCTTGTTCCGCTCCCGGGCCTGGTGACGGCGCAGAAGGAGCCGGCCCTCGGGAGCGCTGTAGTCATCCTCCTCCTCGACCTCTGGGGGCAGGTCCTGGAATTCGCCGGTGGTGAGGCCGCGTCGGATGCGCTGGGCTACCGCCGCCATCTCAGCTGGCCGGGCAAGGAAGTCCTTCATGACTTCGAAATCGAGCGCGTTGCCATTTGTCGGCTTCCCTGGGTAGTCCGGGTGCCGGCATGTGATGTCGACGGTCTTGCGAGCTACGCCATTGGGGTTCCGGAACAGCTCGTTTCGTTGCTCTACAGGATGGATCGGCATGGCCTGCAGCAGCGCGGACAGCTCAATCACGCGTGGGTCGTCGAACTCCAGTCGCTTCCAACCGTTGGCCATCGCCAGATCGCAGGCCAAGATGATTTCGTCACGCGTCCAGTCTGGGCTCCGCGTGGCACGGATCAGGAACCCCTGTTGGGCGAGCCACCTCGCAGCGTGCGATCTTCCGCCACTCAACTCATCGGGCCTCAGGGCCCGGCCTTGACCGAACTTGTGGGCCACGCCAGCGATGGCCTTCGAGTCGTATGTCCGGTCCTCGTGGATGAGGAGATACCCGGTTGCCGGCTTGTACCCGTACTTGGACAGGAACCGGTCACGGCCTAACTCGTCGTACTCCGCTATGGCTTTGAGGACATCCTGTGGGCTGATCGCACCTTTGCGCATGGCGGAAGAGTAAGGGTCGTCACTGACAACCTGTTAGATGCCCACCCTCCTCAACCATCCTCCCCAGCTCCCATCCCGTCTGCCGTCGACCCACACACCGTGGAGCGGGCGCGGGTCCTGGCGTCCAGGTGGAGCGCGCCACTGTACGAACGACCTGGACGCCAGGGCCCGTGTCTGCTCGGCTCTGCCTGGGTCGACGGCAGGCGGGATGGGAGCCCCCCACGCCCCCCACGACCGGCCCGCAGCCGCTCGCGGCCCCTTCTCCATCCCGGAGCCTGAGCGCCCCCGCCGGAGGCATCTCTCTGACCCGCGGTTTTCCCCCGCGTTGCGTTCCCGAGGTCAGCCGAGGCTTTCCAGGCCCAGCTTGGCCAGGCGGGACCGGATGGCGCTGGGCTTGCGACCGAACTGCTTCCCGAGGGCTTCGAGGTCCGCTCTCCTTGCTGGTAGCGGGTGAGGAGTTGCGCGTCATCGTCCTGGGTCCAGGAGTGGCCCATCTTGGGGTATCGGGCGCGGAGTTCTTCCGGCGATTCCCGCTGCCTGCCCGGGACGGCCTCGGGGTGTACCGACTCGATGATGTCGAGCGGGAAGTGACCGACTTCGGTTCCGGTGAGCCAGAGCATGAGGTGATCGCTGTCGAAGGTGAGCCGGTCGGCATGGATCGTCACGGCTCGGCGGAGTACATCGGTGTCGTTGGGGTCCCGATAGTAGTCGCTGAACGTAACGCGGAAGGCTGTACGTGCTGCGGAGGTCTCCATGGGGTAAGCCTGACCGTGCCTTCGCCTGGGTGGGAGATCGTTTCTAGCCTGCCCGCTGCACGTAGCGCGCCGCCGGGCGGGGCCGCCGCTGGCGAAGACAGGGCGGCGGCCCCGCCGACAAGGCGGCGCGCTACCGCGCCGTGCGCGGGTCTTGATTAAGTAGGGAAACTCTTACCGCGCTTGCGGGCTTCGCTCGGCCTTGAACTCGTCCAGTAGCTCGAAGAACAGGTCGATGCCAGCTCTGTCGGCTGCCTGCGCAGCCTTCGTGATCTCGATGGCCCAGCCCAAGGGGCTGCTGTGCGTCCGGCCGAGTCGTGGCCACAGCCACTCCGTGAAGGGACCTTCGTGCTCGAAGTCCAGAACCGCTTGAGGACCGTAGATCGCGGAGGCGACGCGGAAGCCGTACAGCATGGACTGGAGCTCCAGGAGGGAGCCACCGCGGACGAACATGCCTGGCCGCAGGCGGACCTGGTCCAGGAGGTCGTAGACGTCACGGCACTCGTCGACGTGCTTCGCCTCGGTCACGCGGACTTCTCCAGGAGGTGTCGCCCGTCGTGGCTGCGGACGTGGGGGCCCTTGTCGTCCAGGGCGTCGAGGAGACGGATCGCGTACACCTCGGTCATGCGGGCGGTGATCTCCTCCGGAGTGAGCCACTCGACCGCGGTCGACTCCGTGGAGGTTCGTTCCTCGCCGCCGGACGGCTTGCAGCGGAAGACCAGGGCCACGATGCCGCGGGTGGTGTTCTTGTAGACGCCGGTCAGTTCTTCGACCTCTACTCGGATGCCCGTTTCTTCCCAGACCTCGCGGGCCACGCCCTCTTCGGGGGCCTCCGTGAGTTCGAGGACGCCGCCCGGGAGTTCCCAGGTGCCATTGTCCGCTCGGCGGATCGCCAGGAGGCGGCCGTCTTCGCGTACGACTGCGCCCGCGACGGACACGGAGTGCAGTGGCGTTGACGTCGTCTCTCGGGCGCTGTTACTCATGTACAGGAGCATAGGAGAGTGGGAAAGACTGTGGGAACTCCAGTAGGAGGTGGTCGGTCCGTACCTCGGTACGTCCAGATCGCCGAGGAGATTGTTCAGCAGATCCAGGCTGGGGTTCTCAAGCCTGGCGACCTGGTGCCGAGCGAGTCCGAGCTTGTCGAGCGGTACGGCGTCGCCGGCGGGACCATCCGTAAGGCGATGGTCGAGGTTCGTGCGAGTGGGCTTGTGGAGACGCGGCACGGCAAAGGGTCGATCGTGAAGGACCGGCCGCCCGTGCGGCTGCGGTCGTCTGATCGGTTTCGGGCCTCGCATCGGCGTGGGGGGAAGGCCGCATACCTTGCTGAGTCCGCTCAGTCCGGCGCCACAGCCAAGGTGAGCGTCCTCTACATCGGGCCGATGGAAGCGCCGCAGGATATTGCCGAGCGCCTGGGCGTCGACGCCGGTACGCAGGTGCTCGCGCGGCGGCGGCTGTACTTCCGTAACGGCGTTCCCGTCGAGACCGCCTCCTCCTACCTCCCGTGGGACGTGGTCAAGGACATCCCTCAGCTCTTCTCTGAGAACCCCGGGCCCGGTGGGATCTACGCCCGGCTGGAGGATGACGGGCACGTCTTCACCGAGTTCGTCGAGACGTTGCAGGCTCGGCCGGCTGCCAAGGCTGAAGCCTCCGAACTCGCCCTGAGCCCTGGGGCCCCAGTCGTTCACCTGCTGCGGAACGCCGTCACCAAGACCGGTCGCGTGGTCGAGGTCTGCGACACCCTCATGGCCGCTGACCAGTTCGTCTTCGAGTATCGGATCCCTGCCGCCGACTGACGCTCGGTCAACTCTCCTCAACCCGCTTGGACTTCTTCGTCCGGGCGGGTTGACTCATGTATAGGAGTGATGCACTCTTCTTCATGTCACTCATGTATATGAGTGACGGAGTCCAGCACTTCTAGAGGAGTGATCTCTGTGCGTCAGATCCCCGTCGACACCTCCGCGGCCTCTGTGATGGTCGCCCAGCCCCCGCAGCCCAAGGTGAAGGACCGCCGTACCGGCGAGCGCGCCATGGATGCCGAGACCGGTGCCGCACTGTCGACCGTGGACGTGATGTTCGCGGCGAACGGCGAGGTGGAGATCTTGACCGTGACCGTCCCGGAGACCGGCGTCTCCGCGGAACTGGTCATGGGCACCCCGGTCGCGGTCACGGGCCTGGTCGCCCGCCCCTGGGAGAACGAGTTCAACGGCCAGCGTCGGCACGGCATCGCCTTTCGGGCTGTCGCGGTGACCTCGCTGGTCGGCAGTGCGTCGAACTCGAAGGCTGCCTGATCATGCGGTGGTTGGTCGTTTCCGGTGTGGTGGTCGTCGCCCTCGCAGTTCTTCTGCGGTGGCGGCGGCCCGCCTGGTACTGGGTGACCTTCGGCGTCACGCTCGCCACCGTTCGGGTCCTGGTCCGGTACAGGTCGGTCATGGATGCCTGCGGGCTGACCGTCCCTCCGCCTCGCTGGCGTCTGGCCATCGCCCGGATGGCCAACCGGCCTGCGCCTGAGCCGCGCGCCCCTCGCATTTTGAGGTTCCGGCCCACCCGGACCGGCCTTGTCTTACGACTGGGGCTCCGCCCCGGACAGGACGCCTTCGACGTCGCGGCCTCGTGCGACCGGCTCCGGCACTCATTCGCCATGTACGGAGTCACCTCGCGGGAGATCCGCTCCGGCGTGGTCGAACTGCGGATGACCGGTTACGACGTGCTCAAGCTGGTCCGTTTGCCGGCCAACGCGAAGCGCACGCCCATGCGGATTCCGGTCGCACTACGCGAGGACGGAGCCGTCCACTACCGCGACTACCGCACCTCCCCGCACGCCCTCACTATCGGAGCGACCAAATCCGGGAAGTCCGTCTACCAGCGCAACCTCGTCGCTGAACTCGCCTCCCAGCAAGTGGCCTTGGTGGGGATCGACTGCAAGCAAGGAGTCGAGCTGTTCCCCCTGGCCCGCCGCTTCTCCGCCCTCGCCGACAATCCCGACACCGCCGCCGACCTCCTCGACGCGTTGATCGCGCACATGGAAGGGGTGTACCAGCTCATACGGACCGAGCAGCGCATCACCGCCGATACCCCGGATGCCGAGATCGCCGCCGACATCTGGGACCTGCCCGACCACCTGCGGCCGGTGCCCATCGTGGTCCTGGTGGACGAGGTCGCCGAACTCGCCCTGTTCACAACGAAGGACGAGGAGAAGCGTCGGGACCGGATCATTACCGCCCTCGCCCGGCTCGCCCAGCTCGGCCGCGCCGCCGGCATCTACCTCGAAGTCTGCGGCCAGCGCTTCGGCTCCGAACTCGGCAAGGGCATCACGATGCTCCGCGCTCAGCTCAGTGTCCGTACCGCCCACCGCGTCAACGACGAGACCAGCGCCAACATGGCCTTCGGGGACATCGCTCCGGACGCCGTCCTCGCCACTGTCCAGATCCCCGTCGAGTCTCCCGGCCTCGCGATCACCGGCGACGCCTCCGGCGGATGGTCCCGCATCCGTACTCCGCACATCTCGCTTCGCACGGCCGTCAACGCCTGCAACAAGCACGCGGACCTGACCCCGGACCTGCCCGGCCTCGCCGCCTTCCGGCCCAACGTCGAACCGTCGGCGTCCCTCGGCAAGATTCCGGCCCCGGCAACAGCCTGATCCCTCCCAACCTCCGGTCGGTGAGACCGCTTCGCGCCACGTCCCTACCCCCGCCACGCCCAAAACGCCTGCAAGGAGGTGATCGCATGACCAGCAAGCTCCGCGTCGACGCCGTGCTGGTCCAAGCCCTGATCGCCGGTGCGCTGTCCTTCGCCCACCTGCACGACCTGGCCGCCGCTGCCGGACAGACGGGGTGGAAGGCGTGGGCCTACCCCGTCTCCGTCGACCTGCTCCTGGTCGCCGCCTGGCGCCGGCTCCGCTCGGACGGCTCGTCGCGGCTCGCCTGGTGCTGGTTCCTGGTCTCCCTGTTCGCCTCGCTCGGCGCGAACGTCGCCACCGCCGGATTCCTCGACCTCGCCGATCCGCCCGCCTGGCTCCGCTTCGGCGTCGCCGGATGGCCCGCGGTCGCGTTCCTCGGTGGCACGCTCCTCGCCCACTCCCCGACACCGACCGTCGAGTCGGACACGGAGCCGGCCGAATCGGAGTACGTCTCCAAGTGCAACGCCGTTGCCGAGCCCGAACCCGACCCCGCCCAGTCGGTGCGCGAGATCGCATCCGACATCACCGTCCCGGCCGCCCTGGTCGAGCACGCCCGCAAGGTCGCCGCCGACCACCACTCCCGTACGGGCCAGCCCATCGACACCGACACCCTGCGCGCCCGTCTCGGCGTCCCCGCGCCCATGGCTCACGCCATCGCTGCCCAACTCGCCTGATGAGAACGGAGAACGCCATGTCCCCTCGCGAACACTTCCACTCCGTGATGCGTATCGGCCCCGTGCAGATCGGGACCCACCGCGACCGCCACGGCCGCACCAAGTACGCCGCCGTCTGCACCGCCGACCGCTGCGGCTGGTCTTCCGACTACTCCAGCTCCTCCGCCGCGCAGCTCGCGGCCCGCACCCACCGCTGCCGCATCTCCGACTGAACGGATTCCGCTCGTGGACGTTCCGCTCTGGCTCGCCCTGATCGTCGTCGGCGTTCTCGGCATCAAGCTGATCCGTCCGCCCTGGTGGCTCGTCGCCGTGATCCTCCTGGGCGGCTTCCTCCTCGCCGACAGCCTGCTGGCCCCTGTCATCGACACCGCCGTCTCGAAATGACCTGACCTGGAAGGGAGAACCACCTCATGCTCCGACCGAAGATCCCGACCATGCCGATGCCGACCGGCATCACCACGCCGCCCGCCGCCGTCCAGCCGACCACGATCCAGACCGTGCAGCAGTCTCCGGCCCCGGTCGCTCCGGCCCGACCGGTGGTCCAGATCACCCCCAGTACCGCCCTCGCTGTCGTTGGCGCCGGTACCGCCGTGGTCCTGGTCGTGGGCACGGTCCTGGTCTCGATGCTCCTTGCGACCGCCGTCACCGCCGCATCGGTCGCCGTCTGCGCCCTTGTCGTCCGCTCGCTGATGGCGTCCTCGGCCCAGCGCCGCTGACCGGCCCCCGGGCGGCCTCGATACCGCCAAGCATCCGCCGCCCGGGAGCCGTACCCCTCGCCGATCTCTCAACCGGAAGGAACTCCCATCATGGATCAGCGCACCGTCGCCACTGCGGCGGGCCTGGACCCGGCCACCTTGAACGACGTCCTCCGGGTGGCCGCTGCCCCCGACTTCGACCGCTGGAAGGATCAGGTACACCGCACCGGTGGTTGCTCCGATCCTGTCCACCTGACCGGTTGGTCACTCGCCAAGGACCGCACGTCCGGTGAGACCCTGCGCCGCTACTCCACCGACGCCGAGCCCGGCGGACGGCTCCGCGTCGCCTGCGGAAACCGCCGTGCCTCCCGCTGTCCCTCCTGCGCGTACACGTACGCCGGGGACACCTACCACCTGATCCGCGCGGGCCTGGCCGGCGACGAATCCAAGGACATCCCCGCGACCGTCCGCGATCACCCCCGGGTGTTCGCCACGCTCACCGCCCCGTCCTTCGGGCCCGTGCACAACCGGCCCGACCGTGGCGGCTGCCGCTGCGGCACCCACCACCAGGAAGGTGATCCCCTCCTCGGCACCGCGCTCGACCCCGAGTCGTACGACTACGCGGGGGCCGTCCTGTTCAACAACCACGCCGGGCAGCTCTGGCAGCGCTTCACCAACCGCCTGCGCCGTGAGCTCGCCGCCCGTGCCGGGCTCACTCAGCGTGCGATGAAGGCCGTGCTGCGAGTCTCGTACGGGAAGGTCTCCGAGTTCCAGAAGCGCGGCGCGATCCACTTTCACGCCGTGATCCGCCTCGACGGACCGGACGGCCCCGGCAGCACCCCGCCCTCCTGGGCCACCGTGCGGTTACTCGACGACGCGATCCGCGCCTCCGCCGTCCACGCTTACACGACCATCACCATCCCCGCCGCCGGGGATCAGCCGCGCCGGCGGTTCCAGTGGGGTCGACAGCTCGACATCCGCCCGGTCAAGGCGTTCGGTGACGGTTCCGACATCACTGAGCAGGCGGTAGCTGCCTACGTCGCCAAGTACGCCACGAAGGCAGCCGAGACCACCGGGAGCCTCGACCGCCGCATCGGCAACCGCGAAGTGACTCGACCTTTTGGACGTGCCCGACCACCCCCGCCGCCTCATCGAAGTCTGCCTCGACCTCGCCCCGCTCTACCCGGACCGCAAGCTCGCTGCCTGGGCGCACATGCTCGGCTTCCGCGGCCACTTCTCCACCAAGTCTCGCCACTACTCGACCACCCTCGGCGCCCTCCGCCAGATCCGTGCCGACTACCGCGCTGCGCATGAAGACGACGGCGCCGCCGACCCGGACACCGTGCTCGTTCTCGCTTCCTGGGAGTACGCCGGCCACGGACACACGCCCGGTGAAGCCGCGTTGGCCGCGTCCATCGCCCGTGACATCCAGATCAACCGCGACACCGCCCGCGAAGCCCTACGCGACCAACTCGCCCTGGAAGGAGCCGCAGCATGACCACCGCCACCGCCGAACTGCTCACCGTGCCCGAGGTCATGGCGCGGCTCAAGCTCGGGCGCTCGACCGTCTACGACCTCATCCGCTCGCGCCGCCTCACCTCGATCACCATCGGCCGCGCCCGCCGTGTTCCGGCCGACGCCGTACGGGACTTCATCGTCCGCGAGATCGGGGAGGCCGCCTGATGGCCACCCAACGCAAGCGCAACCCCAACGGCGCCGGAACCATCACCCAGCGGAAGGACGGCCGCTTCCAGGCCGCTGTCTACGTCCTCCAACCGGACGGCACCCGCGCCAGGAAGTTCGCGTACGGCCAGACCTGGGCCGAGTGCGACGCCAAGCGCCGCACGCTCCTCGACAAGGCTGCCAACGGCATCCCCGTTCCCACCCGGTCCGCGAAGCTCTCCGAGTGGCTGCCTTACTGGCTCGACAACGTCGTCAAGCCGCGTCGCAAGCTCAGCACGTACGACAAGTACGAGGCGCACGTCCGTCTGTACCTCGTCCCGATGGTCGGCTCCAAGCGACTTGAGTCTCTCGGCGTCGCCGACGTCCGGCGCTTCCTCGTGCAGCTGGAGAAGAAGACCACCGCCGCGACGGCCAAGGAGTCCCACCGGGTCCTGCGTACTGCCCTCACCGCCGCCTGCCGCGAGGAACTCATCACGCGCAACGTGGCCACCCTCGTCGAGCCGCCCCGGGCGAAGGCGCGAGAGCTGAGTCCCTGGTCCCTGGACGAGACGCTCGACTTCCTCGCCGCCGCCCGCCGGGACCCGCTGTACGCAGCTTTCGTCCTCGCCATTGCCATGGGACTGCGACGGGGCGAGCTGGTCGGGCTCCGCTGGACGGACATCGACCTCGACAAGCGCGTCCTCTATGTACGGCAGCAGACCCAGCGCCGCCGGGGCGTCCTGTACGACGACGATCCCAAGGGGCGCCGTCGGCGGGCAGTACCGCTCCCCGCGATGTGCATCGCACCCCTGCGCTGGCACCGAATGCGGCAGAGCGATCAGCGGGCCAAGGCGGGGGAGAAGTGGCAGGACGGCGGCTACGTCTTCACCACGAGCACGGGCCGCCCGGTCGAGCCCCGCAACGTCTATCGCTCCTTCACTCGCGTCGCCGCCTCCGCCGGCCTCCGCGTCATCCGGCTCCACGACGCCCGACACGGCTGCGCCACCCTGCTCACCGCCGCCGGCGTCGCGCCCCGCGTCGTGATGGAGATCCTTGGGCACAGCCAGATCAGCATCACCATGGACGTCTACACGCACGTCGTCCAGGACACGCAGCGCGAAGCGATCAGCCACATGGACCGGCTGCTGAAGAGGCGGCCTGGTCGCGGGTAAATGCTGTCCTGTCTATCGACATCGCATAGACGGGACCCCTGCAGACTGCTGCCTCCGCCCGCTGTCCGGGGCGGAGGTACGGTCTTGTCCGAGCCCTCCAGTGCCACTTCAAAAGAGCTAAGGGATTTCAGGAAAGCAACACCTTGATTCCCTGCAAGCCCATAGGGGCTGGGAGCGGACCAGGAAGCGATTCTTTCGACGGGACAGCCATCGGTGTGCAACGAGCGCGGTGTGCGCTGCGAGGGCTGACCCCAGACGTAAATCGCGTAGTCCTTGGCGACGAGCACCGCGATGCCATCCTTGGACTGCTCCGGGGGCGGCGCCACTAGCGGAAGCTGTCGCGCGCGGGAGCTACGGCCGGCGCCGAGAGGCACCGGCAGATACACATGCGATTCCTTCGCAGCGAAGCTGACCCGAGCTTGATAGCCGAATAGCCCCGCCCGGACGGTTGTCCGTCAAGGCGGGGCTATCGATTACTCGAACAGGTAGTGCTTCAAAATGTCGGCGGCGATGTCATCGAAGCCGAGAAAAGAAAGAGTCAAGGAAACAAAACTGATAACGTAGTAAGAAATCTGGAGCTTCTGCAACCATCTCTTAGCGTTGCTGGGCTCCTCATTACGAGGTGACTGTGTATGGCCGGATTCCTCCGGCCTCATATGTCCCAGCTCGTTGCGAACGTTAGGGCTACAAGCCTCGCTAGTAGCGTCGTCACGTTCCGGCTGAAACTCGTTACCGTTGCCGTTACCCGATGTGTTCACTTGACCCTCCAGGATCTATATCGGCCGCCCATGGGTGGACGACGTAGACCTCGGAGGGGGATCTGGCGCTTGTGCGCTTTTGTGACGCACCTCATAGTGGCAGGGCGTTTGATGTCGCGTCAACTGCCTACTAGCTCCCGCAGGTTCGAGCCCTCTTGCTCGTTGAGCGCTGGTTGGTGTCAGAGGCGGCCTCCCCCGTTGGTCCGCTGCAGGGGGCTTGACTTCAACAGGAAAGGAGGTGCGGCTCAGGGGCGCACGTGAACCCGTTCCAGGCCGCGAGGGCAACCTTGCGCACCCCAGGTCATGCAAGGTGCCCATCAGCAGCCGGTAACCCGGGGGCGAGATGCCACTGGTCAAGATCCGAACCGTGGCAGGCTGTCGGCGTTGATGTCAGCCGTGGATGTCAAAGGGCACCTACCAAGATCGGTAGGTGCCCTTTTCCCTTGTGCCCCCGGCAGGATTCGAACCTGCGACACCCGCTTTAGGAGAGCGGTGCTCTATCCCCTGAGCTACGAAGGCATGAAGGCCCGGGCTTGGAGGAGACCTTGTAGCCAAGCCCGCTGGTCAGACGCGGTGTGGATCCTGCTGGGTGGTACTGGTACCCGACAGGAGCCATGCCGACGGCCGACCAGAGAACAGGGTAGCGGATGACCATCCGCCAGGGGGCCACGTTCCGGGGCGGGCGCGTGGAGTGGCGCTGACCAGCGGGTTTGGTGCGGTGTGGGGGTGGGTGGCGGCGTGATCACCGCCGTGGCGGCGGCGGTGGTCTTTGGGGGTGGGGGTCAGGCGGGGCGTATCGGTTGGGTGGTCACTTCGGCGGCGAAGATGGGGCTGCCGTTCTGTTCCATCGCGACCAGGGTGACCTGTGTTCCTTCCGGCGTCCCCGGGCCTGCCGTGACCGGTGTGGCGTTGATCAGGCAGGGGCTGTCGAACTCGGCGTAGCGGGTGAAGACCGTCTTCATGCCCGCCACGGTGGCCGGTCTCGGAGATCGGGTCAGGGCCGCCTGGCGGGCCGCCTCCAGGAGGAGCATCCCCGGGGCGTGATCGACGGGGTGGTCGAAGAGCACCGGGTGGCCGAGGTCCGATCGCAGGTGCCAGTTGCCGGGGGTGCCGGCGGAGGAGAGGACGACGTCTTCGGCGTGGTCGCGCCCGACGAGGTGGGGAGAGATCGGGCGGTCCGGCGGCAGGGCACGGGCGTGGGTCGCGGTGATGTCCGCGTACGGGCCGCGCAGGCGCTGGTAGACCACCGGAGACTGGTTCGAGAACCGGGTCCGTACGTGGGCGGCGGTGACGCCGCCCAGAGATGCCCGAACGGTCATGGTCATCCCCGCCAGTCGCGTGCCGCGGCGTACGACGTCGGTGCAGGTGACGTCCAGGTCGGTCGCGGGCGGGGCGTCGGTGGCGCTGAGAGCCGACGGGTCGAACTGGAAGTGCAGGTCTTCCCAGGCCTGCCGGAAACCGAACGGCACGTCGTAGGCGGCGTGGCAGAGCATCGGGATCGCCTGGCGTACGCACTCGATCAGCAGCAGCGGGTCGCGGGAACCGTGCGCCCCGCCGTAGAAGCGGTGGCTTGTCGGCCACTGCGCGGAGACGTTGAACCGGTCGGCGCCGACGGGGCGCCAGCTGGTGAGGAGCAGTTCGTTGACGTCCGTCTTGTGCACCTCGGCCGCTGACACGGGCCGGCTCTGAGGATGCGATTCGCGTGTTCTCGGCAGTGTGCTCGTGAGCATGCTGTCCCCCCGGGACGTCGGAAACGAAGTCGATCCGGACAGGGGTGAGCCGATGGATCCGGAGCCCCCCGCCCGTTCCGCGATCAACATAAAGAGTGCTCGTTTTTTTTTAAAGTCAAGACTTCGTAAAGTGTCAGGTTCGCAGGGTTGCACATCCGAAGTCTCTGCTGGTGGGAGCAGGTGTGGTGGATCGGAGGCATCTTCTGGGGGTTGCCAGCACGCCACTCCGGCTCGGTAACATAAGAGTCGTTCCGTTTTTTTGGAGGGTGAGACGTCGTGGCTGGTCCCAAACAGGAGCGGGCGGTTCAGACGCGTGAAGCGATCCTTCTCGCGGCTGCCGAGACCTTCGACGAGCTCGGCTACGCCGGTGCCAGCGTCAACCTGATCCTGAAGCGGGCAGGGCTCACCACAGGCGCCCTGTACTTCCACTTCGACTCGAAAGAGGGCCTGGCGCGCGCGGTGATGAACGCGCAACCCCAGACGATCGTCCCCAGGCTGCAGTCCGAGGGACTCCAACGGCTGGTGGACATCACCCTGTCCTGGTCGCACCTGCTCCAGGTCGACCCGCTCCTGCGGGCCGGAGTCCGGTTGACGGGGGAGCAGGCCACCTTCGGTGCCTCCGACGCGACGCCCTACCAGTCCTGGGCGGGCATCATGGCCGACTGCCTGCGCGACGCGCAGGCCAGGGGCGAGTTGCAGGCAGGTGTCTCACCCGAGGAGTTGGGCGAGTTCGTCACCGAGGCGTGTACGGGCATGCAGATGTTCTCCAACGTGGTCAGTGGCAGGAAGGACCTGAGCGACCGCACCATCCGGATGTGGCGCCTGCTGCTGCCCGGGATCGCCGTGCCGGCGATCGTCTCCCGCACCGAGGTCAGCCACGAACGGCTGAAGAGCCTCGTCGGCTGACGCCTCCGGGGAACGCCGCCCGTGGGTTTTTCGGGGCGGGTGTTCTCGGCTCGTGCCTTGCTTCCCACCCGCCGTACCGCCGGACCGCTGATTCGTGCTGTCCGTTCGATGCGGTCACGGCGGCCCATCACCCGTGCTCCACCGCGCCCGTACGTCCTTACGTCCTTATGTCCGTACGTCCGTTCGTCCATGGAGGACCAATGCGCCACAGCCTCGGCCGACTTCGGCTGGCCGCTCTCAACATCGACGGTGTCCTGCTCAACGACACCTTCAGCCCCGTGATCCACGCCTTCGTCGTCGGCCGAGGCGGGGCCTACACCGCCGAGACCGAGCGTGCGGTGTTCTCGCAGCCCCAGCACATAGCCGGCCGCAACATGGCCGCCGCCGTACCGCAGCCGCTCAGCGGGGAGGAGGCCCTCGCCGCCTACTTCGAGGAGCGCGACGTCCACCTCGCCGAACACCCGGTCACCGTCATGGACGGCGCCATCGACCTCGTACGGCGGCTGAGAGCGCTCGGACTGCGGACGGTCTGTTACGGAGGGCTTCCCGCCCCGCACTTCGACCGGTTCCTCGGGGAGTGGGCGGAACTGTTCGACGGCCCGCGCTATGTGTGCACCAACGACTTCCGTCCCGGGATCCAGGAGATCACCGACATCTTCGGGCTGGAGCACGGAGAAGCGCTCTTCGTCGACGACGTGGCCCGGGTGGCCGAGACCGCCAGGGACCTCGGCGTTCCCTTCATCGGCCACCCGAGCACGTTCGTGCACAGCTTCCAACGGCAGTTGATGCGCGAGGCCGGTGTGCGGCACATCGTGGACTCCCTGGACGCGATCGACGAGCAGCTGATCCGCGGCATCGACGCCGAGGCACTGCGCGGCACGGTGTGGAACAACGTCCCGGACCGTGCCGTCCCCGCCGGTGCCTGACCGCGACCCGTACCCGACCGATACGAGCGAGCCTGCGAGGAACGACATGAGCAACCAGCGTTCGATGTCCGGCCGAGTGGCCATGATCACCGGAGCGTCCAGCGGCATCGGTGAGGCAGCCGCCCACGCGTTCGCCGACGAGGGCGCGGCCGTCGTCCTCGTCGCGCGGCGCGGCGAGCGGCTGCGCGCGCTTGCCCGGAAGATCAACGACTCCGGCGGACGCGCCCTCGCGGTCGAGGGCGACGTCGCCGATTCCGGCCGGATGCGCGAAGCCGTCGAAGCCGCCGTGGAGACGTACGGGCGGCTCGACCACGCCTTCAACAACGCCGGTTACGCCACGGCGGGCGCGCCGCTGCACGAGATCGACGACGACGTCTTCCGCCGGACCATGGACGTGAACGTGGTGGGCGTGTGGAACTGCATGCGCCACCAGATACCCGTGATGCTGAGCCAGAGCTCCGGTGGTTCCATCGTCAACACGGCCAGTGTCGCCGCCACGCGTGCCACGGGGGCCAGCGCCGCGTACGTGGCCGCCAAGCACGCCGTCCTCGGAATGACCCGGGCCGCGGCGGCCGACTACGGCGCCGCGGGCATTCGGGTCAACGCCCTGGTCGTGGGCGCCACGCGCACCGAGATGATGGAGGAGGTGCTGGGGCACCACCCCGAGCTCGAGCAACGGTTCGCGGACGACTCCGTACAGAAGCGCATGGCCGCGCCCTCCGAAGTGGCCGAGGCGGCGCTGTGGTTGTGCAGCGAACGCGCCTCGTTCGTGACCGGCGCCGCGATGCCGGTCGACGGGGGCGCGACCGCGATCTGAGCGGTCCTCCGCCCTCTTCCGCCGTCTTCCGCCGTCCTTCTCCTCCGTGTCCGGGGGCGGTTCCGCGTGCCGCGCGTACGTGGAGTGCCCCCGGATGCCGCCAAACCCGGGGCGACTTGTGGCAGTCGGCGACGACAGCCGGTCACAGCGCTGGTGTGCTGACCGGCAGAGACGCCGAGACGCCGAGACGCCGTGACGGACGGTCGGCGCGGGAACCCGGAGGAATCACGATGCACGGAACCGCAACCGAAGCAGGTCCCGAAGCAGGAATCAGAACCAGAACCGGAACATCGGTCGTGCCGTCGCAGGGGCCCCGGGCCCGGCGGAGTACGCGCGCCCTCGCCGTCCTCGGGCTGAGCGCGTTCGTCGTGGGGACCGCCGAGTTCGCCGTGATCGGCGTCCTCGACCGGATGGCCGAGAGCCTGCACGTCAGCGCCGCCACGGCCGGCCTGCTGGTCACCGCGTACGCGATCGGTGTGTGCCTGGGCGGGCCGCTCCTGACCGCGCTGACGCTCCGGCTGCCCCGCAGACTTCTGCTGGCCGCCGCGCTCGGCGTCTATGCCGTGGCCAACGCCGTCGCGGCGCTCTGGGCGGACTTCACCGTCGTCGTCGTGGTGCGCGTGCTGGCGGGCGCCGTCCACGGACTGTTCGTCGGTGCCGCCTCCGCGGCGGCTGCCGCACTGGTCCCGGCGGAACGCAGGGGCCGGGCCGTCGCCGTGGTGTTCGGTGGGATAGCCGCGGCCAACCTCCTGGGTGTGCCGCTGGCGACCTTCGCGGGCCAGGTCCTGCCGTGGCAGTACGCCTTCGCCGGAATCGCCGCTCTCGCGTGCGTGGCTCTGCTGCTGACATGGGCGGCGGTGCCACCGTCCGCCACCGGTGGACAGCAGGCGTTGCGCGCACAGTTCCGGCACGTCGCGAAGGCGCCGGTGATGGCACTCCTCGCGATCGCCGTCCTGATCTTCTGCGGCCAGTTCACCGCCTTCACCCAGCTGAGCGGGTACCTCCAGGATGTCGTCGGCGTCCAGGGCGGTGCCGTCGGCCTGTACCTGCTCGTGTTCGGAGCCGCTGGTTCCGCCGGTACCGCACTCGGGGGCTACCTCGCCGACCGGGCCGCCGGCACCACCGTCATCGCGGCGACCGTGGTGCTCGCACTGGTTCTCACGACGCTCTTCCTGCTCGGCGAGCGGCCCGTGGCCGTGGCCGTGTGCGTCGCGGTCTGGGGCCTCGCCGGTTTCGGCCTCGCCCCCGCCCTCCAGCTCCGGACGATCCGCCGTGCCGGACCCGGCGGCGACCTCGCGGCGACGCTCGGCGCCTCGGCGGGGAACGCCGGCATCGCCGTCGGAGCGGCCGTCGCGGGCGGGATCACGGGAGCGTACGGGTTCGCCGTGCTGCCGCTCGCCGCGGCGGCGATCTGCGTGGTGACGCTGCCCCTGACCTGGATCTGCCGGTCGGGACAGACCGGCGGGACCGACGGGGCCTCTGCGCCGGCCGCCCCCTAGACGCCGGTGCGGGGTCGGGCCCATGCCGTACGACATGGGCCCGACCCCGCACCGGCGTACGTCAGACGCAGTCCTCCTCGCGGTACTCGGCGGCGCCGTCACCCCGCTCCGCCGCCGCGCGCAGCTCCACCCGCCGGATCTTCCCCGAGATCGTCTTGGGCAGCTCGGCGAACTCGATGCGCCGCACCCTCTTGTACGGGGGAAGCTCCGCCCGCGAGTGGGCGAAGAGCAGCTTCGCCGTGTCCCTCGTCGGCTCCCAGCCCTCCGCCAGCACGACGTACGCCTTGGGCACCGACAGACGCAGGGCGTCCGGCGCGGGCACCACGCCGGCCTCCGCCACGGCCTCGTGCGACAGCAGGGCGCTCTCCAGCTCGAACGGGGAGATCTTGTAGTCGGACGACTTGAACACGTCGTCCCTCCGGCCGATGTAGGTGAGCCGGCCGTCGGGGCCGCGCACCGCGAGGTCGCCCGTGCGGTAGTAGCCGTCCGCCATCGCCTCGGCGGTGCGGGCCCGGTCTCCCTCGTAGCCCGACATCACCCCGACGGGGGCGGCGGACAGATCCACGCTGATCTCACCCTCGTCGGCCGGGCGGCCCGTGGCGGGGTCGAGCAGGGCGATGGTGAAGCCGGGGCTCGGCCGGCCCATCGAGCCGGGAGTGACCGCCGCGCCAGGGGTGTTGGCGACCTGGACCGTCGTCTCCGTCTGCCCGAAGCCGTCCCGTACGGTCACCCCCCACGACCGCCGTACCGCGTCGACGACCTCGGGATTGAGGGGCTCGCCGGCCGCCACGGCCTCCCGCGGCGGCGTGCGCAGCTGCCCGAGATCGGCCTGGATCAGCATCCGCCACACGGTGGGCGGCGCGCAGAACGTGGTCACGCCGGCCCGGTCCATCTCCGTCATCAGACGGCCCGCGTCGAAGCGCGTGTAGTTGTGCACGAAGACGGTGGCCTCCGCGTTCCACGGGGCGAAGAGGTTGGACCAGGCGTGCTTGGCCCAGCCGGGCGACGAGATGTTCAGGTGGACGTCGCCGGGGCGGAGCCCGATCCAGTACATGGTGGACAGGTGTCCCACCGGGTACGAGACGTGTGTGTGCTGGACCAGCTTCGGCCGGGACGTCGTGCCGGAGGTGAAGTAGAGCAGGAGCGGGTCGTCGGCGAGGGTCGGGCCGTCGGGCACGTACTCCGCCCGCGCCGTAGCCGAGTCCTCGTAGTCCAGCCAGCCGGGGAGTACGGTCCCTGCCGGCCGGCCGACCGCGATACGGGTGAAGTCGCCGGGGACGGCGGCGAACCGGGCGTGGTCCTCCGCCCGGGCGACGACGTGGCGGACCGCGCCGCGGTCGACGCGGTCCGCCAGCTCGACCGCGTTCAGGAGCGGGGTCGCCGGGACGACCACGGCGCGCAGCTTCATCGCGGCCAGGGCGGTCTCCCACAGCTCCTTCTGGTTGCCGAGCATGACCAGGACGCGGTCACCGGCGCGGACGCCCCGCGCGCGGAGCCAGTTCGCGACCTGGTCCGAGCGGTGGGCGAGCTCCGCGAAGGAGTACCGGCTGTGGGAGCCGTCCTCCTCCGCGATCCGCAGCGCGGTGCGGTCGTTGTCGCGGGCGATCGCGTCGAACCAGTCCAGGGCCCAGTTGAACCGCTCCGGACGGGGCCAGCGAAAGCCCGCGTACGCCGTGTCGTAGTCCTCCCGGTGGGCGAGCAGGAAGTCCCGTGCGGCCCGGAACTCCTCGGTGGGGTCGGTGGGGGTCATGCGTTGCTCCTTCGTGGTCGGCGCCCGGTGCGGGGCGGCCCGGGCCCGGGCCCGGCGGCGGCACCTGGCCGGGGCCCGGTGGAGGCACCTGGCCGGGGCCCGGTGGAGGCACCTGGCCCGTGCCCGGTGGCGGCACCTGGCCAGGAGCCGGTGGCGCCCGGCCGGCGCCTCGGTGGCGCCTGCTCCGGGCCGGGTCAGGCGGCGTCGCCGACGGGGACCAGGGCGACGACGGGGATGGTCCGGTCCGTCTTGGACCGGAAGGTGGCGAAGTTCGGGTCCTGCGCCGTCTGCAGGCGCCACAGCTCCTCGTGCTCCGACTCCGGTACCGGCTCGGGCCTCACGGCCAGGCGCCGCGAGCCGACCTCCACCACGCCCTCGCCGGCCGCCATGAGATTGCGGTACCAGCCGGGTGCCACGCGGGCTCCGCCGTTCGCGGCGAAGACGATGTAGCGGCCGTCCCGGGCCAGGTGGACGAGAGGAGTCGTACGCGTCAGGCCGCTGACCCGGCCCGTGGTGCTGAGCAGCAGAAGGGGGATGGAGCCGAAGTCCTTCACCCGGCCGCCGTTGGCCCGGAATTCCTCGATGACGCCTCGGTTGAAGGCATTGCTGTTGACGGTCTCGTCGACCGTCCCATTCGTCTCCTGCATCAGTTCCATTCACCTTCGGGGAGGAAAAGACGGGTGTCGGTGGTCTGCTCGAACGGCATGCCGGCCGGCATGTTGATGAGCTCCATGGAAAGGCCCCACGGAGTCGTGAAGTACACCCAGCGATCTCCGGCGATCGGCCCGTCCTCGATGGTCTCCGGCTCCCCGAGGATGGTCACGCCGGGCTGCTCGCGCAGATACGCGGTGGCCTTGTCGACGTCGTCCACGTAGAGGGCGAAGTGGTGCCCGCCCCAGTCGCTGTTGCGCGGCCGGGTGCGGTCCTGGTCGGGCGAGGTGTACTCGAAGAGTTCGAGGTTGGTCACCGGGCCGAGGCGCAGCATGGCGATCTTCGCCGAGGCGCGGGGGTGCACGGCCAGCTTCTCGGTCATCCAGGTGCCGTCCGGGTCCTCCACCGGACCGAGCCGGTAGGCCAGTTCGGCGCCGATGACCTCGGTGAAGAACTCCACGGCCTGGTCGAGGTCGGGCACGGTGTAGGCGATGTGGTGCACCGCGCGCGCTCCGGGGATCTTGCTCAACATCACTCCGTCCGCCGGGGGTTCCGCCTCCGGCGGGGCCCCGTGCCGTCGCCCGGACGGACGCCCGGGCAGGCCCGACGATGCGGTCCGGCGGCCCCCTGATCAAGGTGTAGTTCCCAAAGTCGGCGGACCTGCCGAAGTTGACTTCGGGAGTTGGCGCCGGAGCGCTCGTTCCTGCTGAGATGACATTCATCGCGGCGAAATCGGCCGAGCAGAACCGCCTTCGATGCGCCCCCGTTTCTGCATTCATGGGCTGGACTTCCTTCCAATGAACTCGAAGACCAGGAAACGACGAAGATGACGAATGAAATAAAGCGCCGCCGGTTCGTGGGTGCGGGGTCGGGAATCGCTCTCGCCACCGCCGTCGGCGGACTGGTGCAGGCCCCCGGCGCACGTGCCGCCGAGGCCGGCGCCGGCCAGGTCGCCGAGGCGGCGGACGCGATCGGCGCGCAGACGACCGGGGTCACGGTGGCCCCGGCGGACCCCCGGTACCCCGATCTCACCTCGGGCATGAACCAGCGCTGGCAGGCCCGCCCGGACAAGATCGTGCTGCCGAGGACGACGGCCGAGGTCGTCGCGGCGGTCCGCGAGGCCGTCTCCACCGGCAAGCGGCTGTCGGTGTGCAGCGGCGGGCACTGCTTCGAAGACTTCGTCTTCAACGCCGACGTCAAGATCAACATCAAGTTGTCGCTGATGAACCAGGTCACCTTCGACACGTCGATGAACGCCTTCTGCGTCGGCGGCGGCGCCACCCTCCTCGACGTCTACGAGGCGCTCTACGAGGGCTGGGGCGTGACCATACCCGGCGGCATCTGCCACAGCGTCGGCGTCGGCGGCCACATCACCGGCGGCGGATTCGGCAACCTCTCCCGCCAGTACGGTCTGACCGTCGACCACCTGCACGCCGTGGAGGTCGTGGTCGTCGCCGCGGACGGTTCGGTACGCAGCGTGGTCGCCGCACGGGACTCCGCCGACGCCCGCCTGCGCGACCTGTTCTGGGCGCACACCGGCGGTGGCGGCGGCAGCTTCGGCATCGTCACCAGGTTCTGGTTCCGTACCCCCGGCGCCACCGGGGGCCCGGAGACGCTGCTGCCCAAGGCGCCGTCGCAGATCTTCCTCACCCTGGCCAACTGGCCCTGGGCGAAGGTCACCCAGGACGGCTTCGGCCGGCTGGTCACCTACTGGGGCCAGTGGCTGGAGCGGAACAACACCGCGGGCACCACGGGCGGTTCGCTCTACTCGTGGCTGCTGCTCAACCACCGCGACAGCGGTTCCCTGGGCGCCGTCGTCCAGCTGGACGCCTCGCTCCCCGACGCCGCGACCGTACTGTCGGACTTCCTCGCCGGCATGGACCTCGCGCTGGGCCTCAGCTCCGCGACGACGCGCGGCTCGTCGGGCGTGGTCGACTCGGCGTACACGACGACGAGGCGGCTGCCGTGGCTGCGCGGCACGCGCTACATCGGCGCCATCTCCCCCACGCAGCTGGACCCGACCACCCGCAGCATCCACAAGTCGTCCCACCTGCGCACGGCGACGCCCCAGAAGCAGATCGACGCCATGTACCGGAACCTCACGAGCACCGACGGGCCGAGCGCCCTCACCGGGATCGTGCTCTCCGCGTCGGGCGGCCGGATCGCGTCCGTCTCGCCGACCGCCACCGCGGTCGCCCAGCGCGACGCGATCATGAAGACCAACTTCGAGAGCCTCTGGTACGACACCAGGGACGACGCCAAGAACATCGCCTGGGTGCGCAACGCCTTCCGCGACGTCTACGCCGACACCGGCGGCGTCCCGGTGCCCAACGGCATCACCGACGGCTGCTACATCAACTACCCCGACGGCGACCTCTCCGACCCGGCCTTCAACACCTCCGCGGTGCCGTGGCACGACCTGTACTGGAAGGGCAACTACGCCCGGCTCCAGCGGATCAAGCGCGACTGGGACCCGAGGAACGTCTTCCAGCACCGGCAGTCGGTCCGTCCCTGACCTCCTGTCCCCCCTTGTCGGCCACCGAGCCGCCATCCCCCCACACCTGCCGGCCCGGCCGGCATCCCTGACCTTTTCTCATCCCCCTGTAACCCGCTTCAAGGAGAGAACCCTCATGCGAACCACCACCCTCGGCAACGGCGGACCCGTAGTAGGCCGCATCGGTCTCGGCACCATGGGCATGTCCTTCGGCTACGACCCGCACGGCTGGGACGACGACGCCTCCGTCGCGGTGATCCACCGCGCCCTCGACCTCGGCGTCAACCTGATCGACACGGCCGACGTCTACGGCCCGTTCACCAACGAGGACCTCGTCGGCCGGGCCATCAAGGGCCGGCGCGACGACGTGGTGCTGTCCACCAAGGGCGGCCTCGTCGTCGACGAGAACGGCCTCGGTCTCAACGGCCGCCCCGAGCACCTCACCGCCGCGGTCGAGGCCAGCCTGGGCCGCCTGGGCACCGACCACATCGACCTCTACTTCCTGCACCGCGTGGACCCGCAGGTGCCGCTGGAGGAGAGCTGGGGCGCCCTCGCCGAGCTCGTACGCCAGGGCAAGATCCGGGCGCTCGGCCTCTCCGCGGTGACCCTGGAGCAGGTACGCGCCGCGCAGAGCGTGCACGCGGTCGCCGCCGTCGAGTCGGAGGCCTCGCTGTTCACCCGGGACGCCTTTGCCGACGTCCTCCCGTACACCGTGGAGAACGGCATCGCCTTCCTGCCCTTCTCGCCGCTGGGCCGCGGTCTGCTCACCGGCGCCTTCACGAACCCGGCCGACCTGCCGAAGGACGACTGGCGCAGCACGCAGCCGCGCTTCACCGAGGAGGCGTTCGCGCACAACAAGTCGATCGTCGACGCGGTGCGCGCCGTCGCCGACCGGCACGAGGCCACGCCGGCGCAGGTGGCGCTGGCCTGGCTGCTGGGCAAGGGCGAGCACGTCGTCCCGATCCCCGGCACCAAGACCGAGCGCTACCTCGTCCAGAACGCCGGCGCGGCGGCGCTGGACCTCACGGACCAGGACGTCTCCGAACTGGACGCCCTGCCCGCACCCATGGGCGCCCCCGAGGCGTGATCGCGCCCCCTCCTCCGGCCGGGTGACCCCCGCCGGAATCCGTTCCGCCCCCGCCGGCCCGGGAGAACCCCGGGCCGGCGGGGACGGGCCCCTTCACCGGCCCTTTCCCCGCCTTCTCGTCCCGACCTTCAGACGGAGTTCTTCCTGCGATGTCCGAGATCACCACGGCCCGTCCGAGCAGCAGCCTCACGTCCGCCTTCGACATCCCCCGCCCGCCGGGCCTGACGTGGTACGTCCAGTCCCAGATGCCGGTGGGTTACGAGGTCTCCCTCACCCGAGGGCTCCTCAACCCCGCCAACCCCGTCCTCGCCCGCTCGGTCGGCGCCGACGGCCGCGAGACCGTCCGCGCGCTCATCGTCGTGGACCGGGCCGTCGACGAGCTCTACGGCCCCGGCCTGCGCGGCTACTTCGAGGCCTGGCAGGTCGACGCGGTCTGGAAGGTCATGCCCGGCGACGAGGAGACCAAGAACCTCGACCAGGTCGTCGAGGTGACCAGGGCCATGACCGAGATGGGCATCCTGCGCCGTACCGAACGCGTGGTCGTGGTCGGCGGCGGTGTCCTGATGGACGTCGTCGGCATGGCCGCGAGCCTCTACCGCAGGGGCGCCCCCTACGTGCGGGTCCCCACGACCCTCGTCGGACAGGTCGACGCGGGCGTCGGCGTGAAGACCGGGGTCAACCACGGCACCCACAAGAACCGTCTGGGCACCTACTTCGCCCCCGAGGTCACCCTCATCGACCCCGAGTTCCTGCGGACGGTGGAGCCCCGGCACATCGCCAACGGACTCGCCGAGATCATCAAGATGGCGCTCATCAAGGACGGCGCGCTCTTCGAACTCCTCGAGGAGAACGTCACCCGGATCACCAACCACTCGCTCGCCGACTGCGGGGCGGCGATGAGCGAGGTCGTCTCCCGGGCGATCGCCGGCATGCTGGACGAGCTGGAGCCGAACCTCTGGGAAGGCGTCCTGGAGCGTTCGGTCGACTACGGCCACACCTTCAGCCCGTCCCTGGAGCTGCGTGCCGACCCGCCGCTGCTGCACGGCGAGGCCGTCGGGGTCGACATGGCCGTCTGCCTCGCGCTGGCCGTCGGACGGCGGTACCTGTCCGAGAGCGACGCCCACCGCGCGCTGGCCCTCATCGCCGGCTGCGGGCTCCCGCTGACCCACCCGGTGTTCACCCCCGAACTGCTGGAGGTCGGCCTCGCCGACGCGGTCAAGCACCGCGACGGCCGGCAGCGTCTGCCGCTGACCGACGGGATCGGCTCCTGCGTCTTCGTCAACGACATCACGGCCGACGAACTGGCCCGCGCCCTGGAGTTCGTCCGGGCGTACGCGGACGGGGCCGCCCCCGCGGACGAGGCGCGCGCGAACGGCGCCCACGCGGACGGTGTGTACGCGGACGGTCCGGCCCGGTGAGCGCGCCGGGCCCGATCACCGTCCTCGACGTGGGCGGCACCCATGTGCGCAGTGCCGCCTGGTCGCCCGGCGACGGACTCGGCGACACCCTGGACCAGCCGTCGCCGAGCCGGCTCAGGCACCCCGACACCCCTGTGGACGAGCTGAAGGAACGTCTCCTCGCCACCCTGTGCGAGGCCGTCCCCCGCACCCCCGGCGGCGCGGTGGCCGGTGTCTCCTTCGGCGCGGCCCTCGACCACCGCAGCGGCACCGTCTACGGCTCCGCGCCGCTGTTCGGTGACGAGACCACGCCGCTGGACCTGCGGGGCGAGCTCCGTACCCGGCGCCCCGACGTCCGGTGGCACATCGTCAACGACGTCACCGCCGCGCTGCTGCACTTCGTCTCCGCCCCGCACCGCCGTACCCACCGCAAGGTGCTCCTGATGACCGTCAGCTCCGGCATCGCCTGCCGCACCGTGGACATGCGCAACGGCGCGATCGCCACGGACGGCTGCGGGCTGCAGGGCGAGGTCGGCCATCTGCCCGCATCGGCCGTGCTGGCCGGCGAACCCGTCGAGCTGCTCTGCGACTGCGGCCGACCGGGTCACGTCTCCTCGTACGCCTCCGGCCCGGGCCTTCGCCGGATGGCCGACGTCCTGCGGGAGCGCGCCCCCGACCGCTGGGAGAGCTCGCGCCTGGGGCGCGCGATGGCGGACGGCACCGCCTTCGAGCCGGCGCTCCGGGCGGCCCTGGACGCGGCCGACGACCTCGCGTCCGAACTGCTCGACGCGTCCACCGCGCCCGTCGCCGACGTGCTGCGCAGTGCGCTCTGCCTCGATCCGGAACTGGACGAACTCGCCCTCAGCGGCGGTGTGGCCAGCGGTCTCGGCGCGCACTACAAGGCGTCGGTCCTCGGCCACCTCCGCCGCGAGGGGCTCTATCTCACCGGGGAACGCGCACCGGACTGGGTGACGGACCGCATCACGGTGTGCGCCCCGGGCGAGGCGAACGGCCTCATCGGGGCGGGCATCGCGGCCCTGGACGGCGAGCTGCCGCCCCCCACGGACGCCACGCACCCCGCGGTCGTACGGGAGGGGAACGCGACGCGCCTGCGCCGGCGGCCCACCGCCGCGCCCGGCCCCGGGGAGATCAGCGTCGCGCCCCTCGTCGCCGGTGTGTGCGGCACCGACCTGCAGATCCTGCGGGGCCTGCGCGACGACGGCGCCCCGGTGCTGGGCCACGAAGGGGTGGCCCGGATCGTCGAGGTGGGCCCGGGCGTACGCAATCCACGGCTTGTGCCCGGCGCCCATGTCGTGGTCAACCCCACACATCCGTCCGATCCGTCGTTCCTCCTCGGGCACAACGTGGACGGGATGCTCCAGGCCCGCATGCTCGTCCCCGAGAGCGCCGTCCGCGACGGCCTCGTCGTCCCCCTGGACCAGGTCCCCGAGGGGAACCTGCCCGCGCTGATCGAGCCGTTGGCGGTCGTACGGTACGCCTTGCTCGCCCTGCGCCCGCACGACCCCGACACCCTGCTCGTCGTCGGGGACGGCACCGTCGGCCACCTCGCCGTGCGCGTCGCCCGGCGGTGGCTCGGCCACCCCGTGCGGACCGTCCATGTGCACCACACGCCGGCGGGCCTGGACTGGAGCGCGGGAGCGGCGCGCCGGGCCGATCACCGCGTCCACCGGGACGACCTGGAGGCCGGGACGCTCACCGGGACGCTGGACCGGGGACGGGTGGCGGTCCTGATCGCCACACCGGCGCCGGCGACCCTCCCGAGCCTCGAACTGGTCCTGCGGGCGACGGAAGGCGCCGAGGTCGCCGTCGACCTCGTCGGCGGGCTGCCCCGGCCCGCGTTCAGCGACCGGATTCCGGGCGTCGACCTGGCCGAGGTACGGGCCGCCAACTGCGGCGGCATGCCCGTCCCGCCCGTCGTCGAACGGCTCACCACGGCGGACGGCCGCACGGTGTCGGTGCTGGGCCACCGCGGCGTGGCCAACGAGCACCTGGAGTACGCGGCGGCCGAACTGTGCCGGGACCCCGAGCGCTACCGGGACCTGGTGACGCACGAGACGGACCTCGCCGGTGCGGCCGGGATCCTGACCGCGCTCGGCCGTGACGAGGGCCGGATCGTCGCCGGGCGACGGCTGGTGAAGCTCGCCGTGCGGACGGAGGCGTCGTCATGAGCCTCCCGCTGACCGGCCTCGTCGACTGGCGGCTTCCCGTACGCGGTGAGGCGGCCGTGGACCTGGCGTTCCAATACCGTGTCGACGGGCTGCAGTTCGACCTCGGAGGACCCGGACGCGGCCCCTGGCTGGACAAGCCGGGAACGGTCGGGGGATCGGTCGTGCGGCTGCGCCGCACCGCCGCGTCCGCCGGCGTGACCCCGCTCGGCGTGGCGGCCAACGTGCTCAACGACCTCGGCCTCACCGCCGAGGCCGGCACCCTGGCCGCCGCCCGGGTGCGGTCGGTGCTCCGCCGGCTCCTCGACGTGGGGTGGGAGCTCGGTGCCCCGCTGGTGTTCGTACCGAGTTTCCGGCGCAGCGCCATCGACAGCGAGTGGGCACTGGTGCGCACCGCCGAGGTGCTGCGCTGGGCGGCGTCGCAGGCGCAGGCCCGCGGCCTTCTCCTGGCGAACGAGAACGTGCTGCCCGCACACCGCGCCCTGCGGCTGGTCGAGGAGGTCGGCTCGCCGGCGTTCCGGCTGCTGCTCGACAGCTACAACCCGGTCGGTGCCGGCCTCGACGTACCCGACCTGGTGGAGGCGACGGGGCCCTTCCTCGCCGACCAGATCCACCTCAAGGACGGCCGCGCCGGCACCGCTTTCACCCCGCTCCTCGGCGACGGCGACGGCCGTGTCGACGAGACCGTCGACGCCGTGGCACGCCATCTGCCGGGCGTGCGCGCCGTCGTCCTGGAGAACGACCACCGCGCCGGGGACGGGTCCCGGCTCCGCGCGGACCTCGAACGGGCCCGGGCGCTCGCCCGCAGGCTGGACCGACGACGAATGGAGGCGGCACAGCCATGCCCCTCGTACTGACCGCTCAGGCTCTGCTGTTCGACATGGACGGCACGCTCGTGGACTCCACCGCGGCCGTGGAACGCACCTGGCACCGGTTCGCCGCACGGCACGGTCTCGACGCGGCCGAGATCCTGGCCTCCGCGCACGGACAGCGGACGATGGAGACCGTCGCCGCGTACGCCCCTCCGGGCACCGACGTGGCGGCGGAGACGGCCTGGCTCGTCGCCCAGGACATGGCCGACACCAGCGGTACGGTCGCCGTGCCGGGAGCCGCCGAGCTGCTTGCGGCGCTGCCGCCGCACCGCTGGGCGCTCGTCACGTCCGCGGGCCGGGAACTGGCCGTGCGGCGCATGGCGGCCGCCGGACTTCCGCTGCCGGAGGTCCTGGTCAGCGCGGACGACGTACGGCAGGGCAAGCCCTCGCCGGAGGGCTTCGTGGCCGCGGCCGGCCGGCTCGGCGTCAGCCCCTCGGCCGCCGTCGTCTTCGAGGACGCCGAACTGGGCCTGCTGGCCGCCCGGGCCGCCGGATGCTTCCCGGTGGTCGTGGGCGCCCACGACGGCGACGCGGCGGAGGGCCGTCCCCGTATCGCCGACTTCACCGGCGTCACCTGCACCGCCTCCGACGAGGACGGCCTGCGCCTGGTGCTGCCGGCGTCCGTGCCCGTCCGCGCGCGTGTGCCCGCACTGAGCTGACCCGCGCCCGCGCTGAGCTGACCCGCGCCCGCGCGTGTGCCCGCGCTGAGCTGACCCGACAGGTGCGTGCGTGTGCCCGCGCCGGCCCGACCAGCGGCGTGCGCGTGCCCGTGAGCGTGCGCGTGTCCGCCCCACCCCTTCTCTTCTTCCTCTCCCTTCCGATCGGAGTGCCTTCGTCATGCCCATCGACCAGGAAACGCTCATTCACGGCCATGTGGCCCCCGGATTCGAGGCCGTCCGTGAGGAGTTCGCCCGCAACTTCACCGAGCGGGACGAACAGGGAGCGGCCGTCGCCGTGACCCTCGACGGCGAACTCGTCGTCGATCTCTGGGGCGGCACCGCCGACCCCACCCGCGGCACCCCGTGGAGCGGCGACACCCGCCAGCTGATCTTCTCCGGCAGCAAGGGCATCCTCGCCACCGCACTGCTCCTCCTCGTCGACCGCGGTGTCGTCGACCTGGATCTGCCGGTCGCCCACTACTGGCCCGAGTTCGCCGCCAAGGGCAAGGAGCACGTGACCCTGCGCGAGGTGGTGACGTTCACGGCACGGATGCCGGCCGTCGCCGCGCCGCTGGCCCAGGACGACCTGGCGTACCCCGAGGCGATGGCGAAGCTGCTGGCCGACCAGCCGCAGGAGAGCGACCCGCGCGCGGAGGGCATCCTGTACGGCCCGTACGCGACCGGCTGGATCGTCGCCGAGGTGATCCGCCGGGTCGACGGGCGACGCCTCGACCAGTTCTTCGCCGAGGAGATCGCCGGTCCGCACGGGCTCGACATCTCCTTCGGGATTCCGCAGGAGCTGGAGCACACGGTGGCGCGCACCGAGTACGGGACCGGCTTCCGCGAGCAGTTCAGCGGCTACTTCACCAGCGAGGACCCGCTCACCCAGCGGATCTGGCAGAACCCGATCCCGTTCCCGGAGGACGAGGAGATCTGGAACCGGCCGGACCGCCGCTTCTCCCTGATCCCCGCCGCCAACGTCATCGGCTCCGCGCGCGCCTTCGCGACCCTCTACGGCATCCTCGCCGCCGACGCGGCCCGCCCCTACGACGAGGAGCCGGTCCTGCTCTCCCGCCGGCTGCTCGACTGGGCACGGGCCCCGCGCGTCAGCAAGGTCGACCAGCTCATCGGCGTCCCCATGGTGTACGGCGGAGGCGGCTACCGGCTGCGGACCAACCCGCGACCCGGCGTCGACGGTGACTCCTTCGGTCACGACGGAGCGGGCGGATCGGCCAACCAGGCCTGGCCGCGGGCCCGCGCGGGTGTCTCGTACGTGATGAACCGGCTGATCGCCCTCGGCCCCGACGACAAGCGGGCGTCCTCGATGGTGAAGGCCGTGGCGGAGTCGATGGCCGGTCTCGGCATCGGGAGCGGGTCGTGACCGGCGACGGGATACGCGACGGGATACGGCTCCTCGCGCCGGACGGCACCCGTGTGTCGGACCCGGAGCACTCGATCGACCTCTCCCCGGAGGAACTGCGGTCGCTCTACCGCGACATGGCGCTGGCGCGTCGGTTCGACGCGGAGGGGGTGACCCTCCAGCGCCAGGGCGAGCTGGGCCTGTGGCCGTCGCTGCTCGGCCAGGAGGCCGCCCAGGTCGGTTCGGTACGGGCCCTCAGGGACGACGACCACGTCTTCCCCAGCTACCGGGAGCACGCCGTCGCGCTGGGCCGCGGCATGGACCCGCTCGGGCTGCTGCGGCTCTTCCGCGGCGTCGACCACGGCGACTGGGACCCCGAGGAGCACCGCTTCCACCTGTACACGCTGGTCATCGGCTCGCAGACGCTGCACGCGACCGGATACGCCTGCGGGCTGGCCAAGGACGGTTCCGAGTCCGCCGTCGTCGCCTACTTCGGCGACGGCGCCACCGCGCAGGGCGATGTGTCCGAGGCGTTCAACTTCGCCGCCGTGTACGGCGCTCCGGTGGTCTTCTTCTGCCAGAACAACCAGTGGGCGATCTCGGAGTCCAACGAGAAGCAGACCCGGGTGCCGTTGTACCAGCGCGCGCAGGGCTTCGGTTTCCCCGGTGTCCGGGTCGACGGCAACGACGTCCTCGCGTGCCTCGCCGTGACGCGGTGGGCGCTGGAGCGGGCCCGTCGCGGCGAGGGGCCGACGCTGATCGAGGCGTTCACCTATCGCATGGGCGCGCACACGACCTCCGACGACCCGTCCCGCTACCGGGACGCGGCCGAGGTGGAGAGCTGGCGGGCGAAGGACCCGTTGCTCCGGCTCGAACGGCTGCTGAGGGCCGAGGGCGCCGCGGACGACGCCTTCTTCGCCGAGACGGAGGCGGCCGGCGAGGCGCTGGCGGCCCGGGTCCGCGCGGGCGTCCGGTCCATGACCACGCCCGACGTCGGCCACCTTTTCGATCACGTCTACGCCGAACCGCACGCCCTGGTGGACGAGGAACGCGACGCGTTCGACGTCTACCGGGCGGCCTTCGTCCAGGAGGGCTGACATGGCTGACATGACGACCGCGACGACGACCGCGACCACGGTGACCGCGACGGCGGCCGGCGAGCGGATGACCCTGGTGGCGGCGCTCAACGCCTCCTTGCGCACCGCTCTCGTCGAGGACCCGAAGACGCTCCTCATGGGAGAGGACATCGGCCGGCTCGGCGGGGTGTTCCGGGTGACCGACGGGCTGCAGAAGGACTTCGGTGAGCATCGGGTGATGGACACCCCGCTGGCCGAGTCGGGCATCGTCGGCACCGCGATCGGGCTGGCGCTGAGCGGCTACCGGCCGATCGTGGAGATCCAGTTCGACGGGTTCGTCTTCCCGGCGTACGACCAGATCGTCACCCAGCTGGCCAAGATGCACGCCCGCTCGCGGGGCAAGGTGCGGCTGCCGGTCGTGATCCGCATCCCGTACGGCGGCGGGATCGGCGCCGTGGAGCACCACTCGGAGTCGCCGGAGGCGCTGTTCGCCCATGTCGCCGGGTTGCGCGTCATGTCACCGGCCACCCCGTCCGACGCCTACTGGATGCTCCAGGAGGCCGTGCGCAGCGACGACCCGGTGGTCTTCCTCGAACCGAAACGGCGCTACTACGAGAAGGGCGAGGTCGACACCCGGCCCGCCGCCCGGCCGGGGCCTCCCGGCGCGCGCGTGGTGCGCGAGGGGGCGGATCTGACCCTGGTCGCGTACGGGCCGATGGTCGCGACCTGCCTGGACGCGGCGGCGGTGGCGGCCGAGGAGGGCCACGAGCTGGAGGTGGTCGATCTCCGTTCGATCTCCCCGATCGACTTCGAGACCGTCAGCCGCTCGGTCCGCCGGACGGGCCGGCTGGTCGTGGCGCACGAGGCGCCGGTCTTCTTCGGAGCCGGAGCGGAGATCGCCGCCCGGATCACCGAGCGCTGCTTCTACCACCTGGAGGCCCCCGTCCTGCGGGTCGGCGGCTTCCACACTCCCTATCCACCGTCCCGGCTGGAGGACGAGTACCTCCCCGGGCTCGACCGCGTACTGGACGCGGTCGACCGAGCACTCGCCGCGTGAAGGGGCTCTGTTGACGATGACGGACACCATGGTCCGGTACCAGGAGTTCCGCCTGCCCGACGTGGGTGAAGGGCTGCAGGACGCCGAGATCGTCCGCTGGCTAGTCGGCGTGGGGGACACGGTGACGGACGGTCAGGTGATCTGCGAGATCGAGACGGCCAAGGCCATGGTCGAGCTGCCTGTTCCGTTCGGGGGTGTGGTGCGCGAACTCCGGTTCCCGGAGGGAGCGACGGTGGATGTGGGCGAGGTGATCATCACCGTCGCGCCACCGGGTGCCACCGAGGCCCCGGACGTTCCGGTGGAGCCTGCCCGTCGGCCGGTCCTGGTCGGGTACGGAGCTGCCGCCTCCCCGACCGCCCGCCGCCCCCGCCGCCCGGCGTCGGTATCGGCTCGGACTCCGGCCTCGACTCCGGTGACGGCTGCGGCCGGACGCGGCGCCGATCGGCCGCGGGCCAAGCCTCCCGTACGGAAACTCGCTCGGGACCTGGGAGTGGACCTCGACCGGGTGCGCCCCAGCGGGCCACACGGGGACATCACCCGTGAGGACGTGCACACGGCGGCCGCCGCGGACCCGAGCCCGGCGGATCCGACCCCGGCGGACCCGAGCCCGGCGGAGACGTACGGCCGTGTCGACGCGGCACACGAGACGCGGATCCCCGCCTCCGCCGTCCGCAAGGCGACCGCACGGGCCATGACCGCCAGCGCCTTCGGAGCTCCGCACGTGACGGAGTTCGTCACGGTCGACGTCACCCGCACCATGAAACTCGTCGAACGGCTCAGGGAGGATCCCGAGTTCGCCGGCGTCCGGGTGAGTCCGCTTCTTCTCGCCGTACGCGCCCTGCTCTTCGCCGTCCGACGCCATCCGGAGATCAACGCCTCGTGGGACGAGGAGCGGCAGGAGATCGTCCTCAAGCACCGGGTCAACGTCGGCATCGCCGCGGCGACACCGCGCGGACTGCTCGTGCCCAACATCAAGGACGCGCAGTCCCTTCCCCTGCCCCGGCTCGCCGCGGCCCTGGACGGGCTGGTGACCACCGCTCGTGAGGGCCGCACCACGCCGGCCGACCTCGGCGGCGGGACGCTCACCGTCACCAACATCGGTGTCTTCGGCATCGACACGGGAACCCCGATCCTCAACCCCGGCGAGGCGGCGATCCTCGCCCTCGGCGCGATCGGCCCCCGCCCATGGGTCCACCGGGGCAAGGTCGTGCCCCGTCAGGTCACCACGCTCGCCCTGTCGTTCGACCACCGGCTCGTCGACGGGGAGCTCGGTTCGCGGGTCCTCGCGGACGTCGCCGCCGTGCTCCACGACCCGCGGCGTCTGGTCACCCATGGCTGAGGGCGTTCCGCACCATCCATACGACACCCCCTGGGAGGGACCGTGAACATGAGCAGCGTACGGGGGCGATCCGCCGCCGGGACCGTGGCGCTCTGGCTCGATCTGCAGGACACCGTGGTGGAGCGCAGACGGCTGAGACAGCTCTCGGCCATGAGCGCCACGGGCAGGATCGCCGGCGCCAGACTCGGACCGCGAACCGCCGTGGCCACGGCGCGGCAGGTGTGTGACGCGCTCCGTCCCCTCCACGACCGGACCGGCGGCCGTCAGGGAACCGTGGTGCTCACCCTTCCGTCGTCGCCCGTCCTCGCGTCCCCGGCGCCGGACGCCGCCGAGCTGGTCTGCGGGGCGGCGTCCCTCGCCGATCGTGTGGACCGCCCCAACCAGGTCGTCGCCCTGCCGGCGAACGGCGCCGGCGTCTCCGCCATGGAGGTCCTGCTCGGCCGGGGCCTCCCCGTCCATCTGGCCACCTGCTTCTCCGCCCGGCGGTACGAACAGGCGGCGGCCGCCTATCTGGCGTCCCTGACCCGGGCCCATGCCGACGGCCGCGATCTGGCCCCGCTCGCCTCGACGGTGGCGTTCGGGCTGCGCCCCCTCGACGTCCGGATCGACGCGCTCCTGGACCAGGCCGGCGGCGAGGAGGCGAAGGCGCTGCGGGGGACAGCGGCACTGCTCGCAGCCCGGCTGGCTCAGCGGGCGAGCGCCCGGCTGTTCGACCCCCGCACCTCACCGTCCTGGGAGGCCCTCGCCGCAGCGGGAGCGCGTCCCCTGCGCCTGGTGTGGACCGAACTCGGTGATCTCGCGCCCGTCGGTGGTGCTCAGGCCGGTTACGCCGCCGAACTCGGTGCCGCGGACACCACCCTCGCCGTTCCGGCGGAGGCCCTCGACGCCGCCGAGGGCCTGCGGCCCGGGCCGGCGCGTTCGGACCAGGGAGTGGGCGCACAGGCCGACCACTTCGAGGCGTGCCTCAGATGGTTCGGCATCCGTACGGAGGAGGTCGTGCGGGAACTGGAGGGGGAACCGGTGGATGTCGCGTTCGCCGTGAGCTCGCGGAACAGGTCGCTGGTCGCCGGGGGCGTCTCATGAGCCTGCAGGACTACTCCCGCCGGCTCGGCCCGTCACTCGCGCCCCGCTCACCGACCCCCGTGACGCGGACCCCGTCGCACCCCTCTCACCAGCGACAGGGACCGCGGCCGGAGCCGCCGAGGCGCCTGGGCGCGGCCACCGCGGTCGTCGCTCTCGGCGGGCTGCTCTTCGGCTTCGACACGGGTGTGATCTCCGGCGCGCTGCTCTTCCTGAAGGAGGACTTCGCCCTCACCTCCTTCCAGGAGGGGACGGTCATCTCGGCCCTGTTGCTCGGCGCGGCCGCCGGAGCCCTGGGCAGTGGGCGGCCCACCGACCGGTTCGGGCGCAAGCGTGTCCTCATCGCGGTGGCGGCGACCTTCACGCTCGGGCTGGCCGCCGCCGTCATGGCCCGCGACTTCGCGACCATGGTCGCGGCCCGGACGATCCTCGGCCTGGCCGTGGGCAGCGCCTCCACCGTCGTCCCGCTGTACCTCGCCGAGATCGCCCCACCCCGCCTGCGCGGGCGCCTGGTGACGGCCAATCAGGTGCTGCTCACGGTGGGCATCCTGGTGTCGTACCTGGTGAATCTGGCCTTCGCCGGCAGTGCCGACTGGCGTGCGATGTTCGCCGTGGGGCTGATCCCCTCCGTGGCCATGCTGGTGGGCACCCTGTTCATCCCCGAGAGCCCGGAGTGGCTCCGCCGCCGCGCGGGGGAGACGTCCGGTGCCTGCCCGAGGAGGACGGCAGGAACGATCGCGTCGGCCCACCCCGCGGTGCGCCGCGCGCTTCTGATCGGCGTCACGCTGGCGGCCGTTCAGCAGTTCGGCGGGATCAACAGCATCATCTACTACGCGCCGAGCATCATGGCCCGGGCCGGCCTCCCGGCGACCCACTCCATCCAGTACGCGGTCTTCATCGGTGCGGTCAACGTCGCCATGACCGTGGCCGCCATCCCGCTCATCGACCGCGCCGGCCGCCGGCCCCTGCTGCTGTTCTCGCTCGCGGGCATGGCCGTGTCGCTCGTCACCCTGGGCGCCGCGATGAGCGTCCCGCCCGGCCCGGTGACCAACATGATCGCCCTGATCTGCATGATCACGTACGTCGGCGGCTTCGCGATCGGCCTCGGACCGGTCTTCTGGATCCTGGCGGCCGAGTTGTTCCCGCCCGACGCGCGGGCTCGTGGCGGGGCCCTGTGCGCGCTGGTCAACTGGGCCGCCAACTTCGTCGTGGGCCAGCTCTTCCTGCCGGTCGCCGACGCCGTGGGCGTCTCCTGGGTCTTCTGGTTCTTCGCCGTGGTGGCGACGGGGGCGCTCGTCTTCGTCGTACGGCAGGTGCCGGAGACGAAGAACCGTTCACTCGCCGACATCCAGGGGGATCTGATCCTCCGCTGACGAACGGCGGCACGGGACACGGACGGTCGGCGGGGCGGGGGGGGCGCCCCCCCCCCCCCCCCCCCCCCGCGGGGGGGGGGGCCCCCGCGGCCCCCCCCCCCCCCCCGCCCCCCAGCAGACC
>NZ_JBIAPJ010000009.1:0-247833 GCF_042888285.1 Streptomyces sp. NPDC003035 | reverse complement strand
TTGTTGGGGGGGGGGCGTTAAACTTCCACCTTTCCCCCCCCCTAATGGGGGGTTTATTCCACCGCCCCCCCCCCCGGGGGGGGCGGGGGGGCGGGCCCCGGGGGGGGGGGGGGGGGGGGGGCCCCCCCCCCCCCCCCCCCCGACCGCTTTGCGGTGTCAGGCGCCGGCTCCCGGCCCGGCGATCGCGGTCCGCAACAGGTCCCACACCTGCTCGGCCGACGCTTCATGAGGGCCGGCGTCCGTACCTGCACCCGTACCCGACCACCTGTGGCGGCCGCGGGCGGAGAGCTCGGTGCCGTCGATCAGCCGGACGACGAGCGCCTCGGCCACGTCGGTCGCGACGCCCGCCCGCAGGTCCCCGGCCGCGTGCGCGCGGGCGAGCAGCACCCTCAGGGCCGGTGCCCACGCGTGAGCCTCGGGGCGGCCGGTGGTGCCGGAGGCGGGCCGCTCGCGCCGCAGCCGGGCCGCGGCGCGAGCCTCCACGCTGGTCTCCACGAGCCGCAGCAGCGCCGTCACGAAGCCCCCCAGGGCCGCCATCGGCGGCTCGGGGCTCGTCAGCGCCTGGGCCACATGACGTGCCGTGCTCGTCCAGCAGGCCGAGCAGACGGCGTCGGCCAGCGCCTCCTTCGTACGGAAGTGGAAGGTCAGCCCACCCATCGACGTATGGGCGCTCGCGCTGATCCGGGAGAGCGACGCGCCTGTGAACCCGCGGTGCTCGAACTCCCGGGCCGCCGCCTGGATCAATGCGCTGCGTGTACGGGCGGCGCGCTCCTGCATCATCTGGCTCTTTCTGTGCCGGCATGCGGGGATACCCCCGGGGAGCATCCTGACGGCGCGAGGCGCTCGCCGGGGCCCCGACTACAGGAAGTAGGAGCGGATCCGAGAAATAAAAGAGAACGTTCTCTATGCTTCTGAGGGTCGGGAGTCGGAGTGGAGGACACGAAGGGGGTGTCGGCAATGGCCGCGACAGGAGTGATCGGCCGTGGACCGGTGGGGGACCGCGCGTCGATCTCGGCGTTCAGCCAGGAGTTGTTCGCGCAGCTGCCGCGTACGGACCAGATGAAGTGGGCCGAGGTCTATCTGCGGGGACTGCTGGCGACGGAGGGGAGGAAGTCGGTACGCCGCATGGCGGAGACGGTCACCACGTCCGCCACCGCCTCGCAGTCGCTCCAGCAGTTCGTCAGCGCCAGCCCGTGGGACTGGAACGCGACCCGGCAGGAGCTCGTCCGCTGGATCGACGGCCGCTTCACCCCGCAGGCGTGGACCGTCGTCCCGGCGGTGCTGCCCAAGCGGGGGAGCCACTCGGTCGGGGTGCACCGGCGGTTCGTCCCCGAACTCGACCGCACCATCAACTGCCAGCTCAGTGTCGGTCTGTTCCTCTCCGGAGGCGGTGAGCACCTGCCCGTCGGGTGGCGGCTGCACCTGCCGGAGCGGTGGACGAAGGACCCGGAGGCGCGACGCAGGGCGCGCGTGCCGGACGCGGTGCCGTTCCGGCCCCACTGGGCCCACACCGTGGGTCTGGTGGACGCGCTGGCGGCGCATTCGTCGGTCGCGGCCGCTCCGGTGGTCGCCGACGTCGGCTCCACCCCCGACGCGCGCCCGGTCGTCGAACGGCTGAACGGCGGCGGGCACGGCTTCGTCCTCGCCGTCGCCGACGACCTCCAGCTGCTGCCCGACCCGTCGCCCGTCCGCTCGGCGGGGGCGGTAGCGGTCGGCCGCCCCGCGGTGGAGACGGCCCGGCAGAGGCTGCTGCGCGGCGGAGTCCGGCATCCGCACATCACGACCGTGGTCGGCCCGGACGGCCGTCCGCGGCGCGCCCAGGTGGTGTCGGTGCCCACCAGGACCCCCGTCCTGCGACCCGACGGGACCCGTACGGTCGCCGCGGGCCGGCTCTTCGCGGAGTGGGAGCCCCACCGTCGGCGACCCGGCCGCATCTGGCTCACCAACCTCGTCCAGCACCGCATGGAGGAACTGCTCGCGCTGACGCAGCTGCTCCAGGGCGCGGTCGACACGGTCGCCGCCATGGGGGAACACCACGGCATCCAGGACTTCGAGGGCCGCTCGTTCCCCGGCTGGCACCGCCACATGACGCTGGTGTCGGCGGCCTACGCCTACCAGCGGCTCTCCGGCGCCCCGGCCCACACCACCAGGGCCGCCTGACCCGCGTCGGCGGGCGGGGTGGACCATAGCGGTGGGGCCGCACCGCGTCCCCGCTGGGCCGAGCGAGCGCTGGGAGAGGGTGGACGTGGTCGGAGGAGAGACGCCCGAGGGCGTCCGTGCCCGGCTGGCCGGTGTCGGGGGCTCCTTCGCCGTCGAGGACGGGGTGTATGTCGACGGGCCCCGCACGCTGCGCGAGTTCGTGGAGGTCACCTGGGCGTACGGGGACCGGGTGTTCCTGATCTCCGAGGGTGGGCAGCTGACCTACCGGGAGTTCTTCGACGCCGCGTGCGGGCTCGCCCGGCGGTTCGTCGACGGGTACGGGCTGCGGCCGGGGGACCGGGCCGTCGTCGCGATGCGGAACCACCCCGAGTGGCAGATCGCCTTCTGGGCCGCCCAGCTCGCCGGGCTCGTCGCCGTGCCCCTGAACGCCTGGTGGACCGAGGAGGAGTTCGCGTACGCCCTCGACGACTGCACGCCCCGGATCCTTCTCGTCGACGGCGAGCGGGTCGAGAGGGTCCAGGAGTGGGCGCGGAAGCACGACGTGCCCGGCATCGTCTTCCAGGGGGAGGCGCGGGAAGGCTTCCAGGAGTACGTACGGGACACGGACCCGCTCCTCGGGCCGCCGGCCGTCGACGTCCTGCCCGAGCACGACGCCACCATCATCTACACCTCCGGCACCACCGGCCGGCCCAGGGGCGCGGTCGCCACGCACCTTGCGCAGGCCGGGGCCGCGATGAATCCGCGGTACTACGCCGCCGCCTCCGCCCTCGGGCGGGGGATGGTGCCCGGGCAGGGGCCCGCGCCCGTCTCGCTCACCACGTTCCCCTTCTTCCACGTGGCGGCGTTCACGTCGTTCTACTCGGTCATGGCCGCCGGCGGGGCCCTCGTCCTCCTGCGGAAGTGGGACGCGGGCAAGGCCCTGGAGCTGATCCGGCGCCACCGCGTCACGCACTACGCCGGCGTGCCGACGACCGCCCTGCAGCTGCTCGACCGGGCGGAGGAGACCGGCGATCCGCTGGAGAGCCTCGTCATGCTCAACACCGGGGGCGCCGCCGCCCCGCCCGAGATCGTGGCCCGCCTCACCGCCGCGTACGGGGAGCGCGTCGAGCCCCGCAACGGCTATGGGCTCACCGAGACCTGCGGGGGCGTGTTCGCGAACTTCGGGGCCGAGTACCGCGCCGATCCGCGGAGCGTCGGCCGGCCCACGCCCGCCACCGAGGTCCGCGTCCACCGGCCCGACGCGGACGGTGTCGGGGAGCTGTGGCTGCGGGGGCAGTCCCTCGTCCGCGGGTACTGGAACGACGAGGAGGCGACGAGGGCGGCCTTCGGCGAGGACGGGTGGTTCCGCACCGGGGACCTCGCCCGGCTCCACGACGGGCGCGTCACCCTCGTCGACCGGCTCAAGGACATGGTGATCCGCGGCGGCGAGAACGTGTACTGCGTCGAGGTCGAGAACGTCCTCCACGACCACCCCGCCGTGCTCGACGCCGCCGTCCTCGGCGTACCGCATCCCACCCTGGGGGAGGAGGTCGCCGCCGTCGTACGGCTGCGGGCGGGCGCGACGGCGACCGTCGAGGAGCTGCGCGGCCACGTCGGCGCCCGTCTCGCCGCCTTCAAGGTGCCCGCCCACGTCCTCGTACGGGATGCCGAACTGCCTCGGAACGCGACCGGGAAGGTGCTCAAGCGCCGGCTCAGGGAGGAGATCGGGGACAGGTGTCAGGGTGCCGGGAAAGCGGTCAGGAGCGCGTGACGCGGACGCGGTAGCGGCTGCCGGTCTGCTCGTCCATCACCGTGATCCGGATGCCGTTCGCCCGGTCCATGAAGGTCTCTCCCGGGCGGTACGGAGCGTCCGACAGCTCCGCGTGGACGTTCGGGCGGCGCGTGCAGCCGCCGCTGTCCTTGTCGCTGTCCGCCACGGTCACCGGGCCGTGCCCGGTGTCGACGTCCGACGCGACCCGGTAGACCAGGACGCCCGGCTCGCAGACGGCCTCGTCGTTGCCGTCGCGGGTGCGGACCTCGACCGCGTACCCGGAGGTCTCGGAGAGCGGTACGAAGGCGAGCTTCGGGCCGCCGGCGGTCGCCAGCGGCGTCAGCGTGTACTCGTGCGTCCCCGGCTTGGACGCGCAGCCGACCTGCTCGTTGTCGAGCCAGCCCAGCTTCCACTTGTGCCAGCCGAGCAGGTCGTTGTTGGCCCCCCAGTCCTCGGACATGATGTCCCAGTGCCCGACCGTGCCGCCGCCGTCCACGGTGTAGAGGTCGGGCAGGCCGAAGACATGGCCGTTCTCGTGCGGCAGGACGCGGTAGCCGGTCTCGGCGTACGACCCCGAGCCGTCGTCCTGGCGGCTGTAGACGAAGGACGTGTTGGAGAGCGGGACGCCGTCCGCGTACGGCGCGTCGTCGTTGCCGGAGAAGGTGACCGACAGGACGGTGTCCAGGGCCGAGGGCCCGGCGTTCGGGGTGACCAGGATGTTGACCAGGTCGTACGCGCTGAAGTCCACCGTGGGGTCGGCGGCCTTCACGATGTCCTCGACGAGCCCCCGGTAGCCCGGTTCGTACGGTGAACCGCGCTCTATCCCGTACGAGGAGAACGGCCGCGGCATGCGCAGCCAGTCGGGTATGGGGACCTCGGGGTGGTACTGCAGGCGCCCGTACGAGCTGGTGCGGAACCAGTCCGAGGTCTTCGGGAAGAACTCGTCGAAGCGGCTGAGCGCCGTGCCGTCCCCGGGTGCGTCCGGGAAGTCGACCATCAGATTGAGGGCCTTGATCCGGCCCGTGGAGCGGGCGTAGCCGGGCGCGGTCGGCATCCCCTCCGACATCTGCACACCCATCGTCGACACGATCCGGCACGGCCCGAGCGGTGCCTCCCCGGATGCGGCGGCCACGGGGCCCGCCGAGGCCGGGGACGGGCCGGGGAGGCTCGTGCTGGCCGAGGCCAGTGCGGCGAGCCCGAGGGCTGCCACCGCGGCGAGGACGACGGGTCTGCGTATCCGCCGGCGGGTCTGCTGCATCCGGTCGCCTCTCTGGTCGGCTTCGGTCAGCTGGTCAGCGCTGCTGTTCGATCAGCCTGTGACGAGAGGTGCGGGGGCGCGCGCCGGGTTGGCCCGATCGTGGGTATTCCGCGAGAGGCCGGTGTGGTGACGCAGGTCACAAGGAGGCCGGGAAATAACCGGGGAGTCCCTCCCCGTTTACGCCTGTGTTCGAGGAAGTGGGGACTCGGTCCCCGGATCACTCACCACCATCAGAGGGAGGCCGTGGCGTGACCACCGAAGCGATCGGCGTCGAAGCCGGTACCGCGCCCGCCCGTCGCGGGCCGCGCCCGCGGGCCGATGCCCTGCGCAACCGCGAGCGGATCGTGACGGCGGCCCGCGAGATGTTCGTCGAGTTCGGCCCGCAGGTGCCGCTCGACGAGATCGCGCGCCGCGCCGGGGTCGGCAACGCCACGCTCTACCGCAACTTCCCCGAGCGCAACGACCTCATCCACGAGGTCGTCCTCTCCGTCACGTCCCGCACCACGGACCTGGCGGACGAGGCGGCCGCGGCCGTGGACGACGGGACGTCCGACGCCTTCGACGCGCTGCGCCGTTTCACGCACGGCGCCGCCGACGAACGGATCGGCGCCCTCTGCCCGATGATCGACGGCACCTTCGAGGTGGACCAGCCCGAACTGCTCGCCGAACGCAAGCGGTTGGAGGCCGCCGTACAGGGGCTCGTCGATCGCGCGCACCGGTCGGGCAGGCTCCGTGCCGACGTCGGCGTCGGGGACCTGTTGGTGGCCGTCTCCCAGCTGACCCGCCCGCTCCCGGGCACCGCCTGCCTGAACATGGACCGCTTCGTCCACCGCCATCTGCAGCTGTTCCTGGACGGTCTCGAAGCGCCCGCGCGCTCCGTACTGCCCGGCTCGGCCGCCACTCTGGAGGCCCTGCGAGCCCGGTAACTCGGCTCCGTAACCCCGATACCCCGGTACGTACGTCCCGTTTTTTTCCTTAACGCACCAAGAGGTGGCTACACCCATGCCCGAAACAGATCCCCGGCGCTGGAAAGCGCTGGTCTTCATCGCCCTCGCCCAGCTGATGGTCGTGCTCGACGCGACGATCGTGAACATCGCGCTGCCCTCCGCCCAGCAGGACCTGGGGATCTCGGACGGCAACCGGCAGTGGGTCATCACCGCCTACGCCCTGGCGTTCGGCGGTCTGCTGCTCTTCGGCGGCCGCATCGCCGACCTGTGGGGCCGTAAGCGCACCTTCGTCGTCGGCCTGATCGGCTTCGCCGCCGCCTCCGCGCTCGGCGGGGCAGCGACCGGCGAGGCGATGATGCTCGGCGCCCGCGCGCTCCAGGGCGCGTTCGGCGCGCTGCTCGCGCCCGCCGCGCTCTCCCTGCTCGCGGTGATGTTCACCGATACCAAGGAGCGCGCCAAGGCGTTCGGCATCTACGGTGCGATCGCCGGTGGCGGTGGCGCCGTCGGTCTGATCCTCGGCGGCTTCCTCACCGAGTACCTGGACTGGCGCTGGACCTTCTTCGTCAACATCCCCTTCGCGATCGTCGCGGCCGCGGGCGCGTACTTCGTCATCCGTGAGCCGGCCGGCGGGCGCAACCGCTCGCCGCTCGACATCCCGGGCGTGGTGCTGTCCACCCTCGGCCTGGTCGCGCTGGTCTACGGCTTCACCCGCGCCGAGTCCGAGGGCTGGTCGGACGCGACGACGATCGGCATGTTCGTCGGCTCCGTCGTGCTCCTCGCCGCCTTCGTCCTCACCGAGGCGAGGGTGAAGTCCCCGCTGCTGCCGCTGCGTGTCCTGACCGAGCGCAATCGTGGCGGTGTGTACCTCTCGCTGGGTCTGGCCGTCATCTCGATGTTCGGTCTGTTCCTGTTCCTGACGTACTACCTCCAGATCGTGAAGGGGTACTCGCCGGTCAAGACGGGCTTCGCGTTCCTCCCGATGATCGCGGGCATGATCGTCGGCTCGACCCAGATCGGTACGCGGCTGATGACGCGGGTTCCCCCGCGCCTGCTGATGGCTCCGGGCTTCCTGACCGCGGCCGTCGGCATGCTGCTCCTCACCCAGCTGGAGATCGGCACCTCGTACGCCGGTCTGATCCTCCCCGCCCAGCTGCTGCTCGGCCTCGGCATGGGTACGGCCTTCATGCCGGCCATGTCACTCGCCACGCACGGCGTCGACCCGCAGGACGCCGGTGTGGCCTCCGCGATGGTCAACACCTCGCAGCAGGTCGGCGGTGCCATCGGTACGGCGCTGCTGAACACGATCGCCGCCTCGGCCACGACCGCGTTCGTCGCCGACCACGCGGCCGGCGCCACCACCCCCGCCGCCCAGAAGCTGATCCAGCTCCAGGGCATGGTGGAGGGCTACGCGGCCGCCATCTGGTGGGCCGTCGGCATCCTGGTCGTCTCGGCCGTGATCGCCGCCACCTTCATCACGACCGGGAAGCCGGGGGCCGGCGCGGTGGCCGCGTCCGGGTCCGGGTCGAGGTCGGGGCTGGGCGAGGGGGCCGAGGACGAGGTGAAGATCCCCGTCATCGTGCACTGACCCCTAGCCCTCGTACGGCTGCGGCGTACGGCCTTTCCTGCCCTGGTTCCGCTCGAGCTCCGGCTCAGCGGAGCCAGGGCAGGTCCGCTTTCGGGTCCGTCGGCTGCAGGCCCTCCGCCATCACCTTCATGATCTCGCCGAGCTGTTCCACCTGGTGCGGGCTGAGCCGGTCGAACATCGCCTGCCGCACGGCGGCGACATGGCCGGGTGCCGCCCGCTCCAGCACCTGGAACCCCTCGTCCGTGAGGTACGCGAACTGTCCGCGCTTGTCGGAGGGACAGTCCTCGCGGAGCACCCAGCCGTTCTTCTCCAGCCGTGCGACGGCGTGGGAGAGCCGGGATCGGGTGATCTTGACGGCCTTGGCGAGTTCCGTCATCCGCAGCCGGCGGCGGGGCGCCTGGGAGAGCTGGACGAGCAGGCCGTAGTAGATGTGCGGCATCCCGGCGTCGCGTTGCAGCTGGCGGTCGAGATGGTCCTCGAGGAGGGTGGTGGCGTGCAGGTACGCACGCCAGACGTGCTGCTCCTCGTCGGTGAGCCAGCGGGGCGCGTCATTGGGTGCCATGGTCATGTATCTATCCTACGGCCTATCCTTGAAAGTTGAACTAGATCGGGCTTAAGCTCGTCATGTCAGGTGAGCTTGAAACTTAAAGGATCCCGGGAGGTGGCCGTCATGGACGCCGCACTGGAACGGATGCCCGCCCTCTATCTCTCGCACGGCGCCCCGCCGCTCGCCGACGACCCGGTCTGGCCCGGCGAACTCGCCGCCTGGTCGGCGGGACTGCCCCGCCCGAAGGCGATCCTGATGGTCTCCGCCCACTGGGAGGAGGCCCCGCTCGCGCTCGGAGCGATCGAGACGGTCCCCCTCGTCCACGACTTCTGGGGCTTCCCCGAGCACTACTACCGGGTGCGGTACGCGGCCCCCGGAGCACCCGAACTCGCCGCGTCCGTCCGCAAGCTGCTGCACGGACCCGGTACGCCGGTGCAGGACATCCCCGATCGCGGGCTCGACCATGGTGCGTACGTGCCGCTCGTGGAGATGTTTCCGGCCGCCGACATCCCCGTGCTCCAGATCTCCATGCCCACGCTCGACCCGCGGAAGCTGATGGACATCGGACGCAGGCTCGCGCCGTTGCGGGACGAGGGCGTACTGATCGTCGGCAGCGGGTTCTTCACCCACAACCTGGCCGCGCTGCGGCATACGGGGCCGGGGGTGCCGGGCTGGTCGGCGGAGTTCGACGACTGGGGGCGCCATGCCCTGGAGGCCGAGGACGTCGACGCGCTCCTCGACTTCGTGCACAAGTCCCCGGCGGGCCGGCTCGCCCATCCGCGCACGGAGCACTTCGCGCCCCTGTTCGTCACGCTGGGCGCGGCGGACGCGGCGGGTGACCTGGCGGGCGGGCGGAGTGTGATCGAGGGGTTCTGGATGGGGCTGGCGAAGCGCTCGGTCCAGTTCGGCTAAAGGGGCGGTGCCGGGGTACGCGCAGGGCATCGAGCGGTTTTTCGTTGCTTACCGGACATCGTGAGCAACCGGGAGGCGATGCGGGACGTCTTGTGGGACGGAAGGGCTCGCTGTCGAGGGTCATCGCGGTCTCGCCGCCGTGAGCGCCGCCAGGTCACCCTCCGGGCCCGGCCTGACCTGCGTCTCCGTGGGTTCAGGGGCCATGTATCCCGCTCGGTGGCGGGACAGGGTACTGCATGATCGCGAAAATCGATGAGCCGCGTGGGAATTCTGTCCTGATTCCAGTCGTTGTTTCCGTCGGATGCAGGGCACCCGAAAGGGTGTCGCGACCTACTCAGCAAGGGAGCACGCATGGCAACCCGTGCCGTCGCCCGTCGTTCGTCCGCCACCGGCGGTAGCAGCACGCGGGCCAGCAGCGTTCGCGCCGTGGGCGGGGAGATCGCCGACCGCGACCTGGTCGGCATGTACCTCGACGAGATCGCGCGCACCCCCCTGCTCGACGCCGCCAAGGAGGTCGAGCTCTCCCAGACGATCGAGGCGGGCGTGTACGCCCGGCAGATCCTGGACAAAGAGGTCGAGAGCGAGGGGGCGGGTGCGTCCCGCGAGGAGCTCGAAGCGCTGGTCGCCGCGGGCGAGCGTGCCAAGGACCTCTTCATCAAGTCCAACCTGCGACTCGTCGTCGCGGTCGCGCGACGCTATCCGCGCAGCGGACTGCCGCTGCTCGACCTGATCCAGGAGGGGAACGCGGGCCTGGTGCGCGCGGTCGAGAAGTTCGACTACGCGAAGGGCTTCAAGTTCTCGACGTACGCCACGTGGTGGATCCGCCAGGCCATCACGCGGTCCATAGCCGACCAGTCGCGCACGATCCGGCTCCCCGTCCACCTGGTGGAGGAGCTCGGGCGGATCCGGCGCGTGCAGCGCGAGTTCAACCGGGAGAACGGCCGGGATCCGGAGCCGGCGGAGATCGCGACGGAGCTGGGCTCCACCCCCGAGCGGGTCGTGGACGTCATGGACTGGGCCAGGGACCCGGTCTCGCTGAACATGCCGGTGGACGACGAGGGCGAGACGCAGTTCGGTGACCTGCTGGAGGACACCTCGGCGGTGTCGCCGGAGCAGTCGGTGCTCACGCTGCTGCGCAGCGAGGAGCTGGACGACCTCATCGACAAGCTCGACCACCGCACGGCGTCGATCATTCGGATGCGGTACGGGATCGAGGACGGCCGGGAGCGGACGCTGACGGAGGTCGGCAAGGAACACGGCCTGACGCGGGAGAGGATCCGCCAGATCGAGAAGCACGCGCTGCTGGAACTGAAGAAGATGGCCCGGGACACGGGCTTCGACGCGGTGGCCTAAGGCGCCCGGCGGACGGGTGCCTTGCCCCTGCGGACCCGGCCACTGCGCCGCTCCGCGGCGCAGTGGCCCTGGCTCATGCGGTGGAGGCCGTCAGGCGGGTGGCCAGGGCGGTCACGTACGTCAGCAGGGACGAAGGGCCGTGGATGGTGAAGGGGGCGTCGACCAGGGCCAGGCGGAGGGCCAGCCATTCCGTCGAGTCCGCCGTGGAGGTGCGCAGGCGGCAGCTGGTCGGACCCGTCGCCGTCGGGGCAAGGTGGGCGGGGAGGCGGGACGCCACGAATTCCGCCGGGGCCCCGAACGTCACATCGAGCTCGAGTTCGGGCTGGGCGCGGGACATCGAGCGCATCATGTACTCGGCCGCGCCGCCCTCCGGCAGCTCCCGCGGAGTGAACCTCGCGCCCGTCGCGAAGGGGTCGGACACCCGGTCCACCCGGAACGTACGCCAGTCCTCGCGCTCCAGGTCGTACGCCACCAGGTACCACCGCCGCCCCGTCGACACGAGCCGGTACGGCTCCACCTGGCGTCGCGATTCCGTGCCGTCCCCCGCCCGGTAGCCGAAGCGCAGCCGCTCGTGCCCCGTGACCGCCCCCGCGAGCGCCGTCAGGGTCGACGGCGCGACGGTCGCCCCGTCCCCGCGCGTCAGCGGGATCGTCGCGTTCTGCAGCGTGGAGACCCGGTGGCGCAGCCGCGACGGCAGTACCTGCTCCAGCTTCGCCAGGGCCCGTACCGACGCTTCCTCGACGCCCTCGATCGCATGCCCGGCCCCCGCCCGCAGCCCCACCGCGATCGCGACCGCCTCCTCGTCGTCGAGGAGCAGTGGTGGCATCGCCGTACCGGCGACCAGGCGGTACCCGCCCACCGCGCCCTTCGTCGCCTCGACCGGGTAGCCGAGTTCCCGCAGCCGGTCGATGTCCCGCCGGATCGTGCGGGCGGAGACCTCGAGCCGGTCGGCCAGCTCGCTGCCCGGCCACTCGCGCGGCGTCTGGAGCAGCGACAGCAGATTCAGAAGTCGTGCCGGAGTATCCGTCATGCGTCCCAGGATGCCGCTCATCTAGGACACGACCTGACCTATATGGCTTCTATCTTCATCGTATGAGTTCACACGACGCCGTCCCGGAAACGGTCAAGGTCAAGGAAGAAGCGGCCGCGCGCACGGCCACCGAAGCGGTCGCCGACCGCCGGCGCTGGGTCGCCCTCGCCATCGTCATGACCGCCGCCTTCATGGACCTGGTCGACGCCACGATCGTCAACATCGCGATCCCGAGCATCGAGCGCGACCTCGGCGCCTCCTTCGGCGCCATCCAGTGGATCACCGCCGGTTACGCCCTCGCGTTCGCCGCCGGCCTGATCACGGGCGGACGGCTCGGCGACATCTACGGCCGCAAGCGGCTCTTCCTCCTCGGCACCGCCGGCTTCACCCTCGCCTCCGCGCTCTGCGGCTTCGCCGCGAGCCCGGAGATGCTGGTCGCCTCCCGCCTCCTCCAGGGCGCCGCGGCGGCGATGATGGTGCCGCAGGTCCTGTCGATCATCCACGTCACCTTCCCCGCGCACGAGCGCGGCAAGGTCTTCGGCATGTTCGGCGCGATCATCGGTCTCGGCGCGGTCTCCGGCCCGCTGCTCGGCGCGCTGCTCACGCAGTGGAACATCGCCGGCCTGGAGTGGCGGCCGATCTTCCTCATCAACCTGCCGGTCGGCATCGCCGGCCTGCTGCTGGGCCGGAAGTTCATCACCGAGTCGAAGGCGCCCAAGGCGCTCCGTCTCGACATCGTCGGCGTCCTGCTGGTCACGCTCGCGCTGCTGATGCTGATCTACCCGCTGACGCGCGGCCGGGAGCTGGACTGGCCGCTGTGGGGCCACCTGTGCATGGCCGGCAGCCTCGTCGTGTTCGCCGCCCTCGTCTCGTACGAGAAGTACAAGGTGAGGAAGGACGGCTCGCCGCTGATCGAGCTGTCGCTGTTCAAGGTGAAGAGCTTCGCGGCGGGCATCGCGGTCCAGCTGACCTTCGGTGTCGTGATGGGCATCTTCTTCCTGGTCTGGACGCTGTACATGCAGATCGGGCTCGGCTGGAGCCCGCTCAAGGCGGGTCTGACGGGCGTGCCGTTCTCCATCGCCGTCTCGACGGCGGCCGGAATGTCGGTGCAGAAGCTGGTGCCCCGCTTCGGCCGCAAGGTGCTCCAGGCGGGCGCGCTGACGATGGTCGCCGGCGTGCTGCTCTACATGGCGATGGCCGGCCGGTACGGGACCTCCATCGACCCCTGGCAGATGATCCCGCCCCTGGTGGTCATGGGTCTGGGCATGGGTCTGATCGTGGCCCCGCTGACGGACGCGGTCCTCTCGGAGGTGCCGCGGGAGCACGCGGGCTCGGCGTCGGGTCTCGTGAACACGACCGGGCAGATGGGCATGGCGCTCGGACTCGGGCTCGTGTCGGTCGTCTTCTTCGGGGTGATCGACGAGGAGCGTCTCGCGAAGGCTCCGGCCGAGGTGGGCGCGGCGTTCACGGACGCGTTCCAGAACGCGCTCGGCTGGGCGGGGGCGGTGCTCGCCGTGATCTTCCTGGTGATGTTCGCCCTGCCGGCGAAGCCGAAGCAGCACGTGGAAGGCGCGGAGGACGGGGACGACGCGGTAGAGATGCCGACCGACGCCGTGGTGGAGAAGGAGCCGGTGCTCACGCGCTGAGCCGACCTGAGAAGGCCCGGACCGGGAACCCCTGGTCCGGGCCTTTCGATGCCCGTTCGTGTCCGTACGAATGCCCGAATCCGTTTACTTTCCGGAAACCCGGACGTACCCTGCTGGTGAAACCACAGGTTCGGGCAGGGAACGGACGTAAAACCACATGTACGCACCCGAGCGCCACCAAGCGATTCTGCGGCTCGCCCGCGAGAGCGGACGCGTCGACGTCCTCTCCCTCGCCGAGGAGTTCCAGGTCACGGCCGAGACCGTGCGGCGTGACCTCAAGGCCCTCGACCGGGCCGGGCTCGTACGCCGGGTGCACGGCGGCGCGATACCCGCCGGGCGGCTCGACTTCGAGCCCGACCTGGCCGAGCGCGAAGCCACCGCCGCCGACGAGAAGGACCGGATCGTCCGGGCCGCCGTCGCCGAACTCCCCGACGAGGGAAGCGTCGTCCTCGACGCCGGCACCACCGTCGCCCGGCTCGCCGCCGAGTTCCCCCTCGAATGCGGCCTGACCGTCGTCACCCACGCCCTGCCCGTCGCGGCCCGCCTCGCCGACCACCCGGGCATCGACCTCCACCTCGTCGGCGGCCGCGTCCGGCACCGTACCCGCGCCGCTGTCGACGCGTGGGCGCTGCGGGCGTACGGGGAGATCCGCGCCGACGTCGCCTTCCTCGGCGCCAACGGCTTCTCGCCCGACAACGGTCTCACCACCCCCGACCTCGCCGAGGCCGCCGTCAAGCGGGCCGTGATCGCCTCCGCCCGACGCGTCGTGCTCCTCGCCGACTCGGCCAAGCACGGCCAGGAGCACTTCGCCCGCTTCGGCGACCTCACCGACGTCGATCTGCTCATCACCGACAGCGGGCTCAGCCCCGAGGACGCCGCGGCGATCGAGGCCGCGGGAACGGAAGTCGTACGCACATGATCCTGACCGTCACCCCCAACCCGTCGCTGGACCGGACGTACGAGGTCCCGGCCCTGGAGCGCGGCGAGGTGCTGCGCGCGTCCGCGGAGCGCATGGACCCGGGCGGCAAGGGCGTCAACGTCTCCCGGGCCGTCGCCGCCGCCGGGCACCGTACGGTCGCCGTCGTCCCGCTCGGCGGTGCGCCCGGCGCGCTCGTCGCTCAACTCCTCGCCGGGCAGGGCATCGAGGTGGCACCGGTGCCGGTGGCCGGTCACACCCGCTCCAACATCGCGCTGGCGGAGCCGGACGGGACGCTGACGAAGGTCAACGCGCCCGGCCCGGAGCTGACGCCGGAGGAGTCGGAGACGATCCTCACGACGGTGAGCGCGTACTCGCCGGCGGCGGACTGGATCGCCTGCTGCGGCAGCCTGCCGCGCGGCCTCACGCCCGAGTGGTACGCCGAGCTGGTCACCCGCGCCCACGGCGCCGGCGCCCGGATCGCCCTCGACACCTCGGGCCCGTCGCTCCTCGCGGCCCTGGCGGCCCGGCCGGACGTGGTCAAGCCGAACGCCGACGAACTGGCGGAGGCCGTGGGGAGGCCGCTGGCCACCGTGGGGGACGCGGTGAAGGCGGCGGAGGAGCTGCGGGAGCGCGGGGCGGGGGCCGTCCTCGCGAGCCTGGGGGCGGACGGCCAGCTGCTCGTCTCGGACGCCGGCATCTGGTTCGGCACCGCGGAGGTCGAGGCCGTCCGGTCCAACGTGGGCGCGGGTGACGCGTCCCTGGCCGGATTCCTCGCGGCGGGGGGAGAGGGCCCGGAGGCCCTCGCGGCGGCGGTCGCGCACGGCGCGGCGGCCGTCCAGCTGCCGGGGAGCGAGATGCCCACCCCGGCCGATCTGAACCCGTCGGCGGTCACGGTGACCGGTGACGTGCCCCTCGACCGAGTACTCAGTGAGCAAGGGAGCCCGCGATGAGCAGGATCATCACCGCGGACCTGGTCGACCTCGACCTGTCCGCCGGCACCAAGGAAGCGGCGGCTCGCTCGCTCGCGGAGCGCATGGTCGCGCTCGGCCGGGTGACCGACCTCGACGGCTTCCTCGCGGACGTGGCCGCCCGCGAGGCCCAGATGCCGACCGGCCTGGACGGCGGCATAGGCATCCCACACTGCCGCAGCGCGCACGTGGTGGAGCCCACCCTCGCGTTCGGCCGCTCACCGTCGGGCATCGACTTCGGCGCCCCGGACGGCCCGGCGGACCTCATCTTCCTGATCGCGGCCCCCGCGGGAGCGGACGACGCCCACCTGACGATCCTCTCGTCCCTGGCCCGCCGGCTGACGAACGAGGAGTTCACGACGGCACTGCGGTCGGCGACGTCGGCGGCGGAGGCAGCCGCACTCATCTCGGGCGAGAAGCCTGCCGAGGCTCCGTCGACGCAGGCGTCCCCGGGGACCGGTACGCCGGCCCCCGGAGCCGGGGCCCCTGCCGGGTCGGTCGGCGCGTCCGCCGCGATGGCGGAAGGCACCGACGGCGCGTCCGCCCCGGCTTCGCCGGGCGGCGTCACCGGCCCTGTCGGGCCGGATTCCCCGGCTTCGCCGGGAGCGGCGCCTGCGGTCGGCGGGTCCACCGCGATGGCGGAAGGCACCAGCGGACCGTCCGCCCCGGCTTCGCCGGTCGACGGCGCGCCCGAGTCCAGAGCTGACGCCCCGGCAACGCCGGTCGGCGCAGCCGGGGAGACGGGGGGAGCCTCCGGTTCCGGGGGAGGCGTGCCCTTCCGGATCGTGGCCGTGACCTCCTGTCCCACCGGGATCGCCCATACCTACATGGCCGCCGAAGCCCTCGAAAGGGCCGGCGCGGCGGCCGGGGTCGAGGTCGTCGTCGAGACGCAGGGGTCCGCCGGGTTCGACCGGCTCGACCCAGCGGTCGTCGAGGCCGCCGACGGGGTGATCTTCGCGCACGACGTGCCCGTACGGGACAAGGAGCGCTTCGCCGGGAAGCCGACCGTCGACGTCGGCGTCAAGGCCGGCATCAACCGGCCCGCCGCACTCATCGGCGAGGTCCGCGCCAAGGCCGAGCGCGGCGAGGTCTCCGCCGGAAAGCCCACCCCCGTCGAGAGCGCCGGGGAGCCGAGCGAGGGCTACGGCACCAAGCTCCGCAAGTGGCTGATGTCCGGCGTCAGTTACATGGTCCCCTTCGTCGCCGCCGGCGGTCTCCTCATCGCCCTCGGCTTCGCCATCGGCGGCTACGCCATCGACAAGGCCCCCTCCGTCGCCGAGCACTTCGCCTGGGGGCAGGCCGACAGCTGGGCCGCGCTGATGTTCCAGATCGGCGGGCTCGCGTTCAGCTTCCTCGTTCCGGTCCTCGCCGGTTACATCGCGTACGGCATGGCCGACCGACCCGGCCTCGTCCCCGGCTTCGTCGGCGGCTCGATCGCCCTCACCATCGACGCGGGGTTCCTCGGCGGCCTCGCCGCCGGTCTGATCGCCGGTGGCACGGTGCTGGCCATCCAGAAGGTGAAGGTGCCCGCGGCCCTGCGGGGCATCATGCCGGTGGTCGTGATCCCGCTGCTCGCGTCGATCGTCGTCGGCTTCCTGATGTTCCTGGTGATCGGCAAGCCGATCGCGAGCCTCCAGAAGGCCATGACCGACTGGCTGTCCGGCCTCTCCGGCGTCAACGCGATCATCCTCGGCGTCATCCTCGGCCTGATGATGTGCTTCGACCTCGGCGGCCCCGTCAACAAGGTCGCGTACGCCTTCGCCGTCGGCGGTCTCGCCACCCCCAACGAGGGCTCGCTCAAGGTCATGGCCGCCGTGATGGCCGCCGGTATGGTGCCGCCGCTCGCGATGGCGCTGGCCACGGCCGTACGCGGCAAGCTGTTCACCAGGGCCGAGCGGGAGAACGGCAAGGCGGCCTGGGTCCTCGGAGCCTCGTTCATCAGCGAGGGCGCCATCCCGTTCGCCGCGGCCGACCCGCTGCGGGTCATCCCGGCGGCGATGGCGGGCGGCGCGGTCACCGGCGCCCTGTCGATGGTCTTCGAGTGCACCCTGCGGGCCCCGCACGGCGGCGTCTTCGTGATCCCGCTGATCGGCAACCCGCTGCTCTACCTGGTCGCGATCCTGGCGGGCACGCTCGTCAGCACCGCCCTGGTGATCCTCCTCAAGGGCGCGCGGAAGCCGGCCCCGGCGGGAAACGGCGACACGGAGGGCAAGCCCCAGGCCGAGACGAAGGTGGCCGTGGCAGCCTGACCGGCCCGCGAGGGACGCCCGAGGCCGAGGGGCGGTGCGCACAGCGAGCGCACCGCCCCTCGGTGTGTCTCCTCCCGGTCGGCGGTCGGTCGCTCACCGCACCCGGGCGCGGTGCTCCATCGCCTCGCGGGCCGTGCGCTCGTCCTCGTACACCTCGCACATGTGACGCCCGTCCGGCGTCGCCGTGTGCTCGACCTCCCACAGGCTCAGCTCGCCGCCGTCGAGCAGCAGGAACGCGTGCTCGTAGAGCGTGAATCCGGCGTCCCGGCCGCTCTCCACCGCGCACGGGCGGCCGAACGCCTGCGTGATGTGGTGGGCGAACGCCACCCGCAGCCGGCGTGCCGTCTCCTCGCCCGGCCGGTCCGCGTTCTCCGCACGGCGCAGCACCCGGCGGGCGTGGTCCGCGGAGTTGTCCGGGACGTACATCCGGGGCTGCGTCGGTATCGGTTCGGACAGCAGGGCGCTCAGCAGCTCCAGGTCGCCGACCTCGTCCCCGTCCGGGCCGGAGGAGCGATCGACGCCCCATCCCGGGTCGAGGCCGGTCGGCAGCCGGGACGCGGCGAGCCTCGCCTCCGCCTCGTCCGTGTACAGCTCGCGCTGCTCGGCGCCGTCCCGGCCGGCGTTGTGCACCAGCTCCCACAGGCTGAGCGCCGTGCCGTCGGAGAGCAGATAGGTGTGGCGGTACGTGGTGCGGTGCAGCGACGCGCTGTGGTGCGAGGAGTGGAGCGCGCTGGAGTGGGCGAGGGCCGTCTCCAGCCGCTCGACCGTGATGTCGGGCAGGTCGAAGGAGTTGAGCGCCCGGCCGAGGAGCCGCTCCACCTGCGTCTCGGTCGTCTCGTACGGATCGTGAGGATCCTGCGGATCGTTCAAGAGGGTCTCCAGGCCGTCGCCGCATGTCACTCGGTGCTTGCTTAACGTAGTCCCTGGGTCTGACATCGTGTCCGGGGTTCGGCAAAACGAAGGGGGCGTGCGGGAAGTTCCCGCGCGCCCGGCGGGCTCCGCCCTCAACTCCCCTTGTTGGAAAGGGAGTCGACAGCGGCATCGGCCTCGGGCCCGTACAGCTCGCGATAGGACGGGAAGTGGCCGCCCGGACCTCTGACTCCCTGGGCGGTCTCCAGGACGGCCCGCACGATCGCCCGGGTCACCGTGTCCGCGCCCGCCGCCAGGATGTCGTTCAGGGCGAGCGGGCCCGCTTCGCCGGGCAGGTCCCGTTCCCCGGTCGCCAGGGCGAACACGGTGTCCCCGTCGTTGAGGAGATGGACGGGCCGGATGGCGCGCGCGATGCCGTCGTGCGCCGTGCCCGCGAACTTCTGCGCCTGCGCGCGCGTCAGGACGGCGTCGGTGGCGACGACCGCGAGCGTCGTGTTCAGGGGCGGAGGGGCGTTCGTGGCCAGGGTCTCGGCGAGCCGGCGCCGTGCCGTCTCGTGGACGGCCGGATCGGGGTAGGCGGGGCGGCCCTGGAAGTACTGCCCGTACAACGCGCCCGTCTCCGGGTCGACCGCCGAGCCGACCGCGTTGACGACGACCAGCGCGCCGACCGTGATGCCGGAGTCCAGGACCGTGCTCGCCGTACCGACCCCGCCCTTGAGCCCACCGACGACGGCGCCGGTGCCCGCACCGACCGCGCCCGTCTCCACGCGTGCGTGGAGCTCCGTCGCCGCCGCGGCCTCCACCGCCGCGCGCCCCGTGGCGGCTCCCGGGCGGGCCGTGAAGTCGCCGCCCCGGCCCAGGTCGAAGACGCAGGCGGCGGGGACGACCGGGACCACGTGCGAGGGGTCGGGCCCGACGCGTACCCCTCGGCCCCGCTCCTCCAGCCAGGCCATCACACCGGCCGCCGACTCGAGCCCGTACGCGCTGCCGCCGGTGAGGACGACGGCCTCGATCCGCTGAACGACGTTACGGGGGTCGAGCGCGTCGGTCTCCCGGGTGCCGGGGCCGCCGCCCCGTACGTCCACGGCCGCCACGGCCCCGCCCTCCGGGGCGAGGACGACGGTGGTCCCGCTGAGCGCGTTCGGTCCGGCCACGCGCGCGTGGCCGACCCGCAGGCCCGCCACGTCCGTGAGTGCGTCGTGCTTCGTCATGGTCCTTGCGTACCACGGTTGTTCGGCCGGGGTCCCAGGGTCGGGGCGGCGCCGCCCGACGAGTGCCCGTCAGGCGTGGGTACGGGTGGCCGGGTTGCGGGCGGTCAGGGTGACCCCGACCGCCACGGTCGCCGCCGCGACCACACCGGCCGCCAGAACCGCCCAGCGGCCGGCGAACGTGCACATCAGGATCGCGAGGGAGGAGGCGGGCAGGACGGCCTGCTGTGCGATGCCGACCTTGAAGTAACGGGCGTGGAGCAACCACACGCACAGCAGGAACAGCGCGGCGGGGATCGTCACGGCGGCGGACGCGGCGAGCGTGGAGATGTGGGCCTTGCCCACGGCCTGTTCGACGGCGATCTCGATACCGGCGCCGATGGCGGCGGCGGAGGCGAAGATCAGATAGTGGCCGTAGCCCCAGAGGAACCCCTTCCGGTTGGAGGTCAGGCGGTCGTGGGCGGGCACGACGAAGTACACCCACCACGCGGCGTAGACGATCAGCAGGCCACCGGCGGCGATGGGGAGCAGCTCGTCGAGGGCGTCGTACTCCGCGATGCCCGTCTTCACGGCGACGGTCGCGGCGGCGATCGTCTCGCCGAGCACGATGATCGTGAACAGGCCGTAGCGCTCGGCGATGTGGTGCGGGTGCCACTGGGTGGTGACGTCCTTCTCCGCGAACACCGGGACCGCCAGCTCGGCGACGGCCATGACGAGGAAGATCCACGGGCGGGCCGCATCGGGGGCGTAGAGCAGCGACGTCCAGCCGATCTGGCAGAGGACGACCCCGCCCGCGTACCGGCGGCACATCGTGCGCTCGGCGGCGTCCCTCGCGTGGTGGGCGGCGCGCAGCCACTGGAAGGAGAGGGCGAGCCGCATGACGACGTAGCCGAGCACCACGACGAGGAAGTCGTCCTCGAAGGCGCGCGAGACGCCGGCGGCGAGGACGAGGACGCCGACGATCTGGACGAGCGTGACGACGCGGTAGAGGGCGTCGTCGTTGTCGTAGGCGGAGGCGAACCAGGTGAAGTTCATCCAGGCCCACCAGATGGCGAAAAAGACCATCGCGTAGTGGGCGATGCCGTCGGCGGTGTGGGCCTCGGCGACCGCGTGCACGAGCTCGGCTCCGGCCTGGGCGACGGCGACGACGAAGCAGAGGTCGAAGAAGAGCTCGAGCGGTGTGGCGGCGCGATGCGCCTCGGCGCGGGAGCGCGCGGTGAGGGGCAGGAACGGTTGCGTCATGCGGCCCAGCACACCAGAGGCCCTGATGCCGCGACCCCCGCGGCACGCTGAACGGACCGGGGCGGGCCGACGCGCCACGCGGAGACCGGCACTCCGCGAGGGGAACGCCATCCGAGCGACACCCTCACTCGCTCGCGCCCCAGAACAGGCCAATATCGCGCATACAGCCCTAGCGTGACCGCGTGACCGAGCCACCGCAGGACCCCGCCGATCCGAGGCCGGGCCGGCCCGCCCCGACCGCGGCCTCCACGGCGTCGACCCCCAGCGTGACCGAGGAGCCCTCGGGCCACGGCTCCGGCGCCGGACCCGCGCCCGCGCCCGTCGTGCAGACGCCCGCCGGCGTGCGGCGGCGGGCCACGCTCACCGGGACCGCCGTCTCCGTGCTCCTGATCGTCGCGATCGTCCTCGGCAGCCGGCTCCTGCGCGACTTCGACTCGGCGCTCCTCCCGTACGCCGTCGCCACCGTCTTCCTCGCCTTCGGCGTCGCCTACCGCTACACGGTCTGGGTCTCCGCCCCCGGCGCCCGCCGCCTCTTCACCCAGGGCCGGCGCTCCTTCTTCTCCGTCGCCAACTTCCGCCGCGCCCCCACCGCCCTGCCGAAGATGATCGTCACCTATCTCGGCTTCCAGAAGTTCCTCGGCGCCCGCTCCCACGCCCGCTGGGCCGCCCACCAGCTGATCTTCTGGGGCTGCGTCCTCGCGGCCCTGATCACCTTCCCGCTCACCTGGGGCTGGTTCACCTTCACCTCCTCCACCGGCGCCGGTCCCGGCTACGAGATGCGGATCTGGGGCTTCAAGATCCTCGGCTTCGACTCGCTGAACATCGTCGGCTGGCTGATGTTCCACGGCCTCGACATCGCCGCCGTCCTCGTCATCCCCGGCGCCTCCTACTTCCTGTGGCGCCGCATGAAGGACCGCGGCGCCGGCACCGGCCAGCGCTTCGCCTACGACCTGGTCCCGCTCATCGCCCTGATCGTCATCTCCGTGACCGGACTCCTGCTCACCTTCTCGTCGATCTTCCTGCACGGCGGCGGCTACGCGTTCCTGGCGATCCTCCACATGGTGGCGGTGGTCTTCACCCTCATCTACATCCCCTTCGGGAAGTTCTTCCACATCGTCCAGCGGCCCGCCGCCGTCGGTATGCAGCTCTTCAAGTACACCTCCCGCACGAAGGACGAGCAGGCCCTCGCCTGCCGCCGCTGTCAGGAGCCCATCGACACCGCCCCCTACGTCGAGAACCTGCGGGGCACCATGCGCGACCTGAAGCTCGACTTCGACGCCTGGGCCGAATACTGCCCCCGCTGCAAGCGCGTCCTGCGCGGCAACGCCTACCTCACCCACGTCAAGAAAGGCTTCTAGTGACGCAGCAACAGGTGGGGCGGCACCCCCTTCCGCTCGACCCCTCCCTCGCCCCGCCCGGCACCCGCGCCTTCCGCGACGCCGGAGGCATCCCCGCCGACCGCTGGCACGCCGACCAGAACGGCGAGACGCTCGTCCCCACCCACTGCTGCTTCTGCGGCGTCCAGTGCGGCATGTATCTCCGCGTCGACAACGGCGGCAAGGTCTTCGGCGTCGAGCCCCGCAACCACGACATCAACCGGATGCGGCTCTGCCCCAAGGGCATCAACGCCTACCAGCAGGTCAACCACCCCGACCGGCTCACCTCCCCCCTCCTGCGCCGGAACCGCGACGAGCCCTTCCGCGAGGCGAGCTGGGAGGAGGCGCTCGACTTCACCGTCTCCGAGATCCGCCGCATCCAGGCCGAGTACGGCAACGACTCCTTCGGCCTGCTCGGCGGAGCCAGCCTCTTCTCGGAGAAGACGTATCTCGTCGGCAAGTTCGCCCGCGTCGCCCTGAAGTCCCGGCACGTCGACTACAACGGCCGCCTGTGCATGGTCTCCGCCGCCGGCGCCAACAAACTGGCCTTCGGTATCGACCGGGCCGGCAATCCGTTCTCCGACATCCTCCTCACCGACTGTCTGCTCATCGCGGGCTCCAACGTCGGCGAGTGCTTCCCCGTGATGACCCAGTACCTCTGGGGAGCGCGGGACCGTGGCGCCACCCTGATCGTCGTCGACCCGCGCGAGACGGCGATCGCCCGCACCGCCGACCTCCATGTCGCCCTCAAGCCCGGCACCGATTCCGCCTTCTTCAACGCGGTCCTCCATGTGATCGTCGCCGAGGGCCTCACCGACGAGGCCTTTCTCGCCGAGCACACCACCGGCTGGGACGAGGTGAGGAAGACCGTCGAGGCCTACCCGCCCTCCCGCTCCGCCGAGATCTGTGGCGTCCCCGAGGAACAGATCGTGCGGACCGCCCGGATGTTCGCCGGCGCGGACAAGGCCATGGCCTGGCACGCCCGAGGCGTCGAACACCACTCCCAGGGCGTCGAGAACTGCCTGACGATCATCAACCTGTGCACGGCCACCGGCAACATCGGCAAGCCGGGCGCCGGCTACGGCACCATCACCGGCCAGGGCAACGGTCAGGGCGGCCGCGAACACGGCCAGAAGTCCGATCTGCTGCCCGGCGGCCGCTCCATCGGCAACCCCGAGCACCGCCGCCAGATCTGCGAGATCTGGGGCATCGAGGAGTCCGAACTCCCGCCCGCCGGCACCTCCATGATGGAGATGGTCTGGCAGATGCAGCGCGAGGAGATCCGCGGCCTGATCGGCATCTGCAACAACCCCTTCGTCTCCCTCCCGAACTACGCGACCGTCAAGAACGGTTACGACACCCTCCAGTTCCACGCCCAGTTCGACTTCTTCCTCTCCGAGACCGCCGCCAACGCGCACGTGGTCTTCCCCGTCACCGTCTGGGCCGAGGACGAAGGCGTGATGGCCAACGCCGAGGCCCGGGTCGTCAAGCACAACAAGGCGCAGGAACCGCCCGCCGGGGTCCGCACCGACACCTGGGTGATCTGCGAGCTCGCCAGGCGCCTGGGCGCCGGCGACAAGTTCGCCTTCCCCGACTCCCGCTCCGTCTTCGAGGAGCTCCGCGTCGCCTCCGCCGGAACGGTCAACGACTACTACGGCATCACCTACGAACGCCTGGAGGAGACCGGCGGCATCGCCTGGCCCTGCCCCTCCACGGACCACCCGGGCACCCCACGCCTCTTCGAGGACGGCAGGACCTACCACCCGGACGGCACGATCCACCTCCAGGTCGTCGAATGGCACCCGCCCATGGACCCGTACAGCGAGGAGTACCCCCTCTCGCTCACCACCGGCCGCACCGTCGCCCACTTCCTCTCCGGCAACCAGACCCGCCGCCTGGGCGCCCTCGTCGAACAGGCCCCGCGCCCCTGGGTCGAGGTCCACCCCTCCCACGGCTTCCGCAACGGCGACCCCGTCCGCGTCGTCACCCGCCGCGGCAGCGAGGTCTTCCCCGCCCTGGTCACCGAGGCGATCCGCCCCGACACCGTCTTCGTCCCCTATCACTGGCCGGTCCCCACCGCCGCCAACGCCCTCACCGTCGACGCCCTCGACCCCCGCTCCAAGATCCCCGAGTACAAGGTCTGCGCCGCCAGGATCGAGGCCGCGGAACGGATCGACGAGGTCCCGGCGCCGCCGACCGCCCCGGGACACGTCGCCTACCCGGAGACCCAGGTCTCCCGCACCGACCCCCTGCCCCCCACGTCCCCCCAGGGCCGTGGCACCGCGGAGAGGAGCTGACGCCGCACATGATGGGCCGCACGATCTTCATCGACCCCGGGCGCTGCATCGGCTGCCAGGCGTGTGTCTCCGCCTGCCGCGAGTGCGACTCGCACCGGGGCACGTCGATGATCCACCTCGACTACCCCGACGAGGGCCACTCCGTCGCCTCCCTCCCGACCGTCTGCATGCACTGCGAGGACCCGGTCGCCCCCTGCGCCGAGGTCTGCCCCGCCGACGCGATCCTCGTCACCGCCGACGGCGTGGTGCAGCAGGCGGACACCACCCGCTGCATCGGCTGCGCCAACTGCGTCAACGCCTGCCCCTTCGGCGTCCCGAAGATCGACCTCCAGGCGAAGCTGCAGATGAAGTGCAACCTCTGCTACGACCGCACCGCCTACGGCCTCGCCCCGATGTGCGCGACCGTCTGTCCGACCGGCGCCCTCTTCTACGGCACCCTCGAAGAGCTCCGCGCCGAACGCCCCGGCGTCCAGGTCGCCGACTCCTTCACCTTCGGCTCCACCACCGTCTCCACCGGAGTGGCGATGGTCGTCCCCGCCGACAAGGTCCAATGGCCGGTCCCCGGCGGCCTCCCCGTCGTCCAGATCAACGGAGTGGACGTGAGCGCCCGATGAGCGTCACCGAGCAGCCCCCCACCGGCGGCCCCGGGCCGGCCGGCCCCGAGACCGACACCGACGCCGCCCAGGAAGCGCTGCACGATCGCATCGCGGCCGACTCGCTCACTACCCGGCGCGACTATCTGCGGATCGTCGCCACCGTCTCCGGCGGTCTGGCCGCCGGGGGCATCGGCGTCGCCTCCGGCATGCTGCACCGCCACGGCGACTCGGACGGGAGGCCCGCGCCGAAGAAGATCGCCGACCAGCTGCTGCCCGGCGAGTCCCTGGCGTTCCGGTACCCCGGGCAGGAGGACCGGGCGGTCGCCGTCCGGCTGGAGGACGGCACCCTCGCCGGCTACTCGGCCGTCTGCACCCACCTCGCCTGCGCCGTGCTGTGGCGCAAGGACCGGGGCAGCGAGGGAGAGCTGTACTGCCCGTGCCACGAAGGAGTCTTCGACGCCCGTACGGGAGAGGTGACCGCGGGCCCGCCACCGCGCGCGCTGCCCAAGGTGCTCGTGGTGGAGGAAACCGACGGCAGCATCTGGGCCGTCGGCACCACGCGCTCCGGAGAGAGCGTCCAGGAGGGACTGTGCCGCCAGCTCGGCGAGGAGCGACCCGACCTGGCCGAACGGGTCGGCTGCCCGGGGCTCTCGGCGCGCGGAGCGGGGACGAGGAGCGAGCGGACATGACCGACACCCCCTTCCCCCGAGACCCGGAAGCCCCCGGCCCCGCGTACACACCGGGCAGTGCGCAGCCCCGCCTGAACCGCCCCGTCCACGAGCGCTATCCGCAGATCCGGCCGACCAGCGGCTACGGCGATCCGCGGATCCGCCACACCGGCCCCGGCCCGGGCGCCGGCACCGAGCAGGAGCCCGAGCGCTCGGCGAAACTGAGCGCGCGTCTCGCCCTGGCCCTCACGGTCGTCATCGGCCAGCTGTGGGGTCTGACGATCGTGGTCGACGAGTGGATGGCGGGCGACACCGGCACGGCCTGGTGGGGTGCGGGCTTCCTGGTCCTGTCGTTCCTCGTCGTCCTGGGCCTGTGGCTGATCGACCCGAAGGACCGCTGATCCAGGCGGTGCGAGGCCCATGTCCCGGCGTACCCTGGAGATATGAGCACCGCCCCCGCCCACGGACCGCGAGACGCGAAGCAGCCCGGCGACCAGCCCAACCCCGAGAACACCCGGAAGCCGAAACTGATCTTCGACGATCCGTTGGACCAGCAGTCCGCGGACGATACGGACCGTGGGTGGGGCGAGCGGCCTCCTGGCGGCAGTGACAGCGCCGCCGATCTCGCGCGCTTCCTCGACGAGAAGCCGCCGCACCACCTCTGACGCCGGTGCGAGTCGCCGGCTAGGGGGTGGGGTGCGTCCCCACCCCGGTGCCGGAGCTCGGGCCGCGCTGGGCGACCAGGTGGTCGCGGATCTCCTTGAGCACCTCCAGCTCGCTGACCTCCATCGTCTCCTTGACACCCTCCCGGGCCTTCTCCGCGTCGGCCCGCCTGGCCAGGTACTTCGCCATGGGCAGGACCATGAGGAAGTAGACGACGGCCGCGGTGATCAGGAAGCTCAGGGTGGCGCTGAGGACCAGTCCCCACTCGATCTGGATGCCCTGCACCTCGCCGTTCACGAGCTGGCAGGTGCCCTTCAGGCAGGACTTGTAGCCCTCCAGGTCCTTGGTGCCGAAGGCGCCGACCACCGGGCTGATGACACCCTTCACCAACGCGTTCACGATGTTGGTGAACGCGGCGCCGATGACGACCGCCACGGCCAGGTCGATCACGTTGCCGCGCATGAGGAAGGCTTTGAAGCCCGCCATCACGCTTTCCTTCTTCGCAGTCACCAGGGTGCCTTTCGTTGCGCGTGCAGTCAGCTGAGCCATTAGGCCGCGAAGGACGCTGGGGCGTCCAATCCGTACACACGGAACGGTTACGTGACAGGTAAGCCGTACGAATCAGCACAGCGTCACCGCCAGCTGGGAGGTGACCCCCGCGCCCGCCAGAGCCGTCGCCGTCGACCGGGGAACGGACAGAACGATCAGCGCCCCGCCGTCCGAACGAGTCTCACCCGTGCGCGGAACCTCGGCCACCCGGGCGCCCGTAGCGACGACGCGGGCCGCTCCGGCCCCGCCCATCGGCGAGTTGAGAGCGGCGATCACGTCGACCCGGTCGCCGGGGCGCAGCAGCCGCACGGTCGCCGCGTCCGCGATCCGTACCGGAGCCGACACCAGTCGCACCGCGACCGGCCGGCGCTGCTCCTTCACCGCCGGGCGCGTCGGCGGATCCGCGGACACCTCGCCCCCGCCCGCCACCGCCAGCGCGGCCGCGCTCATCGCGAGGATCGCGGCCGGTGCACGCCGTCGGCGCCGCAGGGCGCGTCGCAGCCGCTGCCGCCCGCCCCGCACCCGCAGCGGCTCGAACCGCGGAACACCGCAGGTCTCGGGAACGGGGGAGCGGCCGAGGGAAGGAGAGAGGGAAGGAGAGGTCGAGGTCGTCATCGCGTGAACCGCCTGTCAGGAGTCGCGTACCGTCCCCGGACCGGCCGTCCGGAGAACCGCTCTCACCATCCCGGCTCCGCGAAGATCCCGCTCGCGCCTGTGGACCGACGCAAGCCTGTGGACAACTCCCTCACCCCTCAGGGGGGTTCACGGCAGTCACACCCCCAGGGGATTACGGCAGCTCGATCCCCAGGTCCCACCCGTCGTGCGCATGCGTGCACAGGCAGTCCCTGTCCGCCGTGTCCGGCAGCGCTCCGACCGCGTCGAACAGGACCTCCCGCAGCCGCCCGACGTTCTCGCCGAACACCCGCAGGACCTCCGTGTGAGAGACCCCTTCACCCGTCTCCGCGCCCGCGTCCAGGTCCGTGACCAGCGCCAGCGAGGTGTAGCAGAGCCCCAGTTCCCGGGCGAGGACGGCCTCGGGGTGCCCGGTCATCCCCACCACCGACCACCCGGCCGCCGCGTGCCAGCGCGACTCCGCGCGGGTCGAGAACCGCGGCCCCTCGACGACGACCATCGTGCCGCCGTCCACCGGCTCCCAGCCCCGCCCCCGGGCCGCCTTCAGGGCCACGCGGCGCCCGTCCGGGCAGTACGGGTCGGCGAAGGTGGTGTGCACGACGTTCGGCACCGCTCCGCCCCAGGCCGCCGGCAGCGGCTCCCCGTCGAAGTACGTCTGCACCCGCGTCTTCGTCCGGTCCACCAGCTGATCCGGTACGACGAGCGTCCCGGGCCCGTACTCCTCCCGCAGCCCGCCCACCGCGCACGGTCCCAGTACCTGCCGGACGCCCAGCGAGCGCAGCGCCCAGAGATTGGCGCGGTAGTTGATCCGGTGCGGCGGCAGAGTGTGGCCGCGGCCGTGCCGCGGCAGGAACGCGACCTGCCGCCCCGCGATCTCGCCGACGAAGACCGAGTCGCTCGGGCTGCCGTACGGGGTGTCGACGGACACCTCCGTCACGTCCTCCAGGAAGGAGTAGAACCCCGAGCCGCCGATCACACCGATGTCCGCGTACGCGTTGGTCGCCATGGCGGTCAGATTAACTGCCCGCACCACGCGGAAAGCCCCACCGCGCACAGCGGTGGGGCTTTCGCAGGACGATCTCAGGCGGCCGAGCTGGAGCTCGACGAGCTCGACGAGGTCGACGTCGTGCTCGACGAAGCGGCGGGCTTCGAGTCCGAGGAGGACGTGGACGACGCCGTGGACGCCGGCTTCGACGACGAGGACGCGGCGGAGCTGCTGGACGACGAGCCGCGGCTGTCGTTCCGGTAGAAGCCGGATCCCTTGAAGACGATGCCGACCGCCGAGAACACCTTCTTCAGGCGTCCCTTGCAGCTGGGGCACTCGGTCAGCGCGTCATCGGTGAACTTCTGCACCGCCTCGAGGCCCTCGCCGCACTCGGTGCACTGGTACTGGTAGGTCGGCACTTGTCTTCCTCCTGGCACTCACACTCATCGAGTGCTAACGACGATCCATAGTGACGTATTCCGCGGGATCAGTCCACCGTCACCGGCACTCGGTGACCGATACCACGTGCCGCGACCCGACCCGGAGCCCGGGGGGCCAGCCGCGAGCGCAGCGCGAGCAGCGTGGCCAGCGCGAGGGCGGTACCGACCAGCGGCACCAGGAATCCGGTGCTCGCGCCGTGCTCGTCGGCGAGCCGGCCGGCGACCGTCACGGCCGCCGCCTGTCCCAGCGCCACCGCGCCCGTGAGCCAGGTGAAGGCCTCGGTACGGGCGGAGGCCGGGACCAGGGTCTCGACGATGGTGTAGCCGGTGATGAGGGCCGGGGCGATGCACAGGCCCACGATCAGGCCGAGGGCGCCGAGCAGCAGCACGGAGTGCGCGGACCAGAGCAGTGAGGCCGCCACGGTCAGTCCGGCGTAGCCCAGGATCAGGCGTCGGCGCGGGCCGATCTTCCAGGCGACGGCGCCGCACGCGATGCCCGCGAGCATGTTGCCCGCGGCGAAGATCCCGTAGAGCAGACCATTGGCGCCGGGGTTGCCGATCTCCTCGGAGAACGCGGTCAGCGAGACCTGCATTCCGCCGAAGACCGATCCGATGCCCAGGAAGGCGACGGCCAGGACCCGCACGCCGGGGATCGACAGGGCGGAGACGCGCGGCCCGCCGGAGGCCGCGGCGACGAGCCCGTAGACGGGCTGGGTGCGCCGCTGCGCGGCGAAGAACAGGCCGCCGAAGAGGGTGAGCGCCGCCTCGGCGATCAGACCGGCCGCCGGGTGCACGCCGGTGCACAGCGCCGTGGCCAGCACCGGTCCGACGACGAACGTGAACTCGTCCGTGACCGACTCGAAGGCCGCGGCCGTCGACATCAGCGGGGAGTTCTCCAGCTTCGCCGCCCAGCGGGCGCGGACCATCGGCCCGACCTGCGGGACGGAGGCACCGGCCGGTACGGCGGCGAGGAACAGGGCCCACATCGGGGCGCCGGTCAGGGCGAGCACCACGAGCAGGGAGACCGCGGCGGAGTGGATGAGGACGCCGGGGACCAGCACGGCGCGCTGGCCGAAGCGGTCGGCGAGCTTGCCGCTCTGCGGGGCGAAGATCGCCATCGAGACGCCGGTGGCGGCGGCGACCGCGCCCGCGGTGCCGTACGAGCCGGTGGTGTGCTGGACGAGCAGGACGATGCCGATCGTCAGCATCGCGAACGGCTGCCGGGCGGCGAAGCCGGGCAGCAGGAAGGACAGGGCACCGGGGGTGCGCAGGAGCTGTCCGTATCCGGCGCGCCTGCCGGGCTTGCCCGACGTCTTCGCAGGCGTGTCAGAAGTGACCGTGGACACCACGGTCCTTGCCTTTCTGCCGCCTGGTAGCGCGCCCCTGCACGGTGGTGCGGGCGCTGCCGAGAGCTGTCCTCATGCGCGGAACTGCGGTAGATACCGGGCCCCACTGCGGAGGGCGTCACGGCCGCCATACGGTCGCGCCAGCTCTGCGTCAGGCAGAGTTGGTTCGATCTGGTGTGCCTTCATGGTACAGGGAAGGGCGCCTTCCCGCCTGGGAAAACGCCCTTCCGCTCGAAACTATGCCTGTGATTAACCGGACGTTCATCTTTCGCCCGAACCGCCTCAGCCGGACGTCCGCTTTCCGCCCGTGCCCGGCAGATGCGGCCAGTGCCCGGGGGACCGGTGCGCGGTGACGGCCGTGGCGCCGCCCGTCCCGAGCCAGCCCGCCAGCTTTCCGCCCTGCCCGACGGCGCGCAGCCGCCGCTCCGTGGCGTCCCGTACCGGATCGGTCGCGACGACGAGCAGCTCGTCCCCGCGCCGCAGCACGGTCGCCGGACCGGGCACGAAGCTCTTGTCCTCCCGTACGACGAGGGTGACCGCGGCCCCGGCCGGGAGGCGCAGCTCGGCGACCTCCACGCCGTGCATCTTCGAGCCCTGCGGGATGGCGACGGAGAGCAGATGCCCGCGCAGCCGCTCCAGCGGCGCGGACTCGACGCCCAGGTCGGCGGCCTCCGAGGAGTCGCCGAGCTTCAGCGCCTTCGCCAGCCAGGGCAGCGTCGGCCCCTGCACCAGCGTGTAGACGACGACGAGGATGAAGACGATGTTGAAGACCCGCTCGCTGCCCGCGATCCCGGAGACCATCGGGATCGTCGCGAGAATGATGGGGACGGCTCCGCGCAGGCCGGCCCAGGACATCAGGGCCTGCTCCTGCCAGGGGATGCGGAACGGCAACAGGCTGGCGAAGACCGACATGGGTCGCGCCACCACCGTCAGGACCAGGCCGATGGCGACCGCCGGCCAGAAGTCGCCGACCAGCTTGCTCGGGGTCACCAGCAGACCCAGCAGCACGAACATGCCGATCTGGGCGATCCAGCCGAGCCCCTCCGCGAAACCCCGGTTGGCCGGGGCGTGCGGGAGCTTGGCGTTGCCGAGGATCACCGCGGCCAGATAGACGGCGAGGAAGCCGGAACCGTGGGCCATCGCGCCCGCCGCGTACGCCACCACCGCGATGGCCATCACGGCGATCGGGTAGAGGCCGGAGGCGGGCAGGGCCACGTGTCGCAGTCCGAAGGAGCCGAGGAAGCCGACCGCGAGGCCGATGGCGGCGCCGATGGCCAGTTCCAGGACGATCGTGCCGACCAGGACGTACCAGCTGTCGACGGGCCCGACCGTCGAGAAGGCGATGACGAGGATGACGACCGGGGCGTCGTTGAAGCCGGACTCGGCCTCCAGGACGCCGGTCACCCGCGAGGGCAGCGGAACCTTGCGCAGGACGGAGAAGACGGCGGCGGCGTCCGTCGAGGAGACGACCGCGCCGATGATCAGCGCCTGGCGCCACTCCAGGCCGACCAGGTAGTGGGCGGCCGCGGCCGTGATGCCCACGCTCACCGCGACGCCGAGGGTCGACAGGACGACCGCCATCGGCAACGCGGGTTTGATCTCCTTCCACTTGGTGCCCAGGCCACCCTCGGCCAGGATCACCACGAGCGCGGCATAGCCGATGACCTGGGTCAGTTCGGCGTTGTCGAAGGCGACGTTGCCGATCCCGTCCTGCCCGATGGCGACCCCGATCCCGAGATACAGCAGCAGGCTGGGGAGCCCGCTCCGGGACGAGATCCGCACCGCCGCGACAGCGATGAGCAGCACGAGCGAGCAGATGAGCAGGAGTTCATTGAGCTGGTGGACAGTCAGTGGCCGATCCTTCCCCTCGCGTGCGGCCGGATCGTTCCTCCAGCAGCCGGTACTTCGTTACCTTACCTAATCTTTAACGCTTTCTTGACGCGCTTCCGATGTCCGAGCACGCGGCCCCGCGACGGCCGGTGCCGTCCGCTTACCGGCACCGCGTCCGGGCCGCCCGGACGCTGCGCCTAAGGTTGCTCCCGTACTCCAGGACCACCCTGCCCCTCGAAGGACAGAGATGCCCTCCAACACGACCGCGCCCCCCGCCAAGAAGAAGGGGCGGCGCGCCCGCCTGATCGTCCTCGTCCTGGCCCTCGCACTGGTGGCGGGCATCGGTTACGGCGGGTACTGGGGCGTCAGCACCGTCCGCGGCTCGTTCCCGCAGACCACGGGCGAACTCCACCTCGACAAGCTGTCCGGCCAGGTCGAGGTCAAGCGCGACGCCTACGGGGTGCCGCAGATCTACGCCGACACCGAGGCCGACCTCTTCCGCGCCCAGGGCTTCGTGCAGGCCCAGGACCGCTTCTACGAGATGGACGTCCGCCGCCACATGACGTCGGGCCGCCTGTCCGAGATGTTCGGCAAGGACCAGGTCGACACCGACGCCTTCCTGCGCACCCTGGGGTGGCGTCAGGTGGCCCAGGAGGAGTACGACAAGGTCCTGTCGGCGGAGACGAAGAAGAACCTCCAGGCGTACGCGGAGGGTGTCAACGCCTATCTCAAGGACCGGGACGCCTCGGACATCTCGGTCGAGTACGCGGCGCTGGCCTTCTCCCACGACTACGAGATCGAGCCCTGGACGCCCGTCGACTCGGTGGCCTGGCTCAAGGCGATGGCGTGGGACCTGCGCGGCAACATGCAGGACGAGATCGACCGCTCCCTGATGACGAGCCGGCTGAGCCCCGAGCAGATCAAGCAGCTGTACCCGGAGTACCCGTACGACCGTAACCGGCCGATCGTCGAGGGAACGGGCAAGGGCGGCGCCGGCTCGACGGACGGCGACGGCAGCGGCACCGACGGCTCCACCGACGGCTCCACCGACGGCTCCACGGACGGCACCGGAACGGGCACCAACGGCAGTGCGGACGACGCCCTGCAGGGCACGCAGTCCCAGCTCGGCGCGCTCTCCGACGCGCTCGACGAGATCCCCGCGCTGCTCGGCCCCAACGGCAACGGCATCGGCTCCAACTCCTGGGTCGTCTCGGGCCGGTACACGACCTCCGGCAAGCCGCTGCTCGCCAACGACCCGCACCTCGCTCCGATGCTGCCGTCCCTCTGGTACCAGATGGGTCTGCACTGCCGCTCCGTCTCGGCCACCTGCCGTTACGACGTCTCCGGCTACACCTTCTCCGGTACGCCCGGCGTGATCATCGGCCACAACGACACCATCGCCTGGGGCCTCACCAACCTCGGCGCCGACGTCACCGACCTCTACCTGGAGAAGATCGGGGACGCGGGCTACCTCGTCGACGGACGGGTCAAGCCGTTCGTGACCCGCGAGGAGACGATCAAGATCGCGGGCGGCGGCAGCCGGAAGATCACCATCCGCTCGACCGGCAACGGTCCGCTCGTCTCCGACCGCTCCTCCGAGCTGGAGAAGGTCGGCCAGAAGGCCCCCGTCGGCAACGCCGCCCCGGACCGCGGAACCGGCTACGCCGTCTCCCTCCGCTGGACCGCGCTGCAGCCCGGCAAGTCCATGGACGCCATCTTCGAGCTCAACCGCGCCAAGAACTTCAAGCAGTTCCGCGCAGCCGCCAAGCACTTCGAGGTCCCGTCCCAGAACCTGATCTACGCCGACGCGGAGAACATCGGCTACCAGGCGCCCGGCAAGATCCCGCGCCGCGCCAAGGGCCACAACGGCACCGTGCCCGCTCCCGGCTGGGACTCCGCGTACGCGTGGAAGGGCTACATCCCGTACGACGAGCTGCCGTACGAGGAGAACCCCGAGCGCGGCTACATCGTCACCGCCAACCAGGCCGTCGTCGACGCCGACAAGTACCCCTACCTCCTTACGGAGGACTGGGGATACGGCTCGCGCAGCCAGCGGATCAACGACCTCATCGAGTCGAAGACCAAGGACGGCGGAAAGATCTCGCCGGACGACATGCGGACCATGCAGATGGACAACCGCAGCGAGATCGCGACGCTCCTCAACCCGCTCCTGCTGAAGATCGACATCTCGGACCCCTACGTCCGCGAGGCGCAGAAGCTGCTCGAGGGCTGGGACTACACCCAGGAGCCCGACTCGGCCGCCGCCGCGTACTTCAACGCGGTCTGGCGCAACGTCCTCAAGCTCGCCTTCGGGGACAAGCTCCCCAAGGAGCTGCGGGCCGAGGGCGATTGCATCAGTGTCCGCCCGGCCGACTCCACCGGACTGCCGGTGGACGAGCAGAACAAGCGGGTACGGGAGTGCGGCGAGCGCGACGGCGACACCGCGCAGCCGGACGGTGGCGACCGCTGGTACGAGGTGGTCCGCCCGCTCCTCAAGCAGGAGAACAGCGAGTGGTGGAAGACCGAGGCCAACCGCAAGGACCAGGCCACCGAGAACCGTGACCAGCTGCTCGCCCGGGCCATGGAGGACGCCCGCTGGGAGCTGACAGCCAAGCTCGGCAAGGACGTCTCCACCTGGAGCTGGGGCCGCCTGCACCAGCTGACCCTGCAGAACCAGACCCTGGGCACCGCCGGGCCGGGCTTCATCCAGTCGATGCTCAACCGCGGCCCCTGGAACCTGGGCGGCGGCGAGGCGGCGGTGAACGCGACCGGCTGGAACGCGGCCGGCGGCTACGAGGTCATCTGGGTCCCGTCGATGCGGATGGTCGTCAACGTCGGCGACTGGGACAGGTCACGCTGGATCAACCTGTCCGGCGCCTCGGGCCACGCGTACCACCCGCACTACACCGACCAGACCGACGCCTGGGCGAAGGGCGAGCTGCTCGACTGGTCCTTCGGCAAGGCGGCGGTCGACGCCTCCACGAAGGAGACGCTGATCCTCAAGCCGTAGAAGGCTTCAGGGGCGCTCGAAGCGTCTGACCCCCTCCGGGGTCACCACCGCGTGCACGGGGTGGTCGTGCGGTTCCTCCGGGACCCGGGCGACCACCTCGTTCGCGTAGAGGAACACCACCAGGGACGGATGGGCGTCCGCCCGCGCGAGCCGGGCGAGCACCCGGTCGTACGAGCCGCCGCCCCGCCCCAGGCGCATCCCGCGCTCGTCGACCGCGAGGCCGGGCAGCAGCACCACGTCGGCCTCGCACACCGCCTCCGGCCCGAGCCGCGGCCCGATCGGCTCCAGCAGTCCGCGGCCGGCCTTCGCGAGACCCTCGGCGCCCTCGTACACGGCCCAGTCGAGGTCGTTGTCGGGCAGCAGCACCGGCAGCAGGACGCGGACCCCGCGCGCGTGCAGCGCGTCGAGCAACGCGCGCGTGCCCGGCTCGCGGCCCACCGACACATAGGCGGCCACGGTCGACGCCTCCGCCACCGCGGGCAGCTCCAGCGCACCCCGGGCGAGCAGCTCCCCGGCGGATTCGGCGACATGAACGGGAAGCTCGGCGCGGGCGGCCAGAAGCAAGCGGCGCAGGGCGGCCTTCTCGGCCCTGTCGGCCGTCACCGGGGACTCACCGGGACTCATGTGAACTCACGAACCTCTCGTACCTGTCGTATCCGCAGGAAGCCAATGGGAGGCCCATCTTCCTCTCATATCGAACGGCTATCATTCGCGCATGACTCAGTCCCCTCCCAGGATCAGCAAGGCTGTCATCCCGGCCGCCGGTCTCGGTACGCGCTTCCTTCCCGCCACCAAGGCCACACCGAAGGAAATGCTTCCGGTCGTCGACAAGCCCGCGATCCAGTACGTCGTCGAGGAGGCCGCATCGGCCGGCCTCTCCGACGTCCTCATGATCACCGGTCGGAACAAGCGTCCCCTGGAGGACCACTTCGACCGGAACTATGAGCTGGAGGAGGCGCTGGTCCGCAAGGGCGACGCCGAGCGCCTGTCGAAGGTGCAGGAGTCCAACGACCTGGCGACGATGCACTACGTGCGCCAGGGCGACCCGCGCGGTCTGGGTCACGCCGTGCTCTGCGCGGCCCCGCACGTCGGCGACCAGCCCTTCGCCGTGCTGCTCGGCGACGACCTGATCGACCCGCGCGACCCGCTGCTCTCCCGGATGGTGGAGGTGCAGGAGCGGGAGGGCGGCAGCGTCATCGCGCTGATGGAGGTCGAGCCCTCGCAGATCCACCTCTACGGCTGCGCCGCGGTCGAGGCGACGATCGACTCCGACGTCGTGAAGGTGACGGACCTGGTCGAGAAGCCGTCCCCGGAAGAGGCCCCCAGCAGCTACGCGATCATCGGCCGTTACGTCCTGGACCCCGCCGTGTTCGAGATACTGCGCGAGACCGAGCCGGGCCGCGGCGGCGAGATCCAGCTGACCGACGCCCTGCAGAAGCTCGCCCAGGACGAGAAGGTCGGCGGCCCGGTCCACGGCGTCGTCTTCAAGGGCCGGCGCTATGACACCGGTGACCGCGGGGACTATCTGCGTGCCATTGTCAGACTCGCGTGCGAACGTGAAGACCTGGGCCCGGACTTCCGGACCTGGCTCCGCGGTTACGTCAGCGAGGAGATGTAGCACCTTGAGCAGCAGTGCGGCACCGGTGTCCGGCGATCCGTCCGCAAGCGTGTCCGGCGACGCGTCCAGCGATCCCTGCGCGGGTCCGTCCCGCGACCTGTGGTCGGTGGACGAGCACCTGGCCGACATCCTGGCGGCGGTCTCCCCGCTCGAACCCATCGAGCTGCAACTGCCCGAGGCCCAGGGCTGTGTCCTGGTCGAGGACGTCACGGTGCCGGTCGCACTGCCTCCGTTCGACAACAGCTCCATGGACGGATACGCCGTCCGCGTCGCCGATGTCGCCGGTGCCACCGAGGAGTTCCCGGCGGTCCTGACCGTCATCGGCGACGTGGCCGCCGGCGCCGGCGGCCTGCCCTCCGTCGGCCCCGGCCAGGCCGCCCGGATCATGACCGGCGCCCCGCTGCCGCCCGGCGCCGAGGCCGTCGTCCCGGTCGAGTGGACCGACGGCGGTACGGGCGGGGGAGCGGCGAGCGGCATGCGCGCCGCCAGCGCCGCCCCGGAGGGCGCGGGCGGCGAGGTCCGTGTCCACCGGCCCGCCGAGGCCCGCGCGCACGTCCGCGCGCGGGGCAGCGACGTCCAGGCCGGTGACCTGGCCCTGGAGGCCGGGACGATCCTCGGGCCGCCCCAGATCGGGCTGCTCGCCGCGATCGGCCGCGCCACGGTGCGGGTGCGCCCCCGCCCGCGCGTCGTCGTGCTCTCCACCGGCAGCGAACTGGTCCAGCCCGGCGAGGAGTTGGGCCAGGGGCAGATCTACGACTCCAACAGCTTCGCGCTGGCCGCCGCCGCGCGCGACGCCGGAGCCATCGCCTACCGGGTCGGCGCCGTCACCGACGAGGCGGAGACGCTCCTGGCGACCATCGAGGACCAGCTGATCCGCGCCGACCTGCTCGTCACCACGGGCGGGGTCAGCGTGGGCGCGTACGACGTGGTCAAGGAGACGCTGAGCGCCGACGGGCGGGTCGACTTCCGCAAGCTGGCCATGCAGCCGGGCAAGCCGCAGGGCTTCGGGACGATCGGCCCCGAGCACACCCCGCTGCTCGCCCTGCCGGGCAACCCCGTCTCCTCGTACGTCTCCTTCGAGCTGTTCGTACGGCCCGCGATCCGGGCCCTGATGGGTCTCCCGGATCTGCACCGCCCACAGGTCCGCGCCGTGCTGAAGGCCGACAAGGCGCTCTCCTCGCCGGCCGGCCGGCGCCAGTTCCTGCGCGGGACGTACGACGCCGAGTCGGGCACCGTCACTCCGGTGGGCGGAGCGGGCTCCCACCTGATCGCCGCGCTCGCGCAGGCGAACGCGCTGCTCGTCGTACCCGAGGAGGCCACGGAAGTGGAGCCGGGCCGTGAGCTGGACGTGGTCCTCCTCGGCTGAGGAGGCCCTGGTGGCGGTACCGTGGCGTCCCACACAGCGACCGGGAGTGTCACGGCCATGAGCACGCAGCAAGGACTCACCCACATCGACGAGGCGGGTGCGGCCCGCATGGTCGACGTCTCCGCGAAGGACGTCACGGCGCGGACCGCGCGGGCCAGCGGCCGCGTCCTCGTCTCGCCGCGCGTGATCGAGCTGCTGCGGGGTGAGGGCGTACCGAAGGGCGACGCGCTCGCCACCGCCCGGATCGCCGGGATCATGGGCGCGAAGAAGACCCCCGACCTCATTCCGCTCTGCCACCCGCTGTCCGTCTCGGGCGTGACGCTCGACCTCACGGTCGCGGACGACGCGGTGGAGATCCTCGCGACCGTGAAGACGACGGACCGTACGGGCGTGGAGATGGAGGCCCTGACGGCGGTCTCGGTGGCGGCGCTGACGGTCGTCGACATGATCAAGGCGGTCGACAAGGGCGCGGTCATCTCCGACGTACGGGTGGAGGAGAAGACGGGCGGCAAGTCGGGCGACTGGACCCGGGAAGGGGCCGAGTCGTGACGCGCGGGGGCCGGGTGGCGGGGGCGCACGAGCACGAGGACCACGCCCACGAGGAGCAGGCCCGCGAGAGCCACGCCCACGAGGGCCATGCCCCTGCGGCGCTGGGCGAAGGCATCGGCGGCGCCCTCACCGCCCCGTACTCCGCTCTGGTCGTCACCGCCTCCAACCGCGCCGCGGCCGGTGTCTACGAGGACAAGGGCGGCCCGCTGCTCGCCGAGGGGCTGCGGCGGATGGGCTTCGCGGTCGACGGCCCGCAGGTCGTCCCGGACGGCGGGCCGGTCGAGGCTGCGCTCCGGGCCGGGGTCGAGGCCGGGTACGACGTCATCCTCACCACCGGCGGCACCGGCATCTCGCCGACCGACGCCACCCCCGAGGCCACCCGCCGGGTCCTCGACCACGAGATTCCCGGCATTCCCGAGGCGATCCGCGCGTACGGCCGCGAGAAGGTCCCGACCGCCGCGCTCTCCCGCGGCCTCGCGGGCGTCGCGCGCGGGACCGTGATCGTGAACCTGCCGGGGTCCTCGGGCGGGGTCCGCGACGGCATCGCCGTAATGGAACCACTGCTGCGGCACGCGGTCGACCAGGTCCGCGGCGGTGACCACCCCAGAGCCGACGCGGATCCGGGCCCGGCGTCATGATCCCGTCCTGGCCCGTGGTCCTCTCCGACGGAGACGTCGTGCTCCGCCCGATAAAGCTGCGTGACCAGCGGGCCTGGCGCGAGGTGAACCGGCGCAACCGGGATTGGCTGCGCCCGTGGGAGGCGACGATTCCGCCGCCCGCCCCCGGCGGTCCGGTCGCGCAGCGGCCGACGTACCGGCAGATGGTCCGTCATCTGCGGGCGGAGGCGAACGCCGGCCGGATGCTGCCGTTCGTGATCGAGTACCAGGGCCGGCTCGTCGGTCAGCTGACGGTGGCGGGGATCACCTGGGGCTCGATGTGCTCGGGCCACGTCGGCTACTGGGTGGACAGCGCGGTGGCCGGACGCGGCGTCATGCCGACGGCGGTCGCGCTCGCCGTGGACCACTGCTTCCGTACGGTCGGGCTGCACCGGATGGAAGTCTGCATTCGGCCCGAGAACGGTCCCTCGCGACGGGTCGTGGAGAAATTGGGATTCCGGGAGGAAGGGCTCCGGCCGCGCTACCTCCACATCGACGGCGCCTGGCGGGACCATCTCGTCTTCGCGCTCACCGCCGAGGAAGTGCCCGAGGGGCTGCTGCGCCGCTGGCACCAGGCACGTCCCTCCCACCCGGCAAAATAAAATAAGTGTTCGAATTCAATCAGCAGTTGATCCTCAATCGATCTGAACAATCACAAAAAAGTTCAGTGATATCAGCCAGATCGTGCGACACACCGGGCCAATTGGCCGATGCCCCCGCGCGAACCCCTCTACGGTGTGAGGCGTGAGCAGCAGCGGCCTCATCTACGCAGTCATCGTCGGGGCCTGGGCCGCCTACTTGGTACCGATGTGGCTCCGCAGGCAGGACGAGCTCAACGAGGCCCGTCCGACGGAACGCTTCAGCACCGCCATCCGACTGCTGTCCGGACGGGCGGGGATGGAGCGCCGGTACGCCAAGGAGCTGAAGGACCGGGACCGTGGGGCGGACGACGGGGAGCCCGACGTGGACCCGGACGCCGAGACGGAGCATCTGAGCTCGGTCGACGTCCGGGCCTTTTCCGCGCCCGCGGCCAGGACGGAAGCCCGCCTGGAGATCCCGGAACCGGCACCCGCCCCGGCACCTGCCCCGGCGCCCGCGCCCGCACCTGCTGTCGCGCGGAGACCCTCGAAGGCGGCCGCGGAGCGTGCCCGCCGCGGCAAGGTCCTCGCCCGGCGCCGACGCACCACGGTCGTCCTCTTCCTCGCCTTCACCCTCGGCACGGTCGTCGCCGCGGTCGGCGGCCTCACGTTCCTGTGGGCACCGGCGGTCCCGGCCGTGCTGCTGACCGCGTACATCGTGCATCTGCGGACGACGGAGCGCCGGCGCTTCGTGTACGTGATGGACCGGCGCCGCGCCGAGGCGGCGGCGGCGCGCCTGCGCGAGAGCCGGCCGCAGCGCCGGCAGCCGGTGCCGGACACGGACGAGGAGCCGGCCCGACCGGAACCCGAACCGTCCCCCGTGGTCTCCCCGCAGGAGGCCGGCCGCCGCGCGCTCGTCGAGCAGACGGACCACGCGGAGTGGGTGGACCAGCAGCGCGAGCGCGGCCCGGCCCGCGGGGACAGCTGGGAGCCGGTCCCGGTCCCGCTCCCCACGTACGTCACCGCCCCGGTCGCGCCGCGCGCGACGAGCGGCGTCGACATCACGGACCCGGAGACCTGGAGCTCGGCCCGCTCCTCCACGGCCGCGGACCCGACCCCGGCTCCGTCCGCGTCCTCGACGCCCGCACCGGCCCCACGCCAGCGCACCAACCCCCCGCGCCGCCAGCGCGACCACGGCCGCACCCCGCTCTTCGACCAGTACGCGGACGAGGACCGCCCCCGCGCGGCCAACGAATGACCCTCGGCCGCGGGCCCTTCGGGACCCGCGGCTGACCTGCGGGGGAACGGATTTCCTCGCAGCCCGATCGGGATGCTAATGTTTCACACGTCGCAAGGGCCTGTGGCGCAGTCTGGTAGCGCACCTCGTTCGCATCGAGGGGGTCTGGGGTTCAAATCCCCACAGGTCCACAAGCGCAACGACGAGATCCCGTCCGATCGAAAGATCGGGCGGGATCTTCGTCGTTTCCGGACCCGGAGGGCATCCCCGACGAGGGTCCCGCCGACCAGGACCGGCCGGGGCGCTCCGCCGGCCCGCCGGCCGGCCCTTCCGGCGTTCCATCCCGCCGTTCTAGGGCTGGCTGTTCTCGCAGGTCAGAAGGGGTGGAACGTCCCAGCGTCCCGTGTCGGCGGTGGGCGCTGGCGGGGACGACGGACCGGGTCGCAGGGTGGTGACCAGCCGCCGGACGAGGCGGTCGTCACCATCTACGGGGAGTTCCCATGCGTACCTTCCGCATCCGCACCACCGTCCTTGCCGCCACCACCGCCGCGCTCGCTCTCGCACTCACCGCCTGCGGCGGGGCGGACGGCGCCGGTACGAAGGACGAGGGAGCCGCCGCGTCCGTCTCGAAGGTCACGCCGGGCGCCGACTCCGGCACCACGGGCAGCGGCACCTCTGGAGGCTCCGGCACCTCCGGAAGCTCCGGCACCTCCGGAAGCTCCGGCACCTCCGGAGGCGCCGGCACCTCCGGTGGGGACGCGTCGGCGTCGGCGACGTCCGCCGCGCAGACCGGGGCCAAGAAGAAGAACGACGGCAAGACCCCGGCCTGCACCGTCGACGACGTGAAGATCTCGGCGGTCAAGCAGGACGGCGTGCCCACCACGCACATCACCCTGACGGCGACGAACGTCTCGGGACGCTCCTGCACGCTGCTCCAGTACCCGCTGATCGCGTTCGGCGACATCCAGACGGCCAAGGACGTGCCGTCCGTCGCCAAGAGCAAGCCGGCCACGACCGTCGTGCTCTCCGCCGGGGCCCCGGCCTACGCGGCCGTGCGGATCAACGAGGGTGGTGTCGACGAGGAGAACCGCGCGGTGTCGTCGTTCCACGTGAACCTCTTCGCCGCGGACGGCCCGGCCGAGGGCAGCGAGGTGGTCGGCGCGCCCGCGGGCGGCATCGCCGTCGACGACGCGGTCGCCAAGACCGGCTACTGGACGTACGAGCTGCGCAACGGGGCCGACGAGTTCTGATCCCTCCACGCCAGGGTTGAGGCGGCCGCACCGATGCGGCCGCCTCAACTTCGCCACCTCGCCCTGGTCATGGGGTCCGGGCGATCCACCGCTGGAGTGCGATGTGGGTGAAGTCGTCGAGCGTGCACAGCGCCTCGATGGCGTCGAGGTCGCCGGGCAGCGGGGCGATGCCCGCCGTGGTGAGCGCGGCGTGCAGCTCCAGCCGCCGCCGGTCCGCCGGCTCCAGCACCACGGACAGCCGCGTGCCGGGCACCGGCGCGGGGAGCGGGTAGTCCTCGGGCTCCATGAAGCCGTGGGTGATGTGCGTCCGGGCCTCCGTCGGCCGCTCCTCGGCGAGGTCGTCGATGAACACGGCAGGGAAGCGGTAGGGATCGAGGTCCGCCACTTCGGTCGGGGCCGCGGTGAAAGACTGGAGCGCAGTCATGAGTTCCTCCTCGGTTGTCCTGCCACTGACCGGGAGGACTCCGGACCGACCGCGGGCAGTTGCGGTTCGCGCCCCATACCACCCGAACGCCCCCTATCCCATCTCGTCAGACAAGCGACGACCACCGGCGTACGGGCCGCAGCCCCCGGCGGAGGAGGTCCGGTCGGGGGCTGCGGGGCGGGCTCGGCTCAGGAGGTCTGGGCGCGGTCGAACAGGGTCTTCGCGTCGTTGCCGAAGTACGGGCCGAACATGCGGTTCGGGAGGAACGTGTAGCCGAAGCTGTTCACCGAGACCTGGAGGCCCGTGCCCGTCGTCTCGTTGAAGCCCGTGAACCAGGGGCCGCCGCTCGAGCCGCCCGTCATGTTGCAGGCGAGGCTGTGGTCCTGGGAGAAGAGGAAGTCCTTCGAGGAGTTCCCCGCGCAGTGGATCAGCTTCGAGCCGTCGTACGGGGAGGCGGCCGGGAAGCCGAAGGCGTACATCGGCTTGTTGTAGCCGCCGTTGAACTGGATGCCCTGGGCGCCGGTGACGGAGGTCAGGGTCCGGCCGTTCAGGGGGGCCACGACCGCCGCGCCGATGTCGTAGTTGATGTCCTCGCTCGCTTCCCACTGCGGGGTCGTGAGCGTCTTCGTCGCCGTCCACTGGCCGTACGGCGCGTTGCCGTTGTCGTACGCCGGGACGAAGACCCAGTTCGTGTGCCACGCGCCCTGGTACTTCACGCAGTGGCCGGCGGTGATGACCGTGCTCTGGTTCTGGCTGGTGACCGCGTTGCCCGAGCACGAGGCCGTACGGCCCTGGAAGGTGAAGAAGACCCGGCCCGAGGTCTTCACGACCGCGCCGCCGCCCGTCCAGGGGCCGCCCGGCTGCGGGAAGGCCGTCGGGGTGAGGGACGCGGGGGCGGTCGTCGGGGCGATCGTCGTCGGGGTGGACGAGCGGGCGACCTGCTTGAGGGTCCTGAGGGCTCCGGGAGCGACCTCGAGGTCCAGCGGGGTGGCCGAGCGCATCCGTTCCGCTGTCCAGAAGGCGGGCTTCTCCGCCGCCTGCGCCGTGCTCGTGGTCAGGGCTCCCGTCAGCAGGGCTCCGACCGACAACAGGACCGCTGCGACTGTGCGATGGCGTCTCACGCATGTCTCCTTCTGCCGAGGCAGGTGGGGGATGAGAGCGGTGCGGATCGACGTGCGTGAGGAAGCGTGCCAGATGGTGAGACGATTGTCAGGAGCGCGTCAGAGAATCAATGCGGCGATCTCAGGTCAGCGGCTTCGCGTAGCAGCGGCTGTTCTCGTACTCCCGGTAGTAACCGAACTTCGCGCACGGCTCGTACCCGCTGCTCGTGTACAGCGCGATCGCCTCCGGCTGCGCCGTGCCCGTCTCCAGGACCATGCGGATCCGTCCCGCCGCGCGGGCGTCCGCCTCCAGGGCCGCGAGGATGCGGCGGGCGAGACCCAGGCCGCGCGCCTCCGGTATCACGTACATCCGCTTCAGCTCGGCGTCGCCGTCCGCGTAACCCTCGTCGTTCTCGTCCTGGCTGCGCCAGCCGCCCGTCGCGACGGGGCGCTCCTCGGAGTCGTACGCGAGGAGGTAGAGGCCGCGCGGCGGCAGGAACATCCTGGCGTCCAGCGGTGTGAGATCGCCCTCGTCGCCGTACCGGTCGGCGTACTCCAGCTGGACGGCGTCGTTGAGTTTCACCGCGTCAGGGTGGTCGTAGGGCGTCGGGCGTATGTTCATGCGGAGCATCGTACATCTATGCAGGGGAGTCGATCGGTATTCTCCCCGGATGCTCACTGTGACGTCCGTCAATGTCAATGGTCTGCGCGCCGCCGCGAAGAAGGGCTTCGTGGAGTGGCTCGCCGGCACCTCCGCCGACGCCGTCTGCCTCCAGGAGGTACGCGCCGAGGAATCCCAGCTGCCGGCCGAGGTCGCCGCCCCCGAGGGATGGTTCACCGCGCACGCGCCCGCCGCCGCCAAGGGGCGCGCGGGCGTCTCGCTCTACACCCGGCGCGAGCCCGACGGCGTGCGGGTCGGCTTCGGGTCGAGCGAGTTCGACGCCAGTGGCCGGTACATCGAGGCCGACCTGCCCGGTGTCACCGTCGCCAGCCTCTACCTGCCCTCCGGCGAGGTCGGCACGGAGCGGCAGGACGAGAAGGTCCGTTTCATGGACGAGTTCCTGCCGTACCTGAAGGAGCTCAAGGAGCGCGCCGCCGCCGACGGCCGCGAGGTCGTCGTCTGCGGCGACTGGAACATCGCCCACCGCGAGGCCGACCTCAAGAACTGGAAGACCAACCAGAAGAACGCCGGCTTCCTGCCCGAGGAGCGCGCCTGGCTGAGCCGCGTCTTCGACGAGGCGGCGTACGTCGACGTGGTCCGCGCCCTCCACCCGGACCAGGAGGGCCCGTACTCCTGGTGGTCGTACCGCGGGCGCGCCTTCGACAACGACGCCGGCTGGCGCATCGACTACCAGGTCGCGACGCCGGGCCTCGCCGCCAAGGCGATCAAGGCGTACGTCGAGCGGGCCGCCACGCACGGGGAGCGGTGGAGCGACCACGCGCCCGTGACGGCGGTCTACGAGCTGTAGCCGCGCGCCGCGCGGGGAAGGGGGGAGACGTTGAGCGCGCGCATTCTGGTCGCCGAGGACGACGCGAAACAGTCCCGGCTCATACGGATCTATCTGGAGCGGGAGGGGAACGCGGTCCAGGTCGTCGGCGACGGCCGCGCCGCGCTGGAGAAGGCCCGGGCGACCCGGCCGGATCTCATCGTCCTCGATGTGATGCTGCCGCACGTCGACGGACTCGACGTGTGCCGCATCCTGCGCGCGGAGCCCTCGGAGGTCTCCGACGTACCGATTCTGCTGCTGACCGCCCGCAGCACCGAGGAGGACCTGCTCCTCGGCCTCGACCTCGGCGCCGACGACTACCTCACCAAGCCCTACAGCCCCCGCGAACTCACCGCGCGGGTACGGGCGCTGCTGCGACGGTCCAGGAAGGCCGGCGCGGCGGCGCCCGCCCTGCTGCGGGTCGGCGCGGTGGAGCTGGACACCGCGCGCTTCGAGGTGCGGGTGGCGGGCCGGCCGGTGGCCCTGACCTCGAAGGAGTTCTCCCTCCTGGAGGCGCTGGCCCGTGAACCGGGCCGGGTCTTCACCCGGGCGCAGATCATCGAGCGGGTCTTCGGGTTCGGCAGTGACGTGCTGGAACGGACCGTCGACGCGCATGTGCGCAACCTCCGCCTGAAGCTGGAGGAGGATCCGGCCCGGCCCCGGTACCTGGAGACGGTGTACGGGCGGGGATACCGGCTCGCGGACGGCGGCCCGGCGTGAGCTTCCGGATCCGCGTCTTCGCCCTGATCCTCCTCGTCGCGCTGGCCGCCACCGCCGCCACCGCCTGGCTGACGCTCGCCCAGGTCACCCGCCAGGTCCGCGAATCGGCCGCCGCCGACCGGCAGGACGTCACCCGGATCACCGCGGAGCTGCGCCGGTACGGGGAGACCCGGGGCACCTGGGACGGCGTCGCCGGAACCGTACGGACGCTGGCGCGCGACACCGGACAGCGCATCCGGCTCACCGACGCGGCGGGCGGCACGGTCGCCGACTCCGACGTCCTCCTCGGCCGGGAACCCCGCCCCATCGGTACCGCGCCGCCGCTGCTGATCGACCCCCGGCCCGAGCTGTCCTTCCAGGGCGACAGGAACGCGTACTTCCCCTCGATGGCCAAGGTGACCACGAGCGCCATCGCCGACTACACGACCGGGGTCACCTACGCCGCGTGCCTGACCCGGGCCGGGCATGACGTGACCGTGCGCGAGGGGGATCTGGGCGTGCCCGAGTTCACGGACGCGGGCGGAGGGGGGAGCGGGGCCGGGTCCGGGGCGTGCGTCAAGGGCGACGGGCCGTCGGGCGCCGTGCTCGAGTCCCACCGGGTCGCACTCGATGTCTGCGCCCCGACGAAGGGCGACCAACGCATCCCCTGTCTGCAACGGGTGTTCGCCGAGCGGACCGCCGCCGTCGCGCCGCAGCCGGTCAGCGTCCACCTCGGCGCGCTGGACGACGCGGGACAGAGCCTCGCCGTGGGTCCGACCGTGGCCGTGGCCGCCGGGGTCGCCGCGACCGTCCTCGCCTGCGCGCTGCTGCTCGGCCGGGCCGTACTGCGGCCGGTACGGGCGCTCACCGACGCCTCCCTCGGCCTCGGCGGGGGCGACCTGGGGCGGCGCGTGCCGGCCGCCGGCAAGGGCGAGATCGCGGAGCTCGGCCGGTCCTTCAACCGCATGGCCGACTCGCTCCAGGCCAGCGAGGAACGGCAGCGCCGGCTCGTCGGCGACATCGCGCACGAGCTGCGGACGCCGCTGGCCAATCTCCGCGGTTATCTGGAGGCGCTGCGCGACGGGGTCCTGGAGGCCGACGCCGACCTGCTGGACTCGCTGCACGAGGAGGTGCTGCTCCAGCAGCGGATCGTGGACGACCTGCAGGATCTGGCGCTGGCGGAGGCGGGCGCCCTGACGTACCACCGCGGCGCGCTCGACGCGGGGGAGCTGGTCGAGACCTGCCGTACGGCGCACAGCGCGCTGGCCGCGGCGGCGGGGGTGGAACTGACCGCCGACGTGCCGGGGACCGGACCCGTACCGCTGTACGGCGATCCCGGGCGGCTGCGCCAGGCGCTGAGCAACCTCGTCGGCAACGCGGTGCGGCACACCGCTCCCGGCGGAAGCGTCCGGCTGGAACTGGCCGAACGCGACGAGATGGTGCGGATCACGGTCCGGGACACCGGCAGCGGGATTCCGGCGGCCGATCTGCCGCACCTCTTCGACCGCTTCTGGCGCGCGGACGCGGCGCGCGGGCGGGCCACCGGGGGCAGCGGACTCGGGCTCTCGATCGCCCGCCAGATCGTGGCGGACCACCGCGGGGCCATCGAGGTGACGAGCGAGGTGGGCGTGGGGACGGCCTTCACGGTCGTCCTGCCCGTGGGGTAGGGCGGGGGTGGGGGCGTGGCCCCCCGGACGCACCCCGCCCCTGCCCGTCACGTTCCTGCCAGCGCCTCCGTCGGAGCCAGCCTGCTCGCCCGCACCGCCGGGTACAGTCCGGCGATCGCGCCGATGACCAGGGTCGAACCGATGCCGGCCGCGCTCGCCCAGGCCGGGACGACGGTCGGCCAGTCGCGGCTCACGGCGTAGCCCGCCGTGATCAGGGTCCCGAGCACCGTTCCGCCCAGCCCGCCGATCAGCGACAGCAGCAGTGACTCCGTCACGAACTGGGTGCGGATCTGCCCCCGGGTCGCGCCGAGCGCCCGGCGCAGGCCGATCTCCCCACGCCGTTCGAGTACCGAGATGACCATGGTGTTCCCGACGCCGACCCCGCCGACCAGCAGCGCCACGCCGCCGAGGCCGAGCAGGAGCCCGGTCAGGGCCGACTCGGTGGCCTCGCGGGCGGCGAGCGCGTCGGAGGGGCGGGAGACCTTCACCTCACCGGGCTTCTCCGGGGACGCCGTGGCCGCGAGCACCGCCCGTACGGACGCCACCTGGCTGTCCTCGGCGCGGACGTACACCGTCGACGGGTGGCCGTCGAAGCGGAGGTACGTCCGGGCCACCGGCCGGCCGACGAGGGCGGCGCTGTCGAGCTCCGGTGCGAGGGGTACGGGATCGAGGACCCCGATCAGGGAGAACCAGCGCCCGCCGATCCAGACCCGGGTTCCGGGGGTGTACACGTCGAGACGCTGGGCGGCGGTCGAACCGAGCACGACGGCCGGGTGCTTCTCCGTCGTGGAGTCCAGCCAGCGGCCCCTGCGGAGGTGACCGCCGACGGCCGGCAGCAGGTCGGAGCCGGCCGCGAGGACGTGGAGCGAGCCGGTGCGGCCGGGGGAGACGCGTTCGTTGCGGTAGACGTGGGCGCCGGTGGCGCCCGTGGCGGCGACCTGCCGTACCGGTGGCACGCGGCGGATCATCGCCACCGATTCCGGCGGGAGTTCGGCCTCGCCGCCCGCGAGGGTCTCGCCGGGGGAGACCCGCAGCAGGTTGGTGCCGAGGGCGTCGAGCCGGCGGTCCACCTCCGCCTGTCCGGAGCCGGAGATGCCGACCACCGCGATCATGGCGGCGACACCGATGGCGATGCCGAGGGCGGAGAGGAAGACCCGCAGAGGGCGCGTCCGCAGGCCGGTTCCGCCGAGCCGTACGACGTCGGCGGGCCGCAGCCGGGCGGGCCGCAGGAGGCCCGCGCCACGTCGGTCGGATCCGTGGCGGGCGGCTCGGCGGCGGGCGCCGATGCGGCGCGCGCCGAAGCGGCGGTCGGATCCGAGACCGGTGCCTCCGCCGTGCTCGGGCCCCCGGGCCCCGCCTCCGCGGCGGTCGGATCCGAGACCGGTGCCTCCGCCGTGCTCGGGCCCCCGGGCCCCGCCTCCGCGGCGGTCGGATCCGCGCCCGGGCGACGGAGGGTCGGCCGGTGAAGTGCCGGACGCCGAAGGCGGGTTCGTCGTGCTGTCCGTCACCGAGGTGCCCCGATCGTCGTGCTCCGTGCCGTGTCGGCGACCACGCGGCCGTCGCGCATCTCGATGCGGCGAGGCAGCTGGGCCGCGATCTCGCGGTCGTGGGTGATGACGACGACGGTCGTGCCGCCGGCGTGCAGGTCCCGCAGCAGGCTGAGTACGGCGGCGCCCGACGCCGAGTCGAGGTTGCCGGTCGGCTCGTCCGCGAGCAGGACCGCCGGTTCGCCGACCACCGCGCGGGCCACGGCGACCCGTTGCCGCTCGCCGCCCGAGAGCTGGTGCGGCAGATGGTGCGCACGGTGGCTGAGCCCCACCCGGGCCAGCGCGGCGGCCGCCTCGGCGCGGCGGCGGCGCATCGGCAGGCCCGCGTAGAGCAGGCCGTCCGCGACCGAGTCCCGTACGGGCACGCCCACCGCGAGGTGGAACTGCTGGAAGACGAAGCCGATCCGGGTGGCCCGCAGCGCGGAGACCTCCCGGTCCGTCAGGCTCGCCACGTCGTGCCCGTCGACCAGGACGCGGCCGGCGGAGGGGCGGTCGAGGCTGCCCATCAGGTTCAGCATGCTGGACTTGCCCGAGCCGGACGGGCCGACGATCGCCACCAGTTCGCCGCGCGCGATCCGCAGACTCACGTCCCGTACCGCCGCGACCCCGCCCGGGTACGTCTTGGAGACCGCGTCGAACTCCACGACGGTGGCGGAGCCCGGTCCGGTCGCAGATCCGCCGTTCATTCCGGGATCCTCACCTTCAGGCCCTCGCGGACCGCGGGACCGCTCACCTCCACCGCGCCGTCGGCGAAGAGCCCGGTCTTCACGGCGACGAACCGGCCCTCCTCGGTCTCCAGGCCGTGGCCGCCCTCGGCGAGGGCGACGAGCGCGGAGACCGGGACGGTCAGGACGTCCTTGACCTCCCGGCCCACGTACTCGACGGTCACCGGACCGCTCTCCAACCGCCCCACGGCCTTCTGGTCCTGGAGCGTGACGGTCACCGGAATCGTCGCGTCGGGTCCGCCCGAACCGCCTTCGCCGCCGCCCCCCTCGGGCGCGGTCGCCTGCTTCCCCACCGACGCCACCGTGCCCTTCACCGATCCGCCGGTGGGCAGGGTGACGGTGACGGCGACGCCGCGTACGGCCCAGGAGGCATGGGTGGCCGAGGCGTTGACGACGACCTTCCGTGACGTACCGGTGTACGTGAGGGTGTTCTCGCCGACGGCCGAGCCGGGCCGGCCGCCCGCCCGGCCGATGCGGACCGTGCCGGCGGAGTAGATGACGTCTCCGGCGCCGACGGCACCGGTCTGCTGAAGACCGAGGGACTTCTGCCAGCGCTTGACCGCCGCGGCGGTGCTGTCGGTGAACCGGTCGTCGACCGTGAAGCCCGTGTAGCCCAGCGCCGCCAGGTTCGTCTCGAACTGCCGGACGTCCCCGCCTCTCAGCTCGCGCGGGGCCCGGGACGACGGCGCGTCCGTGGAACCCGTGTCTCCGCCGTCACCGGCGCCCCCCGGCGCCGGTGAACCCGAGGTCTTCGGCGACGTACGGTCCTCACCCTGCTGCTCCCGCTCCCCCTGTCCCTCCTCCTGGGCCGTCAGTGCCAGGTCCCGGTACATCGGCAGGCTTCCGTACAGCAGGATCACCGGCCGGTCGTCGACCCGGAGCAGCTCCCCGCCGCGCTCGACCGTGGCCCCCGTCTCGGGCAACCAGGTCACGGTGCCCTGCGCCTTCACGGGCAGCGGAAGCTCCGTCCCGTACCCCAACTCCCCCTCCACCGACGTACGTTCGGTCAGCGTCGTCCGGGTCACCGAGACGATCGAGCCGGACCGGGGCGGCGCGCTCGGGCCTTCGTCGGCACCGCCGCCGAGCTCCAGGGTGCCGACCACGGCGACCGCGGCCACCAGGGCGACGGCCGAGGCGATCAGTGCCGTGCGGCGGCCGTGCCTGCCGCGTGGCGGCGCCTGTATCGCCGCCTCCGCCTCCGCCTGCCTCTCCGCATGCGTCTCCGTCATCGTCAGCCCTTGGCCGGCGGCGGGTCGGTCGGTTCGCCGATGATCGGGCCGCACACACGGGCGGCCCGCTTGGCTCCGGCCGAACTCTGGTCCCATGACGGTCCGTCGGCGTCGGCGTTGCTGCCGGCGTTGTCGTCGCGCCCGTCAGGGCCCGGATCGGGGAAGTCGGGGGCGCCGTTCTTCTGCATGCAGTCGGCGTAGTCGTGCCTGGCCTTGATCTCCTCGGGTGTGAGGGGATTGAGGGAGCTCTCGAGGTCCTCGGGGAGCGGCGGGTCGACCGGCGCGCACTTCTCGCTCGCCGTCAGGAACTTCGGGTCCTTCTTCATGCCGCGCACGGTGTCGCCGCCGCCGAAGTCGACCCGGCCCTTCTCGTCGGGGTCGTTGAGCTGGATCCCGTTCTGGCGCATGCACGCCACCCAGGCGCGCTTGCCCTCGACGTACGCGGTGAGCGCGTCCTTGCCGCCGCCCGCCGTCCCGGCCTCCTTGGACGAGCCGCCACCGCCCGTCGTCGGGACCTTCGCCCCGTCCCCGCCCCCGTCGCCGCCGCAGCCGGTCAGCGTGAACGCCATGACCGTGGCCGCGGCGGCCATCAGCAACCGGTTCGTCCTCATCCGTTCCTCCCGTTCCCCCCGTGTCCGCCTGCCGCGGGTGCGGCGGGCAGGCAGACCGTAGGACGGAGGTGATGAAGAACTGTTGAAGAACCTGTCACCCGTTCATGCGGGTCTCACAGCGTCAGGAGGTGTCCCGCAGACGGCGGTCCATGGCCATCGACAGTTCCGCCTCCACCACGCTCTTGGCGAGCGGGCGCAGGCGCTGGATGTCCTTCTCCTCGGCGTGCTCGCGCAGCAGATCGGTGAAGAGCCCGGCCAGCGCGTCCGCGTGTTCGCGGACCGCCCGGCCCGCCTCGAGAACGGCGGAGAGCGGGACGCCCTCCTTCACCAGGGCCGCGGAGACGTCGAGCAGCCGGCGGCTGATGTGGACGATGGTGTCGCCGTCGGTGGCGAGGTAGCCGAGGTCGAGGGCGGCCAGCAGGTTCTCGGGGGTGACCTCGCCCGCGAAGTAGTCGGCCAGCTCCTGCGGGGTGAGCCGGACCGGCTCCTCCTCGGTGGGTTCACCGAGGCCGAGGACCTCGCTGACGTCCTTGCCGCTCTCGAAGGCGGTGTTGAGGTCGGCGATGCCATTGAGGGTGTGGCCGCGTTCGAGCAGGGCGGCGATCGTCCGGAGCTTGGCCAGGTGGTGGTCGTCGTACCAGGCGATGCGGCCCTCGCGGCGGGGTGGGGCGATCAGCCCGCGCTCGCGGTAGAAGCGCAGGGTGCGCACGGTGATGCCGGCCGCCGCGGCGAGTTCGTCCATACGGTACTCGCGTACACCTGTCACGTCTTCCGATCGTTCTGCCACGCCCGCCAGCCTATGTTGTACCGCCGGTAACTTTCCCTTGCTCCACCCCTACCGCTCGGTATGCCGCTGCTCTACAGTCCCGACTGTGCCAGTGATTGCTGGCGGAATCTTGGTCGTAAGCACGGGCCGGGCGCACAGGAGGCGGCATGGCGAAGCACGAGCACGTACGAGTGGCGGTGATCGGATCGGGGTTCGGTGGTCTCGGGGCCGCCGTCCGGCTGCGCCGCGAGGGGATCACGGACTTCGTGGTCCTGGAGCGAGCCGACTCCGTGGGCGGCACCTGGCGCGACAACAGCTACCCGGGCTGCGCCTGCGACGTGCCGTCCCACCTCTACTCCTTCTCCTTCGCGCCCAACCCCGACTGGCCCCGCACCTTCTCCGGGCAGCGCCACATCCGCGCCTACCTGGAGCACGTCACCGACACCTTCCGGCTCCGCCCGCACCTGCGGCTGAACCACGAGGTGTCGCTGATGCGCTGGGACGCCGAGGAACTGCGCTGGCACATCGACACCAACCAGGGCTCCTTCACCGCCGACGTGATCGTCTCCGCGACCGGGCCGCTCTCCGACCCGAAGATCCCCGACATCCCGGGCCTGGCCGACTTCCCCGGGAAGGTCTTCCACTCCGCGCGGTGGGACCACGACTACGACCTCACCGGCAAGCGCGTCGCCATGGTCGGCACCGGCGCCTCCGCGATCCAGATCGTGCCCGCTATCCAGCCACAGGTCGGGAAGCTGACCCTCTTCCAGCGCACCCCGCCGTGGGTCATGCCGCGCATGGACCGCGCCATCACCGGCGCCGAACGCTGGCTCCACCGCACCATCCCCTTCACCGGGACCGCGCGCCGAGGGCTGCTCTGGGGCATCCGCGAGCTGCAGGTCAGCGCGTTCACCAAGCGTCCGGGCGAGCTGGGTCTCGTCGAGTCGCTCGCCAAGGCCAACATGAACAAGGCGATCAAGGACCCGGCGCTGCGGGCCAAGCTGACCCCCTCGTACCGCATCGGCTGCAAGCGCATCCTGCTGTCGAACGCCTACTACCCGGCGCTCGCCCAGCCCAATGTCGACGTCGTCGCCTCCGGACTGCGCGAGGTCCGCGGCTCGACCGTCGTCGCGGCCGACGGCACGGAGACCGAGGTCGACGCGATCGTCTTCGGTACGGGATTCCATGTGACCGACATGCCGATCGCCGAGCGCGTCGTCGGCGCGGACGGCTCCTCGCTCGCCGAGGCGTGGAAGGACGGGGTGCAGTCGCTGCGCGGCGCGACCGTCGACGGCTTCCCCAACTGGATGACGATCATCGGGCCCAACACGGGGCTCGGGAACTCCTCCATGATCCTGATGATCGAGTCCCAGCTGAACTACATGGCCGACTACCTGCGCCAGTTGAACGTGCTCGGAGGGCGCGCGGCCCTCGCCGCCCGGCCGTCCGCCGTCGGCGCCTGGAACGACAAGGTGCAGGCCCGGATGGAGCGGACGGTGTGGAAGGCGGGCGGCTGCGACAGCTGGTACCTGGACGCCAACGGCCGCAACACCACGCTGTGGCCGGGGACGACCAGTGAGTTCCGGCGCGAGACGCGACGGGTGGACCTCGCGGAGTACGAGGTGCTGCGCCCGGCCGCCGAGAGCGTCCCCGAGCAGTCGAAGCGTACGGCCACCCGGAAGAAGGAGGCCGTGAAATGAGCCGCCTCTCCTCCGGGGCCCGTACGACCTCGTCCCGTACGACATCCCGTACGACCTCGTCCCGTACGGCATCGCGCAAGGCGTCCCGTGCGACCGCGCGCACGACGGCGGCACCGCTCCCGCACCCGCGCGAGCTGATCGCCGTCTCCGCCGACGGCGCCCGCATCCATGTCGAGGTGTACGGGCCCGAGGGCGCCCCGCCCGTGGTCCTGGCCCACGGCTGGACCTGCTCCATCGCCTTCTGGGCCGAGCAGATACGCGACCTCTCCCGCGACCACCGGGTCATCGCCTACGACCAGCGCGGCCATGGCCGCACCCCCGCCCCGGCCGGCCCCTCCGGCCACTCCACGCGGGCGCTCGCCGACGACCTCGAAGCGGTTCTCGCCGCCACCCTCGCGCCCGGCGAGAAGGCGGTCCTGGCCGGGCACTCCATGGGCGGCATGACGCTCATGGCGGCGGCCACACGCCCCGCGTTCCGGGAACACGCCGCCGCCGCGCTCCTCTGCTCCACGGGCCCGTCCCGGCTCACGGCCGAATCCCTCGTCGTACCGCTGCGGGCGGGCGGCCTGCGGACCCGGCTGACCAAGGCGATCCTGGGAGCGAGGGCGCCGCTCGGACCGGTCACGCCGGTGTCGAGGAAGATCCTCATGTACGCCACGATGGGCCCCGCTTCGGCGCCCGAGCGGGTCGACACCTGCGCCCGGATCGTCCACGCCTGTCCGCGGGTCTCGCGGGTGGCCTGGTCACATGTGCTCGCGGAGCTCGATCTCGAAGCGGGCATACGGGAGTTGGAGCTGCCCGTGGCCGTGCTCGTCGGCACGGCCGACCGGCTCACCCCGCCCGTGCACTCCCGCGCCATGGCCGCCGCGCTGCCGCGGTGCGTCGGGTTCGACGAGCTGGCGGGGATGGGGCACATGACCCCGGTGGAGGCCCCGGAGGCCGTCACCGCGCGCATCAGGGAACTCGTGACCACGTATGTCCAGCAGGAGCAGAAGGAGGACGCATGAGCAGGGTCAGCCTGGAGGGACAGGTCGCGGTCGTCACCGGAGCGGCCCGCGGTGTCGGTGAACTCCTCGCCCGCAAGCTCTCCGCACGCGGCGCGAAGATCGCGCTGGTCGGCCTGGAGCCGGAGGAGCTGAAGCAGGTCGCCGCCCGGCTGCACACCGAGGCCGACTGGTGGCACGCGGACGTCACCGACCACGAGGCGATGGCGCGGGTGGCGGCCGAGGTCAAGGAGCGCTTCGGCAAGGTCGACATCGTGGTCGCCAACGCGGGTGTCGCGGCGGGCGGTCCGTTCGTGGACTCCGACCCGGTCGCCTGGCGGCGGGTCATCGAGGTCAACCTGATCGGCGGGGCGGTGACCGGACGGGCGTTCCTGCCCGTCCTGATGGAGTCCCGCGGCTACTTCTTGCAGATCGCCTCGCTCGCGGCCATCACGCCGGCGCCGATGATGACGGCGTACTGCGCCTCGAAGTCGGGCGTCGAGGCCTTCGCGCACAGCCTGCGCGCAGAGGTCGGCTACAAGGGGGTGAAGGTCGGCGTCGGCTACCTGTCGTGGACCGACACCGACATGGTCCGGGGCGCGGACCAGGACGACGTGATGAAGGAGCTGCGGCAGCGGCTGCCCTGGCCGTCCAACCGCACGTACCCGCTGGGCCCGGCCGTGGACCGGATCGTGGCGGGCATCGAACGGCGCTCGGCGCATGTGTACGCCCAGTGGTGGCTGCGCGGGATGCAGTCGATCCGCGGCTATCTGCCGGGGGTCATCGCCACGGTCGGCCAGCGGGAGATGAAGCGCTTCGAGCCGCGTCTGGCCAGCGTTTCCAAGGGTCTGGTGGGGGCCGGAGGGGCGGCCGACGAGCAGGCGCGTACGGAGCGTATCTGATCGAAATGCGTAGAGTGTCCGGCCGTGCCACGCTGGTCGAGGTCCCAGGGGCACCCGCCCCTTACCCCTCACACCCCATCCAGGAGTGAACCTTCATGGGCAAGGCAGAGCAGTTCAAGGACAAGGCGCAGCAGGCTGCTGAGCAGGCGAAGCGGAAGATGGGCAACGCACGGGACGAAGCGTCCGAGCGCGCCTCCCAGGCCAAGGGCCGCCCCTCCGAGGAGGAGCAGCGCCGGGCCCGGCAGGAGGCCCAGGACCGTCTCGACCGGGACTACGACGCCTGACGTCTGTCCACCGAGAAGGCGCACCCGGGACGCCGGGTGCGCCTTTTCGCTGTCCGGGGAATTTCGGGTGCTCGGGTGGGGGAGAGCACTTACGGTGACGTCCATGCCTGAACTGCAGCTGCTGCGCGCCGAACACGCCCCCGCCCTCCTCGCGTTCGAGCGGGAGAACCGGGGGTACTTCGCCGCCTCCGTGCCCGATCGCGGGGACGCCTACTTCGAGGAGTTCGCGGCGCGGCACCAGGCGCTGCTCGACGAGCAGGCGACCGGGGCGGTCATGTTCCATGTGCTCGTCGGGGACGGCGGGGAGATCCTCGGGCGGTTCAACCTCGTCGACGTGGCGGACGGGGAGGCGGAGCTCGGCTACCGGGTCGCCGAGAAGGCGACCGGGCGAGGGGTTGCCACGGGCGGGGTGCGGGAGGTGTGCCGGCTGGCCCGGGAGGTGTACGGGCTGAGCCGGCTGACCGCCGTCACGACCCTCGACAACGACGGGTCGAGGGCCGTGCTCGGTCGGGTCGGGTTCGGGGCCGTCGGAAGCGTGACGATCGACGGGCAGCCCGGGGCCTCCTACGAACTGGACCTCGGAGCGCAGCTCGGCGTCTCCTACGACCTCGGTGCGTAGCCTCGGGGCTTCCTGCGACCTCGGTGCGTAGCCTCGGGGCTTCCTGCGACCTCGGTGCGTAGCCCGCTGCCTCCTACGAGCTGGACCTCGGCGGGAGCTTCGGGCGGGAGCGGTCGGGGACGTCGGAGTAGCCGGGCGGGGTCGCCGCCGGAGTCTCCCCGAGCAGCGACAGCGCCACCTCCACCGCGTCGTCGAGTTGGGCGTGGCGGCCCTCCGCCCAGTCCAGCGGGGTGCGCAGGATCGCCAGGTCCGGTTCCACGCCGTGGTTCTCGACCGACCAGCCGTACTCGGGGAACCACGCCGCGTTCATCGGGACCGTGATCTGCGTGCCGTCGCCCAGCCGGTGACGGCCGGTCATGCCGACGACGCCGCCCCAGGTCCGCTGGCCCACCACCGGCCCGAGGCCCAACAGCTTGAACGCGGCCGTGATCATGTCGCCGTCCGATGAGGTGGCCTCGTCGGCGAGGGCGACGACCGGGCCGCGCGGCGCGTTCGAGGCGTACGACACGGGCTGCGCGTTGCGCGTGAGGTCCCAGCCGAGGATCTTCCGGGTGAGCTTCTCCACCACCAGCTCGCTGATGTGACCGCCCGCGTTGCCGCGCACGTCCACGATCAGGGCCGGCCGGGAGACCTCCATCCGCAGGTCCCGGTTGAACTGGGCCCAGCCCGAGCCGCCCATGTCCGGGATGTGCAGATAGCCGCACTTGCCGCCGCTGACCTCCCGTACCACCGCGCGCCGCTTGGTCACCCAGTCCTGGTAGCGCAGCGGCCGCTCGTCGATCAGCGGCACGATCGCGACCCGGCGCGCGCGGCCCTCGCCCTCCGGCGGCCGGAAGGTCAGCTCGACGGTCGTACCGCCGGAGGAGGCCAGCAGCGGATACGGCCCGGTCACGGGGTCCACCGGGCGGCCGTCCACGTGCGTGAGGATCGCGCCCTCGCGGATGCCGGTGCCCGCGAGCGGTGAGCGTGCCTTGGAGTCGGAGGAGTCGCCGGGCAGGATCCGCTTGACCATCCAGCCGCCGTCCCGGGGGACCAGGTTGGCGCCCAGCAGACCCATCGGCCGCTGGTAGTGCGGCGGACCCTCGTTGCGGCGGGCGGGCGAGACGTAGGCGTGCGAGGTGCCCAGCTCGCCCATGACCTCGCGCAGCAGATCGGCGAACTCGTCGGGGGAGGCGACCCGTTCGACCAGGGGGCGGTACTGGTCGAGGACGGCCGGCCAGTCCACCCCGCACATGTTCGGGTCCCAGAAGTAGGCGCGGACGATCCGCCCCGCCTCCTCGAAGGCCCCGCGCCACTCCGCCTCCGGGTCGACCTCGTGCAGGATCCGCCGCAGGTCCATGTAGACGGTCGAGTCGCCGTCCCCGGGCTCGGTCGCCGGCACCGCCCGCAGATCGCCCTCGTCGACCACGACGAGCCGCGAGCCGTCGCCGCTGACCGCGAACCAGTCGAGGTGGCCGACGAGTTCGGTCTTGCGGGCCTTGGTGATGTTGAAGTGTTCCAAGGTCGGGCGGCCCGTGGTGTCGGCCGGGTTGGCGAAGGTCTCGCCCAGCGCGCCGGAGATCGGCCAGCGCAGCCAGACGAGCCCGCCACCGCTGACCGGGTGCAGCGCCGAGTACTTGGAGGCGGCGACCGGGAACGGGGTGACCCGGTCCCCGAGCCCCTCCACCTCCACGATCGTGGTGCCCTCCCCGCCCTCGGTGTCGGTCTCGGCCGGGTCGAGCCCGCCCGCCGCCGGACGGCCGTCCGGCAGCAGCGCGAACGGCGACGGGGTCGCGGACGACAGCGGTACGAGATAGGGCCGACAGCCCAGCGGGAACGACAGGTCGCCGGTGTGCACGTCGTACACCGGGTCGAAGCCCCGCCACGAGAGGAAGGCGAGGTAGCGGCCGTCGCTGGTGAAGACCGGGTTCTCGTCCTCGAAGCGGCCGTTGGTGACGTCGACGATCGTCCGGGGGCCCGGCCCGGAGATCCGGGCCATCTTGATCTGGCGCAGCGAGCGCCCGATGCCGGGGTGCGACCAGGTCAGCCAGGCGCCGTCGGGGGAGAACGCGAGATCGCGCACCGGGCCGTTGACCGACCGGATCACCTCGCTGACCTCGCCGTCGGACGCCTCCGCCCCCGGGGTTGCGGCGGCCGCGTCGTCGGCCACGGTGCCGAGCTCGTCGGACACGGTGCCGAGCTCGTCGGACACCGTGATGAGAAGCAGCCGGCCGTCGTTGGAGGCGATCGCGAGGCGTTCGCCGTCCGGGTCGGAGACCATCTCCTCCACCCGGCCCAGCGCGCCGGAGGCCAGCCGGCGCGGCGCCCGGTCGCCGCTGGCGCGCGGCAGGTACGCGACCTCGATCGCGTCCTCGCCCTCGGCGTCGGTGACGTACGCGATCTGGTCGCCGCTGCCGAGCATCTCGGGCAGCCGGACCCGTACGCCCGGGGTGTCCGTGATCGTGCGGGCCGGCCCGTCGCGGTGGGTGAGCCAGTACAGGCTGCCGCGCACCGAGACGGCGCTCGCCCGCCCGGTCTCGTCGACCGAGAGGGCGTCCACGTGGTTGGCGGCCGGGACCTGGTAGCGGCGCCGGCCGGCGCGCGGGCCGCCGAGCCGTACCTCCAGCTTGCGCGGCATCGAATCGGGGACGGTCAGGTCGTCGACGATCCACAGGTCACCGGCGCACTGGTAGACCACCCGCCGCCCGTCGCTCGACGCGTGCCGGGCGTAGAAGGCGTCGTGGTCGGTGTGCCGGCGCAGGTCGGTGCCGTCGGGCAGGCAGGAGTAGAGGTTGCCGATGCCCTCGTGGTCGGAGAGGAAGGCGATCCGGCCGGAGACGAACATCGGGCAGTCGAGATGGCCTTCGACGTCCGGCAGCAGCCGCTCCCCGTGCAGCCACAGCCGTCCGGTGGCGCCGCCCCGGTACCGCTTCCAGGCGGCCGGCTCGTGCGGCGGCTTGCCCGTGAGGAGGAGCGTGCGGCGCTCTCCGTCGAGGTCGGCCACGGCGATGTCGGAGACCGGGCCCCAGGGCATCCGGCCGCCGGGGGCGCCGTCGGTGGGGACGGTGTAGGCCCAGGAGAAGTACGAGAAGGGCTGGCCGTGCGAGGAGACGGCGAGGATGTCGCCGTCCGGGGACCAGGAACAGACCCGGGTGTCCGTCGAGCCCCAGTAGGTCAGCCGCCTGGCGGGCCCGCCCTCGACCGGTGCGAGATGGATCTCGGGGTCGAGGCTGCGCCAGCTCGTGTAGGCGAGGTGGCGCCCGTCGGGCGAGAAACGCGGGTGGCCGACCCGGGTCCGGTCGACGGTCACCCGCCAGGCGCGGCCGGGCGGGTGCCCCTCGGGCACGAGGGGCGCGACCCAGAGGTCGTCCTCGGCCGCGAAGCACAGCAGGTCGTCGTGGAGGTGCGGGAATCGGAGATACGCGGCGTCGTCACTCACCTCCTCATGCTTTCCGCGCGGAGGGGGCGCGGCAACTCGTACGGGTGTACCCGTGTGTGGGCCAGGACACGTACGAAACGGTTTCGTTTCGCTGGATCGGGGGGTACCTTCGTACTGTACGAAACCGTTTCGTTCGGATGGAGGCCGGTCATGGCGCGCAGCAGGCTCACCCCTGAGCGTGAGTCCGAGCTGTACGAAGCCGTGCTCGACCTCCTGCGCGAGGTGGGCTACGACGCCCTCACCATGGACGCCGTCGCCGCCCGCACCCACTCCAGCAAGGCCACCCTCTACCGCCAGTGGGGGAGCAAGCCCGAGCTGGTCGCCAAGGCGATGCTCCACAACAAGCCCGTCGAGATCGACGAGATCGACACCGGCACGCTGCGGGGCGACCTCCACGCGATGCTGGACCGGACCGACGACTGCCAGATGGACAAGGACTCCGCGCTGATCCGGAGCCTCGCCCATGCCGTCCACACCAACCCCGACCTGCTCCGGGCGCTCCGCGAAGTGCTCATCGACCCCGAGATGATCGGCTTCGAGGCGCTGCTCCGACGAGCGGTCGAGCGGGGTGAGGTCAGCGCCGGCAACCCGGCTCTGAAGCTCGTACCGCACATGCTGATCGGGGCGTTCATCGCCCGCCCGCTGATCGAGGATCAGCCGGTCGACCACGCCTTCCTCAGCAGCTACATCGACGCCGTCGTGCTCCCCTCACTCGGCGTCTGATCCCTCCCCACAGCACCACCCGCACCACCCGCACCACCTGACGTCGCACCGCTCACGCCGTCGGGCCGGCTCCCCATGCCCTGTCCCACCACGAATCGGGAGTACGCCCCCGTGGCCACGTTCCTCTACAAGCTGGGTCGCTCCGCCTTCCGGCGCCGACGGCTCGTCGCCCTCCTCTGGGTGGCGCTCCTCGCGCTCGCCGGGGTCGGCGCCGCCACCGCGCCCGCCGCGACCTCCAGCTCCTTCTCGATACCCGGCACCGAGGCCCAGAAGGCCTTCGACCTCCTCGAACAGCGCTTCCCCGGCGGCAACGCCGACGGGGCCACCGCCCGCGTCGTCTTCCAGGCCCCCGAGGGCCAGAAGATGACCGACCCGGCCAACAAGGCCAAGGTCCAGGACGTCGTCGGCGAGCTGAAGGACGGATCGGACCAGGTCGCCTCGGTCACCGACCCGTACACCGCCCAGGCGGTCTCGAAGGACGGCTCGACCGCCTACGTCTCCGTCAGCTACACGGTCTCCGGCATGGAGCTGAGCGACGCGACCCGCGAGGCCCTGAAGAAGACCGGGCACGACGCCCAGGGGCAGGGGCTGACCGTCGAGATCGGCGGTGACGCGCTCCAGACCGTTCCGGCGACCGGCGCGGGGGAGATCGTCGGCGTGGTCATCGCCGGCATCGTCCTGGTCATGACCTTCGGCTCGCTGGTCGCGGCCGGACTGCCGCTGCTCACCGCCATCATCGGCGTCGGCATCGGCGTCTCGTCGATCACCGCGCTCGCCTCCGTCCTGGACCTCGGCTCCACCACCTCCACGCTCGCGATGATGATCGGCCTCGCCGTCGGCATCGACTACGCGCTCTTCATCGTCTCCCGCTACCGCGCCGAGCTGGCCGAGGGCCGGGAGCCCGAGGACGCCGCGGGCCGCGCGGTCGGCACGGCCGGCTCCGCCGTCGTCTTCGCCGGTCTGACCGTCGTCATCGCGCTGGTCGGCCTGGCCGTCGTCAACATTCCCATGCTGACGAAGATGGGCTTCGCCGCCGCCGGCACGGTCGTGATCGCCGTCCTGATCGCGCTGACGCTGATCCCCGCCCTGCTCGGGTTCGCGGGCGCCAAGGTCATGGGCCGCAAGCAGCGCAAGGGCGCTGTGGACCTGACGAAGGCGGACCCCGCGAAGGCGGACGCCAAGCCCAACGGGGGCACCCGCTGGGCCCGGTTCGTGATCCGCCGCCCCGTCATGGTCCTGCTCGTCGGTGTCCTCGGCCTCGGCGCGATCGCGCTGCCCGCCGCCTCGCTGGAGATGGGCCTGCCCGACGACGGTTCCTCGCCCACCTCCACCAGCCAGCGGCGCGCCTACGACCTGCTGTCGGACGGGTTCGGTCCCGGGTTCAACGGGCCGCTGATGGTCGTCGTCGACGGGGACAAGGCCGCCGCCGACTCCACCGTCGAGAAGATCAAGGTCCTGGACGGGATCGTGGCCGTCACCCCGCCGACGCCCAACAAGGCCGGCGACACCGCGATGATCACGGTGATCCCGAAGGGCCGTCCCTCCTCGCTGGAGACCGAGAACCTGGTTCACGACATCCGGGACGCGACCGGAGACAACGTCCTGGTCACCGGCGCCACCGCGATGAACGTCGACTTCTCGCAGAAGATGAACGACGCGCTCGTGCCCTATCTGGCGCTGGTCGTCGGACTCGCCTTCCTGCTCCTCATGGTGGTCTTCCGCTCGATCCTGGTCCCGCTCAAGGCGGCCCTCGGCTTCCTGCTCTCGGTGGTCGCCGCCCTCGGCGCGGTCGTCGCGGTCTTCCAGTGGGGCTGGCTCGGCTCCCTCTTCGGTGTCGAGCAGACCGGCCCCATCATGTCGATGATGCCGATCTTCATGGTGGGTGTGGTCTTCGGTCTCGCGATGGACTACGAGGTCTTCCTCGTCACCCGGATGCGCGAGGCGTACGTCCACGGAGAGCGGCCCGGCGAGGCGATCGTGACCGGCTTCCGGCACAGCGCCCGGGTGGTCACCGCCGCCGCGGTGATCATGATCGCGGTCTTCTCCGGGTTCATCGGCATGGACGACCAGATGATCAAGATGATCGGCTTCGGCCTGGCCGTCGCCGTCCTCTTCGACGCCTTCGTGGTCCGGATGGCGATCGTCCCGGCGGTGCTCGCGCTGCTCGGGCACAAGGCCTGGTGGCTGCCGAAGTGGCTGGACAAGGTGCTGCCGAACGTGGACGTGGAGGGCGAGGGGCTGGCCGCGACCGACGCGGAGGACGGGGACGGCGGGAACGGGCCGCAAGGCCCGCAGCGCGAGTCGGCATCGACCCTGAGGGAGATCGAGCGGGTCATGACCGACCTGGTCCCCTGATCCCCGGGGCGACCTCCTGAGCGGAGGGGTACGCCCCGGAACGCGCCGGAACCCGTGGGGACGGGGAACCGACGCGGCTCTACGCCGTCATCGTGTCGAACTCGACGCGGTGACGGCGTAGGTGTGTCTGAGGAAGCGCACCAGGGCCGTCGAGTCGAACTGGACGACCGCGACGCCGTCCGCCGTATGGAACTCGACGATCGTCTGCACCCGCCCGCACGGCCAGATCCCGATGTCCCCCCGGCGGGCGGGGGCACGCATCCCGGTTTCGAGGAGGGTGCGCGGGAAGGACCACTCGATGTTGCCGGGGAAGACGAAGCACACGGTGGCGGGGGTGGCGTCCGGGTCGTAGCGCAGGGCGACGGGGACGGGTCGGGAGAGGGGGGCGTCGGTGATGATCCTGCCTTTGGCGTGATCCTCGACGGCATGGTCATCCGCGGCGGACTGCATCGGCCGACTCCTCACACTCGCGTCACTAGTCCCTAATGTCCCATATTTCCCGGCGCATGCGTCGACTTCATTTGTGACCTGTGCGCTCTTGCAAGCTCTTTGCAGGTGGCGCCTATCATCAATGCCGTGCATGTACCCGACGGATTCATCAACGCCCCCATATCGGCCGCAGCAGGAGTCGTCGCCGCGGGCGCCGTCGCCGTCAGCCTCCGCGGCGCCCGGCGCGAGCTGGACGAGCGGACGGCTCCGCTCGCCGGTCTCGTCGCGGCCTTCATCTTCGCCGTGCAGATGCTGAACTTCCCGGTCGCCGCCGGGACCAGCGGACATCTGCTCGGCGGCGCGCTCGCCGCCATCCTGGTCGGGCCGTACACAGGTGTGCTCTGCATAGCGGTCGTCCTGCTGATGCAGGGCATCCTCTTCGCGGACGGCGGCCTGACCGCGCTCGGCGTGAACATCACCGTCATGGGTGTCGTCACGGTCGTCGTCGCGTACGCGCTCTTCCGCGGCCTCGTGCTCGTCCTGCCGCGCACCCGTCGCTCGGTGACCGCCTCCGCGTTCGTCGCCGCGCTCGTCTCCGTGCCCGCCGCGGCCGCCGCGTTCACCCTGGTCTACGCGGTCGGCGGCACCACCGACGTACCGATCGGCAAGGTGCTCACCGCGATGGTCGGCGTGCACACCCTCATCGGCATCGGCGAGGCCGTCATCACCATGCTGACCGTCGGCGCGGTCGTCGCCGTCCGTCCGGACCTCGTCCACGGCGCCCGGGGCCTGACGGCCCCGCTCAAGCTGCGCGTGAACGGTGAACTGGTCGACGCGGCCCCGGTGGCGGCGGCGCCCGCCGCGGCCGGCTCCCCGAAGAAGGTGTGGATCGGCGGCCTCGTCGCCGCCCTCGTCCTGGCCGGCTTCGTCTCCTTCTACGCCTCCGCGAACCCCGACGGCCTGGAGAAGGTCGCCGCCGACAAGGGCATCGACAAGAACGTCGAGGAACACGCGGCGGCCGGCTCCCCGCTCGCGGACTACGGCGTCGAGGGTGTGGAGACCGCCCGGCTGTCCGGCGGTCTGGCGGGCGTGATCGGCGTGGGTGCGACGCTCGCCGTGGGCACGGGCGCCTTCTGGGCCGTACGCCGCCGCAAGGCCGCCTCCACAGGCGCTCAGGTCTGACATGGCGCGGGATGGGGGCACCGCCCGTGCCGAAGGCCACGGGGGAGCCCACAAGCTCTACCGGCGGGGTGACTCGCCGGTCCACGCGCTGCCCCCGCACACCAAGCTCGCCGCCGTCCTCGGCTTCGTCGTGGTCGTGGTCTCCACGCCCCGCGAGGCGGTCTGGGCCTTCGCCCTCTACGCCGTCCTGCTCGCCGGCGTGGCGGCGACGGCCCGCGTCCCGGCCGGGTTCCTGCTGCGGCGGCTGCTGATCGAGATCCCGTTCGTGGCCTTCGCGTTCCTGATGCCCTTCGTCGTCCCCGGCGAGCAGACGACCGTCCTCGGCGTCTCGCTCTCCGTCCCCGGCCTCTGGGGCGCGTGGAACGTCCTCGCCAAGGGCACCCTCGGCGTCGCCGCCTCCGTGCTGCTCGCCTCCACCACCGAGCTGCGCGCGCTGATCCTGGGCCTCCAGCGGCTGAAGCTCCCGCCCCTCCTCGTCCAGATCGCCTCCTTCATGATCCGGTACGGCGACGTGATCACCGACGAGATGCGCAGGATGTCCATCGCCCGCCGCTCCCGCGGCTTCGAGGCGAAGGGGATCCGCCACTGGGGCGTCCTCGCCACATCCGCCGGCGCGCTCTTCATCCGCTCCTACGAGCGGGGCGAGCGCGTCCATCTCGCGATGGTCAGCCGGGGCTACACGGGCTCGATGCCGGTCATCGACGAGGCGACCGCCACCCGCGCCCAGTGGCTCCGGGCCGGCTCCCTGCCGCTCACCGCCCTCCTGATCTGCCTCCTCGGATGGACGACGTCATGACCGCTCCGACGGCTCCGGCCGCTCCGACCCCCGCCTTCGTCCCCTCCCTGGACGTGCGCGGTCTCGCGTACGCCTACCCCGACGGCCACCAGGCCCTCTTCGGCGTCGACCTGACCGTCGAGCGCGGCGAGCGGGTCGCCCTGCTCGGCCCCAACGGCGCCGGCAAGACCACGCTCGTCCTCCACCTCAACGGCATCCTCACCGCCGGCGCCGGCACGGTCTCCGTCGCCGGACTGCCCGTCGAGAAGCGGAATCTGGCCGAGATCCGGCGCCGGGTCGGCATCGTCTTCCAGGACCCGGACGACCAGCTGTTCATGCCGACCGTCCGCGAGGACGTCGCCTTCGGCCCGGCATCGGCCGGGCTGCGCGGGCCGGAGCTTGAGGCCGTGGTGGAGAAGGCCCTCGCTCGCGTCGGCATGGCGGAGTACACGGACCGGCCGCCGCACCACCTGTCGTTCGGGCAGCGACGGCGCGTGGCCGTGGCGACCGTCCTCGCGATGGAGCCGGAGATCCTCGTCCTCGACGAGCCCTCCTCCAACCTCGACCCCGCCTCGCGCCGGGAGCTCGCGGACGTCCTGCGCTCCCTGGACGTCACCGTCCTGATGGTCACCCACGACCTGCCGTACGCCCTGGAGCTCTGCCCCCGCTCGGTGATCCTGAGCGAGGGCGTGATCACCGGGGACGGGCCCACGGCGGACATCCTCGCCGACGAGGAGCTGATGGCCCGCAACCGCCTGGAACTGCCGTACGGCTTCGTCCCCCGCCCGGTCGTCTGACCCCCGGAATCGGGCGCCCCGGGTCGACGTTGCACCATGGGGTCGCGACGCATCCGTACGAGCGAGTACGAGCGAGAAGGAGTGGGGCACGTGGACGTCCGGGGCACGGTGGCGGCGGGATTCGAGCCGGTCAGGGACGCGTTCCTGCGCAACTTCGAGCACCGGGGCGAGCGGGGCGCGGCGGTCGCCGTCTACCGCGACGGAGTGAAGGTCGTCGACCTGTGGGCCGGGACCCGGGACGCTCACGGCGGGGAAGGTGCCGGGCAGACCCCGTGGGCCCTGGACACCGCGCAGGTCGTCCGCTCGGCCACCAAGGGCGTCGCGGCCGCCGTGCCGCTGCTGCTGCACCAGCGCGGGCAGCTGGACCTGGACGCCCCGGTCGGCACGTACTGGCCGGAGTTCAAGGCGGCGGGCAAGGACCGGGTGACCGTACGGCAGATGCTCGCGCACCGGGCCGGGGTGCCGGTCCTCGACCGGCCGCTGACCCTCGCGGAGGCCGTCGACCTGGAGGCGGCGACCGCGGCGATCGCCGCGCAGGCACCCGTCTGGGAGCCGGGCACCGCGCACGGCTACCACGCCCACACCTTCAGCTGGCTGCTCGGCGGCCTGGTGCAGCGGGTCACCGGCCGCACCATCGGCCGCTGGGTCGCCGAGGAGATCGCCCGCCCGCTCGGCCTCGACCTCTGGATCGGCCTGCCGCCCGAGGAGGCCCACCGGGCCGGCCGCCTCGGCCCGGTCGAGGAGATCGAGCCGCCCGGCGGCGGGGCTCTGAAGCTGCGCCCCAAGCGCTCGGTGACGGAGGCCTACCGCGACCCCGACTCGCTCACGCGGCGCGCGTTCGGGGCGATCGAACCCAAGCCCGACGAGAACGACCCGCTGTACCGGGCGGCCGAACTGCCCGGCTCGGCCGGCGTCTCCACCGCCCGCGCGCTGGCCCGCTTCTACGCCGCCACCCTCGGCCCGGTCGACGGCGGCGCCCGCCTCTTCGCCCCGGCGACCCTGACCCTCGCCCGCACCGAGGAGTCCGCGGGGCCCGACCGCGTCCTGATCGTCGGCACCCGCTTCGGCCTGGGCCACATGCTCCACGGCCCGGCCTCCCCGCTCCTCGGTCCCACCTCCTTCGGCCACCCCGGCCGCGGCGGCTCCCTGGGCTTCGCCGACCCCGAGTCGGGCATCGCCCTCGGCTACGTGACGAACGGCATGCGCAAGACGGTGACGGCGGACCCGCGTGCGCAGGCGCTGGTGCGGGCCGTGCGGTGGAGCATCGGAAGCATCGAGGGCTGAGCCCGGGTCGACGCGGCGGCAACCGCACGTCGGATGTCGGTGCGCCGTGACATCGTGGACACATGACCATCGAGGTGCGTCCGGCTTCGGTCTTCGAGGATGTCCGTGCCGTGCTGGGCCCGAAGTCACCGGACGCCAACGTCTGCTGGTGCCTGAGCTACCGGATTCCGTCCGCGCTCAACAACGAGCTCCGCGGGCCGGCGCGCGGCGAGTACGTCGCCGAGCTGTGCCGTCGTGGGCCCCCGCCCGGGGTGATCGCCTACGACGGCGACGAGCCGGTGGGCTGGGCCGCCGTGGCGCCGCGCGCGGACACCTCCTTCGCGCGCAGCCGGAAGATCCCGCACGTCGACGACCTGCCGGTCTGGTCGCTGTGGTGCGTCCGGGTGCGCCCGGGCCACCGGAAGCAGGGCATCTCGCACGCCCTCATCGCCGGCGCGGCCGAGTTCGCCCGGGCCCAGGGCGCACCGGCGGTGGAGGCGTACCCCCTGGACAACGGGGAGGCGCAGGTCGACCTGACGATGGCCTACGCCGGGCTCCGGAAGAACTTCGAACGGGCCGGCTTCGTCCACGCCGCCGACACCACGTCGGTGCTGGCCGGCCATCCCCGGATCCTGATGCGGCTCGACCTGCGAGGGACGCGGTAGGACGCTCCGGGGCCCGGCCGGGCGCTCACCGCTTCCTGAAGTGCTCGATCAGGCGGGAGTAGCTGTCATCGGCATGGCCGTTCTCCAGGGCCTTGTTCACGAGGCCGAGGGTGTAGCCGGGGAAGTCGACGTCGATGTTCCGCGCCTCGCTCTCGCGGACCAGGTCCTCGACCGAGGGCCGGTGGTGCTGGAGCGCTCCGTACTGCGACGCGTACTCACCACGGTCGACCTCGTCCGCCATCATCGGGAAGGAGCCCAGGAGCGCGGCGACGGACGGGCCGGCGTCGTCCAGGAACCGCTTCACCTCGATGCCCTCGCTGGACAGCAGGGCGGCCGCGTGCAGGAACCCGTTGAGCGCGCCCCACATGGTGCCGTGCACGGCCATCCCGTACAGGGCCGGCACGCCGGCGTCGGCCGAGACCAGGGTCGCCCGTCCACCGATGAGCCGGAGCGCCGGCTGAAAGCGGTGGAACACGGCGTCGGAACCGCCGTAGAAGACCACCGTCTCCGCTCCCCCGATGCCCGGAGCGATCGTCATGATCTGCCCGTGGAGATACTGCGCGCCCTGGTCCCCGACCCACTCGGCCACGGCCCTGGACTCCGCGGACGTCCCATCCGTGAGGTTGAGCACGGAGCGGCCGGACAGCGCGTCGCCCGACGATTCCAGCAGCGCGCGGGCCGTCGCGTTGCCCTTCACACTGACGACCACGAGGGGACTGGCGGCAACGGCGTCACGAACGGTCGCGGCCCGCTCGGCCCCCCTGGCGACCAGTGGGTCGGCCCTCTCCGCCGTACGGTTCCACACGGTGGTCGGATGCCCGCCCTCCAGGAAGGCGCCGGCAAGTGCGAAGCCCATCTCACCCAGACCGATCACGGTCACGGCCGGCTGGGCGTCGTTTCGTTCTGAGGCAGTGGTCATCGACGTCGCTCTCTCCTCGGTTGAATACTGCGCGAAACGCTAGAAGCTGAACCGAAGTTGAGGTCAAGGGTTCAAGGGGTTGGCGCGGACCGTGGGGTGGGTGCTGTGATCGAGGGCATGGACAGATTCGAGGGGTACACGGCGTTGGTCACGGGCGCGGCGCGCGGTATCGGGGCCGCCAGTGCGCGCAGGCTGGCGGCGGAGGGCGCGCGGGTGCTGGTCGCCGATGTGGACGAGGAGACCGCGAGGGAGACCGCCGACGCGCTGCCCGGGGCCCGGGCCGTACGGTGCGATGTCGGGGATCCGGCGTCGGTGGAGGCGGCCGTCGCGTACGCGGCGGAGACGTTCGGCGGGCTCGACGTGCTCGTCAACAACGCCTTCGCCCGCGATCTGCCGGACGAGGACGCCTTCGAGGACGAGCGCGAGGACGGCTGGCGCACGCAGCTCGACGTCACGCTGATGGGCGCCGTCCGCTGTGCCCGCGCCGCGCTGCCCCTGCTCGCGGCAGGCGGGCGCGGGGCGATCGTCAACATCGGGTCCGTCAACGCCGAGGCGTACTTCGGCGGTCACGCCTACAGCGCCGCCAAGGCCGGCCTCGCCTCCCTCACCCGGACCCTCGCGGGCTCCGCCGCCCCGCGCGGGGTGCGGGTCAACCAGGTCACCCCCGGCACGATCGCCACCCGCGCCTGGGCGACCCGGCAGGAGCAACTGGCCGCGCTCGCCGACCGCGTCTACCCGCTGCGCCGGGTCGGCACCCCGGAGGACGTGGCCGCCGCGGTCGCCTTCCTCGCCTCCGCGGACGCGGCCTGGATCACCGGCACGACGATCAGGGTGGACGGCGGGCTGCTCGCCGTGAACACCCACTTCAACGAGGTGCTGGGGGAGTGGGAGTGAGTCCGGTCAACTCGTGTGCAGCATCAGGCCGATGCCCACCACCATCAGCCCGGCCGCGGCCACCCTCGGCCCCCCGAAACGCTCCTTGAAGAAGAGCGCCCCGATCGCCGCGCCCACGATGATCGAGGACTCCCGCAGGGCCGCGATGGGAGCCAGCGCCGCCCTCGTCTGGGCCCACAGGACCAAGGCGTAGGCGGCGACCGACAGGGCGGCCCCGATCAGCCCCCGGACGGCGTGCGGGCGGAGCTGGGCGAGGAGGGCGGACCGGCGGGTCCAGAGGGCGTACGCCGGGATGGCCAGGCCCTCCAGGACCATCAGCCAGGCGATGTAGCCGAGCGGCGTGCCCGAGGCGCGGACGCCGACGCCGTCGACGACGGTGTACCCGGCGATGGCCAGACCCGTCGCACCGGCCGCGAGCAGCGCCGGCCAGTCGGGGCGGCGGCCGGAGCCGCGGATCCCCCACAGCGCCAGGCCCGTGAGCCCCGCGCAGGCGAAGGCGACCCCGGTGAGCTGCCATCCGTCGGGGATCTCGTCGACGAAGACCGCCGCGAGCACGGTCACCGCCAGCGGGGCCGTACCGCGCGCGATCGGATACATCTGCCCGAAGTCCCCGAGCGTGAACGAGCGCATGAGCAGCGCGTAGTAGCCGATGTGCAGTACCGCCGAAGCGATCAGATACGGCCACGCGCCGGCCGCCGGCAGGGGTGTGAAGAGGGCGAGCGCCCCTCCGATCAGCGCCCCGCCACCGGAGATGAGCGTGAAGGAGAGCAGCTGGTCGCGGATCGTGTGGGCGATGGCGTTCCAACTGGCGTGCGTCACGGCGGCGAACAGCACCGCCGTCGCGACCAGCGGCGTCACCGCGTGCGCTCGCGGACGTCCACCAGCGTGCCGCCCGCGTGGGCGATCACCTGCTTCGGGTCGAGGGCGAACACCGTGTGCGGGGTACCGGCCGCCGCCCACACCACCTCGTGGTCGAGCAGCCCCCGGTCGGCCAGGACCCGGGTCGGGGTGCGGTGCCCGAAGGGCGGGACGCCGCCGATCGCGTACCCCGTGGTCTCCCGTACGACCCTCGCGTCGGCCCGCGTCACGGCCTCGGCGCCGAGCTCCTGCCGTACCCGCTCCACGTCGACCCGCGAGGAGCCGTCCATCAGGACCAGGACCGGCACCCCGTCCGCCGCGAAGATCAGGGACTTGACGATCTCGGAGACCTCGCAGCCGATGGCCTCGGCGGCCTGGGCGGCGGTGCGGGTCTCGTCGGGGAAGCGGCGGATCTCGACGTCGAGGCCCAGCTCGCGCAGGGCCTGGGCGAAGAGGGGGTGGGCGTGGGATTCACTCATGCCCCCGCACGCTAGCCGTACGTGTACGGGGCACGCGAGTCGTTAACCCGCCCCGTCGACCTCCCCCGTCAACCCGCCTTCAGCACGCTCGCCACGACCGGGCCCGCGGAGTCCCCGCCGTGCCCGCCCTCCTGCACGACGGCGGCTGCGGCGAGGTCGTCGGAGTAGCCGGCGAACCAGCTGTTGGAGGTCGCCTGACCGCCGACCTCCGCCGAGCCCGTCTTCGCGCCCTTGTCGTTCCCGCCGACCGACGCCATCGCCTTCGCGCCGGTGCCGTTGGTCGCCGTGGCCCGCATCATGGCGCGCAGCTGGCGGCCCACCGAGTTCGGCAGCGAGCGCGCGGCCTCGGCGAACGTCCGGCCGTCCAGCTCCTTGGAGACGAGGAACGGCTGCTTGAACGTTCCGTACTTCGCGGTGGCGGTGATCGAGGCGATGTTGAGCACGTTCATCTGCACCGTGCCCTGCCCGATGTACTGCGCCGCCGCCTCGCCGCCCGTCTCCTCGGGAATCGAGCCGTCGAAGGACGTGATGCCCGTCTTCCAGTCGAGGCCGATCCCGAAGACGTTCCGGGCCTCCTTGCCGAGCGCGGAGTCGTCACGCACGTCGTCGATCAGCTTGATGAAGGCGGTGTTGCAGGACTTGGCGAAGCTCCGGGAGAAGGGGACGTTCCCGAGCTCGAAGCCTTTGAGGTTGTGGAAGGTCCGCCCGTAGTACATGGCGTTCTTCGGGCACTCGGTGACCTGGTCGGCCTTGACGAGCCCCTTCTCCAGGAGCAGCGCCGCGGTGACGATCTTCAGCGTCGAGCCGGGGGCCTGCTTTCCCTCGAAGGCCGTGTTGAAGCCGGCCGCCGGGTTGTTCGCGACCGCCCGCACCTCGCCCGTGGACGGCTTGATCGCCACGACCGACGCCCCGGGGTGCTGCTTCACGGCCCGCTCGGCCGCCGCCTGGACGTTCGCGTCGATGGTCGTCTGCAGGCGCCCCGGCTTGCCCTGCACATGGGTCACGAGGGTGCTGTCGGCGACGCCCTCGGTGCCGGACTCGACGAAGGTCTCGATACCCGGCTCGCCGCCGGTCTTCGTCCCGTACTTCTCGCGCAGCTGGTCCAGGACCGGCCCGAGCGAGGGGAACCTCTCCTTCGTCAGCTCGACGCCCTTGCGGTCGACGGCCTTGACGGCGCCCGCCTTCGCCTCGCCGGTGCGCAGGGTCCCGTCCTTCGTGAGCTTCGGGTGGATGACGGCCGGCTTCCAGTCGACCAGCGGCCGCCCGGTGGTCAGCCCGCGCACCACGGTCAGTTCCGAGGAGTACGTCCAGGGCTTCGACTGCCCCTCGTACGTCACGGTGGCGCTCACCGTGAACGGCACCGTCGCGCCGACCGCCTTGCCCGGGGTGATCTCGGCCCGGGAGACCTTCGCCCCTTCGCGGTAGTTGAGCACGGCGTGCCCGGCCTCGACGGGGTTGTTCGTCAGCTGGGCGGCCCGATCGGACTCCCCCGCGGCCCAGGCCGCCAGAAACTCCTTGGCGGCGCTCTCGACCTCGTCCCCGGTGACGGGCCCGGACCGCTTCTCCTCGGCCCCGGCGGACCGAGTACCGACGCCCGAGCCTCCGTTGATCCCCTGCCAGAGGTTGTAGCCCCCGTACCCGACGCCACTGGCGACGACGACGAAGACTCCCCCGACTATCGCGACCTTCACTCCACTGCGCATCTCCGTGGTCCCCTCCCCAGAAGCCCCACAAGTTCACACAGTCAACCAGTGTCACACGGACGTGTCGAGCGACCAGCTAGACCCAGGTGTCGAGCCACATCCGGTTGCGCCACTGGTCCATCGGGATCGCCGTGCCCGTGTAGATCGGCCAGAAGTAGATGAAGTTCCAGACGATGAGGAGCACGAGGACCCCCGCCCCCACCGCCCCGAACGTCCGCCGTCTCTCCGAGGAGCTGGCGGGGCCGATGATCGCGCCGAGCAGCATCGTCACCGCGAGACACAGGAACGGCACGAACACCACCGCGTAGAAAAGGAAGATGGTGCGCTCCTGGTACAGCAGCCACGGCAGCCAGCCCGCCGCGATGCCGCACGCGATCGCGCCCGCCCGCCAGTCCCGGCGGAAGAACCAGCGCCACAGGATGTACAGGATCGCGACACAGGCCGCCCACCACAGCAGCGGCGTGCCCAAGGCCAGGACCTCCTGGGCGCACTTCTCCGTCGCGTTCGACGGGCAGCCCGCCGTGCCCGGGGCCGGGGACTCGTAGAAGTACGAGACGGGGCGGCCCAGGACGAGCCAGCTCCACGGGTTCGACTCGTACGTGTGCGGCGAGTTCAGGCCCACGTGGAACTTGTAGACCTCCGTCTCGTAGTGCCACAGGCTCCGCAGCCAGTCCGGCAGGAAGGACCAGGTCCCGCCGCCGTTCACCTTGTCCTGCTCGGCCGCCCAGCCGCGGAAGTAGCCCTTGTCCGTGACGATCCAGCCCGTCCACGTGACCAGGTACGTGACGATCGCGACCGGCACCACCGAGACGAAGGCCGGCACCAGGTCGCGCCGCAGCACCGCGGCGTACGGACGGACCGCGCCGGCCGTGCGCCGGCCGCCCACGTCCCACAGCACCGCCATCAGACCGAACGCGGCCATGACGTACAGGCCGTTCCACTTGGTCGCCGCCGCGAGCCCCAGCGTCACCCCGGCCGCGAGCCGCCACGGACGCCAGCCGAGCCGCAGGGTCTCCGCGATGTCCGCGTCCGGCCGCAGGACCCCCTCCTCGTCCACCGGAAGCGCGCCGGCCAGCCGCCCGCGCGCCCAGTCCCGGTCGATGACCAGGCAGCCGAAGGCTGCGAGCACGAAGAACATCAGCACCTGGTCGAGCAGCGCCGTGCGGCTCATCACGAAGTGCAGGCCGTCGACCGTGAGCAGCAGCCCCGCCAGGCACCCCAGGAACGTGGAGCGGAACAGCCGACGCCCGATCCGGCAGAGCATCAGCACCGACAGCGTGCCGAGCAGCGCCACCATGAACCGCCAGCCGAACGGCGAGAAGTCGATGATCTTCTCGCCCAGGCCGATGACCCACTTGCCCATCGGCGGATGGACCACATAGCCCGGATCGGTCGGGACCACGACCGTGTCGGGGGCCGTGAGGATCGTCTTGTCGATGTCCTTCGGCCACGCCCCCTCGTAGCCCTGGTTGATCAGCGCCCAGGAGTCCTTGGCGTAGTACGTCTCGTCGAATATCACCGCGTGCGGCTTGCCCAGGTTCCAGAACCGCAGCAGGCCCGCCAGCAGCGCCACGGCCAGCGGTCCGCCCCACGCGGCGAGCCGCACGATCCGGTCCGCCGCCCCGGGCGTGGCCCCCAGAAGCGACCAGAGGCGCTCCGAGGGCCGTGTGTACGGCGGTACGAGACGTTCGCGCAGCCCGGGCCCCGCGGCCTTCCCTGCGGGCGGCGCGTAGCCGAAGCGCCGCAGACGCTGCTGCCACGACGGGGGCTCTTCCACGGCGTGCTGACCCTGCAGGGCCTCGGGTGCGGTACTGGTCACCGCGCCATCGTAGGGAACGCGCCTGTGCGAGTCGCCTGTCCGGGCTGCGAGGATGACCCATGTGACAGGAACGCTGGTACTTGCAGGGACCCCCATCGGGGAGATCGCGGACGCCCCGCCGCGGCTCGCGGCCGAGCTGGAGACCGCCGACATCGTCGCGGCGGAGGACACCCGGCGGCTGCGCGGCCTGACCCGCGCGCTCGGCGTGCACACCACCGGCCGGGTCGTCTCCTACTTCGAGGGCAACGAGTCCGCCCGTACGCCCGAGCTGGTCGAGGCGCTCGTCGGCGGCGCGCGGGTGCTGCTGGTCACCGACGCGGGCATGCCGTCCGTCTCCGACCCCGGCTACCGGCTCGTCGCCGCCGCCGTCGAACAGGACATTAAGGTCACCGCCGTCCCCGGCCCCTCCGCCGTGCTGACCGCGCTCGCCCTGTCCGGGCTGCCCGTGGACCGCTTCTGCTTCGAGGGCTTCCTGCCCAGGAAGGCGGGCGAGCGGCTCGGGCGGCTGCGGGAGGTGGCCGGGGAGCGAAGGACCCTCGTCTACTTCGAGGCCCCGCACCGCCTCGACGACACCCTCGCCGCGATGGCCGAGGTCTTCGGCGCCGACCGCCGGGCCGCCGTCTGCCGCGAGCTCACCAAGACGTACGAGGAGGTCAAGCGCGGCGGCCTCGGCGAACTGGCCGCCTGGGCCGCCGAGGGCGTACGGGGCGAGATCACCGTCGTCGTCGAGGGCGCCCCGGAGGCCGGACCGGCCGAGCTGGACGCCGAGGAGCTGGTGCGCCGGGTGCGGATCCGCGAGGAGGCGGGGGAGCGGCGCAAGGAGGCCATCGCGGCGGTCGCCGCCGAGGCGGGCCTGCCCAAGCGCGAGGTGTTCGACGCCGTCGTCGCGGCGAAGAACGCGGCCGCGCAGGGGCATGTGGCGGCGCCGGCGCAGGGGCCCACGAACGGGTAAAGGTTTATGGTGAAAGGCAAAGCGGAACCCGCGTGGCAGGCCTTCTGAGGGCCTCAGAGCAAGGGAAGGCCCAAGGGCATCCCATTGTTCCACCGGCGCTGATGCGCTCCGGCCGGAAAAGGCGTCCACTGGTTCGGTGGAGAGGAGCTGGCATGAGTGAGATCACCGGCACCGGAGTACCCGTCGCCCACGAGGCGTACGCCTTCGCCTGCATGAGGTGCGGATACGGCTGGGAGCAGGCGTACGACATCGAGCACCACATCGGACCGGCCGGCCAGGAATTCATCATCTACAAGGCCGGCGGCGAGCGGGTGCCCTCGCCGTTGTCCAGCCCGACCTGCCTGAACTGCGGGGGCCATGTCGTCCGCATCATGCGCGCGGGCCAGGTCTCGTCGGCCGTGAGCTCCTGGGAGGCGGCCTACCACCCCCGCGAGACCAGGGAGGGCAGGCCGTTCGCTCCGGCCGGGCCCATCGGCCCCGCAGGACCGATCGGACAGGACCTGGAGCGCAACCAGGGGGTCGAGCGGGCCGAGACCGCGAGGAAACACGCCCCCAAGACAGGCGGCCCGCAAGGGGACGCCCCCGGTCCGGTACACGTGACGGAGGAGCCCCGCCGCAGGCGCTTCTCCGGCCTGTTCCATCGCAAGCCGCCGACCACCTAGCCGCCGACCCCTAGACGCCGACCACCTCACCGCCGACACCGACCCCACAGGCCGCCGCGAGGGGACCCGCGGCCCCTCGTACGATCGGGGCCATGAGTTCCAAGGACGCCCCGCCGCCGCTGCCCGAGCCCCTCATGGTGCCCGTGGCGGACTCGCACACCCACCTGGACATGCAGGCCGGCTCCGTCGAGGAGGTCCTGACGAAGGCCGCCGCCGTCGGCGTCACCACCGTCGTCCAGGTGGGCTGCGACCTGAAGGGTTCCCAGTGGGCCGCCGAGACCGCGGCCCAGTACGACAACGTCCACGCGGCCGTCGCCCTGCACCCGAACGAGGCCCCCCGGATCGTCCACGGCGATCCGGACGGCTGGTCACGCCAGGGCGCCCGCGAGGCCGGCGGGGACGCGGCCCTCGACGAGGCGCTCGCCGAGATCGACCGGCTGGCCGCCCTGCCATACGTCCGCGCCGTCGGCGAGACCGGCCTGGACTACTTCCGTACCGGCCCCGAGGGCATGGCAGCGCAGGAGCGCTCCTTCCGCGCCCACATCGAGATCGCCAAGCGGCACGGCAAGGCCCTCGTGATCCACGACCGGGACGCGCACGCCGACGTCCTGCGCGTCCTGGAGGAGGAGGGCGCGCCGGAGCGGACCGTGTTCCACTGCTACTCCGGCGACGCCGAGATGGCCGCGATCTGCGCCGCGAACGGCTACTACATGTCCTTCGCCGGCAACATGACCTTCAAGAACGCGCAGCCGCTGCGCGACGCCCTCGCCGTCGCCCCGCTGGAGCTCGTCCTGGTCGAGACGGACGCCCCCTTCCTCACCCCGGCGCCGTACCGGGGGCGCCCCAACGCGCCCTACCTGATCCCGGTCACCGTCCGCGCGATGGCGGCCGTGCGCGGGATCACGGAGGAGCAGCTCTGCGAGGCGATCGCCGAGAACACCGCCCGCGCCTTCGATTACTGATCCATCACCGATCCATAACGGTTACGCGGAGTAGTCGGGTCGCTTTGGAGAGTGACCGTGGCTCCGCTAGGGTCCCGGCCTCGTGAGCACCTCGCAGGGAAGTCACCGCGCCGCACGCGGCGGGCGCCGGTCGGACGTCTCCGTCCATGAGCAGCCGACCCAGGCGGCCCCCCTCGTCGTCCCCGGCCAGGGCACCCGCGCCGAGGCCCGGCGGGCAGCCCGCCGCCGCAAGGCGGGCCCCGGCCCGGCCGAGGGGCTGAGGCGCATCGTCCCGCAGGCGCTCGTGGTGGCCTTCCTCGCCGGCGGCACCAGCGCCTTCGTCGCCAACGACAAGGCGATCCGGCTCTCCGTCGACGGGGTGCCCCGCACCCTGCACACCTTCGCCGACGACGTCGACGAACTCCTCGCCGACGAGGGCCTCGCCGTCGGCGCCCACGACATCGTCGCCCCCGCCCCCGGCGCCGACCTGGTCAGCGGCGACGAGGTCGTCGTCCGCTACGGCCGGCCCGTCGCCCTCACCCTCGACGGGCAGCGCCGCCAGGTGTGGACCACCGCCCGCACCGTCGACGGCGCCCTGCGCCAGCTCGGGGTCCGGGCGGAGGGGGCGTACCTCTCGGTCTCCCGCTCCGCCCCCATCTCCCGCCGGGGCCTCACCCTCGACGTCCGCACCGAACGGACCGTCACCCTCCTCGCCGACGGCCGCGAACGGACCCTGCGCACCAACGCGGCCACCGTCCGCGAGGCCGTCGAGGAGGCCGGGATCACCCTCTCCGGCCAGGACACCACCTCCGTACCGCCGAGCTCCTTCCCGCGCGACGGCCAGACGATCACCGTCATGCGGATCACCGGTACCAAGGAGATCCGCGAGGAGCCGATCCCGTACGCCGTCGAGCGGACCCGCGACCCCGAGCTCTTCGCGGGCACGGAGCTCGTCGAACGGCAGGGGGCGCAGGGCGTGCGGCGGGTCACCTACGCCCTGCGGACCGTCAACGGCGTCCGGCAGAAGCCGAGGAAGATCGGCGAGGAGATCGTGCGGGAGCCCGTCACCCGGAAGGTGAAGGTCGGCACCCGGCCGCTGCCCTCCTCGGTGGCCGGCGCGGACGGGCTGAACTGGGGCGCGCTCGCCGCCTGCGAGTCCGGCGGCCGGCCGGGCGCGGTCGACCCCTCGGGGACGTACGGCGGGCTCTACCAGTTCGACCCCGGCACCTGGCGCTCGCTCGGCGGCAGCGGAGTCGCCCAGAACGCGCCCGCCGCGGAGCAGACGTACCGGGCGAAGAAGCTCTACGTGCAGCGGGGAGCCAGCCCCTGGCCCCACTGCGGCCGAAGGCTGTACCGGTGAGCCTTCACGACCTCGCCCACGACAGGGAGCGGGCTCGCGGCGTCTAGGCTGTACCGGTGAGCACCACCACCGGCCCCGAAGGCCCCGACGCCCTCCTCGGCCCCGCCGACATCCGTGAGCTGGCCGCCGCCCTCGGCGTGCGCCCCACGAAGCAGAAGGGCCAGAACTTCGTCATCGACGCCAACACCGTGCGACGGATCGTCCGCACGGCGGAGGTACGCCCCGACGACGTGGTCGTGGAGGTGGGCCCCGGGCTCGGCTCGCTGACCCTGGCGCTCCTGGAGGCGGCGGACCGGGTGACGGCCGTCGAGATCGACGACGTCCTGGCCGCCGCGCTGCCGGCGACGATCGAGGCCCGCCTGCCGGGGAGGAAGGACCGTTTCGCGCTGGTCCACTCCGACGCCATGCACGTCCAGGAGCTGCCGGGCCCGCCGCCGACCGCGCTGGTCGCGAACCTTCCGTACAACGTGGCCGTGCCCGTCCTGCTGCACATGCTCGAGCGCTTCCCGACGATCGAGCGGACGCTGGTCATGGTTCAGGCCGAGGTCGCGGACCGGCTCGCGGCCCGGCCCGGGAACAAGGTCTACGGCGTGCCGTCGGTCAAGGCGAACTGGTACGCCGAGGTGAAGCGGGCCGGCTCGATCGGCCGCAACGTCTTCTGGCCCGCGCCGAACGTCGACTCGGGTCTCGTCTCGCTCGTCCGCCGCACGGAGCCGCTGGCGACCACCGCCTCCAGGACGGAGGTCTTCGCGGTCGTCGACGCGGCGTTCGCGCAGCGCCGCAAGACCCTGCGCGCCGCGCTCGCCGGCTGGGCGGGCTCGCCCGCGGCGGCGGAGGAGGCGCTGGTGAAGGCCGGGATCTCGCCGCAGGCGCGCGGCGAGGCGCTGACGGTGGAGGAGTTCGCGCGGATCGCGGAGGCCAAGGCGTGAGCGGTACGGCTCCGGGCACGGAGCAGGGCGCGGGCAGCAGCACGGTCGGCGGCGGAACCCCCGGTGCCGGGCATGGCGGCCTCGACGGCGGCGACGCGGGCGCCACGGTCCGCGCGGCCACGAGCGCGAACTCCGCCGCCGAGCGGAGCGTCACCGTACGTGTGCCCGCGAAGGTCAACGTCCAGCTGGCGGTCGGCGGGGCGCGCCCCGACGGCTTCCACGACCTGGCCAACGTCTTCCTCGCCGTGTCCCTGTACGACGAGGTCACGGCGACGCCCGCGGCGGAGCTGACGATCACGTGCGAGGGCCCGGACGCGGACAAGGTCCCGCTGGACCGGACGAACCTCGCCGCGCGCGCGGCGGAGCTGCTCGCCGCCCGGCACGGCATCTCCCCTGACGTGCACCTCCACATCGCCAAGGACATCCCGGTCGCCGGCGGCATGGCGGGCGGCAGCGCGGACGGCGCGGGCGCGCTGCTCGCGTGCGACGCGCTGTGGGGTCTGAACTCCTCGCGCGCGGACCTGCTGGAGATCTGCGCCGAGCTCGGCAGCGACGTGCCGTTCAGCCTGGTCGGCGGGGCGGCGCTCGGCGTCGGCCGCGGCGAGAGACTGACGGAGCTTCCGGTGGGCGGCACGTTCCACTGGGTGTTCGCGGTCGCCGACGGCGGACTGTCGACCCCGGCGGTGTACGGCGAGTTCGACCGGCTCACCGAGGGCGTGGCCGTCCCCGAACCGGCCGCCTCCCCGGAGCTCCTGGAGGCCCTGCGCACCGGCGACGCGACCGCCCTGGCCGGCGCGCTGGCCAACGACCTCCAGCCGGCCGCGGTCTCCCTGCGCCCGTCCCTGACGGAGACGCTGGACGCCGGCCTCGCGGCCGGCGCCCTGTCGGCGCTGGTGTCGGGCTCGGGCCCGACGACGGCGTTCCTGGTCAAGGACGCGGAGTCGGCGGAGTCGGTGGCGGCCGCGCTGACCGCCTCCGGCACCTGCCGGACGGCCCGCGCGGCCACGTCCCCGGCGCCGGGCGCGACGGTCCTCGGCTAGGGCGTGTTTCGAAACACGCCCTAGCCCTTCTTCGCCTTGCCGAGTCGGGCCAGGAGCAGGTTCGGGTCCTTCACGGGGGCGAAGTAGGACGCGCTCGGGACGTACACCTTCCGGTCGCGCACCGCCACGGAGGTCGGGTTGGACAGCCCGTCCCGCGCGGTCAGGACGATCTTGTGGGTGCCGTCGGGACGGACGAGGGCGACTTCGTGGTTCTCGATCAGGGCGGCGAGGACGGTGTCGCCGTGCCCGGTGAAGGCGAAGTCGTCGATCCCGTCGAGCCCGGTCGCCCGGACCTCGATCGGGCCGGCGCTCTCGTCGTGGCGGACCGGGATGCGCAGCAGCGTCTGCCGGTCGCTGTTGGACACCCACACGGCGTCCTTGTGCACCTTGATGCCGTTGGCGCCGACGCCGAAGCCGGCGGGCGGGGCGATGGGCTGGAGCGCGGTTCCGGTCGCCCAGGCCGTCGGCGTGCCGCCTTCCTGCGGGACGCGCCACACGGTGCCGAGCACCGAGTCGGCGACGTAGAGCGCGCCGCACTTCTCGTCGAGGGCGATGCCGTTGGGGAACCCGTTGGGCGGCAGCTCGGCGATCTGGACGGGTGCGCTGCCGTCCGGCTTGATGCGCCAGACGCCGGTCTCGCGCGTACCGGTGGCGTAGACGACGTAGAGCGTGCCGTCGTGGGCGCGCGCGATGCCCAGGGCGGCGGCCGCGCCGATGACGGGCGTGTTCGGGTTCGCCACGGGCGGCAGGGTCGCGACGGTTCGCCGGTTGCCGTGCTTGTCGACGTTGACCACCTGCCGGGCGAAGGACATGGTCAGGTACGCGGAGCCGTCGGGTCCGAGGGCGATGTTCTCCGGCGTCTGCCCGAGGGCGAAGTCGAAGCGGGCGACGATACGCGGGTCGGACACCGTCGGCTCTCCCCCGGCCACCGGCCGGGGGGACGTCCCTCTCGCTTCGCTCGCCGCTGTGGGGACCGAGGCGAGCAGAGTGAGGGCGACGGTGGCCGTGGCGACAGCGGCCAGGCGGGGGAGTCGGGGCATGGGCCTCTCCTTGGGCGATGGGCACGAGGCGCCGGGTGCCCGGCACCAGAGGGAATATGACGATGCGTCAGTCCTGGTGGAGGGAGGCATGTCCGCGAGGTCGCCCGCGTGGCCGAGCCCTTGGGGCCACTTGGCACCGCGCCGCCGGCACCGCGCCGCCGGCACCGCGCCGCCGGCACCGCGCCGCCGGCACCGCGCCGGGAGGCGCGGGTACTCAGATGCCGGTTGAGTACCGGAGCCCTGACGAAGGAGCGGAGGCGCGCGGGACCGTACCCGCATGGGAATCAGCGGAGTCAGCGGGACCAGCGCGCGGGAGCTCGCCGCCGCCACGCCCGCGACGCGGGACCGGTACGTCGACCTGCTGCGGGTCGCCTCGCTCGGTGTCGTCGTCCTCGGCCACTGGCTGATGGCAGCGGTGACCACCGACGGATCGGTGGGCAATCTGCTCGCCGTCGTGCCGGGGCTCCAGGTGGTGACCTGGGCGCTCCAGGTCATGCCGGTGTTCTTCTTCGTCGGCGGCTTCTCGCACGCCCTGGCCCACCGTTCCCGTCCCCGGTACGCCGCCTTCCTGCGCGCCCGGCTCCAGCGGCTGCTGCGGCCGACGATGGTCTTCGTCGCGGTGTGGGGGGCCGTCGCGCTGGTGGTGCAGCTCCTCGGCGCCGACGAGGGGCTCGCCGGGGTCGCGCTGCGGCTCGTCACCCAGCCGCTGTGGTTCATCGGCGTCTACCTCGCCATGGTGGCTCTCACCCCGCCGCTGCTGAGGCTCCACGAGCGGTGGGGCTGGGGCGCCTTCGCCGCGCTCGCGGGCGGGGCGGTCGCCGTGGACGTCCTGCGGTTCGCGTTCGGCGTGCCCTTCGTCGCGTTCCTGAACTTCGCCTTCGTCTGGCTCGCGGTCCACCAGCTCGGTTTCCTCAGGGCCGACGGGATGATCCGCCTGCCCGGCGCCCTCGCCGCGGGCGGCCTGCTCGGCGCCGGGCTCCTCGTCGCCCTCGGGCCGTACCCGCTCTCCATGGTCGGGATGCCCGGTGAGAAGGTCTCCAACATGGCCCCGCCGACCCTGGCCCTCCTCTGCCACGGCCTCTGGCTGGTCGGCGCGGTGGAGCTGCTGCGGGGGCCGGGGGCCCGGTTCGCCGCCCGGGCGGGCGTCTGGCACAAGGTCGTCGTCGCGAACGGGATCGCGATGACCGCCTTCCTGTGGCACCTGACCGCGATGCTCGGCGTGTACGGCACGCTCCTGGCGTTCGACGTACGGCTCCCCGAGCCCGCGAGCGCCGCCTGGTGGGCCCAGGTGCCGCTCCGTATCGCCGCCGGGGCCGTCCTCACCGCCCTGCTCGCCGCCGCCTTCCGCCGCTTCGAACAGCCCGCCGCACCCGCGCCCGGGGCCTCCACCGTGGGCGCGGGCGGCCCACTCGCCGCCCTGGGCATCACCCTGGCCCTCTTCGGTGTCCTGGGCCTGTCCATGGTCGGCTTCGGCGGGCTCCTGGAGGGCCGCTCGGCGACGCTGATCGCGGTCGAGGTCACCGCCCCGGCCGCCGTGGCGATGGCCCTCGCGGGCTGGCTGTTCGTGGAACGAGCGGGGCGTGGACGGGCGACCTGACTCCGCGTCGGGCGGGAGGGCGAGCGCCGGGGCCGTCCGACGTCTCCGCCTCGCCAACCCCTACGCTGGTCCCTTCGGCGTGATGAGTCGGTGCGGTACGACGGAGCGGAGCGTGACAAGTGGCGGGGGCGAACGGCGCAGAGCTGGTCGGTGCGGTCCTGGGCGGGCGCTACCGCGTGACCGCGACGATCGGGCGCGGTGGCATGGGTGTCGTCGCCCGGGCGGTGGACCAGGTGCTCCATCGCGAGGTCGCCGTCAAGGTCCTGCGGGCCTTCACCGACGCGTCCGCCGCCGAACTGGCCGATCTGCGCTCCCGGATGGAGCGGGAGGCGCAGGCCGCCGCCCGCGTCCGGCACAGTGGCGTGGTCACCGTGCACGACGTGGTCGAGGAGCGGGGGCTGCCCGTCATCGTCATGGAGCTGGTCGACGGGCCGTCCCTCGACGACCTGGTGACGCAGCGCGGACCGCTGGACCCGCGCGAGGTGGCCTCGATCGGCGCCAAGCTGATGGACGCGCTCGCGGCGGCGCACCGAGCCGGGGTCCTGCACCGGGACGTCAAGCCCGGCAACGTGCTCCTCGACCGCTCGGGCCGGGTCGTGCTCACGGACTTCGGCATCGCCGCGATGGAGACCACCGACGGCGACGCCATGGCCAAGCTGACCCAGAGCGGTCAGATCGTCGGCTCCCTCGACTATCTGCCGCCGGAGCGCGCGCAGGGCCAGGAACCGGGGCCCGCCTCCGACATCTGGTCGCTCGGCATGACGCTGTACGCGGCCGTGGAGGGCACGGCGGCCTTCCGCCGTACGTCGGCGTGGTCCACGCTGTCGGCGATCGTCACCGAGCCGCTGCCCGAACCCCGCCGTGCCGGAGCCCTCGCCCCCGTGCTGCGGGCGCTCATGGCCAAGGACCCGCATCAGCGCCCCGACGCCGCCCAGGCGCGCGAGATGCTGGAGGCGGTCGCCGCGGGCGGGACGGTGAACCCGGCGCCGGGTTCCGTACAGACGCCCATGCCTGGTCCCGTACACACTCCGGCTCCCGCGCCTGCCCCGGGTCCTGCGGCCCCGCCCGGTGTCTTCGGTCCTCCCGTGGCGCCGTTCCCGCAGCCCGCCCCCCAGCCGGCCGGCCGGCACGGCGTACCCACCGGCCCCGGCAGCCGCGCCGACACCCCTACCTCGGCCGTCCGCGCACGTCGCCGAGGCACCCGTGCCGTCGTCGCGGCGGCGGTCGCCACCGTCCTCGTCGGTGGCGGGGTCGCCTACGGGCTGATGAACACGGAGAGCGACCCCGGCGGCACCTCGCCGGCGGCGGCTCCCACGGCGAGCGCGCCGGCCGGCGGCGAGGTGTCCGGCACGGGCGGCCCCACCGACGGCCCGACCGCCCCGGGGGACCTGACGTCCATGGCTCCCGACGGGACGCCGGCCGCCACCCCGACGCAGCGGAAGGAGCCCGGCGAGCCGACCCCCACGAAGACGCCCGCCGACGACGACAAGCCGGCCGCCACACCCTCGGCCCCGCCGGTGACCACGCCCAGCACCACGGTGAAGGAGCCCACCCCGGTCTCGACGGCCTGCACCGGCTGGGCCCACTCGAACCGCAGCGACGGCTACGGATACCTGGCCCAGAACTCCCACCTCTACACCGGGCCGTACGCGGACTGCTCCTATGTGACCGCGGTCAAGTCCGGCGTGAAGGTCTACTACCACTGCTACGCCACCAACGCCTACGGCAACAAGTGGATCTACGCCCGCATCCAGGGCACGGAGACCGAGGGCTGGGTGTACAGCGACAAGACCACCCGGGAGAGCGGCACCCTCGCCCGCTGCTGAGGGTCCTTACGGATCTTGCCGGGGGTCCCCGCACCGCCGCGGCCGTCTACCCTTGGACGTCGATCCATCCCCCGGTACAGGAGTCAAAGTGGCCGTCAACCTGGTCAATGTCGAGGCTGTCAGCAAGGTGTACGGCACCCGTGCCCTGCTCGACGGCGTCTCGCTCGGCGTCTCCGAGGGCGACCGGATCGGCGTCGTGGGCCGCAACGGCGACGGCAAGACCACCCTCATCCGGATGCTCGCCAAGCTGGAGGAGGCCGACACCGGCCGCGTCACGCACAGTGGCGGCCTGCGCCTCGGCGTCCTCACGCAGCACGACTCGCTCGACCCGAAGGCGACCGTCCGGCACGAGGTCATCGGCGTCATGGCCGACCACGAGTGGGCCGGTAGCGCCAAGATCCGCGATGTGCTCACCGGGCTCTTCGGCGGGCTCGACCTGCCCGGCTTCGAGCACGGCCTCGACACCGTCATCGGCCCGCTCTCCGGTGGCGAGCGACGCCGGATCGCGCTCGCCAAGCTCCTCATCGAGGACCAGGACCTGATCGTCCTCGACGAGCCCACCAACCACCTCGACGTCGAGGGCATCGCCTGGCTCGCCCAGCACCTCCAGGAGCGCCGCTCGGCGCTCGTCTGCGTCACCCACGACCGCTGGTTCCTCGACCAGGTCTGCACCCGCATGTGGGACGTGCAGCGCGGAGACGTGCACGAGTACGAGGGCGGCTACTCCGACTACGTCTTCGCCCGCGCCGAGCGCGAGCGCATCGCCGCGACGGAGGAGACCAAGCGGCAGAACCTGATGCGCAAGGAGCTCGCCTGGCTGCGGCGCGGCGCCCCCGCCCGTACCTCCAAGCCCCGCTACCGCATCGAGGCCGCCAACGAGCTGATCGCCGACGTGCCGCCGCCGCGCGACACCTCCGAGCTGATGAAGTTCGCCAACGCGCGCCTCGGCAGGACGGTCTTCGACCTCGAGGACGTCACCGTCACCGCCGGCCCCAAGACGCTGCTGCAGCACCTCACCTGGCAGCTCGGGCCGGGCGACCGCATCGGCCTGGTCGGCGTCAACGGCGCCGGCAAGACCTCCCTGCTGCGGGCCCTCGCCGACGCGGCGGTCTCGCACGGCGACATCCAGCCCGCCGCCGGGAAGATCGTCGTCGGCAAGACCGTACGGCTCGCCTATCTGTCCCAGGACGTCACCGAGCTGCCCCCGACGCTGCGGGTCCTGGAGGCCGTCCAGCAGATCCGCGACCGGGTCGACCTCGGCAAGGGCCGGGAGATGACCGCCGGTCAGCTCTGCGAGCAGTTCGGCTTCTCCAAGGAGAAGCAGTGGACCCCGGTCGGCGACCTCTCCGGTGGCGAGCGGCGCCGGCTCCAGCTGCTGCGTCTCCTGATGGACGAGCCGAACGTCCTCTTCCTCGACGAGCCCACCAACGACCTGGACATCGAGACCCTGACCCAGCTGGAGGACCTCCTCGACGGCTGGCCGGGCTCCATGGTCGTCATCTCCCACGACCGGTTCTTCATCGAGCGCACCACGGACCGGACGTTCGCGCTGCTCGGCGACCGGACGCTGCGGATGCTGCCGCGCGGTATCGAGGAGTACCTGGAGCGGCGGCGGAAGATGATCGAGGCGTCGGTCCCGGCCCCGGCCGCGACGCAGGCCGCCCAGCAGAAGCCCGGTGTCTCCGCCGCGGACGCGCGCGCCGCCAAGAAGGAGCTGCAGAAGGTCGAGCGGCAACTCGACAAGGTGTCCGACAAGGAGGCCAAGCTGCACGCACAAATCGCCGAAAACGCCACAGACTTCGAGAAGGTCGCGAAGCTGGACGCCGAGCTGCGGGAACTGGCCGGGGAGCGCGAGGAGTTGGAGATGCGCTGGCTGGAACTGGCCGAGGACGCGTAGAGAAGCCGTGCGTAACGCGTAACGACGACATCACGGGCCGGTCCTCCCTTGGGAACAAGGGGCGGACCGGTCGCTTTTGCGCCATCCCCTGAGTGGTAGAAAGAAAACCCGCTCACTTCAAGGGGGAACGCGCTGATGACCCAGCCGCCCAGCAACCAGCCGCCGGGCTTCGGCGCACCCGGCCAGGATCCGAACCAGGGCGGCTCCATGCCGCCCATGCCGCCGGCCCCGCCGCAGGCTCCGCAGACACCGCCGCCCGCCGCGCCCGGCCCGTACGACCAGCAGCCGCAGCCCGGTTACGGCTATCCCCAGCAGGCCCCGCAGCCCGGTTACGGCTACCCGCAGCAGCAGCAGCAGCCGCCGCAGCAGCCGGGGCCGTACGGAGAGCAGCCGCAGCAGCCCGGCCCGTACGCCGCGCAGCCGGGCCCCTACGGCCAGCCGCAGCAGCCCGGCCCGTACGGCCAACAGCCCGGTCCCTACGGCGGTTACCCCGGCCAGCCCCCGTACCCCGGCGCTCCCACACCCCCCGGAGGCGGCAACCCCTTCAAGGGCAAGCCGGGCGTCATCGTCGCCGCGGCCGTGGCCGCGCTCCTCGTCATCGGCGGCGGCACCTGGTTCGCCCTCAGCGGTGGCGACGAGAAGGAACCGGTCGCGAAGCCGACCACGAGCAGCGGCGCCCCGAAGCCCACCGAGTCGGTGGACCAGGGCGACGGCAGCGGCGACGGGCGCAACGGCGAGGACGACCTCAACGCCGGCCGCAAGCCCGGCGAGGCGAAGATCAACTGGCTCCTGAAGAACAACGTCGACCTGCCCCGCAACGGCGCCGACGTGTTCGGCCCGTGGATCGTCGGCGACATCGTCGTCAAGGGCATGTACAAGAGCCTCGACGGCTACAGCCTCAGCGACGGCTCCGCGAAGTGGCACCTGGACCTGCCCTTCGAGCTGTGCGCGACCGCGCCCGAGCCCGCCCCCGACGGCAGCCTCGTCATCGGGGTCAACGACAGCGCGGGCGACCGCGCCAAGTGCACCGAGCTGCAGAAGGTCGACCTCAAGACCGGCAAGGTCGGCTGGAAGAAGTCCGTTCCCAAGGGCACCGGCTTCAGCTCGCTGTCCGACACCACCCTCGCCATCAGCGGCACCACGGTGACCGCGGCCGGCACCGGCAGCTCGTACGGCTACTCCCTCGCCGACGGGCGCGACCTCTTCACCGGGCCGACCAGCGGCTGCAAGCCGTACGCCTTCGCGGGCGGGTCGAAGCTGATCGCCGCGGCCAGCTGCCCCACCAGCGACTACAAGAAGAAGCAGGAGCAGATCAGCGAGGTCGACCCGAACACCGGAAAGCCCCGGTGGACCTTCAAGCTCCAGCCCAACTGGGAAGTCGACAAGATCTACTCGGTGAACCCGCTGGTCGTCTCCGCCCAGCAGCGTGACGAGAAGAAGTGGACCGTCTTCGCCGTCACGGCGGACGGCAAGCTCCGCTCCCAGATCGAGGGCGGCACCGACAAGTACGCGCCCAAGTGCGGCGGCAGCTTCGTCGTCTTCGGCCGCAACCTCCAGGGCTGCACCGGCGTCGCCGCCGACGCCAACACCTTCTACATGGCCACCGAGGCCGCCTACGGCACCGCCAACGCGGTCGTCGCCTTCGATCTGAACACCGGCAAGTCCAAGTGGCGCGCCTCCGCGTCCGCCGAGCGGACCATGACCCCGCTGCGCATGGAGGGTGCGGACGTCCTGCTCTACGTGGACGCCTCGTACGACACCGGCGGCGCGGTCGCCACGCTCGCCCCGACCGGCGGCGCGCCGAAGATCCTGCTCCAGCACCCGGCGTCGACGGCCCGGATCGAGAACACCTTCTACGACGCGGGCTACGCCTACGGCAACGGCACGTTCGTCGTCTCCAGCGGACGGGTGAGCGCCTCGAACGACAAGGAAGAGAAGGAAGCCAAGACGATGATGGCTTTCGGCAAGTGACGGCCGCCGGAATCCGATGACGACACCACAACAGCCGGGCCCGCCCCCGCCGGTACACGGCCCGTACGGACGGCTCAATCCGTACGGGGGCGGGGGCCCCGGCCCCGTCGCGCCACCCCCGCCGCCTCCGTCACCCGTTCGCCGGAAGCGCCGCACGACCGCCGTGATCGCGGCGGTCGTGGCGGCGCTGCTCGCCGTCGGCGGGGTGACCTGGTACGCCCTCGGGGACGCGCCGGACCGCCGGGACACCGAGGCGTCCGGGAGTTCCGCGCCTCCCAGCGTGGGAATGCCGTCCCCACGACCCTCGGGCCCGCCCGCGCCGGACGCCGCCGACGCGGCCCGCTACAACACGGGCCGCGCCCCCGGCGACGCGTCGGTGCTCTGGGTCCGCAAGAACGACATCGACGTCCCCGGTCTCGGCGGCGGCGTCTTCGGCCCGTGGCTCGTCGGGGACACCGTCGTCACCGCCATGTACCGCACGGTCACGGCGGTGAACGTGGCGGACGGCACGGTGAAGTGGCGGCTGACCCTCGGCACCGAGATCTGCCGGGCCTCCCAGCTCGCCTCCGCCGACGGGAAGATCGCCCTCGCCCTCAAGGACCGCCTCCACGCGGAGACCGACGAGTGCCGCCGGCTGCAACTGGTCGACCTGCGCACCGGCACGGCCGGCTGGCAGCAGAAGATCGTCGAGCAGAACCGGTGGGACTTCAGCTACGACTACTCGCTCGCGATCAGCGGCGGCACCGTCACCGCCGGCCGGCACGGTTTCTCGACCGGCTACCGGCTCAGCGACGGCAAGCAGCTGTTCGGCAGGTGGGAGGGGAGCGACTGCCAGCCGTACGCGTACGCCGGCGGCCCCAAGCTCGTCGCCGCCGTCTCCTGCCCGACCTCCGACGCGGACAAGCCGCAGGAGGAGATCCACGAGGTGGACCCGGTGACGGGGAAGTCCCGCTGGAAGTACCGGCTCCCGGTCGGCTATCGGGTGGACCACGTCTACTCCGTGCGGCCCCTGGTCGTCTCGGCCTACTACCGCGCCGAGGACAAGCGCGGGGTGGTCGTCCTCGACGAGGACGGATCGAAGCGCTCCTCGCTCGCCGGCCGCGACCGGTACGCCGACGGGTGCGCCGACGACGTCCACGACCAGGGGAACCTGCAGCGCTGTCAGGTCGTCGTGGACGACGACACGCTCTACCTGGCGACCGCCGGGGCCGGCAAGGGCAAGAGCAACGCGATCGTCGCCTTCGACCTGCGTACCGGCAACGAGGTGCGGCGCATCCAGGGGCCCGTGGATCGCATGGCGTGGCCGCTGCGGATGGAGGGCGGCTCGCTGGTCGTCCGCATGGCCGCGCTGCTCGACAAGCCCGGGTATCTGGCCACCGTCGCACCGGGCGCGAGCACACCCGTCGAACTGCTCCGGGTGCCGCGCGCGGCCGGGCGGGCCGAATCACGGTTCCACGACTGTCCGGCGCTGTACGCCGGCGGCCGGTACATCGTGGTGAAGAACCTGGTCTCCGGAACGGACGACGATGACGAGAGGGAGAGGGAGACGCTGATGGCCTTCGGCATGTGACACCGACTCCCGCCCGTTTTCCGACACTTCAGAGGTACGTAGACCCTATGACGCAACCACCGCAACCACCGCCGCCCCCGCCGAACCAGCCCCCGGGCCCCCCGCCGAACCAGCCGCCCGGCCCGCCCCAGGGAGGCTTCGGCGCGCCGACGCCGCCTCCGGAGCAGCCCGGGTACGGGTATCCCCAGCAGCCGCCCACGCAGCCGCAGTACGGGTATCCCCAGCAGCCGCCGACCCAGCCGCAGTACGGGTACCCGCAGCAGGGACAGCCACCGTACGGCTACCCGACCCAGCCCCAGTATCCGCAGGCGCCCGCGCCGGCCGGTGGCGGCAAGAAGCTGTCCGCGCAGATGCAGATCGTCATCGCCGCCGTGGTCGCCGTCGCCCTGATCGTCGGCGGCGGCATCTGGTACGCGAACTCCGGCGGCGAGGAGAACAACAACGCCAAGGGCGGCTCCGGTTCGGCCCAGGGCCAGGGCGGGGAGAAGGGCAACGGGCTCGGGGGCAACGGCAAGGAGAAGGTCCCGGCCAACACCCAGTCCAAGCTGTCCTTCCAGCTGCCCCTGCCGAAGGTCCCGGAACTCACGGACGTCACCGGCTCCTGGATCACGGACAAGGCGTACGTCAAGACGGACGTGAACTCGATCGTCGGCCGTGACCTCGACAAGGGCACCCCGCTGTGGACGCTGCCCCTTCCGGGCCAGGTCTGCGGCACCTCGCGGCACGTCACGGCGGACTTCAAGGTGCCGATCCTCTTCGAGGCGACCAAGCGTGTCCCGCCGAAGTTCTACCAGCAGTGCACCGAGGTCGGCCTGGTCGACCTGACCACCGGCAAGCTGGTGTGGTCCACCTCGGTCACCGGGGGCACGGCCGGCGACCAGAAGGTGCGGTTCAGCGAGATCACGCTCAGCGGCACGACCGTCGCGGCCGGCGGCTCGGACGGCGGCGCCGCCTTCGACCTCGCCAACGGCAACCCGCGCTGGAAGCCGCAGGCCAATGACCAGAACTGCTTCGACATGGGGTACGGCGGCGGCGCCGGTCTCGTGGCGGCACGCAAGTGCGGCTCGTACGACGCCCGTTACGTCATCATCCAGAACCTCGACCCGATGACGGGCGCGCCGATCTCGCAGTACAAGATGCCGACGGGTGTGGAGTACGCGGCGATCGTCTCGACCAAGCCCCTCGTCGTCGCCGCCGACGTCGGCGACACCGCCGGTGACGGCAGCGGCATCTCGGACTTCTTCTCGATCGACGAGAAGACCGGCAAGCTGAAGGTCAAGATCGCGGCGGACGCGGACCGGTACGCCGCCCGCTGCCGCTCGACGACGGTCGAGCAGTGCTCCAAGGTGCTCGTCGGCAACGGCCGGCTCTACCTGCCGACCGAGGAGCACGAAGGCTCCACCGGGGAGTACGGCGACGAGACCAACGAGATCCTCGCGTTCGACCTGGCCACCGGGAAGCCGACCGCCGAGAAGGCCGACGCCGGTGACCGGTACACGCTCGTCCCGCTCCGGATGGACGGCGGCAACCTGATCGCGTACAAGGTCCCGCCGTACGACAAGGGCGGGCAGATCGTCTCGATCGACGGCGGCACGATGAAGTCGACGGTGCTCCTGGAGAACCCGTCGGACAAGACGGTGCGCGACGCGGAGGACACCTTCAGCGAGGACTACTCCGAGATCCTCTACGGGAACGGCCGGATGTTCATCTCCGTGATGAGGGTCAGCGAGCCGCGTGAGTCGTCCTCGACGAGCCTCAAGGAGTACCTGGCGCTGTCGTTCAGCACGAACTGAGCCCCAGCGGGGACCGGAACGGCCCGGCGCGTCGACCTGTCGACGTGCCGGGCCGTCCGTGTTTCGTCCCGTGGGTGGCATTCCGTCGGAGTTCGGGAACGTATGCCCCCGGGAGCGTGTAGTTTGCCGGGTCATCGGAGTGGCTGGGGCCGGGGGACGGCCTCAGGGGGGATCTAAGGGGTAGCTCGATGGGCGTGCGGCTCATGGTGGTCGACGACCACCGTCTGCTCGCCGAGGCGCTCGCCTCGGCACTGAAACTGCGCGGGCACCGTGTGCTCGCGGCGGCCGCCCCGGTGGCGGGCGCCGCGGAACTGGTGGTGAGCCGGGCGCCGGAGGTGTGTCTGCTCGGTACGGCAGCGCCGGCCGAACCGGGCGTCTTCGACCCGATCGTACGGATCAAGCGCGAGCGGCCGCAGGTGGCCGTGGTCGTGCTCGGCCCGGTGCCCTCGCCGCGCGGGATCGCGGCCGCCTTCGCGGCCGGCGCCTCGGGGTACGTACGGCACGACGAGCGCATCGAGGGCGTGGAGCGGGCGCTGATCAAGGCGCGGGCGGGGGAGACGGCGGTGGCGCCGCAGCTCCTCCAGGGCGCCTTCGCCGAGCTGCTCGACCCGGCGGTGCAGCCGGACGACGAGGGGCAGCGGCTCCTCGGCATGCTGACGCCGCGGGAGGTCGAGGTCCTCGTCCGGGTGGCGGAGGGGGAGGACACCCGGCTGATCGCCGCCGGGATGGGGATCGCGTCGAGCACGGCGCGGACGCATGTGCAGCGGGTCCTGATGAAGCTGGGGGTGGGCTCCCGCCTGGAGGCGGCGGCCCTCGCCGCCCGGACCGGCTTGCTGGACCGCGCCCCGGTCCCGGGAGCCCGGCGGGAAGTCCCCTAGGAGGTGTCCGAAGGCCCGGGTCGTCCCGCGTCCCGGGCCTTCGGCGTTGACGAGGATGTTTACTTGTGGTTCCTTGTGAGTGGTTCTGTTTGGATCCCCGCTGAGGACACCCCGTGAAGAAGACCGTCACCACGCTCGCCGACGGGCGCGAGCTCATCTACTACGACGCGCGGGACGACGCCGTCCACGACGCCGTCGACGCACGGCCCCTCGACCCCGTCTCCTCCACCTCCGAGATCCGGTACGACGCGCTCCTCGGGGACTCCGTCGTCATCGCCTCGCACCGGCAGGCGCGGACCTACCACCCGCCCGCCGACGAGTGCCCCCTCTGCCCCTCCCGCGACGGGCGGCTGAGCGAGATCCCGTCCTCCGCCTACGAGGTCGCCGTCTTCGAGAACCGCTTCCCCTCGCTCGCCGGGGACTCCGGGCGGTGCGAGGTCGTCTGCTTCACCCCCGACCACGACGCGTCCTTCGCCGACCTCACCCCCGAGCGGGCCGGGCTCGTCCTGGACGCCTGGACCGACCGGACCGCCGAGCTCGCCGAGCGGCCCGGCGTCGAGCAGGTGTACTGCTTCGAGAACCGGGGCGCCGAGATCGGCGTCACCCTCGGCCACCCCCACGGCCAGATCTACGCGTTCCCCTTCACCACGCCCCGGACCGCCCTGATGCTGCGCAACGCCGCCGAGCACCGGGCCCGTACCGGCCGCAATCTCTTCGACGACCTCGTCACCCGCGAGCGGACCGACGGCGCCCGCGTCGTCCTGGAGACCGAGGACTGGATCGCCTTCGTGCCGTACGCCGCGCACTGGCCGTACGAGATCCACCTTCACCCCACCCGCCGCGTGCCCGACCTCCGGGCGCTCGACGACGCGGCGCGCACAGCCTTCCCACAGATCTATCTGGAACTCTTGAGGCGGTTCGACCGGATCTTCGGTCCAGGACAGCCGCCCACGCCCTACATCGCCGCCTGGCACCAGGCACCCTTCACCGGCGCGGACCGCGAGGAGTTCGGGCTGCACCTGGAGCTGTTCACCGTCCGGCGGGCGCCCGGCAGACTGAAGTACCTCGCGGGCACCGAGTCCGGCATGGGCGCGTTCATGAACGACGTGCCGCCGGAGGCGGCGGCCGAGCGACTCCGAGAGGTGGCAACCCGATGAAATACCTGGTCACAGGTGGAGCCGGCTACGTAGGCAGTACGGTCGCCCAGCATCTCCTCGAGGCGGGCCACCGGGTCACCGTCCTCGACGACCTGTCCACCGGCTTCGCCGAGGCAGTCCCGGCCGGCGCCGAGTTCATCGAGGGCCGCGTCCAGGACGCCGCCGCGTGGCTGGACGGCTCGTACGACGCCGTCCTGCACTTCGCCGCCTTCTCCCAGGTCGGCGAGTCGGTCACCAAGCCCGAGAAGTACTGGGAGAACAACGTCGGCGGCACGATGGCCCTGCTCGCCGCCATGCGCGCGGCCGGCGTCCGTAAACTGGTCTTCTCCTCCACCGCCGCCACCTACGGCGAACCGGCCTCCACCCCGATCACCGAGACCGCCGCGACCGCCCCGACGAGCCCCTACGGCGCCTCCAAGCTGGCCGTGGACCACATGATCGGCGGCGAGTGCGCCGCCCACGGCCTGGCCGCGGTCTCGCTGCGGTACTTCAACGTGGCGGGCGCCTACGGCCCCTGCGGCGAGCGGCACGCCCCCGAGTCGCACCTGATCCCGCTGGTCCTCGAGGTCGCCCTCGGCCGGCGCGAGGCGATCGGCGTCTACGGCGACGACTACCCGACCGCCGACGGCACCTGCGTACGGGACTACATCCACGTCGCCGACCTCGCCGAGGCCCATCTGCTGGCGCTCGGCGCCATGACGCCCGGCGAGCACCTGATCTGCAACCTCGGCAACGGCAACGGCTTCTCGGTGCGTGAGGTCGTCGAGACCGTCCGGAAGGTGACCGGTCATCCCGTCCCCGAGGTGACGGCCGCGCGCCGCCCCGGCGACCCGGCGGTGCTCGTCGCCTCGGCGGAGGCCGCGCGCGAGCGGCTCGGCTGGAATCCGTCCCGCCCGGACCTGGCGGACATCGTGCGCGACGCGTGGGCGTTCGCGAGAGAGAGGGAGCGGGGACGGGCATGAGCGTACTGGCGGAGTTCGAGGCGCTGTACGGGGTGGAGCCGGAGGGCATCTGGGCCGCCCCCGGGCGCGTCAACCTCATCGGTGAGTACACCGACTTCAACGACGGTTTCGTCATGCCACTGGCCCTGCCGCACACGGCCGTCGCCGCCGTCGCCCGGCGGACCGACGGCGTCCTGAGGGTCCACTCCGCCGATGTCGAGGGCGGGGTCGTCCAGCTCGACGTGGACGCCCTCGAACCGCTCGCGAGCACGGACTGGGCCGCGTACCCGGCCGGTGTCGTCTGGGCGCTGCGCGAGGCGGGCCACCCCGTCACCGGGGCGGACATCCATCTCGCCTCGACCGTCCCGACCGGCGCCGGTCTGTCGTCCTCCGCCGCCCTGGAGGTCGTCACCGCGCTCGCCCTGAACGACCTGTTCGGGCTCGGCCTGAGCCGTCCCGGGCTCGCGGTCCTCGCCCAGCGCGCGGAGAACGCCTTCGTCGGCGTCCCCTGCGGGGTGATGGACCAGATGGCGTCCGCGTGCGCGGCCGAGGGCCACGCGCTGTTCCTCGACACCCGCGATCTCTCGTACCGGCAGGTGCCCTTCGACCTCGCCGCGCGGGGGCTGCGGCTCCTGGTCGTGGACACCCGGGTGAAGCACGCGCTCGGAGACGGCGCGTACGCGGAGCGGCGCGCCGGGTGCGAAGCGGGTGCGCGGGCGCTCGGGGTGCGCGCGCTGCGCGAGGTCCCCCACGCGCATCTGCCGGACGCCCTCGGGCGTTTGAGCGACGAATCGATTCGCCGCTATGTCCGTCACGTCGTCTCGGACAACCACCGGGTGGAGCGGACCATCGCCCTCCTCGACGCCGGGGACCCCCGGTCGGTCGGCCCCGTCCTCACCGAGGGCCATGCCTCGCTCCGGGACGATCTGCGCGTCTCCTGCCGCGAGTTGGACCTCGCCGTCGAGGCGGCGAACGCGGCGGGCGCGCTCGGGGCGCGGATGACGGGCGGTGGCTTCGGCGGTTCCGCGATCGTGCTGGTCGAGGAGCGGGCGGCGGACGCCGTGGCCACCGCGGTGGGGAAGGCCTTCGCCGAGGCCGGGTTCACCACTCCGAGGATCTTCCCCGCAGTGCCCTCGGAGGGCGCGCGACGGCTCAGAAACGGCCATGAGATGCACGGAAAAAGCCCCTGAATTGTCGACTTCTGTCGCCATCGGGCACATGAGGCACAGGCGTGCCCCGGACGTTCGGCCAGTTCCGCGAATCGCCTTCCGGGGCGGCCGCCCGCCCGTACTCTGATGCACAGCACCGGTGGGGGCCGGTGCTGATCAGGGGGCGAGACCAGTCGGGTACGGCGCCCGGGACGGGGTACCAGTCACCGCACGGCGGCGGCCGTGCGCGGCGGACCCTCGTCACCGGCGCCGTGCCCGCGCCGGTCCGTTCCTCGACACATAGGGGTGTCCGTGGGCCGTATCCGGGTTCTGGTGGTGGACGACCACCGCATCTTCGCCGAGTCGCTGGCCGCCGCGCTCGCGGCGGAGCCCGACGTCGACGTCTCCGCGGCGGGCAGCGGTCCCGCCGCGCTGCGCTGTCTGGACCGCGCGGTGGCGGAGGGGCGCCGGTACGACGTGATGCTGGTCGACGCCGACCTGGGCACGGTGGCCGGGCCGGCGGCGTCGGTCGCGGTGGCCCGGGTCGTACCGGAGCACGGGGAGGGCGTGGTCGACGGCATCTCGCTGGTCGCCGGGGTCCGTACCGCCCAGCCCGCCGTCCGTACGATCGTGCTCGCGGAGAAGGACGACGCCCACCGGGCCGCGCTCGCGCTGCAGGCCGGGGCTTCGGGCTGGGTGGCCAAGGACTGCTCGCTGCAGCGGCTGCTCGCCGTCATCCGCGGTGTCCTGCGCGACGAGACGCATCTGCCGCCCGCGCTCCTCACCGGCGTGCTGCGGGAGCTGACGGCGACCCGCAAGCACCGCACCGAGAGCGAACAGCTGGTGGAGTCGCTGACCCCGCGCGAGCGGGAGGTGCTGCGCTGCATGGTCGCGGGCCTGGGGCGCAAGGCCGTCGCCGAGCGGCTCTTCCTCTCCCCGCACACCGTCCGTACGCATATGCAGAACGTGCTCGGGAAGCTGGGCGTGCACTCCACGCTCGCCGCGGTCGCCCTGGCGCGCCGGGCCGGTGTCGGTCCCGCAGAGCTGGAGGGAGCCCTAGCCGGGAATGTTGTCGAACGGGGCGGTCAGCTGGCGTAGCAGACCGGCCAGTTCGCCCCGCTGGGTCCGGGAGAGCTGGGCCAGGATGGCCCGCTCCTGGGCGAGCAGCCCGGCGAGTGCCTGGTCGGCCCGGTCGCGGCCCTCCGGGGTCAGGCGAACCAGGACCCCGCGCCGGTCGCTGGGGTCGGGCAGCCGCTCGACCAGGCCCTTCTTGGTGAGCCGGTCGATGCGGTTGGTCATGGTGCCGGAGGTGACCAGCGTCTGGGTGAGGAGCTGGCCGGGGGAGAGCTGGTACGGGGCGCCGGCGCGGCGCAGCGACGTCAGGACGTCGAACTCCCAGGGCTCCAGCTGGTGCTCGGAGAAAGCGAGCCGACGGGCGCGGTCGAGGTGGCGGGCGAGCCGTGAGACGCGGCTCAGCACCTCGAGCGGTTCCACGTCGAGGTCCGGGCGCTCGCGGCGCCATGCAGCGACCAGCCGGTCGACCTCGTCCTCCATGACGATCAGTGTAAAGGGTCTGTTGACATAAAGTCTCTTGACGTCAAGATATATTCGGCTGGACTATGGGGAAGGACCGGGCCGGAACCCTGTTCCGCTTCGGCAACTCGTTCCAGCAAGGGGGCTCGAACATGCATTCCGCACCATCTTCTGCATCTGCCGCACCAACGTGGGACCCACAGCAGTACCTCCGACACTCCGGCCACCGCACCCGTCCCTTCCTCGACCTGCTCGCCCGAATACCGCACCTGCCCACCACCGACCAGCCCGCCCGGATCGCCGACCTCGGCTGCGGCCCCGGCAATGTGACCGTCCTGCTCGCCGACCGCTGGCCCGAGGCCCACATCAGCGGCTTCGACCTCTCGCCCGACATGCTGGAACGTGCCGAGAAGGACTGGGCCGGCACGACGGCCGGCGGCGGCTGGCTCGACTTCCGGCCCGCCGACGCCGCCCACTGGGCACCCGAGGAGCCCTACGACCTGATCGTCTCCAACGCCGCCCTCCAGTGGGTCCCCAACCACCCCGAGTCCTTCGCCGCCTGGATCGACGGCCTCAAGCCGGGCGGGACCCTCGCCTTCCAGGTCCCCGGCAACTTCACCTCGCCCAGCCACGCCCTGCTCGGCGAACTCTGCGACACCCCGCAATGGCGCGACCGCCTCGACGGCGAGGGGCGCCGATTCGTCCACGTCCTCGACGCTGCCGACTATCTGAACCGCCTTGCCGACCTCGGCTGCGAGACCGACACCTGGGAGACCACCTACTCACAACTGCTGCCGGGCGAGGACCCGGTCCTCGACTGGGTCAAGGGCACGGCCCTGCGCCCCGTACTGACCGCACTGGAGGGTGACGAGGAGGCGACCGCCGCCTTCCTCGCCCAGTACCGCGACCTGCTGCGCGAGGCGTATCCGCCGGGCCCGCACGGCACGGTCTTCCCGTTCCGCCGGATCTTCGCCGTCGCGACGAAGCCGAGGTGACGCACGGGCGCCCCGCACCGGTGATCCGGTGCGGGGCGCCCGTGCGGTGCGGTACCGCGCTGTCGCGCCGGCCCCGGTGCGGGACCGCCGTCGCGCCGACCCGTGGACCGGTGCCGCGTCAGCTCTTGCGGTGTCCTATCAGCCGCGGCTTCTGCTCCAGGCCGTCCAGGCCGTGCCACGCCAGGTTCACCAGATGCGCCGCGACCTCCGCCTTCTTCGGCTTACGGACGTCCAGCCACCACTGGCCCGTCAGCGCCACACTGCCCACCAGCGCCTGCGCGTACAGCGGGGCCAGCTTCGGGTCGAAGCCGCGGGCCTTGAACTCCAGACCCAGAATGTCCTCGACCTGCGTGGCGATGTCACTGATGAGCGAGGCGAACGTGCCGGTCGACTGCGCCACCGGCGAATCGCGGACCAGGATCCGGAAACCGTCGGTGTACCGCTCGATGTAGTCGAGCAGCGCGAACGCCGCCTGCTCCAGGAGCTCACGCGGATGGCCCGCCGTCAGCGCCCCGGTCACCATGTCGAGGAGCTGGCGCATCTCCCGGTCCACCACGACCGCGTACAGCCCCTCCTTGCCGCCGAAGTGCTCGTACACCACCGGCTTGGAGACTCCGGCCTTCGCCGCGATCTCCTCCACCGACGTGCCCTCGAAGCCCTTCTCGGCGAAGAGCGTCCGACCGATGTCCAGCAGCTGCTCCCGGCGCTCCGCGCCCGTCATCCTCACCCGGCGGCCGCGCCGGGGCTTGTTCTCGCTGCTGCTGGTACTGCCTTCGATCGCCACGTTCTCCATCATGCCGCGTCGGCGGGCTCGCCCCGGCGCCGGGCTTCGATCCGGGAGGCATTCGGCCAGCGCACGTCGTACGCCCAGCCCAGCTGCTCGAACCAGCGGATCAGCCGCGCGCTGGAGTCGACCTGGCCCCGCAGCACACCGTGCCGCGCCGAGGTCGGGTCGGCGTGGTGCAGGTTGTGCCAGGACTCACCGCAGGACAGCACGGCCAGCCACCACACGTTGCCCGAGCGGTCGCGGGACTTGAAGGGGCGCTTGCCGACCGCGTGACAGATCGAGTTGATCGACCACGTGACGTGGTGCAGCAGCGCGACCCGGACCAGCGAACCCCAGAAGAACGCCGTGAACGCGCCCCACCACGACATCGTCACCAGACCGCCGACCAGCGGCGGGATCGCCAGGGACAGCAGCGTCCAGAAGATGAAGTCGCGCGAGATACGGCGGATCGCCGGGTCCTTGATCAGATCGGGCGCGTACTTGGCCTGCGGCGTGCGCTCCTCGTCGAACATCCAGCCGATGTGCGCCCACCACAGCCCCTTCATCAGAGCCGGCACGGTCTCGCCGTAACGCCACGGCGAGTGCGGGTCGCCGTCCGCGTCGGAGAACTTGTGGTGCCTGCGGTGGTCCGCCACCCAGCGCACCAGCGGGCCCTCCACCGCGAGCGAGCCCATGACCGCCAGAGCGATCCGCAGCGGCCGCTTGGCCTTGAAGGAACCGTGGGTGAAGTAACGGTGGTAGCCGATCGTGACGCCGTGGCAGCCGATGTAGTACATCGCGACCAGCAGGCCGAGATCGAGCCAGGACACGCCGCCCCAGCTCCAGGCCAGCGGCACGGCCGCGGCGAGGGCGATGAAGGGCACCGTGATGAACAGCAGCAGCGTGATCTGCTCGATCGATCGCTTTTTGTCCCCGCCGAGCGTGGCGGAGGGCAGGTCCTGTTCGGTCTCGAGCATCTCGGGGCTTGTGGTCATGGGTGTCCCCTGGGGGTGAAGGGAGGAAGGATGAATACGAGAATGGAGGGATTGGAGGGGATGGAAAAGTCGGGGAGAGGTAAGAGGAGGAAAGTGAGCGGAACGGGACGAAAGAAGCGCGTGGCTACGCCTCCGTAACCTACGGCGACGTAAGTATGGCAGTGCGGTGGCGCGCGGCAAGAGGGCGCAAGAGGGGCTCGGGTGGAGTCCAGGGATTGGACACCTATCCTGTGTGCGTCGGACAGCGCGGTCCGCAAGCCTCCAGTACCCCTCCAGACGTGCTCAAACACTGCAAGGAGCCGCACCTGTGAGCAGTGCCGACCAGACCCCCACCGCCAGCGCCGAGCTGCGTTCCGACATCCGCCGACTGGGCGACCTGCTGGGCGAGACCCTCGTCCGCCAGGAAGGACACGAGCTTCTCGACCTCGTCGAGAAGGTCCGCAGCCTCACCCGCGAGAACGGCGAGGCAGCCGCCGAGCTGCTGGGGGAGACCGACCTGGAGACCGCCACCAAGCTGGTGCGCGCCTTCTCCACCTACTTCCACCTGGCGAACGTCACCGAGCAGGTGCACCGCGGCCGCGAGATGCGCGAGAAGCGCGCCGCCGAGGGCGGGCTCCTCGCCCGCACCGCCGACATGCTCAAGGACGGCGACCCGCAGCACGTCCGCGAGACGGTACGGAACCTCAACGTGCGGCCCGTCTTCACCGCGCACCCCACCGAGGCCGCCCGCCGCTCCGTCCTCAACAAGCTGCGCCGGATCGCCGCCCTCCTGGAGACCCCGGTCATCGAGGCCGACCGGCGCCGCCACGACCTGCGGCTCGCCGAGAACATCGACCTCATCTGGCAGACCGACGAGCTCCGGGTCGTCCGCCCCGAGCCCGCCGACGAGGCCCGCAACGCCATCTACTACCTCGACGAGCTGCACGCCGGCGCCGTCGGCGACGTCCTGGAGGACCTCGCCGCCGAGCTGGAGCGCGTGGGCATCGAGCTGCCCGCCGGGACCCGCCCGCTGACCTTCGGCACCTGGATCGGCGGCGACCGCGACGGCAACCCCAACGTCACCCCCAAGGTGACCTGGGACGTGCTGATCCTCCAGCACGAGCACGGCATCACCGACGCCCTCGACCTCATCGACGAGCTGCGCGGCTTCCTCTCCAACTCCATCCGGTACGCCGGCGCCACCGAGGAACTCCTCACCTCCCTCCAGGCCGACCTGGAGCGCCTGCCGGAGATCAGCCCCCGCTACAAGCGCCTCAACGCCGAGGAGCCGTACCGGCTCAAGGCCACCTGCATCCGCCAGAAGCTCGTCAACACCCGTGAGCGCCTGGCCAAGGGCACCCCGCACCAGGAGGGCCGCGACTACCTCGGCACCTCCGAGCTGGTCCACGACCTCGCCCTGGTCCAGACGTCCCTGCGCGAGCACCGCGGCGCCCTGTTCGCCGACGGCCGGATGGACCGCACCATCCGCACCCTGTCCGCCTTCGGCCTCCAGCTCGCCACCATGGACGTCCGCGAGCACGCCGACGCCCACCACCACGCGCTCGGCCAGCTCTTCGACCGGCTCGGCGAGGAGTCCTGGCGATACGCCGACATGCCGCGCGACTACCGGCAGAAGCTGCTCGCCAAGGAGCTCCGCTCCCGCCGCCCGCTCGCCCCCACCCCCGCCCCGCTCGACGCGGCCGGCCAGAAGACCCTCGGCGTCTTCCACACCATCAAGGAAGCCTTCGAGCGCTTCGGCCCCGAGGTCATCGAGTCGTACATCATCTCGATGTGCCAGGGCGCCGACGACGTCTTCGCCGCCACCGTCCTCGCCCGCGAGGCCGGCCTCCTCGACCTCCACGGCGGCTGGGCCAAGATCGGCATCGTGCCGCTCCTGGAGACCACCGACGAGCTCAAGGCCGCCGACGTCATCCTCAACGACATGCTGGCCGACCCCTCCTACCGCCGCCTCGTCTCGCTCCGCGGCGACGTCCAGGAGGTCATGCTCGGCTACTCCGACTCCTCCAAGTTCGGCGGCATCACCACCTCGCAGTGGGAGATCCACCGCGCCCAGCGCAGGCTCCGCGACGTCGCCCACCGCTACGGCGTACGCCTCCGGCTCTTCCACGGCCGCGGCGGCACCGTCGGCCGCGGCGGCGGCCCCTCGCACGACGCGATCCTCGCCCAGCCCTGGGGAACCCTCGAGGGCGAGATCAAGGTGACCGAGCAGGGCGAGGTCATCTCCGACAAGTACCTCATCCCGTCCCTGGCCCGGGAGAACCTCGAACTGACCGTGGCGGCCACCCTCCAGGCCTCCGCCCTGCACACCTCGCCCCGCCAGTCCGACGAGGCCCTCGCCCGCTGGGACGCGGCCATGGACACCGTCTCCGACGCCGCCCACACCGCGTACCGGAGCCTGGTCGAAGACCCGGACCTGCCGACGTACTTCCTGGCCTCCACACCCGTCGACCAGCTCGCCGACCTGCACCTGGGCTCGCGGCCCTCCCGCCGCCCCGGCTCGGGCGTCTCGCTCGACGGACTGCGCGCCATCCCGTGGGTGTTCGGCTGGACCCAGTCCCGCCAGATCGTCCCCGGCTGGTTCGGCGTCGGCTCCGGCCTCAAGGCGCTGCGCGAGGCCGGTCTCGACGCGGTCCTCGGCGAGATGTACGAACAGTGGCACTTCTTCCGCAACTTCCTCTCCAACGTCGAGATGACGCTGGCCAAGACCGACCTGCGGATCGCCCGCCACTACGTCGACACCCTGGTGCCGGACGAGCTCAAGCACGTCTTCGAGACCATCGAGACGGAACACGCGCTCACCGTCGCGGAGGTCCTGAAGGTGACCGGCGGTCAGAAGCTGCTCGACTCCAACCCGGTGCTCCAGCAGACCTTCGCCATCCGCGACGCCTACCTGGACCCCATCTCCTACCTCCAGGTGGCCCTGCTGGCCCGCCAGCGCCGCGCGGCGGAGCGCGGCGAGGAGCCCGACCCGCTGCTCGCGCGGGCGCTGCTGCTCACGGTGAACGGCGTTGCGGCGGGCCTGCGCAACACCGGCTGACGCCCGGCCTGTCCATACGACGGTGCCCCCGCCGGAATCTCTTCCGGCGGGGGCACCGTCGTCGCTACGGGACTCAGTGCTGCTGCGCCTTGCGGCGGCGCGTCACCAGGAACGCACCGGCACCCGCGAGGGCGACCGCCGCGGCGGCGAGGATGCCGACGGGGGCGCTGGAGCCCGTCTCGGCCAGGTCACCGGAGCCGGCAGCGGCGTCGGTGCTCGTGCTCGCGGACGGGGTCGCACCGGCCGCCGCGGAGTCCGTGGCGGACGGCGTGGCGCTCGGCGCAACAGAGGCGCCCGGCTTGGTGGTCTCCGTGCCGGGGGTCTCCGTGCCCGGGGTCTCCGCCGGCTTGGTGGGCTTCTTGCCGGGCTCGACGGGCTTCTCCGTCGGCTTGGCCGGCTCCTCGCCGGCCGGGCAGTCGACCCAGAACGTCTTGTGCTTGGCCTTGCCGTTCTCGCCGTCGAAGTTCCAGTACAGCTTGTAGTGGCCGTCCGGAAGCGACAGGTCGCCGGTGCGCTCGTGGCCGGAGCCGTCGAGCGTCAACGAGCCTTCGATGCCCGCCAGGTCGGCGGTCGGGGCGTGGCCCTCGATGCGCCAGGTGACCTTCTGGGCGCCGTCGAACTGGAAGCCGTCGAGGTAGAAGGTGCAGACCTTCGGCTCGTTCTTGTGGAGGTACTCGCCGGTCTTGGCATCGTGGATCTTCACGTTGCCGTTGTCGCCCTTGGGGTCGTCCTTCGGACCCTTCGTGGCGGAGGCGGCGGGAGCCAGCAGCAGAGAGGCGGCGGTCACGGCAGTGACGACGGTGCCGGTGGAGATGAGGGTACGTCGCATATGGGCTTGTCCATCTGAGAGATGAGGGATGCCGTGGGAGGTGGCGGAGGGCAGCCTATCCACCTCCTTAACTCACCCTTAACCCGAGGCCCATAACAATCAGAGCGCAATCCGCGGGTCTTGGTTCCATGCCCGGAGTCGCACCCTCGTGCTCGCGAAGCGGAGCGTCATGGTCTCATCGGGGTAAACCGGATGAAGTGCTAACGAAGAGGGTGTCTCACTCGGTGGAGTGAACTGTGGGGAACGCGCGGTGAGTGATCGTACATCTGTGTACGTTCGTGAACGTGAAGCTGGTGGTGCAGGTAAAGCTACTGCCGACGCCTCTACAGGCGGCGGCACTTGAAGCCACCCTGCGCGCATGCAACGAGGCTGCGACGTGGGCGAGTCGGGTTGCCTTTGAGCAGGGTGTCTATCGGAACTTCGCCCTGCGCAAGCACACGTATGACCAGGTGAAGGAGCGCTGGGGACTGGGTGCACAGGCCGCCCAGCACGCGATCAAGAAGACCTGCGATGCCTACGCCACCCTGAAGGCGAATCTGCGGTCCGGGAGGTATGGCCGGCCAGGTTCGAAGCGCTACTCGCGGGCGGCTGGGAAGCCGCTGGCATTCCGACCTACGAGCGGGCAGCCGTATGACGATCGCATGCTGTCGTGGCAGATCGATCAACGGCGGTTGTCGATCTGGACTACGGAAGGCCGAAAGAAGAACGTGGCGTTCACCGCCTCGCCGGAGCAACTGGCCACCCTTGCCTTGTACCGACGAGGCGAGTCGGACTTGCTGTTCCGAGATGGCATGTGGTTCCTCATGGCTACCTGCGAGGTCCCCGAAGCCGAGCCGAGTACCGATCCGGTGGACTTCCTTGGTGTCGATCTGGGCATCGTGAACATCGCCACCACGAGCGATGGCGAAGTCATGGCCGGACGGCAGCTGAACCGGCTGCGTGTCCGTGAACGCGGACTGCGAACCAAGCTTCAGAAGAAGAACTCCCCGTCGGCCAAGCGTCGTATGCAGAAGCGGCGGGGCAAGGAAGCGCGTCGGACCAAGGATATCAATCACAAGATCGCGAAGCGTGTGGTGGCCGAGGCTGAACGCACTGGTCGCGGAATTGCCCTGGAGGATCTGACGGGCATCCGCGAGCGGGTACGGCTGAGGAAGCCCCAACGGGCCACCTTGCACTCCTGGGCATTCGCGCAGCTCGGGGAATTCATCGCGTACAAAGCCCGCCGGGCAGGAGTGCCGGTGGTGCACGTCGATCCGGCGTACACCTCCCGTACGTGCGCCGAGTGCGGGCACATGGACAAGGCGAACCGGGTGTCCCAGGCCAGGTTCGCATGCCGGTCCTGCGGATTCGTTGATCACGCAGACCGCAACGGCTCCCGCAACATTCGGGCCAGAGGCTTGGAGTTGTGGCGATGCGGGGCCCAGTCAACGGCCCCTGTCGTACCCCGACCAAGGGATACGACTGGACGCAAACGTGGCATCACCGCCAGCGATGCCTCGTTGTGTAAACCGGGCTCCAGCCTCACGTAGTTGACAGCGCGAAGAACGCCGCCACCAGCAGCGCACCCCCCGCGCCCGCCAGCGACCACGCCGTCCGCGTCAGCCGCAGCCCGCCCCCGACGAGCGGTGCCGCCAGCAACAGCGCCCCGCCCAGCGGCAACCAGGCGTGCAGACCGCCGCCCCACCCCGTCCGTACCGCCTCCGTCGTACCCGGCTTCACCACCACCGGCAGCGTCTGGCCCTTGCCGGCCGCCACCGAGTGGTCGATGGTCAACGTGGTGTGCGGCGACGGCGGACCGTCCGGCTCCGGGACATAACGGCCGGTGCACGTCTCCTCGTTGCAACCGGTCACCGTCAGCGTGCCGTGCTCACGGCCCTTGGACAGCAGGACGTGCTGCGCCGTCCCCCAGGACGACCAGACGCCCGCGACGACGAGCAGCAGGGCGACCAGGACCATGGCGGCGTTACGGACGTGCGTCATGGTCCGCGATCGTACAGTCGTACCGCGCCGACGAGTCGCTCAGGAGTTGTACGCCGACTGCGCGCGCTCCAGACCCTCCGCCACCAGGCACTCGACGGAGTCCGCCGCCCGGTCCACGAAGTAGTCGAGCTCCTTGCGCTCCGTCGAGGAGAAGTCCTTCAGGACGAAGTCGGCGACCTGCATCCGGCCCGGCGGACGGCCGATGCCGAACCGCACCCGGTGGTAGTCCGCCCCCATCGCCTTCGTCATCGACTTCAGGCCGTTGTGCCCGTTGTCGCCGCCGCCGACCTTCAGCCGCAGCACGCCGTAGTCGATGTCCAGCTCGTCGTGGACCGCCACGACGTGCGCCGTCGGCACCTTGTAGAAGTCCCGCAACGCCGTCACCGGACCGCCCGAGAGGTTCATGTACGACATCGGCTTCGCGAGGATCACCCGGCGGTTCGCGGGCCCCGGAGGACCCATACGGCCCTCGACGACCTGCGCCTGCGCCTTCTGCGCCCGCTTGAACTTCCCGCCGATGCGGTCCGCGAGCAGGTCCACCACCATGAAGCCCACGTTGTGGCGGTTGGCCGCGTACTCCGGCCCCGGATTGCCGAGACCGACGATCAGCCAGGGGGCGTTCGCGTCGTCCGTCATGGGGTCTCGTCTCCTCGTGTGCGTACCGGCAGATGGACAGAAGGCGGGTGTGCAGAACGCATGCGTACAGAAGAAACGGGGTGACGGGCCGCACGGCCCGTCACCCCGTCACGTCAGGCAGAGCCTACGGCTCAGGCCTCGGCGCCCTCACCGGCGGCCTCGCCGGCCGGCTCCTCGGCCTGCGCGGCCAGGATCTGGATGACGACCGCGTCGGGGTCCGTCGCCAGGGTGGTGCCCTTCGGCAGCGCGACATCCTTGGCGAGGATGGAGTTACCGGCCTCGAGGCCCGCGATGGAGACCGTGACGGACTCGGGGATGTGGGTGGCCTCGGTCTCGACGGAGAGCGTGTTCAGCACGTTCTCGACGAGGAAGCTGCCCGGGGCGAGCTCACCCTCGGTCTCGACGACGATCTCGACCGTGACCGTCTCGCCGCGCTTCACCAGCAGCAGGTCGACGTGCTCGATGAAGCCCTTCAGCGGGTCGCGCTGCACGGCCTTCGGGATGGCCAGCTCGGTGGTGCCACCCAGGTCCAGCGACAGCAGGACGTTCGGGGTGCGCAGGGCGAGCAGCAGCTCGTGGCCCGGCAGCGTGACGTGGACCGGCTCGGTGCCGTGACCGTAGAGAACGCCGGGGACCTTGCCCTCGCGGCGGACGCGGCGCGCCGCACCCTTGCCGAACTCGGTACGGGTCTCGGTGGCCAGCTTGACCTCGGACATGTGCACTCCTCGTAGACGATGACGAAAAACGACGGTCACCCGGCCACGACTGGCGATGGCCTGCTACGAAGAGCGCGTCGATAACGGACCGCCGTACCACGCCGGGTACGGCCTCCCTCGCCGAGCAACTACGGCAGTCTACTCGGCCTCCGCCCCACCACCCAATTGGATCACCCGGCGAAGCGCCCGGCGGAGCGCCCCGGGACGGACAGCGCACTGCCTATCCTTGCCGATCATGGACCTGCTGCTGCATCTGCGGTACTTCCGGACCGTCGCCGAGGAAGAGCACTTCGGACGCGCCGCCGAACGCCTGCACATGGCCCAGCCCTCCCTCTCCCAGCGCATCCAGCGCCTCGAACGCGAACTCGGCGTCCGGCTCCTCGACCGCTCCAGCCGCGGCACCACCCTCACCCCCGCCGGCCGCCTCGTCCTCACCGAGGCCGAACACCTCCTCACCGCCGCCGACCGGCTCACCGCCACCGTCGCCCGCGTCCGCAGCGGCCGGGCCGGCACCCTCCGCGCCGCCGTCCCACCCCGCCTCGGCGCCGCCGCCGTCGGCGCCCTCCTCATCGCCTTCCGCGACCGCTCCCCAGGAGGCGACCTCGACCTGCGGGAACTCACCACCGCCGAACAGACCGCCGAACTCACCGCCGGCACCCTCGACATCGGCATCGTCCGCCACCCCTGCCCCGCCCCCGGCCTCGCCTTCGGCCCCGTCCTCCACCAGCCCCTCGGCGTCCTGCTCTCCGACACCGACCCCCTCGCCCCCCTCCCCGAGATACCCACCGCCGCCCTCACCGGCCGCGACCTCGTCCTCTTCCCCCGCGCCGAAGCCCCCGCCCTCCACGAGGAGACCCTCACCACCTGCGCCCGCCACGGCTGCACCCCCGGCGCCCTCCACGAAGCCGCAGGACCCGACTTCACCCGCGGACTCGTCCTCTCCGGAGGCGCCATCGCCCTCCAGCCCCACTCCCCGGCCGAACCCGGCACCGTCTGGCGCCCCCTCCGCGACACCCCCCTCACCTGGCGCACCTCCGCCGCCTGGCCCCAGGGCCGCGACGGACCCGCCGTACGCCTCTTCGCCGACACCGCCCACGAGACCCTCCGCGAACACGCGCACATGCTCACCGACACCCCCACCGGGGCATCCGCGAGGATGGTCTTCCCCCGCCCCGCATCGGAGTTCCCCCTGTGACCGCCGCAGCCCGCACGCGCATCACCTCGGCCTTCACCGACGCGGGCGTCACCGGACAGCTCTACGCCACCGACATCGACACCGGCGCCTCCATCGCCCTCGGCGCCGACCGGCCCACCCCCACCGCCAGCGTCCACAAACTGTGCCTGATCGCCACCCTCTACCGCGAGGCGTCCCACGGCCACATCGACCTGCGCCGACCCGTCGACATCCCCGCCGAAGGCCGCTCACCCGGCGCCACCGGCCTCGCCGCCATGCGCGACGCCGCCCGCCTCTCCCTCCGCGACCTCGCCGGCCTCGCCGTCGCCGTCAGCGACAACACCGCCGCCGACCTCCTCATCGACACCATCGGCCTCGACACCGTCAACACCTGCATGAACGACCTCGGCCTCACCCGCACCGTCGCCGTTCACTCCATGCGCGAGCTCTACGCGACCCTCCGCGAGGACGCGGGCGGCGCACCCTCCGCCCTCACCGACCCCGCCGTCGTCGCCCGCCTGCGCGCCCTCGACCCGACCCGCACCAACCGCTCCACCCCCCGCGAGACCGCCCACCTCCTCGCCGCGATCTGGCGCGACGAGGTCTGCGCCGGAGCGTACGGAGAGGAACTGCGCGCCGTCCTCGGCCTCCAGGCATGGAGCCACCGCCTCGCCGCCGGATTCCCCTTCGACGACGTCCGGGTCAGCGGCAAGACCGGCTCCCTGCCGACGCTGCGCCACGAAGCCGGGGTCGTCGAGTACCCCGACGGCGGCCGGTACGCCGTGGCCGTCTTCACCCGCGCCGCCGCGACGACGGTGACACTCCCCGCGGCGGACGCGGTGATCGGCCGGGCGGCACGCATCGCGGTGGACGCGCTGAGGGCATGAGAAAGGCCCGCTCCCCCGAGGGGAAGCGGGCCCACCTTCTTCATGCCCTACGAGAGAGCTCAGTGCTCCTCGAAGAGGCTCGTCACCGAGCCGTCCTCGAACACCTCACGCACCGCGCGGGCGATCGTCGGCGCGATCGACAGAACCGTGATCTTGTCGAGCTCCAAGGAACCCGGCACCGGGAGCGTGTCCGTGAAGACGAACTCGCTCACCTTGGAGTTCTTCAGACGATCGGCGGCCGGCCCGGACAGGATGCCGTGCGTGGCCGTCACGATGACGTCCTCGGCACCGTGCGCGAACAGCGCGTCGGCGGCGGCGCAGATCGTGCCACCCGTGTCCACCATGTCGTCCACCAGGACGCAGACACGGCCCGCCACGTCACCGACGACCTCGTGCACGGTCACCTGGTTGGCGACGTCCTTGTCCCGGCGCTTGTGAACGATCGCCAGCGGCGCGTCCAGACGGTCGCACCAACGGTCGGCGACGCGCACACGGCCGGCGTCCGGCGAGACGATCGTCAGCTTCGAGCGGTCGACCTTGCTGCCCACGTAGTCCGCCAGGACCGGCAGAGCCGACAAATGGTCCACCGGACCGTCGAAGAAGCCCTGGATCTGGTCGGTGTGCAGGTCGACCGTGAGGATGCGGTGCGCACCGGCGGTCTTCAGCAGGTCCGCCACCAGACGGGCCGAGATCGGCTCACGGCCGCGGTGCTTCTTGTCCTGACGGGCATAGCCGTACGACGGGATGATCACGGTGATGCTCCGCGCGGAAGCCCGCTTCAGAGCATCGATCATGATCAGCTGCTCCATGATCCACTTGTTGATCGGAGCCGTGTGGCTCTGGATCAGGAAGCAGTCCGCGCCACGAGCCGACTCCTGGAAACGGACGTAGATCTCACCGTTCGCGAAGTCGAAGGCCTTCGTCGGCACGAGGCCGACACCCAGCTGGTGCGCGACCTCCTCGGCCAGCTCGGGGTGGGCGCGGCCGGAGAAGAGCATCAGCTTCTTCTCGCCGGTCGTCTTGATCCCGGTCACAGCACTGTCTCCTCAGACGTGTCCTCTGGTCGCGATCTCCGCGCTCCCGTGCGCGTGTGCGAGCCAGCCGAATTTATGTGCACGTATCACGGTACGCCGAGTTCGACGCACCCGTTTCCGGTCAGCTCGTGCCGGACGACCCCTCCGAGGCCGCCTGAGCAGCCTGCGCGGCGGCGCTTCCGGGCCGCTTACGGGCCACCCAACCCTCGATATTCCGCTGCTGGCCGCGGGCGACGGCGAGCGAACCGGCCGGTACGTCCTTGGTGATGACGGACCCCGCGGCGGTGTACGCGCCGTCCCCGATCGTGATGGGTGCCACAAACATGTTGTCCGACCCGGTCCGGCAGTGGGACCCGATCGTGGTGTGGTGCTTCGCCTCGCCGTCGTAGTTCACGAACACGCTCGCCGCGCCGATGTTCGTGAACTCCCCGATCGTCGCGTCGCCCACATAGGAGAGATGCGGGACCTTCGTGCCCTCGCCGATCTTCGCGTTCTTCATCTCCACGTACGTCCCCGCCTTCGCCTTCGGGCCGAGGTGGGTGCCCGGACGCAGATACGCGTACGGACCCACGGAGGAGCCCTCGCCGACCACGGCGGAGTCGGCGACCGTGTTGTCCACCCGGGCGCCCTTGCCGACCGTGGTGTCCCTCAGGCGCGTGTTCGGGCCCACTTCGGCGTCCTCACCGATATGGGTCGTGCCGAACAGCTGCGTACCCGGGTGGACCACCGAGTCCGGCTCGAACGTCACCGTGACATCGACGAGCACCGAAGAGGGGTCGACGACCGTGACGCCGGCCATCATCGCCCGCTCCAGAAGGCGCTGATTGAGCAGAGCGCGGGCCTCGGCGAGCTGAACCCGGTTGTTGATGCCCAGGATCTCCCGGTGATCACCGGCGACCGAGGCGCCGACCCGGTGACCGGCCTCGCGCAGGATCGACAGGACGTCCGTGAGGTACTCCTCGCCCTGGCTGTTGTCCGTCCGCACCTTGCCGAGCGCGTCGGCGAGCAGCCGGCCGTCGAACGCGAACACCCCGGAGTTGATCTCCCGGATCGCCCGCTGCTCGTCCGTCGCGTCCTTGTGCTCCACGATCGCGGTCACGGCGCCCGAGGCGTCCCGGACGATGCGCCCGTAACCGGTGGAGTCCGGCACCTCGGCGGTCAGCACGGTGACGGCGTTGCCATCGGCGGCGTGCGTGCCGGCCAGCGCCTTCAAGGTCTCCCCGGACAGCAGCGGTGTGTCACCGCACACGACGACAACGGTCCCTTCGGGCGCCTGACCCAGCTCCTCGAGCCCCATACGGACGGCGTGACCGGTGCCGTTCTGCTCGTGCTGCACGGCGGTACGGGTCCCGGCGTAGTGCGCGTCGAGATGCGCGGTGACCTGCTCACGGGCATGCCCGACGATGACGACGAGCTGCTCGGGCTCCAGCTCGCGCGCGGCGGAGACGACGTGTCCGACGAGGGACCGTCCGGCGATCTCGTGCAGGACCTTGGGGGTCTTGGACTTCATGCGGGTGCCCTCACCCGCTGCGAGGACGACGACGGCGGCCGGGCGGTTGGCGCTCACGGGAATGCCCTTCGGCTTCGGGTGGTGGACAACCGCAGGATACCGGGGGGTTTCGGAGCGGAAACGAGTGCGGGTCCCGACCGAGGAGGTCGGGACCCGAGGTGTGCTCCGCCGGCTGGATTCGAACCAGCGTCTCAAGGCTCCAAAGGCCTGCGGGATGCCGCTACCCCACGGCGGATCTACACCAGACCTTACCCGAGCCTCACCCCGGCGTCGGCCACGATTCCCTTCCACCACCCTTCGATGCGCCGGTACAGGTCAGCGCCCTGAAGGACCGAGATGACGAGGCACCCTCGGTAGCTTTCGCCGACGTTTTTGCGCACGGTCTTGGGGTTGTGCTTCTTGAGCGTGGTCTTGCCCAGAGCCCCGGTGTCGATCGCCGCGACGTCCGCCCAGTACCGCTCGGCGGCGGACACGTCCGCCGATTCGTGGATCATGACGCGGAACCGCAGACGCTCTCTCGCCACTCCCAGCAAGTCGAGCCACGCCAGATAGACACGGATCACATCCACGTCGCTGTTGACAAAGATCGTCACCTCGCGGCGGTCGTACGGCTTGTCCTTGGAGCCTTCGGCCCAGTAAAGGCCGACGCCGACGAGGAACAACTCCCGATCGGTCATCGCGCCGATCTCGTCGGTTGCGGCCTCCTTGGTGCGGCGGCGTGCGGCGTCCCGCATCTGAAGTTCGTGGTCCCAGCGCTTCCGCGCAGCGATCTTGGCCTGTTCCGTCGGGTCCCGTCGCTCCGGCTTCGGGAGGTCCCGTACCCACAGCGAGATCGAGCTCTTCGAGCAGCCCAGCTCCAGCTGGATCTGGTCGTAGGTCATGCCCTGGAGGCGCAGCTCGCGGGCCCGGTCTCGGAGGTCGTCCTTGGCACGTGGGCGCTTCGTCCAGTCCGGTGGGGGTTCCCCCTTCACCAGGCGGTTGAGGAGGTCGTTGTTGCCGATCTTGAGGCGGTCGCGGATCTGGCGCAGGCTGAGGCCCTCGCGGCGTAACGCGATCGCCTGTTCGCGCAGGGACTCGAAGTCCGCGTACTTGCTGGTGGCGGATGTCATACGAACACCATCGTCCGGAATGCGGACGTCCGGGTCGAAAGCCTGGGCGATTCAGTAGTTCGAGGGACGGGTGTGCGCGCGAGGTTGACGCGGGTCGCACGGAGGTCGGGCGGTCCTCGGAAAATGACTCGCGCCCGCCCGTAGGCTGGTCGCTATGACCACAACGGGGGCGTACCAGGACGCGGCGGGTTCCGTCGCGCGGGGCTGGTGGTGGTGGGGGAGACGGCGCAGTGCGGTGCTCGACGGCGGGCTCGCCGTCGTGTCGGCGCTGGAGTGCGGGCTGGAAGGGGTCGGTTTCGCCGGTGAGGCGGGGCTGCCCGTGCCCGTGGGGGTGCTGTTCGGGCTGGTCGTCGGATCGGTGCTGCTCGTGCGGCGCCGGTGGCCGATCGCCGTGGTGCTCGTCTCGATCGCCGTCACGCCCGCCGAGATGGGCTATCTGATGGGGGTCGTCGGGCTGTACACGCTCGCCGCCTCCGAGGTGCCCCGCCGGATCACGGCCGCGCTGGCCGGTATGTCGACGGTCGCCGTCTTCATCGTGACCGTGGTGCGGCTGCGCCAGGACGTCGCGCAGGCCGATGTCGATCAGCAGGACTTCGATCCCAGCGGCTGGTACGTCCCTCTGGTCTCGCTCTTCATGACGTTGGGCCTCAACGCGCCCCCTGTGCTCTTCGGCCTGTACATAGGGGCACGGCGTCGGCTCATGGAGAGCCTGCGGGAGCGTGCCGACAGTCTGGAGCAGGAGCTGTCGCTGCTCGCCGACCGGGCGGAGCAGAGGGCCCAGTGGGCGCGGCGGGAGGAGCGGACCCGGATCGCGCGGGAGATGCACGACGTGGTCGCGCACCGGGTGTCGTTGATGGTGGTGCACGCGGCTGCGCTGCAGGCGGTGGCGTTGAAGGATCCGCAGAAGGCGGTGAAGAACGCGGCGCTGGTCGGGGACATGGGCCGGCAGGCGCTGACGGAGCTGCGGCAGATGCTCGGTGTGCTGCGTGAGGACGTGGCGCCGTCTCCGGCGGCCCCGGTGCCGTTGGCGGCGGTCGGCCGGGCGGCGGCTGCCGCCGCCGAGGCGGCCTCGGGGGACGGTCCGTGTCTGGACGCGCTGGAGGACCTGGTCGAGCAGTCCCGGCAGGCCGGGGTGGTGGTCGAGCTGATGGTGCTGGGTGAGGTGCGGTCGTACGCGGCGGAGGTCGAGCAGACCGCGTACCGGGTGGTTCAGGAAGCGCTGACCAATGTCCACAAGCACGCGGCCGGTGCGAAGGTCGTCGTCCGCCTCGCCCATCGGGACGGGGAGGTGGCGGTGCAGGTGGAGAACGGCCCGTCGGACGCGGGTGCGGCCGATGCCGATCTGCCGAGCGGTGGCAACGGTCTGGTGGGCATGCGGGAGCGGGTGACTCGGTTGGGCGGGGTGTTCGTGTCGGGTCCGACGGATGCGGGTGGTTTCCGGGTGTCGGCGGTGTTGCCGGTGCGGGAGGAGCGGGCGGCGTAGCCGGAGCGGCTTCGGATATCGGAGCCAGGACATTGGATGTTGGATCCTGGATATTGGATCCAATGCCTCCGTGCCGGGCCGCCGAGCGCTCAGCCGGTGACCAGCCGGGTCGGCTGCGCCCCCGTGATCAGCGTCGACAGGGCCGCGTCGATGTCCTGGCCCAGGAACCAGTCGCCCGTGTGGTCCAGGCCGTACACCCGGCCCTCGAGGTCGATCGCGAGCACCGCCTGGTGTTCGCCCTCCTCGCCCAGTGGCGCGATCTCGGTGTCGAGTGCGCGTCCCAGGTCCGCCAGGGTGCGGGCCAGGTGCAGGCCGGCCAGTGGGTCGAAGCGTACGGTCGCCGGGGCGATCTGGCGGCCGCTGCCCGGCGCGCTGACGCGCAGGCCGCCGAACTCCGCCCATGCTTCGACGGCCGCCGGGAAGACGCTGTGCCGGTGGCCGCCGGGGGAGACGTGGGCGCGCAGGGCGTCGGCCCACTGTTCGGCGCGTTTGATGTCCCAGCGGCCCGGTTGCCATCCGGCCTCGCGGAGGGCGGCGTCGATGTTGACCGGGAATCGGGTGGTGCTCAGGTGGTCGGGCATGAAGGTGCGGTCAGCCGTTCTCGACAGTCGAGGTGGGGTCGACGGTGCGGACGCCGAAGTGGGCGAGCATCGCCGTACAGGAGCGGCAGGGTGCGGCGTAACTGCCGTGCAGTGGGTCGCCGTCCTCGCGGATGCGGCGCGCGGTCAGTTTGGCGTGCTTGAGCGAGCGGCGGGCCTCGCTGTGTGTGAGCGGCTTGCGCTGGGCCCGCTTGGAGCGGCCGGTCTCGGCGGCGGTGAGGTGGCGGGAGAGCAGGATCGCCTCGGGGCAGCGGCCGGTGAAGCGCTCGCGCTGTCCGCTGGTGAGGGTGTCCAGGAAGTCCTGGACGAGGGCGTGCAGGACGGGCGGCTGGTCGCCGCGGCCCGCGGTGCACGTGAGGGTTTCGCCGCGGACGGAGAGCGCGGCTCCGACGGTGGGGAGGATGCCGTCGCGGCGGAAGCGCAGTAACGGGGCGCGGCTGGGCTCGGTGCTGCCCCAGTTGAGGCGTGGGTCACCCTGCGTGGGCGTCGGTGCTGCGTACATGGTGCGTGTCTTCCCCTCCTGCAATCCCCCGAGTTGCGGGAACAGACTGCCAAATGGGACGCCTCATGTGGAAGCGGGGTACGGAAACGGGGTGTCGGTGTGTCGGAACTATCGCCGGTGTGTCATCCGCCCGTGACACTTGGTCACGGACTGTGGCCGTGGCCGTATCGGGCCGGGTGGAGTGCTTGTGGCAGCGCATAGGCTGTGCGGAATCAGCCAGTAGCCAGCGCAGGGGGCAACCGCCATGACGACAGGTCGGCTCGGGCTGGGGGTACCTCCCGGCCCCCAGGGCCGGGGGAATGCCGCGCCACCGAACGCGGCTTACGCCGGGCAGGTCGTGCATTTCCCGGACCCGGTCCGCGCCTCCCGGCACCCGAGAGGGGTGCGGGTGGACGAACGGGGTTATCCGGACTTCTCGCCGTACGCCCGGGCGGCGGCGGAGATCGCCGATCCGCCCGAGGGCTTCGGCGTCGACGAGTTGCGGCTGACGGACTACGTGTCGGCGAATTCGGCGCTGGCCGCGACCGGCCACGAGCTGTGGGACACGATTCCCCCTGTGGCCACCCCGCACGGCTGGACCTGGCACCACGTGGCGGGCAGCCGGAGGATGGAGCTCGTACCGGTCGAGGTGAAGGCGTTGCTGCGTCACCACGGCGGGGTGTCGACGGCCGCGGTCGACCACGGCAAGCGGGGTACGCGCCCGCTGCAGGAGACGCGGCCGACGCACTTCGGGCTGCCGAAGGGCCTGGTGTCGGTGTCCGAGCAGCAGCTGCTCGGTGTGGAGGAGGACCTGGGGTACCGCCTGCCGGGCGCGTACCGGTCCTTCCTGAAGGCGGCGGGCGGTTGCGCGCCGGTGGGCGCGGCGCTCGACGCTGAGCTCGGTCTGCTGGTGGACCAGCCGTTCTTCACGGTGCGCGAGGAGGCGGGGGTCAACGACCTCGTCTACGTCAACAAGTGCCTGCGTGACCATCTGACGAAGGACTACCTGGGCGTCGCGTTCGTCCAGGGCGGGATCCTCGCGGTGAAGGTGAAGGGCGAGAGCATCGGGTCGGTGTGGTTCTGCGCGTACGACGACGCGCGCGACGTCAGCGAGGCGGCCGGGTGGAGCGTGAACGAGCGCGTGGAGCGCCTGCTGCTTCCGTGCGGTGAGGACTTCGACGCGTTCCTGCAGCGCCTCGCCGGCAATCCGCCGGAGCTGGAGACGGTGGCGAACCTGATGGTGGACGGCGGCTTCGCGCGCGCCGTGCCCGTGGTCCCGGTAGGGGAGTGAGCTGGCTGTGGTGACGTTCGCGCAGGCGCAGGAGCGCGCCGAGGAATGGATCAACGGTGACGTGCCGGCGTACCAGCACCGTGAGGTGCGGGTGCGGGAGTTCGAGCTGGGCTTCGTCGTGTGGGCGGAGGACCGCGAGGACGGCCCGACCTCGGACGGCGGCCGGCAGCGGCTGGTCATCGCGCGGGACAGCGGCGAGGCGACGTTGTGGCCCGGGCTGCCGGTGGGTGAGGTGATCCGGCGGTACGAGGAGGAGTACGGGGCCTCGGGCGAGGCCGACGCGGGGGCGGCGGCGCCCGCGCCGCCGGAGCGGGTCGATCTGAACGCGACATCGTTCCTGCTGAGTCCGCCGGAGTGGCTGCAGGACGCGGCGGACAAGCTGGGCCTGCCGTCGGCCCCGCCGAAGGGGCCGAACGTCTCGCAGGCGAGCGGGAGTTCGTCGTCTCCGGAGACGACGGGTGCGGTGACGGACGCGGTGTCGGGCACGTCGTCCGGTGCCGGTGCCGGTGCCGGCACCGGTTCCGGTGCTTCGGCGGGCCGTCCGGTCGACTACGAGCCGACGGCCTCGGACGGGGTGCCGGCGAGCAGCCCGTGGGTGGACGCGAACGCGAGCTCGGGCGGGGCGGAGGGCTCGGTGCCGCTGCCTGCGACGGTCTTCGCCCCGCCGCTCTCGGGCGCGGACGACGAGGACACGCCGCCCCCGGTGGTGGGCGCGGACGCCCCGACGGCCCTGATGTCGGCCGGCAGCGCGCTTCCGCCGACGGCGGTCGCCCCGGCCCTCGACCCCCACGCCCCGCCGCCGCCCGGTGGCCCCGGTGCGCCGGGCGGTTCCGGTAGCGCGTTCCCGTCCGGTGGTTCCGCGTCCATTGGCGGTTCCGGCGCGCCGTCGGCTCCGGGCGCCTCGGGTGCTTCCGGTGGGCCTTCGGCTCCCAGTGCTCCGGGTGGTCCGGCGTCTGCCGGTGGGCCCGGCGCGCCTGGCACTCCCGGCGTGGCTCCGGCACCCGGCGCGCCTGGCACTCCCGGCGTGGCTCCGGCACCCGGCGCACCCGGCGCACCCGGTGGGCCCGGGGCGTCTGGCGCCGTGTCCGTGCCCGGTGCGCCCACGCCTCCCCCCGCTCCCCGCGGGCCCGGCGGGTCCGGGGCCCGGGACATCGCGGACGCCGCCACCAGCAAGGCCGTACTGTCTCCGCGCGGCCCGCGGTCGACCGGGGGGAATCCTCCTCCTCCGCCGCAGGCGCCGGGGGTTCCCGGTGCCGGCGCGTCCGCGGGGGCGTACGTACCGACGCAGATGGTGGCGCAGCTCGGGCCCGACGGGCCCCAGCCTCCCGGGCCTCCCGCCCCGCCCACCCCTCCGCAGCCCGTGCACCAGGCCGCGACCATGCTCGCGCACCCGAGCCAGGGCGGGCCCGGCTCGCCGCCGCCTCCGCCCGCGCCGCCGGGCATGCCCGGCGGTTCCGACGGTGCCGGTGTCGCGCACGCGGCGACGATGCTCGCCCACCCCGGGCCCCAGGGCATCGCCCCGCCCGGACCTCCTGGCGCGCCGGGCGCTCCGGGTGCCCCCGGGACCCCGCCCGGTGGCGTGCACCACGCGGCGACGATGCTCGCGCAGCCCGGTCCTGGCGGTCCGCCGGCCCCGCCGGTGCCGCCGCCGTCCGCGCCGGGCGCCCCGCTGGGTGCGCCCACGCCGCCGCCCGCGTACGGGTACCCGCAGCAGCCCCCTGGTCAGCCGACCGTCGGCCCCGGCTACCAGGCCGTGCTGCGCTACCGCGCGCCCGACGGCTCGGAGGCGCAGATCATCCGGCGGTCCGCTCCCGGCACTCCGCACCCCGAGTGGCAGATCCTGCACGAGCTGCGCGCCATGAACGTGCCGCCGCAGCAGGTCCTGGAACTGCACACGGAGTTGGAGTCCTGTGAGCTGCCGGGCGGTTACTGCGCCCGGATGATCCGGGAGACCTGGCCGCAGGCGCGGATCACCAACATCGCGCCGTACGGCAAGGATCACGCGGGCCGTCAGCAGGGGATGCGGCAACTCCTCACTCACCAGGGTGAGTTGCATCAGGTCGCGGACGGTCCGGCCCGCCCGGCGCCGGTCCGTGCCCCGCTGCCGCAGGTGCAGCCGGCGCCGCCGATCCCGCCGGAGGGTGTCGCGCAGGAGCTGGCGGGCGCCTTCGGCCCCGGCATCTGCCGGTTCGACCAGCGGGCGGTGTCCCGGCAGGGCGTTCCGGAGATCGTGGCGCTGACTCTCGTATGGGCGGGTCTGCCGGCCGATTTCGGGCCGTTCTTCTGGGCCCAGCCGGCTCATCCGGTGGTTCCGACGCTGGCCGAACTCGCGGCCCAGCGGCAGGTGCAGCCGGCGGCGGACGCGGGGTCGTACCTCGTGATCGGCTCGGACTTCGGGCGGGCGATCTGCGTCCAGTACGGGACCGCGCACATCGTCGCCGTACCGGTCGAGGCCGGTCCGGGCGGACAGCCGGTGCCGCCGCAGTTCGTGAACAGCGGGCTGCCGGAGTTCACCCGGTCCATGGCGCTGCTCGGCCGGATGTGGCGGCTGCGGTTCGGGCTCAACCCGGAGCAGGCGGGCCGCTGGACGGTCGACTTCCAGGCGCAGCTGGCGATGCTGGACCCGGCGGCGCTGGCGTCGCCGGAGAACTGGTGGTCGGTGCTCCTGGAGCAGATGTGGGACGGACTGCTCTAGTACGCCACTAGTCCGTTCGTGACCGAAGGCGCCCGACGTGTACGTCACGTCGGGCGCCTTTTGTCGTGTCTGATGGTGTCTTATGTCGCATCCTGGGCATGCGGGCCATTACGGAAAGGGCGTCAGGGATGGGTTTCTCCGTCGGACGGGGTCGCGGTTACCGGCCCGAGCAGGTCGACCGCCGCCTCGCCGCGCTCTCCGGTGAACGCGACGCCGCGTGGGAGCGGGCGGCCCGGCTGACCGTCCTCGCGAAGGAGATGGAGGCGGAGGCGGCCCGGTTGCGCACCGAGGTCGCCGCGCTCGCCCCGCAGCGGTACGAGTCGCTGGGCGAGCGGGCCCGGAAGATCCTGGAGCTGGCCGAGCAGGAGGAGCATGCGCTCGTGACCGCGGCCGAGGCGGCGGCTCAGCGCACCGCCGGGCAGGCGGGGTCGGCGGCGGCGCGGACGGCCGAGGCGGCGCGGGTGTACGCGGACGGCGTCCGCGCCGAGGCCGAGTCCACGGCCCGGGAGACCCTGAGGAAGGCCGACGGCGAGGCCGAGGCGATCCGCGCCCACGCCCGCCGCGCGGCCGAGGGGGAGCGTGGCGCCGCCCATGACGACTTCGAGGAGGCGACCCGCCGGTCGGCGACGCTCCTTGCGGGTCAGGAGCGGGAGCAGGCGGCGGTACGGGAGGAGGCGGAGCGGGTCGCGACGGCCCGGGCGGCAGCGCTGGACGCCCGCCACGAGGAGCTCGTCATCTCCGCGGAGGCCCGCGTGGCCGATGCCCGGCGCGCCCTCACGGAGACGGAGGAGCAGTCCCGGCACGGCCAGGAGGACGCGGAGGCCCGGGCCGCCGAACTCCTCGCGGAGGCCCGGCTGCACGAGGAGCGCACCGAGCGCGAGACGGAGCGGATCCTGCGGGAGCACGAGGAGGCACGGGAGGAGATCCACGCCCGCATGAACCACATCCGCACCGCCCTGGCGACCCTCACGGGACGCCCGAACCCGGAGCCGGACAAGGGAGAGCAGGCCGCGAAGGACGACGAGGGCGACTGAGCTGCCCCGGGATAAAGCCCTGGGACAAAGCTTCACGCCTCGGCGGGCCGGTCCTCCTCCTTCAGGATCGGGAAGCGGCGCGGGGCCAGGATCAGCAGGACCAGGAGGGCCAGCGCCGCCGCCCCCGCCGCGCCCAGGTAGACGTGGTCGACGGCCGCGTCGATCGCGCGGCGCAGGGTGTCGTCGGCGTGGTCCAGGCGGGGGCCCAGGGTGTCCAGGTCCTGGCCGCCGCCGAGGCGGGCGGCCAGGACGCCGTTGGCGATCGCGCCGAAGAGGGCCGCGCCCACGCTCTGGCCGACCTGGCGGCAGAAGAGGACGGACGCGGTCGTCGTACCGCGCTCCTCGTAGGGGACCGTCGACTGGACCCCGACGATCAGCGGGAGCTGGAAGAAGCCGAGCGCGCCGCCGAGCAGCAGCATGAGCAGGGCCGGCTGCCAGGGCTCTCCGGGGAACGGCAGGAAGGGGAAGGCGAGCAGGACGAGGAGGGCGAGGGTGATGCCGACGATCGCGGTGAGGCGGAAGCCGATGCGGTTGTACACACGGTTGGAGAGGGCCGCGGTGACCGGCCAGCTGAGGGTCATCGCGGAGAGGACGAAGCCGGCGGCCGTCGCACCGAGGCCGAGGACGGCCTGGGCGTAGGTGGGCAGGAAGACGGTCGGGGCGACCATGACCAGGCCGAGCGCGCCGAGGGCCAGGTTGACCGCGGCGATCGTGCGGCGGCGCCAGATCCAGCCGGGGATGACCGGTTCGGCGGCCCGGCGCTCGATGAGGACGGTCACCCCGGCGAGCAGGAGGGCACCGCCGAAGAGGCCGAGGGAGGGCGCGGAGAGCCAGGGCCAGGCGACGCCGCCCTGGACGAGCGCGGTGAGCAGCAGGGCCCCGGTGGCGAAGACGGCGACCGCTCCCGCCCAGTCGACGGACACGGTGCGCGGTGCCTCTCGCGGTGGCTCCACCAGATACCGTCCGACCAGCCATAGCGCCACCAGGCCCACCGGCAGGTTGATCAGGAAGATCCAGCGCCAGTCCGCGTACCCCGCGAGGAGTCCGCCGGCCGCCGGGCCCGCGACGGAGGCCGTGGCCCAGACCGAGGAGAGCTTGGCCTGGATCTTCGGGCGTTCCTTCAGCGGGTACAGGTCGGCCGCGATCGTCTGGATCGTGCCCTGGAGCGCGCCGCCGCCCAGGCCCTGGACCACCCGGAACGCGATCAGCGAGCCCATGTTCCAGGCGGCCGCGCACAGCAGGGAGCCGACGAGGAAGAGGATCGTTCCGGCGATCAGGACCGGCTTGCGGCCGAAGGTGTCGCAGAGTTTCCCGTACACCGGCAGCGTCACCGTCACGGCGAGCAGATAGCCGGAGAACAGCCAGGAGAAGACCGAGAGGCCGCCGAGGTCGCCGACGATCTGCGGCACGGCGGTGGCGACCACGGTGCCGTCGAGCGCGGTCAGGCCCATCACGAGCATGAGCGCCGCGACGACGGGGCCGCGTCCGCGCGGAGTGGTGGCCGGGGGCGCGGCCTGCCGTGTCGTCGTCTCGGTCACCCCGGAACCCCTCTCTCCACCCTCGACGCCGACCTGAATGCGTCGTACACCTAATTCGTCGGGACAGCCTCTCACTCGAACCACGGGCCGAGAACCCCTAGGGGCACCTCCCCCATACGGGGCAGGGGCCGCTCGTCCCGGCGGAGGACGAGATGGTCATGCTCCGGTCCTTAGCTTGGTCTTACGGAAAACCCCAGGGCGAAGTGTGCGGCCAGCACCAGAGACCCGCCGGCCCTCTCTCTCGCAGACTCGACACGAGTCGGATCCGCCCCAGACATAGGAGACATACCGTGACTTCGGCTGTGACCATCCCCCATCACGGGAGTACCGGAGGGCGTACGGCCGTCGCCGCGAGGGCGCGGCAGGTCGTCAAGGCGTACGGCGCCGGCGAGACGCGGGTCGTCGCGCTCGACCACGTCGATGTGGACATCGCCCGCGGGCAGTTCACCGCGATCATGGGCCCCTCGGGCTCGGGCAAGTCGACGTTGATGCACTGCCTGGCCGGTCTCGACACCGTCACCAGCGGCGAGATCTTCCTCGACGAGACCGAGATCACCGGCCTGAAGGACAAGAAGCTCACCCAGCTGCGGCGGGACCGGATCGGCTTCATCTTCCAGGCGTTCAACCTGCTGCCGACCCTGAACGCGCTCGAGAACATCACGCTCCCGATGGACATCGCGGGCCGCAAGGCCGACGCCGCGTGGCTCGACCGGGTCGTGTCGACCGTCGGTCTCGCCGACCGGCTGAGACACCGGCCCACCCAGCTCTCCGGCGGCCAGCAGCAGCGCGTCGCCGTGGCCCGCGCGCTCGCCGCCCGCCCCGAGATCATCTTCGGTGACGAGCCGACCGGAAACCTCGACTCCCGCGCGGGGGCGGAGGTGTTGGGCTTCCTGCGGCAGTCCGTGGACGAGCTGGGCCAGACCATCGTGATGGTCACGCACGACCCCGTCGCCGCCAGCCACGCCGACCGCGTCCTCTATCTCGCGGACGGCCGGATCGTCGACGAGATGTTCCGGCCCACCGCCGACGCCGTCCTCGACCGGATGCTCCTCTTTTCTGGGGGACACCCCCAGACCCCCGACTTCGACGGCGCGGAGCGGACGTCATGACCGTGGTCAAGACCTCACTGCGCAACTTCCTCGCGCACAAGGGACGCATGGCGCTCTCCGCCGTCGCCGTCCTGCTTTCCGTGGCGTTCGTGAGCGGCACGCTCGTCTTCACGGACACCATGAACACCACCTTCGACAAGCTTTTCGCCTCGACGGCCTCCGACGTCACGCTCAGCCCCAGGGATTCGACGGTCGAGAGCGAGACGTCGCAGACCGGCCGGCCCGAGACCCTGCCCGCCTCCCTCGTGGAGCGGGTCCGCGAGGCGGAGGGTGTCAAGGACGCCCAGGGCTCGGTCATCTCGCTGAGCGTGACGGTGGTGGACTCCCGTGACAAGAACGTCGGCCCCACCAGCGGCGCACCGACCATCGCCGTCAACTGGTCCGCCAACGAGCTGCGTTCGGTGGACCTGACCTCCGGCCACGAGCCGCGCGGACCCACCGAGGTGATGGTCGACGGCGACACCGCCGAGAAGCACGGGCTGAAGATCGGCGACGAGCTGCGCACCATCGCCGTCACCGGCGACTTCACGGCCCGGATCTCCGGCATCGTCGACTTCAAGGTCACCAACCCCGGCGCCACCGTCGTCTACTTCGACACCGCCACCGCCCAGCGCGAACTCCTGGGCGAGGAGGGCCTGTTCACCCAGATCACGGCCGACGCCGCCCCCGGCGTCAGCGACGAGACGCTGAAGGCGAACATCGTCGCCGCGGTCGGCGGCGGGTACACGCTCCAGACCGCGGCCGAGGTCGCGGACGCGGGCCGCGAGGACGTCGCCGGGTTCCTCGACGTCATGAAGTACGCGATGCTCGGCTTCGCCGGAATAGCCTTCCTCGTCGGCATCTTCCTCATCGTCAACACCTTCTCCATGCTGGTCGCCCAGCGCACCCGCGAGATCGGCCTCATGCGGGCCATCGGCTCCAGCCGCAAGCAGGTCAACCGCTCCGTCCTCGTCGAGGCCTTCCTCCTGGGTGTCGTCGGCTCGATCGCCGGTGTCGCGGCCGGCGTCGGACTCGCGATCGGTCTGATGGAGCTCATGTCCTCCATGGGCATGGAACTGTCCACCGACGATCTGACCGTCCGCTGGACGACGCCCGCCGTCGGTCTGCTCCTCGGCATCGTCGTCACCGTCCTCGCCGCCTACATCCCGGCCCGCCGGGCCGGCAAGATCTCCCCGATGGCGGCCCTGCGCGACGCCGGGACCCCTGCCGACGGCAGGGCGGGGCGCATACGCGGCGGGCTCGGCCTGGCCCTCACCCTGGGCGGCGGCGCCGCGCTGTGGACGGCGACCCAGGCCGAGAAGGCCTCCGCCGGCTCCCTCTGGCTCGGCCTCGGCGTCGTGCTCTCGCTCGTCGGCTTCATCGTCGTCGGACCGCTCCTCGCGGGCGGCGTCGTGCGGGTCCTCGGCGCGGTCGTCCTGCGGGTCTTCGGCCCGGTCGGCCGGATGGCCGAGCGCAACGCGCTGCGCAACCCGCGCCGTACGGGAGCCACCGCCGCCGCCCTGATGATCGGGCTCGCGCTGGTCGCCTGCCTGTCGGTCGTCGGCTCGTCCATGGTCGCCTCGGCCACCGAGGAGCTGGACCGCTCGGTCGGCGCGGACTTCATCGTCCAGTCCACCAACGGGCAGCCGGTCATGCCGCAGGCGCAGGCGGCCCTGGAGAAGACGCCCGGCCTGAGCCACGTCACCGAGTACAAGTGGATCGAGGCGACGATCACCGGCCCGAAGGGCAAGGCCGTCGAGAAGGGCGTGGTCGCCGCCGACCCGACGTACGCGAAGGACCTGCGCCGGGACACCACCGCGGGCACCCTCACGAAGGCGTACGACAAGAACGCGATGTCCGTCGGCAGCGACTACGCCACCGAGCACGGCGTGAAGGTCGGCGACGTCCTGACCGTCGCCTTCAAGGGCGGCGAGAGCGCGAAGCTCACGGTCGCGGCGATCACCTCGGACGAGAACAACGTCGACAAGGGCGTGATGTACACCAACATCACCACCGCGGCGCAGCACCTGCCCGCCGACAAGCTGCCGCAGAGCATGATCATGTTCGCGACGGCGGAGGACGGCAAGGAGACGGAGGCGTACGCGGCCCTCAAGGACTCGCTCGCCGCGTACCCGCAGTACAAGGTGCAGAACCAGGCCGACTACAAGGAGGACCTGAAGGACCAGGTCGGCCAGCTCCTCAACATCGTGTACGGGCTGCTGGCGCTCGCGATCATCGTCGCCGTGCTCGGCGTGGTGAACACGCTCGCGCTGTCGGTGGTCGAGCGGACCCGGGAGATCGGCCTGATGCGGGCCATCGGCCTCTCGCGCCGCCAGCTGCGCCGCATGATCCGCCTGGAGTCGGTGGTCATCGCCCTCTTCGGCGCCCTGCTCGGGCTCGGCCTCGGCATGGGCTGGGGGACGGCGGCCCAGAAGCTGCTGGCCCTGGAGGGCCTCGGGGTTCTGGAGATCCCGTGGCCGACGATCCTGACGGTCTTCGTCGGCTCGGCGTTCGTGGGCCTGTTCGCGGCGCTGGTCCCGGCGTTCCGCGCGGGCCGGATGAACGTCCTGAACGCGATCGCGACGGAGTAGCGGTCGGCGATACGGAGTGGGTACGGCCCTGGTGACGCTCACCGGGGCCGTACGCGCGCTCACACGGTGAGCACCGGCACGTCGTAGAGCGGGATGTGCTTGTCCCGGGTGACGAGGGTGAGCCCCTCGGTCTGGGCCTGGGCGATCAGTATCCGGTCGAAGGGGTCGCGGTGGTGGGGCGGGAGCTGCCCGGCGCGGATGCCGTGGAGCCCCGTGATGGGGAGAGCCTTGAGTTGGCAGTCCCGGGCCCGCTCGGGCAGGTCCGCGGGGCCTTCGAGCTTGCCGAGTGCTTGCTTGACGGCCAGTTCCCAAGGCGTGACGGCGCTGACGTAGGCGAGGGCCTCCGTGTCGAGGAGATCCTTGGTCTCGTCCGACAGCTGGGGGGAGTCGAGCAGCCACCACACGACGACGTGGGTGTCGACGAGGAGTTTCACTGGGCGGAGCCCTCCGGGTGCAGGCCGAACGCCTCGGCGAAGCCGGGGTCGTCCGAGAGGTCGTCGAAGTCGTCACGGAAGACGACGGGCTCGGTGAGGGAGCCGCGCGCGGTCCGCCGAACCTTGGAGGCCAGCGGGATCACCTTCGCGACCGGCTCCCCCGACTTGCTGATGATGACCTCTTCGCCCGTGGCGACCACTTCCAGGATCTTTGAGAAGTGGGTCTTCGCCTCGTGGACGTTGTACTGCCGGGCTGCTTCCATGGCGGCCTCTCACAGCTAGGTGGACTAAGTGATGGACTTAGCTTAGAGGTGTGTGCCGATCGGGGGCCAGCTCCCTCACTCCACCGAGTGAACGCTTTCCCCCGCGCCGGTGAGTCGCCCACGTCGTAGGCTGGGACCACCCCGGCCGTCGTGTCGGGAACCCCCGGCCCGTCCCACGTGCCGGGCTGTTCGCGTTGCCCGTTTGCCCCGCATGACCACCCCGGGATGGAAGTCCATGAGCCTGCACGGTCTGCTCGACGTCGTCGTCAAGGACGCGGCCCTCGCCGAAGCGGTGAAGGCCGCGGCGGACGGCAACCGCATGCACGTGGACCTGGTCGGTCCGCCGGCCGCGCGGCCCTTCGCGCTGGCCGCGCTCGCCCGGGACGCCGGCCGGACCGTCCTCGCCGTCACCGCGACCGGCCGGGAGGCCGAGGACCTGGCCGCCGCCCTGCGCAGCCTCCTCGACCCGGACACGGTCGTCGACTACCCCTCCTGGGAGACGCTGCCGCACGAGCGGCTCTCGCCCCGTTCCGACACCGTCGGACGGCGCCTCGCCGTGCTGCGGCGCCTCGCGCACCCGTCCGCCGACGACCCGTCCTCCGGTCCGGTGTCCGTCGTCGTCGCGCCCGTACGGTCCGTGCTCCAGCCGCAGGTCAAGGGGCTCGGCGACCTGGAGCCGGTGGCCCTGCGGAGCGGGCAGACGGCGGACCTGAACGAGGTCGTCGAGGGCCTCGCGGCCGCCGCGTACTCCCGGGTCGAGCTGGTCGAGAAGCGTGGCGAGTTCGCCGTGCGCGGTGGCATCCTCGACGTCTTCCCGCCGACCGAGGAGCACCCGCTCCGGATCGAGTTCTGGGGCGACGACGTCGAGGAGATCCGTTACTTCAAGGTCGCCGACCAGCGCTCCCTCGAAGTCGCCGAGCACGGCCTGTGGGCGCCGCCCTGCCGCGAGCTGCTGCTGACCGCTTCCGTACGGGAGAAGGCCGCGGCCCTCGCCGAGGCGCACCCGGAGCTGGGCGAGCTGCTGGGCAAGATCGCCGAGGGCATCGCCGTCGAGGGCATGGAGTCCCTCGCCCCGGTCCTCGTCGACGACATGGAGCTGCTGCTCGACGTCCTGCCCAAGGGCTCCATGACGGTGGTCTGCGACCCCGAGCGGGTCCGTACCCGGGCCGCGGACCTGGTGGCGACCTCGCAGGAGTTCCTCCAGGCGTCCTGGGCGGCCACCGCCGGGGGCGGCGAGGCGCCGATCGACGTCGACGCGGCCTCCCTGTGGGGCATCGCGGACGTACGGGACCGGGCGCGCGAGCTCGACATGATGTGGTGGTCGGTCTCCCCGTTCGCCGCCGACGAAGAGCTCGACGCGGACACGCTCAAGCTCGGGATGCACGCCCCGGAGACGTACCGCGGCGACACCGCCCGCGCGCTCGCCGACACCAAGGGCTGGCTGGCCGACGGCTGGCGCACGGTGTACGTCACGGAGGCGCACGGCCCGGCGGCCCGTACGGTCGAGGTGCTGGGCGGCGAGGGGATCGCGGCCCGGCTGGAGCCGGACCTCACGGAGATCACGCCGTCGGTCGTGCACGTGGCGTGCGGCTCCATCGACTACGGCTTCGTCGACCCGGCGCTCAAGCTCGCCGTCCTGACCGAGACCGACCTGTCGGGGCAGAAGGCGGCCGGCAAGGACGGCCAGCGGATGCCGGCCAAGCGCCGCAAGACGATCGACCCGCTGACCCTGGAGGTCGGCGACTACATCGTGCACGAGCAGCACGGCGTCGGCCGGTACATCGAGATGGTCCAGCGCACGGTGCAGGGCGCCACCCGCGAGTACCTCCTCGTCGAGTACGCGCCGGCCAAGCGCGGCCAGCCCGGCGACCGGCTCTACATCCCCACCGACCAGCTGGAGCAGGTCACCAAGTACGTGGGCGGCGAGGCGCCGACGCTGCACCGGCTCGGCGGCGCGGACTGGACGAAGACCAAGGCGCGCGCGAAGAAGGCGGTCAAGGAGATCGCCGCCGACCTGATCAAGCTCTACTCGGCCCGTATGGCGGCGCCCGGCCACGCCTTCGGCCCGGACACCCCCTGGCAGCGCGAGCTGGAGGACGCCTTCCCGTACGTGGAGACGCCCGACCAGCTGTCCACCATCGCCGAGGTGAAGGAGGACATGGAGAAGACGGTCCCCATGGACCGTCTGATCTGCGGCGACGTCGGCTACGGCAAGACCGAGATCGCGGTCCGGGCGGCGTTCAAGGCGGTGCAGGACGGCAAGCAGGTCGCCGTCCTCGTCCCGACCACCCTGCTCGTGCAGCAGCACTTCGGGACCTTCTCGGAGCGGTACTCGCAGTTCCCCGTCGTCACGCGCGCACTCAGCCGCTTCCAGTCGGAGAGCGAGTCCAAGGCGACGCTGGAGGGGCTGCGGGACGGTTCGGTCGACATCGTCATCGGCACGCACCGGCTGTTCTCGTCCGAGACGAAGTTCAAGGACCTGGGTCTGGTCATCGTCGACGAGGAGCAGCGCTTCGGTGTCGAGCACAAGGAGCAGCTGAAGAAGCTGCGGGCCAACGTCGACGTCCTGACGATGTCCGCCACCCCCATTCCCCGTACCCTCGAGATGGCCGTGACCGGCATCCGCGAGATGTCGACGATCACCACCCCGCCGGAGGAGCGGCACCCGGTCCTCACCTTCGTCGGCCCGTACGAGGAGAAGCAGATCGGCGCGGCCGTCCGGCGTGAACTGCTGCGCGAGGGCCAGGTCTTCTACATCCACAACCGGGTCGAGTCGATCGACCGGGCGGCGGCGCGGCTGCGGGAGATCGTCCCGGAGGCGCGGATCCAGATCGCGCACGGGCAGATGGGGGAGAGCGCCCTGGAGCAGGTCGTCGTCGACTTCTGGGAGAAGAAGTTCGACGTGCTGGTCTCCACGACGATCGTCGAGTCCGGCATCGACATCTCCAACGCCAACACGCTCATCGTCGAGCGCGGCGACAACTTCGGCCTCTCGCAGCTGCACCAGCTGCGCGGCCGTGTCGGCCGGGGCCGGGACCGGGGTTACGCGTACTTCCTCTACCCGCCGGAGAAGCCGTTGACCGAGACCGCCCACGAGCGGCTCGCGACGATCGCCCAGCACACCGAGATGGGCGCGGGCATGTACGTCGCGATGAAGGACCTGGAGATCCGCGGCGCGGGCAATCTGCTCGGCGGCGAGCAGTCCGGCCACATCGCGGGCGTCGGCTTCGACCTGTACGTACGGATGGTGGGCGAGGCGGTCGCGGACTACCGGGCGCAGATGGAGGGAGGCGCCGAGGAGGAGGCCCCCCTGGAGGTCAAGATCGAGCTCCCGGTCGACGCCCATGTGCCGCACGACTACGCGCCGGGGGAGCGGCTGCGCCTGCAGGCGTACCGCGCCATCGCCTCGGCGAACTCGGAGGAGGACGTCAAGGCGGTACGGGAGGAGCTCACCGACCGCTACGGCAAGCTGCCCGAGCCGGTGGAGAACCTGCTCCTGGTGGCCGGCCTGCGGATGCTGGCGCGGGCCTGCGGGGTCGGCGAGATCGTGCTGCAGGGCCCGAACATCCGCTTCGCGCCGGTGGAGCTGCGCGAGTCGCAGGAGCTGCGGCTCAAGCGGCTCTACCCGCGCACGGTCATCAAGCCGGCCGTCCACCAGATCCTGGTGCCACGCCCGACGAGCGGGAAGATCGGCGGGAAGCCGGTGGTGGGCCGGGAACTGCTCGCGTGGACGGGCGAGTTCCTGACGACGATCCTGGGGTCGTAGGGGAGGGTCGTCCGGGGACGGCGGGCGCGGCCGGCCCCGGACGATCCTTCGGGGCCGTCAGAGGGTGTCGAGGTCCAGGGCCTGGGCCATCGCGCGGTAGCCCGCGTCGCCCGGGTGGAGGTGGTCACCCGAGTCGTAGGCCGGGAGCATGCGGTCCGGGTCGGCCGGGTCCGCGACGACGCGGTCGAAGTCGACCACCGCGTCGTACGCGCCCGACGTGCGGATCCAGTGGTTGACGGCGTCGCGCTTGGCCTCGTTGGCCGGGGTGTCGTAGAACGAGCCCTTGATCGGGGTCAGCGTCGCGCCGACGATCCTGATGCCCTTGGCGTGGGCCTGGCGGATCAGCTCGCGGTGGCCCTCGACGATCTGCTCGACGGAGACCTCCGGGGTGGTGGGCTGGCCCGGTGCGCTCCGGCCGCTTCCGCCGATGTCGTTGATGCCCTCCAGGACGATGACGGTGCGCACGTTCGGCTCGGTGAGCACGTCCTTCTTGAAGCGCTCGACGCCCTTCTCGCCCGCCCAGGCCCAGTCGTTGGTGACCTGGTTGCCGGCGATGCCGTGGTTGACGACGCCCCGCGGCTTTCCGGCGGCGGCGAAGCGCTCGGCCAGCTCGTCGGGGTAACGGTTGTTCGCGTTCGGGCCGGAGCCGACGCCGTCGGTGATCGAGTCGCCGAAGGTGACGACGCCGTCCCTGCGCGGGGCCTGGCCGCCGGAGACCTCGACGCCGGAGAGGTAGTACCAGGAGTCGCCGGCCTCCGTGAACGCCGTCCCGTCCCGGTCCGAGCGGTGGTCGCCGTCCGCGCGGTAGCTGGTGGCGGAGGAGAAGGTGTGGAAGGTGGCGGGGCCGGTCTCCTCGGCGAGGTAGAGCGTGACCGTCAGCGATTCCAGGGCGCCGACCGTGAACGGCACGCCGTCGCTGTACGTGGAGGCGCCGGCCGGGATCGTCACGGAGCGGCCCTTGCCGAAGGACAGCTGCCGGACCGAACCGGCCTTCACCGAGGCGCCCTTGTCGGTGCGGGCCACGGTCGCGCCCGTGATCCGCAGCGGCTTCGTGCCGTAGCGGTTGGAGAGTTCGATACGGGCCCTGGTGCCGCCGGTGGTGACCCGGACCACCTGGCGGACCGTGTGGTTCGAGAAGCCCTGCTGCGACCAGTTCGGGCCGAAGGGGGCGGTCGGGTACTGCGGCGAGGTGGCCCAGGCGCCGCGCCATGTCCCGTCGTGCCATGTCCCGTCGTGGCGCTGTTCGGCGGCCACGGCGGTGGCACCGGCACCTGCCCCGCCCCCGGCTCCGGTGAGGGGGAGTGCGGTCAGTGTCGCTGCCGCTAACAGGGCGATGGTCGTACGGCGTACGGACTTCGTGAATGTCGTGGTGGTCATGCTGGGACCAAGCGGAGAGCGACTCCGGTTATTCCCGGGGGAGTTGAGGAGCGTCGTCCGCGAACAGCAGTCCCGCGAGGGTGCGGAAGACCTCCTCGGGATCTCGGTCGCCGACCGGCCCTTCGAGGTTGTGGCTGAGCAGGAGCGTCGCGAAGCCGTGCGCGAGCGACCAGGCCGCGACGCCCGCGAGGCGCGGGTCGGTGCCACGGGTGCCGCCGCCGGGCAGTCCGGCGACGCCGGCCCGGAGCCGGTCGCCGGCCCGTTCCTTGGCGGCGAGCAGGTGCGGGTCGTCGGGCCGGTGCAGGTCCGGCTGGAACATCACCTGGAAGTGCGCCGGGTGCTCGGTGGCGAAGCGTACGTACCGCACTCCCGCGTCCTTCAGGTCCTTCGCCTCGCCCAGTGCCTCCGCCAGCAGGTCGAAGCCCTCGGTCGCGACGGCCGTGAGCAGTCCCGCGCGGTCCTTGAAGTGGTGGGCGGGCGCCGCGTGCGAGACGCCCGCGCGGCGGGCCAGGTCGCGCAGGCTCAACGCGGAGGGACCCTCGGTGGAGATGACGTCCAGGGCGGCGGTCAGGACCGCCTGCCGCAGGTCGCCGTGGTGATAGGTGCGCCGACTGCTCATGACGACAGCGTACGCCCCATCTAGGCATTGACAAGTTCGGGCGGCGGGAGCAATCTAGTCATCGTCAAGATGAAGCGTCGGTGGAGGAGGCGGACATGAGCGCGAAGGTCCAGGAGACCGTGGAGCCCGGGCGCGTACGGCAGATGTGGCATCTGCTCGAGCCCCTCCACGCGCTGCTCTACTACGCCCCCGATGCCTTCGAGGAGGCCCGTGCGCTCGGCTACGACGTCGAGGGGCGATGGCCGAGCTACTTCGCCTGGCGCGCGGCCCCCCTCGGCCCGGCCGGGGCGGAGCGGGTGGCGTCCGCCTTCTACAGCTTCAGCCCGGAGATGGCGGCCCGGTACGTGCCGGAGATCTGGCGGACGGCCACGCCCGCCGAGGTGCTGGACGCCCGGCTGCGTGCCGTCGACCGCGCCTACCGCTCGGTCCTGGGCGCCGAGGCCGTCGAGGGCTCCGACATCGCCGAGGCGGCCGCGCTCGCCCGGCGGGCCGCCGGGGCCGCCGCGACCGCCGGCCGGCCGCTCGCCGCCGCCAACGCCGAGCTGCCCTGGCCCGAGGCCCCTCACCTGGTCCTCTGGCAGGCCGCGACGATCCTGCGCGAGCACCGCGGGGACGGCCATCTGGCCGCGCTCCTCGCCGCCGGGCTCGACCCGGCCGAGTCCCTGGTCTCCTTCGCCGCCGTCGGGGCCGCGTCCGAGCGGACCTTCGCGAGCCGCGGCTGGAGCGGGCCCGCCTGGACCGCGGCCCGTGAGCGGCTGGCCGCCCGCGGGCTGCTCGCCGCCGACGGCTCGGCCACCGACGCCGGCCGCGCCCTGCGCGCCGGGGTGGAGCTGCGTACGGACGAACGCGCCGCCGCGCCCTGGGCCGCCCTCGGGCCCGGGCCCACGGCCCGGCTCGCCGAACTCCTCGGCGGCCCCTGGCTGGCCGTCATCGGCTCCGGGCTGCTGCCGGGCGAGAACACCCTGGGGATCGGCAAGATCTGAGGGTGCGGGACGCGCCCCGGCCGCGGGGTGCTCGGAGCGCTCCGCGGCCGGTCGTGTGTCGTGTGTGCGGGAGCCGTCAGGTCGGCGGCTGCTGGGGGTCCTGCCCGCGCTCCCTGTCGATGTACTCCTGAGCCTTCCGCTGGCCCTGGTCGACCTGGCCGGTGTACTTGTCGCCGGTCTTCTTGTCGATCATGTCCCCGGCTCGGTCGATGCCCTGCTTGGTCTTGTCCGGGTGCTGGCCCATCATGCCCTTGAGCTTGTCCATGATCCCCATGATGCGTGTGACTCCTTCGAAAGGGGACGAACGGCGCATTCGACGCTACGCGCCCCCCGTCGATTCCGCGCGTCGAACGGCCCAATGGTCTGGACCACCAGAGGCGCCGAGAGCGCCGCCGGTCAGGATCACTGGTCAGGATCGCTGGTTAGGATCCCCGCGTGCTCAGCTACCCGAAAGCCCTCCCCCTCGCCGCCCTTGCCGCCGCCGCCCTCATAACCTCCGGCTGTACGACGGGTCCTGACGGCTCCCCGGTCGAGGGCGCCCCCGGCGGAGGAGGCGGCCCGGCGCTCGTCGCCGTCGACACCCTCACCGTCAAGGGCCGCGCCCCGAAGACCGGCTACGAACGCGAGAAGTTCGGCAAGGCCTGGGTCGACGTGGACGGCAACGGCTGCGGGACCCGCGACGACATCCTCAAGCGCGACCTCACCGACGTCCGCTTCAAGGAGGGCCGCTGCAAGGTCGCCTCCGGGATCCTCGCCGACGACCCGTACACGGGGAACCGCGTCGACTTCGTCCGTGGCCGCAGCAAGGTCGACATAGACCATCTTGTCGCGCTCTCCGACGCCTGGCAGAAGGGCGCGCAGCAGTGGGACGCGGAGAAGCGGCGCCGCTTCGCCAACGATCCGCTGAACCTCCTCGCCGTCGAGGCGTCCGCCAACCGCCGCAAGTCCGACGGCGACGCCGCGACCTGGCTGCCGGCCAACAAGGCGTACCGCTGCACCTACGTGGCCGCGCAGGTCGCCGTGAAGAAGAAGTACGGGGTGTGGGTCACCCGGGCCGAGCGGGACGCGATGAAGAAGGTCCTCGGCGGCTGCCCGGACCAGAGGCTGCCGTAATTCGGTTGGTGGCCCTGCGAACGGCCGTTAGCGTGCCCCTTCATGGAGCTGAACATCACGACCCTCGCCGAACGCCCGGAACTCCAGGGGCCGATGTGGGGGATGAAGGACCTCTGGCCGGAGTTCGTGCAGAACGACCCGGTGGGCTGGTCCCACTTCGGACGGATCGTCGCCGAGCTGCCCGAGTACGTCCTCATCGCCACGGACTCCGAGGGCACGGTCGTCGCCCGCGCGCTCAGTGTTCCCTTCCGGCTCCATGCCGAGGACCGCGGCGCCCTGCCCGCCACCGGCTGGGACCAGGTGCTGCTGTGGGCGTTCTCGGACCGGCGGCACGGGCGCATCCCCGACACCGTCAGCGCGATCGAGGTCACCGTGGACACGAGCGCGCTCGGCCAGGGGATCTCGGGCCGGATGCTGGCCGCCATGCGGGACAACGCCCGCCGGCTCGGCTTCTCCGAGGTCGTCGCCCCGGTCCGCCCCAACGGCAAGCACCTGGAGGCGGCGTCCTCCATCCACGAGTACGCGTTCCGCACGCGCGCGTCGGACGGCCTGCCCCACGACCCGTGGCTGCGCGTCCACGTCCGCGCGGGCGCCACGATAGAGGCGGTGGCCCCTGCCTCGATGACGGTCGGCGCGTCCGTGGAGCAGTGGCGCGCGTGGACGGGGCTGCCGTTCGACACCGACGGCCCGGTCGAGGTCGAGGGCGCGCTCGTGCCGGTGCACTGCGAGGCCTCGCGCGGCTACGCGGTCTACGTCGAGCCGAACGTGTGGGTCCGCCACAAGCTGTGAACAGCGCGCGGGTGTGAACAGCGTGCGGGTGTGAAAAGCGTGCCGGTATGAACCGCGGAAGGGTGTGAGGGCCGCTCTCCCGCGGCGGCCCTCACACCCCTGTTCACACGCGTACGTCAGCGCTGCGGACGCCCGTCAGCCGTCTTCAGCCCTTCGTCTCGTCCATGACGACGTCCTTGGCCGCCGGCGCCTTGGCCTCGACCGGCTTCCCGAAGCCGGTGAAGGTGATCGTGCCGGGCTCCTCGCCGCCCGCCGCCACGATCTTCAGGATGAGCGGCTCGCCCTCCGTCGCCACATAGATCGTCGTCGTCTCGTCGCCGACCTTCTCCGTGAGCATCAGCGCCTTCTTGCCGCCGACGGTCGTCTCCTTGCCCTTGAAGGCGAGGTTGACCCCCTCCTCGAAGTCGCCGAGAAGCGCGTTCAGGTCGCAGAGCTCGAGGTTGTCCTTGGCCTCCGGATCGGTCACCGGCGTCTTCACCCAGCGGCCCTTGAGCTCCTTGAGCACCGCCTCCTGGACCTCGGTGGACTCGCCCTTCGCCTGGGCCCGCAGGAACGCCTCGTCGAAGCGGAGGTAGACGTCCTTGTCGTCGGCCTTGATCAGCTCGGCCGTGCCCGTCGCGCCGACCGTCAGGGTGCCGGCGCACTTTCCGCGGGTGTCCATCGCCAGGTACGCCTTCATCGGCCCGTCGGTGGTCTTGGTGGCGAGGTCGAGCGTGAGGGAGTCCGCCTTCTTCGTCGCGGCGATCGCCTTGTTGGCTATCTGCGGGCCGGTCAGGTCCCCGAAGGGGCCGGAGGCCTTGGCGTCGTCCGAGAAGGGTCCGCAGGCGGTGGCGCCGAGGGCGACGGCGGTGCAGAGCGCGGCGACCAGGGCCGTGCGACGGGTGCGGGTGGTGGGAGCGGCGGCAGACATGGCGGGTTCTCCGGGGGTGGGGGTAGCGGTCGTACGAAGGGGGGACGGGCCTGGGGGAGGCCCTGGAGGAGGGTGGGGCGGCGGTGGGTCAGCCGATCTTCAGCTCCCACTGGGCGGCGTTGTGCTCCAGGCCGGGGCTGACCTCGACCGTGAGGGTCTTCGCTGCGGCCGGGGCGTCGAAGGCGTAGACGACCGTGGACTTCTTGCCGGGCAGGATCGTGCCGGTGAAACCGGTGCCGACCTTGTCGTCGAAGACCTGCTCGGCGGCGACGCCGTCCTGGCCGGCGCGGGCGCTCAGCGTCACCAGCGCGGCGTCGAACTCCTTCTTGCCGCCGTTCTCGATGACCACGGTGACCTGGTACGCCTTGGTGCCCGCGGTGCGGTCGGCCGCGTCGCTGGGGGTGTACGGCTTCGCCTCGGAGACCGTGACCTTCAGCTTGTCCTTGTAGACGGAGGGCGCACCGGCCACGAGGCCCTTGGTCGCGTCGGCCTTGCCGCCCGCGTCACCCTTCGCCGTGCTCGACGGGTCCTGCGGGGCGGCCTCCTGCAGCGTCTTGTCGATCTCGTCGACGGCGTCGCTCACGGCGTTGAAGGTGATCACCGCGCCGACCACCGAGAGGATCAGCGCCGCGAGGCCGAGGACCGCGCCGGTCGTCGTCACGCCCTTGTTGTTCGCCTCGCCGCGCTTCACCCGGCCCCGCCCCACCAGGCCCAGGATCAGCGCGATCAGGCCGAGGATTCCGGCCAGCCAGAAGAAGAACGGGATGAGGCCGGAGACCGTACCGATGATGCCGAGGATCAGGGCCGCGGTGCCGAGCCCGTTGCGCAGGGCCGCCTGCGGGGCCTGCGGGATCTGGGTGTCGTACGACATGGGTGTCCTCCAGGACATGAAGCATCGACGTGTGATCGAGGCCCTGCCCGGACCCCGTGGAGCGATGGATCAATAACAGCAGAGCCTGTGAACCGAGTCAACACGGTTCACAGAAATTGAACCGGCTCACGGTGTGAAGTGGTGCGCCTGGCGTTCATCAGTAAGATCGGGGGCCACAGCAGCGGGTACGTGCGGACGACGTCCGAGCGGGACGAGGGGAGTCAGCCAGGTGCCGGAGCACGGAGCAGAGGTGACCGCCGCGGGGATCGCCAGGCTCGCGGGGGTCGGACGGGCCGCCGTGAGCAACTGGCGCCGCCGCCACGCCGACTTCCCCCGCCCCGTGGGCGGGACGGAGACAAGCCCGTCGTTCGCCCTCGCCGATGTCGAGCGTTGGCTGCGTGCCCAGGGCAAGCTCGCCGAGGTCCCCCTGCGCGAGCGGGTCTGGCAGCAGGTCACCGGCCACCCGGCGGGCGCCGTCACCGCCCTCGTCCAGGCCGGCTGCGTCCTGCTGCTCGTACGGGACCGCTCCACCGCCTGGCCGGCGCTCGCCGCCGTCTCGGACCAACGCCTCACCGAGACCCTGCCGACCGCCCTGGAGGAGGTCCTCACCGAGCGCTTCGGTCTGGGCAGGGCCGTCCCCACCCCCACCGCGGCCGAACTGGCCCCTTCCGTGCCGCTGGTGCGCGGCGTCGCCGACCTCGCCGCCGAGACCGGCGCCCGCCAGGCGTTCGAGTTCCTGCTCGGCCGGCACCTCGACGCCAACCCGCGCCAGTACACGCTGACCCCGCCCGGACCCGCCGCCCTGATGGCCGCCGTCGCCGCCCCCGGCGCCGGCCCCCGGCCCACCGTCCTCGACCCGGCCTCCGGCACCGGCACCCTGCTCCGCGCCGTCGAGCACCCCGGCGCCCTCCACGGCCAGGACGCCGACACCGACCTGGCCGCGCTCACCGCCCTGCGCCTCGCGCTGGCCTCCGACGCCGACGTCCGGGTGCGGACCGGCGACAGCCTGCGCGCCGACGCCTTCCCGCACCTCACGGCGGACACCGTGCTCTGCCACCCGCCGTTCAACGAGCGCAACTGGGGCCACGACGAACTGGCCTACGACCCGCGCTGGGAGTACGGCTTCCCGGCCCGTACGGAATCCGAACTGGCCTGGGTCCAGCACGCCCTGGCCCGGCTCCGCCCCGGCGGCACCGCCGTCCTGCTCATGCCGCCCGCCGCCGCCTCCCGGCGTTCCGGCCGCCGAATCCGCGCCGATCTCCTCAGGAGGGGCGCCCTGCGGGCCGTCGTCGCCCTCCCGGCGGGGGCGGCCCCGCCGTACGGCATCCCGCTGCACCTCTGGGTGCTGCGCAAGCCCGCCGCCGGCGTGACCCCCTCCCCGGAACTCCTCGTCGTCGACACCACCGCCACGGCCGCCGCCGACCAGGCCGGCGGCGGCGCTGCCCGCGACAAGCTCGACTGGCAGGCCGTCCACACCACCGTCCTCGACGCGTGGCTGCCCTTCGACAGGGACGGCACGGTCACCGAGACCCCGGGGACGAGCCGGCCCGTGCCCGTCATCGAACTCCTCGACGACGACGTCGACCTGGCGCCCGCCCGCCACCTCCCGCCCCCCGCGGCGGGCGGAGGCGCCGCCGAACTCCTCGCGGTCCGCGACCGGCTGGCCAAGACCCTCGGCCACACCGTCGCCCTCACCCCGCCCCCCGCCCTGCCCGCGCCCGCCGACCCGGCCACGGCCGCCCGGCCCACCGGCGTCACCGTCGGCGAGCTGGCCCGCACCGGCGCGCTCGAACTGCGCGCGGGCGGCGCCGGCACCGCGTCGTTCACGGGCGGGCCCGGTGGCCCCGGCGGTCTCGGTGTCCCCGGTCCCGGCCCCGGTGGTGCGGGAAGCCCCGGCGGTACGGGAAGCCCCGCAGGCCCCGTCCGTGTGCTCACGGAGAACGACGTCTTCGGCGCCCAGCCGCCGTCCGGCTCCCTGCCCGACGGCGCCCCCGAGGAGCCGGTCCTCCTCGCCGAGGGCGATGTCGTCGTCCCCGTCCTCGGCGGCGGCTCCCTCGCCCGGGTCGTCGACACCGCGACCGCCGGAGCGGCCCTCGGCCGCAACCTCCAGCTCCTGCGCCCCGACCCGGCCGCGCTCGACCCCTGGTTCCTCGCCGGGTTCCTGCGCGGCACGGCCAACACCCGTCAGGCCAGCAGCTACGCCTCCACCGCCACCCGGCTCGACGTCCGCCGCCTCCAGCTGCCGCGTCTGCCGCTCGCCGAACAGCAGCGGTACGGGGAGCGGTTCCGGGCCCTCGCCGAGTTCGAGGACGCCCTGCGCCTCGCGGGCCGGCTCGGCGAACAGCTGGTGCAGGGCCTGTACGACGGTCTCGCGGACGGAACGGTCGCGCCCTGATCCGTACAACCCAGGAGCCCTTGTCGCCGTCGGTGTATACGCTCGTCTCCGCAACCGACCCGAGTGCCCAGGAGCAGGAATGTACGGCCATGGCTATACGCCTAGCCCACCACCGCGTGCCGTTCCCACGTCGGTGATCGTGCTTCGCGTGCTCTTCGCGGTGCTTCCGCTGCTCAGCTTCGGGTTCCTGACGTGGGGGACGATGATCCGGCTCGCCGTCGTGACCCGTCGCGCGCTGGACTGGATCCTGTGCGGAGTGTCGGCGGCCGTCATGATCACCGGCTTCGCCCTGATGCCCGACGACATCGAGACGACCCAGGCCGACCTCGCCATGGGCCTGGTGCTGCTCAACGCCCTCGGTTTCACCGTCTACTTCCTGGTCGCCGACATACGCCACGACAAGGTTCGCCTCGCCCCGCCGGCGGGGCCGGCGGCGTTCACGCCGTACGGGACGACCGTCCCACAGCACCGGACCGGTTACGGCTACCCGTCGCAGCCGCCGCCGCAGCCCGTGACGCCCCCGCAGCCGCAGCCGCATGCCGTGACGCCCCCGCAGCCCGCCGTTCCGCCGCAGCCTCCGGTCCCCGGCCCCCGGATCGACCAGGTCCGCGCCGAGCTTGACGAGCTCAGCGACCTCCTCCGCAAGGACCCGAGGGACCCGCGAGAGGGCGGTCGGTGAACGGACGCGTCATCGGTGGCCGGTACGAACTCTCCACCGTCATCGGCCAGGGCGGCATGGGCCAGGTCTGGACGGCGTACGACGGACGGCTCGACCGCCGCGTCGCCGTCAAGCTGCTCCGCCCCGCCACCATGACCGGCCCCGCCACCGCGGCGGAGGAGCTCCGGCGCCGCTTCGTGCGCGAGTGCCGGGTCACGGCGCAGGTCGACCACCCCGGCCTGGTCACCGTCCACGACGCCGGCAGCGACGGCGACGACCTCTACCTCGTCATGCAGTACCTCGACGGCGCGGACCTCGCCGACCACCTCGCCGAGCACGACCCGTACCCCTGGGAGTGGGCCGTCTCCGTCGCCGCGCAGCTGTGCGCCGTGCTCGCCGCCGTGCACGCGGTGCCGATCGTCCACCGCGACCTCAAGCCCCGGAACGTGATGGTGCGCCCCGACGGCACCGTCACCGTCCTCGACCTCGGCGTCGCCTCCGTCCTGGACACCGACACCACCCGTCTCACCCACACCGGTTCGCCGATCGGCAGCCCCGCCTACATGGCGCCCGAGCAGGCGATGGGCGGTGCCGTCGGCCCGTACACGGATCTGTACGCGCTCGGCATCCTGCTCCACGAACTCCTCAGCGGGAACGTGCCGTTCGCCGGATCGACCGCGCTCGGGGTCCTGCACCGCCACCTCTACGAGCCCCCGCTCCCGGTCCGCCAGCTGCGCCCCGAGGTGCCGGAGGTCCTGGAGGCGCTCGTCCTGCGCCTGCTGGCCAAGGACCCGCAGCACCGCCCGTCCGGCGCGCACGAGGTGTACGAGGCGCTGCTGCCGCTGCTTCCGGCGCGCGGCGCCCCCGCCGGGCCGCTCGACCCGACGCGTCCCTTCCTGCGCCCGCACGCGCCCTGGCCCGACCGCGCGTCCGTGCCGCCCCCGCCGGTCGCGCCGCCCGTCCCGCGCCCCGACGTGGCCGCCGCCGTCGACGAGGTCAAGCGGCTGCTCGGCGAGGGTTCGCTCACCCAGGCCGTCGACCTCCTCGGCTCGATCCTGCCGGCGGCCGCCGCCGAGCACGGCGATCGCTCACCGGTCGTCCGGATCCTGCGCAAGCAGTACGCGACGACCCTCATGGACGACGGCCAGTACCGCCGCGCCCTGCCGGAGCTGCGTCGCCTCGCCGACGACCGCGCGGCCGAGGCCGGGCCCGCCGATCCGCAGACCCTGCAGTTCCGCTACGAGGCGGCGCAGTGCCTGGAACAGCTGGGGGAGACGGCGGCGGCGCTGACGGAGTACCGGGCGCTCCTGCCGTTCCACGAACACGGCGCGGACCAGGCGCGGTTCTTCGACATCCGGCGGCGGATCGGGATGCTGTTGCTGGCGATGGGCGACCACACGGCAGGTCATCAGCAGCTCCAGGCGCTGCTGTACGACACGGAGCGGACGTACGGCCCGTACCACGCGCTCCCGACGGACCTGCGGCGTGCGTTGGCGCGCCAGCAGCAGATGGGGCGCTTCGCCTGACGGGGCGCCAGAGTCACGAGTCCACAACTGATGGAGAAGTGGATCTTTTGGGTCCGTTTTGCCGGTTCCTGTACATGTAGCGTTCGCGTCTGATCATGCACACGTCCCCAAGGAACCCTTCATGACGACTCCCCCCGCCACCCCCGAGCAGCCCGTCGCGCCCGCCGAGCCGGCGAAGAAGAAGCGCAGCATCGGCAAGACGCTCCTCACCATCGTCGTGGCGATCGCGGCCATCCTGTTCTGGAAGCTCGGCGTCCCGTACCTCACCGGCACCGCCCCGGTGCACGCCGAGGCCGGCGACTGCGTGACCGTGACGGGTCCGGAGAACGACCCCGAGGTCGACAGCAAGCCGTGCACCGAGAAGGCGCCCGACCTCTACAAGGTCGTGAAGGTCATCGACAACACCTTCGACGTCGACAAGTGCGGCGAGGTGGGCGAGGTCGCGCTCGCGCAGCAGCTGGAGTCGGACAAGTTCGTGCTCTGCCTGAACCCCGTCAAGAACTGACGCCACGCGCGCGTGACGAAGGGGTCGGACCCGGTCGGGTCCGACCCCTTCGGCGCGTTCCCGGGGTTACGCGTTCCCGGGCTGTGCGGTCCGCCCCGGCGCCTTCAGCACCTCCGTCAGGGCGGAGATGCTGTGGTCGCCGTGCCCGGCGTCGGCCGCTCGGCGCAGCAGCTCGTGGAAGGGCTTGTGCCACGCCACGTCGAGGCCCGCTTCCCTGCCGAACTCCTCGTCGTGGGGGGCTCCGGCCAGGAACAGGTTCACCGAGGACCCGGGCTCGCTGTAGTCGCCGCTGTCGATCTCCCGGGCGAAGACGGGCAGCACCGAGCCGATCATCTCGAACCACTTGACGCTGAACCGCACCATCGACGCGGCCTCGAGGCCCCGGGCCCGCAGCGCCGCCGCGCCCTGGAAGAAACCGACGAGCGCGGGCAGCAGCGTGCCGCCCACGGCCATCTCATAGAGAGCGGCGAGGTCCGGGTCGGTACCGAGGAAGACGGTGTCGCCGCCCAGCACCCGCAGGGCCGGCTCGAACTCGTCGAAGACGCCGCGGTCGCCGCCGTAGGAGAGAAGGGTGTCCTCGGCGCCCACGGCGGACGGCACGTTCTTGATCGCCCCGTCGAGGTGGCGGGCGCCGTGCCCGAGCGCCCACGCGTTCGCCCGGCGGGCGTCGGCCGGCGAACCGCTGTTGAGGGTCACCAGGGCCCGCCCCCGCAGCGCGCCGGCAGCCGGTTCCAGGGCCGCCAGAGTGTCGTCGTACGTCGTCAGGCAGGTGACGACCAGAGGGCTCGCCCTGACCGCCTCGTCCATCGACTCCGCGAGGACGGCCCCCTTCGCCACGAGCGGCGCGGCCTTCGCGGCGGTCCTGTTCCAGACGGTGGTCGGGTGCCCGGCCTCGACGAACGCCTGGGCCAGCGCGCTGCCCATCGAGCCAAGCCCGACGACGGTCACGGGAATGCGGTGGTGCCCGGGCATGTGTGTGCTCCTGTTCGACCGGCGTGGGATGTGTGATCCATGCTGGGTGGACGGCGAGAGCCCGACAAGTACGTACTTTTTTGTCAGGAACCCGTGCGACGACCCGACCCCGGAGGCCGCGTGACCGTCCCACCCGAGAGCATGCGGCCCGAGCCCATCCGGACCGCCCGGCTCACCCTGCTGCCCCTGGCGGTCGAGCACGCCGAGGAGATGACCGGCGTGCTGGCCGACCCGGTGCTGTACGACTTCATCGGCGGCGCCCCGCCGACCACGCCGGACCTCAGGGCCCGTTACGCGAGGCAGGTCGCCGGATCGCCCGACCCCGGAGTCTCCTGGTGCAACTGGGTCGTCCGTCTCCGGGAGGAGGACCGCCTGGCCGGGACCGTCCAGGCGACCGTCGAGGGCAGCGAAGTCGCCGAGATCGCCTGGGTGGTGGGGGCTCCCTGGCAGGGCCGCGGGATCGCCACCGAGGCCGCCCGGGGTCTTGTCGACTGGCTCACCGCACAGGGCGTACGGACGGTCGTCGCGCACATCCACCCCGACCACACGGCGTCCGCCGCCGTCGCCACCGCCGCCGGGCTGACGCCCACCGACGAATGGCACGACGGGGAGGTCCGCTGGCGACGGTGGTGATCCCGCGTCGCCTCAGCGGCGGGTGTCGCCGGTGGAGGCCATGACCCAGTCCCGCGGGCGCTCCTCGGCCGGTGCGGCGGAGGAGGGGGAGGGGGAGGGGTCGGCGGGCTTGCCGGCCGGCCGGGCCGCCGGGGTGTTGAAGCGGATCTCCTGGACACCGCGCCGCATCCCGGACCGGAGGCGCTTCGACAGCGGGCGTTCCACGAAGCGGTGGATCACCCAGGACGCGACCAGCATGGCGGCCGTCACGGAGGCGACGAGCGGAAGCGGTGCGACCTGGTCGCGGAAGTGGTGGATCAGCGTGATGCCGACCGCCATGTGGATCACGTACAGCGGGTACGTGATCGCTCCCGCGGTCTTCAGCCAGCGCCACTGGATGCGGTCCAGGAAGCCGAGCGCGACGGCCGCGATCGCGAGGAAGCCGATCGCGATGACCAGGCGTGCGGGCCAGGTCGGCAGCTGCTCCGAGAGCTGGAGGCCGAGGTTCGTCCGCATCCGTCCGCGGACGTACTGCTGGGCGAGGAGGAACTGGACCCCGACGATCGCCCACAGGAGCATGGTCGGCCGGTAGCGGTGCATCAGGTAGAAGGCTATGCCGGCGATGAAATACGGCGCGTACTGCGGCATCGAGAAGAAGTGCAGCAGCCGGAAGTCGGTGGTCGGCGCGGCGACCGCGGCCGCTGTCCAGATTCCGCAGAAAAGGACGCAATTGCGGTAGGTGACGCCGCGGAGCACGACGAGTGCGAAGAGCGCGTAGAACTTCAGCTCGACGAACAGCGTCCAGTACGAGTGGTCCACATGCCCGACGCCCAGACCGCCCTGCATCATGGTCAGGTTGACGAGGACGTCGCTCCACTCGTCCGTGTGACGCAGCTCCCGGACCTCGGGCAGGAGCCACAAGGTGAGCGCGGTCAGCGCGATGCCCGCCCAATAGGCGGGGAACAGCCGGGACACGCGGGACACGGCGAAGTCACCGACCGTGCGCCCCCAGACGCTCATGCAGATGACGAAGCCGCTGACGATGAAGAAGACTTCGACGCCGAGCCAGCCGTACAGGGCGAAGGGCCGGAGGGCGGGAAACAGCTCGGCCGTGTTCCTGTCCCACGCGGCGTTGAGGCCTATGTAGTGGTACAGCACCACGACGAGGGCCGCCGTGATCCGGATGCCGTCCAGCGCGAAGAGGCGCGTGCCCGGCTGTTTCCTGCTGTCGGCTCCCCTGGTGCCGGGCATGGCGGGGCCTCCCCTCGAATGAACATTCCAGAGGGACCGTACAGTCGGCGCACAGCATCCACACAGCCGAGGTGCCGGTGTCGTTGGTCACTCAGGTGAGCGTCCCGGCCGACTCCCTGGGCGCGCGGGGCTGTGAGGAGCCGGACGGCGCGGCGTCGGCGGTGCCACGCCGCCGCGCCGCCCGCTCCCCGGCCGTCAGTGCCACCAGCAGCACCAGCGCCACCGCCCCCGCGCCCAGCCCCGCCCGCAGGCCCGGTGGCCTGAAGTCGCAGCTCACCGATGTCTCGCCGGACACCTTCAGTGCCACCAGGCCGCCGTACGAGTCCGCCGGGCGGCCACCGCACGTCCAGCCCGCGATCCGTGGGCCGGCGACCACGACCGTGCCCCGGGTTCCCGGCGGGAGTTCCGCGCGGATGCCGCTGTCCGTGGCCTCGACCGAGACCGCGGCCGAGGTCTTCAGCCGCGCCACCGCCGCGGTCAGCCGCCCTGGATCCAGGCAGCCGATCGAGTGACCCCGAGTGGCGCCGCCGTCCAGTACGGGCCGTGTGCCCGCCGTCCGCTGCACGCCCAGTGAGGTGAGCGCGGCCCGCCACTTCGGCATCCCGCCCTCCAGCCGTACCGGCGCCCCGCTCGCACCGAGCCGGGCCGTCCCCCTCAGATCGGGGGCCCAGAGGAAGACCTCGCTGCCGACCGGGCAGACCCCGTCGGCGGGCAGCGTGTACACCGACGAGCCCAGCAGCATCTCCTGGTTGCGGAACGGAGAGGGCCCGTAGCGGGGCACGGCGGCACCCTCAGGACGCACCGTCACCAGCGGCAGCACCGGACCCGTCCGCACCACGGTCTCGCCCCGCCACCGCGCGCCGACGCCGAACAGCGCGTCCGTCACCGGGTTGTCCAGGCTCTGCAGGTTCCGCCCCCGCGAGGTCCAGCCGCCGCCCAGCGCGGCCAGGGTCCGCGTCAGCACCGACGGGGTGTGGCTGCTGTAGTACGCGGCCCCCTGGCCGCCGAAGAGCAGCGGCTCGTTGCCGGTGATCCGCGGGCGGCCCGAGTCGGTGCGGTGGGCCGGCCAGCCGTCGGCCGCGGCGAGCGCGGCCGTCCGCCGGTCCTGCTCCGCGCCCCAGGCCGGGTAGTCGTCGAGCCGCAGCCGCGCCCGGTCCGCGTACGCGGTGGTCGCGGCGGCCTGACCGACGAGCGCCCCCGCCAGCAGCACCGCCGCCACGACCGTCCTCCTGCCTCGGGAGGCCAGCCACAGCCCACCGCAGGCCGCCGCAAGGCCGAGGGTGAGCAGCGGGTACGACCAGCCGGTCACCAGCTCGCTGGCGGCCGCGCCCACGCCGACCGCCACCACCACCGCCGCCCCGCCGAGCAGCGCGCGGCGCCCGGGCCAGCCGTACGAGAGGACGATCCAGGCCGCGATGACCAGGACCCCGGACAGGACGAACGTCTGCCGGTACGGGCTGCCGTTGGGCGTGGCGAAGACATGCCACGTCAGATGCGTCGGCCCCCACTGCAGCGACATCGCGAGCGCGACCGCGAACCCGGCCCACAGCCACCGCTCCCGCCGGGGCGCCGCACGGTGGAAGAGGAGCGCGCCGGCGAGCAGCAGCGTCCCGGTGCCGACGAACGCCGCCGGGGTGGAGAAGCTGTACGTCACCGGAAGCAGCCGGGCCAGGAAGTCCGTCCCGTCCGCCGGCCGGAACTCCTTCGCAAGGCCGGGGTACGCGTGCGTGGAGCCGAGGAACACCGGGACGAGGACCGGCGCGGCGAGCCCGATCCCGAGCAGCACGGTCGTCGCCGCCCGCACCAGAACGCGGAGCCGGAAGGGCCCCGCCTCCAGCAGCCGGACCAGGAGCACCAGCGCGGCGCCGAGCGTGGCCATGTACGCGGTGTAGAAGTTGGCGACCCAGCACACCGCCACGACCAGCGGACCGAGCAGCGGCCGGCGCCCCTGCCGCACCCACTCGCCGACCAGGCACAGCAGCGGGAAGGCGATCAGACCGTCCAGCCACATCGGGTTGTACGTGGCCTCGACGACCGCCCAGCCGCACAGCCCGTACGACGCCCCGAGGACCGCCGCCGCCCACCGGGGGCCGGGCCGCAGCCGCGGCAGCGTCACGGTCATGGCGGCCGCCGCGACGGCCATCTTCAGGACCGTGACCCCATAGACCGCGTACTCGATGTCCGCGCGCGGGAAGAGCGCCACCAGCGGGGCGAACGGGCTGCCCAGATACGTGCCGAGGTCGGGCAGGAAGCTGGTGCCCCAGCCGGACTGCCAGTTGAGCAGCAGCCCGCCGTCGGCCCGGCCGTGCAGCAGGTCCCAGAGATGGGCGTGGTACGGGACGAACTGGTTGGCCAGGTCGTTCACGCCGCGCCGGCGCGGTCCGAACGGGAAGGCGCGGGCGACGGCGTCCCCCGCGCAGACGGCGAGCGCGGTGAGGAAGGCGGCGAGGCCGGCGGCGCGGGCGTCCGAGGGGCGGTCCGAGCGGCCCCCGGCCGGTGTCGTCTGAACAGGCATGGTGGTGCGAATATGCCAGTACGGAACCCGAAACGGTGTTCCACCGGGCCCAGTTCACGCAATGGTCGCCTCGCCGTCACGTCGCGAATCAGCCGGCGACATCCACGTGGGTTGTCGTGTTCTCCGTGCTGCTCTCGATCGTGGTCCCGTGTTTCGACGAAGAGGAGATCATCGGTCGCTTCCACGACCATGTGACCACCGAACTCTCCCGTTTCGACGGGGAATTCGAGCTGGTCTACGTGGACGACGGAAGTCACGACCGTACGCTCCCGCTCCTGGAGGAGATCGCCGCCTCCGACCCCCGCGCCCGCTACGTCTCCTTCAGCCGGAACTTCGGCAAGGAGGCCGCGATGCTGGCGGGCCTCCAGCACGCGCGCGGTGACGCGGTCGTCATCATGGACGCCGACCTCCAGCACCCGCCGGAGCTCGTGCACCGCATGGTGGGCCTGCACGCCGAGGGGTACGACCAGGTCATCGCCCGGCGCACCCGCACGGGCGACCGGGTGACCCGTACCCTGACCGCCCGCGCCTACTACTGGGCGATCAACCGGCTGGTGGACGTCGAGCTGGTGGACGGGGTCGGCGACTTCCGGCTGCTTTCCCGCCGTACCGTCGACGCGATCCTCGGACTCACCGAGTACAACCGTTTCTCCAAGGGCCTTTTCGCCTGGGTCGGATTCCGCACCACCACATTCGAGTACGAGAATGCGGTGCGCGAGGAGGGCCGCTCGAAATGGACCTTCGGGAAACTGCTCAACTACGGTCTGGACGGGCTGCTCTCCTTCAACAACAAGCCACTGCGGGCAGCCGTCTATCTGGGAATGACGCTGGTGTCGGTGGCCCTGGTCTACGCCGCCTGGATCGTCGGCGTCGCCCTGGTGCGGGGCGTGGACACCCCCGGGTACGTCACGCTGCTCGTCATCGTCACGGCGCTGGCCGGGGTCCAGATGGTGATGCTGGGGCTGGTCGGGGAGTACGTGGGCCGTATCTACTACGAGGTGAAGCGGCGCCCGCACTTCCTGGTGAAGGAGACGAACACGGACGTTCCGGGGCCGATCGGGCCGCGGACCGCCACCACCCGAACACGTGAGTCGTTGATCGGGGCAGTCACGTCGAAGTAGTGGCCCAGGCCACCGCGACTGCCTACTATCGATCACCGCACGGTCGTCCCACTGACGCACGACCCACGCCGGGAGGCTCCTTTGCACCGCCGCACTGCGCTCTCCGTCTCCGCCGCGCTCCTCGCCGCGGCCCCGCTGCTCACCGCCTGCGGCGGTGAGGCCCACCCAGGCGCGGCGGCGGTCGTCGGCGGCGAACGGATCGAGGTGTCCAGCCTCCAGGCACAGGTGCGCGACGTACGGACCGCGCAGCAGGCGTCGCCGCAGGCGGCGCAGCTGATCCAGGGGACCGGGGACCTCAGCCGTGAGAAGCTCAACGTGATGATCTTCGACAAGGTCGTGGACAAGGTCGCCGCGGACCACGGGATCACGGCCACCCGCGGGGAGATCCAGAAGGCGCGTGCCGAGTTCACCGAGCAGAGCGGCGGCGAGACCCAGCTCGCCGCGATGCTGCTCCAGCAGCAGGGCGTCGCCCCCGACCAGATCGACGTGGTCGTCCGCCGCACGGTCCTCATGAACAAGATCGCCGCGAAGCTCGGCGTCGCGAACACCCCCGAGGGACAGCAGAAGCTCACCGAGGTCTTCGCCGAGGCGTCCCGGGCGCTCGACATCGACGTGAACCCGCGCTTCGGCGCCTGGGACGACAAGAAGATCCAGCTGGGTACGTTCACCCCGTCCTGGCTGCGCCCGATCAGCCAGGACCCGGCGGCCGTGGAAGCGGGAGCGTAGCCCCACTAGCCCCACGTAAGGTCGAAGGGTGAACGCTGAAACACCCGTCGAACCCGGTCGCATCGTCCTGCTCACCGCCAGCCACCGCGTGGCGCCCGGACTGCTGTCCTGGCCCGCGTGGCAGGCGCTGCACGGCGCCGACCGGGTGCTGTGCGCCGACGAGCACCACCCCCAGCTGCCGTACCTCCGCGAGGCGGGCGTCGTCGTCGAGCACGCCCGCCCGGCCGCCCAGGACCTCGTCGACGCCTGCGCCGGGGGGCGGACCGTCGTGATCCTGCCCTCCGGCGAGGGCGACCAGGCCCTCACCGACGGACTCGCCCGGCTCGCCGGCTCCGGCCGCGTCGCGATGCCCGACCTGGAGCTGCTGCCCGGCTCGTACGACCTGCCGGGCGCCCGACTCCTCGACGTGGTGCAGGTCATGGACCGCATCCGCCGCGAGTGCCCGTGGTCCTCGCGGCAGACGCACAAGGGACTCGCCAAGTACGGCATCGAGGAGGCGTACGAACTCGTCGAGGCGATCGAGGACGGCGACCGCGACGAGCTGCGCGAGGAGCTCGGGGACGTCCTCCTCCAGGTCGTCTTCCACGCCCGGATCGCCGAGGAGGACGCGGAGGAGCCGTTCTCCGTCGACGATGTGGCCGGGACGATCGTCGAGAAGCTGATCCACCGCCACCCGCACGTCTTCGGCGACGCGACCGCGGAGACCCCGGAGGACGTCAAGGCGCACTGGCTGCGCACGAAGGCGATCGAGAAGCAGCGCGACTCGGTCACCGACGGGGTGCCGCTGGGGCAGCCCGGTCTCGCGCTCGCCGCGAAGCTGGCGGGCCGGGTGCGCACGGCGGGCCTGGACGTGCCGCTGCCGACGGGCGAGGGCGTCGGCTACGAACTGCTCGCCCTGGCGGCCCGGGCGGAGGCGTCCGGCATCGACCCGGAGGCAGCGCTGCGGGCGGCGGCCCGCACGTACCGGGACACGATCCGAGCGACGGAGGGCGTCGACGCGCGGCAGACGCCGTCCTGACGCCCACCTCAAGGCCGGCGCGGGGCCCTGGCCTCGGGGTCGTGCCAGTGCAGTTGCGGGGGGTCGATCAGCCATTCCGCCGTGCCGGTCGGGCGGGGGCCCGCCGTCGGGACGTGGTCGTGGTGGAGCCGGGCCGCGCCGAGGTGTTCCAGGACCGGGACGGTCTCGGCGAGGAAGCCGGGCGGGCCCGCGAGGTAGACGTCGTGGGAGGGCCAGTTGCCGTAGGCGTACAGCGCCTGGATCAGCCGCTCGGTCGCCTGGTCGCGCGGGTGCTGGGGCGCGGAGGTGATGTACGTGACGTTCAGCCCGGGTATGCGCTCCTTCAGGCGCGCGACGTCCTCCCGCCCGTACAGGTACTCCTTGGCCCGGGCGACGAGGAAGAGCCGGGCCTCGGTGCCCTCCGGCCCCTGCGCCACCTCTTCGAGGAGCGCCTTGACCGGCGCCCAGCCGGTCCCGGCGGCGATATAGGTACGAGGCACGTCCGGCGCGGTCCGTGAGGTCAGCGCGCCCCCGGGCGCGCTCAGCCGCAGCGGCTCGCCCGCACGCACGTCGTCGACCAGCGCGGTGCTCAGCGCGCCGCCGGGGATCCGGCTGACGTGCAGATCGACCGTCCCGTCCGGCCGGGTGGCGTTCGCCAGGGAGTACGTCCGCCACACCCGTGCCACGCGCAGGGAGCTGACGCCGGCGTACTGACCGGGCCGGTACGCGAAGGGCTGCCGCGGTCGCAGGGTCAGCACCGCCAGGTCCTCGCCGAGCCGCTCGTGGCGCGCCACCACGGCGTCCCACCAGGCCGGCTCCCCGTCCGCCGCGGCCTCCTCGGCGCCCCGGACCATCAGCTCGGCGACGTATCCGTACGCCTCGGTCCACGCCTTCTCCGCCTCCACGCTCCACGCGGCCCCTGCGGCGTGCGCGAACGCGGCGGTCAGGCTCGCTCCGACGGCGGCGTAGAGCGCGGGCGCGGCCATGAACTTGCGGTGGTCGCGGCCCAGATGGGCGAGGTACACCGGCAGTCCTGGGTCCTCCAGATGGTGCACGACATGGGTGAGGGCGGCGAAGAGCCGGTCGCGCTGGGGCCGCATGTCCTCGGGGAAGAGCTCACGGACGCCCGGGTTGTTCCAGAAGAGATGGGAGTAGAAGAAGGTGACGGCGTGTTCGGCCCGTCTCTCGACGACGGCGAACGTGCTTCTGAGCAACTGGGCATCCACCCGGGAGAATCTAGGCCACGCCTCTTCACCGGACGATCACATACGGGACCCCCGGCCACCGGGAAGCCGGCGCGGGGGCGACCTTGTACCGTCTCAGGGTGAGCACGCCCCCCGCCCCCGAGCTCTTCACCTGGGAGTTCGCGACCGATCCGTACCCGGCCTACGCCTGGCTGCGCGAGCACGCGCCCGTCCACCGGACGAAGCTGCCCAGCGGGGTCGACGCCTGGCTGGTGACGCGGTACGCCGACGCCCGGCAGGCCCTCGCCGACCAGCGTCTGTCGAAGAACCCGGCCCACCACGACGAGCCCTCGCACGCCAAGGGGAAGACCGGGATCCCCGGGGAGCGCAAGGCCGAGCTGATGACACATCTGCTCAACATCGACCCACCGGACCACACCCGGCTGCGGCGGCTGGTGTCCAAGGCGTTCACCCCGCGCCGGGTCGCCGAGTTCGCCCCGCGGGTCCAAGAGCTGACCGACCGGCTGATCGACTCCTTCGCGGAGACCGGGGAGGCCGACCTCATCCACGAGTTCGCCTTCCCGCTGCCCATCTACGCGATCTGCGACCTGCTCGGCGTCCCCCGCGAGGACCAGGACGACTTCCGGGACTGGGCCGGGATGATGATCCGCCACGGCGGCGGGCCGCGCGGCGGGGTGGCACGGTCGGTCAAGAAGATGCGCGGGTATCTCGCGGAGCTGATCCACCGCAAGCGGCTCGACCCGGGCGACGACCTGATCTCGGGGCTCATCAAGGCCTCGGACCACGGCGAGCACCTCACCGAGAACGAGGCGGCCGCCATGGCCTTCATCCTTCTCTTCGCGGGGTTCGAGACCACCGTCAACCTCATCGGCAACGGGGTGTACGCCCTGCTGCGCAACCCGGAGGAGCGCGCGCGTCTCGAGACCTCGCTCGCGGCGGGGGAGCGGGGCCTGCTGGAGACCGGGGTCGAGGAGCTGCTGCGCTACGACGGGCCGGTGGAGCTGGCGACCTGGCGGTACGCCAGGGAGCCGTTGACCATCGGCGGGCAGGCGATCCCTGCGGGTGACCCGGTCCTCGTCGTGCTCGCCGCCGCCGACCGCGACCCGGCGCGCTTCGACGAGCCGGACACCCTCGATCTGTCCCGGCGCGACAACCAGCACTTGGGGTACGGGCACGGCATCCACTACTGCATCGGTGCCCCGCTCGCCCGGCTGGAGGGCCAGATCGCGCTCGCCACGCTGCTGACCCGCCTGCCGGAGCTGCGACTTGCCGCCGATCCGGCCGATCTGCGGTGGCGCGGAGGCCTCATCATGCGGGGGTTGCGTACCCTTCCGGTGCGGTTCGACCGAGTTGTGAGCTGACGGCCCGTCAAGACTGTGACTTTTACGTGATCTCCGCTGCATCGACTTGTGACTGACGTTCGAATGCCGCTACGTTCACCGTCACCTCAGCAGTCACGCGAAAGGCACTCCGCATGCGCTCCGGGAACGGTCGACACCGCAGACCCCGCCAGGCCCCCGCCATCGTCGTCGCCGCAGGCGTCACGGGGTCGGCCCTCGCTCTGCCGCTGCTCGCCGCGGGCTCCGCCTCCGCCGCCGACGCCGCCACCTGGGACCGGGTCGCCGAGTGCGAGTCGGGCGGCCTGTGGAGCGCCCACTTCGGCAACGGGCTCTACGGCGGGCTGCAGTTCACGCAGGAGACCTGGGAGACGTACGGCGGCCTCGCGTACGCCACCAGTGCCGATCTCGCCAGCCGCGCCCAGCAGATCGCGGTGGCCGAGAAGGCGCTCGCCGCGGGCTCCATGCAGTGGGCCACCTGCGCCCCGATCGCCGGGTTGACGAACGACGGCGCCGCTCCCGGTGTCGACCCGGGTCCGGCGGTCGCTCCGCCGGAGTCCACGGCCCCCCTCCCGGAGTCGAACCTGACCGCGGGCCTTCCGGCCGCCCCCGCGGCCCCCGACGCCACCACTCCCGAGACGACCGCGCCCGCGACGCCGGCCCCGGACGCCCTCACGGAGGCGCCCGTCACGTCCGCCACGCCCACCGCACCCACCACGCCCTCCGTGCCGGTGGAGTCAGGCACCGGCAAGCACCGCGGTGACGCGGCCCCGGAGGAGACGGTCAATCCGGGCAGTATTGGCGAAACGGGACGTCACGCGTCACCGAGCACCTCGCCGGGCACCTCGCCGACTGACGCGCCGACAGGTGGGGTGACGCCGGGCGAGGATGCCAACAATGCGGACCTTGCGGACGGAACGGACTCCGGGGGCTCCGAGGACGTAGCGGACTCCAAGGACACTTCGGACGCATACACCGTCAAGCCGGGCGACAGTCTCACCGAGATTGCTCAGGAGAACGAACTCCCCGGCGGCTGGGGCGCCCTCTACGACGCCAACCGGTCGACGGTCGGCACCGATCCGGACCTGATCCTGCCTGGCCAGAGCCTCGATCTGACGATCGGTCTGCCCGGATCCAAGGGTTAGTTAGATTCTGTATGTCCAGTTCTGTGCAAGTGAGACATGGGTCTCTTTGTCGCAACTGGCGTATCACGTCCGCAAACTTTGCTTCCGTCACCTCTCACCTGCGTAAACACCCTTCGTCCCGGAGCACGTACGGGCGATTTTTCCCCAATGGACGTCTTTGAACTTCCGAGGGGTCTGTGTCTACGGTCATCACCGCTCGCCACCGCGGGCCCCGTCGACCGATACGCCGAATCCTGCCGTCGGCCGATGGGAACAGTCGTCGCGTCATGCGCCGAAGGCAGGAGCGGGGGACCCAAGGTAAGTGCCGCCCCCGGCCGTTGAGACAGACGGCCGACGGAGCGGCTTGGGGTGAAGCCGCGCGCTAGGTCGCGCGGCCGGGCAACTCACATGGCCCGAACCCGACAGCTCACCTCGTAGGCGTCGGTGAGGAGATTTCCCATGCTGTTTTCCGCCAAGGGCAAACACCGCCGTCCCTCCAAGGCCACCCGCGCCGTCGCCCTCGCCGGTGTCGCCGGTGTCGCCGTCGCCGCCCCGCTGATGACCGCCGGGTCCGCCTCGGCCGCCACCGCCTCCGAGTGGGACACCGTCGCCCAGTGCGAGTCCGGCGGCAACTGGTCCATCAACACCGGCAACGGCTACTACGGCGGCCTGCAGTTCTCCGCCTCCACGTGGGCCGCCTACGGTGGCACCGCGTACGCCGCCACCGCCGACCAGGCCTCGAAGTCGCAGCAGATCGCGATCGCCGAGAAGGTCCTCGCCGGTCAGGGCAAGGGTGCCTGGCCGAGCTGTGGCGTGGGCCTCTCCAGCGCCTCCCCGGACACCGGTGCCGTCGAGGCGCCTGCCCAGCAGGCCGCCCCGAAGCAGGAGCGTCAGGCCGAGCAGCCGACGACCCGCAGCGAGACGCGGACCGCCCCGAAGAAGGCCGAGTCCAAGAAGACCGTCACCACCCCGACCGGCAAGAAGGTCGAGAAGGGCGACGGCGAGTACAAGGTCGTCGCCGGCGACACGCTGAGCAAGATCGCCGCCGCCCACGACGTCAAGGGTGGCTGGGAGAAGCTCTTCCAGCTCAACAAGGACGTCGTCGACGACGCCGACCTGATCTACCCGGGCCAGCAGCTTCACCTGAAGTGAGCCCGGCGGTTCGCGTGAGTCCGGCGGCTCACGCGGTCCCTCCGACCCTCCCGCGGTGACCACCCCGGTCCGGCGCGCCCTTCCCCCGTGCGCGCCGGACCGGGGTTCCGCGTTTCCCGAGGGCTCCCCCTTCCCGAGGGCTCCGCCTTCCGGAGGTCCGCGTTACCGGAAGGTAGCTTCGGGGTCGTTCGCCCCGGGATGCATGCCCTTGGGTCCTTTTTCGTCCCAGCGGGCGGGCGCCCGGCTGGCCGGAGCCCCGGAGCCGGTTAGGCTCTTGTCGCAAGGCCGAAGCGACCCTGCACAAGTGTTCGTCACATCTAGCGTCACATCCCAGAAGGAGATGCTCGTGCCGTCCATCGACGTCGTCGTAGCCCGGGAAATCCTGGACTCCCGAGGCAACCCCACGGTCGAGGTCGAGGTCGGCCTCGACGACGGCAGCACCGGCCGTGCTGCCGTTCCGTCCGGTGCCTCCACCGGAGCGTTCGAGGCCATTGAGCTCCGTGACGGAGACAAGAGCCGCTACATGGGCAAGGGCGTGGAGAAGGCCGTCCTCGCCGTCATCGAGCAGATCGGCCCGGAGCTCGTCGGCTACGACGCCACCGAGCAGCGCCTGATCGACCAGGCCATGTTCGACCTGGACGCCACCGACAACAAGGCCTCGCTCGGCGCCAACGCCATCCTCGGCGTCTCCCTCGCCGTCGCGCACGCCGCCTCCGAGGCCTCCGACCTCCCGCTCTTCCGCTACCTGGGCGGCCCGAACGCGCACCTGCTGCCCGTTCCGATGATGAACATCCTGAACGGCGGCTCGCACGCCGACTCCAACGTGGACATCCAGGAGTTCATGATCGCGCCGATCGGCGCGGAGTCCTTCTCCGAGGCCCTGCGCTGGGGCACCGAGGTCTACCACACCCTCAAGTCCGTCCTGAAGACCAAGGGCCTGTCCACCGGTCTCGGCGACGAGGGCGGCTTCGCCCCGAACCTCGGCTCCAACCGCGAGGCGCTCGACCTCATCCTCGAGGCCATCAAGCAGGCCGGCTACGTCCCGGGCAAGGACATCGCGCTGGCGCTCGACGTCGCCGCGTCCGAGTTCTACAAGGACGGCTCGTACGAGTTCGAGGGCAAGACCCGCTCGGCCGCCGAGATGACCGACTACTACGCGGAGCTCGTCGACGCGTACCCGCTGGTCTCCATCGAGGACCCGCTGTTCGAGGACGACTGGGCCGGCTGGAAGGCCATCACCGACAAGCTCGGCGCCAAGGTGCAGCTGGTCGGTGACGACCTGTTCGTCACCAACCCGGAGCGCCTGGCCCGCGGCATCGAGGAGAACACCGCCAACGCCCTCCTGGTCAAGGTCAACCAGATCGGTTCGCTGACCGAGACCCTCGACGCCGTCGAGATGGCCCAGCGCAACGGCTTCAAGTGCATGATGTCCCACCGCTCCGGCGAGACCGAGGACGTCACCATCGCCGACCTGGCCGTCGCCACCAACTGCGGCCAGATCAAGACCGGCGCCCCGGCCCGCTCCGAGCGCGTCGCCAAGTACAACCAGCTCCTGCGCATCGAGGAGATCCTCGACGACGCCGCGGTCTACGCCGGCCGCAGCGCTTTCCCGCGGTTTCGCTCTGCGAACTGATAAGCACAGCAAGGGCTGACACCGGCTCACGGGCCGACAGCCCGTCGTACATACGTCCCCGCACGCGGTCCCGTACCGTGTGCGGGGACGTTCGTACGTAATGGGGAGGCGCGCACATGGCCCGGGACCGGTTCTCGACCGCGACCAGGATCAAGCTGCTCGGCGAGCAGACCGCCGCCCGTGTCTACCGCTCCCAGACCCGCCGTCAGGCCCGCCGCTCCCGCCTCACCGGCCGGGCGGCCTTCCTCGCCCTGGTCGTCTGCTCCCTGGTGGTGGCGCTCGCCTACCCCATGCGGCAGTACGTCTCCCAGCGTGGCGAGATCGCGGAGCAGCAGCGCCAGGCGGCCGAGGCCGCCGCCCGGGTCGAGGAGCTGCGCGACGAGAAGGCCCGTCTCCAGGACCCGGCCTACGTCCGCCGCCTCGCCCGCGAGCACCTGCACTACGTGATGCCCGGCGAGACCGGCTTCACCGTGAACGACCCCGAGGCCGAGCGCGCCCGCCGCGAGGAGCAGGGCGCGACCGACCGCCCCTGGTACTCCGACCTCTGGGACGGCGTCGACCACACCGACGCGCGCCGCTAGCCCGTCGACACGAGATGATGGGGCCCGGGCCTCCGGGGCTCCCGGCCATCGGGCCGCTGCCACCGGCCCACCGACCGACCACCGACGAGAAGACAAGACGCCGCATGGAAACGCCCCCTCCGCAGACCGCACGCACCGAGCCCACCGACGCGGACGTCGCCGCCTTCGAGGCGCAGCTCGGCCGACCGCCCCGGGGGCTGCGCGCCATCGCGCACCGTTGCCCGTGCGGCAACCCGGATGTCGTCGAGACCGCGCCGCGGCTCCCGGACGGCACCCCGTTCCCCACCACGTACTACCTGACCTGCCCCCGTGCGGCCTCCGCGATCGGCACGCTCGAGGCCAACGGGGTCATGAAGGAGATGCAGGCCCGGCTCGGCACCGACCCTGAGCTGGCCGCCGCCTACCGGGCCGCGCACGAGGACTACATCGCCCGCCGCGACGCCATCGAGGTCCTGGAGGGCTTCCCCAGCGCCGGCGGCATGCCGGACCGGGTCAAGTGCCTGCATGTCCTGGTCGGCCACTCGCTGGCCGCGGGTCCCGGCGTGAACCCGCTGGGCGACGAGGCCCTCGCGATGCTGCCGGAGTGGTGGGCCAAGGGCCCCTGCGTCGACCCCTGCGGGGAGAGGGAGGCCGCCGAATGACCCGGGTCGCGGGCATCGACTGCGGGACGAACTCCATCCGCCTCCTGGTCGCCGACGTCCACCCGGACACGGGTGAGCTGATCGAGCTGGACCGGCGGATGACGATCGTCCGGCTCGGGCAGGGCGTCGACAAGACCGGCCGGCTCGCGCCCGAGGCCCTGGAGCGGACCTTCGCGGCCTGTCGCGCGTACGCGGCCGTCATCAAGGAACTGGGCGCCGAGAAGGTGCGCTTCGTGGCCACCTCCGCCTCCCGCGACGCCGAGAACCGCGACGAGTTCGTCGCCGGGGTCCTGGACATCCTGGGCGTCGAGCCCGAGGTGATCTCCGGCGACCAGGAGGCCGAGTTCTCCTTCACCGGCGCCACGCTCGAACTGCACGGGGACGAGCGGTACCTGGTCGTCGACATCGGCGGCGGCTCGACGGAGTTCGTCGTCGGCAACCGGCACGTCGAGGCCGCCCGGTCCGTCGACATCGGCTGTGTACGGCTCACCGAGCGGCACGTCCGCAGCGACCCGCCGGCCGCTGCCGAGGTCGAGGCGATCCGCGCCGACATCCGGGCCGCGCTCGACGTGGCCGAGCGGACCGTCCCGATCGCCGAGGCCGACACCCTCGTCGGGCTCGCCGGCTCCGTGACCACGGTCGCCGCGATCGCGCTGGACCTGGAGGAGTACGACTCCGAGAAGATCCACCGCTCCCGGATCTCCTACGACCGCGTCGCCGAGGTGGTCGGCCGGCTGCTCGGCTCCACCCACGACGAGCGCGCGGCGATCCCCGTCATGCACCCGGGACGGGTCGACGTGATCATCGCCGGGGCGCTGGTCCTGCTCGAGATCATGGAGCGGACCGGGGCCCGCGAGGTCGTCGTCAGCGAGCACGACATCCTCGACGGAATCGCTCTGTCCGTGGCATAACGGGCACCCGGCGACGCGTCCGGAAACGACCCGTCGGGAAAGTTCGTGAAGTTCTTCACAAGGAAAAGAGCCCTGATGGGGGTCGCGGAGGGGCTTCAGAGCCTCCAACACCCCTGTCGGGGCTCTTTCGTAGGCGCGGAGCCGTCTTCGCTCGATGTTTCCATCGTGTGAACGCACCCTGTGGTTCAGCGTTAAGAACCGCTCTCCGGGCCAGTTCAGTAGGGGTGAACAACGTTCACCCCCGCACCCTGGTTCCTTTGCACGACCATGACGTGGGTCACGTGGGCGGCGGAGTGTAGCAGAACACCCCGAAGACCTTGTGAAGGGGCGCACGAGCGACCCCCCTCAGAGGGGTGGATACTCGATGCATGAGCACCACGGAGCGTCCCAGGATCCTCGTAGTAGGCGGTGGGTACGTAGGCCTGTACGCAGCTCGGCGCATCCTCAAGAAGATGCGCTTCGGCGAGGCGACCGTCACGGTCGTCGACCCGCGGTCGTACATGACGTACCAGCCCTTCCTCCCCGAAGCCGCCGCAGGCAGCATCTCGCCGCGTCACGTCGTCGTCCCGCTGCGACGCGTCGTGCGCGGAGCCGAGGTGCTCACCGGTCGCGTCACCACCATCGATCAGGACCGCAAGGTCGCCACGGTCGCGCCGCTCGTCGGCGAGGCCTACGAGCTGCCCTTCGACTACCTGGTCATCGCGATGGGCGCGGTCTCCCGTACCTTCCCGATCCCCGGCCTCGCCGAGCAGGGCATCGGCATGAAGGGCGTGGAGGAGGCCATCGGCCTCCGCAACCACGTCCTGGAGCAGCTGGACAAGGCGGACTCGACGACCGACGAGGAGGTCCGCCGCAAGGCGCTGACCTTCGTCTTCGTGGGCGGCGGCTTCGCCGGCGCGGAGACCATCGGCGAGGTCGAGGACATGGCCCGCGACGCGGCGAAGTACTACACCAACGTGAAGCGCGAGGACATGCGCTTCATCCTGGTCGACGCCGCCGACAAGATCCTTCCCGAGGTCGGCCCGGAGCTGGGCCGCTGGGGCAAGGAGCACCTCGAGGGCCGTGGCGTCGAGATCTACCTCTCGACGTCGATGGACTCCTGCGTCGACGGCCACGTCGTGCTGAAGAACGGCCTCGAGGTCGACTCCAGCACCATCGTCTGGACCGCGGGCGTCAAGCCCAACCCGGCGCTGGCCCGCTTCGGCCTCCCGCTCGGCCCGCGCGGCCACGTGGACGCCCAGCCGACCCTCCAGGTCACCGGCACCGACTACATCTGGACCGCGGGCGACAACGCCCAGGTTCCGGACCTCGCCGCCCGCAAGGCCGGCGTGGAGAACGCCTGGTGCCCGCCGAACGCCCAGCACGCGCTGCGCCAGGCGAAGGTCCTCGGCGACAACGTGGTCTCCGGCATGCGGGGCTTCCCGCAGAAGGAGTACGCGCACGCCAACAAGGGCGCGGTCGCGGGTCTCGGCCTGCACAAGGGCGTCGCGATGATCGTCATGGGCAAGATGAAGATCAAGCTCAAGGGCCGTCTCGCCTGGTACATGCACCGTGGCTACCACGGTCTGGCCGTGCCGACCTGGAACCGCAAGATCCGCGTCTTCGCCGACTGGACCCTCGCGATGTTCCTCAAGCGCGAGGTCGTCTCCCTCGGTGCGATGGAGACGCCGCGCGAGGAGTTCTACGAGGCGGCCAAGCCCGCTCCCGCTCCGGCCGCCGCCGCGAGCCAGGAGAAGGCCAAGGCCTCCTAGCTCCACCGCAGTACACCTCCGTAAGGGCCGTCCGCCATCCGTGGTGCGGACGGCCCTTCGGCATGTCCGCCCGAGTCTTCCGCCCGAGTGTTTTGCCGAGTCGTTGCGTGCCGACGGGACGAAAAACGCCTACGGAGGGTGTTTACGTGGTGACGAGCATTTCTGGGGCACGACATCACGGAGGTGTGCACCATGGCCGACGCCGCATTGCGGCTGACCACTCTCGCGGAGGATCTCCTGGGGACCCCGCTCCCGGTGCGTCTGCGAGCCTGGGACGGCAGCCAAGCCGGGCCCGGGGACGGCCCCGTCCTGATCGTCCGGCACCGTCGCGCCCTGCGACGGTTGCTGTGGAAGCCCGGCGAGCTGGGCCTCGCCCGGGCCTGGGTGGCCGGTGAGATCGACGTCGAGGGAGACCTCTACGAGGTCCTGGACCGGCTCTCCGGACTGATCTGGGAGCGCGCGGACGAGACCAGGGGCGCCCTGGAGTCCGTACGCGACCCGAAGCTGCGCGCCGCGGCGCGCGCCCTGCTCAAACTGGCCGGTCCTTTCCCGCCGCCCGCGCCGCCCGCCGAGGAGATGCGCCGGCGCTCCGGCTCCCGCCACAGCAAGCACCGCGATAAGCAGGCGATCAGTCACCACTACGACGTGGGCAACGACTTCTACGAGCTGGTCCTCGGGCCCTCGATGGTCTACTCGTGCGCGTACTGGACGGACGGCGGCACCCTGGAGGACGCCCAGCGCGACAAGCTGGACCTCATCGCCCGCAAGCTGAACCTGAAGGAGGGCGACCGGCTGCTCGACGTCGGCTGCGGCTGGGGCTCCATGGCCATGCACGCGGCCCGCGAGTACGGCGCCCAGGTCGTCGGCATCACCCTCTCCCGCGAGCAGGCCGCCTACGCCCGCAAGCGGATCGCCGAGGAGGGGCTGACCGACCGGATCGAGATCCGCGTCCAGGACTACCGGGACGTCAAGGACGGCCCGTACGACGCCATTTCGTCCATCGGGATGGCCGAACACGTCGGCGCGGTCCGCTACCGCGAGTACGCCGACACCCTGTACGCGCTCCTCAAGCCCGGCGGCCGGCTGCTCAACCACCAGATCTCCCGCCGCCCCGAACCGGACGAGACCGCCTACCAGGTGGACGCGTTCATCGACGCGTACGTCTTCCCGGACGGCGAGCTGGCCCCGATGGGCCGCACGCTCTCCACCCTGGAGGACGCCGGCTTCGAGGTCCGTGACGTGGAGGCCATCCGCGAGCACTACGCCCTGACGCTGCGCCGCTGGGTGGCCAACCTGGAGGCCGACTGGAGCCGGGCCGTACGGAACACCTCGCCCGGCCGGGCCAGGATCTGGCGGCTCTACATGGCCGCCTCCGCCGTCGCCTTCGAGCGCAACCGGATCGGCGTGAACCAGTTCCTCGCGGTGAGGACGCCCGAGTCGGGCGCCTCGGGCGTGCCCCTGCGGCCCCGGGTGTGGAACGAGAAGCCCTGACATCGGGTGTACGAGGAAGGGCCGGGCCCCTGTGCGGGAGCCCGGCCCTTCCTCGTACCCGTGCCGCCGCTACTCGGCCTTGATGGCGTTCAGCATGTTCAGCTTCGCCGCGCTGCGGGCGGGCCAGAGGGAGGCCAGCACACCGACCAGGCCGGCGAGGACCACGAAGATCCCGATCCGGTCCCAGGGCAGGACCAGGGCGTAACCCGGCAGGCTGGCCTTGAACGTCTCGCCGATCGCCCAGCCGAGGAACGAGCCGAGACCGATGCCGACCACCGCGCCGAACAGCGAGATGACCACGGCCTCCAGACGGACCATCCGCTTGACCCGGCGACGGTCGAGACCGATCGCCCGCAGCATCCCGATCTCCTGCTGCCGCTCGAAGACCGACATGGCGAGGGTGTTCACGACACCGAGGACCGCGATGATCAGGGCCATCGCCAGCAGGCCGTACATGATGTTCAGCAGGATGTTGATCGGGCCGCCGAAGGCGTCACGGATGTCCTTGTGGTCCATGACGGTGATGGCCGGGTTGTCGCCCATCGCCTTCGCGAGCGCCTTCTCGTTGGCCGCCGAGGAGCCGCCGTCCATCGAGACGAAGATCTGGGGGATGTGGGCCTGCTGCTCGTGCGAGGCGAGGATCGCGGAGTCCACCAGGACCGGCGAGACGAACTCGCTGTCCTCGAAGACCGCGCCGACCGTCAGCTTGCCCTTCCGCTGGTCCATGAACTCGACCGGCAGCGTGTCGCCGACCTTCCAGCCCTGCTTGGTCGCGGTCTTCTCGGCGACCGCGATCTGACCCTCGCCGAGGGTGTCGAGGGAGCCCTTCACCGTGGTGAGCTTGAGGACCCGCTCGATGTCGATCGGGGTGACACCCGAGGCCGAGACGCCCTTGCCTTCCAGATCGAACCAGCCGGCCTGCTGCGGCGAGGAGGCGACGACGCCGGGCGCCTTCTCGATCGCGGCGAGCGCGTCCGCGCTCAGCCCCTCGCCGCTGGCCATGGTGACCATGTAGTCGGCCGTGATCTGGTCCGTCGTCATCTTGTCGATGGCCGTGCCGACCGTCGCGCCGAGCACCGAGAGGCCGGTGACCAGGGTCAGGCCGATGGCGAGCGCGGAGGCGGTGGCGCCGGTACGGCGCGGGTTGCGGACCGCGTTGAGGCCGGCGAGCTTGCCGGAGACCCCGAAGGCCTTCACGAAGAAGGGGCGGATCACGGCGATCACCGGGCGGGACAGCAGCGGGATCAGCACGATCACGCCGATGAGGGTGAGGAAGGCGCCGCCCGCGATGACCGCCTGGCCCGTGTCGCCGCCCTTGCCCGCGCCGAACACGATCAGGACCACGCCGAGCGCGGTGAGCGCGGCGCCGATGGAGTTGCGCACCACCAGGGACTTGGTCGTCGCGGCGGCGTGGACGCTGCTCATCGCGGCCACCGGGGGGATCTTCGCGGCACGGCGGCCGGGCAGCCAGGCGGCGAGCATGGTGATCAGGATGCCCACGGCGAGCGCGGAGACGATCGGGGTGGTGCCGAGGACCAGCGGGCCGTCCGGCACCTTCAGGTCGAAGGCGTTCATGCCGGCGCGCAGCCCGAGGGCCAGGGCCACGCCGAGGCCGTAGCCGATGACCGAGGCGACCAGGCCGACCAGACCGGCCTCGGCGAGGACGGAGCGGGTGACCTGCTTGCGCGAGGCACCGACCGCGCGCATCAGGGCCAGTTCCTTCGTGCGCTGGGCGACCAGCATGGTGAAGGTGTTGGAGATCAGGAAGACACCGACAAAGAGCGCGATGCCGGCGAAGCCGAGCAGCACCTTGTTGAGCGCGCCGAGCCCTTCCTCGATCTGACGGGCCTGCTCGTCGGCGAGCGCCTGCCCGGTCTGGGCGGTGGCGGCCTTCGGGACGACCTTCAGGACCTCGTCCAGGAGCTTGTCGGCGTCGGTGCCGGGGGCGGCGACGACGGCGGCGTCCTGGAAGTAGCCGGGCTTCAGGTACTGCTGCTGGGCGGCGGAGGTGTCGAAGAGGACCAGGCTGCCGCCGGCGCTGACGGCGCCGTCCTCGGTGGTGAAGACACCGGAGAGGGTGTACTCCTTCACCGGGCCGTTGGTGGCCACGCGGACGGTGTCGCCGACCTTGTAGCCGCCCTTGGCGGCGGTCTCCTTGTCGAGCGCGATCTGACCGTCCCGCACCGGGCCGGCGCCCAGGACGAAGTCGTACGCCCGGTCCTTGCCGTCCTTGCCGGGGGCGAAGTTCGTGCCCTTGTTGGACCAGCCGACGCCGATCAGCTTGCCGTCCTTGTCGGGCACGCCGGCGAAGCCGCCGACCCGTCCGGAGACGGAGGCGACGCCGTCGAGCTTCTCGATGCGGTCGAGCACGTCCTGGGAGAGCCCGGGGGTCTTGGCGGCCTCGTCGGGGCTCGGTTGCAGGCTGACGGCGACGGCCACGTCGTCGTAGCTCTTGGCCGACTGGTTGCGGAAGGCCTGGGAGAGGGTGTCGGTGAAGACCAGGGTGCCGGAGACGAAGGCCACGCCGAGCATGACGGCGAGCACGGTCATCAGCAGCCTGGCCTTGTGCGCGAGCACATTGCGCAAGGCGGTACGGAACATGGTGTGTCCTGGAGTGTGCCCCGCCGGCGCCGGGGCGCGCGGGGAGAAGTCGGGTGGGTGGGGCGTGGCCGTAACCGGACCGGCTCGGGCCCGTCGCTGTCGCGGGTCGCGGAGGCGTCAGGCCCCGAGGATCGCGGGGTCTACGGGGCGGAGCCGGAGGAGGCGAGGCGGCGGCGCGGGCGCCGTCAGCTCGTGCGGCCCTTCGCGTCGAAGGCCTTCATGCGGTCCAGCACACCGTCCGCCGTCGGCGCGAGCATCTCGTCGACGATCCGGCCGTCCGCGAGGAAGATCACCCGGTCCGCGTAGGACGCGGCGACCGGATCGTGCGTGACCATGACGACCGTCTGGCCCAGCTCCCGTACCGAATTGCGCAGGAAGCCCAGCACCTCCGCGCCCGAGCGCGAGTCCAGGTTTCCGGTCGGCTCGTCGCCGAAGATGATCTCCGGGCGGGAGGCCAGCGCACGGGCCACGGCGACGCGCTGCTGCTGGCCGCCGGAGAGCTGCGCGGGCCGGTGGCTCAGCCGGCCGGACAGGCCGATCATGTCGATGACCTTCTCCACCCACTGCTTGTCGGGCTTGCGGCCCGCGATGTCCATCGGCAGCGTGATGTTCTCCAGGGCCGTCAGCGTCGGCAGCAGGTTGAACGCCTGGAAGATGAAGCCGATCTTGTCCCGGCGCAGCTGCGTGAGCTGCTTGTCCTTCAGCGTGCCCAGCTCGGTCTCGCCGAGGCGGACGGAGCCGGAGCTGAAGGAGTCCAGACCGGCGACGCAGTGCATCAGGGTCGACTTGCCGGAACCCGAGGGGCCCATGATCGCGGTGAACTCGCCCTGCCGGAAGTCGACGGTGACGTGGTCCAGGGCGACCACCTGGGTCTCGCCCTGTCCGTAGACCTTCGAGAGATCCGTGGCGCGGGCGGCCACCGCGGTGGCGCGGGACACGGTGGGGGTGGTGGTCACGAGGTGGACTCCTGTCACTGCGGATGTTCGGGAACCACTCCATCGTGTCGAGCGTTGAGGCCCGGAGCGTCCGCCCACGTGCCCGTTCCTGGGGCAGCCTCGAGTCGGACCGGGAGGCTCTTCCCTCCTCCTGAGGTATGACAGGACCCCTGAGACCGACTCCGAGCCCCGACCGAGCGCGGGCCGGGCGCGTGCCCCGCGGGAGACATGACATAGATGCGGCGACTTTCCGTCATTCCGGCGTACGCGCCTTTGCGCCTGCGACCCCTGTCACAGTTCGTCAGATGGGCCCCCACCTGCACTGACGCACCCTCAGACGTCAATAAAATAAGACAACATCGGGCCGCCGTTCCGCTGAACGGGGGAAGCCTCCCGATAGGCTCATGTGCCAACGCGGAGCCGCGCGCCATGCCCGGGTGGTGGAATGCAGACACGGCGAGCTTAAACCTCGCTGGCCTTCGGGCCGTACCGGTTCGAGTCCGGTTCCGGGCACAGCTCACCACCCCTCGACCGCCGGTCTTCTCTAACGATCTCGGAAAGATCCTCCCCGAGCACTAGGGAGTTTCTTTTGCTTCCGCATTACTCTTGACGCAAGGCCGCGCAGTGCGGCCATGGAGGAGTGAGATGAGGAGCAGCAACCCGGTCTTCTCGCGACGGGGGTTCAGCCGCGACAACAGCGGCTACGCCGGCTTCAACGCGCAGCAGCCGCAGGCCGGGGGCCCCGCCGTCGGAACCAACCCCTACGCCGAAGGCGCGACGAACCCGTACGCGACCAACCCGTACGCGCAGGACACCCAGCTCGGGGCCCCGCAGCAGGCACGCGGCAATGTGATGACGATCGACGACGTCGTGAGCCGTACGGCCATGACGCTCGGCACGGTCGTGGTCACCGCCGCCCTGTCGTGGTTCCTGCTGCCGGTCGACGAGGCGAACATCACCAAGTCGTACGGCATCGCCATCGGCGCCGCCCTGGTGGCCTTCGTCCTGGCGATGGTGCAGTCCTTCAAGCGCAAGCCCTCGCCCGCGCTGATCCTGGCCTACGCGGCGTTCGAGGGTGTGTTCCTCGGCGTCATCTCGGCCGCGGTCTCGACCTACATCTCGCCCGGTGTGGTCGCGCAGGCGGTCCTCGGCACGATGGCGGTCTTCGCCGGCGTGCTGATCGCGTACAAGATGCGCTGGATCCGTGTGACCCGCCGTTTCTACGGCTTCGTGATGGCGGCCGCGATCGGCTTCATCCTGCTGATGGCGGTCAACGCGCTGTTCTCGCTGTTCGACGGCGCCGGTGACGGCCTGGGCTTCCGCAGCGGCGGCCTCGGCATCCTCTTCGGTGTCATCGGCATCATCCTCGGTGCCTGCTTCCTCGCTCTCGACTTCAAGCAGGTCGAGGACGGTCTGACGTACGGCGCCCCGCGCGAGGAGTCCTGGCTGGCGGCCTTCGGCCTCACCCTGACCCTGGTGTGGATCTACCTGGAGATGCTGCGCGTCCTGTCGATCCTGCAGGGCGACGACTGACGCACCCGCGTGTGACGAAGGGCCCGTCCGGTTTCTGCCGGGCGGGCCCTTCCGCGTTCTTCCCGGGGGACGGGGCGTGGGGCGGCGGGCGTACCGGTCTCTATGCTGATCATCCGTTCGGGCGGTGAGGGGGAGCATGATCGACATCGACGGGTATCTGGCCGTGCTGGGGGTGGCCCGGCCGGCGGCCCCGACCGTCGAGGCGCTGCGGGCACTGCACCGGGCGCATGTGGAGCGGGTCGCCTACGAGAACATCGACATCCATCTGGGGCGGCCGACGGGCATCGGCGCCGCGGAGTCCGTGGCCCGGATCGTGCGCGGGCGCGGCGGCTACTGCTTCCACCTCAACGGGGCCTTCGGCGCGCTGCTGACGGCCCTGGGCTACGACGTCACCCTGCACCGGGCCGGGGTGCAGGGCACCCCCGAGGACACCGCGGGCGCGGCCGGCGACCATCTCGCGCTGACCGTGCGGCTCGACGGCGAGCGGTGGCTGGTCGACACCGGGCTCGCGGGCGGCGTGCACGAGCCGCTGCCGCTGCGGGAAGCCGACTACACCCAAGGACCGTTCACCTACGCGATGGCCCCGTCGGTGGCGGAGCCCGGCGGCTGGCGGTTCACCCATGACCCCCGCGGCGCGTTCATGGCGATGGACTTCGCGCCGGAACCCGTGGAGCTGTCCTCCTTCGCCGCCGAGCACGTACGGCTGTCCACCTCCCCCGAGTCCGGCTTCGTCCGGGTCCTCACCGCCCAGCGCCGCGACGCCAAGGGTGTGGACGTGCTGCGCGGCTGTGTGCTGCGCCGGATCGACGCCGGGGGCACGGACGAGCGGACCATCGACTCGGCCGACGAGTGGTACGACGTACTGGCCGGCGTGTTCCGGCTGGACCTGTCCGACGTGGACGCCCCCGCGCGGGCGGAGCTGTGGCATCGCGTCCGCGCGGCGCACGAGGAGTGGGAGGCCGCGGAGCGGCGGTGACCCTATGCGAGGGTCCGGCTCTCCACGCCCTAGGGGGTGAGCGCGGCGTCCAGGAGTACCCGGGCCGCGTTCTTCGCCTGGGCGGCCGGCTCGGGGGAGCCGTTGATGCCCGCGACGGCCATGGCGCCGTTGGCGAGCAGCGCCAGCTGGTCGGCCAGCTCCGTCGGCGCGCCGAGGGCGGTCGTCTGCTCCGCGAAGTACTCCCGCACGGCCTGCTTGTGGCCGCGGGCGATGTCGGCGACGTCCGGTGAGATGCCGCCCATCTCGCCGAAGGTGTTGATGAAGGCGCAGCCGCGGAAGCCGGGGTCGGCGAACCAGGCGCCGAGGTAGTCGAAGACCGCCAGGGCGCGCTCGTACGGGGTTCCGGCGTGGCGTGCGCCGTGGGCCGCGATGGCCTCCCGTACGGCCGTGTCGCGGCGGTTGAGGACGGCCCACACCAGATGGTCCTTGGACGGGAAGAGCTGGTAAAGGCGCTTGAGGGAGACGCCGGACGCCGTGCGGATGGCGTCCATGCCGACCGCCTGCACCCCGCGCTCGTCGAAGAGGGCCTCGGCGGCCTCCAGGAGCCGCAGCTCGGCGGTTTCCGTGTCCATCGTCCGCTCACCCCTTGCCTGGAGAACCATCGTTCTCCTACTCTACAGGGCATCGGGAGAACGGTCGTTCTCCCGCCGTCCGAACGGGGAGGCCCCACCATGTCCGCATTCACCCTGCGCGCCCGCACCGAGACGATCGACGGGCTCGACGTCTTCTACCGGGAGGCCGGCGATCCGAGCCGTCCCACGCTCGTGCTGCTGCACGGCTTCCCGTCCAGCTCGCACATGTACCGCGGGCTGATGGCCGAGCTGGCCGACACGTACCACCTGATCGCGCCGGACCACATCGGCTTCGGTGCCTCGTCCGCGCCGGCCGTCGACGCCTTCGGCTACAGCTTCGAGAAGCTCACCGAGGTCACCCTGAAGCTGCTCGACCGGCTCGGGATCGACCGCTTCGCGCTCTACATCCAGGACTACGGAGCCCCCATCGGGCTGCGGATCGCCGCACGGAACCCCGATCGGGTCACCGCGATCGTCACCCAGAGCGGCAACGCCTACATGGAGGGCTTCACGCCCTTCTGGGACGTGCTCTTCGCCCACGCCAAGGACCGGGAGGCGAACGAGGCCGCCGTGCGCGAGCTGCTGACCGTCGAGGCCACCCGCTGGCAGTACACCCACGGCGTCCCGGCCGACCGCCTCGACCGCGTCGGGCCGGAGACCTGGACCCTGGACCAGGCCGGCCTGGACCGGCCCGGCAACAAGGAGATCCAGCTCCAGCTCTTCTGGGACTACCAGTTCAACCTGGACGGCTATCCGGCCTTCCAGGAGTACTTCCGCACCCACCGGCCCCCGCTGCTGGCCGCCTGGGGCCGCGGCGACGAGATCTTCGGCCCCGCGGGCGCCGAGGCCTTCGCGCGGGACCTGCCGGACGCGGAGATCCACCTCCTCGACGCCGGGCACTTCGCCCTGGAGACGCACGGAGAGGAGATCGCCGCGCTGGTCCGCGACTTCCTGGACCGCCACGCGAGGTGAACCGGCAAGCGAGGTGAGCCGGCACGGGTGGTGAACCGGCACGCGCGCTCGCGGTGAGCCGACGGGGGCCCGTCCGGTCGGACGAGCCCCCGTGCGGGTGTCGCGGAGTGTCAGAGCAGCCGACGGGCCGCTCGCCGAAGGTCGTACTCGTGGATGATCGCTTTCGCGTGGCCGTACGCGAGGTCGTGTTCGCCCCGGAGCCAGCTCACCTTCTCCTCGAAGCGGACGAGGGAGGGGCCTTCCTCGACGGTGCGAAGCCAGTCGGAGACTTCACGACCGGTGCAATGGGGGATGCGGGCGAGCAGGTTGCGGTGGGTCTCTTCGGAGAATGCGTGGGACATCGGCGCCTCCGGACGCGTGTTGCCGTGTGCTCCTTCCCGTCACCGTGCCTGAGTGCCGCGCCGTTGGCAACAGTCCCTGGAGGGCGCGTAGGGTCGCGGAGTGCTTGATACGAGTGAACTGACCGCCGCCGTCGAACGGTTCGCCGACCGTCTGCGGACCGCCCCGCAGAGCCGCCTCCAGCGCGGCGCAGCCGCCGAAGGGCTGACACTGGCCCGGGAGTTGGCGCTGCGGGCGCAGCGGATCGAGGAGCCGGGGGGTGCCGGACGGATCATGCCGGACGCCGGTGTCTTCGCGGTCGCCGACCAACTCGTGGTGGCCGGAAACGATCTGGCGGAGATTCTGCGAACGGCCCCGGCCGGATCCCCGGAGGGGGAGCTGGGCGAGGCCGTCAGGCTGGTGCGGGAGGCCGCGGAGCGAGCGGGGTTGTGACCCCGCGGCATCAGAGCGACGCGATGACGCGGTCGGCCAGGATGTAGACGTTCTCGTCGTCCGCGTCCCCGAAGGAGAACGTCAGGGCGTACGCGCCCGAGACGCCCGAACCGCCGAGCAGGACGGGCGTACGGCCGGCGTGCAGGGCGTCCGCGAGACGCTCGGCGGTCTCCCGGTGGCCGGGGGTCATGCAGAGCGTGGTGCCGTCGGCGAAGACGTACACGTCCAGCGTGCCGAGCGGGCCCGGGCGCACGTCCGTCAGCGCGGTGCGCGTGTCGGCGAGCTCCTCCAGGCGGGCGACCGTGCGCTCGTGGTCGGTGACGACGGGCGTCTGCACCGGCACGAAGTCGGGGTGCGAGGGGTGGCGGCGGCGGGCCGCGGCGAGCTCGGGCGAGTCCTCGGCGTACTCGGTCAGCTCGGGGAACTCGTCCAGGACGCTGTCGGCGCCGGGGCCGTCCAGCGCGGCGGCCTCGGCCTCCATCGCCTCCAGGGCCATGGCCTCCAGGCCGGCGAAGTCGGCCTGGCGCGGGACGTAGAAGGGGCCGTCCTCGGTGGTGCCGCCCAGGCCGCCGAGCACGGACGGGGCGTCGGCCGCGTCACGGGCCTCCTGCGCCGCCCAGAAGGCCCGCGCCTCGGCGAGCTCGCGCTCGCGCTCCTCGGCCAGCGCCTCGGCCACCGCGGCCCGTATCTCGGCCGCGGGCGACTGGCGGGCGTGGGGCACGGACACCCCGTGGGCCGTGGCGAGTTCGCTACGCAGAGCGGTGACCTGCTTACGGAGACCGTGGGCAGCGTGCAGGGCGGCGGCGCCCACGGCCGTGGCGGCGGCCGTGGTCACCAGCAGGGCAAGAGACATGGCGCTCACTGACGTACTCCCGATTCCGAGTCGATCCCCCGACTTCCTACATCAGCTTGTCGTGGGAGTGCGCCCCCTGTCAGTGCATTACGTCACGAATTGGACAGGTATTTGGGCCGGGTGTTTAGTCCCGAAACTACTCTGACCTGGGAAAACAGTCTCCCCCGGGACGTAGGTCACATCCTGGGGGAGATTCGGTCACGGCTGGGACGCGGGACGGTTGGGATCCCCGTCAACAGGCCATGGGAGCGCTGTCTAGGAGAGCCGCTCGCTTCTTTGCTCACGCCTCGCTTCGCCACCGCTGCGGGCAGGTGCCGCCTTCGTTCCTCAGGCGACCCCTACCCTCCGCTACGGCTCAGCTCAGCCGCTCGATGACCATGGCCATGCCCTGGCCACCGCCGACGCACATCGTCTCCAGGCCGAACTGCTTGTCGTGGAACTGCAGGCTGTTGATCAGCGTGCCGGTGATGCGGGCGCCCGTCATGCCGAAGGGGTGGCCGACGGCGATGGCGCCGCCGTTCACGTTCACCTTGTCCAGATCCAGCCCCAGGTCCTGGTAGGACGGGATGACCTGGGCGGCGAACGCCTCGTTGATCTCGGCCAGGTCGATGTCGCCGATGGTCAGACCGGCGCGCTTGAGGGCCTGCTTGGACGCCTCGACCGGGCCGAGGCCCATGATCTCGGGGGAGAGGCCCGAGACGCCGGTGGAGACGATGCGGGCGAGCGGGGTCAGGCCGAGCTCGCGGGCCTTCGTGTCCGACATGATCACGAGCGCGGCGGCGCCGTCGTTGAGCGGGCAGCAGTTGGCGGCGGTGACACGGCCGTCGGGGCGGAAGACGGGCTTGAGGCCCTGGACACCCTCCAGGGTGACGCCGGCGCGCGGGCCGTCGTCGGTGGAGACCACGGTGCCGTCCGGGGTCTCCACCGGGGTGATCTCGCGCTCCCAGAAGCCGTTCTTGATGGCCTGCTCGGCGAGGTTCTGCGACCGTACGCCGAACTCGTCCATCTCCTGGCGGCTGATGCCCTTCAGGCGGGCCAGGTTCTCGGCGGTCTGGCCCATGGCGATGTACGCGTCGGGGACGAGGCCGTCCTCGCGCGGGTCGTGCCAGGTGGAGCCCTCGGAGGCGGCGACGGCGGCCGTACGGGCCTCGGCCTCGGCGAAGAGCGGGTTGTGCGTGTCGGGCAGAGAGTCGGAGTTGCCCTTCACGAAGCGGGAGACCATCTCGACACCGGCCGAGATGAAGACGTCGCCCTCGCCGGCCTTGATGGCGTGCAGCGCCATGCGGGAGGTCTGTAGCGAGGAGGAGCAGTAGCGGGTGACCGTGCAGCCGGGGAGGTGGTCCATCCCCATCTGGACGGCGACGATCCGGCCCAGGTTGTTGCCCTGCTCGCCGCCGGGGAGGCCGCAGCCGAGCATCAGGTCGTCGATGTCCCGCGGGTCGAGCTCGGGGACCTTGGCGAGCGCGGCCTGCACGATGGTCGCGGTGAGGTCGTCCGGCCGCAGGTCCTTCAGGGAGCCCTTGAAGGCCCGGCCGATGGGGGAGCGGGCGGTCGAGACGATGACGGCTTCGGGCATCACGGCTCCAGAGGGATGCGGGGTGACGGACTGAAAGGGAAGTTACCTGCACGTACGGCACGGGTCATCGCCCTGACGGTGTGACGCGGACCTCTTTTCTAAGCGGGCGCTCAGTCGGCCGGGGTCGGCGGCGGCCGCCCGGGGGACTTTCGCGGCCGCCCCGGGCGACTTTCCGGGCCTTCCAGGGGGCTTTCAGGGCCGGTGGACGTCCTCCGGGGACGGCGTCGGGGCCTCGGCGGCCGGCAGCCGCCTCCGGCGGCGGTGCTTGAGCAGCGCCCACGGCGCCCGCGCCCCCGTGACCTCCGTACCGGCCTCCTTCGCCGCCTCCGCCGCCGCCTTCGCGACCGGCAGCATGTTCTCGCGACGGTCCGGCTCCAGACCGTCCGTCTCCGGCCAGACGCCCAGCACGGCGCACACCGTCGGCAGCACCGCCATCGCCGCCGTCGCGTACCCCTCCGCCGACGGGTGATAGTTGTCCACCCCGAACATCTCCCGCGGATTCGCCGCGAACTCGGGACCCAGCAGGTCCCCCAGCGACACCGTCCGCCCGCCCTGCTCCACCACCACGATCGTCTGCGCCGCCGCCAGCTGGCGCGACACCCGCCGCGCCAGCCACCGCAGCGGCTGGTACACCGGCTCGATCGTCCCCAGGTCCGGACAGGTCCCCACGACGACCTCCGCCCCCGCCGTCCGCAGCTGCCGCACCGCCGCCGCCAGCAGCCGCACCGACTCCGTGGCCGGCATCCGGTGCGTGACGTCGTTCGCCCCGATCATGATCACGCACACGTCCGGCGGTCCCATCGGCGACGAGAGCAGCAGCGACACCTGACGCTCCAGGTCGTCCGAGCGCGCCCCGGGAAGCGCCACGTTCCGCAGGACCACCGGACGCTCGGCCACCGCCGCGAGCCCCGAGGCCAGCAGCGCCCCCGGCGTCTGACCCACCCGGCGCACCCCCTGACCCGCCGCCGTCGAATCACCCAGAAGGGCCAGCCGAAGAGGGGCGGTGACGGGATCCGAGGTCTCGAAGGAGCGGCCGTACAGCCCGTCCGCCCCCGGTGGCAACGGCGCCACCCCACCCCCGACCGTCCTCTTCGCCAGCTGCAGCTCGGCCAGGACCACCCCCACCGCCGCCACACCGAGCAGCCCGATGCTCCCGCCTCCGTACGCCGCGCCCGCCGCGATCCGCCGTGCCACCCTCGCCCTCGACATGGGGGCAGTCACCTCCTTCAAGCCGTTCAGGAACTAACTGCCCCGTAACCCGCTCCGACTACGCATACGCTGGCTGCACCATTACGGAGACCCCGGAGATTACGGTGCAATTCCACGACTCGATGATCAGCCTCGTCGGCAACACCCCGCTGGTGAAGCTCAACCATGTGACAGCGGGCATCCAGGCCACCGTGCTGGCGAAGGTGGAGTACTTCAACCCCGGCGGCTCGGTCAAGGACCGGATCGCCCTGCGCATGATCGAGGCGGCCGAGGAGAGCGGCGCTCTCAAGCCCGGCGGCACCATCGTCGAGCCCACGTCCGGGAACACCGGCGTCGGCCTCGCCATCGTGGCCCAGCAGAAGGGCTACAAGTGCATCTTCGTCTGCCCCGACAAGGTGTCCACGGACAAGATCAACGTGCTGCGGGCGTACGGCGCCGAGGTCGTCGTCTGCCCCACGGCCGTCGACCCCGAGCACCCCGACTCGTACTACAACGTCTCGGACCGGCTCGTCCGTGAGACGCCCGGTGCCTGGAAGCCCGACCAGTACTCGAACCCGAACAACCCCCGTTCGCACTACGAGACCACCGGTCCCGAGCTGTGGGAGCAGACGGACGGGAAGATCACCCACTTCGTCGCGGGCGTCGGCACCGGCGGCACCATCTCCGGCACCGGCAAGTACCTGAAGGAGGTCAGCGACGGTGCGGTCCGCATCGTCGGCGCCGACCCCGAGGGCTCGGTCTACTCCGGCGGCTCCGGCCGGCCGTACCTCGTCGAGGGCGTCGGCGAGGACTTCTGGCCCACCGCCTACGACGCGTCCGTCACCGACCGGATCGTCGCGGTCTCGGACAAGGACTCCTTCCAGATGACCCGCCGCCTCGCCAAGGAGGAGGGCCTCCTGGTGGGCGGCTCCTGCGGCATGGCGGTCGTCGCCGCGCTCGAGGTCGCCAAGGAGCTCGGCCCCGACGACGTCGTGGTCGTCCTGCTGCCGGACTCCGGCCGCGGCTACCTCTCCAAGATCTTCAACGACGAGTGGATGGCCGACTACGGCTTCCTGGAGGACACCGAGTCCGCCACCGTCGCCGACGTCCTGCGCCACAAGGAGGGCGGTCTGCCGTCCCTCGTCCACATGCACCCCGAGGAGACGGTCGGTCAGGCCATCGAGGTGCTGCGGGAGTACGGCGTCTCCCAGATGCCGATCGTCAAGCCGGGCGCCGGGCACCCCGACGTGATGGCCGCCGAGGTCGTCGGCTCCGTCGTCGAGCGCGAGCTCCTCGACGCGCTGTTCACCAAGCGGGCGTCCCTGGAGGACCCGTTGGAGCGTCACATGAGCGCGCCGCTGCCGCAGGTCGGCTCCGGCGAGCCGGTCGCCGACCTGATGTCCGTCCTCGGCGGAGCGGACGCGGCGATCGTCCTGGTCGAGGGCAAGCCCACGGGTGTGGTGAGCCGTCAGGACCTGCTCGCCTTCCTGGCGAGCGGCGGGGTCAAGGGCGCCGGGAAGTAGCCCGGACCGCCGTCGAGCGGGCGTTCGCGAAAACGGTACGAGCGCGACACGTACCGGCAGCACACGCTTAACACGCGTCCGGCACCTTGGTGTTGTCGGCGTCACGGACTACCGGAGCGGCTCCCGGACCTCCTGCAGACGCCGCCGGACGCGGAGACCGGCCCTGACCCGGGCCCGTGTCCCTCGCGGGGACCGCCGTCGTCCCGCCCCCCGGTCACGGGGGTGCGGCGGTCCCCGCGGTATTTTTTGGGCTCGGTTCGCCGGGCCCGTCCCGCGCTCTAGAAGTCGTCCTTCTCCGTACGGGCGGGCAGACGGTCCCGGAAGGCGTGGACGAAGTTCACGGCCGCGATGCCCAGCCAGGCGACGATCAGGCCCTCCAGATCCGCCTGGACGACGGCGATCGCGGACAGCGGGATCGCCAGGACCAGCGAGATGATCCCGAAGCCGTAGCGCTCGCCGAAACCCTCGACCCCCGATCCCGCCGGCCGGCCGCCGCGGGCGGCCGCCACCTGCTGCTCGCCCAGCCGGCGCCGCACCTGGCGGTCGATCGTCGCGTCCAGGCGCTGCTCCACCGTGCCGAGGAAGGACTCGACGAGGGCCGCCTCGTACTCCGTGCCCAGCTCCCGCCGGGCGTGCAGGGTGGCGTCCAGTTCGCTCTTGAGCTCGTCCATGGTCGCCACCGTAGAGACCCCCGGCCCCCTGCGTCGGTAGGGCTAGCCCCCGCTTTTCCTTGCCCTGCTGCATATCCTCATGCAGAGTTCGAGGTGGATGAATAGACGAAGGGGGACGGCGTGAGTGACAGCCCGGCCGGACGGCTGCAGGCGCTCTTCGAGGGGCACCGGCTGACACCGACCCAGCGGCGCATCGCCCACTGCATGGTGCGCCGGGCCGGAGACGTGCCGTTCCTGTCCAGCGTGGAGCTCGCCGATCTCGCCGGTGTCAGCCAGCCCTCCGTCACCCGCTTCGCCGTCGCCCTCGGGTTCGACGGCTACCCCGCCCTGCGCCGCCATCTGCGCGAGGTCGCCCCGGCCGAGAAGCCCGCGGGCGAGGTGAGCGAGCACAACGAGTACCAGCAGGCCGTCCTCGCCGAGATCGAGAACCTCCGCCATCTCGCCGAGCTGCTCGCCGATCCCGCGCCCGTCGAGCGTGCGGGGCGGCTGCTCGCCGCCTCCCGGCCGCTGCTCGTCCTCGGCCTGCGCGCCGCCTCCTCCCAAGCCCGCGGCTTCGCGTACTTCGCGGCCAAGGTCCACCCCGACATCCGCCTGCTCGACGAGGGCGGCTCGATGCTCACCGACCGGGTCGACGCGGCCGTACGGGCCGGGGCCACGGCCCTGCTCTGCTTCGCGCTGCCGCGCCACCCCAGGGAGGTCGTGGAGGCCCTGGAGTACGCGCGGGCGGCCGGGCTGACCGTCGTGACGGTCGCCGAATCGGCGTTCGCGCCCGTCGCCGCCCACAGCGACCTGCTGATCCCCGCCGCCGTCGGCACCGGGCTCGCCTTCGACACGGCCTGCGCCCCGATGCTGCTCGGCCGGGTGCTCCTGGAGGCGATGGCGGACGAGCTGCCGGACGCCCAGGCGCGGCTGGAGGAGTTCGACGCGAAGGCGGCGGCGCGGGGCCTGTTCGTCGAGTAGCGACTCCGAGCAGGAAGCCGGAACGGAGAATCAGACGTCCAGCTCGGCCTCGATCCGCTTCAGGTGGTGGCGGGCCATCGCCAGGTTCGCGCGCTCCTTGTCCAGCGCCAGGTACAGGAAGAGGCCGTTGGAGGTCCGCCCCTTGAGCAGCCGGATCAGGTGGTACTGGCCGCCGAGGGTGATCAGGATGTCCTCGATCTCGTCGTTGAGGCCGAGCATCTCCATCGCCCTGACCTTGGCGCGGACGACGTCCGTGTTCCCCGCGGCCGCCACGTTGAGGTCGAGTTCCTTGCTGCCGCCGATCGTGCCGAGGGCCATGCCGCTGGTGTAGTCGACCAGCGCGGCGCCGATGGCACCTTCGATGGCGGCGGCTTCCTTCAGGGAGGTCTCGGTGTTCGCCATGGGTGTCGCACTTCCTTTTCGCATCAGTGGTGGGGATCGGATCAGTTCAGGTCTTTGCGTTCGAGCGCCCCGTCGACCAGCTCGCCTATCCGGGCGCTGGACCGCCGCGCCTCCAGATGGAGCCGGCCCACATTGATCCGGGGCTCGGCGAGCAGCGTGAGGACGGCGGAGCCGCCGGCCGCGTACGTGGCGACATAGCCGTTCTCGCCGCGCACCAGCAGCTCGCGGAAGCCGCCCTGACCCGTGGACTCGGTCAGCCGCTGTCCGACGCCGAGCGCCGCCGCCGTGAGCGCGGCCACCGACTCCGCCTCGGTGTCGACGGTGTCCTGGGCCAGGACCAGGCCGTCGGCGCTCGCCGCGAGCGCCCCGGTGAGCTGGGGCAGTCGGGCCCGCAGCCGTCTCAGCTCGCCGAGCACCTCGGCCTCTGCCGACATCAGTTGTCTCCTCTCGGCGCGCAGGCGCAGGGCGCGCCTCATCACAGGCTTGCCTCCAGGGCGTCACGGAGCCGGCGCAGCAGGGCGACGTCCGGATCCGCCGCGACCTCGCCGACCCAGGTGGGAACGGCGGGCGGGGCGGCCGGTACGGGTTCGAGCGGGGTCTCGACGAGGCCGGCGGCCGCCAGGCGGCGGATGTCGAGCAAGGTGTGGAAGGCGGGGCGGCCGAGCAGCCGCGCGATGTCCGCCGGGGTACGGGTCCCGTCGGCGGCGGCGAGGAGGGCCCGCTGACGCAGGCTCACCGTCTGCCCGGGAGCGGCCGCGCGGGGCACGACCGGGGCGGTGTCCACGGCACCGTACGGCCAGACGCTGTCCAGCAGTTCACGGCGCCGTACGGTCTCGCGCTCGACGGCCTCGGTGGAGACCGGCCGCACCGGGCCCAGCCAGTGGGCGACTCCGTAGCGGAAGCGGGTGGGGCCGCTCGCGGGCGCGAGCGCGAAGAACGCGGCGTCGAAGACGGCGCCGAGGTGGCAGATCTCCAGCTCGCCGTCGCCCAGCCGGCCGCTGTCCACCAGGAACCGGCCGACCTCGCGCCGCGCCCCGGCCCGGTCGACGGCCTCGTCCCAGCCCTCGCGGGGCAGCCGTCCGCCGGCCGTCAGCAGGACGTCGAGGCCGGGGGCGGCGGGGCTCTCGGCGTGGACGACGCGGCCGTCGACGAGGTAGAGCGTGCCGTGGTCGCGCAGCAGGGCGCCGGTCGCACGCTCGGCGGCGAGGCGGGTGAGCATCGGCGAGACGGTCATCCCAGGACCAGCCTCTCGGCGAGGTCGCGCAGCCGGATCCGGGCGAGGGCGAGGTTGCCGATGTCGCGGTCGAGCCACAGGTGCAGGAAGACGCTGCTGTCGAAGGACGTCTCGACGAAGCGCAGGACGTGATAGCCGCCGCGGCCGGTGACGATCAGGTCCTCGACCGGTGGCCCCTTCGGTAACGCCTCGGCGGTCCCGGGGGCGGCAGTCGGTCCCGGGGCCTGGGCGAAGGAGTCGTACTCCGCTGCCGCGCGCGCCAGTTCGGCTGCTTCCGCGGCGGTCGTCTCGTGGTCGCCGACCGGCGAGTCGCCCGCCGTGCCGAGGGCGAGCCCACTGGTCCAGTCGACCAGCCAGGCCCCGCGCGCGCCCGGCAGGCTCATGGCCTCCAGCAGGCACTCGTCGATTCCGGGCACGCGGATTCCCCTCCCGATGCGGCGTGCGGGCGTACGGCAGTGACGGTGACGTTACTCAACGTTCCGGTCGAGGGCAGGAGTTCTGGCATTTTCCACCGGAACATGCCGACGGCTTGCTTGAATTCGCCCTCCGGGCGGCTCGGCTCCGGCGGCTCAGTCCTCCCCGTGGACCCGCAGGGCTATCTTGTTGATCACCCACAGCCCGATCCCGATGGCGAGCAGCACGGCGGCCCGGACGTACACGTCCGCCGAGCGGTCCGCGAGCGGGCTCGCCAGGATCAGCGCGGTGACCGCGCCGAGGACCGGGAGCGCCGTCGGCGTACGGAAGTGGGCGTGCTCCACCCGGTCCTTGCGCAGCACCAGGACGGTGATGTTGACCACCGCGAAGACGCACAGCAGGAGGAAGGCCGTGGTGTCGCCGAGGCCCTCGATCTCGCCCGTGGAGACCAGACCGATGGTGAGGAGGGTGGCGAAGACGATCCCGGTGAGGGGGGTGCGGCGGTTCTTCAGCACCTTGCCCATCACGCGCGGCAGGACCCGCTCGTTGGCGAGGCCGTAACAGAGGCGGGAGGCCATCATGATGTTGATGAGCGCGGAGTTGGTGACCGCGAACAGGGCGATCAGCGCGAAGAGTTTCGGCGGGAAGTCGACCCCGCCGGCCTTCACGACCTCCAGGAGCGGCCCGCTGGACCTCTCCAGGACCCGGTGGTCGACGAGGAGCGAGGAGACCAGGGCGACCAGGACGTAGATGGTGCCCGTGACGGCCACGCCCAGGAAGATGGCCCGGGGGAACGTGCGGACCGGGTCCTGCGTCTCCTCCGCCATGTTGACGGAGTCCTCGAAGCCGACGAAGGCGAAGAAGCCCAGCGCCGTGGCCCCCAGCACGCTCGTCATCAGCGCGTATCCGCTGCCCGACGCCTCGAACTCACCGAGCCGCGACGGCTCCCCCTCACCGGTCAGGACGGCCCAGGCGCCGATCGAGAGAATGATCAGCAGGCCGGTGAGCTCGACCAGCGTCAGGACGACGTTCGTCTTCACGGATTCCGACACTCCGCGCAGCGCGAGGCAGGCGAGGGCGAGGACGAAGACGATCGCGATGAGCGTGGCCGGGATGGCGTCCGTGAACTCCTGGAAGTAGTCCCCGCTGAAGGCGCGGGCGGCGGCGCTCGCGGAGGAGAGCCCCGAGCACATCACCATGAACGCGACGATGAAGGTCAGGAAGGGGACCTTGAACGCCTTCTGTGTGTAGAGCGCGGCGCCCGCCGCCTTCGGGTACTTGCCGACCAGCTCCACGTACGAGGCGGCGGTCAGCAGCGCCACGACGAAGCCGATCACGAAGGGCAGCCAGAGCGCGCCGCCGACCTTGCCCGCGACCTTGCCGGTGGTCGCGTAGATCCCGGTGCCCAGGATGTCGCCGATCACGAAGAGGATCAGCAGCTTGGGCCCGATCGCCCGTTTCAGCGGGGGCTGTTCGGCCTCGCCGTGCGGTAACGGCCGCGAAGCCTGTGGTGGTTGGTCGGGCTGGGGTGCTGTGGTCATGAGTGGCCTCCCGTGACGGCGTCAGGAAGTGCCTGCCCGGGGTCCCGTCACGTGATGCCCGCCGCACTGTCACTCGTACGAGCGAACATGTGTACGGGCGATGGTCGGCGGCGGGGATCGGTGGCGGTGGCGGGGATCGGGGGTGGTGGTCAGTGGCGGCGCTCCACCGACGCCGCCACGTCGTCCAGGTCCTTGGCCAGCGCCCGGCTCACCGCCCTGGCGCCGAGGCCGCTCAGCAGCTTGGCGAGGAACCCCGTGCGGCCCCCCTCGGCAGGCGTCGCCGAGAACGTCATCCGTACCGTGGTCGCTCCCGCCCCGTCCGGCCGCAGCGCGATCTCCGAGACGTAGTGCACACCGTGCGAGTCGGCCACCGTCACGTACCGGTCCGGCGGCTCGGCCTCGGTCACGGTCATCTCCTCCGTGGCCTCCTTGCCCATCATCCGCCGGGTCTCGCGCCAGCGGGTGCCCACCCCGAAGACGCCCTCCGTCAGCACCTCGACCCGCTCCACGCCGCTCAGGACCCGCTCCATGTCCCTCAGGTCCGTCAGCGCCTCCCAGACGGGCCCGGGGGACGCCGCGATCCGGCGCTCGACGACGACGCTCTTCATAGCCATGGCTCCATCGAAGCACCGGGGCCGGACAACCGCCCGTAGTGCTACGACAGCAGGGCGTCCGCCCGGTCCCCGCCCGCCTCGGCGACGATCTCGTCGAGGTTCTGGGCCTCCCGTACGGTCGAGAAGGCGATCGCGCCCTCGTCGTCCGCCGTGAAGCCGTGGACGGCGGGACGGGGCAGGCTGTTGTACGCGTAGTGGTGGGCGAAGTAGTACGCGCCCGTGTCCGGCACCGCGACGATGTCGTCCGGCCGCAGCAGGGGGAGCGGGCGCGCGGTGGTGAGCATGTCGCCCGTGAAGCAGGCGGGGCCCGCGACGTCCTGGACGATCTCCTCCCCGCCGCGGGGCCGGCCCTCGGAGTCGTACGCGAGGACGCGCAGCGGCCAGGAGACCGGGTCGTAGACGGTACGGGTGGCGACCTGGACCCCCGCGTGGGTGACCGCGATGGGGCGGGCTCCGGAGGTCTTCGTGTACTCGACGCGCGCCAGGATCGTGCCGTGCTTGGCGAGCAGGGAGCGCCCGAACTCGGTGACGAGCCCGTAGCGCCCGTCGAGCAGGCCCGGAGCCGTCGCGGCGAGCAGCCCGGCGTACTCCGCGTAGGTCGGCGTCTCCTCGTCGGAGGCGAAGTTCACCGGCAGTCCGCCCCCGATGTCGAGGGTGTCGATCTGCTGCCGTCCGGCCTTGGCGTTGATCTCCTCGGCCAGTTCGTGGGCCGCCGCGACCCCCTCCGCCATGAGGGCGAGCGGAATGCCCTGGGAGCCGGTGTGCGTGTGCAGCCGGCGCATCCAGGGCCGGTCCAGATACGCCTGAACGACGGCCTCCCGCGCGCCCTCGTCGCGCAGGGCCACCCCGAACTTGGACGTGGCGGTCGCCGTGGAGAGCGCGCCGATCGTGCCCGCCCCGATCTGCGGGTTGACCCGCAGTCCGACCGGGCTCGCGGTCGGCGCGGAGGCGACGAGCGCGTCGATCCTGGCCAGTTCCTGCATGTTGTCGGCGTTGACGGCGATCCCGAGGGCGAGGGCCTGGCGCAGTTCGGCGGGCGTCTTGGCGGGCGAGTCCAGCACAGTACGGGCCGGCGGGACGCCGGCCGCGCGGGCGAGGGCCAGCTCGCCGGGGCTCGCGACCTCGGCGCCGAGCCCGCAGTCGTGCAGCAGGCGCAGCACGGGCACGAGGGGGGTGGCCTTCACGGCGAAGGCGTGCAGGACGGGGGCGTCGGTGACGGCGGCGAAGGCGGAGACGAGGGCGGCGGCCGAGGCGCGGATGCCGGCGGTGTCCAGGAGGGCGACGATCTGCCCGGAGGGGTTGGTGGGAGAGAGGAGGCCTTGTTCGACGGCGGCACGGACGGCCCGATCGCGACGGGCGCCGGCGTGGTGGGAAGCCATGGATCCATAGGACCACCGGGACGGGTGGTGCCGCAGCTGTTGACTACAAGTATTCAGCAGTCCAGGATGTGAATAACTGATTCACATCGGAGGAGGCTGCCCCATGTCAGGACCCCGCCCCGTACGGGCCCCGCGCGGTACGGAACTGAGCGCCCTGGGATGGCAGCAGGAGGCCGCCCTCCGGATGCTCCAGAACAACCTGGACCCCGAGGTCGCCGAGCACCCCGACAAGCTCGTCGTCTACGGCGGCACCGGCAAGGCCGCCCGCGACTGGCGCTCCTTCGACGCCATGGTCCGCACCCTGCGCACGCTGAAGCAGGACGAGACGATGCTCGTCCAGTCCGGCCGCCCGGTCGGCGTCATGCAGACCCACGAGTGGGCGCCGCGCGTCCTCATCGCCAACTCCAACCTGGTCGGCGACTGGGCGAACTGGGAGGAGTTCCGGCGCCTGGAGCAGCTGGGTCTGACCATGTACGGCCAGATGACGGCAGGCTCCTGGATCTACATCGGCACCCAGGGCATCCTCCAGGGCACGTACGAGACCTTCGCGGCCGTGGCGGCGAAGAAGTTCAACGGGACGCTGGCCGGCACCATCACCCTGACCGCCGGCCTCGGCGGCATGGGCGGCGCCCAGCCGCTCGCCGTGACGATGAACGACGGCGTCGCGATCTGCATCGACGTCGACCCGCGCGCCATCGAGCGCCGCATCGAGCACCGCTACCTCGACGTCAAGGCCGACAGCCTCGCCCACGCGCTCGCGCTGGCGACCGAGGCGCGGGACGCCCGCCGCCCGCTCTCCATCGGCCTGCTCGGCAACGCGGCCGAGCTGCTGCCGCAGATGCTCGCCGAGGGCGCCCCGATCGACATCGTGACCGACCAGACCTCGGCCCACGATCCGCTCTCCTACCTGCCCGTCGGCGTCGCCTTCGACGACATGGCGACCTACGCGGCCAAGGACCCCGCGGGCTTCACGACCCGCGCCCGCGAGTCGATGGCCCGCCACGTCGAGGCCATGGTCGGCTTCATGGACGCGGGCGCCGAGGTCTTCGACTACGGCAACTCGATCCGCGGCGAGGCCCAACTGGCCGGCTATGACCGCGCCTTCGCCTTCCCCGGCTTCGTACCGGCGTACATCCGCCCGCTGTTCTGCGAGGGCAAGGGACCGTTCCGCTGGGCGGCGCTCTCCGGCGAGGCCTCCGACATCCACAAGACCGACAAGGCGATGCTCGAGCTCTTCCCGGAGAACGAGTCCCTCCACCGCTGGATCAAGATGGCCGGCGAGCGCGTCCACTTCCAGGGCCTCCCGGCGCGCATCTGCTGGCTGGGCTACGGCGAGCGGGACAAGGCGGGCGAGCGCTTCAACGACATGGTCGCCTCCGGCGAACTCGCGGCCCCGCTCGCCATCGGCCGCGACCACCTCGACTGCGGATCGGTGGCCTCCCCCTACCGCGAGACCGAGGCGATGCTCGACGGCTCCGACGCGATCGCCGACTGGCCGCTCCTCAACGCCATGGTCAACGTCGCCTCCGGCGCCTCCTGGGTCTCGCTGCACCACGGCGGCGGCGTCGGCATGGGCCGCTCCATCCACGCCGGTCAGGTCTCCGTGGCCGACGGCACGAAGCTGGCCGGCGAGAAGATCCGCCGCGTCCTGACGAACGACCCCGGCATGGGCGTCATCCGCCACGTCGACGCGGGCTACGACATCGCGGAGTCGGTCGCGGACGAGAAGGGCGTACGGGTACCCATGCGCGAGGACGGCTCTGCGTGAGCGCCACGTTCCACGCCATGTGGCGGTCGCTGCGGCCCATCGGCCGCAGCGCCGCCTCCGGCGGCTACCGCCGATACGCCTGGACCGGCGCCGACGCCGACTGCCGGCTCTGGTTCCGGATGCAGGCCGAGGCCCGCCGCCTGAACTACGAGGTCGACCGCAACGGCAACCAGTGGGCCTGGCTCGGCGACCCCGCCGCCGGTGACGCGGTCGTCACCGGCTCGCACCTGGACTCCGTGCCCGACGGCGGGGCCTTCGACGGCCCCCTCGGCGTCGTGTCCGCCTTCGCCGCGCTCGACGAACTGCGCGCGCGTGGCGTCCAGTTCAAGCGCCCCTTCGCCATCACCAACTTCGGTGACGAGGAGGGCGCCCGCTTCGGGCTCGCCTGCGTCGGCTCCCGCCTCACCGCCGGCCGGCTGACGAAGGAGCAGGCCTACGAGCTCCGCGACGCCGAGGGCATCAGCCTCCCGCAGGCGATGGAGGCCGCCGGTTACGACCCGGAGGCCATCGGCCCCGATCCGGAACGCCTCGCCCGCATCGGCGCCTTCGTCGAGCTCCACGTCGAACAGGGCCGCGCCCTGGACCTGACCGGCGACGCCGTCGGCATCGCCTCCGCGATCTGGCCGCACGGCCGCTGGCGGTACGACTTCGCCGGCGAGGCCAACCACGCCGGCACCACCCGGCTCGTCGACCGCCGCGACCCGATGCTGACGTACGCCGAGACCGTCCTCGCCGCCCGCCGCGAGGCCGAACTCGCGGGTGCCGTCGCGACCTTCGGGAAGATCGCGGTCGAGCCGAACGGCGTCAACGCCATCCCGTCCCTCGTCCGCGGCTGGCTCGACGCCCGCGCCGCCGACCAGACGGCCCTGGACACCGTCACGGAGGGCGTCGAGACCGCGGCCCGCGACTACGCGACCCGCCACGGCATCGACCTCACGGTCGTACGGGAGTCCTTCACCCCGGTCGTCGAGTTCGCGCACGCGCTCCGGGACGAGCTGGCCGGGATCCTGGGGGAGAAGACCCCGGTCCTGGGCACCGGCGCCGGACACGACGCGGGCATTTTGTCCGAGTCGATCCCGACCGCCATGCTGTTCGTACGGAACCCCACGGGCGTCTCGCACTCCCCGGCCGAGTTCGCGGCCGAGGACGACTGCGTGGCCGGGGTCCTCGCACTCGCCGACGTACTGGAGGGTCTCGCGTGCAGGTGACGACGTACTGGCTGGAGCACGCCTGGCTCGGCACGCACGTCGAGCCGGGCGTCGCGCTGGACGTGTCCGACGGCCGCATCACCGCCGTACGGACCGGTGCCGACGCCCCGCCCCCCGGCGCCGTCGCCCTGCGCGGCCTGACGATCCCCGGCCTGGCCAACGCGCACTCCCACGCCTTCCACCGGGCGCTGCGCGGCACGGTCCAGGTCGGCTCCGGCACCTTCTGGACCTGGCGCGAGGTGATGTACCAGGTCGCCTCCCGGCTGACCCCGGAGACGTACCACGCCCTCGCGCGGGCGGTGTACGCCGAGATGGCGCTCGCCGGGATCACGGCGGTCGGCGAGTTCCACTACCTCCACCACGCGCCGGGCGGCACCCCCTACGCCGACCCCAACGCGATGGGCGAGGCGCTGATCGCGGCGGCGACCGAGGCCGGCATCCGGATCACCCTCCTCGACACGGCGTACCTCTCCTCCGGCTTCGGCGCCGCCCCCGACCAGCATCAGCTCCGCTTCTCCGACGGCACGGCGGACGCCTGGGCGGACCGGGTGTCGCTGCTCAAGGAGCGCGCCGGCGCCGGCGACGGCGGTGACGGCGTACGGATCGGGGCGGCGATCCACTCCGTACGGGCCGTCCCGGCCGACCAACTGGCGACCGTGGCGAACTGGGCGCACGAGCGGGGCGCCCCGCTCCACGTCCACCTCTCGGAGCAGACGGCCGAGAACGACGCCTGCCTCGCGGCCCACGGCCGCACCCCCACCCAGCTCCTCGCCGACCACGGCGTCCTCGGCCCGCTGACGACGGGTGTCCACAACACCCACCTCACGGACGCGGACATCGCGCTGATCGGCTCCTCCACGACCGGCACCTGCATGTGCCCGACCACCGAACGCGACCTCGCGGACGGCATCGGCCCGGCCGTCGCCCTCCAGCGCGCGGGCTCCCCGCTCTCCCTGGGCAGCGACAGCCACGCGGTGATCGACCTCCTGGAGGAGGCCCGCGCGATGGAGCTGAACGAACGCCTCCGCTCCCGCACACGCGGCCACTGGACCGCCGCCGCGCTGCTGCGGGCCGCCACCGCCGACGGCCACGCGGCCCTCGGCCGGCCCGAGGCGGGCACCCTGGAGCCGGGCGCGCTCGCCGACTTCACGACGATCGCCCTGGACTCGGTCAGGACAGCGGGACCGGTGCCGCGTCTGGCAGCCGAGACGGCGGTATTCGCAGCGTCGGCGCCGGACGTGCGGCACACGATCGTGGGCGGCCGTCACGTCGTACGGGACGGGGTCCACCAGACCGTGCCGGACGTGCCACGGGCCCTCGCGGACTCGATCGCCGCCCTGCGTGACTGAACCGACCGGACCGACCGGACGGACCGGTCCGGTCGAACCCACTGGATCGGCTGAACCGGCTGAAGGAGACACCTCGCATCATGAACACGGGCCCCGCGGCGACGAACAACCCGGCGGCGATCTCCGCCCCCACGAGCGCGAACAGCGCCGTGGCGACGGCCGCCACCGCCATCGTCAACATCGCCAGTCTCGTCACGAATGATCCCTCCCTCGGTGATGGAAGCCCGCTGGGCCTGATCCAGGACGCGGCCGTCGTCATCGACGGCGACCGCGTCGCCTGGGTCGGTGAATCAAGAAAAGCACCCGCCACTGACAACCGGGTCGACGCCGGCGGACGGGCGGTGATCCCCGGTTTCGTGGACTCCCACTCGCACCTCGTCTTCGCGGGCGACCGCACGGCCGAGTTCAACGCGCGGATGTCCGGCCAGCCGTACAAGGCGGGCGGCATCCGTACGACGGTGGCGGCCACGCGCGCGGCCTCCGACGAGGCGCTGTCCGCGAACGTCGCCCGCTACATGCGCGAGGCCCTGCGGCAGGGCACGACCACCTTCGAGACCAAGTCCGGCTACGGCCTCACGGTCGAGGACGAGGCCCGCGCGCTGCGCATCGCCGCCGCCCACACGGACGAGGTGACGTACCTCGGCGCCCACATCGTCTCTCCCGACTACGCCGACGACCCGGCCGCGTACGTCGACCTCGTCACCGGGGAGATGCTCGACGCCTGCGTGCCGTACGCCCGTTGGATCGATGTCTTCTGCGAGAAGGGCGCCTTCGACGGGGACCAGGCGCGGGCGATCCTCACCGCCGGCAAGGCGAAGGGCCTGCACCCGCGTGTCCACGCCAACCAGCTCTCGTACGGCCCCGGTGTCCAGCTCGCGGTGGAGCTGGACGCGGCCAGCGCGGACCACTGCACGCACCTCACGGACGCCGACGTCGACGCGCTCGCCTCGGGTGCAACGGTCGCGACGCTCCTCCCTGGCGCGGAGTTCTCCACCCGCGCCGAGTGGCCGAACGCCCGCCGCCTCCTGGACGCGGGCGTGACGGTTGCCCTGTCGACGGACTGCAACCCGGGCTCGTCGTTCACGTCCTCCGTGCCGTTCTGCATCGCGCTCGCGGTGCGCGACATGGGGATGACCCCGGACGAGGCGCTCTGGTCCGCCACGGCCGGCGGCGCGGCGGCCCTGCGCCGCTCGGACACCGGCCGCCTGACGCCGGGCGCGTACGCGGATCTGGCGATCCTGGAGGCCCCGTCCCACGTGCACCTTGCGTACCGCCCGGGTGTCCCGCTGGTGACGGAGGTCTGGCACCGGGGAGAGCGGGTGGCCTGACCGCCGTTCGGTGGCGCGGGTCGGGTCGGGTCAGTCCCACTGCTGGTCGGCGAGGGAGGTGACCGGCTGGGGCTTGCCGATGACGGCCAGGGCGATGAAGAAGTTGATCTGGCCGATGGCGATGGTGAGGGTGGCGAGCGCCTTGTTGTCGTAGTGCTCGGCCACCTCGGCGTACAACTCGCCGGAGACGCGCTCCTTGCCGTGGGGGGCGGGCTGGAGGGTGGCTTCCACCAGGGCGAGCGCGGCGCGCTCGGCGTCGGTGAAGTACGGGGCGTCCTGCCAGGAGGACACGGCGGTGATCCGCTCCTCGGACACGCCGGCCTTGCGCAGGAAGCTGGTGTTCAGGATGGTCAGGTAGGTGTTGTTGACGATCTGCCCGGCGCGCAGGTGGATCAGGTTGATGGTGGTGCGCGGCACGGACTGGTTGCCGGTGGCCCGGAAGAGCGCGGCGCTGACGTCGTTCACCTCGGGCACGAACTCGGCGGGGTCGGGCATCCGGGAGAGGGGATTGCCGGTGCTCGTGCCCGCGCTCATGGTGGTGTTCGTGTTCGTCATGGCCGCTCTCCTTCGCGTCGCCCTTGTCGGCGTCTTCACCGCACTGACGGAGGGACGCACGGAGATGTGACAGGAATCCGGAAGATTTCGAACGCCGGGCCTCCGCCGGGCCCCCCGTCAGATGAGCGAGCGGCCGGTGGGGGACAGGCGGAGTGTGCGGGGCGCCGCCGTCTGTTCCTGGGCGACGGCCGGAAGGATCGTGTCCCGCGTCAGGGGGTTGGCCTCCATGGCGGCGAGGTGGCGTCGGTGCGCGTTCTCGTCGGCGTACGAGGTGACGATCGCGGCGACGTTCTCGCCGGTGCGGACCGGCAGTCTGGTGAACGTGTTGGGTGCGGTCTCGGTGGTCAGGAAGGCGAGGGGGGCGGGGCCCGTCTCCTCGAGTACGGGAAGGAGGCCGTCCCGGATCAGTGCGATGCCGTCGTTCCGGTCGGGAGGGAAGGACCATACGGTGGCGGCCACGAACCGGTCCGGCGGCGGAGTTCCGACCGGGGGACGCGCGCCCGGGGGCACCGCGAAGCCACTTCCGGACGGCACCGGGCGCAGCAGAAGGACATCGTCCGAATCGATCATGGTGTCGTTCGCCGCGGGGCCGTGCTCGGCCCAGACGGGCCCTCCGTAGAAGGCCGAGAGCGCGCGATGACGCGCCTCCATGTCCCGGAACCCGCGCAGCCAGACGAAGCGGTCCGGATCGTCGAGGTCCCGGAACTGGCCGAGCAGGCTCATCCCCGCCTCCTCCTGCGTTTCGACGAATTCCCGGTCGAAGAGTTCGATGAGCTCGTCGCGCCGGCCGGGACGCAGCGTGTACTGGCGGAGCTCGATCACGGCAGGCGGCGGGCCGACGATGTCGGTGGACACAGCGGGACTCCTGTTCGGTGAGGTGTGAGGTGCGGTGCATGGCGGAGGAAGATCCCGGCCGACGATAGGAGAACCGTGTGACAGGTCCTGTCAGGGTTTTCCGAGGAGAATGCGCGCATGCCTGCGAGTCGACTGCTCTCGGTTCTTCTGCTGCTGCAATCGCGGGGCCGCCTCTCCGCGCAGGCGATCGCCGACGAGCTGAACGTGTCCGTGCGCACCGCCTACCGTGACCTCGCGCGCCTTCAGACCGCAGGCGTCCCGGTCTACGCCGAGACGGGCCGTGGGGGCGGCTACCAGCTGCTCGACGGCTACCGCACCCGGCTGACCGGGATGAGCGAGGGCGAGGCACGGGCCCTGTTCTTCGCTGGACTGCCCGGCCCCGCCGCCGACCTGGGGCTCTCGGCCGAGGTGACCGCCGCCCGGCTGAAGCTGCTCGCCGCGTTGCCGACGGCGCTGGCCGAAGAGGCCGCGCGGGTCGCGGCGGTCTTCCACCTGGACGCCCCCGGCTGGTACCGGGAGCCCGAACAGGCCCCGCGTCTCCCCTTGTTCGTCGACGCGGTGCTCACGCGGCGAGCGGTGGACGTGCGCTACCGCCGCTGGCGTGCCCCGCAGGAAGTGGAGCGCCGTCTCCGCCCCTACGGCCTGGTCCTCAAATCCGGGACCTGGTACCTCGTGGCCGCCACGGAGAAGGGAACCGCGACGTACCGCGTCACCCAGATCCTCGACGCGACACTGGGCGACGAGCGGTTCGACCGGCCGGCGGACTTCGACCTGGGCGCGTACTGGGCCGCCTACCTCGAAGACTTCCACGCCCGCCGCTACACCGGCACAGCCACCGTCCGGCTCTCCCCGGCGGGCCGCCGGCGCCTGCCCGACAACGTCGCGCCGGAAGTGGTGCGGGCCGTCGACTCCACCGCGACCCCCATCGGCGACGACATCGGCGACGACGGATGGGTCGAGGCGGTCATCCCCACCGAGAGCATCGACCACGCCCGCGGCGAGCTGCTCCGACTCGGCACAGACGTCGTGGTCGTCGCACCACCCGAACTGCGCCGGGCCATGGCCACCACCGTGGAGACACTCGCCCGGGCGTACAGCGCCCCTGACGCCGAAAAGAGCCGCTGACCGGCCTTGACCGGCCGAACCTCAGCGGCCTAGGCGGACGTGGTGACCCTGGTGGCGCTGCCGAGGATCTTGGTCGGGGTGATGCGGAGGACCACGCGGACCGCCTCCGGTGGGGCCTCCAGGTACGCCTTGCCGCCGCCCGGGCCGAGGTACTCCTCGGCGATGCGGACGGCCGTCGCGCGGCCGGGGTCGTCGGTGACGGTGGCCGTGCCGCGGATCTCGACGTACAGGTTCGGGTCGGCGGGGTCGAAGACGGTCAGGCCGACGCGTGGGTCGCGGAGTATGTTCCGCGCCTTGCGCCGGCCCTGTTCGGTGGAGATCAGCAGCTCGCCGCCGTCCCGGCTCACCCAGACCACCGAACTCTGCGGGCCGCCGTCGGGGTTCAAAGTGGACAGGACGGCCATGAGCGGGACGTCGAGCAGGCCGCGTACGGTGTCGTTCATCTCAAGGGGCATGGTGGCGAGGCTAATCGCGGACTCCCGCGCGGCGCACCGGAATACCACGGCGGAGCGTCCCGCTCCGGGATCATGCCGTGCCAGAATGCGGCGCATGTCCGTTCGATACCCGCGTCCCCTTCGTCCCGGTGACCGCATCGGCGTCACCTCCCCTTCGAGTGGCGTCCCGAAGGAGCTGCGTGAGCGTCTGGAGGTGGCGATCCGCCGCGTCGAGGCGCGGGGGTACGAGGTGGTCCTCGGGTCCTGCATGGACGGGGCCGGTCATGTCAGCGCCCCTGCCGCCGAGCGGGCCCGGGAGTTCATGTCGATGATGACGGACCCCGGCATCCGCGCCGTGGTGCCGCCATGGGGTGGGGAGACCGCGATCGACCTGCTGCCGCTGCTCGACTGGCAGCGGTTGCGGGACGCCGAGCCGACCTGGCTCGTCGGGTACTCGGACATGTCGGTCCTCATGACGCCGATGACCCTCCTCACCGGCATCGCGACCGTGCACGGCAACAACCTCATGGACACCCCGTACCGGGCACCCGAGGGCTTGCTCTCGTGGCTCGACATCGTCTCCGCCCCGCAGGGGCGGCCGTTCACGCAGATCCCGCCGGACCGCCACCGCGCCTCCGGCTGGGACGACTACCGACTTCACCCCGAGGCCAGTGAGTTCACGCTCGACACGCCGGGCAGATGGACCCGGCTGGACAGCGGCGGCGGCGGCGTCGGCGACGGGGGCGTGGGCGCGGAGGGCCTGGAGGTCGAGGGGCGGTTGATCGGGGGGTGCACCGAGATCCTGTGCAACCTCACGGGCACCGGCTACCTCGACACGTCCGCCTTCGCGCGCGCCGAGGCACCGGAAGGGCTCCTCGTGTACGTCGAAGCGGTGGACGGCGACGCCTTCGCCATCTGCCGGAACCTGCACGGGATGCGGATGGCCGGCTTCTTCGACCCGGCGAACGCGGTGATCGTGGGCCGGACCTCGGCGCCCGACGGCGCCTCACTCACCCAGCACGAAGCGGTCCTTGACGCCCTCGGACCCCTGAACGTGCCGATCATCGCCGATGTCGAGTGCGGACACGTTCCCCCGTACCTGCCCCTCGTCAACGGGGCGCGCGCCCGCCTCGTCCTCACCCCGACCCGTAGCGAGATCACGCAGACGCTGGACTGATCACGCCCCCCACCACCAGCGCCACCGCGGCGTCCAGGCGGGCCAGTTCCGTCGCGCCCGAACACGTCCGCCGTCCGTCCCGTGCCGATCAGTTCCGCCGTCTCCATGGCGCGCACCCTAGCGTGGGCGCCATGAAGACCATCGGCCTCATCGGCGGTATGAGCTGGGAGTCCAGCGCCGCGTACTACCGCCTCCTCAACGAACTCGTCCGTGAACGCCTCGGCGGCCTGCACTCCGCCCGCTGCGTCCTGCACTCCGTCGACTTCGCCGAGATCGAGCGGCTCCAGGTCGCCGGCGAGTGGCACAAGGCGGGTGAGGTGCTCGCCGACGCGGCCAAGGGGCTCGAAGCGGCCGGTGCCGAGCTGCTCCTGATCTGTACGAACACCATGCACAAGGTCGCCGACCAGGTGGAGGAAGCCGTCGCCGTGCCCCTTCTCCATCTCGGGGACGCCACCGCGCGCGCCGTCCGCGCCCAGGGGCTCACCACGGTCGGGCTGCTCGGTACCGCCTTCACCATGGAGCAGGACTTCTACCGCGACCGGCTCGCCTCCCATGGCCTGACCGTCCTCGTGCCCGACGCCGACGACCGCGCCGCCGTCCACCGGATCATCTACGAGGAGCTCTGCCTCGGCGTCGTGCGCGAGACCTCCCGCGTCACGTACCAGCAGGTCATCGAGCGGCTCGTCGCCGCCGGCGCCGAGGGAGTGATCCTCGGCTGCACCGAGATCGAGCTGCTCGTGCGCCCCGAGGACAGCCCCGTGCCGGTCTTCCCCACCACCCGTATCCACGCCGAGGCGGCGGTCCGCGACGCCCTCGGCTGACGTGTCCCCCGCGCGAACACCGCGGAAGGGCCCGTCCGAGGGGAACGGGCCCTTTCCACGTCATTCGCCACGCCCGGCGCGGGTCTCGCGCGGGATCGTGCGGAGCCGGAGGTCACTCCTCCAGGGTCAGCCCCTTGCGCAGCCTGCCGAGCGTCCGGGAGAGCAGCCGGGAGACGTGCATCTGCGAGATGCCCAGCTCCTCGCCGATCTCCGACTGGGTCATGCCGGCGACGAAGCGGAGGGAGAGGATGCGCCGGTCGCGGGGCGGCAGCGAGGCGATCATCGGCTTGAGGGACTCGACGTACTCGATGCCCTCGATCCCGTGGTCCTCGTAGCCGATCCGGTCGGCGAGCGCGCCCTCGCCGTCGTCCTCGTCGGGCTGGGCGTCCAGCGAGCTCGCGGTGTACGCGTTGCTGGCGGCCATGCCCTCGACGACCTCGTCGCGGCTCAGGCCGAGCGCCTCGGCGAGTTCGGCGACGGTCGGCGCGCGGTCGAGCCGCTGGGCCAGTTCGTCACCGGCCTTGGCGAGGTCGAGGCGGAGTTCCTGGAGCCTGCGCGGCACGCGCACGGACCACGAGGTGTCGCGGAAGAAGCGCTTGATCTCGCCGATGATCGTCGGCATCGCGAAGGTCGGGAACTCGACGCCGCGGGACAGCTCGAAGCGGTCGATCGCCTTGATGAGGCCGATCGTGCCGACCTGGATGATGTCCTCCATCGGCTCGCTGCGGGAGCGGAACCGGGAGGCGGCGAACTTGACCAGGGCGAGGTTGAGCTCGACGAGGGTGTTGCGGACGTACGCGTACTCGTGCGTGCCCTCTTCGAGGGCCTCGAGCCGGGCGAACAGCGTCTTCGACAGCGCCCGTGCGTCGAGAGGGTCGACCTGGTCGAAGGGGCCGATCTCCGGAAGATTGTCGGACAGGTCTCCGGGAAGGTGCTGGGGAAGGCTGAGGGTGGGGGGCGGAGTTGCTGCCGACGGCGCGTCGTGGGTACGCGGGGCGTCGAGCCGGGGTGACATGGTCTCCTCCATCGTTTCTTCCTGCTGCGGTTTGCGGCGCCTCCAAAGCCGGCCGTTTCGAATGTTCCTTACTAGCCCTACCTGCTCGACATGGCTTGTTGCAAGTGCCTGTTGTCCTGTTTGACCAGGTATGTGGTGGAGTTCAGGTGCGCGCGTCGGCGTCTCGCTTGTATGGTGCGAGGCACGTCAACCGGCATGCGCGAGAGCGAGAAGAGGCACGGGAATGGACCGCCAGAACACGGGCAGCACGCAGCCGGGGAGGCTGCGGGTCGAGGTCCGCACCGTGGGGGAGAGCGAGGTCCTCACCCCGGTGGGTGAGCTCGATCACCACACGGCCGACGTGTTGCGTGCGCCACTCGACGACGCGCTGGACGCCGGCCGGTCACGGCTTGTCGTCGACTGCTCACGCCTCGACTTCTGCGACTCCACCGGGCTCAACGTGCTCCTCGGGGCGCGACTGAGGGCCGACGCCGCCGGGGGAGGGGTCCACCTGGCGGGAATGCGGCCGGTCGTGGCCCGGGTTTTCGAGATCACAGGCGCGGACGTCGTCTTTACCGTGCACCCGTCGCTCGCGGCGGCGCTGCCCGACTGAGCGGCGGGTGTCGTCGGGGAAAGACCGGGCAGGAGAGCCCCGGTTTGGTCCGTTGTCTGGTGAATCGGTTGATTCGGTTGAGCCGGTTGAATCGGTGAGGTGAAGCGCTGATGGACACTGCTGCCGGTGGCAGGGAGGTCGAGGCTTCGATGGGCCCTGTCGTGGGCGCCGTCGGCCTCGACGCACGTACGCTCGCGCTGGGCGCCACCAGCGGCACCGTCCCGCTCGCTCGCGATTTCACGAGGACGGCCCTCTACGACTGGGGCTGGCTGCCCGCCGCCTCCGCCGACGCCCGGGCCGCCGCCGAGGACGTCCTGCTCGTCGTCTCCGAGCTGGTCACCAACGCCTGTCTGCATGCGGACGGCCCCGAGGCGCTGCGCGTGGTACGTCGGGCCGGGGTGCTGCGCCTGGAGGTCACCGACCGCGGCGCCGGACAGCCCGCGCCGCGCACGCCTCACCGGGGCGGGCGTCCCGGCGGGCACGGCATGTTCATCGTGCAGCGGCTCTGCCTGGACTGGGGGATCGAGCGCAGGCCGGGTGCCCCCGGCAAGACGGTCTGGGCGGAACTGGCCGCTCCCGCCTAGCGCCCACCGGGCGCCCGCCCAGCGCGCCCACTACACCTGGCACGCACACCCAGCACGCACACCCAGCGCGCGCGTCGTACGCGCCTGCGAGGACCGCGGTGGCGCCCGGCGACGGGCGCACACTTCGGTCCTCCTTTTGTCTTCCCTCCGCAACGCCCCAGGCGTACCTTGACGCCCAATCTGATAAGCCGTCAGTAACTTTGCGGTGAGGGGTGCTTGGATCGTGCCGTACCGGAGGAGAACAGCCGTCGCGCTGGCAGCGGCAGCGGCGGCGGCAGGCTCGGCGGTGCTGGTCTCCGCCCCTGCCGCGCAGGCCGCGGTCGTCGACGTGGACTACGCGTGCGAGACGAAGATCGGCCCCAAGAGCGCCGTCTCGCCCGTCGACATCACGGCCGTCAAGAGCGGCACCGCCTACACGATCACCATGTCCTTCGAGAAGGGCGTCTCCGACAGCCCCATCGAACTGCCCAAGGGCGTCATGACCCCGCGCGCCGAGCTCAGGCTCGGCGGGGCGGACCAGGGCACGATCAAGGTCAAGGGCGTGCCGAACACGGCGGCCATCCCACCCGACACCCCCATCAAGATCGGCCGGCTGACCGGCACGTACACGCCGAAGAAGAGCGGCAGGGTCACCTTCACGGCCGGGGTGCTCACCGTGCACGCCCTCGGCATGGACGCGGCCGTCTGCACCCCCAAGAACAACCCGAAGCCGTCCCTGGAGCTCGACGTGACGGCCGGGGGCGGATCCCCGGGAGAGACGGAGGCCACCGGCGGCGGCGAACTGCCGAAGACCGGACCGCTCGACTCCGCGACGGCGCTCGGCACCCTCGGCGGCACGGTGCTGCTGACCGGCGCGGCCGGAGTGCTCTGGCTCACGCGGCGCACGGCGCGCTGATGCGGGGGGCGTGGGTGGCCGTCATGCTCGGCGTGGTGGCGGCCGCGCCCGCACCGCCGGGATGGACGGCGGGCGCGGCCCAGGGGCGTCCGTACGTCTATCTGGAGGGCGCGGCCGGCAGCGTCCTGGAGGACACCCTCTCCGTCACCAACCCGGGCCCGAAGCCGCTCACCGTACGGCTGAGCGGCCAGGGCACCCCGCTCGCCTTCGCCGCGCGGACGGTGACGGTACCGGCGCGGACCCGCGCGGACGTGCCGTTCGCCGTCACCGTCACGGCGGACACCGCGCCCGGAGAGCACCGGGGAACGGTGAGCGCCGAGGCGGGCGGGCGCGCGGTGCGAGTGCCGGTGCACCTCCGGGTGAGCGGACCGAGCCTGGCGGCGCTCACCGTCGAGAAGGTACGGCTCGACGGCTCGGGCACCGTGCACTACACCCTGGTCAACCGCGGCAACACGGTGCTCGCACCCAGCCTGTCCCTCCGCGCCGAAGGCGTCCGCGGCACCGTCCTCGACCGCGCCGCCCGGGCCCTGCCGCTCACCCTGCGCCCCGGCGAACGGATCACCCGCACCGAACCCTGGCCCGACCCGCCCGCGCTCGACTCGGTCACGCTCGACCTGCGGGCCACGGCCCCCGGCGCCCCGGCCGCGGCGGCCCGCGCCGAGCGGGTGTTCGTGTCCGGGGGTGCGGTCGCCGCCGGGGCGGGAGCCCTGCTCGCGGCGGCGGGCGCTGCCGCCGCCCTCGCGACCCGAAGACGCCGCGACCGGGCCGTGGACCGGCACGAGATGCCCGTGGAGGAACCCCAGTTGGCGAACGTGGTGGACGTGGCGGCAGGAGCGGACCGATGAGGACCAGTGGTACGGGGACGGGGACGGGTCGGGCGCAGCAGCGGAGCGCCCGGTTCACGACGGGGGCCGGGACGCCGACGCCCCGCGCCCGCCGCCGGGCCCGCCGGGCGGGAGCGCTGGCCGGAACCCTGCTCGTGGCGCTCGCGCTCGCCCTCCTCCCGCCCACCGCCCAGGCGTCCGCGCCCCGGCCCACCGTCGAGCTGTCGCAGACCGAGGGAGGCAAGGGCGGCGAGATCACGGTGAGCGGGGCCGGGTGGAAGCCGGGCGCGCTGCTGATGCTGCTGATCTGCGGGCAGTCCGCGCCCGGCAAGGGGGTGATCGGGGGCACCAACTCCTGCGCCAACACCCTCGGCCGGGCCGCCACCGTCGACGCCGCGGGCGCCTTCAGCCGGAAGATGCCGGTGGCCGAGCCGCCCAAGCCCTGCCCCTGCGTGGTGCACGTGGCCGGGGTCACCGGACAGCAGGACGTCGTGGACGTGGCCTTCACGGTCTCCGGGCATCCGACCGCCCCGCTCCCCGAGGCCACCGGCGAGGGCAGGCTCGCCGTCCTCGCCTCCGTACGCCTCGACGGCTCCAGCGGCGTCCTGGTCTGGTTCGGCGCGCCCGCCCGGCGCGAGATCGCCTTCACCGTCGGCAACCTCGGCCAGACCCCCGTCAAGGACCCGGTCTTCCAGGTGGGCACGAGCCATGGTGTCTTCTCCCCGCGGTACGAGGAGCGCCAGTGGCGCGGCACGATCGAGCCCGGCAGGAAGGCGCAGATCAGACTGCCCGTCGAGCTGTCGGCTGGCGCGCACGGCGACTACGAGGTGTCGGTGAGGTACGCCGGCGAGGTCCTGGTCGAGCAACCGTGGGGGGTCGGCCGGCCCTGGGGCGTGACGCTGTTCTGGCTGCTGCTCGCTGTGGTCGTCCCGGCCGCGCTCTTCCGGATCGGCATGGCGGTGGTGGACCGCGTCCGGCCGGGCGGCGCCGCCGTGCCCCGCGCCGGACACCGCCGTCGCCGCGCTCTCGTACGTACATCTGCATGCGGACCCGCCCCCGAGCGGGACGAAAGCACCACCGCGACCACGGTCCTGCCGTGGTTCACCCCGGACTCCGCACCGTCCGCACCGTCAGAGATCAGCCCGACGACGAAGGGACACCAGTGAGCACGCAACGGAGGATGAGCGCGGCAGGAGTCGCGCTGATGCTCGGCGGCGCGGGGATCATGCTGGCCGCCAGCCCCGCTCAGGCCGCCGAGGTCTCGTTCAAGACCGAGTGCATTCCGCCGTCCATCTCCGGCATGCCGCCGGTGCAGGGCACCACGAAGGTGCGGATCACCGCGCCGGCGGAGGCGAAGGTCGGCGACGAGGTCGAGGTCGTCTGGAAGACGGTCGAGGCCGCGTCCAAGAATCCCGACGTCATCGACCTGGAGAAGGACACGGTGAAGCCGACCGGCGTCATCAAGGTCGGCGGCGCGGCGAGCGGCACGCTGACCATGGAGGGGCCCCGGCAGAACCCGCCGATCCCGAAGAACAGCCCGATGGTGCTGCCGGACATGAAGGGCAAGCTGAAGCTGGAGAAGGCCGGCGAGATCACGCTGACGCCGGACAAGTACACCATCAACGTCTCGAAGCCGATGTCGACGGACACGAAGTGTTCGCCGAAGGAGACGGTGGCGGTCGGCGCGACGATCAAGGTCTCGGCGGGCGGGGGCGGCGGCTCGTCCGGCGGTACGAGTACGTCGGGAGGCTCGACGAGCACCTCGGGCGGCAGTACCTCGGGCGGGAGTACCTCGGGCGGCAGTACGTCCGGCGGCGCCTCCGGAGGCGGCGGTGGGCAGACCGACTTCGCGGGCAAGGAGGTCGCGGTCCAGTTCTCCTGCCAGTCGCCCGGCCCGGCGAACATCACCTCCAAGGTCACCATCAACGCCAAGAAGAACGGCGGCAGCTACGACCTCACGGTCAAGACCGCCAAGGGCGTCATGGACAGCCCCGCCCCGCTTCCCGCCGGAGCGCTCAAGCCCTCCATGGCGGTCAAGCTCGGCGGCGCCGACAGTGGCACGGTCAAGGTCGACGGCCCGGCGAACGCCGCCCCGCTGGAGCAGGGCAAGCCGGTCGACCTGCCGGACATGAAGGGCACGTACAAGCCCGGCGCGAGCGGCAAGGCCACGCTCAGCCCCGGCACCCTGACCATCAACGTCTCGCTCGGCGGCTCGCCGATCGTGATCCCCTGCCAGGTCAAGGGCACGGTCCAGGCCTCCCTGGAGCTCGACACGACCAAGCAGGAGGGCGGTGCGAGCGGCGGCGGCTCGACATCCGGCGGCGGCTCGGGCGGCTCGGGCGGCTCGGCCGGCTCCGGCGGCGGCCTCGCCGAGACCGGCGCCGAGGACGACGGCGCCCTGCGCGCACTCGCCCTGGTCGCTGGCACGGTGATCCTGCTCGGCGGCGCGGTGTTCACGTTCACGCCGTGGGCGCGGCTGCGGCGCTGACGTAGGTACGGAGACAGGTACGAGAACGGGCCGGTACGAAACGTGCTTCGTACCGGCCCGTTCGGGTCGCGCGGGGCGCGAAGGCTTACTTCACGTCGCCCATGAGCGCGCGGATCTTCTTGCCCGCCGTCATGAACGCGAAGCCTGCGGCGACCGCCACGACCGCCCACAGGGTGTAGTACATGGCGTCGCCCAGCGGCTTGTTGAGCTTGGTCGTCCAGCCGTTCAGCGCGTTGCCCGTCGCCGTGGCCAGGAACCACAGACCCATGATCTGGCCGACGAACTGCTTGGGGGCCAGCTTCGTGGACAGGGAGAGCCCGACCGGCGAGAGGCACATCTCACCGATGGTCTGGACGAGGTAGACGCTCAGCAGCCAGAAGACGGTGACCTTGCCGGTGTCGCTGTTCGCCGCGGCCGCGCCCGCGAGGCCCATGATGGCGAACGAGCCACCGATGAGGAGCATCGCGAGGGCGAACTTCATCGGAGCGCTGGGCTCGCGGTTGCGCGCGGCGAGCTTGACCCACAGCGCGGCGAAGACCGGCGCCAGGACGATGACCATTGCCGGGTTCACCGACTGGTACCAGGAAGCCGGGAACTCCCAGCCGCCGATCATGCGGTCCGTCTTGTTGTCGGCGAAGAGCGTCAGCAGCGAGCCCGACTGGTCGTAGATCATCCAGAACAGGACGGCGGTGGCGAAGAACCACGCGAACGCCTTGATCTTCGGCTTGTCCTCCGCGGCCAGGGCCGGGTTGCGGTACATCGCGACGAAGTACACGACCGGCACGACGATGCCGAGGACCGCGAGCACGTTCACGATGTGCTCTATGTCGTACGTGCCGAGAGCGATGTCGGCCAGGAGCGCGGCGACGGCCAGCCCGCCCCACAGCAGGACCTTGCGCAGCGCGCTGCGCTTCTCCTCGGGCGACGCCGGGGTGCCCGGCTCCTTGCCGACGTCACCGAGGTGACGGGAGCCGAGGATGTACTGGATGACCGCCAGGGTCATACCGAGACCGGCGACGGCGAAGCCGAGGTGCCAGTTGACGTGCTCGCCGAGGTAACCGACGACCAGCGGAGCGGCCATGCCGCCGATGTTGATCGCCATGTAGAAGAGGGTGAAGCCGGCGTCGCGGCGGGCGCTCGGCCGGCCCTCGTAGAGACCACCGACCATGGCCGAGATGTTCGGCTTCAGCAGACCCGTACCGGCGGCGATGAGCGCGAGGCCCGCGAAGAACGCCGTGTCGGAGGGGATGGCCAGGGTGAAGTGACCCAGGGCGATGACGATGCCGCCGACGAGGACCGCCTTGCGGGCGCCCCACAGTCGGTCGGCTACCCAGCCGCCGGGCATCGCGGCCATGTAGACGACCGCGTTGTACACACCGTAGATGGAGGCGGCCAGCGCCCCACGGTCCTCCAGAGGGCCGTCGAGTACACCCGCGACCAGGTAGAGGACGAGGATGGCGCGCATTCCGTACCAGGAGAAGCGCTCCCACATCTCGGTCATGAAGAGAGTGGCCAGGCCGCGGGGGTGGCCGAAGAAGGTCTTCTCGGAACCGGGGGTTCCGGCGGAATCCTTCGTCAGGCTGGACGCCATGTCGATCCTTGCTCTGTCGGGACGCGCGCCTTGTGAGCGTGGTGCGCCCGGTGGGGGAGGCCGGCACCGGTGGGAGTGGTCGCACCCCGCCGGGATCCACGCCCCGGGACGCTGTACGCGCCACGGAACCCGGCCCACAGGTCGTTCACCGTCCTCAAGGTTGGCGGAGCCGACCTCGCGCAGAGAAGAGGACCTTGGCGCTCAAAGCCAGCCAAAGGTCCCCGTTTACCGCAACAGACGTCTCGCCACCATACGACACGACAGTGCCGGATATGGAAGGACTTGAGAGATGGATCACAGGTGACGAAGGAACCAACAGGAGTCATTCCAAGGTCATGCACAGGTTCGCCACCGTGATCCCCAGGGTAGCCGGGGACCCTGTGGATCACGCCCCGGGCCGTCCCCCGTGCGGACTACCATCACCCCATGACCCGTGTACTGCTCGCCGAGGACGACGCATCCATCTCGGAACCGCTGGCCCGTGCGCTGCGGAGAGAGGGATACGAGGTCGAGGTGCGGGAGGACGGACCGACCGCCCTCGACGCCGGACTCAGGGGCGGGGTCGACCTCGTCGTGCTCGATCTGGGGCTGCCCGGCATGGACGGCCTCGAGGTCGCCCGGCGGCTGCGCTCCGAGGGGCACGCGGTCCCGATCCTGGTCCTGACCGCCCGCGCCGACGAGGTCGACACCGTCGTCGGGCTCGACGCGGGCGCCGACGACTACGTCACGAAGCCCTTCCGCCTCGCCGAGCTCCTCGCCCGCGTCCGGGCCCTGCTCCGGCGCGGCGCCAGCGAGCCGGCCGTCCCGCCCGCGACGCACGGGGTCCGGATCGACGTCGAGTCGCACCGCGCCTGGATGGGCGACGAGGAGCTCCAGCTCACGGCGAAGGAGTTCGACCTGCTCCGGGTCCTCGTCCGCGACGCGGGCCGGGTCGTCACCCGCGACCAGCTGATGCGGGAGGTCTGGGACACCACCTGGTGGTCCTCGACCAAGACCCTCGACATGCACATCTCCTGGCTCCGCAAGAAGCTCGGCGACGACGCGGCGAACCCGCGCTACATCGCCACCGTCCGGGGCGTCGGCTTCCGCTTCGAGAAGAGCTGACGGGCGGCGCGTAGGGCCAGGGCCGTCCGGCCCGGGGAGCCCTACGGCCCGTAGGCTCGGGGAAGTTTCCCGTACCCCGCCCGGAGGGCACCGTGCGTCGCCGCCTCATCAACTCCACGCTCGCCGTCGTCCTCGTCGTCATCGCCGTGTTCGGGGTGTCCCTCGTCATCGTCGAGACGCGGACCATCTCCAGCAGCGCCCAGGAGAGCGTGGACTCCGAGGCCGTGCGGCTGGTCTCCATCGTCGACAGCCGGCTCATCGGCGGGGAGCCCGTCAACCCGGACATCCTCGCCGAGCAGAGCGGCGCCAAGCGGTACGCCCTGATCGAGATCCCCGGCCGCGCCCCCATCGAGATCGGCACCCGCCCCGAAGGCAGCGTGATCCGGGGGAGCGCCGAGGGCGAGCGCGGCGAGACCGTGACCGTCGAGGAGTCCCGGTCCACGGTCACCGCGGAGGTCGGCCGCACCCTGCTGATCATCGGCGCCGTGGCCCTGCTGGCCGTCGTCGCAGCCGTCCTGCTCGCCGTACGGCAGGCGAACCGGCTCACGTCCCCGCTCACCGACCTCGCCGAGACCGCCGAACGCCTCGGCTCCGGCGACCCCCGCCCGCGCCACAAGCGGTACGGGGTGCCGGAGCTGGACCGGGTCGCCGACGTCCTGGACGCGTCGGCCGAGCGGATCGCCCGGATGCTCACCGCCGAGCGCCGGCTCGCCGCCGACGCCTCGCACCAGCTCCGTACGCCCCTCACGGCGCTCTCCATGCGCCTGGAGGAGGTGGCCGTCGCCGACGACCTGGAGACGGTCAAGGAGGAGGCGACGATCGCGCTCACGCAGGTCGAGCGGCTCACCGACGTCGTGGAGCGGCTGCTCACCAACTCGCGCGACCCCCGCACGGGCTCCGCCATCGCCTTCGACCTCGACGAGGTCGTCAAGCAGCAGATCGAGGAGTGGCGCCCCGCCTACCGCAGCGCCGGCCGGGCCATCGTCCGCTCGGGCAAGCAGGGCATGCGCGCGGTCGGCACCCCGGGAGCCGTGGCGCAGGTCCTCGCCGCGCTGATCGAGAACTCGCTCATGCACGGCGGCGGCACCGTCGCCCTGCGCACCCGGGTCACCGGCAACCAGTCGGTGATCGAGGTCACCGACGAGGGCCCGGGCGTCCCCGCCGACCTCGGCGCGCGGATCTTCGAGCGGACCATCAGCGGCCGCAACTCCACCGGGATCGGCCTCGCCGTCGCCCGGGACCTGGCGGAGGCGGACGGCGGCCGGCTGGAGCTGCTCCAGCAGCAGCCTCCGGTGTTCGCGCTCTTCCTGGGCCGCGAGGTCAGGAGCCGCAAGGACCAGACCCGCCCGGTCCGCTAGCCGGGCTCGTGTGCGCGAGTGCTAGGGAACGCGGTCCGGCTGCTTCCTGGTGGCCCTGGTGGCCTGCGCCGGGGTCTGTACGGGTGCCTGCGCGGCCGTCTGTACGGGCGTCTGGGCCGGCGCCCGCTCCAGGAACGATTCGGCCGTCTGCACCGCCTCCCGCGCCGGCAGCGTCCGGAACACCCAGGTCCGGTACGACCAGAAGCGGAACAGCGTCGCGACGCCGATCCCGAAGAACTTGAAGAAGTTGCTCTGCAGCGGGCTGTCCCAGCCGAAGCCGTACGTCGCCGCGTACAGGATGCCGTTCTGGATCACCAGACCGGCGACGCTGAACAGCAGGAAGAGCGTCAGCTCCTTCGTCCGGCTGCTCTTGTCGCGGTCCCGGTAGGTGAAGTACCGGAAGCCCAGGTAGTTGAATCCGATCGCGATGACGGTGGCGATGATGCTCGCCCGGACGACGGGGACCTCCGTGAGATGGCGTACGAGGTTGAAGACCCCGAGGTCCACCAGGAGGCCGACACCACCGACCGCACCGAACTTCGCGAACTCGCGTGTGAGCCGGTCAAGCCGCACACGCAGTGCGCTGGGTTCACTCATGGTGATTGCTCAGCCCCGTCCGTTCGGTTTCGTCGACCAAGCCATGCTAACCAGCCCGTCTGGCACCTGCCCGGGGACATTGCAAACCATGGGGAAACCCCGCCTCGCTGTCATAAACCACAGGCGGCGGAGGGTCCGCGCATGGTGCGGATACCCTAAGAGGGTGACGTTCCCGGTAGTCGGTATGGTCGGTGGCGGTCAGCTCGCCCGTATGACCCACGAGGCGGGCATCCCCCTCGGTATCAAGTTCAAGCTGCTCAGTGACACCCCGCAGGACTCGGCGGCCCAGGTGGTGAGCGATGTCGTCATCGGCGACTATCGCGACCTGGCCACGCTGCGTGACTTCGCGCGCGGATGCGATGTGATCACCTTCGATCACGAGCATGTCCCCGCCGAGCATCTGCGAGCCCTGGAGGACGACGGCGTCGTCATCCGCCCCGGGCTCGCCGCGCTGGTGCACGCCCAGGACAAGGGGGTGATGCGCGCGAAGCTCGACGAGATCGGCGTGCCGAGCCCGCGCCACCGCATCGTCGCCGATCCGGCGGACGCGGCGGCCTTCGCGGCCGAGGTGGGGGGCTTCCCGATCATCCTCAAGACCGTGCGCGGCGGCTACGACGGCAAGGGCGTCTGGTTCGTGCGCACGGAGGCCGACGCGGAGGACCCGTTCCGTGCGGGCGTCCCGGTGCTCGCCGAGGAGAAGGTCGACTTCGCCCGCGAGCTCGCGGCGAACATCGTCCGCTCCCCGCACGGCCAGGCCGTCGCCTACCCGGTCGTCGAGTCCCAGCAGGTCGACGGCGTCTGCGACACGGTGATCGCGCCCGCGCCGGACCTGTCCGACGAGCTGGCCGGCCAGGCGCAGGAGCTGGCGCTGCGGATCGCCAAGGAGCTCGGCGTCGTCGGTCATCTGGCGGTGGAGCTCTTCGAAACCACCGACGGCCGCATCCTCGTCAACGAGCTCGCCATGCGTCCGCACAACTCCGGCCACTGGACCCAGGACGGCGCGATCACCTCGCAGTTCGCCAACCACGTGCGGGCCGTCCTCGACCTTCCGCTGGGCGACCCGCGCCCGCGCGCGACGTGGACGGTCATGTGCAACGTACTGGGCGGGGACTACCCGGACATGTACTACGCCTACCTGCATTGCATGGCCAGGGATCCGCAGCTCAAGATCCATATGTATGGCAAGGACGTGAAGCCCGGCCGCAAGGTGGGGCACGTCAACACCTACGGCGACGACCTGGACGACGTGCTGGAGCGCGCGCGTCACGCCGCCGGCTATCTGCGAGGAACGATCACCGAGTGAGCAGCATGAGCACCGCCACCGCCCCCGTCGTCGGCATCGCCATGGGATCCGACTCCGACTGGACCGTCATGGAGGCCGCCGCGCAGGCCCTCGACGAGTTCGAGATCCCGTACGAGGTGAACGTCCTCTCGGCGCACCGGATGCCGCGCGAGATGATCGCGTACGGCGAGGACGCCGCCGACCGCGGGATCAAGGTGCTCATCGCGGGCGCGGGAGGCGCCGCCCACCTGCCCGGCATGCTCGCCTCGGTCACCCCGCTCCCCGTCATCGGCGTGCCCGTGCCGCTGAAGTACCTCGACGGCATGGACTCGCTGCTGTCCATCGTGCAGATGCCGGCCGGTGTGCCCGTGGCCACGGTCTCCGTCGGCGGCGCGCGCAACGCCGGTCTGCTCGCGGCCCGGATCCTCGCCGCCCACGACGCCGAACTGCTCGGCCGGATGCGGGAGTTCCTCCAGGAACTCAACGACCAGGCGACCGAGAAGGGCAAGCGGCTGCGGGCCAAGGTCGAGGGCTCGGAGTCGTTCGGCTTCGCCAAGTGAGCAGCGCGGTCAGCGCGGCGGACCGGTTGGCCCAGGCGCGGGAGCTCCTCGCCTCCGCGCCCGTGGTCGACGGCCACAACGACCTGCCGTGGGCGCTGCGCCAGCATGTGCGCTACGACCTGGACCGCCTCGACATCGCGGCCGACCAGACCGGGGCGCTCCACACCGACCTGGCCCGGCTGCGTGCGGGCGGGGTCGGCGCCCAGTTCTGGTCGGTGTACGTCCCCTGTGATCTGACGGGCGACGACGCGGTCAGCGCCACCCTGGAGCAGATCGACATCGTCGACCAGCTGCTCGAGCGGTACGCGGGAGAACTGGCCCCCGCGCTGACCGCGGACGACATGGAGTCGGCGCGGCGGGAGGGCCGTATCGCCTCCCTGAAGGGCGCCGAGGGCGGCCACTCCATCAACGACTCCCTCGCCACGCTGCGCGCGCTGCACACCCTCGGCGTGCGCTACATGACGCTCACCCACAACGACAACACCGCGTGGGCGGACTCGGCGACCGACGAGCCCGGCGTCGGCGGGCTCTCGCCCTTCGGCCACGAGGTCGTCCGGGAGATGAACCGGATCGGCATGCTGGTCGACCTCTCGCACGTCGCGGCGACGACGATGCGGGACGCGCTCGCCACCTCCGTCGCGCCGGTGATCTTCTCGCACTCCTCGTCGCTGGCGGTCTGCGATCACCCGCGGAACATCCCCGACGACGTGCTGGAGCGGCTGCCCGGCAACGGGGGAGTGGCGATGGCGACGTTCGTACCGAAGTTCATCCTCCCCGAGGCCGTGGAGTGGACGGCGCGGGCCGACGAGAACATGCGGGCGCACGGACTCCACCACCTCGACACGACGCCGGCGGCGATGAAGATCCACCGCGCCTTCGAGGCGGAGAACCCGCGCCCGATCGCCACCGCGGCGACCGTCGCCGACCACCTCGACCACATGCGCGAGGTCGCCGGCATCGATCACCTCGGCATCGGCGGCGACTACGACGGTACGGCGTTCACCCCGGCCGGTCTCGACGATGTCGCCGGCTATCCGAACCTGATCGCGGAGCTGCTGCACCGCGGCTGGTCGCACGCCGACCTCGCCAAGCTCACCTGGTCCAACGCGGTCCGCGCGCTGCGGGACGCGGAGGCGGTCTCGCGCGAGCTGCGGGCGACGCGCGGGCCGTCGAACGCGACGATCGACGCGCTCGACACCCCGTCCTCCTGACGGGACGACGGGACAGGTCTTGGCCGTCCAAGGCCCCGCTTCGGCGGGGCCTTGGCGCGTCCGGGCCGGCGGTCGGGGGCGGCGGTCACCCGAACGGAGCGCCCCGCCGCGCCGAGGGAGGGCGCGACTGTCACGGTGGGGCGGTACTGCCTCGTTCAGTTCGGAGTACCGCCATGGCAGATCTTGATGATCACCAGCCTGTCACCGTCGCGCCCCTCGGCCATGTCGGAGAGCCCGACCTTCCCGAACAAGAGGGGTCACTCGACGAGTCGGCCCGGGCGCGGTCCCTGCTCGCGGAGCAGCCCGTCGTCGAGGGGTACACGGAGCCGCCCAGGGTGTTCGACCCGGAGGACCTTCCGCCGGTACGGGCGGCGGAGACCGGTGCCCAGCTCTGGTCCCTGCACGCCGAGCCCGAGGAGGGCGTGGTCGGCACGCTGCGGCGGATCGACGCGATGCGCGCGCTCGTCGCGGCCTGCCCCGAGGACCTGCGCCTCGCGCACACCACCGCGGAGATGGCCCACGCCGTCAACTGCGGACGGGTCGCCGCGCTCCTCGGCCCGGTCAGCTGGGCCGCGGTCGGCGGTTCGCTCGCCACGCTGCGGGCCTACCAGGTGCTCGGCGTACGGGCCGTGAACCTGCCCCGCTTCGACGGCTTCGCCCGCGAGGCCGTACGGGAGATGAACCGTCTGGGCGTCGTCGTGGACCTCTCGGGCGCCGACCCCGAATCGGTGCGCCGTACCCTCGCGCTCACCAGGGCCCCGGTCCTGCTGACCCGCGCGGATCCGGAGGAGCTGCCGGACGACGTCCTGCGCCTGCTCGGCGAGAACGGCGGGGTCTGCATGGTCCCGGTGACCGAGGACCTGTTGGCGACCGCCGACACCCTCGACCGCCTCCGTGCCGTGGCGGGCCCGCACGGCGTGGGCATCTCCCACACCGTGGACCCGGCGACCGGGTACGCCCCGCTCTTCGCCGAGCTGCTCCACCGCGACTGGCCCGCCCCGGACCTGGCCGCCCTGGCTCGCGCGAACGCGATCAGGGTCCTGCGGGACACCGAGTTCCTCGCCCGCACGGCCCGCCTCCGCCGCGCGGTCTCACACGACGGACACGCCTGACACGACGGTGCCCCGCCGCCCCCGGTCGACCGGGGGCGGTTGGGCACCGTCATGTCAGGCGTACAGGCTCTACGCGCGCGGGCGGCCCATCGCGCGGTACACCCAGCCCGCCTCGCGCCAGAGCGTCGAGTCCAGCGCGTTACGCCCGTCCAGGATCACCCGCGAGCTCACCGCCTCCCCCAGCTCCGCCGGGTCCAGCCCGTCGCGGAACTCGCGCCACTCCGTCAGGTGCAGCACCACGTCCGCTCCCCGCCCGGCCTCCAACGCCGAGTCCGCGTACCCCAGCGTCGGGAAGAGCCGCCGCGCGTTGTCCATGCCCTTGGGGTCGTAGACCGTGACCTGTCCGCCCTGGAGGTGGATCTGTCCGGCCACGTTCAGCGCGGGCGAGTCCCGGACGTCGTCCGAGTCCGGCTTGAACGTGGCGCCGAGCACCGCCACCCGCTTGCCCAGGAACGACCCGCCGCCGAGCGCCTCACGCGCCATCTCGACCATCTGGCCGCGGCGCCGCATGTTGATCGAGTCGATCTCCCGCAGGAAGGTCAGCGCCTGGTCCGCGCCCAGCTCGCCCGCCCGCGCCATGAAGGCGCGGATGTCCTTCGGCAGACAGCCGCCGCCGAAGCCGATCCCGGCCCGCAGGAACTTGGACCCGATCCGCTCGTCGTAACCGATCGCCTCCGCCAGCTTCGCGACGTCGCCGCCCGCGGCCTCGCAGACCTCCGCCATCGCGTTGATGAAGGAGATCTTGGTCGCCAGGAAGGAGTTCGCCGCGGTCTTCACCAGCTCCGCCGTCGGGAAGTCCGTCACCACGAACGGCGAGCCCTCGGCGATCGGCCCGGCGTACACCTCGCGCAGCAGCTTCTCCGCCCGCTCGCTCTGCACACCGACCACCACCCGGTCCGGGTGCAGGGTGTCCCGCACCGCGAAGCCCTCCCGCAGGAACTCCGGGTTCCAGGCCAGCTCGACGCCCTCCGGCAGCAACGTCGCCAGCCGCTCGGCCGAGCCGACCGGCACGGTCGACTTGCCGACGACCAGCGCGCCCGACCGGACCACACCCGCGAGCGAGGTGAACGCGGCGTCGACGTAGCTCATGTCACACGCGTACTCGCCGTGCTTCTGCGGAGTGTTCACACAGACGAAGTGGATGTCGCCGAAGGCGCCGACCTCCTCCCAGGAGGTGGTGAAGCGCAGCCGGCCCGTCGACCCCTCGATCCCGGCGACGTGCCGGGACAGCAGCTCCTCAAGGCCGGGCTCGTACATCGGTACGCGCCCGGTGGCCAGCATCTCGACCTTCGCGGGCACGACATCGAGGCCGAGGACCTCGAACCCGAGCTCCGCCATGGCCGCTGCGTGCGTGGCCCCGAGATATCCGGTGCCGATCACGGTGATCTTGAGGGCCATACGGGACTCCAGTGGACGTCGGGCGGAATGCCTGCCCGAGCATAGTCGGGCCCGCGGGCGCGGCATGCCTTCGCCGCCGGTCAGCGAGCCGCCGGTCAGCGATCCGAGGTGACGGTGACCTTCTCGTCGTTCTGGATCTGCTGCACCAGCTGCTTCACCTTCGGCATGTCCCACTTCAGCGAGCCCTGCGGCGCGCTGCCCGAGATCGGGATGTTCATCGACTTCCCGTCACCGCCGCTGATGCCCTTCATCGCGAAGAACATCTTGCCGAGGTCGTACAGCGACATGTCCTTGTCGACGATCAGCGTGTCCAGGCCGGCGCCCAGCGTCGGGTACAGCGTGAACGGGTCGAGGATCGTGCCCGGCGTCGCCGCCTGGTTGGCCAGGGCGGACAGGAACTTCTGCTGGTTCTTCGTCCGCGCGAGGTCCGACTCGGCGAACGCGTAGCGGGTACGGACGAACGCGAGGGCCTGCTCACCGTTGAGGGTCTGCTCGCCCGCCTGGAAGTCGGCGCCGGACTTCTTGTCCTTGAAGCCCTTCTCGATGTTCATCTCGACCCCGCCGAGCGCGTCCACGATGTTCGCGAAGCCGGCGAAGCCGATCTCCGCGTAGTGGTCGATCCGCAGACCGGTGTTGTACTCCACCGTGCGGACCAGGAGCTCGGGGCCGTCCATCGCGTACGCGGCGTTGAGCTTCGAGCCGCCGCGCGCCGCGAACTTCTTCCCGGACTCCGAGCCGACGAAGGACGGGATGGTGACCCAGGAGTCGCGGGGCAGCGAGATCATCGTGTTCCCGCTGGAACAGGCCGCGAGGATCATCATCGAGTCCGTCCGCTTGCCCGCGGCGGAGCCCGTGTGCAGCTTCTTCTTCTCCTCGGCCGACATGCCCTCACGGCTGTCGGAGCCGACGATCAGATACGTGGTGCAGTCACCCTCGGCCGGCCGCTCGATGACCTTGGCCAGATCGACCTCGTTACGCATCCGGGAGCTGGCCCAGGCGTAGGTGCCGACGCTCCAGGCGAGGACGGCGACGACCAGGACGATCGAGCCGACCTTGATCCGGCGCCGCCAGTCGGGCGCGGGGCGCCCGGGCTGCGGCGGGGCGTACTGCGGCGGCACGGTGCCACGGCCTCCGCCGCCCTGGGGGGCGCCGCCGTAGACCTGGCCGGTGTTGTATCCGGAGTCGTAGCCCGGCTGCTGCCCGTACCCCTGGTCGTACCGAGGCGGCTGCTGCGGGACCTGCGGACGCTGCACATGGCGCATCCGGCGAGCTCCCTCGGGCTGTGAGCTCGCGCTGCCACGGCCGTATCCGCCGTCATCGGGCCAGTCATTCATGCGGACCAGTGTGCAGGCCGCGTCCCCGCGGCCGACAGGGCGGGTGGGGAATCGGGGCGGCGCTGTTGCCAAGCTGATGCAAAGGGGACGAGCCGGGGACCCGGCATAAGGTGGAGGGCATGACAGATCAGGCCCAGCGCACGGACCGCCCGGAGGGCGACATCCCGGGCAAGCCCACCTCCGCGTCCCGCACCACCCTCAGCCACATCATGACCAGCCACGACACCAACCTCCTGGGTACGGTGCACGGTGGTGTGATCATGAAGCTGGTGGACGACGCGGCGGGCGCGGTCGCGGGCCGGCACTCGGGCGGACCGGCCGTGACCGCCTCCATGGACGAGATGGTGTTCCTGGAGCCGGTACGGGTCGGGGACCTGGTCCATGTGAAGGCCCAGGTCAACTGGACGGGCCGGTCCTCGATGGAGGTCGGTGTCCGGGTCCTGGCCGAGCGGTGGAACGAGTCCACCCCCGCCCAGCAGGTCGGCTCGGCCTATCTGGTCTTCGCGGCGGTCGACGGCGACGGCAAGCCCCGCCCGGTCCCACCGGTGCTCCCGGAGACCGAGCGGGACAAGCGCCGCTACCAGGAGGCCCAGATCCGCCGCACCCACCGACTGGCCCGCCGCCGCGCGATCAAGGAGCTGCGGGAGCGCCGCGCGGCGGAGGGCTACGAGGACTGACGGGACGCGGCCCCTGTGGGCATGCGTTCCGTCCCGTCGCCCCCTCACCGCGACCGCGTCACGGACACACCACCTCGTCCCCGGTCACCGCCTGGAACGGACCCTGGGACGCCTCCTCCGCCCGCACGGGCGTGACCCCCTTGTAGTCGAGACCCGCCGTCACCCGCAGCGTGCCGCCCAGCCCCTTCACCGCACGCAGCTCCGCCCCCGGCAGCGCCGCCGCCAAGGACTTCGCCGAGCGGTCCCAGCCCGGGTCGTACTCCACCAGCGTGCGCGCACGCTCGGCGCCGTCCCCGGTGCGCGGCGCGCGCGTCGTGTCGAAGCCCGTGGCCCGCAGCGCGTCGTCGACCTTCCGGCCCAGCCCGTCCGTCCGCGTCCCGTTGTAGACCTGCACCCGGACCCTCTTCGGCGCCACGTCCACCACCGCGGGCTTCGGAGCACTCGTCGCCGCGGCCTTCGGGCCGCCGTTCGGCGCCACCTTGTGCGGGGTGAGCGGCTGGTCGTCGCGCAGGGCCTGGAAGAGCTTCTGCGCCTTGGGCGCGTCCCACTTCACCGTCTGGCCGATGCCCTTCACCGGGAAGCTCATCTCCCCGATCGGCACCGAGACGAACTCCGAGGACGCCGGCGTGAAGCCCCGCATCCCCTTCGCGAGGGCCAGGATCTGCTCCGTACCGAAACCGCGGTCCGCCCGTACCGAGGTCAGCATCGTCGTGGCGACCTGGCGGAACCGCACCGGGTTGAGCAGCACCCCGCCAGTGGTCACCCGGTCGATCAGTGCCGCGAGGAAGCGCTGCTGGCGCTGCATCCGGCCGATGTCGGACGCCCCGTCGACATGGCGGGCGCGCACGTACTGCAACGCCTGCCCGCCGCTCAGCTCGTGCGGCCCGGCCGCCAGGTCGAGCCCGGTGTACGCGTCCTTCATGGGCCGCGCCGTACAGATCTGCACCCCGCCGACCGCGTCCACCGTCTTCATGAAGCTGGTGAAGTCGACCTCCAGATAGTGGTCGATCTTGACGCCCGTCATGCTCTCGACGGTCCGCACCGTGAGGCCCGGCCCGCCCTCGGCGTACGCGGCGTTCAGCTTCACCGGGTGGGCCTGGTGCACCGTTCCGGTGGTCGCGTCGACGTGCTCGGGCATCTCGGCGTACGAGTCACGGGGCAGGCTCACCACGCTCGCCCGATCCCGGTCCTCGGAGATGTGCACGAGCATCACGGTGTCGGTGCAGTGGCAGGGTTCACCGCCGAGCCGATACTCCTTGCGCTGCTCCTCCGTGATCCTGTCCCGCCCGTCCGTGCCCACCACCAGCACGTTCATGCCGTTCCCGGCCTGGGGGCGGTTCTTCATGTCCTTGAAGGGGTCGACCCGGGAGATCCCGGTGTCCAGGCCGGTCACCACCGCGTGGCCGATACCGCCCGCTCCCAGGACGAGCACGGAGAGCGTCGTCGCCATCCGCATCCCCCACCGTGGCCGCCGGACCCGTCTGACGCGGCGGGCCGGTACAGGGCGGGCGGCCGGCCGGGGACGGGGCGTGCGGGGCGGTGTGGGCACCGGGGGACACCTCCGCGGGTGGGACGAGGGGACCGTGAGCACGGTAGGCCCATACGATCAGCGCAAGGGTGCACCGGCCCCGGTGACGCGCTTCGTGTCCCCCGTTCGCGGTAACGTGTCGGGCGAATCTGCCGTCTCCCGGGGGACCACCCCGGACCCCCGAGACTGTTTCTTCTGGGGGACGACCCCCAGGACCCCCGAGGATTTCATGCAGCCCCCCGTCTCCGTGATCATGCCGGTCCTCAACGAGGAGCGGCACCTGCGCAACTCGGTTCGTCACATCCTCGAGCAGGAGTACGACGGCGAGATGGAGGTGGTGATCGCCCTCGGCCCGTCCACGGACCGCACCGACGAGATCGCCGCCGAACTCGTACGCGAGACCGCGTCCGACCCCCGCGCGCGCGTCCACACCGTGCCGAACCCCACGGGCCGGACCCCCGCCGCCCTCAACGCGGCGATCAAGGCGTCCCGTCATCCGATCGTGGTGCGGGTCGACGGTCACGGCATGCTGTCGCCCGACTACATCGCGACCGCCGTCCGCCTCCTGGAGGAGACCGGCGCGCAGAACGTCGGCGGGATCATGCACGCCGAGGGCGAGAACGACTGGGAGCGGGCGGTCGCCGCCGCGATGACCTCGAAGATCGGCGTCGGCAACGCCTCCTTCCACACCGGCGGCGAGGCGGGTCCGGCCGAGACCGTGTATCTGGGTGTCTTCCGCCGCGAGGCCCTGGAGCAGCAGGACGGCTACAACGTGGAGTTCATCCGCGCCCAGGACTGGGAGCTGAACTTCCGTATCCGCGAGGCGGGCGGCCTGATCTGGTTCTCGCCCGACCTGCGCGTCCAGTACCGGCCCCGCCCGAACGTCCGCGCGCTGGCGAAGCAGTACAAGGACTACGGCCGGTGGCGCCATGTCGTCGCCCGCTACCACCAGGGCTCCATCAACCTCCGCTACCTCGCCCCGCCGACCGCCGTCTGCGCGATCGCGATCGGCCTGGTCGTGGGCGTGGCGCTCACCCCGCTCGGCTTCGTGATCCCGGCCGGCTACCTCGCCGCGATCACCGCGGGCTCCGTCCCGGCGGGCAAGGGCCTCCCTCTGAAGGCCCGCCTCCAGATCCCGGTGGCCCTCGCGACGATGCACATGTCATGGGGCTTCGGCTTCCTGACCAGCCCGCGCGCCCTCGCGAAGAAGGTCATCGCGAGCCGCCGCCCGTCGGTGAAGGCCGCGAAGGTCTCGGAACCGACGTCGGAGCCGGCCAACGGCGCCTGACCCCCCGCGGTCGACGAGGCCGCGCACAGCGGGCCGAGCAGTACCCCGTGACGGCCGGACCCTTCAGGGCCCGGCCATCACGTCATCGGGAGGGAAGCGTCAGCTCTTGCTCTTGCCGTCCCACCTGTAGACCGAGTAGACCTCCATGCAGTCCACCTTGTCGTCGGCGCCCTCCGGGAGGTCGCCCGCCTCCGTCTTCGGCTTCTTGTACGTGGCGCCCTCGCGCCAGTCGCCGCCGATCACCAGAGTGATGCTCTCCGCCTTGGCGTCGGCCCGGACGGCCGAGTCGGGCAGGCCCAGGGACCTGGCTACGGACAGGGCGTCGGCCTTGGCCTGGTCGCCCTCCGTCTTCGGGTACGTGACGACCGTGTCCTTGCGGGGCTCGGTGCTCCGCGAGGCGGTCGCCTGCGTGAAGCCCTTGTCCTGGAGGCTCTTGGCCATACCGCTCGCCCGACCGTCCACGGACATCTGACCGTCGACTCCCGTGCCGTTGATCACCGTGATGCCCAGGGTGCTCGGCGCGCCGGCCGTCGGGCCCGTCGGCTTCGCGGAGGCGGACGGCTTGGCGCCGGCCGCGTCGCCGTTCTTGTCGAAGGCCACGTCGTCGCGGAGCATCGCCCACATCTTGTCGGCGGACGCCGGGACCATCTCGAGCCACTGGTTCGGCTTCGGCGGATACGCCCTCGTCGGGACCGTCGCCGTCGTCAGGCGGTCGAGCTTCACGTTCTTGAGCTGCATGGAGAGATCGAAGAGCTTCGCCACCGAACGGATCTCGTCGGAGACCTGAAGCGCCTTCGTGGCGGTCTCCGCCAGACCCATCAGCCGCCCGGTGTCGGTCCAGGCGTTCTGCTTCTGGAGCTTCTCCATCATGCCGTTCATGTACATGTGCTGGGCCTTGGCGCGGTTCTGGTCGCTGCCGAACGCGTGCCGGGTACGCAGCCACTGGAGCGCCTGCTCGCCCTTGACCTCGGTGGTGCCCTTGGGCAACTGCAGGCCCGAGCCGCCCTTCACGGTCGCGGTCGATCTGTCCCACACACCGGTCGTCACACAGACCGGGACGCCTCCGACCTCGTCCGCCATCGCGACCACACCGGCGAAGTCGACCATCATCCAGTGGTCGATGTAGACCCCGGTGAGGCTCTCCCAGGTGGTCAGGGTGCAGCCAGGACCGCCGCGGCTCAGCGTCTCGTTGATGGGCCTGTTGGTCGTGGCCGCGTAGGGCGTGCCGTCCTCGTCCTTGCACGCGGGGATCGGGACGACCGTGTCGCGCGGGATGGAGACGATGTTGGCGTTCTTCCGGTCCGCGGAGATGTGCAGCAGCATCTGCACATCGGCGAGCGGCTTGCGGTCCCGCTCGTTCTTGCCACCGCCGAGCGCCACGTTCTTCGCGTCGGCGCGGCTGTCGGAGCCGATCAGAAGGATGTTGAGCGGGGTGTCGCCGAGCGCGTTCGGCGCGGCCTTCTTCACGCCGCTCTCGCCGCCCGCGCGGCTGCCGCCGCGGAGATTGTCGTTGAGGTGCTGGTAGTACAGGTATCCGGCGCCGGCCGTCGCGAGTATCAGGAGCGACAGGGTCCCGGCGACCCAGCGGAATATCTTGCGTTTTCCGCTTTTCCTGGCCCGCCTGCGCGGCCCTTTGCGTCGATGACTCGTACGGACCTGCCCACCGCTCCCGCCACCGTCGCCCGCACTGTCACCGGTACCCCCACCGGTCGTGCGGGTGTCGCCCCCGGCACCCGCACCAGCCGCACGCCCGTCACCGTCTCCGTAGAGACTCTCGTCCCAGCCCAAATCGCGGGCGTGCGGAACGCGTCCCCGCGTCCCCTCCCTACGCACGCTGCTCTGTCCCACCCCTGGTCCCCTCGGTTTTCAGGCGCGTTCCGCGACCCGGTGTTTCCGGGTCACTGGGCGCACACCTTCTTGTCTGCTTCGACCTGACCCACGTCCGGCGCCTTTACCGGACCGGTGATGGGCATCCCCGCGCCCTTGAAGTCGGAACCGAGGACGAGCGTCATGGGCTCGCGCTCCCCGGCGTTCGTGGTGCCAGGCTTCAGCGCCGTGGCGGGCAGGCCCATCATGTCCGCGAGCTTGCGGGCCTGATCGGCCTGGTTCGGTGCGTACGTGAGTGTGGTCTTCGCCGCCTTCTCAGGAGCGTTGGACTTGTTCGTGGACCTCGTCACGCCCTGCTCGTTCTGCAGCCAGACGATCGTATTCTGCGCCGCGCCCGTGATGCCGCTGCCGTTGTAGACGTCGACGCGCACGTCGACCGCCTCGGCGCGCGGTCCCTGGAGCAGCTTCGCCTCGGCCTGGGCCTGCGCGTTCTTGGCGTCCTTCTCCTTCTTCTTCACCTCGGTGAAGGAGATGTCGTTCTGCACCATGTTGAAGACCTGCGGTGCCTTGGTCTGGTCGAGGACGACGGTCGCCCGCTTGTTCGGCGGCTCGTCCGGGTTGTCCACGACGGGCACGGTCATGAAGGTGATGTTCTTGAGGTCGACCTTGCCGAGCTCCTTGGCCAGGGTGGTCAGCTTCATGGCGGTGCCTATTCCCCGGTCCACGGTGAGCGCCTTGGTCGCCGCGTCCGCGACCGAATACAGCTTCGTCGGGCTGTCGAGCGTCTCTTCCTTCAACTGCCGGATCATCGACGCGAGGAACTGCTGCTGCATCTTGATCCGGTCCAGGTCGCTCTCGTTGCCGAGACCATGGCGGTTGCGGAGGAACGCGAGCGCGTCCTCGCCCATGATCTTGTGCTCACCCTTGGGGAGGTTGAGCTTGGAGTACGACTTGTCGTGGATGGGCTTGTTCAGGCAGACCTTCACGCCGCCGACCGCGGTCGACAGTGTCTTGACGGCGTTGAAGTCGACCATCATGAAGTGGTTGATCTCCAGCCCGCCCGAGAGTTCCTTGACGGTGCGCATCGTGCAGCCCGGGTCGCGGCCGTCGACGCCGAACGACTCGTTGAACTTCGTGGTGCCGACCGAGCCGGGGATCACCTTGGTCGAACCGTCGGGCTGCTTCGTGGGGCAGTCCGGGATCTTGATCTTGAGGTCCCGGGGGATGCTGATGGCCGTCGCGTTGGTGCGGTCCTCCGAGACGTGGAAGAGGAACGTCGTGTCGGCGTGGCCGGTGACGTTGTCCTTGTTCCCGTAGCTCGTGTTGCCCTCGCCGGTGCGGACGTCGTTGCCGATGATCAGGATGTTCAGCGGCCCCTCCATCGTCTCGCCTCCGGAGGCGGCGTCACCGACGTCGATGGTGTTGAGGTTGCCGTTGAAGTGGTCGTACAGCGCGTACGCGCCCGCCGCACCGGCCACGAGCACGACGGCCATCGTCCCGCCCGTCCAGAGCAGGACCTTCTTCTTGCGGGACTTCTGCGGCTTGCGCTTGCGGCGACCGGCCGACGGCTGCGTGCCGCCGGGGCCCTCGGGGGCGCGGCGGCGGCGCTGCCCGGGAACGGGAGCCTCGGTCGCGGTGCGCGAACGTTCTGAGCCCCGTGAACGCTCCGCGCTCCGGGAGCGCTGCGCGGTGCGCGAACCCTGCCCGCTCCGGGAACCCTCGGCGCTTCCGGAGCGCTCAGCGGATCTCGGAGCCGGAGTGGTGACGCCGCGGGAGTGGGACTGGTGCGTCGACTGCTCAGCGGAGTGGTTCAGTCGCAGTTCGTAGTTGCCGGTCTGCGGGTTGAGTACCCACTGGTCGGCGGGGTCGATCTCGTCCGCCTGTCCACGGCTGTGCGCGTCCACGGTTACTTGAATCCTCCGTCGGTGCCACGCGAGGCGCCTTCCCCGTCGGGCGCTCGGTCGTTCGATCCGTCTGAGTGCGCGACCACGCGGTCGGGTGCACCGGATCGCGTCACACTATCCGCCCAGTTCAGCGTGGGGCGACGTCCGTGACAAATTCCACGCCCCTTACAACCGGGCAATTTGCTCAAACCTCATCCACCCCAGCCCTCCCCTTGGACTCCCCTTTACTCACCCCCCTCGACGGGCCCCTAGGAGCACGCACCCTCGGCCGCGTTGCGCCCCGAGAACGTCGGGGTCGGGGCCGGGCTCGGTGAGCCCGCGTCGTCCGGCTTCCCGTCGCGGCCTGTGCCCTCGCCCGCGCTCTCGGATGACGACGGCGTGCCGCCCGGCTTCACCGTGACGGGCTTGTCCTCGCGGAGCTGCTTGAAGAGCTGGCTCGCTTCGGGTTGTACGAGTTCGTCCCGGTTCGCGTTGTACGAGTACGGCTGCCGCGGCACCGTCAGGAACTGCACCTTCTCCGTGGGGACGGCCCGCATCGAGCGCGCCAGGTCGTACAGGTCGCGGAGCGAGTCGAGCCCCCGGTCGGTCGTGATGGACTTCGTCGCCGCGTCCAGGACCGGGTACAGCCGGGTCGGATTCAGCAGGACGCCGTTGCTCTGCACCTTGTTGACCAGGGCCCCCAGGAACTGCTGCTGGCGGTCCATGCGTTCCGTGTCGCTCCCGTTCCCGAGCGACTTGCGGGCCCGTACAAAACCCAGCGCCTGCTCGCCGCGGAGCGTCTGGCGCCCGGCCGGCAGCTTCAGGTGGGCGCCGTCGTCGTCGATCGGCTCCTTGAGGCAGATCTCCACCCCGTTCACGGCGTCGACCATCTTCTTGAAGCCCTGGAAGTCGATCACCATGTGGTGGTCCATCCGGATGCCGGTCAGCCGCTCGATCGTGCGGATCGTGCAGGCTGTGCCGCCGATCTCGAAGGCCAAGTTGAACTGGGTGAACTGTTCGCCCGTGCGCGTTCCGTCCGGTGCGCGGCAATCGGGGATCTCCACCATCAGGTCGCGCGGAACGGAGACCGCCGTCGCGTTCGACTTCCCCGCCGAGAGGTGCAGCAGGATCGTGGTGTCGGAGTGCTGGGTCCCCTTGTCCTTCCCGTACCGGGAGTTGCCGGCGCCGGCCCGGGTGTCGGATCCGATGAGCAGGATGTTCCGCGCGGACGAGACGACGGCGCTCGGGCGCTCCTTCTCGTACTCGAGCAGTTCGGCGGCGGCGCTGGTGTCGGTGGTGATGTTGTTGTCGAGCTTGCGGTAGAACCACCAGCCGGCACCCGCCGCGGCGAGGACGACGACCGAGCATCCGAGCGCCGTCCAACGCAACCAGCGCCGGGCGCGCGGGGCGTCTCCCTCGCCGCCGCCGGCAGCAGCTCTGGCCCCGGTCCGGGCATTGCTCGTGCCAGGACCGCCCCCCGCCCCAGCAGGCCTTCCGGCCCGGGCGCGAGCACCGGCCCCCTCCTCCACACCGGCCGGTCCCTCCTGGCTGGGCGTCTCGTCCCCGGCCGGGGGGTCGGGTTCGGCGGGCGGGCCGGCGCTGTCCGTCACGTCTGAGTCCATCCTTCATGGCGTCGGCGGGCGAGCCGGGGCCGCCGCTCACATACATGGACGGCCGAACCTGACGCCTGGTTGTGCGGGCAGGGGGGTGCGTACCCGCCGATCATGTACCGGAGTTGACGCACAGACCCGGGGACTCGGCGAGTCGGTGCGCCATACGGGTGGATCCTCAGCGGGTCGTCAGGTCGCGGTCACCGTGACCCGCTCGCTCTCCACCCGCTTCTCGAGGGCCTCGGGCGCCAGTTGGTCCAGGTTCCGGCACAGGACGACGGAGGCTCCGGCCGCCAGAGGCGCGTACAGCCCGGCGGAAAGACCGTCCCAGGTGTCGTACGGACGGCCGGACAACAGCCGCGCGCCGGGCGCGAGACCGAGGGCCTCGGCGTCCGCGCGGGCTCGCTCGACGAGTTGGATGCCGGACAGTTCCGTACCGTCGACCAGGAGTGCCGGAGCGTCCGCGTCGACCGGGACGAACGGGGCGAACCGGTCGCCCTGACTCGGCACCTCCACCGCGTAGTCCGCGTAACCGGCGGGCGGGGCGGGGAAGCGGCGGCCCATCGGAGCGAGGGAGAGCGCGATCCGGTCTCCCGAGCAGGTCAGGCCCGCCTCCAGGGAGTCGGGCCCGGCGACGACGTAGTCGGCGCCCGCCGGGTCGCCGCCGAGCTCGGCGGTCACGCCGACCGACGAGCAGGCCAGCAACCAGACGGCCGTCTGCCAGTGCGCGGGCAGCAGCAGCGCGAGCCGGTCGCCGGGGGAGGCGGAGAGCTCTCCCTGCAGCAGGTTGGCGGTCTTGGCCACCCAATTGGCGAAGGTGGCGACGGACAATTCGACGCGCTCACCGGTGGCGTCGTCGTAGAAGGTGACCAAGGGGCGGGCGGGGTCCGCGGCGAGCGCGGATCGCAGCAGGTCGGCGGGGGTGCGGTCGCTGGCGTTCACGCGGGCAAGGGTACGCGGGGAGGTGTGCGGGACCCCGCCGTACCGGTGACACCGTCCACCGGTCGGCCCGACGCTCCGTCAGTTTCCGGGTGGAATCCCGCCGTGCGGAACGGCCCGGGGATACGGACGATCGCCTCATGCGTGCCTACCTTGTCTCCTCGATCGCCGTGACCTGCGCGGCGGCGCTCGCCCTGCCGTTGTCCCTCGCGACGCCGGCGGTGTCGCTCCCACCGGGCGCGCCCACGGGGTCACCAGCGGTCGTACCGACCGCCGGGGACCCCGCCGCGCAGCCCGCCTCCACCTCCGACACCGTGCCCGCCTCCGACATCGAGTCCGCGTCCGCATCCGAACCTGCCTCCGCACCCGTACCCGCAACCGCATCCACCTCCGGCTCCGTCGAAACGGACGTCGCCGGAACCACCCAGTCCCTGCCGCTCGGCCCGATCGGAACCGCACGGCGGGCCCTCGGCGCCACCGCGGCGGCGCAGGGCCTGACCCGACGGGACGTCAGGCCCTTCTCGCTCGTGGGTGTCGTCTGGGACGACGCACGAGCCGAACTGCACGGCACGGTCCAGGTCCGGACCCGGGCCACCGGGGGCGGGGAGTGGTCGGAGTGGCAGGAGGTGGAGATCCACAACGAGGACCACGGGGCCGACCCCGGCACTCCCGAGGCCGCGGCGGGCGGGCTCCGCGGCGCCACCGCGCCGCTGTGGGTCGGCGACTCGGACGGCGTCGAGATCCGCGTACTGCCGGGACAGGGCGGAGCGGACCACGGGCCCGGCGCGGCGGAGGCTCCACCGCTTCCCGGCGGGCTGCGCCTCGAACTCGTCGACCCCGGCCCCGAGCCGGCCTCCGACACCACCGCGGACACCGCCTCCGACACCGCGGACACCGCCTCCGACACCGCGGACACCGCCGACGGAGCCCCGACGGCGACCCGGGCGCTGGCCACTGGTGCGCGGACGACCGCGCCCCGTGCGCTGCGTGCGCCGACCGTCGAAGAGGCGGCCGCCGCCTCCGTCAACGCCCAGCTCGCCCCGGTCGGTACGGCCGCGATCCCGGCCGCGGCCGCGGCGAAGCCGTACATCGGACCCCGCCCGAAGATCGTCACGCGCAAGGGGTGGGGGGCCGACGAGAAGCTGCGGGAGAAGGGCTTCGTCTACACCAAGGCGGTCAAGGCGGCTTTCATCCATCACAGCGCCACCGGCAACAACTACACCTGCAAGCAGGCCCCCTCCGTCCTCCGCAGTATCTACCGCTACCACACCAAGAGCAGCGGCTGGCGTGACTTCGGCTACAACTTCGCCGTCGACAAGTGCGGAACCATCTACGAAGGCCGCGCGGGAGGCGTGGCCAAGCCGGTACTCGGCGCCCACACGCTCGGTTTCAACACCAACAGCATGGGCATCGCGGTCCTCGGCAGCTATGCCAAGACGGCTCCGCCGGCCGCCGTGGTGACCGCCGTCGCCCGACTGACGGCGTGGAAGCTGGGGCTGCACGGGGTGAATCCGAAGGGCAAGGTGACGCTGACGTCCGGTGGCGGAAACCTCTACAAGAAGGGCAAGAAGGTCAAGTTCAACGCCATCGCGGGGCACCGGGACGGATTCGCGACGGCCTGCCCGGGCGCACGCCTCTACGGCAAGCTCGGCACCGCGAGGAGCGCGTCGGCGAAGTACCAGGGGCGACGGTGATGAGGTCGCCGGTCCGACCATCTGCATAAACTGACCGGTCACATCGCACGGACGAGCGGACGCGCGGACGAGTGACGAGACCGGACCCGGACAGGAAGCAGAGACGACAGGTGACAGAAGCGATCCTCCTGGTCGGTGGCAAGGGCACGCGGTTGCGGCCCCTGACGGTCAACACGCCGAAGCCGATGGTTCCGGCGGCCGGCGTCCCGTTCCTGACGCACCAGCTGGCAAGGGCCAAGGCCGCGGGCGTCGAGCACGTGGTGCTCGCCACGTCGTACCTGGCCGAGGTCTTCGAGCCGCACTTCGGGGACGGCTCGTCGCTGGGGCTCAGCCTGGAGTACGTCACCGAGGAGGAGCCGCTCGGCACGGGCGGCGCGATCCGGAACGTCGCCTCGCGCCTCCACTCGGGCGCCGACGACCCGGTGCTCGTCTTCAACGGCGACATCCTGACGGGCCTGGACATCCGGGCCCTGGTCGCCACGCACGCCGACTCGGGCGCGGACGTCTCGCTGCACCTCACCCGGGTCGAGGACCCGCGGGCGTTCGGCCTGGTCCCGACGGACCCGACCGGCCGGGTCACGGCGTTCCTGGAGAAGCCGCAGACTCCGGAGGAGATCGTGACCGACCAGATCAACGCGGGGGCCTACGTCTTCCGCCGCTCGGTCATCGACACGATCCCGGTGGGCCGCCCGGTCTCGGTCGAGCGGGAGACCTTCCCCGAGCTCCTCGCGGCCGGCGCGCATCTGCAGGGCCTGGTGGACTCGACGTACTGGCTCGACCTCGGCACCCCGCAGGCGTTCGTCCGCGGCTCCGCCGACCTGGTCCTCGGCCGCGCCCCGTCCCCGGCGGTGCCGGGCCGCTGCGGCGACCGCCTGGTCCTGCCGACGGCCCGGGTCGCCCCGGACGCCAAGCTCACGGGCGGCACGGTGGTCGGCGCCGGCGCGGTGGTCGGCGAGGGCGCCCGCATCACGGGCTCGACGGTCCACGCGGGCGCGGTGGTCGAACCGGGCGCGGTGATCACGGACTCCCTGATCGGCGCGGGCGCCCGGATCGGCGCGCGCACGGTCCTGACGGGCGCGGTCATCGGCGACGGAGCCGAGGTGGGCCCGGACAACGAACTCCGCGCCGGCATCCGCGTCTGGTGCGACGCGGTGCTCCCCCAGGGCTCGGTCCGCTTCTCCTCGGACCAGTAGACCCCCCGCCGCGCCGGCGCCGCACCACACCTACGGAGGTCCGCACGGGAGGACCCGTACCTTTCCCCACTCGGCTGTACGGGTGGTGCGGGTGGGAAGCCACGCCCGGCCGCGGGCCGGGCGCACCTCCCACCCGGCGGCACCCGCCCCGTTACGCTCATACACATGGCCGGCCGCTTCACACCCCTCACCCCCACCACCCGCACCACCGTGCGCGGCGGCCACGTCCCCGTACCCGCCCAGGCACGCGAGGCTCCCGAGCCCCCCGCCCCGGACGCCCCCGAGACCCCCCGCACCCCCGATCTCGGCCTCACCCTCGGCCCCCTGCGCCGCGGCCCCGGCGACCCCACCTTCCGTACGACCCCCGACGGGTCCGTCTGGCGGGCCAGCCGCACCCCCGCGGGCCCGGGCACGCTGCGGGTCGCCGTCCGCGCCGGAGCCGTGGAGGCCGAGGCATGGGGCCCGGGCGGCGACTGGCTCCTGGACGGCCTGCCCCGGCTCCTCGGCGCCGACGACGACCCCGCCGCCTTCGTCCCCCGCCACCGCCTCCTCGCCGCGACCCACCGCCGCCGCCCCGGTCTCCGCCTGACCCGCACCGGCCTGGTCATGGAGTCACTGATCCCGTCGATCCTGGAGCAGAAGGTCACGACCGACGAGGCGTACCGCGCGTGGCGACTGCTTGTACGGAAGTACGGTGACCCCGCGCCCGGCCCCGCCCCGGACGGGATGCACGTCATGCCCGACGCTCCCACCTGGGCCCGGATCCCCTCCTGGGAGTGGCACCGCGCCGGCGTCGACGACAAGCGCGCCTCCACGGTCCTGCGCGCCGCCCGGGTCGCCCGCCGGCTGGAGGAGGCCGCCGGGATGGAGCCCGAACAGGCCCAGCGGCGACTGGAGTTGATCCCCGGCATCGGGCCCTGGACCTCCGCCGAGACGATCCAGCGCAGCAACGGCGCCCCGGACGCGGTCACCGTCGGCGACTACCACCTGCCCGGTATCGTCGGCTACGCCCTCGCGGGCGACCGCACGACCGACGACACGGCCATGCTCGAACTCCTCGCCCCCTACGCCGGCCAGCGCCACCGCGCGGCCCGCCTGATCCTCCTCAGCGGCCGCGTCCCCCCGCGCCGCGCACCCCGTTTCACCCCCGGGAACATCGCGGCGCTCTAGGGGGTGTCTTGCCGATCAGGCCGGGCTCGCGTGCCCTGGCACCGCTCCCCCGTAGCCCTTCGGGCACGGGAGGTACCCCCACGCCGCGTTGTCGTCGGTCGCCAACTCCCCCGTAGCCCTTCGGGCACGGGAGGTGCCCCCACCGCGTTGTCTCCCTCCTCCGCCTTGCGATACACGGCACCAGACCCCGCTCCCTGATCCGGCCTGATCGACAAGACACCCCCTAGGAGCAGCCCTCACCGCACCTCGATGAACTGCCCCGCCTGCCGCGCCGGCCGGTCCTTCGGTGGTGCCGCCGCGTGCCCGACCGCCACCGCGCCCATCGGGTCCCAGCCCTCCGGCAGCGCGAGCACCTCCCGTACGACGTCACGGCAGAACATCGTCGAGGACACCCACGCCGAGCCGAGCCGCTCGCCCGCGAGTGCCACCAGGAAGTTCTGCACGCCCGCGCCCGCCGCGACCACGAACATCTCCCGCTCGGCGGCGTCCCGGCGCGCGTCACCATAGTGGTGCGAGCCGTCCATCACGAGGCACGGCACCACCAGGTACGGCGCGTCGCGCAGGACGTCCCCGCGCCGCACGCGCTTCGCGATCGACTCCTCCGGCCTGCCGTCCCGCCGCAGGTCCGCGATCCACGCGTCCCGCATCGCGTCGAGCAGGCGCAGCCGTGACTCCGGTGACTCCAGCAGGACGAACCGCCACGGTGTCGTGTGGTGCGGCGCCGGCGCCGTGACGGCCGCGGCGACGGCACGCCGTACCGCCCCCGGGTCCACCGGCTCGTCGGTGAACTCCCGGACGGTACGCCGCAGGGTCACCGCCTCCCGTACGGCCTCCGAGGTCCCGAGCCGGAACATGTCGTCGGCGGCGCCGCGGACCAGCGCCCGGGCGCCGTCCCCGCCCGCGTTGTCCACCAGATGCGGCAGACCGCGCACGACGGCCACCGGAAGACCGCTCGCCTTGCCCTTCACCAGGTCGCCCGCGGCGGCCAGTTCGTCGGCGGTGGCGACGACGGTCGCGCTGAGCGGATTGCCGTACGCGTCCGTGCCTCCGCGCAGGTCGTCGAGCACGCGCACGCCGGCCGCGCCGATGGCCACGTCCGTCAGCCCGCTGCGCCAGGGCCGCCCGAAGGTGTCCGTGACGACGACACCGACGTCGACGCCGAGCACGTCCCGCAGTCCCTCCCGCAGGGCGCGGGCCGAGGCGTCCGGGTCGACGGGCAGCAACAGCACCGTCCCCGCGGGGGTGTTGGAGGCGTCGACCCCGGCCGCGGCCATGATCAGGCCCTGGCGGTTCTCGACGATGCGCAGGGTGCCGCGCCGCGCCACCACCCGTACCGTCTCGGCGTCGATCGCCTCCTCCCGGTCGTCGGCGGCGATCACCCGCCCCTCGGCCTTGCTCACGATCTTGGAGGTGACGAGCAGGACGTCCCCGTCCTGGAGGCCGGGGGAGACGGACGCGATGAGCTTGGCGAGGTCGTCCCCGGCCTTCACCTCCGGCAGCCCGCCGAGCGCCCAGACCCGATATCCGGTCGCCCCCCCGCCGGCGCCCACCGCCCCGTCCGCCGGCGCCACGCCACCAGCGGGCACGATCGCGCCCGTCGGCACCGCCCCGTCCACCGGCACCGCCCCGTCCGTCGGCATCGCCCCCTCCACCGGCGCCACCCCGCCCGCCGCCCCCGTCATCCGCGAAGCTCTTCCGCGAGCGCCAGCGCCTCGCGCGCCATCGTGGCCGTCGCGTCCAGGTCCGTCATCATCAGGGGCACCGCCCGGCAGCGGATGCCCGCCGCCTCGACGTCCTCGACCGTGCCCGCGTCCACCGTGTCGACCAGCCAGCCGTCGAGCAGCCCCGAGCCGTAGTGCCGCGCCACCGCCGAGGCCGTGGACTCCACGCCCACCGCCGCGAGCACCTTGTCGGCCATGCCGCGCACGGGCGCGTCGCCGACGATGGGGGAGAGGCCGACGACCGGCACGTCCGCCTCGGCGATCGCCTCGCGGATGCCCGGCACGGCCAGGATCGTGCCGACCGACACGACGGGGTTGGACGGCGGGAAGAGGATGACGTCCGCCTCGGCGATGGCCTCCAGCACACCGGGCGCCGGCTTCGCGGCCTCCGCGCCGACCGCCACGACGGCCTGCGCGTCCACGGAGGCCCGCAGCCTCACCCAGTACTCCTGGAAGTGCACCGCCCGGGACTCGCCGTCCACCTCGATGGCGACATGGGTCTCCACGCGGTCGTCCGACATCGGGAGCAGGCGCACGCCGGGCTCCCAGCGGGCGCACAGCGCCTCGGTGACGGCGCTGAGCGGGTACCCGGCGGCCAGCATCTGCGTACGGACGATGTGCGTCGCGAAGTCGCGGTCGCCGAGGCCGAACCACTCGGGGCCCACCCCGTACGCCGCGAGCTCCTCCTTCACCGTGAAGGACTCGTCCTCACGGCCCCAGCCCTGCTCCTCGTTGATGCCACCGCCGAGGGTGTACATCACCGTGTCGAGGTCCGGGCAGACCTTCAGTCCGAAGAGGTGGATGTCGTCACCGGTGTTGCCGACGACCGTGATCTCCGCGTCCGGCGCGGCCTGCTTGAGGCCGCGAAGGAAGCGGGCACCACCGATGCCACCGGCCAGAACCACAATGCGCATGTGGATCAGTCTGTCAGGCGGATACGACACCGGGGGCGGCCGGGGCGCACCGCGCCCGCACGGATTCGTGCATGGGCATCTCGGTGAGGCCGGGGAAGTACACGTGCAGGCTGACCGCCGGTTCGAGGGAGTCGTTGACGACCTCGTGGACGTACCCCGGCGCGAACACGCGCTGCGCGCCTCCCGTGAGCGTCCGCGCGCCCCGGTCCGTACGCTCCGTCAGCTCCCCCTGCAGGACGGTCAGTACGCCGGAGGAGGGGCCGTGGTCGTGGAGCCCGCTGCCCTGGCCGGGCACCCAGGAGAGGAGCCAGACCTCGTAGCCGGGGCCGGTGCGCAGCCGGTGGTACCAGCGGGTGGTGGCGTCGTACTCGACATGGGGTGCCCACTGGGCGCGGTCGGCGGCGATGGAGCGGGCGAGACCGGCGAACTCGGCCACGGTGGCGGGGTGCTGGCGGGCGGGCTGCAGGAGGTGCTGGACCTCGAGGATGTCGCCGGCGATCTGAAGGTCGCTGTCGCTGTTCATGGGTGCGGGGTTCCTCGGCAGAAGCAGGGAGTGCAGGTGCGGGGGTGTCGCAAGGAAAGCGGATGCCGCTGGAAAAGCGGGGTAAGGAATGCGGGTGACGCGGGAGAAAGCGGAAGCTGGAGCTCTACGGCATCAACAGCTGGGACAGCAACAGCAACAGCGTGCCTGGACAGCGCGGCGGAACCCACGGGCGTGGGTCGCGGAGGGCGCTGAGGTCGCTGGCATGGGATCAAAGGTGACGGGCGAGCCACCCGACTGTCAACCCAATGCCCGTTTTGGCGGTAATGTTTCACCTCATCCGGTTACAGCGCCCGGAGAAAGGTTTGTGCAGCCGCTGGGCGGGAGACATGGCGCAACATACGTGCCCGTAAACGCGGCTGAGATCCCGTGATCGGACTGTGATCCGGATCGCTTCCGTGGCTGGATCGCAACAAGATCCACCTCTCGGGCGTCTCCCTTCGTGAGGGAGCGGTGCGGCCAAGCCGGTGGCATGTGTCTCGTTTTTTGGTGATTTGAACACTTTCCGCATAGCCTTGGTTCCGCAGAGTGAATACCGGGCCCAATAGCAGATTCCGGCTTGACTCGCACAGAGCACGAACTTGTAATTTCACTCGTGTCGTTCGGCCGAAATCGGTAACGGCAACATCACGGGGACGTAAAGACAGACGAGGGGCGCACATGACCGAGTTGTTCCAGGAACTGCTGGTCGAGGACGCGGACGAGGAACTCGGCTGGCAGGAGCGCGCACTCTGCGCCCAGACCGATCCCGAGTCCTTCTTCCCCGAGAAGGGCGGCTCGACCCGCGAGGCCAAGAAGGTCTGCCTCGCCTGCGAGGTCCGCTCCGAATGCCTTGAGTACGCCCTTCAGAACGACGAACGATTCGGCATCTGGGGCGGCCTGTCCGAGCGGGAACGCCGCCGCCTGAAGAAGGCCGCGGTCTGACCGGCGCCCGTATCCGCGCCGCCGGCACCCGCTCGCCAAACCGCGCACACCTGTACACAACGAACGGTCCGCATCCTGTGCTCTGTCCACAGGCGGCGGACCGTTTGTTGTGCAGCCGTTAGTGTGGGGCCCCGTCCGAGACGTACCCACGCCCCCCGCGGGCGACCCCCGGCCGGAGGGCCCGTACCTCGATGTCCTCAACTCCTGAGTTCCCGCGACACGTCGTCACCGCCGTGCTCGTCGCCCACGACGGCGCCCGCTGGCTGCCGGACGCCCTCGCCGGGCTGCTCGCCCAGGAACGCCCGGTGCAGAACGTCGTCGCCGCCGACACCGGCAGTGCCGACGACTCCGCGCAGCTGCTGACCGCCGCGATCGGCGCCGACCGCGTCCTCCACCTCGCGCGCCGCACCGGCTTCGGTGCCGCGGTCGAGGAGGCCGCCCGCACCGCCCCCGTGCTCGGACCCGAGGAACTCACCTATCTGAAGCGCCCCAGCGGCTGGGACCCGGTCAGCAGGACCTGGAGCGACGACGCCTACGACCTGCCCGAACTCCCGCACGGCGAGCCCGTGCAGTGGCTCTGGCTGCTCCACGACGACTGCGCGCCCGAGCCGGACGCCCTCGCCGAACTCCTGCGCGTCGCCGACTCCGACGCGTACGCCGCCGTCGTCGGACCCAAGCTCCGCGGCTGGTACGACCGCAAGCAACTGCTCGAAGCCGGCGTCTCCATCGCCCGCAGCGGCCGCCGCTGGACCGGCCTCGACCGCCGCGAACAGGACCAGGGCCAGCACGACCAGGTCCGCTCCGTCCTCTCCGTCTCCAGCGCCGGCATGCTCATCCGCCGCGACGTCTTCGAGGACCTCGGCGGCTTCGACCGCCGGCTGCCGCTGATGCGCGACGACGTCGACCTGTGCTGGCGCGCCCACTCCGCCGGCCACCGCGTCCTCGTCGCCCCCGGCGCCGTCCTGCGTCACGCCGAGGCCTCCGCCCGCGAACGGCGCACCGTCGACTGCGCGGGCCGCTCCGTCGCCAGCCCGCACCGCGTCGACAAGGCCGGCGCCGTCTACACCCTGCTCGCCAACGCCCGCGGCGCCGCCCTGCCCTACGTACTGATCCGGCTCGTCCTCGGCACCCTGCTGCGCACCCTCGCCTACCTCGTCGGCAAGGTCCCCGGCCAGGCCGTCGACGAGGTCATGGGCCTCTTCGCGACCCTGCTGCGCCCCGAGAAGATCCTCGCCGCGCGCAAGCGCCGCAAGAACCCCGCCGTCGCCGCGAGCGAACTGCGCCCGCTCTTCCCGCCGCCCGGCGCCACCGTCCGTGCCACCGCCGAACAGATCGCCGCGAACTTCGGCGGCTCCGACGCCGATTCCGGCGGCTCCCGCCACGGCGTCGTCGAGTCCGGACCCGGCGGCGACGACGCCGACTTCCTGGAGGTCGAGCAGTTCGCCCGGCTGAAGAAGATCGCCGGCAAGCCCGGACCGGTCCTCTTCGCCCTGCTCCTGCTCGTCTCCGTGGTGGCCTGCCGCGGCCTCTTCGGCGGCGGCTCGCTCGCCGGCGGCGCCCTGCTCCCCGCCCCCGACTCCGTCTCCGAGCTGTGGGGACGGTACGCGGACAGCTGGCACGCCCTCGGCACCGGCGGCACCCAGACCGCACCGCCCTACCTCGCCGTCCTGGCCGGGCTCTCCGCGCTCTTCCTCGGATCCACCTCCTTCGCGCTCACCGTGCTGCTCGTGTGCTCGGTCCCGCTGGCCGGCTTCACCGCCTACTTCGCCGCCCGCCCGATCGTCGAGTCCCGGCTGCTTCGCGCCTGGGGTGCCATCGCGTACGCCTTCCTGCCCGCCGCCACCGGAGCGCTCGCCGCCGGCCGCCTCGGCACCGCCGTCCTCGCGATCCTGCTCCCGCTGATCGCCCGCGCCGCCGTCGCCGCCCACGGACTGACCGGCGGCACCGGCACCCCGAGCGGGACCCGTGGCAGCTGGCGCGCCACCTGGGCGTACACCTTCCTGCTGACCTTCGCGATGGCGTTCACGCCGATCGTCTGGCCGCTCGCCGTCGTCCTCGGCATCGGCGTGCTCGTCCTGCGCCGCGGTGACATCACGGCGTACGGACTGCGCTTCCTCGCCGCCGTCGGCACCCCCGTCCTCGTCCTGGCCCCCTGGTCGCTCTCCCTCCTGACCAGCCCCTCCGCCTTCCTGCGCGAGGCCGGCCTCGACATCCGTACGGGCACGGCCTCCGCCCTCGACCTCCTCGGGACCAGCCCCGGCGGCCCGGGCACCACCGGCGGCCTCCTCCTCATCGGCATCGTGCTCGCCGCCCTGGCCGCGCTGCTGCGCGAGGAGCGCCAGTTCGCCGTCCGCGCGGCCTGGGCCGCCGCCCTCGCCGGACTCCTGTTCGCCGTGGTCTCCAACGGCGCCGGGGGCACCGGCTGGGCCGGACCCGCCACCCTCGTCTACGGGGCCGCACTGCTCGCCGCCGGCATGGTCGGCGCCGAGGGCGGACGCACCCGCGTCGCCGCCCACGGCTTCGGCTGGCGCCAGCCCGTCGCCGCGCTCATCGCCCTCGCCGCCGCGCTCGGCCCCGTCGTCGCCGCGGCCACCTGGATGATCGGCGGTGCCGACGGCCCGCTGACCCGGCGCGACCCGGTCCAGGTCCCGGCGTTCGTCGCCGAGGAGAGCGACACCCGCGACCAGCCCCGCACCCTCGTCCTCGGCGGCACCTCGCCCGGCGAGGTCGCCTACACCCTGGTCCGAGGCTCCGGCGCCCGCCTCGGCGACGCCGAGCTGGCCGCGGCCGGTGGCAGCGACGCGGGTCTGGACAAGGTCGTGGCTCACCTGGTGGCCGGCTCGGGCGCCGACCAGACCGAGGAGCTCAGCGGGTTCGCGATCCGCTACGTCCTCGTACGGGACGGGGCACCGCGCCAGATGAGCCGCGTCCTCGACGCCACCCCCGGCCTCAGCCGGCTCAGCCAGCTCGACGGCAGCGCGCTGTGGCGCGTCGACCGCGAGGTCGCCCGCGCGACGATCGTCCTGCCCGGCGCCAAGACCACCGACGCTGCGGTCAGGCCGGTCACCGTCGCCGCCGGGCCCGTCGAGGCGCACACCACGATCCCGTCGGGCGCGGCCGGCCGCGTCCTGCGCATCGCCGACCGGGCCGACGAGGGCTGGACCGCCACCCTCGACGGCAAGGAGCTGGAGAAGACCACCGTCGACGGCTGGGCCCAGGGCTTCGAGCTGCCCGCCCAGGGCGGCCGCCTGGACCTCACGTACGACCAGCCCCTCACCCACACCCTGTGGATCTGGGCCCAGGTCGGTCTCGCCATCGTCCTGCTCGTCCTCGCCCTGCCCGGGCGTCGCCGCGAGATCGACGACGACCTGCCCGAGGAGGAGATCGCGATCCCCGCCCAGGCGATGGAGGGCGACGGCCGCCGGGCCCGCCGCCTGCGCGCCGCCGCCGAGGCGGAGGCCGCGTCGACCGCGGTGGAGGAGCAGACCTCGGAGCCCGCCGCCGTCCCCGAGCAGCAGACGTACGCCGCCGAGGAATGGCAGCAGCAGCCACAGGAGCAACCGCAGGAGCAGTACGCCCAGCAGGGTTACCCCCAGCAGTACACGGAGTACGCGGCCGACCCGTACCAGCAGCAGGGGTACGACCAGCAGCAGTACCCGCAGCAGTACGACCAACAGGGGTATCCGCAGCAGCCGTACGACCCGTACCAGCAGCAGGGGTACGAACAGCAGCCGCCGCAGCAGGGGTACGAGCAGCAGCAGTACGACCAGCAGGGGAATCCGCAGCAGCCGTACGACCCGTACACGTACGGCTACGAGACCGAGCAGCGTCCCGACGGGAGCAGCAACCAGTGAAGCGCACCACCCTCTCCCTGATCGCGGTCGCCACGGCCCTCGCCGCCGTCACCGGCTTCGCCGCCCTGACCGAGCCCGACGGCACCGCCCCGGTCGCGACGAGCGCCACGGAGCCGATGCCCGTGGAGCGCTCCAGCCTGCTGTGCCCCGCGCCGAGCACGTCCGAGGTGGCCGAGACGGACTACACCTCGTACACCCCGGCCGGAAAGCCCGCCGCCGGCCAGACCGACGCTTCCGGCAAGGCCGCGGCCAAGGCCGAGCTGAAGCCCGCCCCGCTCGCCGCCACCCCCGGCGGCACGGCGGCGAAGAAGCCCGCGGCCGCCAAGGCCCCGGCGACCGTCACCGAGCCGGGCAAGCCCGTCTCCGCCGAGGCGAACGGCGGCGCCGCACCCGCCCTGACCGGCGCGGCGACCGGCGCCCTCGCCCCCGGCTGGACGGTCCAGCAGACGAGCGTGGTCCCGGCGGGCGGTGCGCGCGGACTGCTCGGCGTCACCTGCTCCGCCCCCGACACGGACTTCTGGTTCCCGGCCGCCTCCACGGCCAAGGAGCGCCAGGACTACGTCCACCTCACCAACCCCGACGACTCCGCCGCCGTCGCCGACATCGAGCTGTACGGCCCCGAGGGCGCACTCCCGTCGCAGCTGACCGAGGGCATCCCCGTCCCGGCCCGCTCCAGCGTCCCCGTCCTGCTCTCCACGCTCACCGGCGAGGCCCCGGCGGCCGACGTGACCGTCCATGTGACCACCCGCAGCGGACGCGTCGGCGCGGTCATGGGATCCGCCGACGACAAGCTCGGCAGCGACTGGCTGTCCGCCTCCGCCGACCCGGCCGGCACCGCCGTGCTGCCCGGCATCCCGGCCGACGCGACCTCGGTGCGCCTGGTGGCGTACGCACCGGGTGAGGACGACGCCGAGCTGAAGATCCAGCTGGTCGGCGAGAGCGGCACGATCGTCCCCGCGAGCGCGCAGTCCCTGCACGTGAAGTCGGGCATGACCGCCGCCGTCGAGCTGCCGGACCTGACCCGGGGCGAGGCGGGCTCCCTGCTGCTCACCCCGTCGGACCCGAAGAAGACCACCCCGTTCGTGGCCGCGCTGCGCGTCGTGCGCGGCAAGGGCGACAAGCAGGAGGTGGCCTTCGTCCCGGCGACCGCGGCGATCACCGCCCGCGCCACCGTCGTCGACAACCGCTCCGCCGGATCGATCCTCGCGCTCACCGCCCCGGGCGCCGCGGCCCAGGTCAAGGTCACCGCCTCGGCGGGTACGGAGGGCGGCACGCCGGTCTCCAGGACCGTCACGGTCAAGGCGGGGACGACGATGAAGGTGACGGACGTGGTCCCGGCCGGCCTGAAGGGCTCCTACGCCCTGACGGTCGAACCGGTCTCGGGCGGACCCGTCCACGCCGGACGCACCCTGGCGATCCCGCTGAACGGCATCCCCATGTTCACCGTCCAGACCCTGGCGGACGACCGGGGCATGGTCCAGGTCCCGACGGCCCGGCAGGACCTCTCGGTCCTGGACGACTGACGTCCCGCCGGCCGGCTCCGAAGAGTGCCCCGCGTTCCCCCGAAGGGGTCGATCGTGCCCGTACCGTCAGTCCTGCCCGTACGTCAGTCCTGCCCGTACCGGGGGTCGACCGACTCGGGGGAGAGGCCGAGCAGCTCGGCCACCTGCTCCACGACGACCTCGTGGACGAGCAGCGCCCGCTCGTCCCGGCTCTTCGAGCGGATCTCGACCGGCCGTCGGTAGACGACGATCCGGGCGGGCCCGCCCTTCTCCGCCGGCGCGGCCCCGCCCAGCGGCACCGACTCGCCCGGCACCGACGGCGGCACGTCGAGAACCATGAACTCGACGTCCGCCAGCTGCGGCCAGCGCCGTTCCAGGCGCTCCACGGAGTCCAGGACCAGATCGCGGAAGGTGTCGGCCCGCGTCGCGGACAACGGCACCTGCGGCGGGGCGACCGGCCCGCGCATACCGCGGCCGTGACGATCGCGGCGGCGCGTCCGTGGCTCCACCGGAACCGGACGGGACTCCGCCGCATCGGGCTCGGCCGGACGGGACGAGGGGTTCGGCGGCACAGGACTGTCCATCACTGACGCAGCGTAACTCTCCTCGGTGCCCGCCGACCGTGGCGCACACGCGGCACCTCGACACCGGCCGGACCGGGGCTGTCGATAGTTGAACATTCCGGCCAGGCACGGGCTCGGTTCCAGGGGCTCCCGCGATCGGCCATCTGGCCGTCGTTGACCGGATTCCTGTCGTCCGTTGTCCGGATCGGCTGCCGTCCCCACCCCCGTTTCTCTCCTTACGCGCAGGTCAGCACGGCGGTCCGAAGACGGGCCGTGTCCGACGTCACACCGCGACACGGTGGAGTGACACGGTGGAGAGTCGTCGCGGCCCGCTCAAGAGTGCGGTACCGTCCAACGTCGTGAGCCCTGTACGTCGCTGTTCGCGCACCGCGTGCGGCCGCCCTGCCGTCGCGACACTGACGTACGTCTATGCCGACTCGACTGCGGTCCTCGGCCCGCTCGCCACCTACGCCGAGCCCCACTGCTACGACCTGTGTGCCGAACACAGCGAGCGCCTCACCGCGCCGCGCGGCTGGGAGGTCGTGCGGCTCTCCGTCGGCAACGCCCCGGCCCGCCCCAGCGGCGACGACCTCGAAGCCCTCGCCAACGCGGTACGGGAAGCGGCGCGCCCCCAGGAGCGCGCGGCCGAGGCCGGTGGCAAGGGCGGCGGCCGCGGCGGCGACCCGATGGAGGTCGGACGCCGCGGGCACCTGCGCGTCCTGCGCTCCCCCGACTCCTGAAGACCCCTGCGGGACTCCCGAGACTCCTGAGCCCCTGCGCTCCTCCGATCCCTGAGCCGCCTGAGACTCCTGAGTCTCCTGCGGACTTCTGAGCACCTCCGAGCACCTCTGACGGCCCAGGCGCCCTGCCCCCTCCTCGCCGGCCCCCGGTAGGTTGGGCCTTCGTACACGCGCCGCACACGCGTGCTCAGGCTTGAGGATTCAGGAGGGTTGTTCCGTGGCTGCTGATCTGTCGCAGATCGTGAAGGCGTACGACGTCCGCGGGGTGGTGCCGGATCAGTGGGACGAGACGCTCGCCGAGCTGTTCGGCGCCGCGTTCGTCCGGGTGACCGGTGCCGACGCGATCGTGGTCGGCCACGACATGCGGCCCTCGTCGCCGGGCCTGTCGGGCGCCTTCGCCCGTGGCGCGGCCCGTCTCGGCGCCGATGTCACCCTGATCGGGCTCTGCTCCACGGACCAGCTGTACTTCGCCTCGGGCAGCCTCGGCCTGCCCGGCGCGATGTTCACGGCCTCGCACAACCCGGCCCAGTACAACGGCATCAAGATGTGCCGCGCCGGCGCCGCGCCCGTCGGTCAGGACACCGGCCTGTCCGAGATCCGCGCCCTGGTGGAGCGCTGGTCGGACGAGGGCGCCCCGGAGGCGGCCCCCACCACCGGCACGATCAGCGAGCAGGACACGCTGCGGGACTACGCGGCCCACCTCACCGCGCTCGTCGACCTCACCGCGATCCGCCCGTTGAAGGTCGTCGTGGACGCGGGCAACGGCATGGGCGGCCACACCGTCCCCACCGTCCTCGCGGGCCTGCCGCTGGACGTCGTACCGATGTACTTCGAGCTGGACGGCACCTTCCCGAACCACGAGGCCAACCCCCTCGACCCGAAGAACATCGTCGACCTCCAGGCCCGCGTCCGGGCCGAGGGCGCCGACCTCGGCCTCGCCTTCGACGGCGACGCCGACCGCTGCTTCGTCGTCGACGAGCGCGGCGAGGCGGTCTCCCCGTCCGCGATCACGGCGCTGGTGGCCGCGCGCGAGCTGGCGAAGTCCCCCGGCGGCACGATCATCCACAACCTGATCACCTCCTGGTCCGTCCCCGAGGTCGTGCGCGAGAACGGCGGCACGCCGGTCCGCACCCGCGTCGGCCACTCCTTCATCAAGGAGGAGATGGCGAAGACCGGCGCGATCTTCGGCGGCGAGCACTCCGCGCACTACTACTTCAAGGACTTCTGGAACGCCGATACGGGGATGCTCGCCGCGCTCCACGTCCTCGCCGCCCTCGGTGGCCAGGACGGCACGCTGTCGGAGCTGGTCTCCTCGTACGACCGCTACGTCGGCTCGGGCGAGATCAACTCCACGGTCGACGACCAGGCGGGCAGGGCGGCGGCCGTCAAGGCGGCGTACACCGGGCAGGACGGCGTCACCCTCGACGAGCTGGACGGCCTGACGGTGTCGGCGGACGACTGGTGGTTCAACCTGCGCCCCTCCAACACCGAGCCGCTGCTCCGCCTGAACGTCGAGGCCCGCGACGAGGCCACCATGGCCAAGGTCCGCGACGAGGTCCTCGCCATGGTCCGCGGGACCGACTGACACGGCTCGCCCCGCGGGGGCACGGGTTCTCCCCAGGGGGGACACCATCTCCGGGCCGGGACGCCTTCGCCCCGCGGGGGCACGGGGTCTCCCCACCGGGGCACCGTGCCCCCGCCTGGGGGCGGGTGCTCCCCGGCGGGGATGCACCGTCTCCTCGCAGGGACGGGCTCTCCCTTCCGGCGGACGGGCCGGGCGACGGGCCGGGCGGCCGAACCGCGCGCCCCGTCCCCCGGCGGTAGGCTGACCAGGCCCAAAGGGCAGCACCACCACCGTTTTGTGCGAAGGGAAACCCCATGCCGCTCGAAGCCGGCCTCCTGGAGATCCTGGCCTGCCCGGCGTGCCACGCGCCGCTGAACGACCGTACGGCGGCCGAGACCCCCGAACTGATCTGCACGGGCGACGCCTGCGGCCTGGCCTACCCGGTCCGCGACGGCATCCCCGTCCTCCTGGTGGACGAGGCGCGCCGCCCGGCGTAAGCCGCCCGGCCGGGCGTGCCGTCCTCCGGACGGTTCGCCGCCGACGGCGAGCGCCACCCACGGGAAGACCCGCACCTCTGCCCTCTCCGTCGTACGGGTGGTGCGGGTGGGAACCGCAAGCACGGCCGAAGGCCCTGCACCACCACGAACCCGCACCCGCCCCGCACCGCCCGGAGGCACCGCCACATGCTCGACGAGACCCTCCTCGACGCACCGGACGCCCTCGCCCTCGCCGACCGCCGCGGCCTCCTCCGCGGCGCCGCCGAAGCGGGCGCACGGGTACGGACCGCCGCCCGCCACGCCACCGAGGCCGGTATCGCCGAACTCAGCCCCGAAGGCCGGCCCCGCTCCGTCCTCGTCGCGGGCCCCGGAACCGCGGCGGCCGGAGTCGCGGACCTGGTCGGCGCCCTCGCCGGCGCCGCCGCCCCCGTCATCCGCCTCCAGCCCACCGGCGTCGCCCCCGCCGCCGGCGCCCTGCGCTGGGCGCTCCCCGGCTGGGCCGGATCCGTGGACCTGCTCCTCATCCCGACCACCGACGGCTCCGAACCCGGACTCGCCCTCATCGCCGAGCAGGCGTACCGCCGTGGCATCACCGTCGTCGCCGTCGCCCCCAAGAACTCCCCGCTCGCCGAGACCGTCAGCGCCCCCCGCGGACTGCTCGTGCCCATGGCCATGGCCCCGCACGAGAGCCTCGAGGAGTACGAAGAGACCCTCGCCGCAGGCCCGGGCTCCCTGTGGGCCCTGTTCACCCCGCTCCTCGCGCTGCTCGACCGGGTCGGCCTCCTCGAAGCGCCGTCCGAGACGCTGGAGAAGGTCGCCGACCGCCTGGACCGTACGGCCGAACGCTGTGGCCCGGCCATCGCCACGTACAGCAACCCGGCCAAGACGCTCGCCGCCGAACTCGCCGACTCGCTGCCGCTGATCTGGACCGAGGGCGACGCCGCGGGCCCCGTGGGCCGCCGCTTCGCCGCCGTCCTGGCCGAGCTGGCCGGACTGCCCGCGCTCGCCGCCGAACTGCCCGAGGCGCTGCCCGCCCACGGCGTGCTCCTCGCCGGCGACTACGCGGCCGGCGCCGACCCCGACGACTTCTTCCGCGACCGTGTCGACGAGGCACAGGCCCTGCGCGCCCGGGTCGTCCTGCTCCGCGACCGCCCGGCCGACGCCGGCGGCCTGACCGCCGCGCCCGCCGCCCGGGAGCTGGCACTCAGCCACGGCACGGCCATCAGCGAACTGGAGCCGGAGGGCGGCGGCGAACTGGAGACCCTCGCCGAACTGCTCGCCGTCACCGACTTCGCCGCCATCTACCTCGCGCTGGCCTCGGCCGGCATCGCACCACCGCACTGACCCGGCCGCCGGAACCGGGCGCTCCGACGCACCCCGACGTACCCCGCCATACGTCGCCGAGACACCCCACGGACACCACCCGCTGAGACACTCCGCCGACCCACCTCCCGCCCCGAGGAAAGCTGGAACGTTCGATGGACCGCCTCGTCAACACCGTTCGCCCCTACGCCTGGGGCTCCACGACCGCCCTCCCGGAACTGCTCGGCACCACCCCCACCGGTGAGCCCCAGGCCGAGATGTGGATGGGCTCCCACCCCGGCGCTCCGTCCCGCACGGAGCGCGGACCGCTGAACGAGGTCATCGACGCCGATCCCGTACGCGAACTGGGCGCCCCGGCCGTCGGGAAGTTCGGCCCGCGCCTGCCCTTCCTCCTCAAGGTGCTGGCCGCCGGCGCCCCGCTCTCCCTGCAGGTCCACCCCGACCTCGCCCAGGCGAAGGCCGGATTCGCCGCCGAGGAGAAGGCCGGCATCCCGATCGACGCGCCGCACCGCAACTACAAGGACGCCAACCACAAGCCCGAACTGATCTGCGCCCTCACGCCGTTCACCGGGCTGTGCGGCTTCCGCGACCCCGTCGAGGCCGCCGACACCATCGCCGCGCTCGGCGTCGACTCCCTCAAGCCGTACGTCGACCTCCTGCACGCCCACCCCGAGGACGCCGCGCTGCGCGAGGTCATGACGGCCCTGCTCACCGCCGACCACGAGGAGATGGCGCACACCGTCACCGAGGCCGCGGCCGCCGCCGCCCGCCTCGGCGGCGCCCTCGCCCCGTACGCCACCCTCGCCCACCACTTCCCGGGCGACGCCGGCGTCATCGCCGCCATGCTGCTCAACCCGATCCAACTCCAGCCCGGCGAAGCCCTCTTCCTCGGCGCCGGCGTGCCGCACGCCTACCTCGACGGCCTCGGCGTCGAGATCATGGCCAACTCCGACAACGTGCTGCGCTGCGGTCTGACCCCCAAGCACGTCGACGTCCCGGAGCTCCTGCGCGTCGTCCGCTTCGAACCGAACGAGCCCGCCGTCCTGCGCCCCGAGGCGTCCGAATCGGGCGAAGAGGTCTACGACACCCCGATCGACGAGTTCCGTCTCTCCCGTTTCGTACGGGCGGAGGGCGCGGCGCCCACCGACATCACCGCCCGCACCGCGCAGATCCTGCTCGCCGTCGCGGGCCGGCCCAGGGCGGGCGACCTGACCCTCGCCCCCGGCGAATCGGTCTTCGTCCCGGCGGGCGAAACAACCGAACTGTCCGGTACGGGCACGGTCTTTCGCGCCACCGTCGCGGCCTGATGCAACAATGACCGGCCGTATGGCGGCCACAGAGCCGGAGCATCGACGAAGGGAACACGTACACCCATGAGCGCGTCAGGCGGAACCAAGGCGATCGTCGCGGCACTCGTCGCGAATCTCGCGATCGCGGTAGCCAAGTTCGTGGCGTTCCTCTTCAGCGGTTCGTCCTCGATGCTCGCCGAGAGCGTCCACTCGCTCGCCGACTCCGGCAACCAGGGGCTCCTGCTCCTCGGCGGCAAGAAGGCTAAGCGCGAGGCGACCCCCCAGCACCCCTTCGGCTACGGCCGCGAGCGGTACATCTACGCCTTCCTCGTCTCCATCGTGCTCTTCTCCGTCGGTGGCATGTTCGCCATCTACGAGGGCTACGAGAAGATCAAGCACCCGCACGAGATCGAGGCCTGGTACTGGCCGGTCGGCGTCCTCGTCTTCGCGATCATCGCCGAGACCTTCTCCTTCCGTACGGCCATCAAGGAGTCGAACGCGATCCGCGGCAGCCTGTCCTGGAAGGAGTTCGTCCGCCGGGCGAAGGCCCCCGAGCTCCCGGTCGTCCTCCTGGAGGACCTCGGCGCCCTCGTCGGCCTCATCCTCGCCCTCGCCGGTGTCAGCGTGGCGCTCGTGACCGGCGACGGCATCTGGGACGGCATCGGCACCCTCTGCATCGGCATCCTGCTCATCCTGATCGCGATCGTCCTCGCCGCCGAGACCAAGTCGCTGCTGCTCGGCGAGGCCGCCGGCATCGACGAGGTGAAGAAGATCGAGGACGCCATCGTCGACGGCGAGACCGTCACCCGCCTCATCCACATGCGCACGCTCCACCTCGGCCCGGAGGAGCTCCTCGTCGCCGCCAAGGTCGCCGTCCAGCACGACGACACGGCCACCGAGGTCGCCGCTGCCATCAACGCGGCCGAGGAGCGCATCCGCGCCGCCGTCCCGATCGCCCGGGTCATCTACCTGGAGCCGGACATCTACACCGAGTCGGCAGCGGCGGCGGGCCCTCACCCCGCCACGTCCCCGGGCGACGCGAGCCACTGACGGACACCACCGTGAGCGGCGCCGACGCAGGCCCCGCACCGCAGGGGCCCGAGGTCACCACGACCCCGGGCCCTTCGCCGTCCCGGCGGCCGCCGCCCCTCACCCGGCACCCGCGGCACCTCCGCCTCATCGGCCGGATCCCGCCGTCCCGGCGCCCGGCGGACTGTGGCCCGCTGCGCTGATCGGTGTAGATTCGTGACCAGCCAGACGTCGCTGCTGATGGCGGTCGGGCGGTCCGCAACGGACCGGCCGAGGGAGAGAGGGCCTCCGACGACTGCACCGCGGGAGTACCGGGCATTCGTATGCCCGCGCTACGCCACCACGCGGTGTCAGGCGCCCCGACCGACCCTCGAACCCGATCCACGAGGAGCAGCCCAGTCATGACGACTGTCGCCAACCAGCAGGACTTCAAGGTCGCCGACCTGTCCCTTGCCGCCTTCGGCCGCAAGGAGATCACCCTGGCCGAGCACGAGATGCCCGGCCTGATGTCGATCCGCCGCGAGTACGCCGAGCAGCAGCCGCTCGCCGGCGCCCGCATCACCGGCTCCCTGCACATGACCGTGCAGACCGCCGTCCTGATCGAGACGCTCGTCGCCCTCGGCGCCGAGGTCCGCTGGGCCTCCTGCAACATCTTCTCCACCCAGGACCACGCCGCCGCGGCCATCGCCGTCGGCCCGAACGGCACCCCCGAGGCGCCCGCCGGCGTCCCGGTCTTCGCCTGGAAGGGCGAGACCCTGGAGGAGTACTGGTGGTGCACGGAGCAGGCCCTGACCTGGCCGAACACCCCCACCGGCGGCCCGAACATGATCCTGGACGACGGCGGTGACGCCACCCTCCTCGTCCACAAGGGCGTCGAGTTCGAGAAGGCCGGCTCCGCCCCGGACCCGTCCACCGCGGACAGCGAGGAGTACGGCCACATCCTCCGTCTCCTCAACCGCACCCTCGGCGAGAACCCGCAGAAGTGGACTCAGCTCGCGTCCGAGATCCGCGGCGTGACCGAGGAGACCACGACCGGTGTCCACCGCCTGTACGAGATGCAGCAGGCCGGCTCCCTCCTCTTCCCGGCGATCAACGTGAACGACGCCGTGACGAAGTCGAAGTTCGACAACAAGTACGGCTGCCGCCACTCCCTGATCGACGGCATCAACCGCGCCACCGACGTCCTCATCGGCGGCAAGGTCGCGGTCGTCTTCGGCTACGGCGACGTAGGCAAGGGCTGCGCCGAGTCCCTGCGCGGCCAGGGCGCCCGCGTCATCGTCACCGAGATCGACCCCATCTGCGCCCTCCAGGCCGCGATGGACGGCTACCAGGTCGCCACCCTCGACGACGTCGTGGAGACCGCCGACATCTTCATCACCACGACCGGCAACAAGGACATCATCATGGCGTCGGACATCGCCAAGATGAAGCACCAGGCCATCGTCGGCAACATCGGCCACTTCGACAACGAGATCGACATGGCCGGCCTGGCCCAGATCCCCGGCATCGTCAAGGACGAGGTCAAGCCGCAGGTCCACACCTGGACCTTCCCGGACGGCAAGGTCGTCATCGTCCTCTCCGAGGGCCGCCTCCTCAACCTGGGCAACGCGACCGGCCACCCCTCCTTCGTGATGTCGAACTCCTTCGCGGACCAGACACTGGCCCAGATCGAGCTCTTCACCAAGCCGGAGCAGTACCCGACCGACGTCTACGTGCTGCCCAAGCACCTCGACGAGAAGGTCGCCCGCCTCCACCTCGACGCGCTCGGCGTCAAGCTCACGACCCTGCGCCCCGAGCAGGCCGCCTACATCGGCGTCCAGGTCGAGGGCCCGTACAAGCCGGACCACTACCGCTACTGATGCCGGGACCGACGGCGCCCGTGCACTGACGCACGCCCGTCCCGAACACCCGTAGAGGAAACAGGCAGGCCCCCGCACCCCCGTGCCGGGGGCCTGCCCCGTCTACCGCCCCAGCAAGCACCCCGAGGACCCATGCCCCGCGGCCGCTATTCGCTCCATGACCCGCACGATCACACCCCCCTCGGTGAAGAGCACTTCAACTGCGCGCCCGGCCCCTCCGGCTGGCGCTACGTCTCACAGACCACCAGTCCCTCCGGCGAACACGCCGGCTCCGTCGACCTGGCCATCGACGAACTCGGCCGCCCCATCCGCCTCGAACTCCACGCCGCGAGCTGGCAGGTCCGCGGCGCCGCCCTCGACGGCGTCACCTGGGTCCGTACCGACCCCACCGGCACCCATGCCACGGAAGGCAATGTGCGCGCCCATGCCTTCACCGGCGCCTCACCGGCGTTCCTCGTCGCGCTCACGCGACTTCTGCGTCTCACCCCCGCTTCCCCCGCGACCCGCGTCCGGCTCGTCGCCTTCACGAGTCCGGTGCTCGCCCCCCTCACGATCGACCAGTCCTGGGCCCTGGTGAAAAGTGAAACGCACGCCACTGACAACGGCCCGCTGACCGTGGACGAGTACCAGGTCAACGCCCTCGACACGGGCGAGCAGCACACGCTCCACATCGCCGGCGACGTGGTCCTCTCCGCCCCCGGCATCGAACTCGAAGCCCTCGAGACCCCGCCTACGGTCTGGCCCTAGGCGGGCGGCGCGAACCCGGTCGCCGTGCCGGACCCACCCGCGTCCGACGCCCCCGCGTCCGGCGTCGCGACGGGCGGCGTCACGGGCCGGGCGACAGACGCGACGGCCGGGGCGACGGGAGCCACGAACCCCGGCACCAGCCGGCCGCCCACGCCCTGCCCCGCAGAGGCGAAGGCCCGCCGCGCCTCCCGGGCCTGCCGCTCGCCGACGACCCCGGCCAGATACGCCGCGGCCGGCACACCCGGCGGCGGAGGCGTCCCCGTCCGCGCGACCAGCTCATCGGCCAGCCGCTCCGCGAGCTGCCTCCCCACGCCCGGGTCGAGCTGCCGCATCCGCGTCAGGTACTGCCGTATCTCCAGCCACAGCCCGTCCGGCACCGCCGACAGATCCAGCTCGGCGAACCGTCCCACGAGCCACGGCGGCGGAGGGGGTACGACCGCGCTCCGATCCGCCGGAACCCGCTCCCGCACGACCAGCGTCCCCGCGAAGACGTCCCCGATCCGCCGCCCCCGCTCCGACACCAGCGAAGCGATACAGGCGACCACCCCGAAGGTCATGAGGATCTCCACGACCCCGATCGCCCCCCGCACCAGCGCGTGCCGGAAGCGGATCGGCCCCCCGTCGTCCCGCACCACCCGCAGCCCACAGGCCAGCTTCCCCAGCGAACGCCCGTGCGACAGCGTCTCCACCGCGATCGGCGCCCCGACGAGCACCAGCAGGAACGACGCGATGGATATCGCCATCTGCGCGGCCTCGTCCAGCGAGGCCGTGGCCAGCGCCAGCCCGACCGTGATCAGCAGATAGACCGCCCACACCGCCAGAAGATCGAGGAACAGCGCCAGAGCCCGGCTCGGCAGTCGCGCCGGTTGCAACCCCAGTACGACAGCGTCCCCCGTCACAACCCCGCTCACGGCGCCCACCCTTCTCCGGCCTTCCCGACCCCTCAGTACGACAGTCTGCCAAGCTGATCCGCAGCGCGCCGCAGTAGTACGGACCCGTACGCACCCAGTGCCTGGAGCAGCAGCCGATCATGGACCTCGACGTCTACGTCACCGCCCACCGAGCCGAGTGGGACCGTCTCGACCACCTCCTGCGCCGGGGCGGACAGTTCACCGGCGCCGAGGCAGACGAGCTCGTCTCCCTCTACCAGCGGACGGCCACCCATCTCTCGCTGATCCAGTCCAGCGCCCCGGACCCGATGCTCACGGCCCGGCTCACCCAGCTCGTCGCCCGCGCCCGCGCCGCGGTCACCGGCACCCGCCGCTCCTCCTGGCGCGACGTGACCGGGTTCCTCACGGCAAGCTTCCCGGCGGCCGTCTACCGGTCCCGCCACTGGTGGGTCCCGACGGCCGTCCTCTCCACACTCCTCGCCGCGCTCATCGGCTGGTGGATCGGCACGCACCCCGAGGTCCAGTCCGCGATCGGCGCTCCGGCCGAACTGCGCGAGATGACCCGCCCGGGCGGCCAGTACGAGACGTACTACTCGAGCCACCCGGCAGCCTCCTTCGCCGCCCAGGTGTGGACGAACAACGCCCAGGCCGCCGCCATGTGCCTGGTGCTCGGCGCGTTCCTCTGCGTCCCGGTGCTGTGGATCCTCTTCCTCAACATGCTCAACCTCGGCGTCGGCATCGGCCTCATGTCCTCCGCCGGCCGCCTCGACGTCTTCCTCGGCCTGGTCCTCCCGCACGGCCTCCTCGAACTGACCGCCGTCTTCGTGGCCGCTGGCACCGGCCTCCGCCTCGGCTGGACCCTTATCGACCCAGGCCCCATGACCCGTCGATCCGCCCTGGCCCAGCAGGGCCGCGCGGCGGTCGGAATGGCGATCGGCCTGGCGCTGGTCCTGTTCCTCTCGGGCCTCATCGAAGGCTTCGTCACCCCGTCGGGCCTCCCCACCTGGGCGCGCATCACCATCGGCGTCGCGGCTGAGCTGGCATTTCTCGCCTACGTCTATGTCCTGGGCGGCCGGGCTGCCCGAGCGGGCGACACGGGGGACGTCGAGGAGCCCGACCGCAGCGCGGCCCTGCCGACCGCTGCCTGATGTGCAGACGACCCCGCTGACCTGCTAGTCTCTCCTTCGCCCACAAAAGCCGTTGACACGGTCGGCGTGGGGAGGTAGATTCGACTAGTTGCCACGGACTGGACAAGTCCGAAGGCCAGCAGCTAGAATCTCTCTTGCTCCGGTCGGGAAGTCGATTTCCACGGAGCCACCCCGATTCCTTATTCGAATCACGAAGCCACCGATTAGGTCGGCCGAAATGAATCTGATAAAGTCGGAATCGCCGGAAAGGGAAACGCGAAAGCGAAGAACAGACCGGCAGCCCGCTCCAGCGGGTGGCAGAAACGGAAAACGGATCTGCTAAGCTGGAAACACGAAAGACCGAAGGGAAGCCCGGAGGAAAGCCCGAGAGGGT
>NZ_JBIAPJ010000008.1:0-472521 GCF_042888285.1 Streptomyces sp. NPDC003035 | reverse complement strand
GGTACCCCCACCGCGTTGTCTCCCTCCTCCGCCTTGCGATACACGGCACCAGACCCCGCTCCCTGATCCGGCCTGATCGACAAGACACCCCCTAGGAGGTGCCCGCCGCGGAGCCGTACAGCGTGGCGAGCCCGCGGGCCGCCTCCGCGAAACGGTCCCTGAGTGCCTGCGGGGCCAGCACCTCCGCCTCCGGGCCCAGGGAGAGCAGCTGGCCGAAGGCGACCTCGTCCGACTCCACCCGGAGCGTCACTGTCAGCCGTCCCTCCTCGTCCCGCGTCGCCGAGGACAGCGCCTCCTGCGCCGCCGCCCGGTCCGTCACGTACGGCAGTCCACGCGCACCGGCGGGGGACAGCCGCAGGACGACCTCGCTCCGCAGCAGGGACCGGGCGAACTCCGCCGCCCGTGCCTCCCAGAAGGCGGGCAGGTCGAACTCCTCGTCCCGTACGAACCGTTCCTCGCCCAGCGCGACCGCCGTGAAGCGGTCCACCCGGTACGTACGGAACGACGCGCCGGCCCGCGCGCAGACGTACCAGACGCCCGCCTTCAGGACGAGCCCGTACGGCGCGAGCTCCCGGTCCACCTCGGTCTCCCCGCGCCGGTAGCGGGCCGAGATCACGCGGTCGTCCCAGACCGCCTCCGCGATCGGCGCGAGCAGCTCCGGGGTCTCCGGCTCCTGATACCAGCCGGGCGCGTCGAGGTGGAAGCGCTGCGCCGCCGACTCCGGGGCGTCCCGCAGGGAGGGCAGCAGCGCCGCCGACACCTTCAGCCGGGCCGCCGAGGCCGCGTCCTCGAGCCCCATGTCCCGCAGAGCGCCCGGCAGTCCGGACAGGAACAGCGCCTCGGCCTCGCCGCGTGCCAGGCCCGTCAGACGGGTGCGGTAGCCGCCGATCAGCCGGTAACCACCGGCCCGCCCCCGGTCCGCGTACACCGGAACCCCCGCCTCGGAGAGGGCGAGGGCGTCGCGGGTGATCGTCCGCTCGGACACCTCCAGCTCCGCGGCGAGCTCGGCCGCCGTCATCGACGGGCGGGACTGGAGCAGAAGCACCATCTTGATCAGCCGGGCAGCGCGCATGGGGCCATTCTCAGGGCTCGGCTCACTCGTCGACGGGCCCGGGGCCGGGGCCATGCCTGAACGTGGCCGGGGGCCGCAGCAGTGCTGCGGCCCCCGGCCGGTGGAACCAGACCCGCTTACAGGCCGTAGCGCTCGCGCGCCTCCTTCACGGCCGAGGCCGGGACCTCGCCGCGGCGTGCCAGCTGGGCCAGGGCCGCGACGACGATCGACTGGGCGTCGACACCGAAGTGGCGGCGGGCCGCCTCGCGGGTGTCGGAGAGGCCGAAGCCGTCCGCACCGAGGGAGGACCAGTCCTGCTCGACCCACTGGGCGATCTGGTCGGGGACCTGACGCATGTAGTCCGACACCGCGAGGACCGGGGACTCGACGCCCTCCAGCGCCTTGCGGACGTACGGGATCCGCTCCTCGCCGCGCAGCAGTGCCGCGTCGGCCTCCAGCGCGTCGCGCCGCAGCTCCGTCCACGAGGTCGCCGACCACACGTCGGCGCCCACGCCCCACTCGGCGGCGAGCAGCTTCTGCGCCTCCAGGGCCCAGTGGATGGCCGTGCCGGAGGAGAGCAGCTGGATGCGCGCCGGGTTGGCGGGCAGGTCCAGGCCGGCCGACTCCGCCGTGTTGAAGCGGTACAGGCCCTTGATGATGCCCTCGTCGACACCGGACGGCTTGGCCGGCTGCGGCATCGGCTCGTTGTAGACGGTGAGGTAGTAGAAGACGTTCTGGTCCTCGCCCTCGGCGGCCTCGCCGTACATCCGGCGCAGACCCTCCTTGACGATCGCCGCGACCTCGTAGGCGAACGCCGGGTCGTACGTCAGCGCCGCCGGGTTGGTCGCCGCGATCATCGGGGAGTGGCCGTCCGCGTGCTGCAGACCCTCACCGGTCAGCGTCGTACGGCCCGCGGTGGCGCCGACGAGGAAGCCGCGGCCGAGCTGGTCGCCGAGCTGCCACATCTGGTCGGCGGTGCGCTGCCAGCCGAACATCGAGTAGAAGATGTAGAAGGGGATCATCGCCTCGCCGTGCGTCGCGTACGACGACGAAGCGGCGATGAAGTCCGCCATCGAGCCGGCCTCGGTGATCCCCTCGTTGAGGATCTGGCCGTTGACGGCCTCCTTGTAGTACATCAGCTGGTCGCGGTCGACCGGCTCGTACGTCTGGCCCTTCGGCGAGTAGATGCCGAGCGAGGGGAACAGCGACTCCATACCGAAGGTACGGGCCTCGTCCGGGACGATCGGGACCCAGCGCTTGCCGGTCTCCTTGTCGCGGACCAGGTCCTTGACCAGCCGTACGAAGGCCATGGTCGTGGCGATCGACTGCGAGCCGGAGCCCTTGTCGAAGGCGGCGAACGCCTTCTCGGCCGGGGCGGGCAGCGGGGCGAGCGCGTGGGTGCGACGGGCCGGGGCCGGGCCACCGAGGGCCGCGCGGCGCTCCTGGAGGTAGCGGACCTCGGGGGAGTCGGCGCCGGGGTGGCCGTAGGGCACCACACCGTCGACGAACTGCGCGTCCGAGATCGGCAGCTCCAGCAGGTCGCGCATGGCCTTGAACTCGTCCACCGAGAGCTTCTTCATCTGGTGGTTCGCGTTCTTCGAGGCGAAGCCCTCGCCGAGGGTGAAGCCCTTGACGGTCTGCGCGAGCACGACGGTCGGCGCGCCCTTGAACTCCAGCGCGGCCTTGTACGCGGCGTACACCTTGCGCGGCTCGTGGCCACCGCGCGAGAGGTGGAAGCACTCGAGGATCTTGTCGTCGCTCAGCAGCTGCGCCATTGCGACGAGCGCCGGGTCCGAGCCGAAGAAGTCCTGGCGGATGTAGGCGGCGTCGCGGGTCTGGTACGTCTGCACCTGCGCGTCCGGGACCTCACGGAGGCGGCGGACGAGGGCGCCGGTGGTGTCGAGCGCGAACAGCTCGTCCCAGGCGCCGCCCCACAGCGACTTCACGACGTTCCAGCCGGCGCCGCGGAACTGGGCCTCCAGCTCCTGCACGATCTTGAAGTTGGCGCGGACCGGGCCGTCGAGGCGCTGCAGGTTGCAGTTGATGACGAAGGTCAGGTTGTCCAGACCCTCGCGGGCGGCGAGTGCGAGTGCCGCGGTCGACTCGGGCTCGTCCATCTCGCCGTCACCGAGGAACGCCCACACGTGGGACGCGGAGACGTCCTTGATGCCGCGGTTGGTGAGGTAGCGGTTGAAGCGCGCCTGGTAGATGGCGGAGAGCGGACCCAGACCCATGGAGACGGTCGGGAACTCCCACAGCCAGGGCAGCCGGCGCGGGTGCGGGTAGGAGGGCAGGCCCTGGCCCGCCGACTCCTGCCGGAAGTTGTCGAGGTGCGTCTCGTTCAGGCGGCCGTCGAGGAAGGCGCGGGCGTAGATGCCGGGGGAGGCGTGGCCCTGGATGTAGAGCTGGTCGCCGGACCCGACCGCGTCTCCGGAGTCCTTGCCCTTGAAGAAGTGGTTGAAGCCGGTCTCGTACAGCCAGGCCGCCGAGGCGAAGGTGGCGATGTGGCCGCCGACGCCGTGCTTGGCACCACGGGTGACCATGGCGGCCGCGTTCCAGCGGTTCCAGGCGGTGATCCTCCGCTCCATCTCCTCGTCGCCGTCGATGACGGGCTCCGCGGAGGTGGGGATGGAGTTGACGTAATCCGTCTCCAGCAGCTTGGGCAGGGCGAGGCCCGCGCCCTCGGCGTGCTGCAGGGTGCGACGCATCAGGTAGGCGGCCCGGTGCGGGCCGGCGGCCTTGGTGACGGCGTCCAGGGAGGCCGCCCACTCGGCGGTCTCCTCGGTGTCACGGTCCGGGAGCTGGTCGAGCTCGCTCGGAATCTTGCCTACGGGATCGGTCATGATCGCCGCCTTCCGGACAGGATGGGGGTGGAGAAGGGGTGCCGTGTCTGGCAGGACAGGGCGAGGGCCGGGGTGCGGCCCGCCGAAGACTGTAAGCCGCCGATCGATGATCGATCAAAGGGTTGAAGGGGAAAACCTCTTCAGATCGAGAAAGTCGGCACAGGGTGCCGCGAAAGAGGGCACCCGGTGCCTTGTTTTCGCAGGTGAGGAGCCGGATGAGGAGCCGGATGAGGGGCTGGGTGCACGAATGAGCGGACCCCCGTCGGGGGCCCGCTCAAGGGGAGTACGAGGCCGTCAGGCGCGGGGCCGGCGGCGCCGGACCGTCAGGCGCGAGGTGCGCAGCCGAGGACATGGGCCTTGACGAGGGAGCCGATGGCCGGATCGCCCCGGCGGAAGGCCTCCACGAGCTCCTGGTGCTCCTCCGCGTACGACTTCTGGACCGTGCCGAGCCAGCGGATCGACAACGCCGTGAAGACCTCGATGCCCAGGCCCTCCCAGGTGTGCAGCAGCACGCTGTTCCCGGCCGCCTTCACCAGCTCCCGGTGGAAGGCCACCGTGTGCCGGACCTGCGCCGTCCCGTCGGCCGTGCGGTCCGCCTCGTACAGGGCCGCCACGTGCGGCTCCAGGGCCGAGCAGTCGGCCGAGAGGCGCCCCGCCGCCAGCTCCGCGGCGATCTGCTCCAGACCGGCCCGGACGGGGTAGCTCTCCTCCAGGTCGGCCGCGGTGAGATTCCGTACCCGTACGCCCTTGTTGGGCGACGACTCGATCAGCCGCAGCGACTCCAGCTCGCGCAGCGCCTCGCGCACCGGCGTCTGGCTGACCTCCAGCTCCGTCGCGATGCGGCGCTCGACGATCCGCTCGCCCGGCTTCCAGCGGCCGCTGACGATGCCCTCCACGATGTGCTCGCGGATCTGTTCGCGCAGCGAGTGGACGACGGGCACGCTCATGAAGCCGCTCCTTAGGGACGCGTTGACACTCAAGACAATACGGCGGCGCCCCCACCCGGAAACACTTCCAGGTGGGGGCGCCGCAGGTGAGGCTCGTTACGTTGCCTTACAGGCCGAGCTCGACCTCGAACTCGCCGGCCTCGAGGATCGCCTTGACGGCCGTCAGGTAACGGGCCGCGTCGGCGCCGTCGACCAGACGGTGGTCGTAGGAGAGCGCGACGTACGTCATGTCGCGGATCGCGATCGTCTCACCCAGGTCCGGGTGGTTCACGACGACCGGACGACGGACCGTGGCACCGATGCCCAGGATGGCGACCTGGTTCGGGGGCACGATGATCGTGTCGAACAGCGCACCGCGCGAGCCGGTGTTGGAGATCGTGAAGGTCGCACCGGAGAGCTCGTCCGGCGTGATCTTGTTGCCGCGGACCTTGCCGGCCAGCTCGGCGGTGGCCTTCGAGATGCCGGCGAGGTTCAGGTCGCCCGCACCCTTGATGACCGGGGTCATCAGACCCTTCTCGGAGTCCACGGCGATGCCGATGTTCTCCGAGTCGAAGTACGTGATGGTGCCCTCGTCCTCGTTGATCCGGGCGTTGATGACCGGGTGGGCCTTCAGCGCCTGGGCCGCCGCCTTCACGAAGAACGGCATCGGGGACAGCTTGACGCCCTCACGGGCCGCGAAGGAGTCCTTCGCGGCGGCGCGCAGCTTCATCAGCTTGGTGATGTCGACCTCGACGACCGAGGTCAGCTGCGCCTGGCCGTGCAGCGCCTTCATCATGTTGTCGCCGATGACCTTGCGCATGCGGGTCATCTTGACCGTCTGGCCGCGGAGGGGGGAGACCTCCAGGGCCGGGGCCTTCGCGGCGGGAGCCGGGGCGGCAGCGGCGGCCGGAGCCGGGGCGGCCTTCTTGGCCTCGGCGGCCGCGAGAACGTCCTGCTTGCGGATACGGCCGCCGACGCCGGTGCCCTTGACGGACGCCAGGTCGATGCCGTTCTCCGAGGCGAGCTTGCGGACCAGCGGGGTCACGTAGGCGCCGTCGTCCGCCGGCTGTGCGGCGGCGGGGGCGGCCGGAGCCGGGGTGACCGGGGCCGGAGCGGCCACGGGAGCCGGAGCCGGAGCAGCCGGGGCCGGAGCCGGAGCGGCGGCCGGGGCGGCCGGAGCAGCGGGGGCGGGAGCCGGAGCCGGGGCGGGAGCCGGAGCCGGGGCGGGAGCCTCGGCGGCGGGCGCGGCGGCCGGAGCCGGGGCAGCGGCCGGAGCGGCACCCGCGGCACCGATGACGGCCAGCTTGGCGCCGACCTCGGCGGTCTCGTCCTCGCCGACGACGATCTCCAGCAGGACACCCGAAGCCGGGGCCGGGATCTCGGTGTCGACCTTGTCCGTGGAGACCTCGAGCAGCGGCTCGTCGGCCTCGACGGCCTCGCCGACCGACTTCAGCCAGCGGGTGACGGTGCCCTCGGTGACGGACTCACCGAGCGCCGGCAGGACGACGTCGGTGCCCTCGGCGGAACCGCCGCCCGCGGCGGCCTCGGCCGTCGGGGCCGGAGCCGGGGCCTGGGCCTCGGTGGAGGGGGCGGCCTGCGGGGCAGGGGCCGGGGCCTCCTGCTGCGGGGCCGGAGCGGCGGCAGGGGCCTCGGCAGCGGGAGCCTCGGCGGCGGCCGGAGCCGGGGCGGCGGCCGGAGCACCGGAGCCGTCGTCGATGATCGCGAGCTCGGCGCCGACCTCGACGGTCTCGTCCTCGGCGACCTTGATGGAGGCGAGGACGCCCGACGCGGGGGCGGGGATCTCGGTGTCGACCTTGTCGGTCGAGACCTCGAGCAGCGGCTCGTCGGCCTCGACACGCTCACCCTCGGCCTTGAGCCAGCGGGTGACGGTGCCCTCGGTGACGCTCTCGCCGAGCGCCGGCAGGGTTACGGAAACCGACATGGTTTCAGTTGCTCCTAACGAATTGCGGGAAGTGGTCGTCGCGCCCGTGGATGACGTGAGCGTCAGTCGTGGGAGTGCAGAGGCTTGCCGGCCAGCGCCAGGTGCGCCTCGCCGAGGGCCTCGTTCTGCGTCGGGTGGGCGTGGATGAGCTGCGCGACCTCGGCCGGCAGCGCCTCCCAGTTGTAGATCAGCTGCGCTTCGCCGACCTGCTCGCCCATGCGGTCACCGACCATGTGGACGCCGACCACGGCACCGTCCTTGACCTGGACGAGCTTGATCTCGCCCGCGGTCTTGAGGATCTTGCTCTTGCCGTTGCCCGCGAGGTTGTACTTCAGGGCGACGACCTTGTCCGCGCCGTAGATCTCCTTGGCCTTGGCCTCGGTGATGCCGACGGAGGCGACCTCGGGGTGGCAGTACGTCACCCGCGGCACGCCGTCGTAGTCGATCGGAACGGTCTTCAGACCGGCCAGTCGCTCCGCCACCAGGATGCCCTCGGCGAAGCCGACGTGCGCGAGCTGGAGGGTCGGGACGAGGTCGCCGACCGCGGAGATCGTGGGCACGTTGGTGCGCATGTACTCGTCGACGAGCACGTAGCCGCGGTCCATCGCGACGCCCTGCTCCTCGTAGCCGAGACCGGCCGAGACCGGGCCGCGGCCGATGGCGACCAGCAGCACCTCGGCCTCGAAGGTCTTGCCGTCGGCCAGGGTGACCTTGACGCCGTTCTCGGTGTACTCGGCGGACTGGAAGAAGGTGCCGAGGTTGAACTTGATGCCGCGCTTGCGGAAGGCGCGCTCAAGAAGCTTGGAGCTGTTCTCGTCCTCGACCGGGACCAGGTGCTTCAGGCCCTCGATGACCGTGACGTCGGTGCCGAAGGACTTCCACGCGGAGGCGAACTCGACGCCGATCACACCGCCGCCGAGGATGATCGCGGACTCCGGGACGCGGTCCAGGGTCAGCGCGTGGTCCGAGGAGATGATCCGGTTGCCGTCGATCTCCAGGCCCGGCAGCGACTTCGGTACGGAGCCGGTGGCGAGGAGGACGTGACGACCCTCGACGCGACGGCCGTCCACGTCGACGGAGGTCGGGGAGGAGAGGTGGCCGTGGCCCTCGATGTATGTCACCTTGCGAGAGGCGACCAGACCCTGCAGACCCTTGTACAGGCCCGAGATCACATCGTCCTTGTACTTGTGGACGGCCTTGATGTCGATGCCCTCGAAAGAGGCCTTGACACCGAACTGCTCCGCCTCGCGGGCCTGGTCGGCGACCTCGCCGGCGTGGAGCAGGGCCTTCGTGGGGATGCAGCCGTTGTGCAGGCAGGTGCCGCCGAGCTTGTTCTTCTCGATCAGTGCGACGTCCAGGCCCAGCTGCGCTCCGCGCAGCGCCGCGGCGTAACCGCCGCTACCGCCGCCGAGGATCACTAGGTCGAAAACGGTGCTGGCGTCGTTCGCCACGTCACGTCCTCCATGCATGTGCGCCATCGCCGGTTCCGTACGCCCCTTCGGGCGCGGACCGGTCGATCGGCTGGTGTTCGGCCGCTTTTTCTTCGGCCCTGTGGTGGGGGCCCTGTCCTGCCGAGAACCCATCTTCGCACTTGTTGCCGGAAGGCGGGACGCGGGGCCGGGCTGTGAGACGGCTGATCGCCCGTACGGACAGGTGATCAGCCCGTACGAACGTACGGATTTCGTCGAGAGCGCAACGGCCCCCGGGTGTGAACCCGGGGGCCGGTACACACGTGCTCGACGGATCAGAGCTCGCCGTCGGCGGTCCGCTCGGCCAGCTTCACCAGGGTGCGGACCGCGGAACCCGTGCCGCCCTTCGGGGTGTAGCCGTAGGGCGCGCCCTCGTGGAAGGCCGGGCCCGCGATGTCGAGGTGGGCCCAGGTGATGCCCTCGCCCACGAACTCCCGCAGGAAGAGACCGGCGACCAGGCCGCCGCCCATCCGCTCGCCCATGTTGGCGATGTCGGCGGTCGGCGAGTCCATGCCCTTGCGCAGGTCCGCCGGGAGCGGCATCGGCCAGGACTGCTCGCCGACCTCCTCGGCGATCTCGTGGATCGCTGTGCGGTAGTCGTCGTCGTTGGCCATGATGCCGAAGGTGCGGTTGCCCAGGGCCAGCACCATCGCACCGGTCAGCGTCGCCACGTCGACGATCGCGTCCGGGTTCTCCTCCGAGGCCCGGGTCAGCGCGTCGGCGAGGACGAGCCGGCCCTCGGCGTCGGTGTTGAGGACCTCGACGGTCTTGCCGCTGTACATGCGCAGCACGTCGCCGGGGCGGGTGGCCGAGCCCGACGGCATGTTCTCGGCCAGTGCCAGCCAGCCGGTGACGTTCACGGCCAGACCGATGCGGGCCGCGGCGACGACCGCGGCGAACACGGCGGCGGCGCCGCTCATGTCGCACTTCATCGTCTCGTTGTGGCCGGCCGGCTTCAGGGAGATGCCGCCCGAGTCGTAGGTGATGCCCTTGCCGACCAGGGCGAGGGTCTTCTCCGCCTTCGGGTGGGTGTAGGCGACCCGGACCAGACGCGGGCCGCGGACCGCGCCCTTGCCCACGCCGAGGATGCCGCCGTAGCCGCCCTTGTCGAGCGCCTTCTCGTCGAGCACCTGCACCTTGAGGCCGTGCTCCTTGCCCGCGGCCGTGACGATGGCGGCGAACGTCTCGGGGTAGAGGTCGTTCGGCGGCATGTTGATCAGGTCGCGGGCGCGGTTGATCTCCTCCGCGACCGCCTGCGCGCGCTCGGCGACGGCCTTGAACGCCTTGTCACGCGGCTTGCCGCCGAGCAGGACGACCTCGGCCAGCGGCTTCTTCGCGCCCTTGCCGTTCTTGCCTTCCTGGTACGCGGTGTAGGCGTACGCGCCGAGCAGCGCGCCCTCCGCGATCGCCTCGGCGTCCCCGGCGGCGGAGACCGGCAGCGCGAACGCGGCCTTCTTGGAGCCGTGCAGGGTACGGGCGGCGGTGCCGGCGGCGCGGCGCAGGGCCTCGGAGCCGTACGCCTCGCCGTCCTCGGGGGCGGAACCCAGGCCGACGGCGAGCACGACGGGGGCCTTCAGACCGGCGGGGGCGGGCAGCTTGGTCGCCTCACCCTCGGCACCCGTGGCGCCCAGGGTCTCCAGGACGGCGGCGAGCTTACCGTCGAACGCCTTGTCGACGGCCTCGGCGCCCGAGGCGACGAGCAGGCCGTCGCCGGACTTCGCGACGCCGACGACGAGGGCGTCGGCGCGCAGCGTCGCCGCACCGGCAGTGCTGAGAGTGAGAGCAGTCACGGTGGTGAAATCTCGCTTCCATTGAGTTCTGTGGCGGTCGAGGGATGGGCCGACCGTGCCCGCCGCATCGTATTTCGGCCCGGGGGACGCCGGGAACGAGCCTACGCTCGCTCGTCGTCCTCGCTCACGGCGACGGCGATTCACTCATCCGTGGTGTCTCTTTCACGTTTACCTCGCAGGCCCGGCGAGCTCCGCCACACTCGCCTCAATCGCGCAAGGGCGGCACTCGCCCCTTTGCCTCATCCGCATCATCTCCACAGGTCCTCCCTCGTACCGGCTGGGCCTGTCGAGGGGGGACACCCGATGGACTCTGCCGGATCCCGTATGCCCAGAACCTCCCCCAGCGCCTTCGGCCTGGGAGGTACCCCCAGGACGGCATCCCTGCTCGCCGCCGCGCTCCTCGCCACCGTCGTCCCCTCCGCGGGGGCGAGCGCGGCCGAGGCGGTGCCGCGGATCGACCTCACCGTCCTGGTCGTCGACGACGGCGGCAGCGCCGTGGAGGCGATCACCTCCGAGCTGCGCACCACCGGTGTCCCGTACCGACGGGTCGATCTGGCCGATTCCGACCGCCCGGTCATCGACGCCGCCTTCCTCAGCGACACGGTCGCGGGCCGCCCCCGGGCCAAGTACCAGGGCGTCGTCCTGCCCCACGAGACCGCCTTCGGCCCCGACTCCGCCGAGCAGGCCGCCCTCTCCGCGTACGAGAGGACCTACGGCATCCCGCAGGTCGACGCGTACACCTGGGCCCACCCCGGCGTCGGGCTCGACCACACCAGTGAGGGCGGCTTCTCCGGTCCCCTCGACGGCGCCGCCGCCTCCGTCACCGCGGCCGGCAGGGCAGGCCCCTTCCGCCACCTCGACGGGCCGCTGACCTTCGAGGACAACGACCCGGCGATCTCCGAGAGCTACGGCTACGCGGGCCGCCCCCGCGAGGGCTTCACCAGCTACCTCGACATCCCCGTCGACAGCGGCGGCCGGGCCAGCCTGATCGGCGAGTACGCCCACGACGGCCGCCGCGAACTGGTCGTCACCTTCGCCTACAACCCGTACCAGCGGCAGTTCCGGGCGCTCGCCCGCGGCATCGTCGAATGGCTCACCCAGGGCGTCCACCTCGGGCAGAGCCGCAGCTATTTCTCCGTCCACGTCGACGACGTCTTCGCCCCCGACGCCCGTTGGGACACCGTCCGGAACTGCACCCCCGGCGACTTCGACTGCGTCGGCGACGAGGGCCAGGGCGAGAACCCGATCCGGATGACCGCCGACGACGCCCGCCACGCCGCCGCCTGGCAGAAGGCCGCCGGCTTCACCCTCGACATGGTCTACAACGGCGGCCAGGGCGAGCAGTGGAAGACCGGGCACGGAGGCACCGACCCGCTCGCCGCCCAGCTGATCGCCGACCGCGCCCAGTACCGCTGGATCAACCACACGTACACCCACCCCTTCCTCGGCTGCGTCCAGGACACCACCACCGTCCCCTGGCGGTGCGCGAAGAACGCCACCGGCACCACCCTGTGGATGAGCCGCGGCGAGATCTCCGGGCAGATCCGGAACAACCACGACTGGGCCGTCCGCAAGGGCCTCTCCGTCGACCGGACCGAGCTCGTCACCGGCGAGCACTCCGGCCTGAAGACCCTCCCACAGCAGCCCACCGACAACCCGAACCTCGCCGGCGCGCTCGCCGACAACGGGGTGACATGGGTGGCGAGCGACAACTCCCGCGAACCGCAGCAGCGTGCCGTCGGCACCGGTACAGCCGCCGCCAGGACCGTCCCGCGCCACCCGATGAACGTGTACTACAACGTGGGAACGGCCGCCGAGATGGCCGACGAGTACAACTGGATCTACACCTCGCGCGCCCACGGCGGCAGCGGGATCTGCGAGACCGACCCGGCCTCCACCTGCCTGCCCGCCCCGTTGGACACCGCCACCGGGTACGTCGCCCACATCGTGCCGCGGGAGGCCCGCACGGCCCTCTCCCACATCGTCGCGAACGACCCGCGCCCGCACTACGTCCACCAGTCCAACCTTGCCGAGGAGCGGATCCTCTACCCCGTCCTCGACCGGGTCCTCGTCGACTACCGGGCCCTCTTCGCCGACAACACACCGCTGGTGAACCCCCGTCAGCGCGACGTCGGCACCGAGCTGAACCGCCGTGCCGCCTGGGACCGGGCGCTCGCGGCCGGCCAGGTCACCGCGTACCGCATCGGCACCACCGTCACCGTCAAGGCGCCCGCGGGCGTGACCGCGCCCGTCACCGCCCCCGAGGGCACCCGGAAACAACTCCTGCTCGGCACCTCGGCGTTCGGGACGCCGTACGCAGGAGCACGCTCGGCCTGGACCGCCCCGGAGCCGCTGCAGACCGCGATCACGCTCCGGCTCCCGACCGCCTGACCGGCCGTCGTCACGTTCCGCTGTCGTCACGTTCTGGGGGAAACGCACATGCCGAGCAGTGGCCGTCACGTCACCATGCTCACCGAAGGCACCTATCCGCATGTCCACGGAGGCGTCAGCACCTGGTGCGACCAGCTCGTCCGGGGCATGCCCGAGGTCGACTTCCAGGTCCTCGCCCTCACCGGCAACGGCCGTGAACCGGTCACCTGGGAGCTGCCGCCGAACGTCTACCGGCACACCGCCTTCGCGCTCTGGGGCCAGGCCCCGGAGCGGGGCCGACCGCCGTGGGGGCGGGCGCGCCGCCGCTTCGCCGACATCTACGAACGCTTCCTGCTCTCCCTGCTCGACCCCGATCCCGACGCCGGCTACGAGTTCGGCGAGGGCCTCTACGCCCTGGCCGAACTCGCCCGGCGCGGCGGGCTCACCGCCGCCCTGCGCTCCGAGCCGTCACTGCGCTCACTGATGTGGATCTGGACCATGCCGCACCTGCCGACGGCCGCGGCCCGGCCCACCGTCCACGACGCCCTGACCGCCACCGACCTGCTGGAGCACGCCCTGCGACCGCTCGCCGCCCGCATACCCGGCAGCAGCGTCGCGCACGCCGTCTCCAGCGGACTCGCGACCCTGCCGGCGCTCGCCGCCCAGCACTTCGAAGGGGTGCCCTTCCTGCTCACCGAACACGGCATCTACCTGCGTGAGCGGTACCTCGGCTACCGCACCGAGGTCCAGCGCTGGCCCGTCAAGGCCCTGATGCTCGGCTTCTACCGCGAGCTCAACACCCTCGGCTACCGCAAGGCCGACCTGATCACCCCCTGCAACCAGTACAACCGGCGCTGGGAGGAGCGCGGCGGCGCCCCCGCCGCCCGTATCCGGACCGTCTACAACGGCGTCGACCCGCACGCCTTCCCCCACGCCGGACCCGAGCCGGAGGTCCCCACCCTCAGCTGGTGCGGCCGGATCGACCCCATCAAGGACCTGGAGACGCTGATCCGGGCGTACGCGATCTGCCGCGCCGAACTTCCCGAGCTGAGGCTGCGGTTGTTCGGTCCGGTACCGGCGGGCAACGAGGACTACCGGACCCGCCTGGAGAAGCTGGCGGCCGAGCTGGGCGTCACCGACGGCATCGCCTTCGAGGGCCGGGTCTCCGACGTGGCCGGCGCCTATGGGGCGGGGAGCGTGGTGGTGCTGTCCTCGATCAGCGAAGGGTTTCCCTTCTCGCTGATCGAGGCGATGTCCTGTGGCCGGGCCACGGTGTCCACGGACGTGGGCGGGGTACGGGAGGCCGTCGGCGACACCGGACTCGTCGTGCCGCCGCGCGAGCCCGCCGTGCTGGCCGCGGCCGTGACGGAGCTGCTGCGCGACGGGGAGCGGCGGGCCGAGCTGGGCCGCCGGGCCCGGCAGCGGGTCGTCGACCGGTTCACCCTGCACCGCTCGGTGGACGGCTTCCGGCGGATCTACCGCGAACTCGCCGGACAGCCGGTCGAGCCTCCGAAGGACCCGGAGGACTGGACGGTGCGCCTCACCGACCCCTGGCGCCAGGAACTCGTCGGCGGAGGCTCCCTCTCATGAGCGGCTCGCTCTGGCTGAAGAACGGCACGATGCGGGACACGCTGCCGGTGATCCCCCGCCCCCGCAGGCCCGGCGCCGCCCCTGGACCCCACGGGCCCACCGCCCAGTGCGGCGCGTGCGCCGCCGCGTGCGACGGCCACGGTGGCACGTCTGCCGAGCGCCACGCGGGCGGGTGTTCCACTGTCCGGTGCGACGTGTGCGACGGTCACGGTGGCACGTCTGCCGAGCGCCTCGCGCCGGACGCTCCGCCCAGCGCCGGCCCGCCCGTTTCGTACGGTGTGTGTCGCGCCCGCCGGGCGGTTGGCGCCTCGCTGTGCGAGGAGGAGTCCGGCTCGGGAGTCGGGCCGACCAGGCGCGTCCCGGGCGACGCCCTGCCCGCCGTGCCCGGTCCTCCGGGCGCCGAGAGCCCGCGCGGCCTGCGCACCAGGTGCGCCCCGGATTCTTCGGGCCGCCCGCACCGCACCCCTTGCGACACCACCCGGGCGCCACAGGGGCCCTTCGCTCCCGATCCGCTCGACGAACTCGCCGACCGGTTCGACGCGTTGGCCGGCGACGCGGTGCATCCCGACGAGATAGCCGCGATCCTGGAGTCCGACGGCATGACCGACGACCACATCCGGCTCACCTACGGGCGCGACGACTCCTTCGCGCTCGCCGAGGACCTCTACGCGCGCGTGGAGCGGCGCCACGCCGAGCCGGAGGCCCCGCCCGCCGGGCCCTGGCACAGCGGGCTCGCCGGCTGCCTGCTGCGCGGGCTCGTCTTCGCCCTGCCGGGCCTCGCGTACGTGCTGGGGGCGCCGCTCCTGGCCGGGCCGGCCGCGGGCCCGCTGCTCGCGGGGGCGGTGACGGGATGGGTGTGGAACCAGGCCCTCGCCCACCGCGCGTACTCCTGGCTCGGCCTCGGCGACCGACGGGCCTCGGCCCGCGCGCTGCTTGTCGGTGCCCCGGCGGGCGCGCTCGTCGGCACGGCCGTCGCCCTGGCGGCTGCCGGTCCCGGCGCGTGGCGGGTCGTCGTGTTCGCCGCGGGGCAGTCCCTCTACCTCGGCGCCGCGACGGCCCTGCTCGTCCTCGGCCGCGAACGCGCCCTGCTGTGCGCCCTGGTGCCGCTCGCCGGCGCGGTGCCCGCGTTCCGGTACGACCTCCCGGACCCGCTCCGCGCGGGCCTGTTGCTCCTCTCCCTGACGGCCACGGTCTCCTTCGCGACGATCGTGCTGCGCCCGGACGCCTGGGCCGGCCGGTCGGATTCCGCCGCGACCCCGGCCCCTCGGCCCGGCCGGTCGGACCCCGCCGCGGCCCCGGCCCCTCGGGCCGCCGGGTCGGCCAGTGTCGCGGCCCCGGGCCCTCGGGACGGCCGGACGGATCCCACCCCCCGGGCCTCCGCCCCCTGGGCACGTTGGCCAGGCCGCGCCATGACTCCGGCCCCTCGGTTCGGCGGGTCGGACGGTGTTGTGCCCCCGGACCTTCGGTCCGGCGGGTCGGCCGGTGCCGTGGCCTCCGCCCCTCGGGACGGCCGGACAGACCCCGCCCCCCGGGCCTCCGCCCCTTGGGCACGTTGGCCAGGCCGTGCCATGACTCCGGCCCCTCGGGACGGCCGGACGGATCCCACCCCCCGGGCCTCCGCCCCCTGGGTACGTTGGCCAGGCCGCGCCATGACTCCGGCGCCTCGGTCCGGCCGGTCCGGCCGCATCGCGGACCCCGCCCCCCGGGCCGGTCGGTCCGGCCGCGTCGTGGACCCCGCTCCCCGGGTTCGGCGGGCGGGCCGTGTCGAGCGGGGGTCCGGTCCGGGCCGGTCCGGGCCGCCGCTCGTCGGCTCTCTCCCGTACGGTCTCTTCGGGCTCGGGACCGGGCTGCTCGTGCTGTACGCGGGGGGCGGTGACGTGCTCGTGACGGGCGCCGCGCCCGTGGTCGCGCTCACGTTGTCCATGGGGCCCGCCGAGTGGCTGCTGCACCGCTTCCGCAGCGAGAGCCTCGTCGGCCTGCGCACCCTCACCAGCGCCCGCGCGTTCCGGCGTGCGGCCGCGGGGACGCTGGCCCACTGCCTCGGCGCGTACCTGGCCGTGCTGCTCGCCCTCGCGTCCCTCGGCACACTGCTGTGGCCCGGAGCGGCGGCGCTCGGCGGAGTCCGGCTCCTCGGGCTGCTGCTCGTCGGGGTCGTCCTCTGGCTCGGCCTGCTCCTCCAGGCCTTCGGCGCCGTCCGGAGCGCGGCCGCGGTGTGCACGCTGGCCGCCGCCGCACAGACGTTCACCCCGGCGGCCGGACCGGCCGTGGCCGGTGCCGCGGCAGCCGTCCTGGCCGTCCTCGCCTGTGCCCTGCTCGTCCGGCCGACCGCCCACCGCGTCTGAGGAAGGACCCGTGAACTCCTCGCTCCTCGTGCCCTTCTACGAGCACCCGGCCGACCGGCCCGAAGCCTGGGCCGCCGTGATCGAGGCCGCGCCGTCGCTGTACGGCGTGGTCCTCAACCCGGCGAACGGCGCCGGCGAGGCCCCCGACCCCGCCTTCGCCGCCGTGGCCGAACGGCTCCGGGCCGCCGGGGCACGCGTGCTCGGCTACGTCGACACCGCGTACGGCCGCCGCCCGCACGGCGCGGTCGTCGCGGATCTGCTCCGCCACCGAGACTGGTACGGGACCGACGGCGCCTTCCTCGACCAGGTGCCGACCGCACCCGAGGCCCTCGCCCACTTCCGCCGTATCGGCGTCGCCGCGCGCGCCGCCGGAGCCCGGACGCTGGTCCTCAACCACGGCGCCCACCCCGACCCCGGCTACGCCGCGCTCGCCGACCTCCTGGTCACCTTCGAGGGCCCCTGGGACACCTACCGCGCCCTCGACCTCCCGGTCGCCGACCACTACTGCCACCTGGTCTACGCAGCCCCCCGCGACGCCCTGCCGACGACCCGCGTCCACTGCACGGTCCCGGGCGCGGGCGCCCACCCGTGGGGCACGCTCCCGCACGCCCTGGAGCCGGCTCCGTGAGCCGCGATCAGCGGGTGACGGTGTAACAGGTGGCGCGGCCCTCGCCGTTGTCCGACCACTCCCGTGCGGTCGACCAGGTGTACCAGGACCGGTCACCGGTGGCGGACGAGCACGCCTCTTCCGCGCGCTTCCTCGCCGCCTCGCCCCCGGGGTAGCCGCCCTTGAGCGTGTGCTGTCCCATGACCCGGCCGTCATGGGCGCCGGTGCAGGGGACCCGTGCCACCAGCCTTTCGTGGCGCAGGCCGGTGTTGAAGTCCATGCAGTCCCCGGTCCTCGCCTCGTAGGTGGTGATCACCACCGTGCCGGCGTCCAGGGTGCGCTCGGCGGGCGAGGCCGCCGAGGCCGGCTTCGACGTGCCGAAACCGGCGAGGGTGAGGTCGGCGTGGACCGCGGTAACGTCCGAGAGGGCGCTGTCCTTCTCCTTGCTGAGCAGGGCGGACAGATCGGCCTGGGCGCGGGTGACCCTGCCCTCGGCGTCGACGTCGACGGTCACCGGGACCTCGGGAGTCTTCGCCGTGCTGTTCAGCGAGGCGGGGACGAACTCCGTCCGCAGGTCGTACGGGAAGAGGTCCATGGCAGCCTGGAGCGGGAACGTGGCCCGGTACGTCCGGCCCGCCGTGCCCGTCGCCGACGTGGCCTCCGCGGAGCCCAGCGCCTCCAGGAGCGTGCCGCCGACGGCGGCCTCGGTGCCCCGCAGGTGGCTGATCGAGTCGACGCCCCAGAGCGGCTTGATGTCGCCCGTGTACCTGAGCCAGTAGCCGGCCGAGGCGGCGCGGTAGTGGATGGCCCGCGTGTCCACCGTGTACCGGCTGGAGGCGTCGCCCGTGGTCCGCCCGGGCCCTTCCCCGAGGATCGTCTCCCGGGCGGCCTGGGGGAAGAGCCGGGGAACGCGCCAGGAGCTCGCGGCCTCGCCCCGGCTGCCGGTGAAGTCCAGGCGGCCGGTCAGCGTCTGGGCGGCCTTGCCCTTGCGCGAGGTGAAGGTGACGGTCTGGCGGAACTCGGCGTCGCCGGCCTGCTGGGTCCGGCGCAGCGCGAGGAACACCTGCCGGTCGAGCGGCTCGGAGAACACGGGGTGGGCGGCCGCCTCCGCCGTCTTCCCGTCGTCGGCACCACCGCCGCACGCGGTGAGGAGCAGGGAGGCGGCGGCAAGCGCGGCAGCGGTACGAGCAAGGCGTCTGATCACGCCTTCATGACCGGGTGAGCGTACGGAAGGTTGCCTTCCGGAACGTCACGAACCGATCACCCCAGGGTCAGCGCGACGAGCGCCACCGTGCCCGCCGTCTCCTCCACGGCGCCGAACACATCGCCCGTCACCCCGCCGAACCTCCGCACGCACCGGCGCAGCAGCAGCGCCGCCGCGCCGAGGCCCGCCGCCGCCGCGAGGACGTGGCGCAGGGCGTCGTACGGGGAGAAGAGCGCGCCCGCCGCGGCGCAGGCCACCAGGACGCCCGCCGTGGCCAGGGCCGCGACGGGCAGCGGGACCGTGGCGGCGACCATCGCGCCCAGACCCTCCGGGCGGGCCGCCGGGACGCCCCGCCGGGAGGCGTGGGTGAGGGCGAGGCGGGCGACCGTCGCGGCGAGGGCGGCGGCGACCGTGCCGTACGCCCAGCCCTCCTCGTACAGCCGGTACAGCGCGGCGACCTGGGCCAGCAGGAAGAAGAGCAGCGCGAGGACACCGAACGGGCCGATGTCCGACTGCTTCATGATCCGCAGCGCGTCCTCCGCCGGCTTCGCGCTGCCGAGCCCGTCCGCCGTGTCCGCGAGCCCGTCCAGGTGCAGGCCCCGGGTCATCAGCGCCGGGACCGCCGCCGTCGCCACCGCGGCGAGCAACGGACCGGACCCGAGGAGCAGCAACACCCCGCCGACCGCGGCCGAGAAGAGACCGACGACGAGGCCCGCGACCGGGGCCCAGAGCATTCCGGCCCGCGCCGCGTCCCGGTCCCAGCGGGTGATGCGGGCGGGGAGCACGGTGAGGGTGCCGAAGGCGAAACGCAGGCCGTCCATCGGGGCAGCGTAAGGCAGCGCCGCACGTTGTAAATTGCGCATCACACGCATATCGGAAGCAGGTGGCATGGGTCACTGGTTCTACCGCAACGTCGTCGAGCCGGGGAAGCTCCCGCTGCTCATCGCGCTCACGTCGTTCGTCGTGACCTTCCTGGTCACGCGGACGGTCGTACGGATGATCCGGGCCGGAAAGGGCCCGTTCGGCAACGTCTCCTCCGGCGGGGTGCACATCCACCACGTCGTGCCGGGCGTCGTGCTGACGGTCGCCGGCGGCTTCGGCGCGGTGGCCAGCGGCCGGGAGGGGGTCACCGCCTGCGTCTTCGCGGGCGTCTTCGGGGTCGGCGCGGGCCTCGTCCTGGACGAGTTCGCGCTGATCCTCCACCTCGACGACGTCTACTGGAGCGATCAGGGCCGCAAGAGCGTCGAGGTCGTCGTGCTGACCACGGCTCTGGTGGTGCTGGTCCTCGGTGGCTTCTCGCCGTTCGGCGTCGACGAACTCACCGCGGACGAACGCCAGAACCGGGCGAGCTTCGTCCTCGGCCTGCTGGTGAACTTCCTGTTCGTCCTGATCGCCCTGGTCAAGGGGAAGTTCCGGATCGCCGTCATCGGCACGCTGGTGCCCTTCGTGGCGATCGTCGGAGCGGTACGGCTCGCCCGGCCCGGTTCCTGGTGGTCCCGCCGCGCCTACGCCCGCCGCCCGCGGGCCCGGGCCCGCTCCCGGCTGCGGACCTACCGGCACGACCGACGCTGGGACCGGGTCCGCCGACGGGTTCAGGACGTGATCGGTGGCTTCCAGGAGCGGGTACCCGGACGCGGCCCGGGACCCGGGCCAGGGTCGGGTCCCGACGGCGGCTGACGGCGCTCGCGCCACGCCACGACGGCCACGAGCGCCAGCACCGCGGCGATCGCCGCCAGGTGCTCCTTGCCCGCCAGGTTGTTCTTGAACAGGATCTCCACGACCATCGCGACGATCACCGTCGCACCGGTCCAGTGGGCCCGGTAACGCCAGCAGACGTAGACGGCGAGGCCGACCACCGCCGCCGAGGGGCCGGTGTCGACGACCTGCGCGTCCGAGGCGGGCAGCCCGAGCGGATGGCCGGGACCGAGCGCGATGCCGACGCGCGCGTACAGCGTCCCGGCCAGCGTCGCCAGATACGCGATCGCGAGCGTCCGCCCCCGGCCCAGACAGATCTCGGCGATGCCGAACACGAGCAGGACCTGCGCCAGCGCTCCCCACACCGGCAGGTCGAGCGCCGGGACGAAGAGCGAGAGCGGGGTCCGCACCAGGGCGAGCCAGAGCGGGTCCTCGGCCCGCACCGAGCCGATGTCCTGGACCGGTTGATAACCCCAGTCCTGGTTCTGGACCAGCTGGAAGAGCGCCGTGAGGCAGACGGCGGCCAGCGTCATCGGGACCGCCCGCCACCGCCTCGTGACGAGCGCGGTCCGTACGGTGGTGAACAGCGGACCCCACTCGCGGCGCGCGAAAGCCCGGACGGGAGCGCTCACCGCCGCCCCTCCAGGTGCTTGCGGTGCAGCCACTTCGGCAGCCCCGGGGCCTCCAGGAAGCCCTCGGCGCGGCCCGCGGCCAGGCCGATGCGCAGCAGGTCGGCACTCTTCTCGAAGAGCATGAAGCGGGGCTCCCAGATCGGTCGGTACTTGGCGTTGGCGCGGTACAGCGACTCGATCTGCCACCAGCGGGAGAAGAAGCTGAGCAGTGAACGCCACATGCGCAGCACGGGTCCCGCCCCGAGCTTCGAGCCACGTTCGAAGACGGAGCGGAACATGGCGAAGTTGAGTGAGACCTGGGTGATCCCGATCTCCTTGGCGCGCTGCAGGAGTTCGATGACCATGAACTCCATCAGGCCGTTCTCGGAGTTCCGGTCACGGCGCATCAGGTCCAGCGACAGACCCTCGGGACCCCACGGTACGAAGGAGAGCACCGCCCGCAGCTCGCCCTGCTCGTCGGTGCACTCCAACATCACGCACCGGCCGTCCCGCGGGTCGCCGAGCCGGCCGAGCGCCATCGAGAAGCCGCGCTCGGTGGCTCCGTCGCGCCAGTCGTCGGCCTTGCGGAGCAGCACGTCCATCTCCTCGGCCGGGATGTCCTCGTGGCGCCTGATCCGGACCTCGTACCCGGCCCGCTTGACCCGGTTGAACGCCTGCCGCACCGTGCGCATGGCGCGTCCGTCGAGCGTGAACTCATTGGTCTCCACGATCGCCTCGTCGCCCAGCTCCAGGGCGTCCAGGCCGTGCCGGGCGTAGATGGTGCCGGCCTCCTCGCTCGCGCCCATGACGGCCGGGACCCAGCCGTGCTCGCGGGCCTCGGCCAGCCACCGCTCGATCGCCCCGGGCCAGGCCTCGGGGTCGCCGATCGGGTCCCCGGAGGCGAGCGAGACCCCGCCGACCACCCGGTAGGTGACGGCGGCCTTCTCGCTGGGGGACCACACCACGCTCTTCTCGCGGCGCAGCGCGAAGTAGCCGAGCGAGTCGCGCTCGCCGTACTTGTCGAGCAGCGCCCGCAGCTTGTCCTCGTCCTCCTCCGTCAGCGGGTCGACGGCCCGGCGCGAGCGGAACGCGGCGAAGAGCACGGCGAACAGCAGCAGCGTGGACAGGACGTTGATGGTGACGTCGACCCAGCCCGGGGTGGCGATCCCGTCGAAGCGCGAGTCGTCGACGGCCAGGGTGACCAGCCGCATCACCCCGTACCGCCAGCGCTCCAGGAAGGTGGAGGTGCCGGGGGAGGTGTTGGTGGCGGTGACCAGGACGGCGGCGAGCAGCGAGGTGACCAGCAGGCCGCCGACCGCCACGGCGGCGGCGAGCAGCGGGTTGGAGCGGTCGCCCTTCGCGTAGAACTCCTTGCGTCCGAGGATCAGGGCGAGGACGAACGCGGCGGTCAGCGTGAGCGAGATCCAGTTCTGGGCGTGCTGCCGGATCTCGGGGAAGACCATCGCGAAGGCGAAGAGCAGCAGGAAGAGCCCGCTGAGGACGATGTTGAGGATCCAGGCGGCGCGCTTGCGGCGGCGCATGGTGATCGCCAGGAAGAGCGTGAAGACGCCCGAGGCGAAGCCCGCGGTCAGCATGTACGGAGTGAAGTAGTCGTCCGTGTTGTGCCGGCGGAGGTCCTGCCCGAGCGAGACCCACACGGCGCTCAGGAAGTTGATGAACGTGACGGCGCGCAGGTACCAGACGGCGAACGCGGCGCTGCGCCGAGAACGAGCGGCGCCCCGGGGCGTTTCTTCGGTGGCCAAACGGACCTCTCCCATGAAAAGCGATCATATGGGGCATCGCTCGCCATGGCGGGGCGCCGGAAGCGGTCGTCCGCGCGTTGGGGGGACGAACCGCGTCCGGCGCCGTGATCCGTTCTAGCTCTCCTCGTCCGGGGAGTCCGCCCCGGCGCCGTCCGGAATGGTCAGTTCCGGCTGTTCCGGCTGTTCGGGCAGCTCGGCGGCGAGCGCCGCCGCGGCCTGGACGAGGGGAAGAGCGAGCATGGCCCCGGTTCCCTCTCCCACAGTGACGCCGTGGTCGAGCAGCGGGTTGAGCGCCATCCGGTCCAGCGCCTTCGCCTGCGCCGGCTCACCGCTGACCTGACCCGCCAGCCACCAGTCCGGCGCCCGGAACGCCGCCCGCTGCGCCACCAGCGCACAGGCGGCCCCCACCACGCCGTCCAGGACCACCGGCATCCGGCGCACCGCACTCTGCAGCAGGAAGCCCGTCATCGCCGCCAGGTCCGCCCCGCCGACCGCCGCGAGCAGCTCCAGCTGGTCGCCCAGGACCGGCCGGGCGCGCCGCAGCGCGTCCCGGACCGCCGCGCACTTGCGCATCCACGCCAGATCGTCGATGCCGGCGCCACCCCGGCCGGTGACCACCGAGGCGTCCGTGCCGCACAGGGCCGCGATCAGCGTGGAGGCCGGTGTCGTACCGCCCACGCTCAGATCGCCCAGCACCACCAGATCGGTGCCCGAGTCGGCCTCCTCGTCGGCGATCGCCATGCCGAGACGTACCGCGGCCTCGGTCTCCTCCGTGGTCAGCGCGTTCTCGATGTCGATCCGGCCACTGCCGCGCCGCACCCGGTGCCGTACGACCTCGGCCGGCAGCAGCTCCGGCTCGCAGTCCAGGCCGGCGTCCACCACCCGCACCGGGACGTTCGCGCTCCGGGCGAGCACCGCCACCGGACTCGCGCCGTCGAGCACCGAGCGGACCAGCTCGTACGCGGTCCCGGCCGGCCGGCCGGACACCCCGAGCGAGGCCACCCCGTGATCGCCCGCGAAGAGCACCACACGCGGCTGCTCGATCGCCCGTACCTTGACCGAACCCTGCGCCGCCGAGAGCCACTCGCCGAGTTCGTCGAGCCGGCCGAGCGCGCCGGGCGGAACGATCAGCCGCTCCCGGCGTTCCTCGGCGTCGCGCCGTACCCCACCGTCGGGGCGCTCGATCAGGTCGGAGAAGTCGTCCAGGTTCAAGGCTCTTCCTTGTGACGTCGGCGATGGCGATGGCCAGGTGATCGCACCCTACCCGCGCAGCACCAGAGCCTGTCCCGCGACGACGAGGAGCACCTGCTCGCACTCGTCCCCGAAGGCCGCGTTCAGCCGGCCCAGCTCGTCCCGGAAGCGCCGGCCGGCCGCGGTGGCGGGCACGACCCCCGAGCCCACCTCGTTGGTGACGGCGACGACCGTACGGGACGTGGCCCGCACCGCCGCCACCAGCTCGGTCACCCGTTCCCGCAGCGCCTCCTGACCGCCGTTCGCCCACCGCTCGTCGTCCCAGGCGCCCACCCGGTCCATGGCGTCCGTCAGCCACAGCGACAGGCAGTCGATCAGCAGCGCGGGCCCGTCCGGCGCTTCCAGGAGCGGTACAAGATCGCAGGTCTCGGCCGTACGCCAGGAGCCGGGCCGCCGCTCCCGGTGCAGGTGCACCCGCTCCGTCCACTCCTGGTCGCCCTCCCGGGCCCCGGCCGTCGCCACGTACAGCACCTCCGGGAAGGTCTCCAGGCGCCGCTCGGCCTCCACCGACTTGCCCGACCGGGCCCCGCCGGTCACCAGCGTGCGACGCGGCACGTCCGGTACGGCGTGATACTCGCCCACGTACAGGGTCGTGCCGTCCGGCACGGTCCGCGCCCCGGCCGCCGCGAGCCGGCGGTCCAGCTCCGGACCGTTCGGCTCGTCGTGGTCGAGGTGGACGGCGAGCACGTCGGTGCTCGCGGCGACCGCCCCGGTCGCCCGCAGCCGGGCCAGCGCGTCCGGCCGGCCCGTGACGTCCGCGACGACCATGTCGTACGGACGGCGGTGGTCGTCGGACAGCCCGGCGGGGGAGCCGCCCGGCGGCAGATAGAGCAGCCGCTCGCCCTCAGGCGACGTCACCTCGTACCCCGTGCCGGGGGAGTCCATCGGCACGGCCCGCACCCGGTGCCCGCTGATCAGCGTCAACTCCCGGCCGTCCGGCACCCGCCCCGCGGACGGCAGCCCGGCCGGCACCTCCATGGCGGGCCCGTCGTGCGGATGGGTCAGCAGCACCTGTCGTACGCCGACCAGCGAATGCCCGGCGCGGGCGGCGGCCAGCGCGGCGCCCGGCGTCAGGTCCAGCAGCAGCGCCTCGTCCACGAGCAGCGCGGTGGCGGCCCGCGCCCGGTCACCGCGGGAGGTCGCGCACACGGCGCAGGGGCAGTCGGGGCGGGGGAGCCCGAGGGGGGCGCCGGTGCCCAGCAGAGTCAGTTCCACGCATTGATCCTCCCGCGTCACCGCGAGGGGTGCGCGCCCGGCTACGCTGCGGGCAGGAAACCGATCATCCGGTGAGCCTCAGGAGGCGGACATGGCATGGACGTGGCGGTTCGAGAAGTCCGACGGCACGGAGACCGCTCCCGCGGTGGAACCGGAGGAGTGGACGACCCAGGGCGACGCCGAATCCTGGATCGGTGAGGTCTGGAAGGACCTCCTGGAGGGCGGCGCCGACCAGGCGACCCTCTTCGAGGACGACACCAAGATCTACACGATGTCCCTGAACGCGGAGGGCTAGAGCGCTCGGCAGCGGGGGCGGCGCCCATGCCTGGGCCCGCCCCTCGCCCTCACCGTTGTGGGCAATCGTCCCGCTGGGCGATGGGGGTCCCCCCGGACGAAGTCTGGGGGAGGGTGGGCACAACCCACGGCCCCCGTGCCGTTGCCGGGCCCTCCGCACAAGGGCCTTACGAGGGCGTCGGGCTACATTTCGCCGAGGGTCACCCTCGCCCGCGCCTCCCGCCCGCCCCGCTCGTACGTCACCGTCACCACGTCCCCCGGCTTCATCGAGGCCAGCGCCTCCGACAGTGACGTGATGGTCGTGATCTCCGCGTCGCCGAGCCGGATGATCACGTCCCCCGCCCTCAGGCCCGCCCTGCCCGCCGCTCCGTCCGCCGGTGCCTCGACGACCGCGACCCCGGCCGGTTCGTAGGCGTCGTCGAGCACCGTGCGCCCCGTGATGTCGAGGGCCGCCCGGCCCGAGTCCGTCACCTTGCCGTCCCTGATGATCTGGTCGGCGATCGTTCTCACCATCGAGGCCGGGATCGCGAAGCCGATCCCCGGGGCCGAGCCGCCGCCCAGCTCCGGGTCCGTCGCCGCCAGGGTCGGGATGCCGATGACCTCGCGGTCCAGGTTCACCAGCGCGCCCCCGCTGTTGCCCGGATTGATCGCGGCCGAGGTCTGGATCATGTTCGCGATGGTCGCCCCCGTACCACCGCCCCCGCGGCCCGCGCTGACCGTGCGGCCGGTCGCCGAGACGATGCCCTGGGTGACGCTGCCCGACAGACCCAGCGGGGAGCCCATCGCCAGGACGATCTGGCCCACCCCGGCCTTCGCCGAGTCACCGAACCTGGCCGGCTTCAGTCCGTCCGGCACGGAGTCCAGCCGGATGACGGCCAGGTCCTGCTCGGGATAGGTGGCGACCAGCTTCGCGGCCATCGGGTCCTTGCCCGTCGCCGCCGTGACCCGGAAGATCCGCTCCTCGCCGACCACATGGGCATTGGTGACGATGTGCCCCCTGTCGTCGTAGACGATCCCCGAGCCGAGGCTGTTCCTGGCGTCGATCTGGACGACGGACGGCAGGACCTCCCTGATGACGGCCTGGTAGTCGTCCTGGAGGTCGCCGGCGGCGAGCGGGGCGGCGGCTTGCGTGGACCGCTCCGCCCGCGGCGCCGCCCCGGAGCAGCCACCGACCAGGGCGACCGCGCAGGCGCAGGCGCCGGCGGTCAGCGTGAGGAGGAGGCGTCGGCGGGCCCGGGATACGTCCATGTCCGGAGTATCACGTTCGCCCGGACCCTACGGCTCGATGAAGGCGGCCGATCAGGGGGCAGGGCCCTGGGCCGTGGAGGTGCCGCGGCCGGCCGCGGGGCCCGGGCCACTGGGTGTGGCCCGCGTCGAAGGGCCCGGCCGGTCGGCCCGGGCCCCAGCCGCGCCGAGTTCGGGGGGCGGCCCCGACCCGCGCGCGGGGCGTCTGCCGCAGGGCGTGCGCGCGGACGTCACCCGGGGTGTCTGCCGCAGGGCGTGCGCGCGGACGTAGCCCGGGGTGTCTGCCGCAGGGCGTGCACGCGGGACGTCGCCCGCGTAGCGCGCGGGGGGTCAGCCCCGGACGCCACACAGGTGCAGCAGCGCCGCGATCCGCCGGTACGGTTCCGTCCGGCCGGCGCGGTCCTCGGCGGCGAGCAGCCGCTCCAGCTCCTCGGCCGCCGGCAGTCCCACGTCACCCGCCACACCGTCGGTGAAGACGTGCACGCCGTACCAGGCGTGCAGCGGCGCGGCGATCCCCGCCAGCGTCGACGTCAGCACGTCGAGCCGGTCGGCCCGCACCTTGAAACCGTTGTGATCGGTGTACGTGTCCGCGTCGAAGCCGGACAGCGCGCCCGACCAGTCCCCGGCCAGCCCCGGCCGCATGGCCAGCGCGTCCGCGTTCCGTACGACCAGGGAGAGCAGACCGCCGGGCGCCAGCATCCGGGCGAGGCCCGCGAGCAGGGCGTCCGGCTCGTCCGCGTACATCAGGACGCCGTGGCAGAGCACCACGTCGAAGCTTCCCGGCAGGAAGTGGACGCCGGTCTCGCGGCCGTCCCCCTCGATCAGCCGGACCCGCTCGCGGATCCCGGCCGGTTCGGTGGCCAGCGACTCCCGCGCGGCCTTGAGCAGCTCGGGATCGGCCTCCAGACCGGTCACCGTGTGACCGGCCCGGGCCAGCCGCAGTGCCTGGGCGCCCTGCCCCATGCCCGCGTCCAGGATCCGCAGCCGCTGCCCCACCGGGTAGCGGCCGGCTATCTGCTCGTCGAGCTGGCGCGAGACGAGTTCCTGGCGGACCGTCTCGCGCAACCCCCCGTGGCCGCTCGGCCACGGGGAGGCGGCGGGCAGCAGCGGACCGCCGACGGAGCCGGAACCGGAGCCGTCCGCGCTCAGGGCCGCTCTCCGCGCTTGACCTGCGGCTTCGGCAGCCGCAGTCGGCGCATCTGGAGCGTACGCATCAGGCCGTAGGCCACGGCACCCCGCTTGGGCTCGTTCGGGAAGCGCTCGTTCAGCTGCTTCTTCAGACGGAGCCAGATGCCGATCGAGTCGATGACGATCATGACGATCACACCGAGCCAGAGCAGCAGCGAGATGTTCTGCAGCGCAGGGACGCGGATCATCGACAGGACGAGGATCACCACGGCCATCGGGAGGAAGAACTCCGCGATGGCGAAGCGCGAGTCGACGAAGTCGCGCACGAAGCGGCGGACCGGACCCTTGTCACGGGCCGGCAGATAACGCTCGTCACCGCTGGCCAGCGCCTCGCGCTGGCGAGCCAGGTCGGTGCGGCGGGCCTCGCGGGCGCGCTTGGCGGCCTCCTTGCGGTCGGTCGGCACCGTCGCGGCACGACGGCGCTGCGTCTGGGCCTCACTCCGCTTCGGGGTCGGGCGGCCCTTGGGGGCCTCGGGGTCGCGGGGCTGCTTGGAGAGGTCCACGCTCACCTTGTCGGTGGCGGCCTTCTCTTCCTTCGAACGGCTACGGAACACAGACCCCAGAGTACGTGGTGGGGGGTGTGGACCCCAGTCCGGCCGGGAACGATCCGGTATCGGCCCGCGTCTGTGGGGGTACGTAGGGACGACACGCACGGTTTCCCTGAGGTCCATCACTCCTCCCTGGGCCTGAGAGAGCCCGCGCGTACTCGTCCTTGGGGAGGAGCACATCCGCCCCCGAACAGTGCGGTAATAGAGACAGGGCCCGTACTGTGGATCCTGTTGGAGTGCTTGAGCCGAGTCCGTCAGAAGGGGGCGCGCGAAGCCCATGAGCGGTGTCATGAAGCGTATGGGGATGATCTTCCGCGCGAAGGCAAACAAGGCCCTCGACCGGGCCGAGGATCCGCGCGAGACCCTCGATTACTCCTACCAGAAGCAGCTGGAGCTCCTGCAGAAGGTCCGGCGGGGCGTCGCCGACGTGGCGACCTCCCGCAAGCGGCTCGAACTGCAGCTGAACCAGCTCCAGGGCCAGTCCTCCAAGCTGGAGGACCAGGGCCGCAAGGCGCTGGCGCTCGGCCGCGAGGACCTGGCGCGCGAGGCGCTGTCCCGGCGGGCGGCGCTGCAGCAGCAGGTGAGCGACCTCGAGGTGCAGCACCAGACGCTGCAGGGCGAGGAGGAGAAGCTGACACTGGCCGCGCAGCGGCTCCAGGCCAAGGTCGACGCCTTCCGTACGAAGAAGGAGACGATCAAGGCCACCTACACGGCCGCCCAGGCGCAGACCCGGATCGCCGAGTCGTTCTCCGGCATCTCGGAGGAGATGAGCGACGTCGGCGTCGCGATCCAGCGCGCCGAGGACAAGACGGCCCAGCTGCAGGCCCGGGCCGGCGCGATCGACGAGCTGCTCGCCTCGGGCGCGCTCGACGACCAGTCGGGCCTCGCCAAGGACGACATCCAGGCGGAGCTGGACCGGCTGTCCGGTGGTACGGACGTCGAGCTGGAGCTCCAGCGGATGAAGGCGGAGCTGGCGGGAGGCCCTTCGGCCTCGAAGCAGGCAATCGAAGGCGGCGCGACCGGCGCGGCCGCGCCGCAGGACCAGGCCCCGGGGCAGCAGTCCTCCCAGCCCAGGTTCGACAAGCAGTAAGGACGGCGCGTCATGATCGTGAGGATCATGGGGGAGGGCCAGCGGATGCTGGCCGACAGTCACTTCGCCGAGCTGAACACGCTGGACGACGAGCTGCTCAAGGAGATGGAGGCGGGCGACGGCCCCGGCTTCCGCCAGACTCTCGGGCAACTCCTCGACAAGGTCCGCGAGCTCGGCGAACCGCTCCCCGACGACGCGCTCGAACCCTCCGAACTGATCCTTCCGTCCCCTGACGCGACGCTCGAAGAGGTCCGCGCGATGCTCTCCGACAACGGTCTGATCCCGGGCTGACGCCTCCGACCGCGCCGCGCCCCGCCTCCCTTCCGGGGGAAGCGGGGCGCTGCCGTGTCCGCCACCCCGTACCGTTGCTGGATGTGACCTCTCTCGACAGCGGCTTCGCGCGGGGCCGGCGCTGGCTGCGGGCGCACCCCCTCGCCTTCGACGCCGGCCTCGCCCTCTGCGTGCTCGTCTGCATGGTCACCGGATCCTTCGCCGACCCCCACGGCAGCCCGAACGGCCCCACCTTCGGCGAGCGCACCCCCGACGTCACCAGTGTCCTGCTGATGGTGCTCGGCGCCGCCGCCCTCGTCCTGCGGCGGCGCGAACCCCTCGCCGTCCTCGCCTTCACCGGCGGGGTCACCCTCCTCGAGCTGATCGCCGACGACCGTCCGGCCCCCGTCGCCATGAGCGCCGTGATCGCCCTCTACACCGTCGCGTCCCGCACCGACCGCCCCACCACCTGGCGCGTCGGACTGCTCACCATGGCCGTCCTGACGGGCGCCGCGATGCTCTTCGGGCCCACCCCCTGGTACGCCCAGGAGAACCTCGGCGTCTTCGCGTGGACCGGCATGGCCGCGGCCGCCGGTGACGCCGTCCGCAGCCGCCGCGCCTTCGTCGACGCCATCCGCGAGCGCGCCGAGCGGGCGGAGCGGACCCGGGAAGAGGAGGCCCGGCGCCGGGTCGCCGAGGAACGCCTCCGGATCGCCCGCGACCTGCACGACGTCGTCGCCCACCACATCGCCCTGGTCAACGTCCAGGCCGGGGTCGCGGCGCACGTCATGGACAAGCGCCCCGACCAGGCCAAGGAGGCCCTCGCCCACGTCCGCGAGGCCAGCCGCTCCGCCCTCAACGAACTGCGCGCCACCGTCGGCCTGTTGCGCCAGTCCGGCGACCCCGAGGCGCCGACCGAACCCGCCCCCGGCCTCGCCGTCCTCGACGAGCTGCTCGCCACCTTCCGCAACGCCGGCCTCCCCGTCGAACTGGCGCGCGCGGACGGCGACGCGAACCTGCCGGCCGCCGTCGACCTCGCCGCGTACCGGATCGTCCAGGAGGCGCTGACCAATGTGCGCAAGCACGCGGGTCCGGACGCGAAGGCCGAGGTGAGCGTCGTCCGGGTCGGCCGGACCGTCGAGATCACCGTCCTGGACAACGGCGTACCGCAGCAGGGGCCGCCCGCCGACACCGGCGGGCACGGACTGCTCGGCATGCGGGAACGCGTCACCGCGCTCGGCGGCACCCTGACCGCGGCACCCCGCTACGGCGGTGGCTTCCGGGTCCAGGCGATACTGCCCGCGACGGCCCCGACGGCCGCGACGGCCCGTACGGGGGAGGACACATGACCATCCGGGTGCTGCTCGCCGATGACCAGGCCCTGCTCCGCAGCGCGTTCAAGGTGCTCGTGGACTCCGAGCCCGACATGGAGGTCGTCGCCGAGGCCGCCGACGGGGCCGAGGCCGTCGCCCTCGCCCGGTCCACCCGGGCCGACGTCGTCCTGATGGACATCCGGATGCCCGGCACGGACGGGCTCGCCGCCACCCGCATGATCACCGCCGACCCGGAGCTGTCCGCCGTAAGGATCGTCATGCTGACCACCTTCGAGGTCGACGAGTACGTCGTGCAGTCGCTCCGTGCCGGCGCCTCCGGCTTCCTCGGCAAAGGGGCCGAACCGGAGGAACTGCTCAACGCCATCCGTATCGCCGCCGCCGGAGAAGCCCTGCTCTCGCCCGTCGCGACCAAGGGCCTGATCGCGAAGTTCCTCGCGCAGGGCGGCAGTTCGGACCCGGAGGACGGTCAGGACGCGCCGTCGTACTCCGAGCGGCTCGGCGCGCTCACCACCCGCGAACGCGAGGTCCTCGTCCTCGTCGCCGGCGGCCACTCCAACGACGAGATCGCCGAACGCCTCGAGGTCAGCCCCCTCACGGTCAAGACGCATGTCAACCGGACCATGGCCAAACTCGGCGCCCGCGACCGCGCCCAGCTGGTGGTCACGGCGTACGAATCCGGCCTGGTACGCCCACGGGTGGAGTGAGGGAGTACACCGGCGTACTCCAGACGCGGTATGCGCGGGACGAGGAACTGGACCCGGGGCCGAGGATCCGCTGCTTCCCATGGCTGAGGGTGTAAGCGGGCACCCCTGGAACGTCCTGGCGCCCGCCTGCCGAGTACGCCACAGAAGAGAGACCCCATGTCCTGGCTGTCCAGATTCAGCCTCGCGCAACGGGCCCTGATCGGGCTGATGTCCATCGTCGCCATCGTCTTCGGGGCGATAGCGATACCGCAGCTGAAGCAGCAACTGCTGCCCTCGATCGAGCTCCCCATGGTCTCGGTCCTCGCTCCCTACCAGGGCGCGTCGCCCGACGTGGTCGAGAAGCAGGTCGTCGAACCCCTCGAGAACACCATCAAGGCCGTCGACGGCATCAAGGGCGTCACCTCCACCGCCTCCGAGGGCAACGCCGTCATCATGGCGACCTTCGACTACGGCGACGAGGGCACCAAGCAGCTCGTCGCCGACGTCCAGCAGGCGGTGAACCGGGCGCGCGCGGTGCTTCCGGACGGTGTCGACCCGCAGGTCGTCGCCGGTTCGACCGACGACATCCCGACCGTCGTCCTCGCCGTCACCTCGGACAAGGACCAGCAGGCTCTCGCCGCCCAGCTGGAGCGGACGGTCGTCCCGGCCCTCGAGGACATCGACGGCGTCGGCCAGGTCTCCATCGACGGCGTCCAGGACCTCCAGGTCTCCGTCACCCCGGACGAGAAGAAGCTCGCCGCGGCCGGGCTGAACACCATGAAGCTCGCCCAGGCACTCCAGGCGGGCGGCGGAACCGTGCCGGCCGGCTCGTTCTCCGAGGCCGGCAAGAGCCGTACGGTCCAGGTCGGTGGCGGCTTCACCTCCCTCCAGCAGATCCAGGACCTGCGGGTGAAGCCCGAGCGGGGCAAGGCCGTCCGCGTCGGTGACGTGGCCACGGTGAAGCAGGAGGAGTCCTCCCGGGTCGCGATCACCCGTACGAACGGCAAGCCGAGCCTCGCCGTCCTGGCCACCATGGACAACGACGGAAGCGCCGTCGCCATCTCCGACGCGGTCAAGGACAAGCTGCCCGAGCTCCGCGAGGACCTCGGCGCGGGCGCCGAGCTGACCGTCGTCTCCGACCAGGGCCCGGCCGTCTCCAAGTCGATCTCCGGTCTGACGACCGAGGGCGCGCTCGGCCTGGTCATGGCGGTCCTGGTGATCCTGGTCTTCCTGGCCTCGATCCGCTCGACGCTGGTCACCGCGGTCTCCATCCCGCTCTCGGTCGTCCTGGCCCTCATCGTGCTGTGGACGCGTGACCTCTCCCTCAACATGCTGACCCTGGGCGCCCTCACGATCGCGATCGGCCGGGTCGTCGACGACTCGATCGTCGTTCTGGAGAACATCAAGCGGCACCTCGGCTACGGCGAGGAGCGCCAGTCGGCGATCCTCACGGCCGTCCGCGAGGTCGCGGGCGCCGTGACCTCCTCCACCCTCACCACGGTCGCGGTCTTCCTCCCGATCGGTCTGGTCGGCGGCATGGTCGGCGAGCTGTTCGGCTCGTTCAGCCTGACGGTCACCGCCGCCCTGCTCGCCTCGCTCCTCGTCTCGCTCACCGTCGTCCCGGTCCTCTCGTACTGGTTCCTGCGCGCCCCCAAGGGCACGTCGGCGGACCCGGACGAGGCCCGGCGCGTCGCGGAGGAGAAGGAGAACAAGAGCCGGCTCCAGCGTCTGTACGTCCCCGTCCTGCGCTTCGCGACCCGCCGCCGCCTCACCAGCGTGGCGATCGCGGTCGTCGTCCTGGTCGGCACCTTCGGCATGGCCCCGCTCCTGAAGACGAACTTCTTCGACCAGGGCGAGCAGGAGGTCATGAGCATCAAGCAGAAGCTGGTCCCGGGCACCAGCCTCGCGGCGGCCGACGAGGCGGCGAAGAAGGTGGAGCAGGTCCTCGCCTCCACCGACGGCGTGAAGGACTACCAGGTCACGGTCGGCTCCTCGGGCTTCATGGCGGCCTTCGGCGGCGGTACGGGCGCCAACCAGGCCTCGTACCAGCTGACGCTGGAGGACTCGGCGTCGTACGAGAAGACGCGCGACGCCATCGACGAGGCGCTCGGCAGGCTCGACGGCATCGGCGACACGACGATCGCGGCGGGCGACGGCTTCGGCAGCCAGGACCTGAGCGTGGTGGTCAAGGCATCCGACGCGGACACCCTGAAGAAGGCGGCCGACGCGGTCAAGGCCGACGTCGCGAAGCTCGACGACGTCACCGACGTCCAGAGCGACCTGTCCCAGTCCGTCCCGCGGATCTCCGTCAAGGCCAACGCCAAGGCGGCGGACCTCGGCTTCGACGACACGACGCTCGGCATGGCCGTCGCCCAGGCGGTCCGCGGCACCCCGGCCGGCAAGGCGATCCTCGGCGACACCGAGCGGAACGTGGTTCTGACCTCGGCCAACCCGGCCACGACGATGGAGGGGTTGAAGGCGCTGCCGCTCGGCCCGGTCAGGCTCGGCGACATCGCCGAGGTGAAGCTGGTCCCCGGCCCGGTCTCGATGACCCGGATCGATGGCGCGCGAGCGGCGACGATCACGGCCAAGCCGACCGGTGACAACACGGGCGCGGTGAGCGCCGAGCTCCAGACGAGGATCGACGCGCTCGACCTGCCGGAGGGCGCGACGGCCTCCATCGGCGGAGTCTCCGAGGACCAGTCCGAGGCGTTCGTGAACCTGGGCCTGGCGATGCTCGCGGCGATCGCGATCGTCTTCATGCTCCTGGTGGCGACCTTCAAGTCGCTGGTGCAGCCGCTGATCCTGCTGGTGTCGATCCCGTTCGCGGCGACCGGCGCGATCGGTCTCCTCGTGCTGACGGGGACGGCGATGGGTGTCCCGGCGATGATCGGCATGCTGATGCTGATCGGCATCGTGGTGACCAACGCGATCGTCCTGATCGACCTGATCAACCAGTACCGGGCGCAGGGCCTGGGCGTCGTCGAGGCGGTCGTCGAGGGTGGCCGCCACCGGCTGCGCCCGATCCTGATGACGGCACTGGCGACGATCTTCGCGCTGCTCCCGATGGCGCTCGGCATCACGGGTGAGGGCGGCTTCATCGCCCAGCCGCTGGCGGTGGTGGTGATCGGCGGTCTGATCACCTCGACGCTGCTGACGCTGCTGCTGGTCCCGACGCTCTACGCGATGGTCGAACTCCGCAAGGAGCGCCGCGCGAAGAAGAAGGCGGCGAAGAAGGCGAAGCGCGACGGCACACTCGACAACCCCGAGCAGCCCGACGTGACCCCCGCGGACGCGACCCTGCTGGACAGGCTGGACGTGCTGGACTTCTGACGCCCACGCACGCCGAAGGGCGCCCCGCGAGCATGCGGGGCGCCCTTCCGGCCGGGGGGAACCTTACGGCTACGGAAGCGCCAGCATCCGCTCCAGCGCCAGCTTCGCGAAGCTCTCCGTCTCCTTGTCGACCTCGATCCGGTTGACCAGGTTGCCCTCGGCCAGCGACTCCAGCGCCCACACCAGGTGCGGCAGGTCGATCCGGTTCATCGTCGAACAGAAGCAGACCGTCTTGTCCAGGAAGACGACCTCCTTGTCCGGGTGCGCGTTGGCCACGCGGCGGACCAGGTTCAGCTCCGTGCCGATCGCCCACTTCGAGCCGGCCGGGGCCGCCTCCAGCGTCTTGATGATGTACTCGGTCGAGCCGACGTAGTCCGCCGCCGCCACGACCTCGTGCTTGCACTCCGGGTGCACGAGCACGTTCACCCCCGGGATCCGCTCGCGCACGTCGTTCACCGAGTCCAGCGAGAACCGGCCGTGCACCGAGCAGTGACCCCGCCACAGGATCATCTTGGCGTTCCGCAGCTCCTCGACGGTCAGACCGCCGTTGGGCTTGTGCGGGTTGTACAGGACGCAGTCGTCGAGCGACATGCCCATCTCACGCACCGCGGTGTTGCGGCCCAGGTGCTGGTCGGGCAGGAACAGGACCTTCTCGCCCTGCTCGAAGGCCCAGTCCAGGGCGCGCTTGGCGTTCGACGAGGTGCAGATCGTGCCCCCGTGCTTGCCGGTGAAGGCCTTGATGTCGGCCGAGGAGTTCATGTACGAGACGGGCACGACCTGCTCGGCGATCCCGGCCTCGGTCAGCACGTCCCAGCACTCGGCGACCTGCTCGGCGGTGGCCATGTCGGCCATCGAGCAGCCGGCCGCCAGGTCCGGCAGCACGACCTTCTGGTCGTCGGTGGTGAGGATGTCGGCCGACTCGGCCATGAAGTGCACACCGCAGAAGACGATGTACTCGGCCTCGGGGCGCGCCGCCGCGTCGCGGGCGAGCTTGAAGGAGTCGCCCGTGACGTCGGCGAACTGGATGACCTCGTCGCGCTGGTAGTGGTGGCCGAGGACGAAGACCTTGTCCCCGAGCTTCTCCTTGGCGGCGCGGGCGCGCTCCACCAGGTCCGGGTCGGAGGGCGACGGAAGGTCGCCGGGACACTCCACTCCGCGCTCGCTCTTCGGGTCGGCCTCGCGGCCGAGCAGCAGCAGGGCGAGCGGCGTCGGCTGGACGGCGAGCTCCTGGCGAGGATGGGCCGTTGTCACGTCACGCACCCTTTCTTTCTGCGGAAGTTCTGCGGAAGACCTTTTCGTCTAAATGACGCTATCTATCATAACCGCTTCACGTCAGTTTGACGATGGCCATAGTGTCGATGTGACGAATTCGCCGTCGACGGATCGGCGCTGGTCCCTCGGCGGGTGTGCGAGCATGAAAGAGAAAAGACGTGAAGACGCGGCCTCGCCCGGAATGAATCCCGGGTCCCGCCGGTTGCAACCGTCGGCAAGCAGTCTCCGTACAAACCGGGAGAGAAGCAGATGTCCGTATCGGACGAGAAGACCACTGTCAGCGACGGCATCCTCCTGTCTGACGCTGCCGCGGGCAAGGTCAAGGCCCTGCTCGACCAGGAAGGCCGCGACGACCTGGCGCTGCGCGTCGCCGTACAGCCCGGCGGCTGCTCCGGCCTGCGGTACCAGCTCTTCTTCGACGAGCGCTCGCTCGACGGTGACGTCGTCAAGGACTTCGACGGCGTCAAGGTCGTCACCGACCGCATGAGCGCCCCGTACCTGGGCGGCGCCTCCATCGACTTCGTCGACACCATCGAGAAGCAGGGCTTCACGATCGACAACCCGAACGCCACGGGCTCCTGCGCCTGCGGCGACTCGTTCAGCTAAGTCGTCCCACGCACGCGCGAAGGCGGCCGCCCGGCATCCGGGCGGCCGCCTTCGCGCGTACGTCAGCCTTTCACTTACGGGGTACGGGCTCCGAGCTCGCCGCGTCCACGACCACCCGGCCGGCCAGCGGCTGCTCCAGCGTCACCATCCGGGTCACCTCCACCGCGATGGCGATGCACGCCTTACCCGGGTCCATCGGCCGCTCCGTCACCCGCACGGCGACCTTGTCGGCGCTCTCCCGGACCGTCGCCGTGTACTCGCTGCACACCCCGCCCCAGAAGGTCACCGACAGCTTCGTCCCGGCACCGTCGACCCGGTACGACTCGATGCGCCGCTCGGGCGCCGTGCCCTCGTCCGGATCCGGCGTCGGGGTCGGGTTGGGCTTCACCGGGGGAGCCAGATGCTCCGGTGCCACCGCCGTCCGCACGACGGTGGACGGCTTCGCCCCCGCCTGGGCCTCCACCTGGAACAGCCAGGCCGGTACGAGCGCCCGCTCGCCGTCCACGAACTGGGCCGCGAGCCCGAAGACCGCGCCCGTGACCGCCAGCTCCTTCGGCTTGGCGTTCGGCTCGCAGGTCATCGTGGGACGCTCGTCCGTGGTCCCCGCCGGCGGATCGGTCGCGCAGCCGCCGATACCGATCGTGCCGGCACCCGCGGACGCCCTGTTCAGCTCCTCGAGCGCCTTCCCGGCCCCGATCACGGGGTACGTGTGGCCCGCCACCGGATCCTTCAGCTGCCCGCTGCCCGCGACCAGTTCACCGCCCGGCCCGACATGGATCCCGGTCGACCAGCCGTACGTCGGCAGCCCGCCCACGACCGGCTCGGCGTTGACCACCCGTACCGTGCCCATCAGCTGGCTCGCGTCCAGCTTCGCGTCCTCCTGGCCGATCGCCTTCAGGACGGGAGTGGCCGCCGCCCGCGCCGCCGCCTCGCTCACCGGCCCACCGCTCGGGGTCTTCGTCTCTCCCGGAGGCGGGCACGCCTTGCCCTTGAGGCAGGTGTCGCCGGCCGGGCCCCCGTCGTACCGCGAGAAGGTCCAGCTGCCCGGGGCCTTCGCCGACACGTCGAGACGCAGCCCCTGGCCGTCCTTCTCCGGCGCGAGCTTCCAGACCTCGCCCTCCAGCCTCGGCGCGCCCGCGATACCGAGGGCCGCCGCCAGCCGCGTCACCTCCGCCGACGTGACCCGGCCCTCGGGCCGGTGGACCGCCGCCGAGGAGGGGCCGCCCGGGAGGGGCCTCTCGGCCTTGTAGACCACACCGCCGCCGCTGGGATCGGGCTCACCCGGCGCGATACCGGGCCCGCCGTCCGTCCCGCTCTTGTCGTCGAGCCTCAGCGGCGGGGGAGCGGCCGCCCCGGAAGGCCGCGTGGCATCGCCACCGGACGCCGTGGTGGCCAGATACACCCCACCGCCCCCGGCGAGCAGGACGCTCGCCGCCACCGAGGCGACGAGCAGCGGCCGGTGCCGCATTCGCCGGTTCTCCGTACCGCTCACCGCATCGCTCCTTCACTTCTGTCCGAAAGACATCGGTGGGACGGAATGGGCGAGCGGCTGGTTCCGTCCCCCTCAGGTTCCGTATTCGGAGGTGGCGTCGATCAGCCGCGCCGAGGCGGGCGGGACGACGACGCCGTGGATGAGCGCGGGGGACACCCGGGCGGGTGCGGTGGTCGAGGGCACCACCCAGTGCGGGGCCATCCGCGCGCTGTCGCCGCGCAGCTGGGCCAGGCTGAACTCGGACTCCTGCTGCTCACGGGGAGCGGGGTACGTGGACATAGCCGCACCGTACGCACGCCGCGGCTCCAGGGAAAAGCCCTACTCTGGGGTAGTTTCCACTGTTCGGCAGGGCGCTTCCCACCCGGTAGCGTGAACTGTCAACCCCTTTCCGTCCCGCAGGAGCGCCCAGCCGTGCGTATCGCAGTCACCGGCTCCATCGCCACCGACCACCTCATGACCTTCCCCGGCCGGTTCGCAGACCAGCTCGTAGCGGACCAGCTCCACACGGTCTCCCTCTCCTTCCTCGTCGACAACCTCGACATCAGAAGGGGAGGCGTCGGCCCGAACATCTGCTTCGGCATGGGCCAGCTCGGCGGCAACCCGATCCTGGTGGGAGCGGCGGGCTACGACTTCGACGAGTACCGCGCCTGGCTCGACCGCCACGGCGTCGACACCGGCTCCGTGCGGATCTCCGAGGTCCTGCACACCGCCCGCTTCGTCTGCACCACGGACAAGGACCACAACCAGATCGGCTCCTTCTACACCGGCGCGATGAGCGAGGCCCGGCAGATCGAGCTGAAGTCGGTCGCCGACCGCGTCGGCGGTCTCGACCTGGTCCTGGTCGGCGCCGACGACCCCGAGGCGATGCTGCGCCACACGGAGGAGTGCAAGACCCGCGGGATCGCCTTCGCCGCCGACTTCTCGCAGCAGATCGCCCGGATGGACGGCGACGAGATCCGCACCCTGCTCGACGGCGCCACCTACCTCTTCTCCAACGAGTACGAGAAGGGCCTCATCGAGTCGAAGACGGGCTGGACCGACGCGGAGATCCTGGGCCGGGTCGGCCACCGGGTCACCACGCTCGGCTCCCGCGGTGTGCGCATCGAGCGCACGGGCGAGCCGGCCATCGAGGTCGGCTGCCCGGAGGAGGAGGCCAAGGTCGACCCCACGGGCGTCGGCGACGCGTTCCGCGCGGGCTTCCTGACCGGTCTGTCCTGGGGCGTCAGCCTGGAGCGCGCCGCCCAGGTCGGCTGCATGCTCGCGACGCTGGTGATCGAGACCCTGGGCACCCAGGAGTACACGCTGCGCCGCGCCCACTTCATGGAGCGCTTCACGAAGGCGTACGGCAGCGACGCCGCGGCCGAGGTCCAGGCGCACCTGTCCTGACCCTGAAGCGCGGGGGCGCTCCGGCGCCCCCGCGCCCCTCCCGCGCCCACGGCGCTCAGGCCACCCGCCGCACCACGTACGCCGTGCCGCCCTGCGAGGACGGCTCCTCGCCCACGTATGCCTGGCCGCGCATCTCGCACCACGCGGGGATGTCCAGGCGGGCCGCCTCGTCGTCGGCGAGGACGGTGACGGTGCCGCCGATCGGGACGTCGTCGATCACCTTCGCCAGCTCGATGACCGGGATCGGGCAGCGCTTGCCCAGCGCGTCCACCACGAGGGAGCCCGGGGAGCTCTCCCGGGTCACCGCCTCCGGGGCGCCCAGCCGCTCCCGCACCTGCGCGACCACCTCCGGCAGCACCTCCAGGAAGCGGTCCACGTCCGCCTCCGGCGTCCCGGTCGGCAACGACACCCGCACGTTGCCCTCGCTCAGCACCCCCATCGCCCGCAGCACATGGCTGGGCGTCAGCGTGGAACTCGTACACGACGAACCGGAAGAAACGGAAAAACCCTCCCGATCCAGCTCGTGCAGCAGTGTCTCCCCGTCGACATAGAGGCAGGAGAAGGTGACGAGATGGGGGAGCCGGCGCACCGGGTCGCCCACCACCTCCACGTCCGGCACCAGCTCCGGCACCCGCGCGCGGATCCGGTCCACCAGCCCCCGCAGCCGCGCCCCCTCGGCCTCCGCCTCCGCCCGTACCGCCCGCAGCGAGGCCGCCGCGGCCACGATCGCCGGCAGGTTCTCGAAACCGGCCGCCCGCCCCGACTCCCGCTCGTCCGCCGGGCCTTGGGGCGCGAACCGCACACCCTTCCGTACGGCGAGCAGCCCGACGCCCGCCGGGCCGCCCCATTTGTGCGCACTCGCCGCGAGCAGCGACCAGCCGCCCTCCACCGGCCCCCACCCCAGCGACTGCGCCGCGTCCACAAGGAGCGGCACGCCCGCCGCCCGGCACGCCTCCGCGACCTCCGCCACCGGCTGCACCGTCCCCACCTCGTGGTTGGCGGACTGCAGACACGCCAGGGCCGTCCCCTCCTCCAGGGCCGCCGCGAAGGCCGAGGGGTCCACCGCGCCGGACCGGCCCACCGGCACCTCCGTCAGCGATCCGCCCGCCGCCGCGTGCGCCTCGCCGGCGTGCAGGACGGAGGAGTGTTCGACCGCCGAGACGACGAGCCGGGTTCCGACACGCCGACGGCCCGCGAGCGCCCCGAAAATTCCGGAGTGAACGGCGCGCGTCCCCGAAGGAGTGAACACCAGCTCGTCGGGGCGGCAGCCGACCGCCTCCGCCGCGGCCTCCCGCGCCGCGTCCAGGAGCAGCCGCGCACGCCGCCCCTCGCGGTAGAGCCGGGCCGGGTCGGCCCAGCCCTCGTCCAGGGAGGCGAGCAACGCCTGGCGGGCCACGGGGTGCAGCGGGGCGGAGGAGGCGGTATCGAAGTAGGGCACACCGACACGGTAGAGCGCCTGACCTCGTAAGGCCCCGTCAGATGCCCGGTACACACCGCAGGTCGTGCCGCCGGCAGGCCCTGGGAACCCCGCCGCGGAATGATCACGTCCACCCCTTCGGGGAGTCGGACGGCGCGTTGGGCACCCTCCCCGCGCGACCCCAAATAGCGTCCAGTAGGGTTTGGTCCGCATAAACATCCAAACCCCTGCCCGCGGCCGGGGCGGCGACCGACCAGCGAGACGGCCGTAGCCGACCAGCGCGGGCCGAGACTCTCGGGAAGGCGCTACGTGAGTCCCAACGGCTCCGACCGCTCGTCGCGGCGCCCGATGCGGCGGAAGCTGCCGCAGGTGCTGACTGCGGGCCTGATCCTGGCGACAGCCACGGGCTGCTCGTACAACTGGGAAGACTTCCCCCGCCTTGGTATGCCCACCCCGGTGACGGAAGAGGCCCCTCGGATCCTCTCCCTCTGGCAGGGCTCGTGGGCGGCTGCGCTCGTCACGGGCGTCCTGGTCTGGGGGCTGATCCTGTGGTCCGTCATCTTCCACCGGCGCAGCCGCACCAAGGTCGAGGTACCTCCGCAGACGCGGTACAACATGCCGATCGAGGCGTTGTACACGGTCACCCCGCTCATCATCGTCTCCGTGCTCTTCTACTTCACGGCACGTGACGAGTCGAAGCTCCTCGAGCTCTCCGCCAAGCCGGCCCACACCGTGAACGTGGTCGGCTACCAGTGGAGCTGGGGCTTCAACTACGTCGAGAACGTGCCCGGTGTGACGGGCGACGCGAAGACCGACAAGAACCTGGCAGCGATTCCGGACAAGTTCCTGAACGACTTCCCGGAGAACGCCGGCGGCGTCTACGACGCCGGTATCCCCGGCGACCGGAACCCGCAGAACGGCAACCCGGGTCCGACCCTGTGGCTGCCGAAGGGGGAGAAGGTCCGGTTCGTCCTGACCTCCCGTGACGTCATCCACTCCTTCTGGGTCGTCCCCTTCCTGATGAAGCAGGACGTCATCCCGGGCCACACCAACTCCTTCGAGGTGACCCCGACGCAGGAGGGCACCTTCATGGGCAAGTGTGCCGAGCTGTGCGGTGTCGACCACTCCCGGATGCTCTTCAACGTCAAGGTGGTCTCTCCGGAGCGCTACCAGCAGCACCTGAAGGAGCTGGCGGAGAAGGGGCAGACCGGCTACATCCCGTCGGGCATTGAGCAGACGGACCCGGCCAGGAATGCGGAGAAGAACCAACTGTGAGCATCCTCAACGAACCCCAGGGTGCGGCCGCGGCTGAGGACTCGTACGAGAACGAGCTCCCGGTACGCCGCAAGCAGCCCGGCAATGTCGTGGTGAAGTGGCTGACCACCACCGACCACAAGACGATCGGCACGCTGTACCTGGTCACGTCGTTCGTCTTCTTCTGCATCGGCGGTCTCCTGGCGCTCTTCATGCGCGCCGAGCTGGCCCGTCCGGGTACGCAGATCATGTCGAACGAGCAGTTCAACCAGGCGTTCACGATGCACGGCACGATCATGCTGCTGATGTTCGCGACGCCGCTGTTCGCCGGATTCGCGAACTGGATCATGCCGCTGCAGATCGGCGCGCCCGACGTGGCGTTCCCGCGGCTGAACATGTTCGCGTACTGGCTGTACCTCTTCGGCTCGATCATCGCCGTGGCCGGCTTCCTCACCCCGCAGGGTGCGGCCGACTTCGGCTGGTTCGCCTACACCCCGCTGTCGGACGCCGTCCGCTCGCCGGGTGTCGGTGCCGACATGTGGATCATGGGTCTGGCCTTCTCCGGCTTCGGCACGATCCTCGGCTCGGTCAACTTCATCACCACGATCATCTGCATGCGCGCTCCGGGCATGACGATGTTCCGGATGCCGATCTTCACCTGGAACGTGCTGCTGACCGGTGTCCTGGTCCTGCTCGCCTTCCCGGTGCTGGCCGCCGCGCTCTTCGCGCTGGAGGCCGACCGCAAGTTCGGCTCGCACATCTTCGACGCGTCCAACGGTGGCGCGCTGTTGTGGCAGCACCTCTTCTGGTTCTTCGGCCACCCCGAGGTGTACATCATCGCGCTGCCGTTCTTCGGCATCGTCTCCGAGATCATCCCGGTCTTCAGCCGCAAGCCGATGTTCGGCTACATCGGTCTGATCGCCGCGACGATCGCGATCGCCGGTCTCTCCGTGACCGTGTGGGCCCACCACATGTACGTCACCGGTGGCGTCCTCCTGCCGTTCTTCTCCTTCATGACGTTCCTCATCGCCGTACCGACCGGCGTGAAGTTCTTCAACTGGATCGGAACGATGTGGAAGGGCTCGTTGTCCTTCGAGACACCGATGCTCTGGACGATCGGCTTCCTGGTCACCTTCACCTTCGGTGGTCTGACCGGTGTCATCCTGGCCTCGCCGCCGATGGACTTCCACGTCTCCGACTCGTACTTCGTCGTCGCGCACTTCCACTACGTCGTCTTCGGCACCGTGGTCTTCGCGATGTTCGCCGGCTTCCACTTCTGGTGGCCGAAGTTCACGGGCAAGATGCTGGACGAGCGGCTCGGCAAGATCACCTTCTGGACGCTCTTCATCGGCTTCCACGGCACCTTCCTGGTGCAGCACTGGCTGGGCGCCGAGGGCATGCCGCGTCGTTACGCGGACTACCTCGACGCCGACGGCTTCACCGCGCTGAACACGATCTCGACGATCTCCTCGTTCCTGCTCGGTCTGTCGATCCTGCCGTTCCTGTACAACGTCTGGAAGACCGCCAAGTACGGCAAGAAGATCGAGGTCGACGACCCGTGGGGCTACGGCCGTTCGCTCGAGTGGGCGACCTCCTGCCCGCCGCCGCGGCACAACTTCCTCACCCTGCCGCGGATCCGTTCCGAATCCCCGGCGTTCGACCTGCACCACCCTGAGATCGCGGCGGTCGACCAGCTGGAGAACAAGCCGCACGAGGCCGCAGTCCTCACGGGCGGCAAGGAGGCCGGCAAGTGAAGATCCAGGGCAAGATGTTCATCTGGCTGAGCGTCTTCATCCTCGCCATGGCCATCGTCTACGGCGTGTGGTCGAAGGAGCCGGTCGGTACGACGGCGCTCTTCCTGGCCTTCGGCCTCGCCATCATGGTCGGCTACTACCTGGCCTTCACGGCCCGGCGGGTCGACGCGATGGCGCAGGACGACAAGGAGGCCGACGTCGCGGACGAGGCCGGCGAGGTGGGCTTCTTCGCCCCCCACAGCTGGCAGCCGCTCTCGCTGGGCATCGGCGGTGCGCTCGCCTTCCTGTCGGTCGCGATCGGATGGTGGCTGCTGTACTTCTCGGCGCCGCTGCTCCTGGTCGGTCTGTTCGGCTGGGTGTTCGAGTTCTACCGCGGTGAGAACCAGAACCAGTAGCAGGACCCCGTAACACCCCCGAGGGGCCCGGGCACTTCTTCACCGAAGTGCCCGGGCCCCTCGTTTGCAGCACTCGGCGCGCTGGCTGCGAAGAATGTTCTTACGGTGATGTCATGAACGACACGCCGCGCATTCGGACTGTTCTGTGCTGCACGCTGCTGGCTCTCGTGGTGACCGCGGGCGCCGGGGCCTGTGGGGGTCCCGACGGCCATCCGCTGTCGGCGAGGCCGTACGACGCGGCGGAGCAGGTCTCCTTCAACGCCCCGGCCGACGGCAGGAAGGCCGACCCGGACAAGGCGCTGGAGATCACGGCCAAGGGCTCGGACGGCCGCATCACCGACGTGACGGCCACCGACGCGACCGGGCACCACCTGGCCGGCGAACTCACCGCGGACGGGCAGCGCTGGCGCTCCACGGGCGCGCTGACGGCCGGCGCCCGCTACACGGTCAAGGTCTCCACGGAGGACGAGGACGGCGCCCCCGGCGCCCGTACGTTCACCTTCGAGACCTCCCCGGCGAAGCAGGGGCTGACGGTGAAGTTCGGCCCGGAGGCGGGCACGTACGGCGTCGGACAGCCGATCACGGCCGACCTCAGCGTCCCGGTCAAGGACCGGGCGGCCCGGGCGGTCGTCGAACGGGCCCTGAAGGTCCGCTCCACACCCTCGGTCGAAGGCTCCTGGCACTGGGTGGACGACGAGAAACTGCACTTCCGTCCGAAGGAGTACTGGCCCGCGGGCGCGACCGTCTCGGTCGCCGCCAACCTCAACGGCGTCAAGGTCGGCGACAAGCTGTACGGGGCGGAGTCGAAGCCGCTGCAGCTGAAGATCGGCGACCATGTGGAGGCGGTCGCGGACGCCGGCTCGCACTACATGACCGTGCGGCGCAACGGAAAAGTGATCAACACCATTCCGGTGACCACCGGCAAACCGGGCTTCTCCACCCGTAACGGCATCAAGGTCGTGCTCGGCAAGGAGTACTTCGTCCGTATGCGCAGTACCACCGTCGGCATCGCGGCGGGCAGCTCCGAGTCGTACGACCTGCCCGTCTACTACGCGACGCGGGTCACCTGGAGTGGTGAATACGTCCACGCCGCGCCCTGGTCGGTCGGCTCACAGGGAGTGGCGAACGTCAGCCACGGCTGTGTCGGCATGTCGACCGGAAACGCGGCCTGGTTCTACGAGACCGTCCGCCCCGGCGACATCGTGAAGACGATCAACAGCGCCGGCGACACCATGGACCCCTTCGGCAACGGCTTCGGTGACTGGAACCTCGCCTGGGACAAGTGGCGCCAGGGCAGCGCCCTGGTGGCCGACGCCAAGAGCGCCGCCCACCAGCCCAATCCGAACCGCCTCAGCCCGCTTGTCTAGGGCTCGGTTCGCCTCCGGGTCTTGTCAGGCGTCGATCGAGAGGCGGGAACGCAGCAGGGCGGCCAGGGACGCCGCGAACTCGACCGGTTCCACCGGGAGGGTGACCGCGGCGTCCGCGCGGCTCCAGGTGGCCAGCCAGGCGTCCTGCGGGCGGCCGATCAGGAGCAGCACGGGCGGGCAGTGGAAGACCTCGTCCTTGATCTGCCGGCACACGCCCATCCCGCCCGCCGGAACGGCCTCCCCGTCCAGCACGCAGACGTCGACGCCGCCCTCCTCCAGGCGCTTCAGCACCGCCGGGAGTGTCGCGCACTCGATGAACTCGACTGGGGGAACGTCCGCCGCGGGCCTGCGGCCCGCGGCCAGCCGCACCTGCTCCCGCGTGTTCGCGTCGTCGCTGTAGACCAGGACCGTGGCGCTCGACTGCATCGTTCCTCCGTGAAGGTCATCAACCGATGCGGCGGATGCTACTCCGTCCCACACCCCGTCAACACCGGTTCGACACCGCCAGGGAGTCCTCTTCGATGGGCCGTTCGGGCTGGACACACGCCCCTGACACTCCGAACGGCACCCCCCGGAGTGAGGGCGGGATAAGCGACCGACATAATGTCGGTCGTGGCGACAGTAACGACAGTAGAAACCGGGCACGCGCACCCGTCGGTCAATCGACCGAACCTCACCAGCGTCGGAACCATCATCTGGTTGAGTTCCGAGCTGATGTTCTTCGCGGCCCTCTTCGCGATGTACTTCACCCTGCGATCGGTGACGGGTGCCGAGTTCTGGGCGGAAAAGGCCGATGCCTTGAACTTCCCGTTCTCGGCGACCAACACCACGATCCTGGTGCTCTCCTCCCTCACCTGCCAGCTCGGCGTCTTCGCCGCGGAGCGGGGCGATGTGAAGAAGCTCCGGACGTGGTTCATCATCACGTTCGTGATGGGTGCGATCTTCATCGGCGGCCAGGTCTTCGAGTACACCGAGCTGGTCAAGCACGAGGGTCTCTCGCTCTCGTCGGACCCGTACGGCTCGGTGTTCTACCTGACCACCGGCTTCCACGGCCTGCACGTGACGGGCGGTCTCATCGCCTTCCTGCTGGTCCTGGGCCGGACGTACGCCGCCAAGAGATTCACTCACGAGCAGGCAACCGCCGCCATCGTCGTGTCCTACTACTGGCACTTCGTCGATGTCGTCTGGATCGGCCTCTTCGCCACGATCTACATGATCAAGTAATCGGGTCGCCGCAGGCGAACCGAGACATCCAGCAAGCATCGACGCAGAAGATCCTGACACCGGGGTAATCCGTGAAAAAGCTCTCCGCACGACGACGCCATCCGCTGGCGGCGGTCGTCGTCCTACTCCTCGCGCTGGCGGCCACCGGGGGGCTGTACGCCGCGTTCGCGCCCGCGGGCACGGCGAAGGCCGATGAAACCGCCCAGTCCCTCGCCATCGAGGAGGGCCAGAAGCTCTACTCCGTCGGCTGCGCCAGCTGCCACGGAACCGGCGGTCAGGGCACCTCTGACGGCCCGTCCCTGGTCGGCGTCGGCTCGGCGTCCGTGGACTTCCAGGTCGGCACGGGCCGCATGCCGGCCCAGCAGCCGGGCGCCCAGGTACCGAAGAAGAAGAACATCTACACGCAGGCTGAGATCGATCAGCTCGCGGCGTACGTCGCCTCCCTCGGTGCCGGCCCGATCACGCCGAAGGCGTCGCAGTACAGCGTCGAAGGCGCCAACATCGGCCGCGGCGGCGAACTGTTCCGTAACAACTGCGCCCAGTGCCACAACTTCACCGGTGAGGGCGGCGCGCTGACGCACGGCAAGTACGCCCCCAGCCTCGAAGGCGTGAGCCCGAAGCACCTGTACGAGGCCATGCAGACCGGCCCGCAGAACATGCCCTCCTTCCCCGACACGACCATGCCGGAGCAGGAGAAGAAGGACATCATCGCGTACGTCCAGGCCGTCAACAGCGACAAGACCAACAACCCCGGCGGGCTCTCCCTCGGCGGCCTCGGTCCCGTCAGTGAGGGTCTGTTCGGCTGGATCTTCGGTCTGGGCGGGCTGATCGCAGTTGCCGTCTGGGTCGCGGCCCACACCGCTAAGGCCAAGAAGTCATGAGTAGCCAAGAGATTCCAGAAGAGAACCTGCCCGCTGAGCAGGACACCGCGCACGGCGCGGTGAAGGTCCTCGACGACCCGTTCGCCGACCCGGGCCTTCCCCCCCACAAGCCGCGTATCCAGGACATCGACGAGCGGGCCGCCAAGCGGTCCGAGCGTGCGGTCGCCTTCATGTTCACGCTGTCGATGCTGGCCACCGTCGGCTTCATCGCCTCGTACGTGATCTTCCCGGTCGACCAGATCGTGTACATCTGGCCCTTCGGCCGGGTGTCCGCGCTCAACTTCGCCCTGGGTCTGACCCTCGGTGCGGCGCTCTTCTTCATCGGCGCGGGCGCGGTCCACTGGGCCCGCACCCTGATGTCCGACGTCGAGATCGCCGACGAGCGTCACCCGATCGCGGCCTCCCCGGAGACCAAGGCGAAGGTCATGGCGGACTTCGCGGCCGGTGCCGCCGAGTCCGGCTTCGGCCGGCGCAAGCTGATCCGCAACACGATGTTCGGCGCGCTGTCGCTCGTACCGCTGTCCGGTCTCGTGCTCCTGCGTGACATGGGCCCGCTGCCCGAGAGGAAGCTCCGGACCACGCTGTGGGCCAAGGGCAAGCAGCTCATCAACATGAACACGCACGAGCCGCTGCGTCCCGAGGACGTCGCGGTCGGTTCGCTGACCTTCGCGATGCCCGAGGGCCTCTCGGAGCACGACCACAACTTCCAGACCGAGATCGCCAAGGCCGCCCTGATGATCGTCCGCATCCAGCCGGACGACATCAAGGACAAGCGCGAGCTCGAGTGGTCGCACGAGGGCATCGTCGCCTTCTCGAAGATCTGCACCCACGTGGGTTGCCCGATCTCCCTGTACGAGCAGCAGACGCACCACGTGCTTTGCCCGTGCCACCAGTCCACCTTCGACCTGTCCGACGGCGCCCGTGTCATCTTCGGCCCGGCCGGTCACGCCCTCCCGCAGCTGCGGATCGGCGTGAACGACAAGGGCTTCCTCGAGGCGCTCGGCGACTTCGACGAGCCCGTCGGTCCTGCCTTCTGGGAGCGCGGATGAGCACTGTGACCGACACCAAGAAGAAGGCACCCGCCGGTGAGCGGGTCGCCGACTGGGCCGACGGCCGTCTCGGGATCTACTCCCTGGCCAAGGCCAACATGCGGAAGATCTTCCCGGACCACTGGTCCTTCATGCTCGGTGAGATCTGCCTCTACAGCTTCATCATCATCATCCTCACGGGCGTCTACCTGACGATGTTCTTCCACCCGTCGATGAACGAGGTGGAGTACCACGGCAGCTACGTCCCGCTGCAGGGACAGCTGATGTCCGAGGCGTTCAACTCGACCATGCGCATCTCGTTCGACGTGCGCGGTGGTCTGCTCATCCGGCAGATCCACCACTGGGCGGCGCTGATCTTCATCGCCGGCATGTTCGTGCACATGATGCGCGTGTTCTTCACCGGCGCGTTCCGCAAGCCGCGTGAGATCAACTGGCTGTTCGGCTTCCTGCTGTTCTTCCTGGGCATGTTCACCGGCTTCACCGGTTACTCGCTCCCGGACGACCTGCTCTCCGGCACCGGTGTCCGCTTCATGCAGGGCGCGATCCTGTCCGTGCCGGTCATCGGCACGTACCTGTCGATGTTCCTGTTCGGCGGGGAGTTCCCCGGCGGCGACTTCGTGGCCCGGTTCTACTCGGCGCACGTGCTCCTGCTGCCCGGCATCATGCTCGGCCTCGTGGTGGCGCACCTGATCCTGGTCTTCTACCACAAGCACACGCAGTTCGAGGGCCCCGGCCGTACGAACAAGAACGTCGTGGGCATGCCGCTGCTGCCGGTCTACATGGCCAAGGCCGGAGGCTTCTTCTTCCTGGTCTTCGGTGTCATCGCGGTCATCTCGGCGATCGCCTCGATCAACCCGATCTGGGCGCTCGGTCCGTACCGTCCGGACCAGGTCTCCACCGGCGCCCAGCCCGACTGGTACATGGGCTTCGCCGAGGGTCTGATCCGTGTCATGCCGGGCTGGGAGATCAACCTCTGGGGCCACACGCTCGTCCTGGGCGTGATGATCCCGCTGGTGATCTTCCCGCTGATGCTGGCGGTGATCGCGTTCTACCCGTTCATCGAGTCGTGGATCACCGGCGACAAGCGCGAGCACCACATCGCCCAGCGCCCGCGCAACGCTCCGACGCGCACCGGCGTCGGTGTCGCCTGGATCACCGCGTACATGATCATGCTCATCGGTGGTGGAAACGACATCTTCGCCACCCACTTCCACCTGTCGATCAACTCGATCACCTGGTTCGTCCGGATCTTCTTCTTCCTCGGGCCGGTCATCGCGTTCATCGTCACCAAGCGGATCTGCCTCGGCCTCCAGCGCCGGGACAAGGACAAGGTGCTGCACGGACGCGAGTCCGGCATCATCAAGCGCCTGCCGCACGGTGAGTTCGTCGAGGTCCACCAGCCGCTCAGCCAGGGTGAGCGGTACAAGCTCACGGCCCACGAGCAGAACGAGCCGGCCGAGCTCGGCCCGCTGGTCGACGAGAACGGCGTGGAGCGCAAGATCGGCCGTATGGAGAAGCTCCGCGTCAAGCTCAACAAGGGCTACTACGGCGGGGACAACCAGATCGCCAAGCCGACCGTCGAGGAGTACAAGGAGATCCAGAGCGGCCACGGCCACCACTGATCACCTGATCCCTTGACCTGAAGGTCGCCACAGCGGGAGCCCCGTCCATTCGATGGACGGGGCTCTTTGCCGTCCCCGTGGATCGATAGGGTGGACGCTGTAACCGTCAGGTGATGACCCAGGAGCTGCCATGAGCGCTGTGACCCCCGCTGGAGGACCTACCACGGCGGGCCGCTCGTGGCCGGCCGTCCTGGACGGTCTGCTGACCGGCCGCGACCAGAGCGCCGAGGACACCTCCTGGGCGATGGACCGGATCCTGAGCGGGGAGGCCACCGACGCCCAGATCGCCGCGTTCGCCGTGGCCCTGCGCGCCAAGGGCGAGACCGTCGAGGAGATCACCGGCCTCGTCCGCACCATGTACGAGCACGCCAGGACGATCGAGGTCCCCGGCGCCACGGTCGACATCGTCGGCACCGGCGGCGACGGAGCCAAGACCGTCAATATCTCCACCATGTCGGCGATCGTGGTGGCCGGCACCGGCGCCAAGGTCGTCAAGCACGGCAACCGGGCCGCGTCCTCGGCCTCCGGCGCCTCCGACGTCCTGGAGAAGCTCGGCGTCAACCTGGAGCTGACCCCGCAGCGGGTCGCCGAGGTCGCCGAGGAGGCCGGGATCACCTTCTGCTTCGCCGTGAAGTTCCACCCGGCGCTGCGCCATGTCGCGATGGCGCGGAAGGAGATGGGCATCCGCACCGTCTTCAACTTCCTCGGTCCGCTCACCAACCCGGCCCGGGTCAAGGCCCAGGCGACCGGTGTCGCCGACGCCCGGATGGCCCCGATCATGGCCGGTGTGCTCGCCGAGCGCGGCTCGTCGGCGCTCGTCTTCCGCGGCGACGACGGCCTGGACGAGCTGACGACCACGGCCACCTCACGGGTGTGGGTCGTACGGGACGGCGCGGTGCGCGAGGAGGCATTCGACCCGCGGGACGTCGGCATCGAGCTCGTACCGGTGGAGGCGCTGCGCGGCGCCGACGCCTCGTACAACGCCGACGTGGCCCGCCGGCTGCTCGCGGGCGAGACCGGTCCGGTACGGGACGCGGTGCTGCTGAACTCGGCGGCGGCGCTGACGGCGCTGGAGCCGGGGGAGGGCACTCTGGTGGAGCAACTGCGCGAGGGAATCGCGAGGGCGGCGGAGTCGATCGACTCGGGGGCGGCGAGGAAGGCGCTGGAGCGCTGGGTCGCGGCCAGCAACGCGTAGTTCCGCCCCAGGGCCCCGCGTGTGCGGGGCCCTGGCACGTTCCGGAATCCGGACACGGGTTGCGCCGGGGCGATCACGTGGCATAGCTTCTGTGCCAGGTCATGAGTGACAGCTACGAAGCCCCGGCTTGCTGTCCGGCAACCCTCCGTCCGTGGCGGGGTGCCCCGGGTGAAGACCAGGCCGTAGGCAGCGAGGTCTACGGCAAGCGCGGACCCCTCGAAACCTTGGGGTCCTGGTCCTCAGGGAGCCTCTTGTGAGCAAGCGAATGCGATAGGGCCTTCGGCCCCGTCTCCCCCTCCGCGCGAGCACCGTGTGTTGAGGCAACACCCGTACGAGGCACCCCACTTCGCGCTGCCCTGCGGGCCCTTCGCTGCCCAGTCATGCCAGGAGATACCGCCATGTCCGCGTACCCGAACGCCGCCACCGCCACCGCCGCTATTGCTTCCGAGGCCGAGTCCGGCGACCCCTGCTGCGGCGCCCCGCTGCCCGTTCTCGGGCGGGATGTCACCGTTCCGCTCGTCACCGGCGGCGAGGTCACCTACGCCGCGCTCGACTACGCCGCCAGCGCGCCGGCCCTGCAGCGGGTGTGGGACGACGTCGCCGCCTACGCCCCGTACTACGGCAGCGTCCACCGCGGTGCCGGGTACCTGTCGCAGCTCTCCACCGACCTCTTCGAGAACAGCCGCGCCACGGTCGCCGAGTTCCTCGACTGCCGCCCCGGCGACCAGATCGTCTTCACCCGCTCCACCACCGACTCGCTCAACCTGCTCGCCGCCGCGCTCCCCGACGACTGCCAGGTCTTCGTCTTCGAGACCGAGCACCACGCCTCGCTGCTGCCCTGGCAGGACGCGCGGGTGACGTACCTGAACGCGCCCCGCACCCCGGTTCAGGCCGTCGAGACCCTGGAGCGCGCCCTCGCCGACCGCGACCCGTACGGCCCCGCACTCGTCTGCGTGACCGGCGCGTCCAACGTCACCGGGGAGCTGTGGCCGGTGAAGGAGCTGGCCGCCGCCGCGCACGCCCACGGTGCCCGGATCGTCCTCGACGCCGCCCAGCTCGCGCCCCACCACCCCGTCTCCGTCCAGGAGCTGGACGTGGACTGGGTCGCCTTCTCCGGGCACAAGCTGTACGCCCCGTTCGGCTCGGGCGTCCTCGCGGGGCGCGCCGACTGGCTTCAGGACGCCGAGCCGTACCTCGCCGGTGGCGGCGCGTCCAAGAAGGTCGCCCGCCGCACCGACGGGGGAGTCGACGTGGAGTGGCACACCACCGCCGCCCGCCACGAGGCCGGTTCGCCGAACGTCATCGGCGTCTACGCCATCGCCTCCGCCTGCAAGGCGCTCACCGAGGCCGGCTTCGACACCCTCGTCGCCCGTGAGCAGCACCTGATCGCCACCGTCCGGGAGGGCCTCGCCGAGGTCCCCGAGGTGAAGGTGCTCTCGCTCTTTGGCGACGACGCTCCCCGCGTCGGTGTCATCTCCTTCGTCGTCGAGGGCTGGAACAGCTCCCACTTCGCTGCCGCGCTCTCCGCCGAGTACGGCATCGGTGTCCGCGACGGTCTCTTCTGCGCCCACCCGCTGGTCCGCACCCTGCTGGGCAGCGACCCGCAGACCCAGGGCGAGTGCGGGGCCCCGGAGGCCGCGCCCGGCGAGAAGTCGCTCAACGCGATCCGCGTCAGCTTCGGCGCCGGTACGCCGGACGAGCACGTGGAGCGTTTCGTACGGGCCGTGAAGGAGCTCGTCCGGGACGGCGCGCAGTGGAAGTACCGTACCGAGGACGGCCGTTGCGTCCCGGACCGCGGCTGAGTCGTACCGCTCAGGCCGCCAGCCTCGTCCCCACCAGGACCATCCGCAGGGCCCGCTCGGCCGCGTCGGCGAGGAACTCGGCGCCCCGGTCGAGCGCCTCGGGCAGGGCCATCGGCGCGGGCAGGATCGAACCGTAGGCGTCCACCCCCACCGCTCTGACGTGGTGGACGCCGTGTCCCAGCGTGCCGGCCAGCGCGAGGACCGGGACGCCGTGGGCCTTGGCCCGGCGGGCGACCTCGGCGGGGATCTTGCCCCGGACGGTCTGCCCGTCCAGGGCGCCCTCGGCGGTGATGACGAGGTCCGCGCGGGCCAGCCGGGCGTCCAGGTCGATCCGGTCGAGCAGTACCTCGAAGCGGGGCAGCAGCCGGCCGCCCAGGGCGGCGAGCCCGGCCCCGAGACCGCCCGAGGCGCCCGTGCCGGGGGCGGTCCGCAGGTCCACGGGCCCAGGGAGGTCGCGGCCGAGGACGGCGGCCCAACGCTCCAGAGCCGCCGACAGCTCCTCGACCTGCTCCGGACTCGCGCCCTTCTGCGGACCGAACACCCGCGCCACGCCCCGCCACCCGCACAGCACGTTGTACGGATTGCAGGCCACGAGCAGTTCGGTCCCGGTGAGGCGCGGATCGATACCACCCGTGTCGATCCGGTCCAGCCGGTTCAACGCACCGCCCCCGAGGGGGAGTTCGACTCCCTCGGCGTCCAGGAGCCGGGCGCCGAGGGCCTGGAGCGCGCCCGCGCCGCCGTCCGAGGTGCCGGAGTCGCCGCAGCCGACCAGGATGCGGCGGGCGCCGGAGTCCAGCGCGGCCCGGATCAGTTCACCGACCCCGAAGGTCGTGGTGGCGGCCGGGTCGCGCCGCCCGGCCGGTACCAGGGAGAGGCCCGCGACGGCCGCCATCTCGACCACCGCGGAGGAGTGGTCGAGGAGCGCGAAGTGGGTGCGTACGGGCGCGCCCAGCGGGCCGGTCGCGACCCGGGGCACGAGCGTGCCCCCGGTCGCGGCCGCCAGCGCCCGAGCCGTGCCCTCCCCGCCGTCCACCAGCGGGATCAGATCGAGCACGGCGTCCGGGCGGGCTCTGCGCAGCCCCTCGGCGATCGCCTCCGCGGCCTCGGGGGCGGAGAGGGACTCCTTGAAACCGCTGGGGGCGACGGCGATGCGAAGGGTCATGGCTGGGTCTCCGGAAGGACGGGCACGCCGAGCAGCGGCCAGACGGCGAGGGCGAAGCACAGCACCAGGGCGGCGCTGAGCGGGGCGAGCACGGCGGACAGCCGCAGCAGCTGACGCGGGGTGAAGCCGGGGACTCCATCGGGTGGTTCGGCGAACAGCGCGACCGGCTTGGCGGAGGCGGGCAGGGTCTGGCAGAAACCGGCGGCGGCCGTGGAGGCGAGCGCGGCGGCGACCGGGTTGACCCCGGCGCCGACCGCCGCGGCCATCACCAGGGGCACCAGGACGGACGAGCGGGCGGACCGCGACTGGAGCACCAGATGCGCGGCCGTGCCGACCACCACGACCACGGCGAGGAACGCCCAGGCCGGCACCCCGGCCGGCAGCCCGCCGACGAGCCAGCCCGCGGCGCCCGAGTCGACCAGCGCGACGCCCATCGCGGTGGTCGCCGCCATGAACAGGAGCATCGGCCACGGCACGGCCCCCAGCCCGTCCTTGAGCCGTACGGTCCCCAGCATCGGCGACGAGGCCACCACCGCGCCGATCAGCGCCACCACGGCGGGCGACACCCCGTGCAGCGGCTCCGAGCACCACAGGGCGACCACCGTGCCGAGCAGCGTCAGGCACCGGGTCTCCTCCGTGGTGAGCGGGCCCGAGACGGCGGTCGGGGAGTGCTCCTGGAGGTGCGCGACGGTGATCCGTACCGGCTCGCGCCGGTCCGCGCGGCGCGTGGTCGTCAACAGCACCGTCTCCGCGGCCAGATGGGAGGAGACCACCGCGAGCGGGAGCCCGAGCACCAGCCACTCCACGAAGCCGATCCGCTCGCCCGTCCGCTCCAGGAGCAGGCTCACCGTGATGAGATGCGCGCCCGCGCCGATCAGCGTGGTCACCGCCGACAACAGCACGACGGTGGGGAAGAGCAGCGCCAGCATCACCACCAGCCGGCGCCGCTCGGACAGGGTCTTGGCCAGCGCGAGGAAGACCGGCAGCGCGAGCGCGGCCCGGCCCGAGGTGGCCGGGACGGCGAAGGCCGTCACCACCAGGGCCGCGGTGGTCAGATGGACCAGCTGGCGTACGGTACGGGCCCCGCTGACCAGGAAGGCCGCGGCCCGCCCGGCGAGCCCGGTCCGGGTCACCGCGGCGGCCAGCACGAACGCGCAGATCAGCAGCCAGATCGTCGCGTCCCCGAGCGTGCCGAACAGCGTGTCGGCGCTGATCACCCCGGTCGCCGTCAGCGCGAGACCCGCTCCGAGCGCGACATGGGTGTCGTCGACGGGCGCGGCGATCCACGCGCAGGTGGCGAGGACGAAGACGGCCAGCGTGAGCCGGGCCTCGCCGCCGAGGCCCTGGGCGGTGCCCGGGACGGCGAGCAGGGCGCAGAGGCTCAAGGACAGGCAGAGCCACACCGCCTGGCGGAGGGAGAGGTTCACGAGAACCACTCTCCGAGCCGGGAGTGAGCCTCCCATGAGCCCTCCATGAAGGAAGGTTCACGCGGGGCTCGGGCCCCGCTCACGGCATGCGGTACCCCATGCCCCGTACCGTCTCCAGACGCTCCGCCCCCAGCTTCTTCCGCAGCGCCCGGACGTATACGTCCACGATGTTGGAGCCGGGATCGAAGTCGTATCCCCAGACGTGGGAGAGGATCTGCTCCCGCGAGAGCACCTGCCCCGGGTGGCGCAGGAAGAGTTCGAGCAGCACGAACTCACGGGCGGTCAGGTCCACCGTCCGCTCCCCGGACCGGGCCCGCCGGGTGCGCAGGTCCAGGCTCAGATCGCCGCTGCGCAACACGGTGACCTCGGGTGTACGGGCGGCGGTGCGCAGCCGCAGCCGTACCCGGGCCAGCAGCTCCTCGAAGCGGAACGGCTTGGTCATCCAGTCGTCCGCGCCGCCCTCCAGGCCGGCCACCGTGTCCCGTACCGAATCGCGGGCGGTCAACACGATGACGGGCAGCGTCACCCGGGCCTCGCGCAGTTCCCGCAGCACGGTGAAGCCGTCCCGGCCGGGCAGCCCGATGTCCAGGACCATCAGGTCGAAGCCGCCGGTGACCGCCCGGTCGAGGGCGGTGTCGCCGTCGGCGGCGACCGTGGTCGTGAAGCCGTTGGAGCGCAGTCCCTTCTCCACGAAGGAGGCGATGCGTTCCTCGTCCTCGGCGATCAGGATGCGGTGCACGGTGACTCCTCGAGGGCGAGTGTGAGGACGAAGGTGGCTCCGCCGCCCTCGGTCGGGCGCAGTTCGACACGGCCGCCCCGATGGCCTTCGGCGATGGCCCGGACGATGGCGAGACCGAGGCCGGCGCCGCTGGTCCGGGCACCGCGGCGGGCGGTGCCCCGCCGGAACCGTTCGAAGATGACCTCGGCGTCCTGCTCCTGCACGCCGGGGCCGCCGTCGGCGACGTACAGCTCGATCCGGCCCTCGGTCGTGCGCGAGCCGATCGCGATCCGCTGCCCCGGCACGGTGTGCTGGACCGCGTTCTGGGCGAGCTGCACCATCGCCTGGGTGATCCGCTGGGGGTCGAGGACGGCCTCCGGGTCGGCGACCCCGTCGAGGACCCAGTCCCGTTCGCCCAGCGCCCGCGCCTTCACGAAGACATCGGCGGTCAGTTCGGCGAGCTGGACCGGCTCGGTGCGCACGAAGTCGGGGCGTTCGGCCTTGGCGAGCAGAAGCAGGTCCTCCACGATCCGGCTCATCCGGTCGAGTTCGTCGGTCACCAGCCGCACGGTCTCGCGCTGCTCGGCCGGGTCCTCGCCCATCAGCTCCAGATGGCCGCGCACGATGGTGATCGGGGTGCGCAGTTCGTGCCCGGCGTCGTCGACGAACTGGCGCTGCCCGGCGAACGCCTGTTCCAGGCGGTCCAGCATCGCGTTGAAGGTCTCGGCGAGCGCGGCGATGTCGTCCCGTCCCTGCACGGGGATCCGCTGGGTCAAGTCCCGTTCGGTCAGCTCGGCGGCCGTCGCGCGCACCACTCGTACGGGTGCAAGGATGCGGCCCGCGACGGCCCAGCCGATGCCGGTCGTCATCAGCAGCGCCACCCCCGATATGGCGAGCAGGGCACGGAACGCCTCGTCGGCGACCGCCCGTTCGCGGTCCGCGTGGAAGGCGACGACGAAGGCCGCGTCCGGTTCGGCGCCGCCGGAGCCCTTGATGGGCACCTTCGCCCAGCGGACCTCGCCCTGGGCACGCGCGAGGCGTCCGGAGGGCGCGTCGGTGGCGGCGATGGCGTCGAGGGAGCCGCGGTCGCGGTGCAGCGCCACGGAGCGGGGGATGTCGCGGGACTGCCGGATGACCCGGAGCCCCGGGCCCCGCGTGCCCACCAGGCCCAGGAGCTCCTCGTCCGGGTCGGAGTACTGGCGCTGGAGGAAGATCCGCAGGAGCGCGTCGGGGTCGGTGAACGGGAGCCCGGTCGCGGGGTCGACGCCCTGCTCCACGAAGTTGGCGAACTCGCCGGTCTCCTGGGTCAGCAGCTGGTTGATGCGGTGGTCCACGTCCCGCAGCAGGATCGAGCGGGTGGCCACGGCGACGGCGGCCAGGGCCACGGCCATCACGAACAGCAGCCACAGCAGGATGCGGACGCGTGCGGAGACGCGGTGGTCAGCTCTCTTCACGGAGGTCGTCATCGTCGTCGCCGGTGGCCGAGGGCCCGGGCACGACCGCGTCGGACGGCGGGGCCGGGGGAGCGGCACCGGGGCTCGGGGCCGAGCCGCTCGGAGCGGAGCCGCCGGGGGTGTCCCCGCCGGGGGTGTCCCCGTCGGGCGAGGAGCCGCTCGGAGGGGAACCGCTGGGAGAGGAACCGCTCGGAGAGGTGCGGACCGGCGGCGAGCTGAGCTCCACGGCGGGCGGCACCCGGGGAGCCTCGGGCTCGTCGGTCAGTCCGTAGCTCGTCGCGGCGATCCCCAGCGGAATGGCGACGACGGCGGCGAGCGTGGCCATGCGATGGGTGAAGGACATGAGATCAGGCTGACGGGCGGAGACGCCGGCCAGGATGAGTCCCGGATGAGGATTCCTTCATCTTCGCCGCCGGGGTCAGGACTCCAGGCCGATGGCGAAGGCCGCTTCGAGGTCATGCTGGGAGTACGTACGGAACGCGACGTGGGTGTCCGTCGCCTCGACGCCGGGGATCTTGCTGATCCGGCCGGGGATCACGTCCGCCAGGTCGTCGTGCCGGGGCACGCGGACCATGGCGATCAGGTCGTACGTGCCGGTCACCGAGAAGACCTCGCTGACGCTGTCGAGCGCGGCGATCGACTCCGCGATCTCGGGGATGCGGTCCACGCTGGTCTTGATGAGCACGATCGCGGTGATCACGGCTGGCTTTCTCCCTCGGTCGCCGCGGCTGGGGCCTTCACCTTATCCCCATGGTGGTAGCGGCCCCAGGCGTAGAGGAAGCCGACGGCGAAGCCCACCACGTGCGCGAGGTAGGCGACCCCCGGGCCGGGCCCCGCCGAGCGGGCGGCCAGCCACTGGAGCACGAACCAGAAGAGGAGCACGATCCAGGCCGGGAAGCGCAGCGGCAGGAAGAAGAGGAACGGGAACAGGCTGGTCACCCGGGAGCGGGGGAAGAGGTACAGGAACGCCCCCAGGACCCCCGAGATCGCACCCGAGGCGCCCACCAGCGTCTGCTCGCTGCTCGCATGGACCGCCGCGTAGCCGAGCAGGGCCAGGTAGCCGCAGCCCAGATAGAAGAGGGCGAACCCGACCGCCCCCATCCGCTCCTCCGCCATCGCGCCGAAGACGTACAGGAACAGCATGTTCCCCAGCAGATGGAGCCAGCTGCCGTGGACGAAGAGGGCGGTGAGCGGGGTGAGCAAGGTGTGCGGCTCGCTGCTCATCAGCTCCGCCGGTACGACTCCCCAGCGGTGGAAGTACGCGCTCTGCGCGGCCAGCGCCGCGTCCCCCGTCCCGTACACCGGATCGAGGCCGGAGGCCGGGCTGATCAGGAACGTGAAGCAGCACGCGGCGATCAGGCCGTACGTCACCGCCGGTCCGCTCCGGGCGCCCCGCCACGCACCCCGGGCCGCCTTCCGCCAGTGGTTCCGCCGACAGTCGATCATGGACATATCATGGCTTAACAGGGCTCAACTGGACAGAGTGCCTCGCCGCGACACCGAGTACCCTCCCCGGACCTCGGCTCCGCCTGAGCAGGGGGTGCCCCCAGGGCCGTAGGGTACGGGCAGTACCTCCGCAGTTCGACGGCGCACCGCGGCACCCGCACTCGCATCACGCACATGAAAGAGGACGGCACGATGACGACGGTTCCCCTGCCGACCGCCGAGACCCGCTGGCGCTGCACGCTCTGCGGCAATCTGACCCGGTTCGACGTCACCCGCTCCTCCAAGGTCGTCGAGTACGTCCATCTGGACCTCGCGGGCGAACCGAAGGTCGAGGAGCGCGAGGTGGTCAGTGAGACCATCGAGTCGGTCCGCTGCCGCTGGTGCAACGCGGTGGACCAGATCGAACTGGTGGACAGGCCCGGCACCGACTCCTGACGGAGCGGTGCGCATGACGATGGGGTGACGGATCGTGGAGCAGCCCGCGCACGGTGGTGAACCGGCCGGCGCGGCAGGTGACGCTGCCGAGACGTTCGACCGACCGCTGCCGGACGGTGTACGGCGGCGGGTCGTCGCGCTGGTCTCGGACGCCTTCGGCGGGCTGACCGTCGCGGAGCTCCCGGCCCCCCTGCGGCAGTACGCGCGGTTCACCGCGAGCCGGCGGGCCAAGTTCGCGGGCAACGCCATGGCCGCCGCCCTGGAGAGCGATCCGCTCTTCCGGCAGCGGATCGGCGAGCGGTACAAGGAGGCCCAGCCCGAGCTGGCCGGGGCCGTCGAGTCCGGCACACCGCCCGCCGCGGCCGACCCCGTCGACGTCGCCGCGGCCGCCTACGTCCTGCGCCCCACCGGCTGGGTCAAGCTGGTCGCCGCCGCCGGCGAGGAGGCCCAGCGCGCGGACGCCGAGCGGGCCGACGAGGCCGGCCGGCGGGAGCTGGAGCGGCTGCGCGAGGAGGTCGCCGCCGCCAAGGAGCGCGGCCGCGCGGAGACCGAGCAGCTGCGCACCGATCTGGAGGCGGCCCGCAAGGAAGCCGAATCGCTTCACCGCAAGCTGCGCAGCGCCCAGAGTGATGTGAAGCGCGGTGAGGCGGCCCTGCGCCGCACGCAGGCCGAGATCGACACCGTCAGGGCGGAGGCGGCCGCGCAGGTCTCGGCCGCCGAGAGCGAGACCCGGCGGCTCAGGGCCCGGCTCGGCGAGGTCGAGACGGCCCTGGAGGCCAGCCGGCGGGCCGCCCGTGAGGGGCGCTCGGTGGAGGACATGCGGCTGCGCCTGCTGCTCGACACCGTCCTGGACGCCGCGGCGGGGCTGCGCCGCGAACTGGCCCTGCCGCCCGTCTCCGTCCGTCCCGCCGACACCGTCGACGCGGTGGAGCCGGGCCGGATGTCGCCGAAGGACATCGCGGCCCGCGCGCTCTCCGAGACCGATCCCGCGCTCCTCGACCAACTCCTGGCCCTGCCGCAGGCGCATCTGGTCGTGGACGGCTACAACGTCACCAAGACCGGCTATCCGACGATGCCGTTGGAGAAGCAGCGGCTGCGGCTGCTCGGCGGGCTCTCCGCGCTCGCGGCCCGCTCCGGCGCCGAGATCACCTGTGTCTTCGACGGGGCGGAGCTCGCGGCCCCGGTCCTGCTCGCCCCGCCGCGCGGGGTGCGGGTGCTGTTCTCCAAGGCGGGCGTCACCGCCGACGAGTTGATCCGTCAGCTGGTGCGCGCGGAGCCGCCGGGCCGGCCGGTCGTGGTGGTCTCCACCGACCGTGAGGTCGCCGACGGAGTGGCCAAGGCCGGGGCGCGCCCGGTTACATCCGCCTTGTTGCTCAAGCGGCTTTCGCGTAGCTCGTAATGAGTCATAACTCCTGGGCTTAATGCCCGAATTATGGAGGGCGCACGGTCAAGTGGCCATTACTGCCCGTGTGGTGTGTGTAAATAAAGTGCCGGGTGGGCGAGATTTTGCCCATGAGGATTTGAACTGATCACAAGATGGTCACTAGGGTCAGGCCTCGAACCTTCGCGCGGTTGATCATCCATCCGGGATGACAGCGGAGGAACCGCCTGCCGCAGCCTGGTTGGGCGGCTCGAGGAAGAAGGAGCTCGCCTTCGTGGCGTCCCACCGTCGTCCCAAGCAGCCGAGCCGTACCCGTGTGACCGTGCTCACCATGACCGCCGCCGCGGCCGTCGCGCTCACCGCCCAGACCGGTGCCCAGGCGGCTCCGAAGCCGAAGATCGACGACGTGAAGTCGAAGGTCGACAAGCTGCACCACGAGGCCGAGGAGGCCACGGAGCAGTACAACCTGGCCGAGGAGCGCCGCGGCAAGCTGCAGAAGGAGATCGGGGCCCTCCAGGACAAGGTGGCCCGCGGTCAGCAGGAGCTCAACACCCTGCGCGACAACATCGGTTCGGTCGCCAGCGCGCAGTACCGCTCCGGTGGCATCGACCCGGCCATCCAGCTCTTCCTCTCCTCCGACCCGGACACCTACCTCGACAAGGCGTCCGCGATCGACCAGCTCGGCGCCAAGCAGGCCGACGTGCTCCAGTCGATCCAGGCCAAGCAGCGCACCCTCGCCCAGCAGCGCGCCGAGGCGACGACGAAGCTCGCCGACCTCGAGGACGTCCGCAAGACGCTCGGCGAGAAGAAGAAGACCTTCCAGGGCAAGCTCGCCGAGGCGCAGAAGCTGCTCAACACCCTCACCGCCGCCGAGCGCGCCAAGATGCAGGCCGAGGAGCAGCGCGCCAGCCGCGCCGCCGGCGACCGCGTCGACCTCGGCAACGAGGTGCCGGCCTCGGCCCGTGGCCAGGCCGCGCTCAGCGCCGCCGCCACCCAGATCGGCAAGCCGTACGTCTCCGGTGCCGAGGGCCCCAACTCGTACGACTGCTCCGGTCTGACGCAGTGGGCCTACCGCCAGGCCGGCGTCTCGCTCAGCCGCACCACCTACACCCAGCAGAACGACGGCGTGAAGATCGGCCGCAGCCAGCTCAAGCCGGGCGACCTGGTCTTCTTCAACGGCCTGTCGCACGTGGGTCTGTACGCGGGCAACGGCACCATCCTCCACGCCCCGAAGCCCGGTGCCTCGGTCCGCTACGAGTCCATGAGCTACATGGGCACCTTCCAGTTCGGCGTGCGCGTCTGACGCAGCCCGACGTGACGCCCAATCGGGTGGTTCGTCGCATCCTCCGCTGACGTGACGCCCCGCCGGTGACCTGTGGTCTCCGGCGGGGCGTCACTGTCTGTGCCCGGCGCCTTCGTTGGACCCACGGTGATCAACGGCTACTGTCTGCCGCGCCAGTCTGGGTAACAGCCGAACGGAGCGCGATACGTGGCGTCCCACCGACGACCCGCGAGGGTCACCGTCCTGACCGCCGCCGCGGCCACCGCCGCCACGGCCTTCGGCGCCGTCCCCGCCAACGCCGACCCGGGCGGCGCCCCGGAGGCCGCCACCAGGGCGACGGTCGACCGGCTCTTCGAAGAGGCCGAACGGGCCACCGAGGGCTACAACAAGGCCGACGAGCGGGCGGACACCCTGCGCAGGTCGGTCTCCCAGGCACAGGACGGGCTGGCGCGCGGCCAGGAGCGCATCAACCGCATGCGGGGCGCGCTCGGTTCGGTCGCCGGCGCCCAGTACCGCTCCGGCGGCATCGACCCCGCCCTCGCGCTGCTGCTCTCCGCCGACCCCGATTCGTACCTGGACCGGGCCTCCGTGCTCGACCGGGCCGCCGCCCGGCAGAGCGCGGCGCTCGGGCAGCTCCAGGGCGAGCAGCGGCGGTTGACCCAGAAGCGGACCGAGGCCGGCCGCCTCCTCGCCGAACTGGAGCGCAGCCGGACCCTGGTCGCCCAGCACAAGCGCACCGTCGAACGGAAGCTCGCCGAGGCGCGCCGGGTCCTGGAGTCCCTGAGCGCCCAGGACCGCGCGGAGTTCGACCGGGACGCCCGGGCCTCCCGCTCCGGCAGGGGCGGACTGGCCGAGGAGCCACCGCCGCCCGCCGACCTGGGTCCGGCCTCCTCCCGCGCCGCCGCGGCGGTGATCGCGGCGCGCAGCGCCATCGGCATGCCCTACGTGTGGGGCGCGACCGGCCCGCGGGCCTTCGACTGCTCCGGCCTGATGGTGTGGTCGTACCGGCAGGCCGGGATCAGCCTGCCGCGGACCTCCTCCGCGCAGCGGTACGCGGGACGGCAGGTGCCGCTCTCGCAGGCGCAGCCCGGCGACCTCGTGACGTACCGCAGCGACGCGAGCCATGTCGGGATCTACGCGGGCGACGGGCAGGTGATCCACGCCCCGTACCCCGGGGCGCGGGTGCGCTACGACCCGGTCGGGATGATGTCCCACGCGACGGTGACGCGGGTCTGACCGTACGACCACCCGCACGTCTGCCCGTACGATCGGGAGCGTGGCAGGTCAGGGGTGGGGAGCGGCGCGCGGGGCCGCGGCCTGTCTGGTGGCCTGTCTGCTGGCGCTCACCGGGTGTGCCGTCCCGGAGCCGCCCGACCCCGCGGCCCGCGAGATCCAGACGCTGCTCGACCGGCACGCGCGGGCGGTCCTGACGCGGGACGAGGCGGCGTACACGGTCGCGCTCGACCCCTCGCTGGCCTCCGCCGCGTTGAAGGAGCTCGACCAGCTGGCCGAGGTGCCGCTGGCCTCGTGGGCCTACCGCGTGGAGCATGTCGACCGCAGGGGCGGTGACCGGGCGACGGTACGCGCCGAGCTGACGTACCGGGTCGAGGGCTACGACCCCGGCCCCGTCACCACGCCGCGCGTGCTCGACCTGACCGAACGGGACGGCCGGTGGTACGTGACCGCCGACCGGCCCGGCGAGGGCGCCGCCCAGCAGCTGTGGCAGCAGGGCGAGGTGGAGGCGGTACGGGGCCGGCGCAGCCTCGTCCTCGGCGTCGGGCAGCCGGAGGAGAGCCTGAAGGCGATCGCGGCGGAGGCCGACCGGGCGGTGCCCGCGGTCTCGGCGGCCTGGCCCTCGCCCTGGGCCCGCCGGGTCGTGGTCCTCGTCCCGGCCTCGCTGGACGCCATGGGAGGGCTGCTCGGCGCCCCGGCGGCCTCGTACCGGGGCATCGCGGCCGTCACGACCGGCGAGGTCGGCGGCGGCCCGGACGCACCCGCGGACCGGGTGATCGTGAACCCCGAGGCGTACGGCGTCCTCGGCGACTTCGGCCGGCGGATCGTCCTCACCCACGAGGCGACGCACGTGGCCACCCGCACCGCCACCTCGGCGGCCACGCCCGTGTGGCTGTCCGAGGGCTTCGCCGACTGGGTCGCGTACCGGGGCACCGGCCGCACGGCCGCCCAGGCGGCCCCCGAGCTGCGCCGCGCGGTCCGCGCCGGCGATCTCCCGGCGGTCCTCCCGGACGACAAGGACTTCACCTTCGGCGGCGACGGGGACGCCCTGGCGCGCGCGTACGAGAGCGGATGGCTGGCCTGCACGCTGATCGCCGAACGCTGGGGCGAGGCGAAACTGATCGCCTTCTACCGCGCGGTCGGCGCCCACCCGGGCCGCGAGGGCGCGGTGGAGAAGGCCCTCCACGAGGTCCTGGGCACGACCCCGGAGTCCTTCACGGCCGACTGGCGCGCCTTCCTGAGGGAGCGACTGGGGTGACGCGCTCAGGCGACCGGCATGGTGCTCCTCGCCCGCTCCGGCTGCGGGACCGGAGTCACCACCGGAGCGAGACGCGGCTCCGTCACCGTCTGGTGCCACAGGACGCGGCAGGCCGAGACCGAGGCGGCGACCAGCAGACCGTTCCGTACCAGCAGCAGCGCGATGCCCAGCGGATCGCTGTCGGTCACGTGCGAGAACCACACCGGGAACTCGAACTGCGTCACCGCCGTCGCCCACACCACCAGATGCGCCGGCCGGCGCATCCGGCTCGACCGGTAGGCCATGCACACGGCCGCCAGACCGACCAGCCAGATCATGTACTGGGGGCTGATCACCCGGCTCGTCGTCGTGAACAGCAGCACCGCCACGAACGCCGCGTCCGCCGGGGTCGAGGTCGCGAACGCGCGGGCCCTGAACCGCCACACCAGCAACCAGGCGAAGGAGGCGATGGTCAGAGCCATGGCCGCGCTCGCGACGGTGGAGACGTACGGGCCGAGGAACTCGATCGAGCCGTAGTTCATCCGCGCCTCGCCGTCCCAGCCGACGTGCCGTGCCACATGGAAGAGCATCGCGCCCAGGGACTCGAGCTCCAGTCCCCGTTCGCGCTGGAACGTCAGGAACGCCAGCGCCCCCGGCGCGGCGAGCACACACAGGAGCAGCAGCCCCGCCGCCGCGCCCGCCGCCGTCGACCACGAGCGGAAGGTGGCACGGCCGCGCGGGGTGCCCACGAGCAGCAGCACCGGCCAGACCTTCAGCATCGCGCCCAGACCGGCCAGCGCGCCGAGCACCCGCGGCCGGGACAGCCCGGCGAGAAGCGCGGCCACGGCGACGGCGGTGACCATCAGGTCGTACCGGGCGTAGGCGGTCGGGCCGAGCAGCGGCACACCCGCGATCCAGATCCACGCACCGTGCCGGCTCCGGCCCCGGCGCTTCCCCGCGTACATCAGCAGTCCGAAGACGAGCGCGTCGCACAGGAAGGCGAGCACGAAGAAGGCGGCGGAGTACCCGAGGAACGGCAGCAGCGCGGGGGAGAGGATGGCCACGGCGGCGAGCGGCGGGTACTGCCAGGTCACGTCGTCCAGCGGGTACGTGCCGGTCTTCAGGACCTCGAACCAGCCCTGGTAGATCTGCTCTATGTCGCTCGTGACGTCCGGCCCGGGGACGGTGACGACCTTGAAGACACAGAGCAGCAGGACGATCCGGGTGAGTCCCCAGAGGAGGACGGGGTTTCTTCTCGCGCGCTCGGCAGCCGTACCCAGTACGCCCGTCATTCCTACCTCGTCCAATTCTGTCGGTCCGGTCCGCGCCTGGGGAGGGTGTGTTGCCGGGCGGGGGGTGAGGTCACGTACATTCGGCGTCGATGCACAAGACCCTGATCGTAACCAACGACTTCCCGCCCCGCCCCGGTGGAATCCAGGCCTTCCTGCACAACATGGCGCTGCGTCTCGATCCCGAACAGATCGTGGTCTACGCCTCCACGTGGAAGCGCAGCCGCGAGGGGATCGAGGCGACCGCCGCGTTCGACGCGGAGCAGCCTTTCACGGTGGTGCGGGACAGCACCACCATGCTGCTGCCCACTCCTCGGGTCACCGCGCGGGCGACCGCGCTGCTGCGCGAGCACGACTGCGCCTCGGTGTGGTTCGGGGCGGCGGCGCCGCTCGGCCTGATGGCCCCCGCGCTGCGCAGGGCGGGCGCGCGGCGGCTCGTCGCGACGACGCACGGGCACGAGGCGGGCTGGGCACAGCTGCCGGCCGCCCGGCAGCTCCTTCGCCGCATCGGCGAGGGCACGGACACCCTCACCTACCTCGGTGAGTACACGCGCTCGCGGATCGCGACGGCGCTGACGCCGGCGGCGGCCGGGCGGATGGTGCAGCTCCCGCCGGGCGTGGACGAGAAGACCTTCCACCCGGACTCGGGCGGCGAGGCGGTACGGGAACGGCTCGGGCTCAGCGACCGCCCCGTGGTCGTGTGCGTCTCGCGACTCGTCCCGCGCAAGGGCCAGGACACCCTGATCAGGGCCATGCCGGAGATCCTGCGGCGGGTGCCGGACGCGGTGCTGCTGATCGTCGGGGGCGGCCCCTACGAGAAGGACCTGCGGGGCCTCGCGGCGACGACCGGGGTGGCCGATTCCGTACGGTTCACGGGCGCGGTGCCGTGGGAGGAGCTCCCGGCCCACTACGGTGCCGGCGACGTCTTCGCCATGCCCTGTCGCACCCGCCGCGGCGGCCTCGACGTCGAGGGCCTCGGCATCGTCTACCTGGAGGCCTCGGCCACCGGCCTTCCGGTCGTCGCCGGCGACTCCGGCGGCGCGCCGGACGCGGTCCTGGACGGCGAGACCGGCTGGGTCGTCCGCGGCGACGCCCCCGAGGAGTCCGCGGACCGCATCGCGACCCTGCTCCTCGACCCGGAACTGCGCGCCCGCATGGGCGAGCGCGGCCGCGCCTGGGTGGAGGAGCGCTGGCGCTGGGACCTGCTCGCGGAGCGCCTGAAGGACCTGCTGTAGCCCCACCGGGGGTACGCGAACGGGGCCCGCAGGCGGATCGTGCGCCTGCGGGCCCCGGTGCGCGCCGCCGTGGAGGCCGCCGCCCTACGGGCGGTAGATCGCCTCGATCTCGTCCGCGAAGTCCTTCGCCACCACGTTGCGCTTCAGCTTCAGCGACGGCGTGATGTGGCCCGCCTCCTCGGTGAACTGGGCCGGCAGGACGCGGAACTTCCGTACCGACTCCGCCTTGGACACCGCCGCGTTGCCGTCGTCCACCGCGCGCTGCACCTCGGCGAGCAGCTCCGCGTCCTCGCGCAGCGACGCCGCCGTCGAGCCCGCCGGCTTGCCGTGCTCGCTCGCCCAGCGGCCCAGGAACTCCTCGTCCAGGGTGACCAGCGCGCCCACGAACGGACGCCCGTCGCCCACCACCATGCACTCCGCGACCAGCGCGTGCGCCCTGATCCGGTCCTCGATGACCGCCGGGGCGACGTTCTTGCCGCCCGCCGTCACCAGGATCTCCTTCTTCCGGCCGGTGATGGCGAGGTAGCCGTCCTCGTCCAGCGTGCCGATGTCACCTGTGTGGAACCAGCCGTCGGCCAGCGCCTCCGCCGTCGCCGCCTCGTTCTGCCAGTAGCCCGTGAAGATGTGCTCGCCGTGCAGCAGCACCTCACCGTCGTCGGCGATCCGCACCACCGAGCCCGGCAGCGGCTGCCCGACCGTGCCGATCTTCTGGCGGTCCCACGGGTTGAACGCGGTCGCCGCGCAGGACTCCGTCAGGCCGTAGCCCTCCAGGACCGTGAAGCCGATGCCCCGGAAGAAGTGACCGAGCCGCTCACCCAGCGGCGCGCCGCCCGAGATCGCGTACTCGCCGCGCCCGCCGAGCACCGCCCGCAGCTTGGAGAAGACCAGCTTGTCGAAGACCTTGTGCTTGAGCTTCAGACCGAGCGAGGGCCCCTGCGGCGTGCCGATCGCCCGGCTGTACGCGATCGCCGTGTGCGCCGCCTTGTCGAAGATCTTGCCCTTGCCGTCCGCCTGCGCCTTCGCGCGCGCCGAGTTGTAGACCTTCTCGAAGACCCGCGGCACACCGAGGATCAGCGTCGGACGGAAGGAGGCGAGCTCGTCCGTGAGGTTCTTGATGTCCGGCACACAGCCCAGCTTGATCGGGGCCATCACCGAGGCGACCTCGACCAGACGCCCGAAGACGTGGGCGGCGGGCAGGAAGAGCAGGACCGAGCACTCACCGGTCCGGAAGAGCGGCTTCAGGCGCTCCACCACGTTGCCGCACTCCGCGAAGAAGGCGCGGTGCGTCAGCACACAGCCCTTGGGGCGGCCGGTGGTGCCCGAGGTGTAGACGATCGTCGCGGGGTCGTCGGCGTGCGCGCTCGACATCCGCTCGTCGAGCAGCTCGTCGGAGACGTCCGCGCCCGTGGCGGTGAGCCGCGCGACCGCGTCGGCCTCGATCTGCCAGACGCCCTTCAGGGCCGGCAGGTTCGCCCGTACCGACTCCACCGACTCCTGGTGGGCCGCGGACTCGACGAGGACGAGCGAGGCGCCCGAGTCGCCGAGGATCCACTGGATCTGCTCCGGCGAACTCGTCTCGTACACCGGTACGGTCACGGCGCCCGCGCTCCAGATCGCGAAGTCGAGGAGCACCCACTCGTACCGCGTTCTGGACAGCAGCGCCACCCGGTCGCCCGGCTCCACGCCGGCGGCGATCAGACCCTTCGCGGCCCCGCGGACCTCGGCGAGGAACTGCTCGGCGGTGACGTCCGTCCAGACGCCGGCCACCTTGCGCCCCATCACGGCGACATCTGGGTGCTGAGACGCGTTGCGGCGGATGAGATCCGTCAGATTGCCGTCCGAGGGGACCTCGTACAGGGCCGGAAGGCTGAACTCGCGCAAGACTGCTGCTCCTCATCGGGCGCCGGCGCCACGGCTCTGTGTGAACGCACCGGTGCGGTCCAAGATCGGGCAGGTGCTCAGTGGGGGTGAGCACAACTGGACTGCCCGGACGTTACCCATCAGTACTCGGTTCCCGATAGGGGGTCCTGGCCAGATGTTCGGTGCATCACACAGCTGTGGCGGTGCTTCGCGCACAGTAATCCACAGCTTTCCGGACTCGGAAGTAACCGCAGGTCCGACGCCCTACGCTGAACCGCATGAGGATCAACGTGGTCAGCGATGTGCACGGAAACGCCGGCGCCCTCGCCAAGGCGGGGGAGGGCGCGGACGCCCTGGTCTGCCTCGGCGACCTGGTGCTCTTCCTCGACTACGCCGACCACAGCCGCGGCATCTTCCCCGACCTCTTCGGCGTCGAGAACGCCGACCTGATCGTGGAACTGCGCACCGCGCGCCGCTTCGACGAGGCCCGTGACCTGGGACGACGGCTCTGGTCCGAGCTGCCCGTCGACCGGGACGCGGCCATCGAGTCCGCCGTGCGCCGGCAGTACGAGGAGCTGTTCGCGGCCTTCCCGACGCCGACGTACGCGACGTACGGGAACGTCGACATCCCGGCACTCTGGAGCGAGTACGCGCACCCGGGGACGACGGTCCTGGACGGAGAGCGGATCGAGCTCGGCGGGCTGGTGTTCGGCTTCGTCGGCGGCGGGCTGCGCACCCCGATGCGGACGCCGTACGAGATCTCCGACGAGGAGTACGCGGCGAAGGTGGAGGCGCTCGGCGAGGTCGACGTGTTGTGCAGTCACGTACCGCCCGACGTACCGGACCTCACCTACGACACGGTCGCGCGCCGCTTCGAGCGGGGCAGCCGCGCCCTGCTCGACGCCATCCGGCGCACCCGGCCGCGCTACGCGCTCTTCGGCCACGTCCACCAGCCGCTGGCCCGGCGGATGCGGGTAGGGGCGACGGAGTGCGTGAACGTGGGGCACTTCGCGGCGACGGGACGGCCCTGGGTGCTGGAGTGGTGACGGGGCTGCGGTGACGGCGCGATAGCCTTCGGTCGGCACGGTTCGTGCCTTGCGATTTCCATCGAGTTCTCGCCGGACCGCACAGCGGAGGAGCCACAGCGATGGCCGAACACACCAGCTCGAGCATCACCATCGAGGCAGCGCCGGCCGACGTCATGAGCGTGATCGCCGACTTCGCCCGCTACCCCGAGTGGACGGGCGAGGTGAAGGAGGCCGAGGTCCTGGAGAAGGACGCGGCCGGCCGCGCGGAGAAGGTGCGGCTGCTGCTCGACGCGGGCGCCATCAAGGACGACCACACCCTGGCGTACACCTGGACCGGCGACAACGAGGTGAGCTGGACGCTGGTCAAGTCCCAGATGCTCCGCGCCCTGGACGGCTCCTACCGGCTGGCCCCGACGGGCGGCGGCGACCGCACCGAGGTGACGTACCAGCTGACGGTGGACGTCAAGATCCCGATGCTGGGCATGATCAAGCGCAAGGCGGAGAAGGTCATCATCGACCGCGCGCTGGCGGGCCTGAAGAAGCGCGTGGAATCCGGCGCGTAATCCTTCACTCACTGCGGCATCATGCGCCCCGCGGGCGCGGATGCCCCGCCCTCACGTCGGCGCCGCCCCGCGCCCCGTGTGGGCGTTCGCCCGCTGGGCCGGTGCCCACCCTCGCGTCGGCGACACCCCACGCCCGTGTGGGCAACTGTCCCGCTGGGGCGGGACGGGTGGGCACACGGGACGGCGCCCTTGCCGGGCCCAGGCTCCCCGTGCCTGCGGTGCCCACGGGTGCGGCGCCGTCGTGGGTTGTGCCCACCCGTTCCGCCCTGCGGAACGCCTGCCCACAACCAGGTGGCGGGGTGAGGGCGGGCACCGCCCCTGTTGCGGCTGGGAGGTAACGTTCCCGGGCATGGGGATCATGCTTGTCACCGGGGTCGGTGGGGCCGGGCGGACCACTGTCGCGGCCGCTGCCGCCCTCGCCGAGGCGCGGGCCGGTCGGCGCGTGCTGCTCGTCTCCGGCGACGCCGACGACGGCCTCGGGGTGGACGTCCTCCGTCCCGCCCCCGCCGCCGACTTCCGCCGTGAGTTCCTCGCCCTCCAGGCCCGCTCCGGCGCCGCCCTCGACCTCCTCGGCGCCGCGCCCTTCGAGGACGCCGAGCTCACCGAACTCCCCGGCAGCCACCAGTTCGCCCTGCTCCGCGCCCTGCGCGACGCCGCCGCCGACGACCGGGACCTCGTCGTCGTCGACCTGCCCCCGCTGCCCGAGGCCCTCGCCCTCCTCGCCCTGCCCGAGCAGCTGCGCCGCTACCTCCGCCGCCTCCTGCCGCCCGAACGACAGGCGGCCCGCGCCCTGCGCCCCATGCTGGCCCAGCTCGCCGGTGTACCCATGCCCGCGCAATGGCTGTACGGGACGACGGCCCGCTGGGAGGCCGAGCTCGCCGCCGTCCAGGCCGTCGTCGACGCCCCCACCACCACCGTCCGGCTCGTCGTCGAGCCCGGCCCCGCCGCCACCGACGCCCTGCGCACCGCCCGCCTCGGACTCGCGCTCCACCGCCTCGCCCTCGACACCGTGGTCGCCAACAAGGTGCTCCCCGCCGATTCCCCCGACCCCTGGCTCGCCGGGCTCACCGCCCAGCAGCACGAGCACCTGGCCCGGCTCCGTACCGCCTACGACGGGGCCGTGCACGCCCTCCCGCACCTCGGCCGGGACCTGCGCGGCCCCGAGGACCTCGCCCTGCTCGCGGTCGACGCGAAACCCGCACCGGTCCCCGAGTGGACCGTCGAGGACCGCAGGGACGACGACGGCATCCTCGTCTGGCACATCCCCCTGCCCGGCGCCGTCAAGGACGAGCTCTCCCTCGTCCGCCGCGGGGACGAACTCCTCCTCGGCGTCGGCCCGTTCCGCCGCAACGTCCCGCTGCCGCCCGCCCTGCGCCGCTGCACCGTCGCCGGCGCCGGGCTCGTCGACGGCGATCTGAGGGTCCGCTTCACCCCGGACGCCGGTCTCTGGCCGAAGACCCCGTGATGCCGTGTACCGTCGACGGTATAAGCCGTAAGGAGTACGCCATGAGCGATTCGGATGCCTGGGCCAAGGCGTGCGCCGAGGACCTGGAGGCCGAGAAGGCCCGCCGTCGCGCTGCCGCCGGCGCGGAGCCCGGCTCGGCCGCCGAGGAGTTCCGCAAGCTCTTCGACGCCGTCGCCGACAAGGTCTCCACGCTGCGGAACCCGCTGATGGGCATGGCCGCCCAGAGCACCCTGCAGCAGTTCGTCACCCAGGCGAAGGCGGCCGTCGAGCCGGTCATCGAGCGCAACCCGCAGGTCTTCGACCACCTCGCCGCGGCCGGCAACGAGCTGCTGGCCGCCTACCGCTCGGCGGTCGAGGGCCACGAGACGCGCTGGACCCGGGACGAGCCCCAGGACCCGCGGCGCGACGAACCCCGCCAGGAACCCGGGCGCGACGACGAAGGCCCGGGCGGCGGGCAGCACATCGACCTGGACTGACCGGGAGGGTCGCCCCCCTCGGGTACGGTTGGGCGTAGCGGGGCTCGACCGAAAACTGAGGGACACATGGGACTCACCATCGGCGTCGACATCGGCGGCACGAAGATCGCGGCCGGCGTGGTCGACGAGGAGGGCAACATCCTCGACACGCACAAGGTGCCCACCCCGCCGACCCCCGAAGGCATCGTCGACGCGATCTGCGCCGCGGTGTCCGAGGCCGGCAAGGGTCATCAGATCGAGGCTGTGGGCATCGGTGCCGCGGGCTATGTCGACGACAAGCGCGCCACCGTCCTCTTCGCGCCGAACATCGACTGGCGGCACGAGCCGTTGAAGGACAAGGTCGAGCAGCGGGTCGGCCTGCCGGTCGTCGTCGAGAACGACGCCAACGCGGCGGCCTGGGGCGAGTACAAGTTCGGCGCCGGGCAGGGCCACGAGGACGTCATCTGCATCACGCTCGGCACCGGCCTCGGCGGCGGCATCATCATCGGCAACAAGCTGCGCCGCGGACGCTTCGGCGTCGCGGCCGAGTTCGGCCACATCCGGGTCGTCCCGGACGGCCTGCTGTGCGGCTGCGGCAGCCAGGGCTGCTGGGAGCAGTACGCCTCCGGGCGCGCGCTCGTCCGGTACGCCAAGCAGCGCGCCAACGCGACCCCGGAGAACGCCAAGATCCTCCTCGCTCTCGGCGACGGAACCCCCGGGGGCATCGAGGGCAAGCACGTCAGCGCGGCGGCCCGCCAGGGCTGCCCGGTGGCCGTGGACTCCTTCCGCGAGCTGGCCCGCTGGGCGGGCGCGGGTCTCGCGGACCTGGCGTCGCTCTTCGACCCCTCGGCCTTCATCGTGGGCGGTGGCGTCTCGGACGAAGGCGAGCTGGTGCTCGACCCGATCCGGAAGTCCTTCCGCCGCTGGCTGATCGGCGGCCAGTGGCGTCCGCACGCGCAGGTCCTCGCGGCCCAGCTCGGCGGCAAGGCCGGGCTGGTCGGCGCGGCGGACCTGGCCCGCCAGGGCTGACGCCCGCACCTCGTCCCGTACGACACGGACGTCCGCCCGTCGCGCCCTCTGGGGCCCGGCGGGCGGTTGTCGTATGTTGCTGGGCATGGCGATCACCGCGCTGCCCAACTCCCGCACCGAGGCGGACGGTTCGGCCGTCGTCCGGGTGCTCTCGTACAACGTCCGCTCGATGCGGGACGACGAGGACGCCCTCGCCCGGGTCATCCGGGCCTGCGCGCCCGACATCGTCTTCGTCCAGGAAGCACCGCGTTTCTTCCGCTGGCGCAAGCACGCGGCCCGGCTCGCCGCCAAGAGCGAGCTCGTCGTCCTCAGCGGCGGCGCGACGGCCGCCGGGCCCCTGCTGATGTGCTCGCTGAGGGCCACCGTGGAACGGACCGAGGACGTCCTCCTGCCGCTCACCCCGGGCCTCCACCGGCGCGGCTTCGCGACCGCCGTCGTACGGTTCGCGGGCGCCCGGGTCGGACTGGTCAGCTGTCATCTGAGCCTGCGGACGGACGAACGGTACGCCCAGGCCGGGATGCTCCTCGACCGGGTCGCGGCCATGGACGCCCCGCACACGATCGTGGCGGGGGACCTCAACGAACGCCCCGGCGGCCGGAGCTTCACCCGTCTGACCAAGGAGCTCCAGGACGGCTGGGCGGTCAGCCCCTGGGGCGGCGAGTACACCTCGACGCCCACCGACCCGCACCAGCGCATCGACGCGATCCTGGCGACCAAGGGCGTCGAGTTCCTGGGGTGCGGCGTCCCCACGGACCTCGACCCGGCGGACCTCGAGGCGGCGACGGACCATCTGCCCGTGCTCGCGGCCGTACGGATCCCGGCGACCTGACCGACCCGTACGGTCACCGGCGTCAGGTCGGACCGGCGTTCAGGACGGGCCGGCTCCCGGCGCACCACCGGGCCGGCTAGACCACCGCGCCGCGGCCCGGGTCGTCGAAGCCGTCATCGTCGTCGTCGTGCTTCATCCGGCCCACCAGCGTCGCGAAGCCGCCGAGGAAGCCGCCCACGCACAGCGTCGTCAGCCACCAGGTCATGTCCCACTGGAGCAGCACCATGAGCAGCATCAGCACCGGGCCGCCGAGGACGCCCAGCCACGCGAACTTCGTGGTCGCGTCGGCCTCCGGCAGCGGAGGCGGCTCCGGCGGGACGAAGTGACCCTCGTCGCCGTCCTCGCCCTTCCTGCCGGGCTTCTTCCCGCCGGTCTCGCCGGTCTCGCCGGTCTCGGCGTCCGGGTCCGCGAGCTCGTAGTCACGCGGGCCACCGCCCACGCTCACCCCGGGCGCGAAGACGACCGAGCCGCCGAGGACGGGCTTCCGGGGAGCCTCGCCCTCGGCGTCCCCTTCGTCCCCTTCGTCCTCGTCCTCCTCTTCGTCACCCTCGTCGTCGTTCCTGTCCCCGTCCCCGTCGTCACCGTCGACGGCATCGCCGTCCACGGGCTCCGGCAGCGCCAGATCCTCCACCGACCGGAAGGGTCTCGCCCCCGGAGGGTCCGCCGGCTCCTCGCCGTACCCCGCGACGATCGCCGCCCAGGCGGCCTCCTCGTCGATGGGCTGCGGCTCGCGCTCCCCGTCGTGCTGCTCAGCCACCGCTCGTGCTCCCCTTCTCCCCGACGCCTTCCGGAGCGAGCCGGCCGATGAACGCCCAGCTCTCCTCGAAGATCCGCTCCGCGTCGTGGTCCAACGTCGCCACGTGGTAGCTCTGTTCCAGCAGGATCTCCTTCACGTCCGTCGAGGAGATCCGGCTCAGGATCCGCGCCGAGTCGGCCGGCGGGACGACGTGGTCCTGCGGGCTGTGGAGCACCACCACCGGCTGCGTGACCTGGGGCAGCTGCGCGTCCACGACCCGGAAGAACTGCCGCAGCGAGTACGCCGCGTGCAGCGGCACCTTGTCGTAGCCGATCTCCGCCGCGCCCTCCTTGGCGATGTCGCTGGCGATGCCGTTCGTCGTGCGCACGAAATGGCGGACCACCGGCAGCGCGTGCGCCGCGAGGCCGTGCACCTTGTTGGCCGGGTTCACCAGAACGAGACCCTTCACCGCGTCCCCGTGCTGGGCCGCGAGCCGCAGCGACAGCGCCCCGCCCATGGACAGACCGAAGACGAAGACGTCCTCACAGGTGGCCAGCAGCTCCCGCAGAGCCCGGTCCACCTCCGCGTACCAGTCCTGCCAGCTCGTGAGCTGCATGTCCTCCCAGCGGGTGCCGTGCCCGGGCAGCAGCGGCAGCGACACCGTCAGTCCGCGCTCGGCCAGATACTCGGCCCAGGGGCGCAGCGACTGCGGGGAACCGGTGAATCCGTGACAGAGAAGGACGCCGACCTTTCCGCCCTCGTGGCGGTACGGCTCGGCTCCAGGAAGGACCGGCACCGGGGTCTCCTGTTCGTGGGTTCGACGAAGCGACGACAAGGGGAAGGACCTTCACCGTACGCGACCGGACCGACACCGACCAGGGCCGTTCGCACGAAGGCGCCCCGTACACGGCCGCACCCGCGCGGGCGGGCGCGAAAAGGCGGGATAAGGTCTGTCCGACGGCACACGGAAGGTACCCGAGTTGATCTACGGCGCAATGAAGTTCTCCATCGGAGGGTCACTGAAGCTCGCCTTCAGGCCCTGGGTGGAGGGCCTCGAGAACATTCCCGCCGAGGGGCCGGCGATCCTCGCGAGCAACCACCTGTCCTTCTCGGACTCCTTCTTCCTGCCCGCCGTCCTCGACCGCAAGGTCACCTTCATCGCCAAGGCCGAGTACTTCACCTCGCCCGGTGTGAAGGGCAAGCTCACCGCCGCCTTCTTCAAGGGCGTCGGCCAGCTCCCGGTGGACCGCTCGGGCGCCCGCGGCGCCGGCGAGGCGGCGATCAAGGCCGGTATCGAGGTCATCGAGAAGGGCGGCCTCTTCGGGATCTACCCCGAGGGCACACGCTCGCCCGACGGCCGTCTCTACCGAGGCAAGCCCGGCGGTCTCGCGCGCGTGGCCCTGGCCACCGGCGCGCCCGTCATCCCGGTCGCCATGATCGACACCGAGAAGATCCAGCCGCCCGGCAAGGTCGTCCCCAAGCTGATGCGCCCGGGGATCCGGATCGGCAAGCCGCTGGACTTCACCCGTTACCAGGGCATGGAGGGGGACCGCTTCATCCTCCGCTCGGTGACCGACGAGGTCATGTACGAGATCATGAAGCTGTCCGGCCAGGAGTACGTCGACATCTACGCGACGGCCGCCAAGCGTCAGATCGCGGACGCCGAGAAGGCCGCCAAGGAGGCCGTCAAGGCCGAGATCGCGGCACGGGAAGAGTCCGGCGCCTGACCCTCTCGCAGAGGGAGCGCCCGGGGGTGGGGGAGATGGCCAAGCGCGAGCGTGTCGTGCGGATGTCGGTCGAGCAGCCGCTGTGGCGCGCGCTCACCGCGTACCGCGTCCTGACGATGGTGTACGCGGTCCTGATCTTCGTCTTCGGCCGCGACCGCTACGAGCGGCCGTGGGTGGCCGTCGCCTTCCTCGCCGTCATGTGCGTCTGGAACCTGGCCACGTTGCCCAAGGTGGCCAACGCGGCCAGCTGCACCAGGCGTTTCCTCGTCGCCGACCTCACCGTCGCCCTGACCGGCATCCTGCTCACCCCGCTCGCGGACGAGCACGCACGGACGGTCGACGGGCCCACCCTGCCGTCGATATGGACCGCGGGTGCGGTCCTCGCGTACGCGATCAAGGGCGGCTGGCGCTGGGCGGGCTTCGCCTCCTCGCTGGTCGCCGTCGCCAATCTCGTCGAGCGCGGCAGCCCCAGCCGGGACACCCTCCACAACGTCCTGCTGGTCTGGGTGGCGTCCATCGCCATCGGCTACGTCGTCGAGGTCGCCCGCGCCTCCGAGCGGACCCTCGCCCGGGCCCTGGAGATCGAGGCCGCGACCCGGGAGCGGGAACGCCTCGCCCGGGACATCCACGACAGCGTCCTGCAGGTCCTGGCGATGGTGCAGCGGCGCGGCACGGCGCTGGGCGGCGAGGCCGCCGAGCTGGGCCGGATGGCCGGGGAGCAGGAGGTCGCCCTCCGTACCCTGGTCGCCGGCGGGATGACCCGCCCCTCCCTGGTCTCCGAGGACGAGTCCGAAGGGGCCGTGGTCCGCATCGTCGAGGAGCCGGACGAGGACAGCCCGGTCGACCTGCGGGCCCTGCTCGCCCCGCGCGCCGGGGCGAAGGTCACGCTCGCGGACCCGGGCGTCCCGGTCCTGCTGCCCTCGGCCGCCGCCCGTGAACTGGCCGCCGCCGTCGGCGCGGCCCTGGACAATGTCCGAGTGCACGCGGGCGGGACCGCCCGGGCGTGGATCCTCGTCGAGGACTGGCCGGACGAGGTCATCGTGACGGTACGGGACGACGGCCCGGGCATCCCGGAGGGGCGGCTCGCCCAGGCGGAGGGCGAAGGCCGGATGGGCGTCGCCCTGTCCATCCGGGGGAGACTGCGGGATCTGGGGGGCACGGCCGAGCTGATCTCGGTCCCGGGCCAGGGCACGGAAGTCGAACTGAAGGTCCCGCGGGACGCACGGGGGAAGGCAGGAACGAGATGAGCGAACAGCAGCCGATCGGCCGCCAGCCGATCAAGGTGATGGTCGTGGACGACCATCCGATGTGGCGGGATGCGGTCGCCCGCGACCTCGCCGAGGCGGGCTTCGACGTGGTGGCCACGGCGGGCGACGGCGAACAGGCCGTGCGCCGTGCCGGGGCGGCCGGTCCGGACGTCCTCGTCCTGGACCTGAACCTGCCCGCCAAGCCGGGCGTCCAGGTCTGCAAGGAGCTGGTCGCCGCCAACCCCCGGCTGCGGGTCCTGGTGCTCTCCGCGAGCGGCGAGCACGCCGACGTCCTGGAGGCGGTCAAGTCGGGCGCCACCGGCTATCTGCTGAAGTCCGCCAGCACGGCCGAGCTGATCGACGCGGTGCGCCGCACGGCCGTCGGCGACGCCGTCTTCACGCCCGGCCTCGCGGGCCTGGTCCTCGGCGAGTACCGCCGTCTCGCCTCCGAGCCCGCCCCGGCGACCGGCGCCGACGAGCCGAAGGCCCCGCAGCTGACCGAGCGCGAGACCGAGGTCCTGCGGCTGGTCGCCAAGGGCCTGAGCTACAAGCAGATCGCCGAGCGCCTGGTCATCTCCCACCGCACGGTGCAGAACCACGTCCAGAACACCCTCGGCAAGCTCCAGCTGCACAACCGCGTGGAGCTCGTCCGGTACGCCATCGAGCGCGGTCTCGACGACGCCTGACGGGCCCTCACACCCCTCGGCGCCCACGACAATTCACTCTCCATGCCGTGGCGGACGGGCTGCGTGATCCCACGTCCCTACTAGCGTGGGTCACGCACCCGTCCGCCCCGGAGAAGGAGAGCTCCATGCGCGTCGGCGTACTGACCGGGGGCGGCGACTGCCCCGGTCTCAACGCGGTCATCCGCGCCATCGTCCGCAAGGGCGTCCAGGAGTACGGCTACGAGTTCACCGGATTCCGCGACGGCTGGCGCGGCCCGCTGGACGGTGACGCGACGCCCCTCGACATCCCCGCCGTCCGCGGCATCCTGCCGCGCGGCGGCACCATCCTCGGCTCCTCCCGTACCGACCCGTTCGCGGCACCGGACGGGGTCCGCCGGATCAGGGAGAACCTCGCCAAGCACGAGCTCGACGGACTGATCGTCATCGGCGGCGCGGACACGCTGCGCACGGCCGCCCGGCTCGTCGACGAGTACGGCGTGCCCTGTGTCGGCGTACCCAAGACCATCGACAACGACCTCTCGGCCACCGACTGGACCTTCGGCTTCGACACCGCCGTCGGGATCGCGACCGAGGCCATCGACCGGCTGCACACGACGGCCGAGTCGCACCGGCGGGTCCTGGTCGTGGAGGTGATGGGCCGCCACACCGGCTGGGTCGCCCTCCACTCGGGCCTCGCGGGCGGTGCCAACGTCATCCTCGTCCCCGAACAGCGCTTCGACCTCGACCAGGTGTGCGCCTGGGTCACCTCCCGCTTCAAGTCCACGTACGCGCCGATAGTGGTGGTCGCCGAGGGGGCGAGGCCCCGGGACGGGGCGGCGGTGAGCGGCGTGGGCGAGTGGCTCGGCACAGAGATCGAGCGGCGGACCGGCAAGGAGGCCAGGACCACCGTCCTCGGCCATGTGCAGCGCGGCGGCACCCCGAGCGCCTTCGACCGCTGGCTCGCCACCCGCTTCGGACTGCACGCCATCGACGCGGTCCGCGACGGCGACCACGGGAAGATGGTCGCCCTGCGCGGCACCGACATCGTCCGCGTCCCGATCTCCGAGGCCACGGCGCGGCTCAAGACGGTCGATCCGGCGCTGTACGCGGAGGTGGGGGTCTTCTTCGGCTGAGCGGGGCGACGGCGTGGGTCGTATATTCGCGCATATCCGACTCATCGCTCTTCCGTACCTTTTCGAGGGGAACGCCGTGGAGATCCTGGCATTCGGCGTACAGGCCGACGAGAAGCCGCTGATCGAGAAGGCTTTCGAAGGACACCACGACGTCCGCTGCCTGGATGTGTTCCTCACCGAGGACACCGCCCCATCGCGGCCGGCCACGAGATCGTGTCCACGAGCGTCAACGCCGACCTCGGCGGACCGGTTCTCGACTACACCGCGGGGCGGCGCGGCGAGAACGTCCTGGTGCCGGCCGCGTCCTAGACCAGCACCCCCGCGAGCAGGGACGCCGTGAGCGCCGCCCCGTCCATCGTCAGCACCGACTCGGGGTGGAACTGGACGCCCGCGAAGCCCGGCCCGCGCAGGGCGTGGACCTCGTCCGTCTCCGTGTCGCGGCTCACCTCGATCCGGTGCAGGGCCAGTTCGGTGGCCGCACGGTCGTCGCAGCGGGCCGTGAAGCTGTTGTAGAAGCCGACGGTCTGCGGCTGTCCGAAGAGATCGATCCGCACCTGCGCCCCCTGGAAGGGAGTCCGCTTGCGGACGATCTCCAGGCCCAGCTCGGCCGCGATGAGCTCATGGCCGAGGCAGACGCCGAGAAGACCGTGCCGGTGATCCCGTACGAGATCGGCCGTGAGGCCGCGCAGGAAGCGCATCTTCGGGTCGGCCGCGTCCCCCGGATCGCCCGGCCCGGGGCCGAGCACCACCGGGCCGTCGTGGCCGAGCGCGAGCTCCCGCAGACCTGGCTCGTCGTAGCGGACGACCGACACCTCCAGGCCGGAGGAGCGCAGCAGGTGCGCGAGCATCGCCGTGAAGGTGTCCTCCGCGTCGATCACCAGCGCGTGGCCGGTCAGCTCGGCCGAGCGCACCTGCATCTTCAGCCAGAACGGCGCCAGGTCCGCCCGCCGGGCGTCCAGCGCCGCCCGCACGCGCGGGTCGTCCGCGAGCCGGACCGTCCGCGCGGACGTGTCGCGCGGCCGCCCCTCCCGTACCCCCAGGGCCGTCAGCACCCCCGCCGCCTTGGCATGGGTCTCGGCGACCTCGCCCGCCGGATCGGAGTGGCGCACCAGCGTCGCGCCCACCGGAACGCGCAGCCCCCCGTCCGCGGAGATGTCGGCCGTGCGGATCAGGATCGGGGAGTCCAGCGTCTGGACCCCGTTCTCGTCCGTACCGAGCAGGGCGAGCGCCCCCGCGTAGTACCCGCGGCCGCCCACCTCATGGCGCTCGATGACCCTGCAGGCGTTCTGCACGGGGGAGCCGGTGACCGTGGCCGCGAACATCGTCTCGCGCAGCACCTCCCGTACGTCGAGGGACGAACGGCCGCGCAACTCGTACTCCGTGTGGGCGAGATGCGCCATCTCCTTGAGCCGCGGACCGATCACCACCCCGCCCATGTCGCCGACCGTGCACATCATCTTCAGCTCCTCGTCGACCACCATGGAGAGCTCCTCGGTCTCCTTGCGGTCGGCGAGGAAGGCCAGCAGGTCCTCGGGGGTCGGCGCCGCGCCGGAGGGGTAGCGGTAGGTGCCGCTGATCGGGTTCATCACGACCGTCCCGCCGGACATCCGGACGTGCACCTCGGGACTCGCCCCGACCAGCGTGCGGTCCCCGGTGTGGACGACGAAGGTCCAGTACGCGCCCCGCTCGCCCGCGAGGAGACGGCGGAACAGCGCGAGGGCGTCGGCGCGTCCGAAGCCCGGGATCTCGCCGGTGTAGGTGCGGCGGATGACGAAGTTGGCGCCCTCGCCGGAGCCGATCTCCTCGTCGATGACCCGCCGCACGGTCTCGGCGTACGCCTCGTCCGACACGTCGAAGCCGCCGCCCTCGACCGGGACGGCGTGCGTCGGGAGCTGCGCGAGCGCGTCCGCGAGCGGCAGCTCGTACGCCTCCTCGGCGACGAGCACGGAGAGCGGGGTGCCGTCATCGCGGACGTCGAAACCGCGCTCGCGGATCTGCCGGAACGGCACGAGGGCGAGCGTCGGCAGTGGGCCGACGGGCAGCTCGGCGAGCCGCTCGGCCTCGTGGACTGCCCCGATCAGCACCTCGACGGTGTCGTGATCGCGGCCCGGCGTGCGCCTGCGGAGCAGGGCGAAGGGCGGGCAGGAGGGGTCCAGGAGACGGGAGAGGTCCATGGTGCGTGTTCCTTCCGGGTGAGGGAGAGGAACGGCCCGAAACGGGAGAAGGCCGCCCCTCGGGGCGGCCTTCGCGTGTCGTCGGTGTACGCGCAGTCAGTGGGCCGCCGGATGAGCGGTCCACCACCAGTTCTGGGTCGTCTGCGCGAACATGCGAGCACCTTAGCCCAGCCGGACACGGAAACGGGGCCCGGTCCGCACCGTGGACGGTGCGAGCCGGGCCCCGCTTCAGGGGTCGACAGGATCGATTCTCCGGATCAGAAGATCGAGTTGTAGATCCCCCAGCCGGGGCCCATCTTGATGCGCTGCCCGATCGGCGACGTGGCGCTGCCCGTGCCGGGGTACAGCCACGCGACGCCGTAGGTGTCCCGGGCCATCAGGTCGACCTTGCCGTCACCGGTCAGGTCGCTCGGAGCGAGGATGACGTTGTGCATGTTCCAGCCGGTGCCGACCTGGATCCGGCTGGTGTACGGCGCGGCGGCGTTGCCGGTGCCCTTGTGCATCCACAGGACGCCGGTCTTCTCGCGGCCCAGGATGTCGGGCTTGCCGTCACCGGTCAGATCGCCGGCGCCGAGGATGATGCTGTAGCCCTGCCAGCCCGTGCCGAGCTTCGTGCGGGTGGTGAACGGCACGGAGGGGTTGCCGGTGCCCTGGTACAGGTAGATCGTGCCCGACTTCTCGCGCGCGAGAAGGTCGGCGTTGCCGTCGCCGGTCAGATCACGCATACCGACGATCTGGTCGTAGATCGACCAGCCGGTACTTACCTTGACCCGTCCCTTGAACGGCGCGGACGGGTTGCCGCTGCCCTGGTGGTAGTAGAGCGTGTCGCCTTCGCGGCCCACCACGTCCCCGGTGCCGTCGGCACGCAGCGCGGTCATCGGGGTGATCACGTTGTAGCCGTGCCAGCCGCTGCCGACGCGGTAGCGGTTCAGGAACTGCCACGACGCGCTGCCGGTGCCCTGGTACTGCCAGATGACGCCGGAGCTGTCACGGGCGATGACGTTGTACCGGTTGGTGGCGGAGACCGGGGCCGCGCCGGCGACCACGTCCACCTCGGACGCCTTCACCCAGGCGATGCGGTGGTTGAACCGAATCGGGATGAACTGGTTCGTCGTGCCCTTGACCAGGGTGCGCGAGCCCGGGCCTGTCCCGTCGAAGGTACCGCCGTAGTAGTAGTCACCGGCGACGGTCGCGCCACCCTGGACGTACTTCTGGCCCGACAGCAGGAGGCTGCTGTACTTCGTCAGCGACTCCTGGCCTCGGGTCTGCACCGGCACGTTCGTGCCCGCGTAGGCCGCGTCCTCGGGGTAGGTACGGCCGTAGACCTTGACGGAGGTCAGGCCGGCCTTCGGCGTCACCGCCGTCAAGGTGCCGCTGCCGACCGGGACGGTCCACTGGCCGCCGGGGTTGTAGAACCAGGCCTTCTTGCCGCCGTACCAGATCGCCGTCCAGTTGTACTGGCTCTCGACGACGACGTACTCGCCGCCCGCGACCAGCTTGTTCGCCCAGTTCGAACCCTCCGACCAGGTGGCCGAGAAGTACGGGTCGGTGAGGGTGGACGAGCTCGTCGACGGCGAGGTGTAGAGGTAGCCGAAGTTCGACGGCCGAGGCGCGACCGAGGCACCGCCGTACGTCAGGGTCGGCTGGTTGGCCGTGGTGAACGGCGGGACGTAGCGGACGATCTGGCCCGCCTTGAGCAGCCCGCCCGCGCCGCCGACACCCGTCGGAGCGCCCAGCAGGGCCATGTAGTGGTTCCAGTCCCAGTACGGGCCCGGGTCCCAGTGCTGCGTGCGGACCTTCTCGTCGAGCACGCCGGGAATCTCGTCGTGGCCGATGATGTGCTGGCGGTCCAGCGGGATGGAGTACTTGGTCGCCAGGTGCTTCACGAGCGCGGCGGAGGACTCGTACTGCGGCTCTGTGTACCAGGAGCCGGTCTTGATGGCGTAACCCTCGTGCTCGATGCCGATCGAGTGCATGTTGAGGGTCTTGTTGCCGGCGTGCCAGGCCTCGTTCTTGTTCTCGACCATCTGGGTGACCAGACCGTCGGAGGCACGGATCAGGTAGTGCGCGCTCGCGTACGACGCCGGGTTCTTGAAGACGGAGAGGGAGCCGTCGTAGCCGCCCTCCGTGTCGTGGATGGCGATGTAGCGGATGTCATAGCCGCCCTCGGGGCGGTTGGCGACGTTGTAGTTGCCGTAGTCCGTCGGGTCGGTCGTGCTGTTCTGCCGGAACCCCGCCGGAATGAAGTTGCAGTTCAGGCCCACCGGGCAGTCGGCCGTCGCCGTCGCCGTCGTCGTCGCGAAGGTCGCGGCGAGCGGGACGTTCGACGGCTTCACGGGCTCGACCGAGGGGTCGGCGGGCAGGACGACCTGCTCGCCGTCCGTGGTGAGCTCCCGCTCACCCGTCTTGATCGACTCGAAGACGCGCTTGGCGAAGAGGTCGGCGCCCTTCTTGTCGGGCGACTGGCTGTAGCGCGCGACGGCCGGGTACCACTGGCCCGGGTCGTCCGGCAGGTCGCCGGTCGCCTGCTTCTGGTACTCGGCGAGCAGGGCGGCACCGGCGCGGATGCTCTCCGCGGTGTTGTCCTTCAGCGACTCGGCGGAGCTGTCGACCAGCTCGGCGGCCTTGTCCAGGGTGTGCAGCCGGGGATCGTCGGTGTCGACGGTCTCCTTCGGCGTGGTGCGGAGAGCCTTGGCCGCGTCGAAGTGCTTCTCGACGTTCGGGTCACCGCTCCGGTTCATGTGCTCGAGGCGGTGCTCGTCGGCCTCGGCCTCCACGTCCTCGGGGTCGACGTCCGTCAACCCCATGACGTTGTACGCACCGGTCACACTCGGCTCGCCGTCGTGCGACTCCCACCGCGTCTGCCGGTACGAGACCGCCATCAACACGCTCTGCGGCACGTCGAACTCGTCCGCCGCCTGGGCGAACTGCGACTGCAGCGACACGTTCGCGGTGTTCTTGTCGTCCGCGGCGCCCAGGAGTCCGGGCGACGCCACGGCGATCGTGCCGATCGTCGCGGTCGCCACGACGGCCGCCGCCGCGCCGTACAGCAGCCGTTTCTTCTTCAGATCCCTGCGGTGCCCTTGGCTCACGCCCACCCCTGTGATTTGTTTCTGTATCAATGTTTGAAACGCGCGTGAGGGTAACATCACCTCGGCCCCTCCACCGCCCCCGCGGACATTTCGGTCACCGTCTCAGCCACTGGTCGCGTCCCTGGACTGGTCGCCGGACCCCGTAATGTGGTGGTTGTGACCGTGAACGCTAAGACCACCGCTACCGGTGGCAACACCTGGCGAGACCTTCCCGCGGCGCAGCAGCCCGAGTACCCCGATGCCGAGGCTCTGCGCGATGTGATCGCGGACCTCGAGTCGTATCCGCCGCTCGTCTTCGCGGGCGAGTGCGATCAGCTGCGCGCCCGCATGGGAGCCGTCGCCCGTGGCGAGGCGTTCCTGCTCCAGGGCGGCGACTGCGCCGAGGCCTTCGACGCCGTGTCCGCCGACCACATCCGTGCCAAGCTCAAGACGCTGCTCCAGATGAGCGCCGTCCTGACGTACGCGGCCTCCGTGCCCGTCGTCAAGGTCGGCCGCATCGCGGGGCAGTACTCCAAGCCCCGCTCCAAGGGGACCGAGACCCGCGACGGCGTGACCCTGCCCACGTACCGCGGCGACTCGGTCAACGGCTTCGACTTCAACGAGAAGGCCCGCATCCCGGACCCCGAGCGCCTGAAGCGGATGTACAACGCCTCCGCCTCCACGCTCAACCTGGTGCGCGCCTTCACCACCGGCGGCTACGCCGACCTGCGCCAGGTGCACGCCTGGAACCAGGACTTCGTGAAGTCGTCCCCCTCCGGGCAGCGCTACGAGCAGCTGGCGCGCGAGATCGACAACGCGCTGAACTTCATGAAGGCCTGTGGCACCGACCCGGCCGAGTTCCGTGCCGTGGAGTTCTACGCCTCCCACGAGGCGCTGCTCCTCGACTACGAGGGCGCCCTCACCCGTACCGACTCGCGCACCGGCAAGCTGTACGACACCTCCGGCCACATGGTCTGGATCGGTGAGCGCACCCGCCAGCTCGACCACGCCCACATCGAGTTCGCCTCGCAGATCGCGAACCCGATCGGCATCAAGCTGGGCCCGACGACCTCGGTCGACGAGGCGCTGACGTACATCGACCGCCTGGACCCGGACCGCGAGCCCGGCCGGCTGACCTTCATCGTCCGCATGGGCGCCGACAAGGTCCGGGACAAGCTCCCGGAGCTGGTCGAGAAGGTCACCGCCTCCGGCGCGACCGTCGCCTGGGTCACCGACCCGATGCACGGCAACACCTTCGAGGCGGCCTCCGGTCACAAGACCCGGCGCTTCGACGACGTGCTCGACGAGGTCAAGGGCTTCTTCGAGGTCCACAAGGGCCTCGGTACGCACCCGGGCGGCATCCACGTCGAGCTCACCGGTGACGACGTCACCGAGTGCGTGGGCGGCGGTGACGAGATCTTCGTCGACGACCTGCACCAGCGCTACGAGACGGCCTGCGACCCGCGGCTCAACCGCAGCCAGTCGCTGGACCTGGCGTTCCTGGTGGCGGAGCTCTACCGCGACTAGCGGACGCGATCAGTACGTAGCTTCGTACGGCTGTGGGGCGCGGATCCATGTGATCCGCGCCCCACAGTCATTTCCAGGGCTTTACACCTGGTAGGCGCCGGGTAAGGTTAGGTTAGCCTTATCGATCTCGGCGGGAGGTGAACCGCGTGTACGTATGCTCGTGCTTCGGCGTGACGGAGAAGCAGGTCAAGGAGCACGCTGACGCGGGCGCCTGCACGCCTCGCCAGATCGCCTCGGCCTGCAAGGCCGGAACCGACTGCGGATCGTGCGTACGGCGCATCCAGGCCATCCTCGGGCGTGGCAACTGCCCGCGACGGGAGCTGCTCGACCAGGGGATGCCCGCGCTGGCCTCGGCCCCGGATGAGCTTTCCGAGGCCGCGTAGGCCGCGTAGCCGGAGCGTGCCGAAGGAGCCGGAGGCTAGCTCGGCTGCTCGATCAGCGTCGACAGGTACAGCGCCTCGCCGAGGTTCTCGATCAGGTCCAGCTGCGTGTCGAGGTAGTCGATGTGGTGCTCCTCGTCGGCAAGGATCTCCTCGAAGAGGTTCGCCGAGGTGATGTCGCCCTTGGCGCGCATGACCTCGATGCCACGCTTGAGGCGGTCGATCGCCTCCACCTCCACCTGGCGGTCCGCCTCGAACATCTCCTTGACCGTCTGGCCGACCCGCACATGGAAGAGCCGCTGGTAGTTGGGCAGACCGTCCAGCATCAGGATGCGTTCGGTGAGCTTGTCCGCGTGCTTCATCTCATCGATGGACTCTTCGCGGGTGTACTTGGCGAGCTTGGTCCAACCCTTGTTGTCCTGGATGCGGTAGTGCAGCCAGTACTGGTTGATGGCCGTGAGCTCGCCGGTCAGCTGCTCGTTGAGGAACTCGAGGACCTCGGGGTCGCCCTGCATCGCAGAGGCTCCTTCCACGCATGTCGTTGTCGTGACTGGGCAGGATGGCCGCATCCTTGCACCACGGGTGGGGGGCGTCCAGTAAGTGCAGGCTTAGTGGGAGTTGCCCTGATCCGCGCCGGATGCGAGGTTGGCTGGTCATGACCACCCCTCGCCGTCTGTCACCATGGATGACATGGGTCAGCCGGAGAGCGGGGTACACCGGGAAGCAGGGCAGTCGGATCTTCCGCCGGGGCAGCGGCTGCAGCGCGGCTGGCCGGTCACCCACTACGGCCCGGTCCCCAAGTTCAAGCCCGACCGCTGGGAGTTCCGGGTCTTCGGGGCGACGGCGGACGGCGACAAGCGGTGCTGGAACCACGAGGAGTTCTCGGCGCTCCCGTTCTCGACGGTCGTGGCCGATCTGCACTGCGTCACGAAATTCAGCATGCTCGGGGCCGAATGGGGTGGGGTGCCCGCCCGGACGATCCTTGAGCTCGCCCCGCCGGCCGCCGGCGTCACGCACGTGATGGTCTGGGCCGAGTACGGCTTCAGCGCCAACATGCGGCTCGCCGACTTCGCCTCCGAGCACACGATCTTCGCCACCCACAAGGACGGCGAGCTGCTCACCGCCGAGCACGGCTTCCCGCTGCGCCTCATCGTCCCCCATCTGTACGCCTGGAAGGGGCCCAAGTGGGTCCGGGGCGTGGAGTACATGACCGCCGATCGCCGCGGCTTCTGGGAGGAGCGCGGCTATCACAACATCGGCGATCCGTGGACGGAGCAGCGGTACTCGTACCAGGAGGAGCCGGGAGACGGCCCGGAGCTATGACCGTCCCGCCCAGGCTCAGTGGTGGTACTGGTGGACCACCGCGTGGCCCTTGCCGCGGCCGATCATCCACTTGTTGACCGGGGTGGTGACCACGAAGGCGACGAGGAAGGCGACCGCGAGGGCGCCCCAGAAAAGGCCGTCCGTCAGGTGCGCGTCCATCGCTCCCGGGATCATCAGCAGCATGCCGTTGTCGACGACCTCCATGACGGTGATGGAGAGGGTGTCGGCGGCGAGCGCGACGCCGATGGCAGCCTTCAGGGCGAGGCCGGCGCGGACGACCGCCCAGAGGGTCAGCGAGTAGCCGAAGAAGAAGGCCAGGACGATGGCGAGCGCCATCGTGGGGGCGTTGCCCCAGCCCAGCGCGGTACCGATGATCATGCCCAGGACCTCGCCGATGGCGCATCCGGTGAGGCAGTGCAGCGTCGCCTTCATCGCCATGGACCAGCTGACCTTGCCCGGGGCGTGCCCGTGGTGGTGCGCGTGCTGGTCGGCGTGGTCAGTGTGCTGGGCGTGGTCGGCGTGGTGTTCGGGGGAGTGCTCGCCGGGGTGGTGGTGAGGCGTGTGCGCTTCGTGCTGCATGGGAGCCCCCAACGTCGGTCGCGGTTCCTGCTACACCAGAACCGTATACCCCCTGGGGGTATTACTCAATGGGAATCTCACTCCCTGAGCTTCTTCAGCCGCTCCACGTCCGCCGCGTGCCCTTCCTTCCCGCCCGGGGTCTCGATGATCAACGGTACGCCGTCGGTGGCGTGGTGCCTCATGAGTTCCCGGAACGGGTCCTCGCCGATGTGGCCCGCGCCGATGTTCGCGTGCCGGTCCTTGTGCGCGCCGACGACGTCCTTGGAGTCGTTGGCGTGGATCAGCTTCAGCCGTCCCTCGCCGACGACCTCGACCAGCCGGTCGAGCGTCTGAGCCATGCCGTACGGACCGGTCAGGTCATGGCCCGCGGCGAAGATGTGACAGGTGTCCAGGCAGATACCGAGCTTCGGATGGCGGTCCAGCGCGTCGAAGTACGGGCCGAAGTCCTCGGCACGCGAGCAGAGCGAGAACCCCTGCCCGGCCGTCGACTCAAGCAGCAGGAACGGGTCGTCCGGGTGCGTCAGCTCGTCGAGCAGCGGCCGCATCCGCTCCCGTATCTGCGCCAGTGCCTCCGCCCGCGGCCGGCCGCCGGTCGCCGAACCGGTGTGGACCACCACACCCTTCGCCCCGATCTCCCGGCCGCGGCGCAGCGAGTGCCGCAGCGAGTCGACGGACCGCTCGACGGTCGCCTCGGTGTGGGAGCCGAAGTTGATCAGATACGGGGCGTGGACCCAGGCCGACAGGGACTCGGCCTCGCACGCGGCGCGGAACAGCTCGTCCTGGGCCGGGTTGCCGAGGGGAGTGGCCCAGCCGCGCGGGTTGGCGACGAAGACCTGCACGGTCTCCGCGCCCAGCTCGCGGGCGTAGGCGAGACCGGTCGAGGCGAGGCCGCCGGCCACGGGGACATGGCCGCCGACGGGGTTGCGCATGAGTTCTTACAGTCCCTTGATCGTGATGGTGATGGTGGAGCCCTCGGGGGCGGTGGAGCCGCCGTCGGTGGACTGGCCCGAGACCGTGTCGCCGAGGTAGGGGAAGGTCTTCTCGACCTTCACCTCGAAGCCCGCGCCCTCCAGCTTCGCGCGTGCGGCCGCGGTGGACTCGCCCACGACGTCGGGGACCTCGATCATCCGCGGGCCCTTGGAGGGGGTGAGGACGATCCGGTCGCCCTTCGCGGCGCGGCTGCCCTCCGCGAGGGACTGGGCCGCGACCGTGCCGGCCGCCTGGGGGGAGTGGATCCGCTCGGTCGCGATCTCCACCGTGAGCCCGGCCTCCTGCAGCGTGCTCGTGGCCTCGGCCACCGACGTGCCGGCCACGTTCGGGACCTCGATCGGGACGCCCTTGCTCACCACGAGGGCCACGGCCGAGTCCGGGCTGCGCTCGGTGCCGGGCTCCGGGTCGGAGCTGATCACGGCGCCCTGCGCGACGTCCTCGCTGAACGCGGTCGTGATGACGCCGGGGGCCAGGCCCTCCTTCGCCAGGAGCCGCTTGGCCTCCGCCAGCGGCTTCCCCTTGAGGTTCGGGACCTTCACGATCTCGGGGCCGCGGGAGATCGTGAGCGTGACCGTGCCGTTGCCCCGGATCCGTTCGCCGGAGGCGGGGTCGGTGGCCATGACCGTGCCCCGTTCGTACACGTCGCTGAAGGCGCGCTTCGTCGCGCCGACGTCGAGACCCGCGTCCGTGAGCCGCTTCGTGGCCTTCGCCTCGGTCTGGCCGAGGACGGCCGGTACGCGGGTGAACTGGCCGGAATTGATGTACCAGACACCCGCCCCGAGCCCGAGTGCGACCAGGACGGCGGCGAGGACGAGCAAGGGGCCGCGGGGCCGGCGCGGAGCGCGCCGGGACTCCGGCGGGAGGTCGGGCGGCGGCACGGCCAGCCGGCTCGTGTGCTGCACCGGCTGCGCTGACGGCGGCAGGACCTTGGGGATGACGCTGGTCAGGTCCTCGGAGCCCGTACGGTCCTCCGGGCGCGCCTGCGGCGGTACGGCGTCCAGCTGCTCGTCCCCGAGGGCGGCGCGGGCGTCCCGGGTCAGGGCCAGGAGCGCGACGGCGTCGTGCGGCCGGACGTCGGGGTTGCGGGCCGTGGCGCTCGCCACCAGCTCGTCCAGTTCGAGGGCGAGCCCGGGCACGGCGGCGGACGGGGCCGGGACGTCGGTGTTCAGGTGGCGGTAGAGGACCTGTGCCGGGGTGTCACCGGAGTGCGGCTTGCCGCCGGTCAGCATCTCGTACAGGACGACACCGCAGGCGTACACGTCGGCGCGGGTGTCCGCGGTGCCGTGCTCGATCTGCTCGGGGGCGAGGTACGACACGGTGCCGAGGACGGAGCCGGTGGTGTTCGTGGCCGAGCCGACGGCCCGTACGAGACCGAAGTCGGCGACCTTGACCCGGCCGTCGTCCCCTATCAGCACGTTCTCCGGCTTCATGTCCCGGTGCACGAACCCGGCCCGGTGCGCGGCTCCCAGGGCGGCGAGCACCGGCTCCAGGATGTCCAGCGCCGCGCGGGGCTGGAGCGCCCCGCGCTCGCGCAGCACGTCGCGCAGCGTGCACCCGGCGACGTACTCCATGGCGAGGTAGACGTACGCGCCGTCCGCGCCCTGGTCGAAGACCCCGACGACGTTGGGGTGGGAGAGCCGGGCCACGGACTTGGCCTCGCGGATGAACCGCTCCACGAAGGTGGCGTCGGTGGCGAGGGCCAGGTGCATCACCTTGAGCGCGAGCACCCGGTCGAGGCGGATGTCGACGGCGCGGTAGACCGTGGCCATCCCGCCGACGGCGATGCGCGCGTCGACGCGGTAGCGCTCGTCGAGCAGCTGCCCGACGAGGGGGTCCTGGAGGGTCGTGTCCACGGGCCCGAGTTTACGAGCCCGGTCACCCCTCCTCGGCCGGGTCGCCCGGACTGCAGCGCACCTGTGACGAGGACCCCTCGCTCCGGGGACTGGCCCTGTGGGCGGCGGGTTCCGGGCGCAGCCCCGGGACCCCCCACCCGCCCCCGACAGGGTTTCGGGGAGGGGCGGGGTGGGGGAGATCACGTCGTCAGAACGCCGGGCGCTCCGGGTCCAGGGCGGCGCGGCCCTCCGTCGGGGACGAGGCCTCGGCGAAGTGGCGGCGGGGGATCCGGCCGGCCCGCCATGCCAGGCGGCCCGCCTCCACCGCGTGCCGCATCCCCTCCGCCATCAGCACCGGCTCCTGCGCGCGGGTCACCGCGGACGCCAGCATCACCGCCGCGCACCCCAGCTCCATCGCCAGGGCCGCGTCCGAGGCCGTCCCGGCCCCCGCGTCGAGGATCACCGGCACCCCGGCCCGCTCCACGATCAGCTGGAAGTTGTGCGGGTTGCGGATCCCGAGTCCGGAGCCGATCGGGGAGCCCAGCGGCATGATCGCCGCGCACCCCACGTCCTCCAGCTTCCGCGCCAGGACCGGATCGTCGTTGGTGTACGGCAGGACCGTGAAACCGTCGTCCACCAGCGTCTCCGCCGCGTCCAGCAGCTCCACTCCGTCCGGCAGCAGGGTCCGCTCGTCGGCGACGACCTCCAGCTTGATCCAGTCCGTGCCCAGCGCCTCCCGCGCGAGACGCGCCGTCAGCACGGCCTCGCCCGCCGTGAAGCAGCCCGCCGTGTTCGGCAGGACCCGGATGCCGAGCCGGTCCAGGACGGAGAGGACGGAGCCCTGCACCGTCGGGTCCAGGCGTCGCATCGCCACGGTCGTCAGTTCCGTACCGCTGGCGATCAGCGAGCGTTCGAGGACGTCCAGGCTGGGGGCCCCGCCCGTGCCCATGATCAGGCGCGAGGAGAACTCCGTACCGCCGAGGACGAACGTGTCGTCGGACATCGCGCTCAGCCCCCCTGCACCGCGGTGAGGACCTCGACCCGGTCGCCCTCGCCGAGGACGGTCGTGGACCACTGGCTGCGCGGCACGACGGTCTCGTTGACGGCCGCGGCCACGCCCGACGGCGCGGCGGAGAGGGTGGCGACGAGGGCGTCGAGGGTCGTGGGGGCGGCGAGGACGCGCGCCTCGCCGTTGACAGAGACGTTCATGCGGGCTGCTCCTGACGTACGTGAGCGGGGGAGAAGCGGCGGGGGGTGAAGGGGCGGGCCTCGTCCGGAAGCGCGCCGGTGGTGAGGAGCTCGGCCATCACCTCGCCGGTGACGGGGGTGAGCAGGACCCCGTTGCGGTAGTGGCCGGTGGCCAGGTGGAGCCCCGGCAGCGCGGTCGAGCCCAGCAGCGGCGCGTTGTCCGGGGAGGCGGGGCGCAGACCCGCCCGAGTCTCGGTGAGCGGCAGCTCGGTGATGCCCGGCACCAGCTCGTGGGCGTCGCGCAGCAGCTCGTACACCCCGCCCGCCGTGACGGTGGTGTCCCAGCCCAGCTCCTCGCTGGTCGCGCCGACCACCAGCTCGCCGTTCTCGCGCGGCACCAGATAGACGTGGCTGCCGCGCACGACGGCCCGCACGGTCCGGGACAGGAACGGCGCGTACGCCCGCGGCACGGTCAGCCGCAGCACCTGCCCCTTCACGGGGCGTACGGGCGGCAGCACGTCCTCCGGAACACCGGCGAGCCGGCCGCTGAGGCTGCCCGCGGCCAGCACCACCTGGTCCGCGGCCTCCGCGCGGCCGTCGGCGAGCACCACACCCGCCGCCCGGTCCCGTACCACCGTCAGCCGCTCCGCCAGGGCCCGGTGGAAGACCACCCCGGCCCGCTCGCAGGCGGTGACCAGCGCGGCCGCGAGCCGGCGCGGATCGACCTGGTGGTCGCCGTCGACCCGCAGTCCGCCGCGCACCCCCGGCGCCAGCATCGGCTCCAGACGGCGGCACTCGCGCCCGCTGAGCCACTCCGACTCCAGACCGCAGCGGGTCTGCAGGGCGTGCAGCTCGCGCAGGTGCGCCCGGTCGTCGGCGTCGAGCGCGACGGCGAGCGTGCCGCAGGCGCGGTAGCCCACGTCGTGTCCCGTGGCGTCCTGGAGCTCGGCGACGAAGTCCGGATAGCGGCGCGCGGAGGCGAGGTTGAGGGCGAGCAGGGTCTCCTCGCCGTAGTGGAGCTCGGTGACGGCGGCCAGCATCCCGGCCGCCACCCGGGCGGCCCCGCCGCCCGGCTCGGGGTCCACGACCGCGGTGCGCAGCCCGCGCTGCGCCGCCCGCCAGGCCGTGACCAGACCGATGATTCCGCCCCCGATGACGAGAACGTCAGATGTGCTGCATGTACGCGACATGGGCGTCCAGCCCCTCCCTTCGCCGGCATGACCCGGATCAGGTTCGTACGGTCGGAGGCCGGCCAGCCTCCCTCTCAGCCCGGTGCGTCCGGGCTCCCGCGAGTGCTCTACGTTGACGGTCAGACTAACCCCCGCCCCCGACGCCCAGTAAGGGAGCCTCCGCAGTGGCACGTTCTCTCGACGGACTGGTCCTCGCCCCCGTCGCCGACCAGGCCCCCGGTCAGGTGGGTACACGCACCCGGTTCACGTACCACGAGGAGGGCGGCCGGATCTGGGCCGAGTACGCCGGCGGAGACGTGGTCCGCGGGAATCTCGTCGGCACGCGCGCGGGGGACCGGCTCGACTTCCGGTACGTCCAGTTGAAGCAGGACGGATCCACCTCTTCGGGGCATTGCGTGTCGACCGTGGTGGAGCTTGCGGACGGGCGCGTTCGGCTGGAGGAGACCTGGGCATGGGAGTCCCAGGAGGGCTCCGGCACCAGTGTGGTCGAGCAGCTGCCTTCCTGACGGAATGTCAGATGCGTAAGGTGATCGGGTGAGCGAGCAGAAGCAGGCACAGCAGCGGGTCGTGATCGTGGGCGCCGGCATGGCAGGGGTACAGACCGCCGTCGCCCTGCGCGAACAGGGCTTCGGCGGACCGGTCACCCTCATCGGGGCCGAACCGCACCAGCCCTACGACCGGCCGCCCCTCTCCAAGGCGGTCCTCCTCGGCAAGGCCGAGGACTCCGCCTTCGACGTCGACTTCGAGGCGCTCTCCATCGAGCTGCGCCTCGGTCTCGACGTCACCGGGCTGCGCGCCGGGGACCACGAACTCGACACCGAGGCCGGACCCGTCCCGTACGACGTCCTGGTCCTCGCCACCGGAGCCGAGCCGGTCACCCTGCCCGGCACCGAGGGCGTGCCCGGAGTCCATCTGCTGCGCACCCTCGACGACGCCGCCCGCCTCAAGCCCGTCCTGGAGCTGCGCCACGACATCGTGGTGGTCGGCGCCGGCTGGATCGGCGCCGAGTTCGCCACCGCCGCGCGCGAGGCGGGGTGCGCCGTCACCGTCGTCGAGGCCGCCGACCGGCCGCTCGCGGGCGCGCTCCCCGTCGAGGTCACCGCCCCCATGGCGCAGTGGTACGAGGAGAGCGGCGCCGCACTCCTCACCCACGCGCGCGTGGCCGGCGTCGAACCCGGCACGGTCGTCCTCACCGACGGCCGGCGGCTGCCGGCCGACGCGGTCGTCGTCGGCATCGGCGCCCGGCCCGCCACCGGCTGGCTCGCCGGCTCCGGCATCGCCCTCGACGCGGACGGCTCCGTCACGGCCGACGACCGGCTGCGCACCTCCCTGCCCGACGTCTACGCCGTCGGCGACTGCGCCTCGTTCCCCTCCGCCCGCTACGGCCGACGGCTCCTGGTCCACCACTGGGACAACGCGCTCCAGGGTCCGCGCACCGTCGCCGCCGAGATCATCGGCGAGGTCCCCCGGCCGTACGACCCGGTGCCGTACTTCTGGTCCGAGCAGTTCGGCCGCTTCGTGCAGTACGCCGGACACCACGAGGGCGACACGGAGCTGCTCCGGCGCGGCGACCCGGAAGGACCCTCCTGGTCCGCGCTGTGGCTGCGCGACGGCGTCCTGGTGGCCCTGCTCGCCGTCGGACGCCCCCGCGACCTGGCCCAGGGCCGCAAGCTGATCGAATCGGGCACCCGCGTCGACCCGACGCAGGCCGCCGACCCCTCCGTCCCCCTGAAGGCGGCAGTTGGCTAGACACCCCCTAGGGGGGTTCTCGCGGGTCGGGCAGGGCTCGACTACCGACTGTCGGTCCGGGATGGCAGGCTTGGCCATGTGACCGAGATTGACGCAAGAATCGATGCTCTCGTCCCCGCCTGGCTCTACCTCCCCGACATCGCGGAAATGCTCGATGTCGAGGTGACGCGCGTGCGGCAGCTGGTCAAGGAGGGCCAGCTCATCGCCGTACGCCGTGGTGAGAACAAGGCGCTTCAGGTGCCGGCCGCCTTCATCGACGGCGACAAGGTGGTCAAGGGCCTCTCCGGGACCCTGACCCTCCTGAAGGACGACGGCTTCACCGACGAAGAGATGCTGGAGTGGCTCTTCACTCCCGACCCGACCCTGCCGGGCACGCCCGCGCAGGCGCTCAGCGAGAATCGCGGCACGGAGGTGAAGCGCCGCGCCCAGGCGCTCGCCGTCTGACGTACCGAAGACACCACACAGGTGGCTCCGTGGGGCCGGTCCCGGCCGGCCCCGCGGAACCACGGCACCCAACGGGGGGAAGCACCCATGTCCACGCCTCGCGAGCAGCTCGCCGACGCCCGGCTCTACCTGTGCACGGACGCCCGCAAGCGCCAGGGAGACCTGCCCGCCTTCCTCGACGCCGTGCTCTCCTCCGGCGTGGACATCGTGCAGCTCCGCGACAAGGGCATGGAGGCCGGCGAGGAGCTGGAACACCTCGCGGTGTTCGCCGACGCGTGCCGCCGGCACGGCACGCTGCTCGCCGTGAACGACCGGGCCGACGTCGCCCACGCCATCGGTTCCGACGTGCTGCACCTGGGCCAGGGCGACCTGCCCGTGCCCGCCGCCCGCGCGATCCTCGGCGACGAGGTGCTGATCGGCCGTTCCTGCCACGCCGAGTCCGAGGTGGACGCGGCGGCCGCCGAGCCGGGTGTGGACTACTTCTGCACGGGCCCCTGCTGGCCCACCCCGACCAAGCCGGGCCGGTACGCACCCGGCCTCGACCTGGTGCGGTACACGGCCGCCCTGGAGCAGGACCGGCCCTGGTTCGCCATCGGCGGGATCGACGAGACCACCCTCGACGAGGTCCTGGACGCGGGCGCGCGCCGGATCGTGGTCGTCCGGGCGATCACCGAGGCCGACGACCCGGCCGCGGCGACCGCCCGCCTCGCGAAGCGGGTCCGCGAGCGCTCGGCGTGATCTCCTCGGCGCAACGTCCGAGGGCGCGGTCGACTTCTCGGACGTTGTCCAAAAACGTGTCCATTCCTCGGACGCGGCTTCGTCGGCCGAAGACCCGCGTCTAACCTGCCCGTATGGCTCTTGGCACCGCTTCCACCCGCTCGGACCGTGCGCGCACGGTCCGCGACATCCTCGCCTCCGGCAAGCCCTCGTACTCCTTCGAGTTCTTCGCGCCCCGGACCGAGAAGGGCGAGCGGAGCCTGTGGAACGCCCTGCGCAGAGTGGAGGCGGTCGGGCCGAGCTTCGTCTCGGTGACCTACGGGGCCGGCGGCTCGACCCGTGGCGGGACGGTCAAGGCGACCCAGAAGATCGCCGGCGACACCACCCTCACCCCGGTCGCGCACCTCACCGCGGTCGACCACTCCATCGCGGAGCTGCGCAACGTCCTCGGCCAGTACGCCGACGCCGGCATCCGGAACATGCTCGCGCTGCGCGGCGACCCGCCCGGCGACCCGCTGGGGGACTGGATCGAGCACCCCGAGGGCGTGCGGTACGCCGCCGACCTGGTCCGGCTGATCAAGGAGTCCGGGGACTTCTGCGTGGGCGTCGCCGCCTTCCCCGAGATGCACCCCCGCTCCGCCGACTGGGACACGGACATCCGTCACTTCGTGGACAAGTGCCGTGCCGGTGCCGACTACGCCATCACGCAGATGTTCTTCGATCCGGACAACTACCTCCGGATGCGGGACAGCGTGGCGAAGGCCGGCTGCGAGACGCCGATCATCCCCGAAGTCATGCCCGTTGTGAACGTGAAGACCCTCGACCGGCTGCCCCAGTTGAGCAACGCCCTCTTCCCGGCGGACGTGAAAGAACGGATCCTCGCCGTCAAGGACGATCCGGCCGCTGTACGCTCCATTGGCATCGAGTTCGCGACGGAGTTCTGCGCGCGTCTGCTCTCCGAGGGTGTCCCCGGACTGCACTTCATCACGCTGAACAACTCCACCGCGACGCTGGAGATCTACGAGAATCTCGGACTGCACGTGCAGTCGTGACCGGCGTACCCGCCCCAGACCCGCGGCGGTGGCCGTAGGAGAGGGGCGGGCATGGGGTGGACGGTCCTCTACATCGCGTTCGGTGTCGTCGCGTTGTGGCTGTTGGGTGAGGTGCTCCTGCAGTACAAGGCGAGGCTGCGCTGGCGCGTGCTCGCCTTCTGCGGCTTCCTGGGGGTGGTCCTCGGCGTTCTGATGCCCTCGGTCGCCGTGATCATCGCGGGGGCGGTCGCGTTCGCCGTCGGCCAGACCTATGTGACCCTGTCCTTCCGCCGCGGCTTCTCCACCGGCTGGGCCATCGGCGGGAGCCCGGGCGCGAGCCGTCGCCGCAGGTCCGCCACGCCGCCCGAGACCGGCCCCACGCTCGAGGTCACCGACCTCTCCTACGAGCCGGTGGACCCCTCGCCCGCCGAGGCCACGGCGGTCTACGAGCCGCAGCCGATGCCCGACGAGACCGGCCAGTACGCCGTCTACGACCCCTCGTACGCCCACTCCCACCCGCAGGCCCAGCCCGAGCCCCAGCCCGTGTACGGCGGCTACGACGGCTACACGCCCGGATACCAGCAGCCCGCCTACGACTACGACCCCGGGCAGCAGCAGTACGCCGCGTACTCCGACCCGTACATCGGCCCGGGGACCGACGGCCAGCAGTACACCTCGTACGACTACGGCACCGCCGGCCAGCAGCCCTACGCGGACCCCTACGCACCCTCGTACAGCTACGACACCCCGCCCGGCGGCGTCTGGGTGCCGCAGCAGCGGGACGGCGAGCAGCCGGGCCAGGACCAGTACGGCCACGGCGGCGGGAACGACCAGCAGTACCGCTACTAGGGCGTGTTTCGAAAGTAGCGCCGTCCGCCCGCAGGGCGGGGCCGCGGCGTCTGGTGCGTGCAATCGCAAGGCGGAGGATCATCCTCGTACTGGACGTACTTGGATGACTCCGACAACGCAGCGAGTGTGCGTGCCAGGCGTCGCGGGCCAGGCGGGACTTTCGAAACACGCCCTAGCCGCCCCATCGCCCAGCCGGGCCGGCTACCGCGAGCCGCGGAAGTCCGCGCCCTCCACGATCAGCCCGGCGACCAGCGCGCCCGACATCCCGGCGTGGGCGAGCCCGCCGCCCGGGTGGGACCAGCCGCCGGCGAAGTGGAGGCCGGCGAGGGGGGAGAGGTTGGCGGCAGGAAGGAACCGGCCGCGGGCGCCGGCGAGGGCGGGCCCGGGCACCTCCGCCGCGCCGGTCTCCCGCAGCGTGTCGTCCGGGGTGCGGACCTCCTGCCAGAGCAGGCGCTCGCGCAGCCCCGGCACGGCGGTCTCCGCCTGGGCGACCATGCGCCCGGCGGTCCCCTCCCAGCCCTCCCTGCCCGTCGTCGGCACCGTCGCGGTGACGGTCACCGACTCGTGCGCGCCGTCGGGTCGCAGGGCCGGGTCGTCCGGCCGCAGCACCGTCACCGTCGGCCGGTCGCCCGTGCCGTGCACCACGGTGCGATGCACCGCGTCCGCATCCCGTGCCCCGCGCAGGGCCAGACAGACCGTCACCCGGCCGGTCCCGGCCACCTGGTGGCGCGGCCACTCGTCCTGATCGTCCCAGCCGACGATGTGCTCGCGGTAGAGCGAAGGCACGGGAGCCCCCGCCACCACGTGGTCCGCCTCGACGGCCTCGCCACCCTCCAGCGCGATCCCGACCGCCCTGCCGTACTTCTCGAGGACGTCGGTGACGGCGGAGTCGAAGACGAACTCCACCCGCCGCTTCCGGCACCGCTCGTACACCGCGTCCGCCAGCGCCCGGATGCCGCCGCTCACGTACCAGGTGCCGAAGGTCTGCTCCATGTACGGCAGGACGGCGGCCGCGGCCGGGGCCGTGGCCGGGTCGAAGCCGTACGCCCAGGCGTACGAGTCGAGGAGCGCGACGAGCCGGGGGTCACGCAGTTCCCGCGCGCCGATCCCGGACAGGCGTGTGGTCCGGCGCCGCAGGAGACCCGGCTTCAGGGCCGGGTAGGGTTCGCGGCCGAGGGTGGACGGGTCCGCCGGCTGCGGCTCCTCCAGGAGGGGGCGACGCGTGCGGTCCCAGGCCTCGCGGGCCCGGACCATGAAGTCGCCCCAGCGCTCGCCAGCGCCGTCGCCGAGCGCGGCGTCCAGGGCGGAGACGGTGCCCGCACGCGAGGCGTTCGGCAGGTCCACGCGGGTGCCGTCGGCGAAGACGTGCCGGCTCGCCGGGTCGACCTGCGTCAGCTCGACGCAGTCCTCCAGCGGCTCCTTGCCGGTCTTGACGAACAGATCGCGGTAGACCGCCGGCAGGTGCAGCAGCCCCGGGCCGGTGTCGAAGGCGAACCCGTCCCGCTCGAAGCGGCGCACCGCACCGCCGTACGTCCCACCGCGCTCGTACACCGTCACCCGGTGGCCCGCCACGGCCAGCCGGGCGGCCGCCGCCATGGCGCCCATGCCCGCGCCGATCACCACAATCCGTGCCATGTCAGCGACCCTATCCGCCACCACCGACAGCCCGTTTCGGCGGCCCGGTCAGTCGGGCGGGACCGGAGTTCGGGCCTCCGTGGCGGCCAGGCGCTTCTCCTCCCGGCGCTGGGCCCTGCGGCGCAGGAAGCGGCGGATGCGTTGGGCCAGGAAGCCCAGTATCACCAGGCCGAGCAGGAGGAGCACGGCCGCGATGATCGCCGCCGCCACCGGGTTGAAGACCGCGAACGTGATGATCCCGGCGACCCCGAGATCCTCCGCCACGCTCATGGCGACGTTGGAGAACGGCTCCGGCGAGGTGTTGATCGCCATCCGTGTCCCGGCCTTGACGAAGTGGCTCATCAACGCGGTCGAGCCGCCGACCGCGCCCGCCGCGAGCTCGGGCAGGGAACCGGACTGCCCGGCGAGCAGGGCGCCCACGACGGCGCCGGAGACCGGCCGGATCACCGTGTGGACGGAGTCCCAGACGGAGTCGACGTAAGGGATCTTGTCCGCCACCGCCTCGCACAGGAACAGCACCCCGGCGACGATCAGGACGTCGGTGCGCTGCAACGACTCGGGGACCTCGTCGGTCAGACCGGTCGCGCCGAAGATGCCGAACAGCAGGACCACCGCGTACGCGTTGATCCCGCTCGCCCAGCCGCTGGTGAAGACCAGGGGGAGTACGGACACGCCCGCGATCGTATCCAGGTCTGAGTACCCGTACCTAGACGATGAGATGAGTAGCGATGCGGATGGGCTTTGACCTGCGGAGACGGAAGAGTAGGGGCAACGGAAGGGGCACGGCTCCGGAACTGCCGACACGGGGCGGCGGAACGGGGCCGTGCGCCTGCCGGCACGGGGGTGCACGGGGGATACGGGGTCCACGGGGGACACGGGGGCCCGCGGGGGAGCACGGGGGTACGGAAAACGCCGGACGGCGAGGCTCGGGGGGATCGAGCCTCGCCGTCCGGCGTATTCCCTCGTGGTCGGTCAGCAGCCGCCCACCCGGCCGTGCAGCAGCCGCGACAGCGCGCTGTGCACATCGTCGATCGAGCGCTCCCGCTGGAAGGCCTGCCAGTCCAGGGCGGCCACCAGAACCATCCCGACCAGCGCGGCCGCGGTAAGCTGGATGTCGATCTCCTCGCTCAGCTCGCCCGCCTCGACGCCCTCCCGCAGCACGCCCTCCACCACGGCGACCGCCTGCTGACGGACGACCAGGAGGGTTTCGTTCCAGGCCCGGTTGGTGCGCCAGAGCTCGGCCACGTACAGCTGGGTGAAGGCCGGATAGCGGTCGATGAAGACCAGACCCGCCCGGATCATCGCGTCCAGCGCGTCGACCCGGCTCCCGCCCCGTTCCGCCGTCTCCTCGGCCGCCGTCCGCAGTGAGGCGGTCAGCAGGGCGACTCCGTGCCGCAGCAGCTCCTCGAAGAGCTCGGTCTTGCTCTTGAAGTTGTAGTAGACCGTGCCTTTGGCGACGCCCGCGCGCTCGGCGATCTCGTCCACCGTCGTCGCCGAGAAGCCCTGCTCGGCGATGAGCGTGACGGCGGCCTCGTAGAGCTTCGCGCGCGTGGCCTGGCGTCTGGTGCTGCTGCTGTCCATGGGCTCGATTCTCACAGGTCTCAAAGACTCAGTTCCGGGTGGAGCCGGTCCAGGGTCCACACCTGCTTGCGCCGGGCCGAGACGGCGGTCAGCGCAAGGGCGCCCACCGTGAACGCCGTCAGCACCGCCACCGCCTGCCAGACCGGCCCGATCCCGCCGCCCGTGATCAGCCGGCGCAGCGACTCGACCACGTAACTCATCGGCAGGAAGGGGTGGATCGCGTTGAAGAAGCCCGGGCTGGTCTGAACGGGGTACGTGCCGCCCGCCGAGGTCAGCTGGAGCATGAGCACGGCCAGCACGAGAATCCGGCCCGCCGCGCCGAAGCGGGCGTTGAGCCACTGGATGATCGCGGCGAAGCAGCAGGTCACCAGGGCGAGGAAGCCGACGGTTCCGGCCGCCCTGACCATCTGGAGACCGAGGCCCCAGTGCAGGACGGACATCAGCGCGGCGACCTGCAGCAGCCCGATGGCCGCGACCGGAAGCCAGCCGGCCAGGGCGATCCGCCAGGCGGAGGCGCCCGCGGCGAGGGCGCGCCGGTTGAGCGGCGCGATCAGCATGTACGCCACCATCGCGCCGACCCAGAGGGACAGCGGGATGAAGTACGGGGCGAAGCCGGTGCCGTAGTTGGGCGCCTTGTGGAGCGACTGGGAGGCCAGCTCGACCGGGTCGGCCATGACCTCCGTACGCCGGTCCCGCTCCTGCTCGTCGTAGTCGGGGATCTTGGCGACACCGTCGTGCAGACCGGTGGCAAGCTCGCCGGAGCCGTCGGCCAGCTTGAAGAGACCGCCGTCGAGCTCCCCGGCGCCCTTCTTCAGCTTGCCGACACCCGTGTCCAGGTTCGTCGAGCCGGTCCTGGCGCTCGTGAGGCCGGTGTGCAGCGCGTCGGCGCCCTGGGCGACCTTCTGGGCACCCGTGTTCAGCTTGTTGATCTTCTTGACGGCGCCGTCGAGGTCCTCGTCGAGGTGCGGAGCGGCCTCGGCCAGGTCCTCGGCCTGCTTCTGCAGGGTGGCGAGCTGCCCGTCGAGCTTCTTGAGGTCGCCGTCGCTGCCCTTGGTCAGCTCGTGCAGGTCGTCGGCGATCTTCGCGACGTCGTCCGCCGTGACCTTGGCCTCCTTGAGGGCCGGGCAGGCCTGGGGGTCGGGCAGCGGATTGTCCACGCACTGCTTCTTGTGGAGCGCGTCCAGCTTGTCGTCGGCCACGTGCGCGGCGCTCCGGGCGAGCGGGGCGCGCCGGACCACGTCCTCGAGGTCGTGCCGCACGGCCGCGGCGGAGTGGGCGACCAGCCGGGCGGTGTCCCCGATCGTCTTGCCGTTGTTCTTCAGGTACGGGCGGACCTTGGCGGCCGTTCCGTTGACCTTGTCGGCAAGCTCCTTGGTGCCGTTCGCGACCTGCCGGGAGCCGGTCTCCAGATCACCCGCGCCCTTGTCGAGCTTCTTCAGGCCCGTGGCGAGGTCGCCGCTGCCCTGCTTGGCGTCCTTCAGGCCGTCGGCCAGGCTCTTGGAGCCCTTCTTCGCCTTGTCCACGCCGTCCTTGAGCTCGCCGGCGCCCTTGGCGGCCTCGGCGGTCGCGGCATGGATGTCGGAGAAGGAGATGAAGATCTTGTCGAGGAAGGTGCGCGAGGACTTGGTGGAGGCGGCGGTGCGAACCTCGGAGAAGACCGTCCGGGAGATCTGCCCGACGATGTAGTTGTTGGCGTCGTTCGTGCGGACCTGGAGCGCGCCCGTCTCGGGGGCGTCACCGGAGCTGGAGGCGATGCGCGAGCTGAAGTCGCCCGGCATGGTCAGCGAGAGGTAGTACGTCCCGTCCTCCACGCCCTCGCGGGCCTCGGCGTCGCTCACCTGGTGCCACTGGAAGACCTTGCTGTCCAGCAGACCCTCGGTGATGTCGTCACCGGCGTTGATCTTCTTGCCGTCGGCGGTGGCGCCCTTGTCGTCGTTGACCAGGGCGACGGGTATCCGGTCGAGCCTGCTGTACGGGTCCCAGAAGGACCACAGGTACAGCGCGCCGTACAGCAACGGCAGCAGCAGGATCGCGACGAGCGCGGCCCGCGGCAGCTTCCCCCTGCCGAACCGCTTCAGCTCAAGCGCGGCCAGTTTCGGCGAGCGCATCGGCCGCCCCCTCCTCGGTGGTGTCTTCGGTGTCGTCCTCGGCGCCGGCCTCGGTGTCGTCCTCGGCGCGGACTTCGGTGTCGGTCCCGTGCCGGCTCTCGTCCTCGGGCGCGTCCTCGGCAGCTTCCTCGGCAGCTTCCTCGGTCGCGTCCTCGGGCGTGTCCTCTGTCGCACCGGGCACCGTGGTGACCTTCAGGACGTCCGCCGGGGCCTCGGCGCAGACGGCGAGCACGGTGGTGCCGGCGTCGGCGATCGAGCGGAGCAGGCCCCAGGCCTCGGTCCGGTCGGCGTCCGAGAGCTTGAGGTCGGTGTCGTCGAGCGCGAGCAGCCGGGGCCGGGAGATCAGGGCCAGGGCGATCGACAGGCGCAGGGCCTCGAGCCGCTCCAGGTCCCGTACGGAGGTCCGCCCGGCCTTCGGCAGGGTGTCCAGGTCGAGCCCGGAGGCCTCCAGGGCCGCCTCGATCCGGGCCTTGGTGGCGGCGGCCCGCTCGGCGGGCGGGCGGAGGAGGGCCCGGAGCGTTCCGTCGTAGCGGCGCTGGAGCAGCGCGCGCTCGCGCAGATGCTCGGCGACCGTGAACGCCGGGTCGAGGTCGCTGACGCCGGGGACCGGGCCGAGCGCGCTGATCCGGCGTACGGCGGCCATCTTGCGGGGCAGGCGGAGCCCGGCGACCTCGGCATGGCCCTCCTGGGGCTTCATCCGACCGGTCAGCGCGAGCAGCAGACAGGTGCGGCCCGAGCCGGACGGCCCCTCGATCGCGACGAGCGAGCCGGGCTCGGCCCGGAAGCCGACCCCGCGGAAAACCCAGCCGCGCGGCCCCTTCAGCCCGAATCCGTCCGCGACGACGGCGGCGCCGTGCGGCTCCTCCGGGTTCGCTTCCACCGGTCCACCCCCACTTTCCCCAGTTTTTGCACTGACCAGTCAGTGCAAAAACTTACCCCCGCAGCGGCGATCTCGGCAAAGACGCAGGTCAGCGTGATTGTCAGTGGTGCCCTTCAGGATGGACACATACGGACACAGAGCCGTCACACGACGACAGGAGGCTCGTCATGACCAGCTCCTCCGCAGCAGCCGCACCCCGGCGCCGCGCCGCCGGCCGCCCTGCCCCCGCACTGTCCGGACCACCGTCCGACGTCCACCCGGTGCTGCGCCGCGCCACCGCGCCGCCCGCAGCGCTCGACCTGCTCGCCCAGGCCCGCGCCGGCCTCGACGAGGCCGCCGGACACGACGTCCCCAACGAGCGGTACGCCACCGCCCACCTCGCCGCGCTGCGCACCGCGGCCGCGGTGCTCGCCGCCCGGGGCCGCCCCGAGACCAATCCGCGCAAACGCGCGCGGATCCGGAGCGCCTGGGAGGTACTCCCCGAGATAGCGCCCGAGTTGACCGAGTGGAGCGCCCTGTTCGCCTCGGGCGCACCCCGTCGGGCCAGGGCGGAGGCGGGCATACCCGGCGCGGCCAGCCACCGGGACGCCGACGACCTGATCCGGGACGCCGCCATGTTCCTTCGCCTGGTCGAGCGGCTCCTGGTCCTGCAGCCCGTGCTGCCCCGTCAGACCGGCGCCGAGGAGGCCACGGGGTGAGCGCCGTGTGAGCGGGGGAGTACGCCCGAGGCCATAGGGTGGAGGCGTTCGTGCACCGTCACCGAGGAGTCAACAGCCGTGTCGGACCCTTCCCCTGTCTTCGGTCGAGAGGCGTCGTCGCGTCCCTCGCGCGCCTCCCTTCGTACGGCCGTCGTCTGGGACGTCCTCAAGGACGCCCTCGACCGTCGGGTCAAGGCCACCGGGCAGGACAGCCTCGATGTCCTCGACACGGGCGGCGGCTCCGGCAACTTCGCGGTGCCGGTGGCCCGTCTCGGCCACCGGGTCACCGTCGTCGACCCCAGCCCGAACGCGCTGTTCGCCCTGGAGCGCCGGGCCGCCGAGGCCGGCGTCGCCGACCGGGTCAGCGGGGTCCAGGGCGACATCCGCGGCCTGTTCGACGTCGTCGGGCGGGAGGGGTACGACGTGGTGCTCTGCCACGGCGTCCTGGAGTACGTGGACGACCCCGCCGAGGGAGTACGGAACGCGGTGGCGGCGCTGCGGGCCGGAGGCGCGCTCAGCCTGCTCGCCGCGGGCGTCGGCGGCGCGGTCCTGGCCCGCGCGCTGGCCGGGCACTTCACCGAGGCCCGCACGGCCCTGAGCGACCCGTCCGGGCGCTGGGGCGACGGCGACCCGGTGCCCCGTCGCTTCACTGCGGACCAGCTGACCGAGCTGGCGGGTGCGGCCGGCCTGGACGTCGGAGCGGTGCACGGCGTGCGGGTCTTCGCCGACCTCGTCCCCGGTGTCCTGGTCGACACGGAGCCCGGCGCGGCGGAAGCCCTGCTCAAGCTGGAGGCAGCCGCGGCGGAGCTGCCGTCCTTCCACGCCATCGCCACCCAGCTGCACGTCCTGGGCGAGAAGCGCGTCTGACACCCGCCCGGCGGCAGGCCCGGGGCCAGGCCCCGGGCCTGCCCGCACCGGGCTGATCAGCGACGCAGCCGCACATGGAGTACGCCACAGGCCCCCCGAACGGCGAGTTCGCCCCGTATGATCGGGGGACACCATCCGGCATGACAGGGAAGGCGCTGGGGAATCAACGCCTCAGCAACCGAACCGCATGGCGGCCCGGATTGGCGATTTGGCGTTGAGGGCGGGTTTCACGGGGGCGATTCCCTGCCTATCCTGAAAGGGCCGCATCCCGGTCGCCCCCGCGACCGACGACTAGGAGGACTCCGTGCCGCTCTCGGAGCACGAGCAGCGAATGCTCGAGCAGATGGAGCGAGCGCTGTACGCCGAAGATCCCAAGTTCGCGACAGCGCTCGAGGGAAGCGGACTGCGTACGTACACCCGGCGACGGGTTTACCAGGCAGTCGCCGGCTTCCTGGTGGGTATCGCGCTCCTCATGGCTGGAATGGTCGCTCAGCAGATCTGGATCAGCGTGGTGGGTTTCCTCGTCATGCTGGGCTGCGCGGTACTGGCCGTCACCGGATGGCGCAAGGCGCCGAAGCCGGGTGAGCAGCAGCAGGCGACGGGCGGAGCGGCGGCCGGTGGCCGTCAGGGCCGACAGCGCCGCTCGATGATGACCCGGATCGAGGAACGGTGGCAGCGCCGCCGGGACGAACAGCAGGGCGGCGGCCACTGACGGCGCCCTGAGGCCTTCCGGCCTCCCCCCGACCCCGAGCCCCGCGGGCCCGCGTCTTGACGCGACCGCGGGGCTCGTCGCGTACCGGTGCCCCTGCGCTGGGCGGCGCCCCCTGCCCCCCTGGCCTGCGGCCCCGCGCCCCCCGGGCGCCGCCCACCCCCTTCCCCGCCCACCCCCCGTGTGGGCATTCGTCCCGCTGGGGCGGGACGGGTGGGCACACGGGACGGCGCCCTTGCCGGGCCCAGGCTCCCGTGCCTGCGGTGCCCACGGGTGCGGCGCCGTCGTGGGGTTGTGCCCACCCGTCCCGCCCTGCGGAACGCCTGCCCACAACCCGGGGGGTGAGGGGGGTCGGGCCCCGGTCGGGCCCGGCCCGCCCCCATGCGTCACGCGCGGTCGCGCGAAAGGCGGCGGAACGTTGCCGTCGTGCGCGCTGTGAGCGCGTCGCGGCGCAGGCCCCACGCCCTCGTCACCGCCGACCACCGTTCCGATGTCGCCCACACCACCCGGACGGCCGAGCGCGGTGCGAGCAGTGCGCGCAGGCGCGTCCCGCGGGACGCCGCCGTCGCGAAGCCCGACCTGACCAGGGCGACCTCCTCCGCCAGGCCCGTGGCCGGACGCGGTTGCGGGGCGTAGAGGACCTGTTCGACCGCGCGGGCCACCCGGTGCACCGCGTTGGCCGGCTCGCCCTCCAGGGAGCCCAGGCGGACGATCCGGGCCGCCGTCTTCCGGGGCGTCCGGGACTCGTCCGGCGCGACCCCGTGGTCCCAGGCCGTGTCGCCGATCTCCCGCCAGGCCGCCAGCGTCCTGGCCACCGCGTCCTCGGCCGTGCGGCCCGAGGAGCCGAGCCGCCGCGCCCGTACCCGTGTACGCCACAGCAAGGGCGACAGCGGCAACAGCAGCACCACCGCCACGGCCAGGCAGATCAGCAGCACCTTCAGCGGGTTCACCCCGCCGCCGTCGGACGACGCTCCGCCCGCCGCCGGGTCGGCCCCGCACTCGCCCAGGCGCCGCAGCTCCGGCGGGCAGCTCTCCGAGGTGCTCGGCGCGGCGGACGGCATCGCCGAGGCGCTGGACTCCGGCCGCGCGGACTCCGTCGGCGTCCCCGTGGGGGACTGCTGGCGCGTGTACTCCGGCGTGGAGCCCCGCGTCGGCGTCGGCTCGAACCTGACCCAGCCCGCGCCCTCGAAGTACAGCTCCGGCCAGGCGTGCGCGTCCCGGATGCCCACCGACATCGTGCCGTCGGCCTGCGAGATGCCCGGCATGAAGCCGACTGCCACCCGGGCCGGGATGCCCAGGGAGCGCGCCATCGCCGCCATCGAGAACGAGAAGTGGACGCAGAAGCCCTCCCTGCGCTCCAGGAAGCGGGAGATCGCCTGGACGCCCGTGCCCGACTCGACCTCGACGTCGTAGCGGAAGCCGCCGTCCGTCGCGAACCAGTCCTGGAGCTTCACGGCCCGCTCGTAGTCGTTCCGCGCCCCCTTGGTGACCTGCAGCGCCGTCGACTTCACGTCGAGGGGCAACGAGTCGGGGACCCGGGTGTACTCGGCGAGGAGCTTCGGCGGCGCCGGCGGGGCCGCCGCCAGCTGCGCCGCCGTCGGCCGTACGTCCAGGCTCGTCACCGTGTACCGGGCGCCGCGCGTGTTCTGCTTGTCGTCGCCGACGATCATCCGCCCGGCCGGCTCGTACCGCCAGCGGCCCTCGATCTCGACCCGGGCCGCCGGGTAGGGCATCGGCAGCCACTTCTGCTCGTACGTCGAGGAGGCGACGAAGTTGCCCGTCACCTCGGTCGTACGGACCTGCTCGCCGAGGCCGTCCGGCCGCGGCAGCCGCTCCGGCACGTCCTCGATGGGGCGGACCGAGGACTTCCACGAGGTGCCGTCGAACTGGTCGAGCGCCACGAGCCGCAGATACATGCCGCTGGTGTCGGTCGCGTTGGTCCGGTACCGGAGCACCTCGCGGTCCTCGGGCTGCCGGAGGTTGTCCTGGAGCGAGACCAGCGGGTTCACGGCCGAGATCGTGCCGCCCCTGCCCCCCTCGCCGGCTCCCTCGCCGGGGCCGCCGAACAGACCGCCGGAGAGCGCGGGCAGCGCGGCCGGCACCACCAGCGCGATGCCCATGGCCACCACACCGATCCGCCGACCGGTCCGCACCGGGGCGAGCGCCTGCCCGCCGCCGGCCGCGGCCGTGCCGCCCGGACGCGGCGCGCCGCCGAACACCCGCCCCCACTGCGAGAGCCGGTCGCGGCTCTCCGCCAGGAGCAGCAGGAGATAGCCGGTGGCGGCCAGCACGAACCACAGCCAGCTCGCGCCGCCGTCGGAGAGACCCGCGGCCACCGAGTACAGCGCGAGGAGCGGCAGACCGGCCGGGGCCGCGCTGCGGAAGGTCACCGCGATCGTGTCCACCAGGAGACCGATCACGAGCACGCCGCCGACCAGCATCAGCCGGATGCCCTCGGTGTCGGGGGCCGGGATCGCGTACGTGCTCACGTCGTCGGCGCCCGCCCGGAACAGCGCGGCGAACCGCCCGAGGGCCTGCGGCCCGGGCAGGAGGCCGAGCAGCGCCTGCTCCCGGGCGAAGACGAGGGTCAGCGCCAGCAGGCTCGCGAGGGCCTGCGCCGCGACCGTCAGCGGCCGGGCCAGCGGGACCCGCCGGGTCAGCACGCCGATCCCGCTCTGTACGGCCAGCAGGATCGCGGCCGTGAAGATCCAGGTCGCCGGTTTCACCAGCGGAAGGAGCGCGCCCGCCGCCAGCAGCGTGGCGGCGAAGGAGCCCAGTGTCAGCCGCCCGCGGCCGCTCATGACCAACCTCCGTACGTGTCACCCGCGGCGGTCTCCGCACGCGCTCCGCCGGCCTGCTGCCACAGCTCGGACAGCCGGTCGCCGGGGCGCACGGCCAGCGCCGTCCACCCGGCCTCCCTCAGCTGCCGCAGCCGCTCGTCGACCGCACCGCTCACCGCGCCACCGGTCAGCCACGTGCCGGAGTCCAGGACGAAGGCGACGGCCGCGCCGCTGCGCTGCCGCATCCGGGCCGCCACCGCAGCCTGCTCCTCGTCGATGTCGCCGACGAACGCGATCAGAAGACCCTCGTTCCCGCCGCGCAGCACGTCGTACGCGCGCGAGAGACCGGCCCCGTCGGAGTGGTCGACGACGGCGAGGGTGTCCATCATCAGCCCGGCCGCCTCGGCCGAGTCCTGCGCCGAAGAGGCGAAGCCCTCGGCGCCCTCGCCGGGCACCGCGGTGCCCGTGTCGGTGAGGAGCCGTACCGCATAGCCCCGCTCCAGCATGTGCACCAGGGTGGAGGCCGCGCCCGAGACCGCCCACTCGAAGGCCGAGTCGGGGCCGGCGCCCTGGAAGGCGATCCGGCGGGTGTCGAGCAGGACCGTGCAGCGGGCCCGCTGCGGCTGCTCCTCACGGCGGACCATCAGCTCGCCGTAGCGCGCGGTGGAACGCCAGTGGACCCGGCGCAGATCGTCACCGTGGCGGTAGGCGCGGGGGATCACGTCGTCGTCACCGGCCAGCGCCAGCGAGCGCTGCCGGCCGTCGCCGTACCCCGCCGCCTCGCCGGCCAGCTTCACCGCCGGGAGCGCCTCGGTCCGGGGAACGACGGTGAGCGTGTCGTACGCGCTGAAGGAGCGGGTCAGCTCGCACATGCCGAAGGGGTCGTTCAGCCGCAGCTGGAGCGGGCCCAGCGGGAAGCGGCCGCGCAGGTCCGAGCGGACCCGGTACGACACCTCGCGCCGGCCGCCCGCCTCGACCCGGTCCAGGACGAACCGGGGCCGCGGCCCGAGCATGTACGGGACGTGGTCCTGGAGCATCAGCAGGCCGGTGGGCAGCCGGGAGACGTTGTCCATCCGCAGATGGACCCGGGCCTCCGAGCCGACCGGCACCCGCTGCGGGGAGAGCCGGCGGCTGGCGGCGACCCGGTACCGGGTGCGGTGGAGGACCCCGGCGCAGATCAGCGGCAGCACGGCGAGCAGCAGGCCGACGCGCAGCAGATCGCCCTGGCCGAGGACGTAGGCGCAGATCGCGGCGGCGACACCGGCGGCGAGGAAGGAGCGGCCGCGCGTGGTGAGCCCGCCGAGGGTGGCCCGTAGGCCACCCCGGTCGTTCCCCGCGCGAGCGCCCCGGTCGTCCTCCCGCTGCCCCTCCGGCGCGGCAGCGGTCGCCATCACAGCTGCCGAACGCCGGGCTGCTGCTGGCCGAAGTGCGGGCCGGCGGGCGGCGCCGCGACCGGGACGGGCGTGCGCTGCAGGATGTCGAGAACGAGCTGCTCGGAGGTGCGCCGGTTCAGCTGGGCCTGGGCCGTCGGCATCAGCCGGTGGGCGAGGACCGGCACGGCCAGCGCCTGGAGGTCGTCCGGCAGGACGTACTCGCGGCCGCTGAGCGCGGCGGACGCCTTGGCGGCGCGCAGCAGATGGAGCGTGGCCCGCGGCGAGGCGCCGAGCCGCAGGTCCGGGTGGTTACGGGTGGCGGCGACGATGCCGACGGCGTACCGGCGCACGGAGTCGGCGACGTGGACCGCGCGGACCGCGTCGATCAACTTCACGATGTCGTGGGCGTGCGCGACGGGCTGCAGATCGTCGAGCGGGTTGACCGCCCCGTGGATGTCGAGCATCTGGAGCTCGGCCTCGGGGCTGGGGTACCCGATCGAGACGCGCGCCATGAAGCGGTCGCGCTGCGCCTCGGGGAGCGGATACGTGCCCTCCATCTCCACCGGGTTCTGCGTGGCCACGACCATGAACGGGCTCGGCAGCTCGTACGTCTGCCCGTCGACGGTGACCTGCCGCTCCTCCATGGACTCCAGGAGCGCGGACTGGGTCTTCGGCGAGGCGCGGTTGATCTCGTCGCCGATCACGATCTGGGCGAAGATCGCGCCCGGCTTGAACTCGAAGTCCCGCCGCTGCTGGTCGAAGATCGACACGCCGGTGATGTCCGACGGCAGCAGGTCGGGCGTGAACTGGATACGGCGCACCGAACAGTCGATGGACCGCGCCAGCGTCTTGGCCAGCATCGTCTTGCCGACGCCGGGGACATCCTCGATCAGAAGATGTCCCTCGGCGAGCAGCACGGTCAGCGAAAGCCGTACGACCTCAGGCTTGCCCTCGATCACACTCTCCACCGACCTGCGGACGCGCTCCGCTGTGGTGGTCAGATCTGCGAGGCTCGCTCGATCGTCATAGGTCGTCACCCGGCCCTCCTCGGCCCCTCCGAAACACACCGACACCTGCCCCCGTGGTTCATCGGGGGGTGTCACCCGAGCATTCTTGTGGCCCGTGCCGGGTTGTGTCACTTGCCTGTGGACAAGTGGGAGCGATATGCCGGGGTTTGCTGTGTTGCGCCCGGTGGATCAGGCCGGGTCGATCTCGCGCAGCAGACCCGTGGTCACGTCGAAGACGAAGCCGCGGACGTCGTCGGTGTGCAGCAGGAACGGCGAGGTCCGCACGCGCTGCATCGACTGCCGGACGTCCTGCTCGACATCGCGGAAGGACTCCACGGCCCACGAAGGCCGCTGACCGACCTCCATCTCCAGCTCGTGCCGGAACTCCTCGGTGAGCGATTCCAGACCACAGCCGGTGTGGTGGATGAGCACCACGCTGCGGGTCTTCAGGGCGCGCTGGCTGATCGTGAGCGAGCGGATCACGTCGTCGGTGACCACTCCGCCCGCGTTGCGGATGGTGTGACAGTCGCCGAGCTGCAGGCCGAGCGCGGCGTGCAGGTCGAGACGGGCGTCCATGCAGGCCACCACGGCGACGTTCAGGACGGGCTTCGCGTCCATGCCGGGGTCGGTGAAGCCGGCGGCGTATCGCGCGTTGGCCTCGACGAGGCGGTCGGTCACGGTCCCGCCGCTGCGTATCACGTCGGCGGCGGCGGAGGAGGTGTTCGCTGAGGTCGACATGTCTATGACGGTAATGGTCACCGGGCATCGCGGCCCGCTGTGAGAGCGGACAAAGAACGTCAATGAGCCTTGTTGTGAGGTAACCCACAGGCATGAGAAGAGCAGGCCCATACGGATGAACTGTCGGAAATGCCGGACTCCCGTCGGCGGCCCGCGCGACGCGCCAGCCGGTTGATTGACCGTCGGGTCCCGTGGACTAAAGTGACGCGAAGTTCACGGAGACATTGAGCGATTTCCGCAGTTTCTCCCCCGCGCGTGCGGCGGATGCGTAGCGGCCGCGCCGAATCTGAGCCGAATTCTGAGAGGGCGCATTGAGCAACGACCGACACGTCCCGGTGATGCTCCAGCGGTGCCTGGACATGTTGGCCCCGGCCCTGGAGCGCCCCGGTGCGGTCGTCGTCGACTGCACCCTCGGCCTCGGCGGCCACAGCGAGGCGCTGCTCCGCCGCTTCCCCGAGGCGCGACTCGTCGCCCTCGACCGGGACAAGGAGGCGCTGCGGCTCTCCGGAGAGCGGCTGGCCCCCTACGGCGAGCGCGCCACCCTCGTCCACGCGGTCTACGACGAGCTGCCCGAGGTCCTCGACCGGCTCGGCATCCCGCGCGTCGAGGGCATCCTCTTCGACCTGGGCGTCTCCTCCATGCAGCTCGACGAGGCCGACCGGGGCTTCGCGTACGCGCAGGACGCCCCGCTCGACATGCGCATGGACCAGACGACCGGGGTCAGCGCGGCGGAGGTCCTCAACACCTACCCGCCCGGTGAGCTGGTCCGCATCCTGCGGGCGTACGGGGAGGAGAAGCAGGCCAAGCGGATCGTCTCCGCCATCGTGCGCGAGCGCGAGAAGGAGCCGTTCACCAACAGCGCGCGCCTGGTCGAGCTCATCCGCGACTCCCTGCCGCAGGCGGCCAAGCGCACCGGCGGCAACCCCGCCAAGCGCACCTTCCAGGCCCTGCGCATCGAGGTCAACGGCGAGCTGACCGTCCTGGAGCGGGCGATCCCGGCGGCGGTGAAGGCGCTCGCGGTCGGCGGGCGGATCGCGGTCCTCTCGTACCACTCCCTGGAGGACCGGCTGGTCAAGCAGGTCTTCGCGGCGGGCGCGGCGAACACGGCCCCGCCCGGCCTGCCGGTCGTCCCCGAGCAGTACCAGCCCCGTCTGAAGCTGCTCACCCGCGGTGCCGAGCTGCCCACGGAGGAGGAGATCGCCGAGAACCGCCGTGCGGCACCGGCCAGACTCCGCGGGGCGCAGCGCATCCGGGAGGACGAAAGGTGACGACGAAGGGGCCGCTCAAAGGGCGGGCGGCACGGCTCGGGCGGCTCATGCCGTCGGGGCCCAGTTCCGCCGCGCGTACCCCCTTCGTCCTGCTCGTCGTGGTCCTGCTCGGCGGCGGGCTGATCACCCTCCTGCTGCTGAACTCCGCCCTCAACCAGGGCTCCTTCAAGCTGCGTGACCTCAAGAACCGGACCACGGAACTCACCGACGAGGAGCAGGCCCTGCAGCGGGACGTGGACGACCGGTCCGCGCCCGACGCGCTGGAGCGACGGGCCCGGGAGCTCGGCATGGTCCCGGGCGGCAGCCCCGCCTTCCTCGATCCGGACGGCACGGTCCGCGGCGAGCCCTCCGCGGCGCCCCTGCCCGAGCCCACTCCGACGCCGACCGCGACCTCGACCCCGCCCCCGGTCACCCCGCCGATCGTGCCCCAGACCGTGCCCCAGTCCGCGACGGGCGCCCCGGCCGGACCGCCGCCCGCACCCCCTGCCGCGCTCCCGTACGGGACGGAGGCCGACACCGCCTCGCCGCCGCCGGACCCGCTCCCGCAGCCGCCCGCGAGTACGCCCCCCGCCGCACCTCCGGCCGAGCCCCTCGCCGAGCCCCTCGCCACGACGCCCGCGCAGACGACCCCGCCCGCCCCGACGAACCCCGGCAGGTGACCGCAGTGCCCTCCAAGGAGCCCCCGCGTCGCCGGGTGCCCGGCCCCGCCCGGCCCGCCCGCCCCCGGTCCTCCGACGGCAGACAGGCCCGGCCCGCCCAGCGCCCCGCCGCCCGCTCCGGCACCGCGCGCAGGCCCGCGCCACGCCCCCCGGCGCGACCGCGCACCATCCGGCTCGGCAACCCCAAGCCCCGACTGCGCCTGGTCTCCCTCGGGCTGACGCTCGTGATGGTGGCCTTCGTCGTCCGGCTGCTCCAGGTGCAGGCCGTCGACGCCAGCGCCCTCGCCGCCAAGGCGGAGGCGCACCGCTACCAGGAGTACACGCTCTCCGCCGACCGGGGCGAGATCACCGACCGCTCGGGGATCGCGCTGGCCGCCAGCGTCGACGCGTACGACATCACCGCCGACCCGAAGCTCTTCACCCCGGCGGAGAGCAAGATCCAGGACGCCCCGGAGCAGGCCGCCGCCCTCCTCGCGCCTCTCCTGGGCAAGGACCCCGCCGAGCTCGCCAAGAAGCTCCGCACGCCCAAGTCCCGCTACACGCTGCTGGCCCGCAAGCAGACCCCCCAGGTCTGGAACCAGATCAAGGACCTCAAGAAGGTCTACGAGAAGAAGGCCAAGCGCTCCCAGGGCGGCAACGGGATCAACCTCCTGGGCGGCATCCTCAGCGAGCCCAGCACCAAGCGCGTGTACCCCAACGGCGAACTCGCCGCCGGAATACTGGGTTACGTCAACGCCGAGGGCCGCGGCGCCGGCGGCCTGGAGTCGATGCTCGACAAGGAACTCGCGGGCAAGGACGGCAAGATCAGGTTCGCCCAGTCCGGCGGGCGCCAGGTGCCGACCGCCGGATCCCAGGGCACCCCGGCCGTCCCCGGCTCGGACATCGAGCTGACCATCGACCGGGACATCCAGTGGGCCGCCCAGCAGGCCATCACCGAGCAGGTGCGGAAGTCCAAGGCCGACCGCGGGTACGTCATAGTGCAGAACACGCGGACCGGCGAGGTGCTGGCGATGGCCAACGCCCCCGGCTTCGACCCGAACGACCTGTCCGCGGCCAACGCCGCCGCGATGGGCAACGCGGCCCTCCAGGACGCCTACGAGCCGGGCTCCACCAGCAAGGTCATGTCCATGGCCGCCGTCCTGGAGGAGGGCGTGGCGACGCCCGACACCCATGTCACCGTGCCCAACCGACTGCACCGCGGCGACCGGCTCTTCAAGGACGACGTCGACCACAAGACCTGGTACCTGACCCTCAACGGCGTCCTCGCCAAGTCCAGCAACATCGGGACCATCCTGGCGACCGGTCAGCTCGGGGGGACCCAGGCGGAGTCCAACCAGGTCCTCTACTCGTACCTGCGCAAGTTCGGCATCGGCAGCCCCACCGGCCTCGGCTACCCCGGCGAGACCTCGGGGATCCTCGCCAAGCCGCAGAACTGGTCGACCTCGCAGCAGTACACGATCCCCTTCGGCCAGGGCCTCTCCATCAACGCCATGCAGGCCGCCTCGGTCTACTCCACCATCGCCAACGGAGGCGTACGGATCGAGCCCACGCTCGTCCGCGGCACCAAGGGGCCCGACGGCCGGTTCACCCCGGCGCCCGCCCCGCAGCAGACCCGGGTGATCAGCGACAAGACCGCCAAGACCCTCGCGCAGATGCTGGAGTCCGTGGTCGGTGACGAGGAGGGCACCGGCACCCGGGCCCGTATCCCCGGCTACCGGGTCGCGGGCAAGACCGGAACCGCCAACCGCGTCGACCCCGAACTCGGCCGCTACAAGGGCTACACGGCCTCCTTCGCCGGCTTCGCGCCCGCCGACGACCCGCAGATCACGGTCTACTGCGCCATCCAGAACCCCACCAAGGGCGACTACTTCGGCGGCCAGATCTGCGGACCCATCTACAAGAAGGTCATGGAGTTCGCCCTCAAGACGCTCCATGTCGCACCGACGGGCAGCGAGCCCGCCCGGCTGCCGGTGGCCTTCAAGGACAGCGAGTGACACCTCGGGAGCACCAGTGACCACGATCACCCCCGGTTCCGGGAACCGGAAATCGAACTCCGGCGAGGCCCGGCCCTCTTTTGGCCCCCCGACGGGTGGGCCCGGTACGCTCACCGCCGTGCCACACGCTGATCAGTACCGAACCACCCCGCCCCGCCCGGAGCAGGCCCGCCCGACACCCCTGGGCGACCTCGCCGCCCGGCTGGGCGTCGAGCCGTCCGCCGGCGCGGACACCGACGTCTCGGGCATCACCCACGACTCGCGGGCGGTACGTCCCGGGGACATCTACGCCGCCCTGCCCGGCGCCCGGATGCACGGCGCCGACTTCGCGAACCAGGCCGCCGGACTCGGCGCCGCCGCGATCCTCACCGACCCGACGGGCGCCGACCGCGCCGCCGCTACCGGCCTGCCGGTCCTGGTCGTCGAGAACCCGCGCGGCCGCATGGGCGAACTCGCCGCCGAGATCTACGGCCGGCCCGGTACGGACCTGCTCCAGATCGGCATCACCGGCACCTCGGGCAAGACCACCACGGCCTACCTCGTCGAGGGCGGACTGCGCGCCGCCGGACGGAAGACCGGCCTCATCGGCACGGTCGAGATGCGGATCGGCGACGAGCGCATCAAGTCGGAACGTACGACCCCGGAGGCCACCGACCTCCAGGCGCTGTTCGCGGTCATGCGCGAGCGCGGGGTCGACGCCGTCGCCATGGAGGTCTCCAGCCATGCCCTCGTGCTCGGCCGGGTCGACGGCTGCGTCTTCGACGTCGCGGTCTTCAACAACCTCAGCCCCGAGCACATGGAGTTCCACTCCGACATGGAGGACTACTTCCGGGCCAAGGCGCAGTTGTTCACGCCCGAGCGCAGCAAACAGGGCGTGGTGAACCTGGACGACGCGTACGGCCGCAGGCTCGCCGGTGAGACCACCGTCCCGGTCGTCACCTTCTCCGCCGAGGGCCACCCGGACGCCGACTGGCGCGCCGAAGGCGTCGAGATCGGCTCCCACGACTCCACGTTCACGGTCGTCGGCCCGCGGGGCGAGCGGATCTCCGCCACCGCCCCGCTGCCCGGCCCGTTCAACGTCGCCAACACCCTCGCCGCCATCGTCACCCTCGCCGTCGCCGGGCTCGCCCCGCAGACCGCCGCCGACGGCGTCGCCGCCGTCCCCGGTGTCCCCGGCCGGCTGGAGCGCGTCGACGCGGGCCAGCCGTACCTCGCGGTCGTCGACTACGCCCACAAGACGGACGCCGTCGAATCGGTCCTGCGCTCCCTGCGCAAGGTCACCGAGGGCAAGCTGCACATCGTCCTCGGCTGCGGCGGCGACCGTGACACCACCAAACGTGGCCCGATGGGCGCCGCCGCGGCGCGCCTCGCCGACACCGCCGTACTGACCTCGGACAACCCCCGCTCCGAGGACCCCCTCGCGATCCTCGCCGCCATGCTCGCGGGCGCCGCCGAGGTGCCCGCCCACGAGCGCGGCGACGTCCTGGTCGACGCCGACCGGGCCGCCGCCATCGCCGCGGTCGTGGAGCGCGCCCGGCCCGGTGACACCGTGCTCGTCGCCGGCAAGGGCCACGAGCAGGGACAGGACATCCACGGGGTGGTCCGCCCCTTCGACGACCGCCAGGTCCTGCACGCAGCGATTGAACGCAGCCTCAAGAACAGTCAGGGATAAGTTGTGATCGCCCTCTCCCTCGCCGAGATCGCCGAAATCGTCGGCGGGCAGTCGTACGACATACCGGATCCGGCCGTCGTGGTGACCGGTCCCGTCGTCATCGACTCCCGTGAGGTGAAGCCCGGCAGCCTGTTCGCCGCCTTCACCGGCGAACAGGTCGACGGCCACGACTACGCGGCCCGCGCCATGGAGGCGGGCGCGGTGGCCGTACTGGCCGCCCGCCCCGTCGGCGTGCCCGCCATCGTCGTGGACGACGTCCAGACGGCGCTCGGCGCCCTCGCCCGCAGCGTCGTCGAGCGCCTCGGCACCGATGTCGTCGCGCTCACCGGCTCGGCCGGCAAGACCTCCACCAAGGACCTGATCGCCCAGGTCCTGCAGCGCCACGGACCCACCGTGTGGACGCCCGGCTCGCTCAACAACGAGATCGGGCTGCCGCTGACGGCGCTGCGCGCGAGCGACGAGACCCAGCACCTGGTCCTGGAGATGGGCGCCCGCGGCATCGGCCACATCCGCTACCTCACCGGATTGACCCCGCCGCGGATCGGACTCGTCCTGAACGTGGGCAGCGCCCACATCGGCGAGTTCGGCGGCCGCGAGCAGATCGCCCAGGCGAAGGGCGAACTCGTCGAGTCGCTGCCCCCCGCCGACAAGGGCGGCGTGGCGGTCCTCAACGCCGACGACCCGCTCGTGCGGGCGATGGCCGCCCGCACCCAGGCGCGCGTGATCCTCTTCGGGGAGGCCGACGAATCCGACGTACGTGCCGAGAATGTCCGGCTCACAGAGAACGGACAGCCCTCTTTCCGTCTTCACACACCCACCGGGTGCAGTGACGTGACCTTGCGCCTGTACGGTGAGCACCACGTGTCGAACGCGCTCGCCGCGGCCGCCGTCGCCCATGAGCTGGGCATGGCCGCCGAGGAGATCGCCACCGCGCTCTCCGAGGCAGGCACCCTGTCGCGCTGGCGCATGGAGGTCACCGAGCGTCCGGACGGCGTGACGATCGTCAACGACGCCTACAACGCGAACCCCGAGTCCATGCGAGCCGCGCTGCGCGCGCTCGCGGCCATGGGCCGGGCCGCACAGGCCCAGGGGGGCCGCACGTGGGCGGTGCTCGGCAAGATGGCCGAGCTCGGTGACGAGGCGCTCGCCGAGCACGACGCGGTCGGGCGGCTCGCCGTCCGACTCAACGTCAGCAAGCTCGTGGCGGTCGGGGACAGGGAAGCGTCCTGGTTGCAACTGGGCGCATATAACGAGGGTTCGTGGGGTGAGGAGTCGGTGCACGTGTCCGACGCGCAGGCGGCGGTCGACCTGTTGCGCAGTGAGCTGCGCCCGGGGGACGTCGTCCTTGTGAAGGCTTCCAGGTCGGTCGGTCTGGAGCAGGTCGCCCTGGCACTGCTCGACTCCGGGAGCGAGGTCGCCGACCGATGAGGCAGATCCTCTTCGCGGGGGCCATCGGGCTCTTCCTGACCCTGATCGGCACCCCGCTGCTCATCAAGCTCCTGGCCCGCAAGGGGTACGGACAGTTCATCAGGGACGACGGCCCGCGCGGCCACGCCGGCAAGAAGGGCACGCCCACCATGGGCGGTATCTCCTTCATCCTGGCCACGCTCATCGCGTACGCGCTCGCCAAGGTCATCACCGGTGAGGACCCGACGTACTCCGGCGTGCTGGTCCTCTTCCTGATGGCCGGCATGGGCCTGGTCGGCTTCCTCGACGACTACATCAAGATCGTCAAGCAGCGTTCGCTGGGTCTGCGGGCCAAGGCGAAGATGGCCGGCCAGCTGATCGTCGGCATCGCCTTCGCCGTGCTCTCCCTGCAGTTCGCCGATCTGCGCGGCCTCACCCCGGCCTCCACGAAGCTCTCCTTCATCGCCGACTTCGGCTGGGCCATCGGCCCGGTGCTGTTCGTGGTCTGGGCGCTCTTCATGATCCTGGCCATGTCCAACGGCGTGAACCTGACGGACGGTCTGGACGGCCTGGCCACCGGCGCGTCGGTGATGGTCTTCGGCGCGTACACCTTCATCGGCCTGTGGCAGTTCCAGGAGTCCTGCGCCAACGCGGTCACCCTGACGAACCCGAACGCCTGCTTCGAGGTCCGCGACCCGCTCGACCTCGCGGTCGTCGCCTCCGCCCTCATGGGTGCCTGCTTCGGCTTCCTGTGGTGGAACACCTCGCCGGCCAAGATCTTCATGGGCGACACCGGCTCGCTGGCGCTCGGCGGCGCCCTGGCCGGCCTCGCCATCTGCTCCCGTACGGAGCTGCTGCTCGCCCTCCTCGGCGGCCTGTTCGTGCTGATCACGTTGTCCGTGGTCATCCAGGTCGGTTCGTTCAAGATGACGGGCAAGCGCGTCTTCCGGATGGCCCCGCTCCAGCACCACTTCGAGCTCAAGGGGTGGTCCGAGGTCCTGGTGGTGGTCCGGTTCTGGATCATCCAGGGCATGTGCGTGATCGTGGGCCTGGGCCTCTTCTACGCGGGATGGGCATCCGAAAAGTGAGCTGGAACGGCAAGAGGGTCACCGTCGCGGGACTCGGGGTCTCCGGGATCCCGGCCGCCCGCGTCCTGCACGGCCTCGGCGCGGTCGTGACCGTCGTCAACGACGGCGACGACGAGCGCTCCCGGGCGCAGGCCGCCGAGCTGGAGGCGGAGGGCGTCGCCGTCCGCCTCGGCGACGGCGACACCCTGCCCGAGGGCACCGAACTGGTCGTCACCGCCCCCGGCTGGCGCCCCGACAAGCCGCTCTTCACGGCCGCCGCGGAGGCGGGGGTGGAGGTCTGGGGCGACGTCGAGCTCGCCTGGCGCCTCCGTGGCCCCGGCGCGGCTCCCTGGCTCGCCGTCACCGGCACCAACGGCAAGACCACGACCGTACGGATGCTCGCCTCCATCCTGGAGGCGGCCGGGCTGCGCACCGCGGCCGTCGGCAACATCGGCGTCTCGCTCCTCGACGCCGTCCTCGGCGAGGAGACGTACGACGTGCTCGCCGTCGAACTCTCCAGCTACCAGCTGCACTGGGCGCCCTCCCTGCGCGCCCACTCGGCCGTCGTGCTCAACCTGGCGCCCGACCACCTCGACTGGCACGGCTCCATGGAGGCGTACGCCGCCGACAAGGGCCGGATCTACGAGGGCAACACGGTCGCCTGCGTCTACAACGTGGCCGACAAGGTCACCGAGGACCTGGTCCGCGAGGCCGACGTCGAGGAGGGCTGCCGCGCGATCGGCTTCACCCTGGGCACCCCGGGACCCTCCCAGCTCGGCGTGGTCGAGGGCATCCTCGTCGACCGGGCCTTCGTCGAGAACCGCCAGAAGCAGGCCCAGGAGCTGGCCGAGGTCGCGGACGTGAACCCGCCGGCCCCGCACAACATCGCCAACGCGCTCGCCGCGGCGGCCCTGGCCCGCGCCTTCGGTGTCGAGCCGAAGGCCGTACGGGACGGTCTGCGGGCCTTCCGGCCCGACCCGCACCGTATCGAACTGGTCGAGGAGATCGAGGGCGTCACGTACGTCGACGACTCCAAGGCCACCAACACCCACGCGGCGGAAGCCTCGTTGGCGGCCTACGACCCGATCGTCTGGATCGCGGGCGGCCTCGCCAAGGGCGCGACCTTCGACGAGCTGGTCCAGAAGTCGGCGGAGCGGCTGCGCGGGGTCGTGCTGATCGGCGCCGACCGCGCCCTGATCCGCGAAGCCCTGGCGCGACACGCCCCCGAGGTACCGGTGGTGGACCTCGACCGGACCGACACTGGGGCGATGTCCGCGGCGGTCCAGGAGGCGGCCCGGCTCGCCCGGCCGGGCGATACCGTTCTGCTGGCCCCGGCCTGCGCCTCGATGGACATGTTCGCCAATTACAACAAGCGGGGCGAGGCGTTCGCGGACGCGGTCCGCACCCTTGCCGCCACCGGGCGCGTCTGACCTGACCAGCGAGAAGGTCCGGCCGCGCCGGGCACGACTGGAGGGGACAGCGACCATGCCGAGCAGAACCGCCGGGACTCGCCGGCCCTCCGCCGTACGCGGCGGAGGCCGGGCCCCCACGCCGCCGCGGGCGACCCGCGGCGGCGGCGTACGGCGGGTGTACGAGCAGGCGCACCGTGCCTGGGACCGCCCCCTGACCGCGTACTACGTGATCCTCGGCGCCGCCCTGCTCATCACCGCCCTCGGCCTGGTGATGGTCTACTCCGCCTCCATGATCACGGCGCTGCGGTACGACCTCGTGCCCTCGTACTTCTTCCGCAAGCAGTTCTTCGCCGCGATCCTCGGCGCGGGGCTGCTCCTGGTGGCCTCCCGGATGCCGGTCACCCTGCACCGGGCGCTCGCGTACCCGATCCTGGTCGGCGCCGTCTTCCTGATGGTGCTCGTCCAGGTCCCGGGGATAGGGCGTGCGGTCGGCGGCAACCAGAACTGGATCTCGCTGGGCGGCCCGTTCATGCTGCAGCCCAGCGAGTTCGGCAAGCTGGCGCTCATCCTGTGGGGCGCCGATCTGCTCGCCCGCAAGCAGGACATGAAACTCCTCGCCCAGTGGAAGCACATGCTGGTGCCGCTGGTCCCCGGCGCGTTCCTGCTGCTCGGGCTGATCATGCTCGGCGGGGACATGGGTACGGCGATCGTCCTCACCGCGATCCTCTTCGGCCTGCTGTGGACGGCCGGCGCGCCCACCCGGCTCTTCGTCGGGGTGCTCACCGTCGCCGGGACGATCGGCTTCCTGCTGATCAGGACCAGCGCCAACCGGATGAAGCGGTTCGCCTGCATCGGTGCCACCGACCCCGGAGGAGAGGGCGCGCCCTGTCTCCAGGCCGCGCACGGGATCTATGCGCTGGCCTCCGGCGGATGGTTCGGTTCCGGCCTGGGCGCCAGTGTGGAAAAATGGGGCCAACTACCCGAAGCGCACACCGACTTCATCTTCGCCGTCACCGGGGAGGAACTGGGTCTGGCGGGGACGCTGTCGGTACTCGCCCTGTTCGCGGCTCTAGGCTATGCGGGTATCCGCGTGGCCGGACGCACGGAGGACCCCTTCGTGAGGTACGCCGCGGGAGGCGTGACCACCTGGATCACGGCGCAGGCCGTGATCAACATCGGTGCGGTGCTCGGTCTGCTGCCGATCGCCGGAGTCCCGCTCCCGCTGTTCTCCTACGGAGGGTCGGCCCTGCTGCCGACCATGTTCGCCGTCGGGCTCCTCATCGCCTTCGCGCGACAGGAACCCGCCGCGAAAGCGGCCCTGGCCATGCGGCGCCCCGGCTGGGGTAGGCGGGCCGGGGTGAGATGGAAGTCGATGCGACGGCGCGTCAAGAAGCGTCCGTCCGGAGAGCGGTGAATTTCGGTGCATGTCGTACTCGCCGGTGGGGGGACCGCCGGCCACATCGAGCCCGCGCTCGCCCTCGCGGACGCCCTGCGCAGGCAGGACCCGAGCGTGGGAATCACGGCGCTCGGCACGGAGAAGGGTCTGGAGACCCGGCTCGTGCCCGAGCGTGGCTACGAGCTGGCTCTCATCCCCGCCGTGCCCCTGCCACGCAAGCCCACCCCTGAGCTGATCACCGTCCCCGGGCGGCTGCGCGGCACCATCAAGGCGGCCGAGCAGATCCTGGAGCGCACCAAGGCGGACTGTGTGGTCGGCTTCGGTGGCTACGTGGCGTTGCCCGGCTATCTCGCGGCCAAACGGCTCGGGGTGCCGATCGTGGTCCACGAGGCCAACGCCCGGCCCGGCCTGGCCAACAAGATCGGCTCGCGGTACGCGGCCGGGGTAGCGGTCGCCACCCCGGACTCCAAGCTGCGCAACGCCCGTTACATCGGCATCCCGCTGCGGCACACCATCGCCACCCTCGACCGGGCCCGGGTCCGGCCCGAGGCGCGCGCCGCCTTCGGTCTCGACCCGAACCTGCCGACGCTGCTGGTCTCCGGCGGTTCGCAGGGCGCGCGCCGGCTCAACGAGGTCATCCAGCAGATCGCCCCGGTGCTCCAGCGCTCCGGCATCCAGATCCTGCACGCGGTCGGCCCGAAGAACGAGATGCCGCGTGTCGACAACATGCCCGGGATGCCGCCGTACGTCCCGGTACCGTACGTGGACCGGATGGATCTCGCGTACGCCGCCGCCGACATGATGCTCTGTCGCGCGGGCGCGATGACGGTCGCCGAACTGTCCGCCGTCGGGCTGCCCGCCGCCTATGTCCCGCTGCCGATCGGCAACGGCGAACAGCGGCTCAACGCCCAGCCGGTGGTCAAGGCCGGCGGCGGTCTGCTCGTCGACGACGCCGAGCTGTCGCCGCAGTGGGTGCAGGGCAATGTCCTGCCCGTACTCGCCGATCCGCACCGGCTGTACGAGATGTCCCGCGCCGCGGCCGAGTTCGGCCGCAGGGACGCCGACGACCTGCTCGTCGGCATGGTGTACGAGGCGATCGCCGCGCGCCGTCAGGCGTAAGGCCGAGCCCCGGAAAGAAGCGGAAGGCAGGGGACGTGTCCGGACCGACGACCGCAGAGAAGCGTGGCACGCGCGAGCCGAAGGGGTCGTCGGAACGGCCGTCCCGTACGGGCACCCGGAGCACTCGCTTCCGGGTGCCCGGGCCGCGCGTCCTGCTGATCGCCCTGGCCGTCCTCGCGCTCGTGGCCGGTGGAGTCTGGGCGCTCTACGGCTCCTCCTGGCTGCGCGTGGAGCGGGTGAGCACCTCCGGCACGCAGGTTCTGACACCCCGTGAGGTCGAGGCGGCCGCCGCGGTGCCGATCGGGTCCCCGCTCGTCTCCGTCGACACGGACGCGATCGAGGCGCGACTCCTCCGGAAACTTCCCCGAATCGACACGGTGGAGGTCGTCCGGTCGTGGCCGCACGGAATCAGTCTGAAAGTGGCGGAACGGAAACCGGTTCTGCTGGTGGAAAAGGGCGGTAAGTTCACGGAAGTGGACTCCGGCGGAACGCGTTTCGCCACCGTGGACAAAGCGCCCCGAGGCGTACCGAAACTCGTCCTCGACGCCGCCTCCTCGCCGAGCCTGCGCCGCTTCGACGCGGACCGGCTGCTGCTCGAAGCCGTGGGCGTGACGAGCGAACTCCCGGAAAAAATTGCCCGGGACACTCGTGTCGTCAAGGTCACCTCGTACGACTCCATCACGCTGGAGCTCGGCGACGGCCGCACGGTCCTCTGGGGCAGCGGCGAGGACGGTGCCGTCAAGGCACGCGTACTCGCGGCGCTGATGAAAGCAACGCCCAAAGCGGGGCACTTCGATGTAAGCGCCCCCACCGCCCCGGCGGCGTCGGACAGTTGACGCTCATCACTGCTGGCCAGCACCCTGGTTGGCCAGCGCTACGGGTGATCACATAGGGTGAAAAGAAAAACGGGAGGTTCGGCGTGTTCGTTGAACGTGCGCCACTTGTCGACTTAGTGTCCTGTTCGGAAGAGTCCAACGAACAGAGACACTGGTAACCCTAAACTTCAAGGTTAGGGTTTGGGTCGGCGTTTCGGACCGTCCCAATCGGCATCCGTCGTCGCAGCGCGACTACCACCGCGAAGCGGCGACACGTAACTCGAGGCGAGAGGCCTTCGACGTGGCAGCACCGCAGAACTACCTCGCAGTCATCAAGGTCATCGGTGTCGGCGGCGGTGGTGTCAATGCCATCAACCGAATGATCGAGGTCGGTCTCAAGGGCGTCGAGTTCATCGCGATCAACACCGACGCGCAAGCGCTGTTGATGAGCGACGCCGACGTCAAGCTCGACGTCGGCCGTGAACTCACCCGCGGCCTCGGGGCCGGGGCCAACCCGGCAGTCGGTCGCAAGGCGGCAGAGGACCACCGTGAGGAGATCGAGGAGGTCCTCAAGGGGGCCGACATGGTCTTCGTCACCGCAGGCGAAGGCGGCGGCACCGGCACCGGCGGCGCACCCGTCGTCGCCAACATCGCGCGCTCGCTCGGCGCCCTGACGATCGGTGTGGTCACCCGGCCGTTCACCTTCGAGGGACGCCGCCGGGCCAACCAGGCGGAGGACGGCATCGCCGAGCTCCGCGAAGAGGTCGACACCCTCATCGTCATCCCGAACGACCGGCTGCTCTCGATCTCGGACCGCCAGGTCTCCGTGCTCGACGCCTTCAAGTCGGCCGACCAGGTGCTGCTGAGCGGTGTGCAGGGCATCACCGACCTCATCACCACCCCCGGTCTGATCAACCTCGACTTCGCCGACGTCAAGTCGGTCATGTCCGAGGCCGGTTCCGCCCTCATGGGCATCGGCTCCGCCCGCGGCGACGACCGCGCCGTGGCGGCGGCCGAGATGGCGATCTCCTCGCCGCTCCTGGAGGCGTCCATCGACGGCGCCCGTGGCGTGCTGCTCTCCATCTCCGGCGGCTCCGACCTCGGTCTCTTCGAGATCAACGAGGCCGCGCAGCTGGTGAGCGAGGCGGCCCACCCCGAGGCCAACATCATCTTCGGTGCCGTCATCGACGACGCCCTGGGCGACGAGGTACGGGTCACGGTCATCGCGGCCGGCTTCGACGGCGGCCAGCCGCCGACCCGCCGGGACAACATCCTCAGCTCGGCCTCGGCCAAGCGCGAGGAGCCGGCCCCGGCGCCGCGCTCCACCGAGCGCCCGCTCGGCGGTCTCGGCACCGTCGCCCCCCGGGACGAGCCGGCCGCCCCGGCCGAGCCGGCCCCGGTGGCCTCCGCCGAGAGCACGCTGCCGCCGGTCACCCCGCCGGTGGTCCCGCCGGCCCGCCCGTACCCGGACACCCAGGCCGAAGAGCTGGACGTTCCGGACTTCCTGAAGTGATAGAGAAGCTCGAACCCGTGAGCGGCGCGCATTTCGCCTTCACCGACAGGTGGGGCGGGGTGAGCGCCGTTCCGTACGAGGAGCTCAACCTCGGCGGCGCGGTGGGGGACGACGCCGAGGCCGTACGGACCAACCGGGAGCTGGCCGCGAAGGCGCTGGGGCTCGACCCCGGGCGTGTCGTGTGGATGAACCAGGTGCACGGCGCGGATGTCGCCCGGGTCGACGGGCCGACCAGCCCCCTCCCTCCGGGGATCGACGGTCTGGTCACGGCCACCCCCGGCCTCGCCCTCGCGGTCCTCACCGCCGACTGCACCCCCGTCCTCCTCGCCGATCCCGTCGCCGGGGTCGTGGCCGCCGCCCACGCCGGGCGGCCGGGGATGGTCGCCGGGATCGTGCCGGCCACTGTCGAGGCCATGATCGATCTGGGGGCCGACCCCGCCCGTATCGCCGCTCGTACCGGCCCCGCCGTCTGCGGGCGCTGCTACGAGGTGCCCGCCGAGATGCGGGAGGAGGTCGCGGCGGTCGAGCCGGCGGCCTTCGCCGAGACGAGCTGGGGCACCCCGGCCGTCGACGTCACCGCCGGAGTCCACGCCCAGCTGGAACGGCTGGGGATCCGGGACCGGCGGGCCAGTGAGGTCTGCACCCGCGAGTCGGGCGACCACTTCTCGTACCGCCGCGATCGCACCACGGGGCGACTCGCGGGATATGTCTGGTTGGACTGATATGACGGACCGTAAGTCGGAACTCGCCGAGAACCTGGCGCGCGTGGAGGAACGTATCTCTGCCGCCTGCGCCGCCGCCGGGCGAAAGCGGGCGGATGTGACCCTGATCGTGGTCACCAAGACCTACCCGGCGAGCGATGTGCGACTCCTGCACGAACTCGGCGTGCGTGACGTCGCCGAGAACAGGGACCAGGACGCCGCTCCCAAGGCCGCCGCCTGTGCGGATCTGGACCTCCGCTGGCACTTCGTCGGCCAGTTGCAGACCAACAAGGTCCGTTCTGTGACGAGTTATGCGGATGTGGTGCAGTCCGTCGACCGTTTGAAGCTCGTCACCGCTCTCTCGGCGGCGGCGGAGAAGGCCGGGCGCGAGCTCGGCTGCCTCGTCCAGGTCGCGCTCGACGCCGAGTCGGGCGAGCGGGGCGAGAGAGGCGGCGTGTCGCCGGACGGCATCGAGGAGTTGGCCGCGGCCGTGGACGCGGCGCCCGGTCTGAGGCTCGACGGACTGATGACCGTCGCACCGCTCGCCGGTCCGTACGCGGGGCGGCAACGTGCGGCGTTCGACCGGTTGATGGATTTGTCGACTGCCCTGCGCGCGAACCGTCCGGCTGCGAACATGGTGTCGGCGGGGATGAGTGCGGACCTCGAGGAGGCCGTGGCGGCCGGAGCGACACATGTGCGCATCGGTACGGCGGTACTGGGTGTCCGCCCCCGGCTCGGGTAACGTCGCGAAGCAAGTCGGACCACAGCAGAAAATATGGTCATTCCCGCCGATGGCGGGCAGACCTCGTGGATCGCGGGCACTTGGTGACGAGGCCGATCCACCACAGAGCGGAGGACTCAGAGAATGGCCGGCGCGATGCGCAAGATGGCGGTCTACCTCGGCCTCGTGGAGGACGATGGGTACGACGGCCGGGGGTTCGACCCCGACGACGACTTCGAACCCGAGCTGGAACCCGAGCCCGAGCGTGAACGGCGCCACCAGCCCCCGCGGCAGATCGAGCGGGAGGAGCCGGTGCGCGTGGTGCAGCCGCCCGCCCAGCGTGAGCCTGTCGCCCAGTCTGTCCCGGTACACGCGGAAAGCGGACGTCCGGCCCGAATTGCCCCCGTGGCATCCATCACACCCGAACGTCCGAGCATGGAGAAGAACGCGCCGGTGATCATGCCCAAGGTTGTGTCCGAGCGGGAGCCCTACCGCATCACGACATTGCACCCCAGGACCTACAACGAGGCCCGTACCATCGGGGAACACTTCCGCGAGGGCACCCCGGTGATCATGAACCTCACGGAGATGGACGACACCGATGCGAAGCGACTTGTCGACTTTGCCGCGGGACTCGTCTTCGGGCTCCATGGCAGCATTGAGCGCGTGACGCAGAAGGTCTTCCTGTTGTCGCCTGCTAACGTCGATGTCACGGCGGAGGACAAGGCCCGGATCGCAGAGGGCGGATTCTTCAACCAGAGCTGAGAAATACGACACCGGAACGGACCGGCCGCGAGGTCGGTCGAGCGAGAGCACGAGAGCCAGGGGAGAGGGAAGCACGGGATGGGCGTCGCACTACAAGTGGTCTACATCGCTCTGATGTGCTTCCTCATCGTGCTGATCTTCCGATTGGTCATGGACTACGTCTTCCAGTTCGCCCGTTCATGGCAACCCGGTAAGGCGATGGTGGTCGTTCTGGAGGCCACCTACACTGTCACCGATCCACCGCTCAAGCTCCTGCGGCGGTTCATTCCGCCGCTGCGTCTCGGGGGCGTGGCACTCGACCTGTCCTTCTTCGTTCTGATGATCATCGTCTACATCCTGATCTCCATCGTGAGCAGCTTCGCGAGGTGAATGTGGACGATACGGTCTTGCCGACTGCCGACGACTACGTAGAGGTGAAGAAGAGATGCCGCTGACTCCCGAGGACGTGCGGAACAAGCAGTTCACGACCGTCCGCCTTCGAGAAGGCTATGACGAGGACGAGGTCGATGCCTTCCTCGACGAGGTCGAAGCCGAGCTGACCCGCCTGCTCCGCGAGAACGAGGACCTGCGCGCCAAGCTGGCCGCCGCGACGCGTGCCGCCGCGCAGAACCAGCAGCAGGGCATGCGCAAGCCGCCGGAGCAGCAGGATCGTCCCGTCGGTCCCGGCGCCCCCGTGCCCGCCGCCATATCCGGACCGCCGGTTCAGCAGCAGCCCCCGCAGATGGGTCCGCCGCAGCTGCCGTCCGGTGCGCCGCAGCTTCCCGCCGGTCCTGGCGGCCACGGCCCCGGCCCGATGCAGGGCGGCCCGATGGGCCCCGGCCCCGGGCAGATGCAGGGCGGCCCCATGGGCCAGCAGATGGGCGGCCCGATGGGTCACCCGCAGCAGCAGCAGATGCAGCAGCCGATGCAGCAGCAGGGCCCGGGCGGGGACAGCGCCGCGCGCGTGCTCTCGCTGGCCCAGCAGACGGCCGACCAGGCGATCGCGGAGGCCCGTTCCGAGGCCAACAAGATCGTCGGCGAGGCGCGTTCGCGCGCCGAGGGCCTGGAGCGCGACGCGCGCGCCAAGGCCGACGCGCTGGAGCGGGACGCGCAGGAGAAGCACCGCGTCGCGATGGGCTCGCTGGAGTCCGCGCGCGCGACGCTGGAGCGCAAGGTCGAGGACCTGCGTGGCTTCGAGCGCGAGTACCGCACGCGTCTGAAGTCCTACCTCGAGTCGCAGCTGCGCCAGCTGGAGACCCAGGCCGACGACTCGCTGGCTCCGCCGCGGACGCCGGCGACGGCCTCCCTGCCGCCGGCCCCGTCGATGGCCTCGGCGGGCGCGAGCGCCCCGTCGTACGGCGGCAACGGCACGATGGGCGGCGGTCCGTCGATGGGCGGCGCCCCGTCCTACGGCGGTCAGCAGCAGATGTCCCCGGCGATGACCCAGCCGATGGCTCCGGTCCGCCCGCAGGCACCGCAGCCGATGCAGCAGGCGCCGGCGCCGATGCGCGGCTTCCTGATCGACGAGGACGACAACTGACGGCGGCGGGTCGCGCGATGAGCGCGTAGCCGTCGGCAGGCTGAGGGCCGGGCCCGGGACTTTGTCCCGGGCCCGGCCCTTTGCCATGTGCGGGGGGTGGGGGAGCGGGGCGCCTGCGGCGGGCCGTTCCCCCACCACTGGGGCTCCGCCCCAGCCCCCGGGCCACGGCACCGACGGGACTCCGCCCCGCGCCGCGCGGCGGTGCGCGGCGGCTTCGTGCCGCGGGGCGGGGGTTGGGTGGGGCCGCGCTCCCGTCGCCGACCGGGGTCCGGCGCTTCGCGCCCCCCGGGGTGGGTGCGGCGGCTCCGCGCCGCAGGGAGGGGTGGGGGCTGCCTTCGCGCCCCGGCGGAGGTTGGCTGCGGCGGCTCCGCGCCGCGGGGCGGGGATGTGGAAGGGCCCGGCCCCCCACGGAGGCCGGGCCCTTCTGGGGGTGTTACGCCTTGCGGAGGCGGAACGTCAGGGAGAGGCCCTCGTCCGTGAACGGGGTGCCGAAGGTGTCGTCGGCCGGGCCCGTCGCGTAGTCCGTCGAGAGGACCTCGTCCGCGATCAGCTCCGCGTGGGCCGTCAGGGCCTCCGCGGTCTCCGCCGAGTCCGACGTCCAGCGCAGCGCGATCCGGTCCGCCACGTCCAGGCCGCTGTTCTTGCGGGCCTCCTGGATCAGGCGGATCGCGTCACGCGCCAGGCCCGCCTTGCGGAGCTCCGGAGTGATCTCCAGGTCCAGCGCCACCGTCGCGCCCGCGTCCGACGCGACCGACCAGCCCTCGCGCGGGGTCTCCGTGATGATGACCTCCTCGGGGGAGAGGGTCACGTCCTCGCCGTTCACGGACACCACGGCCTCGCCACCGCGCAGCGCCAGCGAGAGCGCCGCCGCGTCCGCCGCCGCGACCGCCTTCGCCACGTCCTGTACGCCCTTGCCGAAGCGCTTGCCCAGGGCCCGGAAGTTGGCCTTGGCCGTCGTGTCGACCAGCGAGCCGCCGACCTCCGACAGCGACGCCAGCGAGGAGACGTTCAGCTCCTCCGTGATCTGGGCCCGGAGCTCCGGCGAGAGCTCCGAGAAGCCCGTCGCCGCCACCAGCGCGCGCGACAGCGGCTGGCGCGTCTTCACGCCCGACTCCGCCCGCGTCGCCCGGCCCAGCTCCACCAGGCGGCGGACCAGGTTCATCTGCGAGGACAGCGTCGGGTCGACGGCGGCCAGGTCCGGCTCCGGCCAGGTGGAGAGGTGGACGGACTCCGGGGCGTCCGGCGTCACGGGAACCACCAGGTCCTGCCACACCCGCTCCGTGATGAACGGGGTGAGGGGAGCCATGAGACGCGTGACCGTCTCGATCACGTCGTGGAGGGTGCGCAGCGCCGCCGCGTCGCCCTGCCAGAACCGGCGGCGGGAACGCCGCACGTACCAGTTCGACAGGTCGTCCACGAAGGCGGAGACGAGCTTGCCCGCGCGCTGGGTGTCGTACGACTCCAGCGCCTGCGTGACCTGGTCGACGAGCGCGTTCAGCTCGCTCAGCAGCCAGCGGTCGAGGACCGTGCGCTCGGCCGGCGCCGGGTCCGCCTCGCTCGGCGCCCAGCCCGACGTACGGGCGTACAGCGCCTGGAAGGCGACCGTGTTCCAGTACGTCAGGAGGGTCTTGCGCACGACCTCCTGGATCGTGCCGTGGCCCACGCGCCGCGCCGCCCACGGCGAGCCGCCGGCCGCCATGAACCAGCGGACCGCGTCGGCGCCGTGCTGGTCCATGAGCGGGATCGGCTGCAGGATGTTGCCCAGGTGCTTGGACATCTTGCGGCCGTCCTCGGCGAGGATGTGGCCCAGGCAGACCACGTTCTCGTACGAGGACTTGTCGAAGACCAGCGTGCCCACGGCCATCAGCGTGTAGAACCACCCACGCGTCTGGTCGATCGCCTCCGAGATGAACTGCGCCGGGTACCGGGACTCGAAGAGTTCCTTGTTCTTGTACGGGTAGCCCCACTGCGCGAACGGCATCGAGCCCGAGTCGTACCAGGCGTCGATCACCTCCGGCACGCGCGTGGCGGTCTTCGCGCAGCCCTCCGCCGTGCAGGGGAAGGTGACGTCGTCGATGTACGGGCGGTGCGGGTCGAGCTCCGACTGGTCCGTGCCCGTCAGCTCGGTCAGCTCGGCGCGCGAGCCCACGCACGTCAGGTGGTCGTCCTCGCAGCGCCACAGCGGCAGCGGGGTGCCCCAGTAGCGGCTGCGGGAGAGCGCCCAGTCGATGTTGTTGTTCAGCCAGTCGCCGAAGCGGCCGTGCTTGACCGAGTCCGGGAACCAGTTCGTCTTCTCGTTCTCCTGGAGGAGACGGTCCTTGACCGCGGTCGTACGGATGTACCAGGACGGCTGCGCGTAGTAGAGCAGCGCCGTGTGGCAGCGCCAGCAGTGCGGGTAGCTGTGCTCGTACGGGACGTGCTTGAAGAGCAGGCCGCGCGCGCCCAGGTCGGCGGTGAGCGCCTCGTCCGCCTTCTTGAAGAAGACGCCGCCGACCAGCGGCACGTCCTCCTCGAAGGTGCCGTCGGGGCGGACCGGGTTCACGACCGGCAGGCCGTACGCGCGGCAGACCTTGAGGTCGTCCTCACCGAAGGCGGGGGACTGGTGGACCAGACCCGTACCGTCCTCGGTCGTGACGTACTCGGCGTTCACGACGTAGTGCGCCTCGTGGGGGAACTCCACCAGCTCGAAGGGGCGCTGGTACGTCCAGCGCTCCATCTCCGCGCCCGTGAAGGACTCGCCCGTGGTCACCCAGCCCTCGCCGAGTGCCTTCTCCAGCAGCGGCGCGGCGACGACCAGCTTCTCGTCGCCGTCGGTGGCGACGACGTACGTGACCTCGGGGTGCGCGGCGACCGCCGTGTTGGAGACCAGGGTCCAGGGGGTCGTCGTCCACACCAGGAGCGCCGCCTGGCCGGCCAGCGGGCCGGAGGTCAGCGGGAAGCGGACGAAGACGGAGGGGTCGACGACCGTCTCGTACCCCTGCGCGAGCTCGTGGTCCGAGAGGCCGGTGCCACAGCGGGGGCACCACGGGGCGACGCGGTGGTCCTGGACGAGCAGGCCCTTGTCGAAGATCTGCTTGAGCGACCACCAGACCGACTCGATGTACTCGGGGTCCATCGTCCGGTACGCGTCGTCGAGGTCGACCCAGTAGCCCATGCGCGTCGTCAGCTCGGCGAAGGCGTCGGTGTGGCGGGTCACGGACTCCCGGCACTTGTCGTTGAACGCGGCGATGCCGTATTCCTCGATGTCCTTCTTGCCGGAGAAGCCGAGCTCCTTCTCGACGGCGAGCTCGACCGGCAGGCCGTGGCAGTCCCAGCCGGCCTTGCGGGCCACGTGGTAGCCGCGCATGGTCCGGAAGCGGGGGAAGACGTCCTTGAAGACGCGGGCCTCGATGTGGTGGGCCCCGGGCATGCCGTTGGCGGTGGGCGGGCCCTCGTAGAACACCCACTCGGGGCGGCCCTCGGACTGTTCGAGGGTCTTGGCGAAGACCTTGCTCTCGCGCCAGAAGTCGAGCACGGCGTGCTCGAGCGCGGGCAGGTCGACCTGAGCGGGCACCTGGCGGTACTGCGGCGGTTTCATCGGCGAGCTTCCTCCGGCGGACTGCTTCGTTTCCGTCCGGAGGGACGAGAGCGCCGTGCTGCGCGGCTCCCGCGGTACCACCCTCCTTGGCCCCGGGCGTGCGCCCGTGGCCCCCTCATTGAGGTCGCGATGCCGGTTCTACTCGCCTCACGGCTTTCTTCCGGCGGCTCCGGGGTGATGCTTCACATCGGGCTCGCCCCCGGGCTCTCACCGTCCCCGAGTCGCTCATGGCTGCGTACGACGCTACTCGTCCCCATCCAAGCCTTTCGCTCCGCCCAGTGTACGGGCCCGGGGGCGGGTCGGCAGACCGCTTTTCCGGCGGCCCGCCGGGGCGTCCGCGTGACCCGAATGGCCATATGGCCATCGGCGGGTTCCCGGCCGTCGCGGTGGGGCGGATTACCGGGCGGGGAGCTGGGCACAACGGAGGCAGGCTCGACATGCCGCGGGCATGGGCGGGTGCGAAACGGCGGCGAGCCCCGTTGCCGCGGGCCTTGGGCCGATTTATCGTCCCAGCACGATTCGCGAGCAAGATCACAAAATGTGAAGGGGCCGCGACATGGTGGCGAAGAAGACCGCCGCGAAGAAGACCTCGGCCGCCGGTTCCGCCGGTACGGCCGGGACGGCCAAGGACGCCACCGGCAAGAAGACGACGATCACGAAGAAGGTGGACTCGGCGGCCCCGGCACGCAAGACGGCGACCAAGACGGCGACCAAGACGGCGACGAAGGCGGACGGCACGGCGAAATCCGCGCCGAAGCCCACGGTCGACGCGACGTCCAAAGCGTCCAAGGCCACGGCCGGGAACATGGCTCCCGAGAAAACGGCAGCCAAGAAGACGGCCGTGAAGAAGACGGCCGCGAAGAAGGCTCCGGCGGGCGAGAAGGCCCCGGCGAAGAAGACGGTCGCCAAGAAGGCGGCCACGAAGCAGTCCCCGGCGGCCGAGAAGGCCCCGGCGAAGAAAGCCCCGGCCAAAAAGGCCGCGGTCGAGAAGAAGGCCGCTTCCGCGGCGCAGGTGGAGCAGACAGGAGCCAGGACGGTGGCAGCGAAGAAGACCGCGGGTGGCGTGACGACGGCCGAGAGTGAGGTCGCGGTCCCGCAGGCGCGTGCCGGTGAGCTCGCGGTGCGCCCCGGCGAGGAACCCTGGACGCCCGAGGAGGTCACCGAGGCCCGCGCCGGGCTGGAGAGCGAGGTGCTCAGACTCCGCGCCGAGCTGCTCCACTCCCAGGAGGAGCTGACCGGGCTGATGCGGGACTCCGGGGACGGCGCCGGCGACGACCAGGCCGACACCGGCACCAAGAACATCACCCGCGAGCACGAGCTGGCCCTGGCCGCCAACGCCCGCGAGATGCTCGAGCAGTCAGAGCACGCCCTGGAGCGGCTGGACGCGGGCACGTACGGCCTGTGCGAGGTCTGCGGCAAGCCGATCGGCAAGGCGCGCATGCAGGCGTTCCCGCGGGCCACCCTGTGCGTCGAGGACAAGCAGAAGCAGGAGCGCCGCGGCTGACGGACCTCGGCTGCCCTGACGGTCCGACGGGGGTGTGCCGTACCCTCGTGCACAGTCAGGGCACCTAGGTTGAGGGACTCACGTGGCAGAGGCGGAGCGCATCATCGGTACGCCGGATTCGGGCGCGGACGACGCGGACGGCGCTGACGGCCAGGCCGCCGCCCCCGCCGAGCAGAGCAGGGGCAAGCGCAGGATCGCCGCGCTGCTCGTGGTCGCACTCGTCGCCTATCTGCTCGACCTCGGCAGCAAGATGCTCGTGGTCGCCAAGCTGGAGGGGCACGCGCCGATCCAGGTCATCGGTGACCTGCTGAGGTTCGAGGCCATCCGGAACCCGGGCGCGGCCTTCGGCATGGGCGAGGCCTTCACGATCATCTTCACCTGCATCGCGGCGGTCGTGATCGTCGTGATCATCCGGCTGGCGCGCAAGCTCTACAGCACGGCGTGGGCGATCGCGCTCGGCCTGCTCCTCGGCGGCGCCCTGGGCAACCTGACCGACCGGATCTTCCGCTCGCCGGGCGTCTTCGAGGGCGCGGTCGTGGACTTCATCGCGCCCGCCCACTTCGCCGTCTTCAACCTCGCGGACTCGGCGATCGTCTGCGGCGGCTTCCTGATCGTGATCCTGTCCTTCCGCGGCCTGGACCCGGACGGGACCGTCCACAAGGACTGAGCGCGGGACCGGGTGTCCGCGGCACAAGGCATACTCGACGGGTGAGTACGAGTCCCGAGATCCGCACGCTGCCCGTTCCCGACGGCCTGGAGGGCGAGCGCGTCGACGCCGCCATCGCCCGTATGTTCGGGTTCTCCCGTACGAAGGCGGCCGAACTGGCCGCCTCCGGGAAGGTCCAGGTCGACGGCGCCGTCGTCGGCAAGTCCGAGCGGGTCAGCGGTGGCGCGTGGCTCGAGGTCGAGATGCCCGGCGCCCCGGCGCCGGTGCAGATCGTGGCCGAGCCCGTGGAGGGCATGGAGATCATCCACGACGACGACGACATCGTCGTGATCATGAAGCCGGTCGGGGTGGCCGCGCACCCCAGCCCGGGCTGGACCGGGACGACCGTCATCGGCGGCCTCGCCGCCGCCGGCTACCGCATCTCCACGTCCGGCGCCGCCGAGCGCCAGGGGATCGTGCACCGGCTCGACGTCGGCACCTCGGGCCTGATGGTCGTCGCCAAGTCGGAGCGGGCGTACACGCTGCTCAAGGCGCAGTTCAAGGAGCGGGTCGTCGACAAGCGCTACCACGCGCTGGTCCAGGGCCACCCGGACCCGATGAGCGGCACCATCGACGCGCCGATCGGCCGCCACCCCCAGCACGACTACAAGTGGGCCGTGACCGCCGAGGGCAAGCCCTCGGTGACGCACTACGACCTGATCGAGGCGTACCGCGCTGCCTCGCTGCTCGACATCAAGCTGGAGACCGGCCGCACCCACCAGATCCGGGTGCACATGTCGGCCCACCGCCACCCCTGCGTCGGCGACCTCACCTACGGCGCGGACCCGACGATGGCCAAGCGGCTCGGCCTGACGCGGCAGTGGCTCCACGCCGTACGGCTGGGCTTCGAGCACCCCTCGGACGGGCGCTGGGTCGAGTTCGAGAGCGCGTACCCGGCGGACCTGCGGAACGCGCTGGACCGGATCGAGGCGGAGAGCGCGTGAGCACCGGCTTCTCCGTACGGGAGGCGGCCGGCAAGGAGGACCGCGAGGCCTGCTTCGCGGTGCGGCGGGACGTCTTCGTGGTCGAGCAGCGCGTGCCGCAGGAGATCGAGTACGACCGGTACGACGAGACGGCCGTGCACGTCCTCGCCGTCCGTGAGGACGGACTGCCGCTCGGCACCGGACGGCTGCTCCACGGCGAGGACGCGGTCGGCAAGACCGGCGCCGACGCGTCCGTCGGCTCGCTGGGCCGGCTCGCGGTCACCCGGGCCGCGCGCGGCCTGGGGGTCGGCGTGGCCCTGGTCCGCGCCATCGAGGACGCGGCGCGCGAGCGGGGCCTGGAAGCGGTGGACCTGCACGCCCAGACGCATGCGCTCGGCTTCTACGAGCGGCTCGGCTACGAGGCGTACGGTCCCGAGTTCCAGGACGCGGGGATACCGCACCGCGCGATGCGGCGGGTCCTCTAGGACGTCCGCGAGGTCCACGTGAGCGGCGCCGCACGGCGCTTTGGGCGGATTCGTACTGCCGCGTGGCAGGGTTGAGGCACGATCATCGACCCTGGTGTGAGGCCGGAAGGGCGCCCCCGTGGATCAATTGGCCCTGTTGTTCCTGCTGTTGCTCGGCGCGCTGCTCACCGTGCCGCTCGGGGACCGGCTCGGGCTGCCGGCCCCGGTGCTCATGACCCTCATCGGGATCGTGCTGGCCTTCCTGCCCTTCGTCCCCAACGTCGAGATCCCGCCCGAGTACATCCTTCCGCTCGTCCTCCCCCCGCTCCTCTACGCCTCCGTGCAGCGCACGTCCTGGCGCCAGTTCGCGGCCAACAGACGGCCCATCTTCCTGCTCGCCGTCGCCCTCGTCTTCGTCACCACCGCCGCCGTCGCCGCCATGGCGAACGCGCTCGTGCCGGGGCTCCCGATCGCCGCCGCCGTCGCGCTCGGCGCGCTCGTCGCGCCCCCCGACCCGGTTGCCGCGACCGCCGTCGCCGGTTCGCTCGGGCTCCCGCGCCGGCTCGTCTCGATCCTGGAGGGCGAGGGTCTCTTCAACGACGTCACCGCGATCGTGCTCTACCACGTGGCGATCGGCGCGGCCGTCGGCGGCACGTTCTCCTGGGGAGGCGCGGGCGCCGAGCTCGTCCTCTCCGCCGTCGTCGCCATCGCCGTCGGGCTCGTCCTCGGCTGGCTCAGCAACCAGCTCATGGGCGTCCTTGGTGAGCCCACCCTCCAGACCGGGCTCACCCTCCTCGTCCCCTTCGTCGCCTACGTCCTCGCCGAGGAGCTGCGCGGTTCCGGCGTCCTCGCCGTCCTCGTCGTCGCCCTCTACCTCGCCGAGCACGCGCTCGATGCCGACGACGTCATGGGCCGGCTCGCGGGCCAGACCTTCTGGCAGATCGTCGACACCCTTGTCACCGGTATCGCCTTCGGTCTCATCGGACTCGAGCTGCACAACGTCTTCGGTACCGCCGACGGCCGTATGGGCGAGATGCTCGGCTGGGGCGCGGCCGTGACCGGTGTCGTCGTCGGCGTACGGCTGCTGTGGCTGCTGCCCGCCACCTGGCTGGCCAAGCGGCTGCACACCGGCCGCGACTACGCCGAGGAGATCCCCGTGAGCTGGCGGGAGACCGTCGTCATGTGGTGGTCCGGGATGCGCGGGGTGGCCTCGGTGGCGCTGGCGCTCGCCATTCCGCTGCGTACGGAGGACGGTGCGCCGTTCCCCGGCCGGGACGAGATCGTCTTCATCGCCTTCTGCGTGATCATGACCACCCTGGTGCTCCAGGGCCTCACCCTGCCCTGGCTGGTCAAGCGGCTCGGCGTCCAGGCCGACACGGACGCGGAGCGCGCCCTGGAACGGCAGCTCGCGCTCCGCGCGGCGAAGGCCGCCAAGCGCCGGCTCAAGGAGATCGAGGAGGTGGAGGAGCTGCCCGACGAGGTTCAGGAGAGGCTGCTGCGCGGGGCCTTCGACATCGGGGCGCGGATCAGTCCGGACGTGCTCGACGAGGAGCTCCGGGCGGTCTTCGCCGAGCGGGCCGGGCGGCTCAAGGCGGTCCACCGCATCCACCGGGAGATGATGTCGGCCGCCCGCCACGAGGTGCTCTCGGCACGGAGCGAGCCGGGAACCGACCCCGAGGTGGTGGACCGGGTGCTGCGCCAGCTGGACGTGCGCAGCATGCGGTGACGCCGTCCCCGTGCCCGCCCCCCCGCCGCACCCGCCCGCTCGCGTCAGCCGCGGCCGTGGCGGGGCGGCTCGGCCTCGTCCTTCCGGAGCGCGTCGGTGAAGCCGGCGTTGTTGCTGTGCACCTCGTCGGCCCGCGGCGGCGGGGCGTCGAGCAGGCTCCGGCCGTCCCGTGGCGCGGGGACGGCGTCCGACACCGCGATCCGGGGAAGGGCGTACGGGTGCTCCTCGGCCAGCCAGGCGACGAGCTGCTCCCGGACCGTGCACCGCACGGTCCACACGTCGTCCGCGTCCTTGGCCGTGACCACGGCCCGCACCTGGAGGGTGCTGGGCGTGGTGTCCGTCACGGCCAGGCTCCAGTCGCGGCCGTCCCAGGACGGACAGTCCGCCAGGATCTCCTTCAGCTTGTCGCGCATCGCGGCGACCGGGGCCGAGTGGTCCAGGTGGAAGAAGACCGTGCCGGTCATCTGGGCGCCGCCGCGCGACCAGTTCTCGAAGGGCTTGCTGGTGAAGTACGAGACCGGCATCGTGATGCGGCGCTCGTCCCAGGTCCGTACGGCGAGGAAGGTCAGCGTGACCTCCTCGACCACCCCCCACTCGCCGTCGACCACCACCGTGTCGCCGAGCCGGACCATGTCGCCGAAGGCGATCTGGAAGCCGGCGAAGAGGTTCCCGAGGGTGGACTGGGCGGCGATGCCGGCCACGATCCCGATGATGCCCGCCGAGGCCAGCATCGACGTACCGACGGTCTTCAGGGCCGGGAAGGTCAGCAGCATGGCCGCCACCGCGACGACGGCGACGACCGCCGTCACGATCCGCATGATGAGGGTGACCTGGGTGCGCACGCGGCGGACGCGGGCCGGGTCGCGGGTGGTGGAGGCGTACCGCGCGAAGGTCGACTCCACGACGGCCGCGGCGATCCGGGTCACCAGCCAGGCGCTGGACCCGATGAGGACGAGCGAGAGGCACTGGCCGATTCCCGCCGCGTGCTCCTCGATGGGCCGCCAGTGCGTCTCGCGGTAGGTACCGCGCAGGACGGAGGCGAGCAGCACCGCCTGCAGCGGTATCCGGCAGCGGCGGAGCAGTCCCCACAGCGGGGTCTCGGGGTGGCGGGCGTCGATCCGGCGCAGCAGTACGTCGGCGGCCCAGCCGGCCGCCAGGGTGAGCAGGACCGATCCGCCGACGACGAGAAGGGGTCGTAGCACGCTGTCCATGGACGGGGGGCCTCCGTGTTCTCCGGGGATGGGGGCCCGGCTGGCAGGATGGACCGCATGGACATCATGCTTTTCCACTCGACCTACGGGCTGCGTCCGGCGGTGGAGGCCGCAGCCGAGCGGCTGCGGGCCGCCGGGCACCAGGTTCGGGTGCCCGACCTCTTCGGGGGTCAAACCGCACAGACGGTCGAGGAGGGGATGGAGCTCCAGACGTCGATCGGCAAGGAGGAGCTGCTGAAGCGTGCCGTCCTCGCCTCCGCGCCCTACTCGGACCGCGGACTCGTCTACGCCGGGTTCTCCTTCGGCGCCTCGGTCGCGCAGACGCTGGCCCTGGGCGACGAGAAGGCGCGCGGGCTGCTCCTGCTCCACGGCACCTCGGACATCGCGGAAAGCGCGTCCGTCGACGACCTTCCCGTACAGCTGCACATCGCCGACCCGGATCCCTTCGAGTCGCACGACTGGCTGACGTCCTGGTATCTGCGGATGGGCAAGGCCGGTGCGGACGTGGAGGTCTACCGCTACCCGGGCGCCGGCCATCTGTTCACCGACCCGGACCTGACGGACTGGGACGAGGCCGCCGCCGAGCGGACCTGGTCGATCGCCCTGGAGTTCCTGGAGGGTCTGTAGGACGCGCGGAAGGGCGCGGCGGGGGCTCTCCCGCCGCGCCCTTTCTCAGAGCATCGGTTCTCAGCCGGCGCGGTACGCGGTCCACATGTCGTTCATCCGCGTGACCTGGCCGGAGGTGAACTGGTACATGCAGGCGTCGTACGTGTAGTCCATGAAGTTGTGGATCGGGTCCACACCCGTCTTGGACGCGCAGCTGTCACGACCGGTCGGGCACTCGTACGCCGGGCTCTTCTCGGCGGGGGTGTCGGTGACGTAGTCGCCGTTGCCGTTACAGCCGCCCTGGAACGTGTGGTACAGCCCCATCCAGTGGCCGACCTCGTGGGTGGCGGTGTCGCCCTCGTTGTAGTTGGCGGCGGAGCCGCCCGGGAGCGATGCGTCGAGGACGACGACACCGTCCATGGACGGGTTGGAGTTGTACGAGGACGGGAAGGTCGCCCAGCCGAGCAGGCCACCGCTGAGCTTGGCGGTGTAGAAGTTCAGCGCGCCGGCGCCGCCCTTGCGCAGGGTCGACTTCATCTCCTTCTCGGCGGTGGAGCCGGAGGACAGGTTGTACCAGTTCGGGTTGTCCGTGTAGGTGGTCTCGACCAGGGTGAACTGGAAGTTGGTGTTCACGTTGCCGGTGCCCTGGCCGCCGAAGGCCGAGTTGAGGACCGCCATCTGGTTGTTGATGGCCGTGGCGCTCAGCTTGCCCGTGGTGCCGCTGTGGACGACGTGGAAGTAGACCGGGATGTTGACCACGGCGGCGGTGGAGTTCATGCCGCCGGCTCGAACCGATTCCAGTCTCTTCTTCAGGTCCGCGTCCATGGCCTTGGCCTGGGCGGCGGAGATCTCGTTGGGCTCGTGACCGTGGGAGTCGGCGCCGCGGGCCTTGCGGGCGCCGGAGTGGGCGTCCGCCTCCTCCACGCACTCCTCGGCGGAGAGAGCGGCGGCCGAGGTGGTGGCGGTCGGGGCCGCCGACGGGGCGGAAAGGGGGGTCAGGGCCAGGGTTCCGGCCATGACCGCGGTGCCGAGCACACGACGTGACATACGCGGCGATATACGAACAAGAGCACGCACAGGTGACTCCTCGCGGGGGGTTGTGGAGAGGCACTTCCTCGCCACCGCGGGGAGATTACGGGTCCATGTCAGACGTTGATGAGCATCGATCAAGCCCAATCATTCGTGCGGCAAACTGGGGCATCGGGAAGAAAAACTTTCGCCCGTTCCGGAGTTTGAGACGTGGGCGTAACGAACGCACGGCCGAAGGCGGGTGGTGTGTCCGGATTAAGGCGCCCGAATTCACCACCCGCCGTGGGGATGTGATCGTCCGTTAACACGCTGGATCATGGCCGAAAATCGACCATGAGGTCATGTCAGCGCAAGGTCAGCGCACCGGCTGGTACACCCGCTCGACGCGCTGCGTTCCGTTTCGCGTCCGGTAGGAGCGCGACCAGGCGGTCGTCGCGTCCGCCTTCGTCCTGTCGGAGACCGTGTAGTAGTCCATCTGCGACTGCTCGGCGGTCACATCGAGCACGCCGTAGCCGTGGTGGTCCATGTCCACCCACTTCACATGGCGGTTGGCGGCCTTGATCGCCCCGGCCGCCACCACCGAGAGCGTGCCCGGTGCCACGCGGAGGATGTCGTCGAGGTTGTCCGAGGTCACCGAGGTCACCACGAACTCGGTCGCCGCCGACTGCGACAGCGGATACGTCGCCGCCTGCACCGGCACGTCGTTGGCCCATGCCATGTGGATGTCACCGGTCAGGAAGACGGTGTTCCGGATGGACCGCTGCGTCAGATGCGCGAGCAGCTCCCGGCGGTCGTCCGTGTAGCCGTCCCACTGGTCGACGTTGACCGCCAGACCCTCCTTCGGCAGGCCCAGCAGCTCCGCGAGCGGGCCGAGCAGATGGGCCGGCAGCGCGCCGAAGGCGACGGGCGAGATCATCACCGAGGTGCCGACCAGCTTCCAGGTCGCGTCGGAGCCGGCGAGGCCGGACTTCAGCCAGTCCAGCTGGGCCCGGCCGGTGAGCGTCCGCTCCGGGTCGTCGACCGAGCCGTTGCCGACGCTCGACTGCTGCGAGCGGAAGGAGCGCAGGTCGAGCAGGTGCAGATCGGCCAGCGTGCCGAAGCGCAGCCGCCGGTAGACCGTGCCCTCGGTGGAGGCGCGGACCGGCATCCACTCGAAGTACGCCTGCTTGGCGGCGGCGACCCGGGCCGCCCACTCGCCCTCGGCACCGGGCGTGTGGTTCTCCGCCCCGCCCGACCAGGCGTCGTTGGCCATCTCGTGGTCGTCCCAGATCGCGATCACGGGGTGCGTGGCGTGCAGCGCCCGCAGATCGGCGTCCGTCTTGTAGGTCGCGTGCCGGGTGCGGTAGTCGGCCAGCGAGACGATCTCGTGGCGCGGTTCGTGCTGCCGTACGACGTGCTCCTCCGCCGGGTAGCCGCCGGTGCCGTACTCGTACAGGTAGTCGCCGAGATGCAGGACCGCGTCCAGGTCCGCGCGGGCCGCGAGGTGCCGGTACGCGGAGAAGTAGCCGGCCTCCCAGTTGGCGCAGGAGACGACGCCGAAGCGGACACCGGGCGTGGCCGCGTCGGTGGCCGGCGTGGTGCGGGTGCGGCCGACGGGGGAGACGGTGTCGCCCGCCGTGAAGCGGAACCAGTGGGCGGTCGCCGGGCGCAGGCCCCGGACGTCCACCTTGACCGTGTGGTCGGAGGCGGCCGTGGCGGTCGTCGTGCCACGGGCCACGATCCGGGCGAAGTCCCGGTCCTCGGCCACCTCCCAGCCGACCGGGACGTCGGGGCCTCTGCCGGAACCGGGCAGGGCGTCGGAGGTGGGAGTGACGCGCGTCCAGAGCAGGACGCCGTCGGGCAGCGGGTCGCCGGAGGCGACGCCGTGCAGGAACGCGGGTGCCTCGGTGTCCGCGAACGCGGGGGAGGCGGCGCCCACCAGCGCCGGCGCGGCGACGGCCGTGACGGCGGCCGCCTTCACGACCGAGCGGCGGGTGGGGGCGGGGGATATGTGTCGACTGGTCACGGGCAGTCAGATTACTGATCAGTATGCCGAACAGGCAGGCGAAAACCGGAAAGTTCGCGCACTCGTCGCCCGGCGGACGTGAATCGTCCGTGCCGCCTGTTCGGGGCGGGTCCGCGGGGGGCTGCCGCCTCCGCGGACCCGTGCCGTCGTCAGCCCGGCCCCGGACCCGGCCCCCGGATCCGGCCCCCCGATCTGGCCCCCGGGCCCGGGCCCCCGGGTCAGCCCTTGAGCGCCGGGGCGAGCGCGGCGTTGAACTCCTCCACCGTCAGCGGCGGGTTCTTGCTGCCCGCGGCCGTGAGGGTCTTGCCGTCCATCTTCAGCGTCGGCGTGCCCGTCACACCGCTGTCGTCGAACGCCGCGGACATCTTCATCGCCCAGCCGTCGAAGGTGCCGTTCTCCACGTTCTTCTTGAACTCCGCGTTGCCCTTCAGCGCCGGGACCGAGTCCGCGACCTCCAGGAGGTAGGAGTCCTTCGCGAACTCGTCCTTGCTCTCCTCCGGGTGGAACTTCGCGGAGTAGAGCGCCGACTTGTACGTCAGGAACGCCTCGGGGCTCACGTTCAGCGCCGCGCCCAGCGCCGACAGGGCGTTCTTCGAGCCCTCGCCCTGGTCGACGTTGTCGATGAAGGTGGCGCCGACGTACTTGACCTTGTACTTGCCGGCCTCGACGTCCTTGTCGACCGTCGCGCCGACCTGCTGCTCGAAGGTCGCGCAGACCGGGCAGCGCGAGTCCTCGTAGATCTCCAGCGTCTTCTTCGCGGTCGGCTTGCCGATGACGACCGTGGTGCCGTTCGTGCCCTCGGTGTTCTTGGGTGCGGTGACGTTCGACTCCTTCGCCACCGCCTCCCAGTGGGACGGCTTGTTGGCCTGGACGACGGCGTAGCCGATGCCACCGGCGACCGCCAGGACGGCGACCGCCGACACGGCGACGGTCACCTGGCGACGCGCCTTGTCCTTCTTGGCCTGGCGCTCGCGCTCGATGCGCAGCCGCTCACGGGCGGCAGCCTTGTTGGCCTGGCTGTTGCGTGAACTCATGGTCGTGATCTCCGGAAGGTCGGGACGAGAAATGGGGGACTGCGGTGCTCAGGCGAGGGCGAAGCCCGAGCACGGCGGTCCACGCCGTCCGACGGAGTGCACGAGGAGGCGGGTACGGGACCGGCGCGGCCGGCCCATGGGGCGTCCGCCGCGGCCGCGAGCCGGGCGAGGGGCGCCCAGGAGCGCGGCGACGAGCAGCAGCGGCCGGAACGCGAAGGCCGCCACCGCGCCGACCAGCCGGGCCAGCGCCCGCTCGCCGTGCCGCAGCCAGGCCGCCGCGAACAGCCCGACCGACACATGGGCCGCGAGCAGCAGCCACGGCACGGCCGGGTCCGGTGAGTTCAGAAGGGCGGCCGCGGTCCCGCTCTCGGGGGCGGCGACCCCCGGCAGCGGGGCGCCCACGGCGCCGCCGCAGAGCACGTCCACGCCCACCGCGCGCAGCGAACCGGCGACGGGGCCGCCCGCGGCGCCGTAACAGACCGCCTGGCCGGTGGTGAAGACCGTGTCGGCCGCCAGCTCCAGCGGCACCAGCAGCCCGGCGATCGGGCCGAAGCCGCGCTCACGGCCGGCCAGCGCGTACGCGACGGCGAACACGCCGGCCGAGAGCAGCCCCAGGGTCAGCAGCGGCAGCGGCACCTGGGACAGGAGCACATGGGAGCCGGCGGACAGCGTCACGACCAGTGCCGTGAAGAGCGCCGCCCGCAGCCCCCTGAGCCGCGTCCCTGATATGTCCATCGCGCTGGAGAGTGTGCCATGCCTTCCTGTAAGAGCCTCTTAAGGGCGAGCTGTGAAGGGGCCCTACAGGCCGGGGATCCGGCCGTTGCGGAACAGATCGACGAAGATCTGGTGGTCGGCACGCGCGCGTGCCCCGTAGCTGTGCGCGAAGTCCACCAGGAGGTCGGCGAAGCCCTCCTCGTCGGCGGCGATCGCCGCGTCGATGGCCCGCTCCGTCGAGAACGGCACCAGGGAGTGGCCGCTGGAGTCGTCCGCCGCCGCGTGCATCGTCGCCGTCGCCCGGCCGAGGTCGGCCACGGTCGCCGCGATCTCCTCCGGGTCGTCGATGTCCGACCAGTCCAGGTCCACCGCGTACGGCGAGACCTCCGCGACCAGCTGCCCCGAGCCGTCCAGCTCCGTCCAACCCAGCCAGGGATCTGCGTGCGCCTGGAGCGCCCGCTGGGAGATGACCGTGCGGTGCCCCTCGTGCTGGAAGTACTCCCGTACCGCCGCGTCCGTCACATGGCGCGAGACGGCCGGCGTCTGGGCCTGCTTCATGTAGATCACGACGTCGTTCTCCAGGGCGTCGCTGTTGCCCTCCAGGAGGATGTTGTACGAGGGCAGGCCGGCCGAGCCGATGCCGATCCCGCGCCGCCCGACGACGTCCTTGACCCGGTACGAGTCGGGGCGCGCGAGCGAGGACTCCGGCAGGGTCTCCAGATAGCCGTCGAAGGCCGCGAGGACCTTGTAGCGGGTCGCCGCGTCCAGCTCGATCGAGCCGCCGCCGGAGGAGAAGCGGCGCTCGAAGTCACGGATCTCCGTCATCGAGTCAAGGAGCCCGAAGCGGGTCAGGGAGCGGGCGACGCGCAGCGCGTCCAGGAGCGGGCCCTCGGCCGTGTCCAGGGTGAAGGGCGGCACCTCGTCATTCTTGGCGCCGGTCGCCAGGGCGTGGATGCGCTCGCGGTAGGCCGCGGCGTAGATCCGTACCAGCTCCGTGATCTGCTCGTCGCCGAGCGCCTTGGTGTAGCCGATCAGCGCGAGGGAGGCGGAGAGCCGCTTCAGGTCCCAGGTGAAGGGGCCGACGTACGCCTCGTCGAAGTCGTTGACGTTGAAGATCAGCCGGCCGTTGGCGTCCATGTAGGTGCCGAAGTTCTCGGCGTGCAGGTCGCCGTGGATCCACACCCGGCCGGTGCGCTCGTCCAGGTACGGGCCGCCGTGGCGTTCCCTTTCCAGGTCGGCGTAGAACAGGCACGCCGTGCCCCGGTAGAAGGCGAACGCGGAGCCGGCCATCTTCCGGAACTTGACGCGGAAGGCGGCCGGGTCGGCGGCGAGGAGCTCACCGAAGGCGGTGTCGAAGACGGTGAGGATGTGCTCACCGCGCTGCTCGGCGGTGGGCTGCGGGACCGACATCGAGAGTGCCTCCTGGTGCAAAATCGTGCATGACAAATAGGACAGGTGTTCCGTGTCTCCAACGCGCGACGGTACCCCCGAGTGCCCGCCCCCTGTCACTGGAGAGACGTAGACTTCCACGCTGTCCCCCCAGACTGTTTTGGAGGCCTTCCGCCGTGACCAAGCCGCCCTTCACGCACCTTCACGTCCACACCCAGTACTCGCTGCTGGACGGTGCCGCGCGGCTCAAGGACATGTTCGACGCGTGCAACGAGATGGGCATGACCCATATCGCCATGTCCGACCACGGCAACCTCCACGGGGCGTACGACTTCTTCCACTCGGCCAAGAAGGCCGGGGTGACGCCGATCATCGGCATCGAGGCGTACGTCGCCCCCGAGTCGCGGCGGAACAAGCGGAAGATCCTCTGGGGCCAGCCGCACCAGAAGCGGGACGACGTCTCCGGTTCCGGTGGTTACACCCACAAGACGATCTGGGCGGCGAACGCCACCGGACTGCACAATCTCTTCAAGCTCTCCTCCGACGCGTACGCCGAGGGCTGGCTCCAGAAGTGGCCCCGGATGGACAAGGAGACCATCTCCCAGTGGTCGGAGGGCCTGATCGCCTCCACCGGCTGCCCCTCCGGTGAGCTGCAGACCCGGCTGCGCCTCGGCCAGTTCGACGAGGCCCTGAAGTCCGCCTCCGAGTACCAGGACATCTTCGGCAAGGACCGGTACTTCCTGGAGCTGATGGACCACGGCATCGAGATCGAGCGCCGGGTCCGCGACGGGCTCCTGGAGATCGGCAAGAAGCTCGGCATCCCGCCGCTGGTCACCAACGACTCGCACTACACGTACGCGCACGAGGCCACGGCCCACGACGCGCTGCTGTGCATCCAGACCGGCAAGAACCTCTCCGACCCGGACCGCTTCAAGTTCGACGGCACCGGCTACTACCTGAAGTCCACGGACGAGATGTACGCCATCGACTCCTCGGACGCCTGGCAGCAGGGGTGCGCCAACACGCAGCTGGTCGCGGACCAGATCGATGTCTCCGGCATGTTCGAGGCCAAGAACCTCATGCCGAAGTTCGACATCCCCGAGGGGTACACCGAGGTCACCTGGTTCCGTGAGGAGACCATGCGGGGCATGCACCGCCGCTTCCCGGACGGCATCCCCGAGGACCGCATGAAGCAGGTCGAGTACGAGATGGACACCATCATCTCGATGGGCTTCCCCGGCTACTTCCTCGTCGTCGCCGACTTCATCATGTGGGCGAAGAAGCAGGGCATCGCCGTCGGCCCCGGCCGAGGCTCCGCGGCCGGCTCGATCGTCGCGTACGCCATGGGCATCACCGACCTCGACCCGATCCCCCACGGTCTGATCTTCGAGCGCTTCCTCAACCCCGAGCGCATCTCGATGCCCGATGTCGACATCGACTTCGACGAGCGTCGGCGCGTCGAGGTGATCCGGTACGTGACGGAGAAGTACGGCTCGGACAAGGTCGCCATGATCGGCACGTACGGCAAGATCAAGGCGAAGAACGCGATCAAGGACTCGGCCCGCGTCCTCGGCTACCCGTACGCCATGGGCGACCGGCTCACCAAGGCGATGCCCGCCGACGTCCTCGGCAAGGGCATCGACCTCAACGGCATCACCGACCCCTCGCACCCGCGCTACAGCGAGGCCGGCGAGATCCGGGCGATGTACGAGAACGAGCCGGACGTGAAGAAGGTCATCGACACCGCCAAGGGCGTGGAGGGCCTCGTCCGGCAGATGGGTGTGCACGCGGCCGGCGTGATCATGTCCAGCGAGCCCATCGTCGACCACGCCCCGATCTGGGTGCGGCACACGGACGGCGTCACCATCACGCAGTGGGACTACCCCCAGTGCGAGTCGCTCGGCCTGCTGAAGATGGACTTCCTGGGCCTGCGGAACCTGACCATCATGGACGACGCCGTCAAGATGGTGAAGGCCAACAAGGGCATCGACCTCGACCTGCTGGCCCTGCCGCTGGACGACCCGAAGACCTTCGAACTGCTCCAGCGCGGTGACACCCTCGGTGTCTTCCAGTTCGACGGCGGCCCCATGCGTTCGCTGCTGCGGCTGATGAAGCCCGACAACTTCGAAGACATCTCCGCCGTGTCCGCCCTGTACCGGCCGGGCCCGATGGGCATGAACTCGCACACGAACTACGCCCTGCGCAAGAACAAGCAGCAGGAGATCACCCCGATCCACCCCGAGCTGGAGGAGCCGCTCCGGGAGGTCCTCGGCGTCACCTACGGCCTCATCGTGTACCAGGAGCAGGTGCAGAAGGCCGCCCAGATCATCGCCGGGTACTCCCTCGGCGAGGCCGACATCCTCCGCCGCGTGATGGGCAAGAAGAAGCCCGAGGAGCTGGCGAAGAACTTCACCATCTTCCAGGCCGGTGCCAAGAAGAACGGCTACAGCGACGAGGCCATCAAGGCCCTCTGGGACGTGCTGGTCCCCTTCGCCGGCTACGCCTTCAACAAGGCGCACTCCGCCGCGTACGGCCTTGTCTCCTACTGGACCGCGTATCTGAAGGCCAACTACCCGGCCGAGTACATGGCCGGTCTGCTGACCTCGGTCAAGGACGACAAGGACAAGTCCGCGGTCTACCTCAACGAGTGCCGCCGCATGGGCATCAAGGTCCTGCCGCCCAACGTCAACGAATCCGAGTCGAACTTCGCCGCCCAGGGCGACGACGTGATCCTCTTCGGCCTCTCCGCGGTCCGCAACGTCGGCACCAACGTCGTCGAGTCGATCATCAAGACCCGCAAGGCGAAGGGGAAGTACTCCTCCTTCCCCGACTTCCTCGACAAGGTCGAGGCGGTCGTCTGCAACAAGCGGACCATCGAGTCGCTGATCAAGGCCGGCGCCTTCGACGAGATGGGCCACACCCGCAAGGGCCTGGTCGCCCACCACGAACCGATGATCGACAACGTGGTGGCGGTCAAGCGCAAGGAGGCCGAGGGGCAGTTCGACCTCTTCGGCGGCATGGGCGACGAGGCCGTCGACGAGCCCGGCTTCGGCCTGGACGTGGAGTTCTCCGACGTCGAGTGGGAGAAGTCCTACCTGCTCGCCCAGGAGCGCGAGATGCTCGGCCTGTACGTCTCCGACCATCCGCTCTTCGGCATCGAGCACGTCCTGTCCGACAAGACGGACGCGGCGATCTCCCAGCTCACCGGCGGCGAGCACAGCGACGGCGCGGTCGTCACCATCGGCGGCATCATCTCCGGCCTCCAGCGCAAGATGACCAAGCAGGGCAACGCCTGGGCCATCGCCACCGTCGAGGACCTGGCCGGCTCCATCGAGTGCATGTTCTTCCCCGCCACGTACCAGCTGGTCTCCACCCAGCTCGTCGAGGACACGGTCGTCTTCGTGAAGGGCCGCCTCGACAAGCGCGAGGACGTGCCCCGACTGGTCGCCATGGAGCTGATGGTGCCGGACCTGTCGAACGCCGGGACCAACGCGCCCGTCGTCCTGACCATCCCCACCGTGAAGGTCACCCCGCCGATGATCAGCCGGCTCGGCGAGATCCTGGGGCACCACAAGGGCAACACCGAGGTACGGATCAAGCTCCAGGGCCCGCGGAAGACGACCGTCCTGCGGCTCGACCGCCACCGGGTCCAGCCCGATCCCGCCCTCTTCGGCGATCTGAAGGTGCTGCTCGGCCCGTCCTGCCTGGCGGGCTAGAGCGCGGCACTCGTACGCGCGGAAGGGGCGCGCCCGTCGTCACGGGTGCGCCCCTTCCGGGGTTTCGCGCGATCAGTTGTGACCGAAGCGCTTCTGCCGGCCCTTGCGAGCCATGTCACCGGGAGTCACCTGCGAGGCGCGGTGCTCGGCCTGCGACTCCATCGACGACTGCTGCGCCTGCTGGGTGCCGCGCTCGGCCGGCGAGGACTGCTGCTGACTTCGGTTCTGCTTGCGATTCTTGGCCATGGTGATGCCTCCTCTAGGGGAACTCGGGGCCAGGGCCGCTGCCAGACTCACACACGGGGTGAACCGCCGCATTTTGGATCATTACCGACAGTGAGCGGGCCTCGGCGTGACATTCGCCACGCCGATGATCGAGTTCCGGCCGTCAACCTCTCGAAGGTCGGGCAGACTCGGGGGAAATCCGAAGCAACTTCCGATCCCGAGGTTCCCGAAAGAAGGTGGAACACGTGGACCGCTGCGTCGTTCTGGTGGACGCCGGCTATCTGCTGGGCGCCGCCGCGAGTCTCCTCGCCGGGGAACCGGCCCGCTCCCGGATCACCGTCGACCATGCCGCCCTCATCCAGGGTCTGCGTGAACGGGCCGAGGCCGACACCGAACAGCCCCTGCTGCGCATCTACTGGTTCGACGGCGCACCCGACCGCGTGCCCCAGCCCGAGCACCGCAGGCTGCGCGTGATGCCCCGGGTCACCGTCCGGCTCGGCGCCCTGACCCGCAGCGACGGCCGCTGGGCCCAGAAGGGCGTCGACGCGGCCATGCACGCCGAGCTCACCGAACTGGCCAGAAATCGCGCCTGCTCCGACGTGGTGCTCGTGACCGGCGACGGCGATCTGCTGCCCGGTCTGATGTCCGCCAAGGAACACGGCGTCGCCGTCCACCTCTGGGCCGTACAGGCCGCCGACGGCGACTACAACCAGTCCGAGGACCTCGTCGCCGAGGCCGACGAACGCCGCGTCCTCGACCGCGCCTGGATCACCCGGGCCGTCCGCGCCAAGGACCTCACCGGCATCTGCGCGCCCCCGCCGGCCCCGCGCCCCGAGATCGCCGCGATCCTGTCCGCCCCGCTGCCCGAGTCGGCGCTTGCCGCCTCCGCCGAACGGGCCGCCGAGGCCGCGGCCGCGGCAGCCGCCTCCGTACACAACGGGACACCGGCCCGGCAGACTCCCGCGCCCGCCGAGAACGGAACGGCGACCGGCGGACCCGCGCCGGCCACCGGCAAGGTCGTCCCCACCCCCAAGGACCTCGCCGGACTGCGCGGCCCCGGCGCCCCGGCAGCCTCGCCCGCCTCGTCGGCCACCGCGCCGGCCGCCAACGCCACGCTGCGCTGGTCCTCCGACAAGGGCTGGATCGAACGCCCCGGCGGGGCGCTCGGCGAGCCGCCCGAGACCGCCTCCCTGCCCACGCTCGCCCAGCTCACCAGCGCCGAACAGCGCTGGGCCGACCGCGAGGAGGACATCACCACCGTCGGCGGCGACCCCTTCGAGGTCGGGCAGGTCTTCGCCCGTCGCTGGATGGAGCGGCTGCCCGAGCAGAGCCACGTCCAGAAACTGTCCGTGATGTACCCGCGCATCCCGCACCGCATCGACGGCGAACTGCTCCGGTACGCGGCCAGGTTCGGCCTGCTCGCCCACAAGGACGACCAGATCGACGAGCACGACCGGTACGCGATCCGGGCGGGCTTCTGGCGCGAGATCGACGTCCGGGCCGCCGCGGAACGCGCCCCCGCGGGGGAGTAGGCCGAGCGACCCCGTAGGCTCTTCCCCCGTGAGTACGGTGTGCGTGGTGCGGGATCTGGTCAAGACGTACCCTGCCGCGCGCGCCCGGCGGGGGACGCCCGCGACCCCCGAGATCCGCGCCACCGACGGCATCAGCCTCGATGTGCGGGGCGGCGAGATCTTCGGCCTGCTCGGACCCAACGGAGCCGGCAAGTCCACGCTCGTGCGCCAGCTGACCGGGCTGATGCGCCCCGACTCCGGCACGGTCGAACTCCTCGGCCACGATCTCGTACGCCACCCGGAGCGCGCCGCGCGCCTGCTCGCCTACCTCGGCCAGGAATCCACCGCGCTCGACGAGCTGACGGTCGCGCTGGCCGCCGAGACCACCGGGCGGCTGCGCGGGCTCACCGCACGGGACGCGCGGGCCGCGAAGGACGCCGTCCTCGAGGAGCTGGGCCTGACCGAGCTCGCCGGGCGGCCGCTCAAGAAGCTCTCGGGCGGACAGCGCCGGCTCGCCTGCGTCGCCGCCGCCCTCGTCGGCGAGCGGCCGGTCCTGGTCCTCGACGAGCCCACCACCGGGATGGACCCCATCGCGCGGCGGGCCGTCTGGTCCGCCGTCGACCGACGGCGCGCCGAGCACGGCACCACCGTGCTGCTCGTCACCCACAACGTGATCGAGGCCGAGACCGTACTGGACCGGGTCGCCGTACTGGAGCGGGGACGGGTCATCGCATGCGACACCCCGGGCGGGCTCAAGGAACGCGTCGCGGGCGAGGTCCGGGTCGACCTGGTCTGGCGCGAGCGCGCCCCGCTGGAGGTCCCCGAGGTCGCCGCCCTGCACGGGCTCGCCCAGGAGTCGGGACGGCGCTGGACCCTCCGGCTGGCCCCGGACGAGGCGCGGGCGGCGGTCGCGGCGGTGACGGGCGGGGCCGCGTTCGCCGCCCTGGACGACTTCACGCTGGCCACGCCGAGCCTGGAGGACGTGTATCTGGCGCTGGGCGGCGAGACCGAAGGGCTGGTCAAGGCTTGAGGAGCTGTACGGAGTGAGTATCGTGCCCGCCGAGGTGGCGGCCGCCCTGGCCGCCAGGACACCGGCCGTGGACGCCGCCGCGCCGCTGGCGCCGCGCGCCCGGCTGCTGCCTGCCCTCGCCGCCGTGTACCGCGCGCAGCTCTCGCGCGCCCGGGTCTCCCGTATCCCGCTGCTGTTCGTGGCGACCTTCCAGTCCGTCGGGATCATGGTCCTGATGCGGGGCGTCGTCGACGGCGGGTCGGAGGCGCGGGCGGTCGTGGCGGGCTCGTCGGTCCTCGTCGTCGCCTTCGTCGCGCTCAACCTGCTGGCCCAGTACTTCGGGCAGCTGCGGGCCACCGGCGGCCTCGACCACTACGCCACGCTGCCGGTGCCGCCCGCGTCGGTGGTGTTGGGGGCGGCGGGGGCGTACGCGTCCTTCACCGTGCCGGGGACGGTCGTGACGGCGGTCATCGGGTCGCTGCTCTTCGGGCTGCCGCTCGGGAATCTGTGGATCCTCGCGGCGGTCGTGCCGCTGGCCGGGGCCGCGCTGGCCGGGCTCGGCGCGGCGCTCGGGCTGCTGGCGCCGCGGCAGGAACTCGCGACGCTGCTCGGGCAGCTGGGCATGTCGGCGGCGCTGCTGCTCGGGGTGCTGCCGGCGGAGCGGCTGCCGGAACCGATCGGCTGGGCGCGGGACCTGCTGCCGTCGACGTACGGGGTGGAGGCCCTGGCCCGGACCTTCGATCCGCACCCGGACTGGGCGGCGGTGGGGCTCGACCTCGCGGTGTGCGGGGTGGTGGGCGTCCTGTCGCTGGCGGTGGCGACGTGGGCGTATCGGCGGGCGGCGGTCCGCTGACGGTCCGCTGAGGCGGGTCGTGCCCGTACCTGGCACGATGGCGGTGTGACCGCACCGCTGACACCCCCTCACCAGCCGAACGACGCCGCGCCGCACGGGTGGCCGTCGCCCTATCCTCCGCTGTCGGGCGACGACGGCGTGCCGAGCACGGCGACGGAGCTGCGGCAGGCGGCGGTGGTGACCGCCCTCTCGGCCGTCGCCGGGGCGGCGCTGGGACTGCTGTGGCTGTGGCTCGCGCCGCGGGTGTCGCTGATCTCGGACGGCAAGGCGGTCTTCCTCCGGCACAGCGAGGGGGAGTCGGCCATCGGGGCGGACGGCACGTTCGTGCTGCTGGCGCTCGCGTTCGGGGCGGTGGCGGCGGCGCTCGTCTTCCTCGTCCACCGGCACGGGGGCGTGGCCCTGGTGGTGGGCCTGGCGGTGGGCGGCGTGCTGGGATCGCTCCTCGGCTGGGGCGTGGGCACGCTGCTGGGCCCGACGCACGACGTGGTGGCCCACGCGAAGGAGGTGGGGGCGAACGTGGTGTTCGAGGCGCCGCTGAAGCTGGAGATGTGGGCCGGGGCGATGCTGGCGTGGCCGATCGCGGCGATGATCGTCCACCTGGGCCTGACGGCCCTCTTCACCCCGAGGGACCCGGAACCGGACTGGCCGTCGGTGACCTGAGGGGATTCCCCCCACCCCGCCCCTCCCCGAAACTCTGACGAGACCCGGGGGCTCTGCCCCCGAACCCCCGTGAGCGGCGGCTTCGCGCCGTGGCGTGCGCGGGCCCTGATGCCAGGTGGCTTACTGCCGCAGGGCGGTCAGGAGCGGCCGATCGGGGCCACGACCGCCGAGGTCAGCGTTGCCAGTGCCGTGGGGGGCAGTTCGACCTCCAGGCCGCGGCGGCCCGCTGAGATGCAGATCGTCTCGTGGGTCGTGGCCGAGGCGTCCAGGACCGTGCGGAGGCGTTTGCGCTGGCCGAGCGGGGAGATGCCGCCGCGGACGTAGCCCGTCGTGCGTTCGGCCGCCGCCGGGTCCGCCATCGTCGCGCGTTTGCCGCCGACCGCCGAGGCCAGGGCCTTCAGGTCCAGCTGGCCGGCGACCGGGACGACCGCCACCGTCAGCTCGCCGTCGACGTCCGCGACCAGCGTCTTGAAGACCCGGTCGGGGGAGACGCCCAGCGCCTCAGCCGCCTCCTCGCCGTACGAGGGGACCGCCGGGTCGTGGTCGTACGCGTGGAGCGTGAACGGGGTCCCGGACGTCGTCAGCGCCACCGTTGCCGGGGTGCCACCCGCCTGCTTCTTCTGCTTCTTCGCCACAGGAGTCCTTCGTCAGTTCGGGCTCGTCGGCGCCCGTGTCAGATCCACCGCCGGCAGCGACGGCAGATGCCGCAGCACGGCTGTCTCCGCCCGCAGCAGGGTCAGCTCCTCCCGGAGCCGTGTCGCCGTGTCCGGCGCCTGCAGCAGCCGCTGCTTCGCCGGGGTGTCCAGCACCGCCGCCGCCGCGACCAGGTAGGACACCACCGACGGCTCGTCCGGCAGCTCGCTCGTCGTCAGCGACCGCTCCCGCGCGCCCGCCAGCCGCTTCTGGTAGTTCCGGAACGCCCGCAGCACGCCCTCCGCGAGCGTGCCCGCCTCGTCGCCCTGCTCCTCCGGGATCTCCTCGATCTCGGCCACCAGGAACGGGCCGCTCGCGTCCACCGACAGCAGCTTCACCCGGGTCGTACCCGTGGCCATCACCTCGAAGCTGCCGTCCGCGCGCTCCCGGATCGACGCCGCGTCGGCGATGCAGCCGACCCGGTGGAAGGCCTGGATGGGGTCCGGGCCGAAGCCCGCGGCGGGTCCCTTCTCCCGCTGTGCCGTCGGGTCGGGCAGCCCCGGCTCCGACGGCGCGACCTCGCGCCCGTCGCGGATCGCGACGACGGCGAAGCGGCGCGGCTCCTCGTCGGCGATCGTGAGCAGCTCGCGCATCATGGCGCGATAACGCTCCTCGAACACGTTCAGAGGCAGCACGAGGCCCGGGAACAGCACCGCGTTGAGCGGGAAGAGAGGCAGGCGAGCGGTGGTCACAGCGGTCAAGCGTAATGGCCGCCGGTCGCGCCTCGACCGGCCCGTCCTCGTCCGGCCCCCCGCAGGGGGAGAGAACGGGCCACTTCAAGCCGTACCGCGTCCCGCGTCTCCAGGAAACCGCCGAGCGGATCGTCCCCGACGAGCGCCCACGGAAACGACGTGGCGTACGGCCCGATCCTGCGGAACTCCTCCAGCGCCTCCTCCCGGCGCCCCCGCCTGACCAGCACGTACACCAGCAGGTTGCGGACCTCCGCGAGCCAGGGATCGCTCACCGGACACGCCGCCGACAGCGCGATGCCCCGGTCCGCCGCCGCGTCGATCCGGTCCTCCTGCACCGGACCGGCGCCGGTGAGGAGCTGTGCGAACGCGGCGTTGAGCGGAAGTCCGCGGGCCAGGGATCCGGGCGGCGCGTCCTCGGCGGCCTGCTCGGCGAAGTCGAAGCACTCGCGGTGCGAGCCGTACCACTGGGCCGACAGATAGCGGAGGGCGGCGACATGGCAGCCGTAGTGGTGCGGAGAGCGCCGCACGGCCTGCTCCCAGAGCGACTCGAACGCCGCGTGGCCCGCGTGCGTGCCCCGCGCGTGGTCCAGGGCGAGCCGCCACGGCACCGGGTCGCGGGGCGAGGCCTCCGCGGCCGCGTCGATGAGCGGGCCGAGTTCGCGCAGCCGCTCGGAGCGGGCCGGCGACCCCCAGGCCCTGCGCACCGCGAGCTCCGCCTTGACGAGCAGCGCGTCCGGATCGCGCGGCGACACGGCCAGCCAGTGGGCCAGCCACTCGTCACGGCTGTACGCGAAGGTGGCAAGGCGTGCCACGTACCGGTCCCGCTTCTCCCACTCGGCGGCGTCGCGGGTCGTCGCGAGCAGCTTCGCGGCGGGCTCGGGATCGGCGAGGGCGGCCGCCACCAGTGCCGGGGCGAGCCGTTCGTCCGGCGCGTCGAGCAGCACGTCGTCGTCCGGCGGCAGTGCGGCGGCGAGCCGCGGTGCATGCCGGACCACTCGGGTGGTGCCGATCAGGGCGCGGAGCAAAGACATGGTGCGGACCATTGAAAACCGCAGGTAGGGGCGGCGCCAGTGGGGGACTGTGAAGCTTTGGTAGCGGCGGGAAAGTTGTCCTGCACGAGGTCAAGACCGGGTAAAGAAAGGGGCGGGGTGGGGCCTGTATGCGACCAGGATCCACCCCTCGCGCCCCTCCCGTCACCCTCGCCGCAGCAGCCGCGACGCCCCCGCCGCCACCGTCGTCGCCAGCACCCATCCCAGGAGGATGAGCACCGTCGAGGCCCACTGCCAGAAGCCCTCCAGACGCCAGTAGCCGTCCTGCCCGAGGTTGATCACCGGCAGCAGAAGGTCCAGCGCGTAGAGCGTGGCGCTCCACTTCGGGGACTCGCCCTCCTTCAGCGGCGCCGGCTCGTAGCGGGAGAACGCCATCGCCCCCGCCGCCCACAGCACCGCCATCCACAGGGCCGCCCGCCCCGGCCGGTAGCCGTACGCCACCGTCCAGTCCTGGAGGTAGCCCCACAGCTTGCCCGCCACCGGCAGCGTCTCCCGGCGCCGGCGCTGCTTGGCGAGCAGCACCACCCGGGCGTCCGCGTCCTCGCCGCTGCTGCGCAGCACCGTCGCCAGGCGCTCATACGGCTCCGGGGCGTACTCCGGGGTCGCCGCCGCCACCCATTCGAGCCGTCGCGCCAGCGGGAAGTGCCCGTACGGCACGAGGTTCTCGTAGACGAAACCGTTCATCGACAGGCCGCCCGGGCCCGGCCAGCTGGTGGAGAGGTCGATGAGCGTCACGACCTTCGCCCCGTTGAGCACCACCCGGCCCTCCTCCGGCGGCTCCCCGTTGAACCGCAGCTCGGGCGTGACGATCCGGCGCAGCGACACCTCCTCGCGCCGCGCGCCGTCCAGCACGAACCGCGCGTAGTGCAGGTCCACCGCGTCGCCGAACCGGCCGTCGTCCAGCCGCACCCCGCCGTGGCACTCGACCGGCTTGCGCCGCGCCCCCTGCACCGGTGTGTACCCGATGCCGTACGGCGGAGTGGTCATGGCGCTCTCCGAGCCCTCGTAGACCCACGCCGCGTTCAGATACAGCGAACGCTCCACCGTCAGCTGCGGAGCGTTCAGCGCGCGCCGCTGCTGCGCCCCGCGCAGCACGCTCCCCCGCAGGCTCAGCGACACGCCCACCTTCGCGCCGCGCAGGCTCGTCTCGCCGTACGTCTCGATCAGCTCGGCCTGGAGGTCCTGCGCCACCGCCAGCCCGTCCGCCGTGATCGCCCGGCCGCGCCGGTCCGGCCACACCCGGATCTGGTTGATCAGCAGGTCCGTGCCGATCTGCGCGTCCGTCAGCCGGATCCCCCGATCCACGCGGCAACGCGGCAGATGCAGATCGCCCTCCGTGTGCAGCCGCGCCGCCTCCAGCCGGGGTATCGCGCACTCCACCATCCGCACCGTCCCGAACCGGGCCTCCGGCAGGACGATCTCCTGGTCGAACCGGCAGCGGTTCAGCTCCACGTACGGATCTATCGTCCCGCCGGCGAGATTGAGCACCCCCGTGATCCGCACGCCGCGCAGCTTGAGCGCCGCGACGCGCCCGGACCGCGCCGGCGGTCCGTCGAGCAGCAGCAGCGCCACCACCTCGGCGCGCACACTCCGCCCGACCCCCCAGACATGCGGGCCGAAGGGATCGTCCCGCGCCGCGTCCCCCTCGCTCAGATCACAGCTCCTGCCGATCCGGAACGCCCGCCACATGGCCCGCTCAGGGCCCGTGAGACCGTCCGGAATTCCGTCCTCGTGCGGCTCGGTCACTGCCGCCCCCTCGCTTTCCACGAACCCGCTTCACCGGATTCGTACAGCCGTTCTTCCCGCTGAGTGACGGACTGAACGCTAACGGTCAGCTGTGGCGACAAGACGCCACTGTGGCTCGTATCAGCCAGTGATACGGACGTCCGGCGCCTCTGGGGCGTCTGCGAGAATTGACCCGTGATCTCTCGAATCGATCTGCGCGGCGACACCCTCCCCGAGGGTGGCGCGCTGCGCGACCTGCTGCCCCGTGCCGAGTTCGACGTGGAAGCCGCCCTGGAGAAGGTGCGGCCGATCTGCGAGGACGTACGGCATCATGGCGCGGCCGCGGTGATCGACTACGGGGAGAAGTTCGACGGCGTACGCCTCACCGACCTCCGGGTCCCCGCCGAGACGATCGCCCGCGCCCTCGACGAGCTGGACCCGGCGGTCCGGGCGGCCCTGGAGGAGTCCATCCGTCGGGCCAGGATCGTCCACCGCGAGCAGCGCCGCACCACCCACACCACCCAGGTCGTGCCCGGCGGCACGGTCACCGAGAAGTGGGTCCCGGTCGAGCGCGTGGGTCTCTACGTCCCCGGCGGCCGCTCCGTGTACCCCTCGTCCGTCGTCATGAACGTCGTCCCCGCCCAGGAGGCCGGCGTCGAGGGTGTCGCCATCGCGTCCCCGCCCCAGAAGGAGTTCGGCGGCCTGCCGCACCCGACGATCCTCGCCGCGTGCGCGCTGCTCGGCGTCGACGAGGTGTACGCCGCGGGCGGCGCCCAGGCCATCGCCATGTTCGCGTACGGCACCGAGGGCACCGAGGACGCGCCCGGCTGCGTCCCCGTCAACCTGGTCACCGGCCCCGGCAACATCTACGTCGCCGCCGCCAAGCGCCTCCTCAAGGGCCGCATCGGCATCGACGCCGAGGCGGGCCCGACCGAGATCGCGATCCTGGCCGACTCCACCGCCGACCCGGTGCACGTCGCCGCCGACCTGATCAGCCAGGCCGAGCACGACCCGATGGCCGCCGCCGTCCTCGTCACCGACTCCGAGGAACTGGCCGCCGCCACCGAGGCCGAGCTGAAGACCCAGGTCGCCGCCTCCAAGCACATCGACGACCGGATCGTCCCGGCCCTGGCCGGAAAGCAGTCCGCGATCGTCCTCGTCCGCGACCTGGAGGACGGCCTCAGGGTCGTCGACGCGTACGGCGCCGAGCACCTGGAGATCCACACCGCCGACGCCGCCGCCCGCGCCGACCGTGTCCGCAACGCCGGCGCGATCTTCGTCGGCCCCTGGGCCCCGGTCTCCCTCGGGGACTACTGCGCCGGCTCCAACCACGTCCTGCCCACCGGCGGCTGCGCCTGCCACTCCTCGGGTCTGTCCGTGCAGTCCTTCCTGCGCGGTATCCACATCGTGGACTACACCCGCGACGCCCTCGCCGAGGTCACCCACCACGTGGTCACCCTCGCCGAGGCCGAGGACCTGCCCGCCCATGGTGCGGCCCTGAAGGCGCGCTTCGGATGGAAGGTGCCGCAGCAGTGACCGGCACCATCGGCATCGACGACCTGCCCATCCGGGACGAGCTGCGCGGTAAGTCCCCCTACGGCGCGCCCCAGCTCGACGTCCCCGTCAAGCTGAACACCAACGAGAACCCCTACCCGCTGCCGGAGCCCCTCGTGGCCCGGATCGCGGAGCGGGTCGCCGAGGCCGCCCGCGGCCTCAACCGCTACCCCGACCGGGACGCGATCGAGCTGCGCACCGAGCTCGCCCGCTACCTCACCCGTACCGGAAAGCACCCCGTCGCCGTCGAGAACGTCTGGGCCGCCAACGGCTCCAACGAGGTCCTCCAGCAGCTGCTGCAGACCTTCGGCGGCCCAGGCCGTACGGCCATCGGCTTCGAGCCCTCGTACTCGATGCACGGCCTCATCGCCCGCGGCACCGGCACCGGTTGGATCTCCGGCCCGCGCAACGAGGACTTCACCATCGACGTCGAGGCGGCCGAGAAGGCCGTCGCCGAGCATCGCCCCGAGGTCGTCTTCATCACCTCGCCCAACAACCCCACGGGCACGGCCGTCGAGGCCGGGACCGTGCTCGCGCTGTACGAGGCCGCCCAGGCCGCCAAGCCGTCCCTCGTGGTGGTCGACGAGGCGTACGTCGAGTTCAGCCACCGCGACTCGCTGCTGCCGCTGATCGAGGGCCGGCCGAACCTGGTCGTCTCCCGCACCATGTCGAAGGCCTTCGGCGCCGCCGGCCTCCGCCTCGGCTACCTCGCCGCCCACCCCGCCGTGGTCGACGCCGTGCAGCTCGTACGCCTGCCGTACCACCTCTCCGCCGTCACCCAGGCCACCGCCCTCGCCGCCCTGGAGCACACCGACACGCTCCTCGGGTACGTCGAGCAGCTCAAGGCCGAGCGGGACCGCCTGGTCACCGAGCTGCGGGCGATCGGCTACGAGGTCACCGAGTCCGACGCCAACTTCGTCCAGTTCGGCCACTTCGCCGGAGCCGAAGGCTCCCACGCGGCCTGGCAGAAGATCCTCGACCGGGGCGTCCTGGTCCGGGACAACGGTGTACCGGGCTGGCTGCGGGTCACCGCCGGCACCCCCGAAGAGAACGACGCGTTCCTCGATGCGGTACGCGCTGTGAAGAAGGAGCAGAGTTCATGAGCCGCGTAGGACGCGTCGAACGCACCACCAAGGAGACCTCCGTCGTCGTCGAGATCGACCTCGACGGCACCGGCAAGGTCGACGTCGCCACCGGCGTCGGCTTCTACGACCACATGCTCGACCAGCTCGGCCGCCACGGCCTGTTCGACCTCACGGTCAAGACCGACGGCGACCTGCACATCGACTCGCACCACACCATCGAGGACACCGCCCTCGCCCTCGGCGCCGCCTTCAAGCAGGCGCTCGGCGACAAGGTCGGCATCTACCGCTTCGGCAACTGCACCGTCCCGCTGGACGAGTCGCTCGCCCAGGTGACCGTCGACCTCTCCGGCCGCCCCTACCTGGTGCACACCGAGCCCGAGAACATGGCGCCGATGATCGGCTCCTACGACACGACGATGACCCGGCACATCTTCGAGTCCTTCGTCGCGCAGGCGCAGATCGCGCTGCACATCCACGTGCCGTACGGGCGCAACGCCCACCACATCGTGGAGTGCCAGTTCAAGGCGCTCGCCCGGGCCCTGCGCTACGCCTCCGAGCGTGACCCGCGCGCGGCCGGCATCCTGCCTTCCACGAAGGGCGCGCTCTAACTCCATGACCGGCCTCTCCACCATCCTCATCGTCGTCGGGCTCTTCCTCGCCGGCGGTGTGTACTCCTTCTCGAAGCAGAAGCTGCCCAAGGGCGTGATCGCCGTCCTCGCCATCGCCTCCGTGATGTGCCTGGTCGCCGGCGTCCTTCGGATCCAGGGAATCTGGGAATGAGCCGAATGAGCACCGCGAGTACTCCGAAGAAGGTCGTGGTCTTCGACTACGGCTTCGGCAACGTCCGCTCCGCCGAGCGGGCCCTGGCCCATGTCGGCGCCGAGGTCGAGATCACCCGCGACTACGACAAGGCCATGAACGCCGACGGGCTCCTCGTCCCCGGCGTCGGAGCCTTCTCCGCCTGCATGAAGGGCCTCAAGGAGGCCCGCGGCGAGTGGATCATCGACCGCCGGCTCTCCGGCGGACGCCCCGTCATGGGCATCTGCGTCGGCATGCAGATCCTCTTCGCCCGTGGCATCGAGCACGGCGTGGAGACCGACGGCCTGGACGAGTGGCCCGGTACGGTCGAGCCGCTGAAGGCCCCGATCGTGCCCCACATGGGCTGGAACACGGTCGACGCGCCTCAGGACAGCGAACTGTTCGCGGGTCTCGACGCCGACGCCCGGTTCTACTTCGTGCACTCCTACGCGGTGCGCGAGTGGACCCTGGAGGTCGGCAACCCCAAGATGCGCGCCCCCAAGGTCACCTGGTCCACCCACGGCGAGCCGTTCGTCGCGGCCGTCGAGAACGGCGCCCTGTGGGCGACCCAGTTCCACCCCGAGAAGTCCGGCGACGCCGGCGCCCAGCTCCTCTCCAATTGGATCGAGACCCTCTGATCATGGCTCAGAAGCTTGAACTCCTCCCCGCCGTCGACGTCCGCGACGGCCAGGCCGTCCGCCTCGTGCACGGCGAGTCCGGTACGGAGACCTCCTACGGCTCCCCGCTGGAGGCCGCCCTCGCGTGGCAGCGCTCCGGCGCCGAGTGGCTGCACCTGGTCGACCTCGACGCCGCCTTCGGCACCGGGGACAACCGGGAGCTGATCGCCGAGGTCGCCCGCGCCATGGACATCAAGGTCGAGCTGTCCGGCGGCATCCGCGACGACGCCTCGCTCGCCGCCGCCCTTGCTACCGGCTGCACCCGCGTCAACCTGGGCACCGCCGCCCTGGAGACCCCCGAGTGGGTCGCCAAGGTCATCGCCGAGCACGGCGACAAGATCGCCGTCGGCCTCGACGTGCGCGGCACCACCCTGCGCGGCCGCGGCTGGACCCGCGACGGCGGCGACCTGTACGAGACGCTGGCCCGCCTCGACTCCGAGGGCTGCTCCCGCTACGTCGTCACCGACATCGCCAAGGACGGCACGCTCCAGGGCCCGAACCTGGAGCTCCTGAAGAACGTCTGCGCCGCGACCGACAAGCCCGTCGTCGCCTCCGGCGGCGTGTCCTCCCTGGACGACCTGCGCGCCCTGTCCGGCCTCGTGCCGCTGGGCGTCGAGGGCGCGATCGTCGGCAAGGCGCTGTACGCCAAGGCGTTCACCCTGGAGGAGGCGCTGGAGGCGGTGGCGTCGTGACCTCCGAGGTCCGCAAGGTGGTGACCGGCGCTCCTTGGGAGGAGCAGTTCGGCTACTCCCGCGCGGTGGAGCTCCCGAACGGTCTGGTGCTGGTCGCCGGCTGCACGTCCATCGTCGACGGCCAGATCGCCGGCGGAGGCCCTTACGAGCAGACCATCAACTCCTTCAACGTCGCCTTCGAGGCGCTGAAGCAGCTCGGTCTGGGCGCGGAGGACGTCGTACGGACCCGGATGTACATCACGCACGCCCGGGACGTGGACGACATCGGCCGCGCGCACAAGGAACTGTTCGACGCGATCCGTCCGGCCGCGTCCATGATCATCGTCTCCGGCCTCGTCGACCCGAGCCTGGTCGTCGAGGTCGAGGTCGAGGCATACCGAGGGGGTGACACGGCATGAGTCTCGCCGTACGCGTGATCCCGTGCCTGGACGTGGACAACGGCCGGGTCGTCAAGGGCGTCAACTTCCAGAACCTGCGCGACGCGGGCGACCCCGTCGAGATGGCGAAGCTGTACGACGCCGAGGGTGCCGACGAGCTGACCTTCCTCGACATCACCGCCTCCTCCGGCAACCGGGAGACGACCTACGACGTGGTGCGCCGCACCGCCGAGCAGGTCTTCATCCCGCTGACGGTCGGCGGCGGCGTCCGGGCGGCGGAGGACGTCGACAAGCTGCTGCGGGCCGGCGCCGACAAGGTGGGCGTGAACACGGCGGCCATCGCCCGGCCCGAGCTGATCCGCGAGATCGCGGAGCGCTTCGGCCGCCAGGTGCTCGTGCTGTCCGTGGACGCCCGGCGTACGGCCTCCGGGTCGTTCGAGGTGACGACGCACGGCGGCCGCAAGGGCACCGGCATCGACGCCGTCGAGTGGGCGCACCGGGCCGCCGAGCTGGGCGCGGGAGAGATCCTGCTCAACTCGATGGACGCGGACGGCACGAAGGACGGCTACGACACCGAGATGATCGCGGCCGTGCGCAAGCATGTGACCGTGCCGGTGATCGCGAGCGGGGGAGCGGGCCGGCTCGCCGACTTCCCGCCGGCGATCGAGGCGGGCGCGGACGCGGTCCTGGCCGCCTCTGTCTTCCACTTCGGTGACCTGCGGATCTCCCAGGTCAAGGACGCGCTGCGGGAGGCGGGCCACCCGGTCCGCTGAACGCGCGGGAAGGGCCTCCGCGGAGGCCCTTTTTCCTTGGAAAGATGCGCAGGATTATTTGCGCAAAATCTGTTGCGCAAGTTTTCCTTCGTATCTAAGGTCATGGCATGCCCACACCGGACAACCGCAGAATCACCGACCTCGGCACCCTCAAGGCCGTCTCGCACCCCCTGCGCATGCGCCTCTACCGCGCGCTCTTCGTCGCCCGCACCGCCACCGCCTCCCAACTGGCCGACCAGGTCGACGAGGCGGTCTCGCTGGTGAGCTACCACCTGCGCAAGCTCGCCGACCACGGCCTGATCGAGGAGGCCGAGACGCAGTCGGCGGACGGCCGTGAACGCTGGTGGCAGCCCAGCTCGGACGGGTTCAGCATCCGCGAGGAGGACGTGCGCGACGCGCCCGAGATGCTGGCGGCGAGCGCCGCCTTCAGCCGCACCGTCGCCGAACAACGCGCCGAACTGCACCGGCGCTTCCTCGACGAACGACTGACCTGGTCCGACGCGTGGCGCTCCGCCTCCGTCAGCTCCGAGTGGCTGCCGCGCCTCACCGCCGCCGAACTGGCCGCACTCGGCGAGGAGCTGGACGCGGTGGTGAAGAAGTACGACGACAAGGCCCGCGCCGCCGAGAAGGCCGGCGACACCGAGGGCCGCGAGAACGTCGCCGTCCACCTCCACGGCTTCCCCTACCGCTCATGACCGTCCTCACGCCCACCGAGGAGACCGCCCGCCCCGCCCACCGCGACGGCAACGTCCTGCGCTGGCTCGGCGCCTACACCGCCTCCACGCTCGGCGACAGCGTCTACCACCTGGCCCTCTCCTGGGCCGCCGTGCGCGGCGGCACCCCCGCCGAGGCCGGGCTCGTCATGGCCGTCAGCGCGGTGCCGCGCGCGCTGCTCATGCTCGGCGGGGGAGTGATCGCCGACCGCTTCGGACCGCGCCGGGTCGTCATCCTCTCCGACACCGTCCGCTGTCTCGTCGTCCTCGGCGTGGCCGCCCTCCTGCTCCTGACCAGCCCGGCCCTCTGGGTGCTCGCCGCCGTCGCCCTCGCCTTCGGCACCGTCGACGCCCTCTTCCTGCCCGCCGTCGGCGCCCTGCCGCCCCGCATCGCCCCACGCGACCAGCTCGCCCGCGTCCAGGGCCTGCGCGGCCTCGCCTACCGCGCAGGACTCGTCCTCGGCGCCCCGCTCGGCGGCGTCGCCGTCGCGCTCGGCGGACCGGCCTCGGCGTTCGGCGTGGCCGGACTCCTCTTCGCGATCTCCGTGCCGCTGCTCCTGGCGCTCCGGATCGCCCCGCTGCCCGGCGGCGAGCCGTCCCGTGACGGCACCGCGCTGCGCGACCTCGCCGACGGACTGCGCTACATCCGCCGCCACCGGGTCCTCGGCCCGCTGATGATCGTCGTCGCGCTCAGCGACCTCGGCTTCGTCGGCCCCCTCAACGTCGGCCTCGCGCTCCTCTCCGACGAGCGGGGCTGGGGCGCCGCGGGCATCGGCTGGATCCTCGCCGGATTCGGTACGGGAGCCGGAACCGCCTCGCTGCTGCTCACCGTGAAGGGCCGCATACCCCGCGCCGGGGCCGTCATGGCCTGGACGATCACCCTCGGCGCCGGCTCGATCGCCGGCCTCGCCCTCGTACCGCAGCTGCCCGTCGCCGTGGCCGTGTCCGTCTCCGTCGGCCTGCTCGCCGGACTCAGCGGCGCCCTGTGCGGCGCGCTGACCCAGACGGAGTGCGACCCCGCCTACCTCGGCCGCGTGACGGCCGTGTCCAGCTTCTTCAGCCTGGGCGTCGCCCCGCTGAGCTTCCCCCTCACCGGCGCGGCGGTGGGCCTGTGGGGACTCGCCCCGATGTTCGCCGCCAGCGCCGCGGTCTGCGCGCTCGGCGGCGTGTACGGACTCTCCGTACGGGCCCTGCGCCGCGCGGAACTCCCCCGGGCCACCGCCAAGCCCCGGGCGGGCTAGATCCCCAGCTGCTTCACCTCGCGCAGGCGCTCGATCGCCTCCTGCTCCCCGTCCAGCTCCACCTTCGCCACGTCCTGGCGGCCGAAAAGGAACATCGTCAGCTCGCCCGGCTCGCCGGAGACCGTCACCACCGGCGTGCCGCGGTGCGCCACCGCCGTCTGGCCGTTCGGGCGGCGCAGGACGAGACCCACCGGGGCCCTCCGTCCCAGAAGCCGGGCGCCCTTCTCCAGACGGGACCACAGGGCGTCCGAGAAGACCGGGTCCAGCTCGCGCGCCGACCAGTCCGGCTGGGCGCGCCGGACGTCCTCGGCATGGACGTAGAACTCGACGATGTTCGCCCCCTCGTCCACCTGCTTGATGGTGAACGGCGACATCCGCGGCGGTCCCGTCCGGATGAGCTGGATCAGCTCCTCGTACGGCTTCTCGGCGAACTCCGCCTGCACCCGGTCCAGGCGCGCCTTCAACGCCGGTACGAGCGTCCCGGCGGCCGCGTCCGGACGGCGCTCGCGCACCACCACATGGGCCGCGAGGTCCCGGGTCCGCCACCCCTCGCAGAGCGTCGCGGCGTCGGGCCCGGCCGCCTCCAACAGATCGGCGAGCAGCAGACGTTCACGCTTGGCATGGGTCGACATGCTCGCCAGCGTACGACCGTGGCCACCGGTCCGCCCAGTGGACGCTCCGCCGGACGCACCCGTCGGTCACGGCACAATGGCCGCATGAGCAGCAATCTCGACCCGGCCATCGCCGCCCGCCTCAAGCGCAGCCCGGACGGACTCGTCCCGGCCATCGCCCAGCAGTACGACACCGGCGAGGTGCTCATGCTCGGCTGGATGGACGACGAGGCCCTCCATCGCACCCTCACCACCGGCCGCTGCACCTACTGGTCGCGCAGCCGCCAGGAGTACTGGGTGAAGGGCGACACCTCGGGTCACTTCCAGCACGTCAGGTCCGTCGCCCTCGACTGCGACGCCGACACCGTCCTCGTCAAGGTCGACCAGGTCGGTGCCGCCTGCCACACCGGCGCGCGCACCTGCTTCGACACCGACGTGCTCCCGCTCTCCCAGTAAGGTCAGCCGCCATGGACCTCGAGCACTTCCGCAAGCTGGCGGCCGACCGCCGCGTGATCCCTGTCAGCCGCCGGCTCCTCGCGGACGGCGACACCCCGGTCGGGCTCTACCGCAAGCTCGCCGCCGAACGCCCCGGCACCTTCCTTCTCGAGTCCGCGGAGAACGGCCGCTCCTGGTCCCGCTACTCCTTCATCGGCGTCCGCAGCGACGCCACCCTGACCGTCCGGGACGGCCGGGCGCACTGGCTCGGCACCCCGCCCGTCGGCGTACCCACGGACGGGGACCCGCTCGCCGCGCTGCGCGCCACCGTCGAGGCCCTCCACACCCCCCGGGACCTGGCCTCCGGAATGCCGCCCTTCACCGGCGGCATGGTCGGCTACCTCGGGTACGACATCGTCCGCCGCCTGGAGAAGATCGGGGACTCCACTCGCGACGACCTGGAGCTCCCCGAGCTGACCATGCTGCTCACCAGCGACCTCGCGGTTCTGGACCACTGGGACGGCACGGTCCTGCTGATCGCCAACGCGATCAACCACAACGACCTGGAGACCGGCGTCGACGAGGCGTACGCCGACGCCGTCGCCCGGCTCGACACGATGCAGGCCGACCTGGCCCGGCCGGTCGCCAACGCCCCCGCCGCCCTCCCCGCCTCCGAGCTGCCGGAGTTCTCCGCCCTGTGGGGCGGCCCGGCCTACCAGGACGCCGTCGAGGACATCAAGGAGCGGATCAGGGCCGGGGAGGCCTTCCAGGTCGTCCCCTCACAGCGCTTCGAGACCCCCTGCCGTGCCTCCGCCCTCGACGTCTACCGCGTGCTGCGGGCCACCAACCCGTCCCCGTACATGTACCTCTTCCGCTTCGAGAACGGCTTCGACGTCGTCGGCTCGTCCCCCGAGGCGCTGGTCAAGGTCGAGGACGGGCACGCGATGCTCCACCCCATCGCCGGCACCCGGCACCGCGGCGCCACCCCGCAGGAGGACCACGACCTCGCCGAGGAGCTGCTCGCCGACCCCAAGGAGCGCGCCGAGCACCTGATGCTCGTCGACCTCGGCCGCAACGACCTCGGCCGGGTCTGCGAGCCGGGCTCGGTGGAGGTCGTCGACTTCATGTCGATCGAGCGGTACTCGCACGTCATGCACATCGTGTCGACGGTGACCGGGCGCGTCGCCGAGGGGAAGACCGCGTTCGACGTCCTCACCGCCTGCTTCCCGGCCGGCACGCTCTCCGGCGCGCCGAAGCCGCGCGCCATGCAGATCATCGAGGAGCTGGAACCCTCCCGGCGCGGACTGTACGGCGGATGCGTCGGCTATCTCGACTTCGCCGGCGACTCGGACACCGCGATCGCGATCCGCACCGCCCTGCTCCGCGACGGCACCGCGTACGTGCAGGCCGGCGCCGGTGTCGTCGCCGACTCCGACCCCGTCGCCGAGGACACCGAGTGCCGCAACAAGGCGGCCGCGGTGCTCCGCGCCGTCCACACCGCCAACCGGATGAACGGCGCATGAGGGCGTAAGGGATAGTGGGGTACGTGAGTGCTGTTCCCGTACCCCAGCCCCGAGCCGCACGCGCGGGTGGCACGGCCGCCTCGTCCGGCGGCCGCCGCAGCCTGGCCGCGGCCCTCCTGCTCGGCGCCCTCGGTGCCACCGTCGTCCTGCTCTCCGCCGGCCAGATCTGGGCCGAGGGCACGGCGTCCGTGGGCGGCGGCACCGTGCCGGTGGAAGCCGACGGCGGTGCGGTCACCGGCGTGCCGACGGCCCTCGCCATCGTCGGCCTCGCCGCGCTCGTCGCCGTCTTCGCCGTCCGCCGCGCCGGGCGCACCCTCGTCTCCGGCCTGCTCGCGCTCAGCGGCGCGGGCGCGGCGCTCGCCGCGTTCCTCGGCGCGTCCGACACGGACGCCCTCGACGCGGAGGCCGCGCGCGTCACCGGCGACACGGCCGCCTCGGTGGCCGCCCTGACCCACACCGCCTGGCCGTACGTCACCGCGGCCGGAGCGCTGCTCATCCTCGTCGCGGGGCTCCTCGCCCTGCGGTACGGAAAGAGCTGGCCCGCGATGGGCGGACGCTACGAGCGCTCCGGCACGCCCCGCGCACCGCGCGCGTCGGCCGGAGCCGCCTCCGACCGGCCGGAGGACCTGTGGAAGGCCCTGGACCGCGGCGAGGACCCGACGCACGAGGACTGAGCGCGACGCGTGATCGTCGTGCCACCCCCGATTCATCCCCGCGCCCCGGTGTGCGGGACAATGAGGCTCGAGTGTCCTCGTACGCGAGACCTCACCCCGAGCCACCACCGAGCAACAGCAACGAGGAGCAACTCATGGCGGGCAGCGCCCACGGACACACCCCGGCCGCCTGGACCGGTGTCATCATCTCCTTCATCGGCTTCTGCGTCGCCGGAGTCTTCATGGTGGCGGCCAACACGGTCGGCTTCTGGGCCGGAATCGCGGTCATCCTCCTCGGCGGTGTCGTCGGCCTCGCGATGAAGGTCGCGGGCCTCGGTATGCCGAAGGAGTCGGAGGCCGTGGCCGCCGCCCGCGAAGCGGCGTCCGCGAAGCTGCGCGCCTGACGCGCGCGACGCACGACACGCATGACACGCGCGAAGGCGCAGCCCGGCAGTGCCGGGCTGCGCCTTTCCGCGTCAGGGGCGAGAATCACCGGGTGGACGCGAAGCCGACGGCCCCCGCCGTGACCGACGATTCACCCGTACCCGCCGCACCCATGCCGCCGGAGGGCAAGGTGCCCGGGCCGGTGGCAGCTATGTCTTCGGGGGGCAAGGTGCCCGGGCCGGTGGCAGCCATGCCGTCGGGGACCCAGGACGCCGGACCGGTGGCCCCAGGCGGACCGTACGGTCCCGTCTCCGGGCCGGTAGCCCCCGAGGCAGGCGGCCTGTACGCTCCCGGGCCGCCCACGCCCCCGGCCCACCCCCGGCCCCGGTCGCTCGCGCGGCGGGTCGCGGTGCCGCTCGGTGTTCTCGGTGCGGTCGTCGCAGGCTTCGCGTACGTCGGGTCCGTCGACCCCAACGAACCCGGGCACTACCCGGTCTGCCCGCTGCTGCGCTTCACCGGCATCTACTGCCCCGGCTGCGGCGGCCTGCGCAGCGCCCACGCCGTCGCCCACGGTGAGCTCGGCGCCGCGTTCGGTGCCAACGCCCTCGCCGTCGTCGGCTACGGCCTCTTCGCCATCCTCATGGTCGTCTGGCTGATTCGTGCCGCGCGCGGGGTGCCCATGAGGATCGCGATCGCCCCCGTCTGGTGGTGGGGGATCGGAGCCGTCCTGGCCCTGTTCTCCCTGGTCCGGAACCTGCCGTTCGGCTCCGCGCTCGCCCCATGACCCCTCCCGCGAAGTCCCAGCAGGTGGGACGCACCTCGGCCGGATGCGGGTCCGGCGCCGTCCTGCGGATACCATCGACGTGGCTGAACCTGATTCATCTTCACCACCGTCACCATCACCGTCCCGGAAGGGGGCCTCTCGCGTGAGTGTGCTCGACGAGATCATCGAAGGCGTGCGCGCCGACCTCGCAGAGCGGCAGGCGCGGGTCTCCCTCGACGAGCTCAAGGAGCGCGCCGCCAAGGCGCCGCAGGCCAAGGACGGCGTCGCCGCACTGCGCGCGGACGGCGTCACGGTGATCTGCGAGGTCAAACGCTCCAGCCCGTCCAAGGGCGCACTCGCCGCCATCGCCGACCCGGCCGGCCTCGCCGCCGACTACGAGGCGGGCGGCGCCGCCGTCATCTCCGTGCTGACCGAGGAGCGCCGCTTCGGCGGTTCGCTCGCCGACCTGGAGGCCGTCCGGGCCCGGGTCGACATCCCGGTCCTGCGCAAGGACTTCATCGTCACGGCGTACCAGCTGTGGGAGGCGCGGGCGTACGGAGCCGATCTGGCGCTCCTGATCGTCGCCGCCCTGGAGCAGGAGGCCCTGGTCTCCCTCATCGAGCGCGCCGAGTCCATCGGCCTCACGCCGCTGGTCGAGGTCCACGACGAGGAGGAGGTCGAGCGCGCGGTCGACGCGGGCGCCCGGATCATCGGCGTCAACGCCCGGAACCTCAAGACCCTCAAGGTCGACCGCTCCACCTTCGAGCGGGTCGCCCCGGAGATCCCGGCCGGCATCGTCAAGGTCGCCGAGTCCGGCGTCCGCGGGCCGCACGACCTCATCGCGTACGCCAACGCGGGCGCCGACGCGGTCCTGGTCGGCGAGTCCCTCGTGACCGGCCGCGACCCGAAGGCCGCCGTCGCCGACCTCGTCGCCGCCGGCGCCCACCCGGCCCTCCGCCACGGCCGGAGCTGACCCCACCATGACTCCGCGCCGCGCCACGCCGACCGTCCCGGGCCACGCCGCCCGCGGCGCCGTCGGCGTGCCCGCGGTGACGGTGGCCCTGACACGGGCGCGCGCGACCGTGAGCGGGCCGACGACGATGGCCGGCGTCGCCGGTGTCGCCGCCCCCAGCCGTGCGATGCGCACCCGCCTCCGTACCGCCGCCGCGCCGGCGCACGCCCCGCTGGCCCGGGGCTGCCGCCCGCGCGGCTGCCGGGCGCCCGCCCGGCGAGTCCACGGCCGCCGCGTGCGGTACGTGATCGGTGACGAGCCCGGCCAGGTCAACGGCATGCGATGGCGCCCGCGCCTCGTGCGCACCTCCACGCCGACCACCACTGCCTAGCCGAGGCACAGCCCTCGCCCGCCCCCGTGTGGGCAATCGTCCCGCATGGGGGTCCCCCCAGGGCGAAGCCCTAGGGGGAGGGACGGGTGGGCACACGGGACGGCACCCTTGCGGGTGCCTCCGCTCCCTGTGCCCCGCCACCACGAGGGCGCCGCACCCGTGTGCACCGTACGCACCGGGGGCCTGGGCCCGGCAAGGGCGCCGTCCGTTGTGCCCACCCGTCCCGCCCCAGCGGAACGAATGCCCACAACGGATGTGCGACGGCGGCGGCGGTCGCGCGCATACCGTGACCACCCACCACACGCGATCCGGGGCATCCCGCCCCGCGAGGAGCAGTCGCATGTCCAGCGAGTTCTTCATTCCCGACCCCGACGGTCAGATCCCCAGCGCCGACGGCTACTTCGGCGCCTACGGCGGCAAGTTCATCCCCGAGGCCCTCGTCGCCGCCGTCGACGAGGTCGCCGTCGAGTACGACAAGGCCAAGGCCGACCCCGAGTTCGCCCGCGAGCTCAACGACCTCATGGTCAACTACACCGGCCGCCCGAGCGCCCTCACCGAGGTCCCCCGGTTCGCCGAACACGCGGGCGGCGCACGCGTCTTCCTCAAGCGCGAGGACCTCAACCACACCGGCTCGCACAAGATCAACAACGTGCTCGGTCAGGCCCTGCTCACCAAGCGCATGGGCAAGACCCGGGTCATCGCCGAGACCGGAGCCGGTCAGCACGGCGTCGCCACCGCCACCGCCTGCGCCCTCTTCGGGCTCGAATGCACCATCTACATGGGCGAGATCGACACCCAGCGCCAGGCGCTGAACGTCGCCCGGATGCGCATGCTCGGCGCCGAGGTGATCCCCGTGGCCTCCGGCAGCCGCACCCTGAAGGACGCCATCAACGAGGCGTTCCGCGACTGGGTCGCCAACGTCGACCGCACCCACTACCTCTTCGGCACGGTCGCCGGCCCGCACCCCTTCCCCGCCATGGTCCGCGACTTCCACCGCGTCATCGGCGTCGAGGCCCGCCGCCAGATCCTGGAACGCGCCGGCCGCCTCCCCGACGCGGCCGTCGCCTGCGTCGGCGGCGGATCCAACGCCATCGGCCTCTTCCACGCCTTCATCCCGGACGCCGACGTCCGCCTCATCGGCTGCGAGCCGGCCGGCCGCGGCGTCGAGACCGGCGAGCACGCCGCCACCCTCACCGCCGGCGAGCCCGGCATCCTGCACGGCTCGCGGTCGTACGTCCTCCAGGACGACGAGGGCCAGATCACCGAGCCGTACTCCATCTCGGCCGGTCTGGACTACCCGGGCATCGGCCCGGAGCACTCCTACCTCAAGGACACCGGCCGCGGCGAGTACCGCGCCGTCACCGACGACGCGGCCATGCAGGCCCTGCGGCTGCTCTCCCGTACCGAGGGCATCATCCCGGCCATCGAGTCGGCGCATGCCCTCGCCGGCGCGCTGGAGGTCGGCAAGGAGCTGGGCCCCGAGGGCCTGCTCGTGGTCAACCTGTCCGGGCGCGGTGACAAGGACATGGACACGGCCGCCCGTTACTTCGGCCTGTACGACGCCGACGCCGAAACCGCCCGGGTCGAGGCCGACGCCTCCGCGGAGAACGGCGCCGCCGAGATTCAGAGGGACACCAAGTGAGCGGGAACATCCAACTCCTCAGCGACACCCTGGCCAAGGCCAAGGCCGAGAACCGCGCCGCCCTCATCGCCTACCTCCCGGCCGGATTCCCGACCGTGGACGGCGGCATCGAGGCGATCAAGGCCGTCTTCGACGGCGGCGCCGACATCGTCGAGGTCGGTCTGCCGCACAGCGACCCGGTCCTCGACGGACCCGTCATCCAGACCGCCGACGACATCGCCCTGCGCGGCGGCGTCAGGATCGCCGACGTCATGCGCACGGTCCGCGAGGCGCACGCCGCCACCGGAAAGCCGGTGCTGGTCATGACGTACTGGAACCCGATCGACCGCTACGGCATCGAGCGGTTCACCGAGGAGCTGGCAGCGGCCGGCGGCGCGGGCTGCATCCTGCCCGACCTGCCGGTCCAGGAGTCGGCGATCTGGCGCGAGCACGCGGAGAAGCGCGGTCTCGCCACCGTCTTCGTCGTCGCGCCGAGCAGCAAGGACGAGCGGCTCGCCACCATCACGGCCGCCGGCTCCGGCTTCGTCTACGCCGCCTCACTGATGGGGGTCACCGGTACGCGCGAGTCGGTCGGCGAACAGGCCGCCGATCTCGTCCGCCGTACCCGGGCCACCGCGGACCTCCCCGTCTGCGTCGGCCTCGGCGTCTCCAACGCCGAGCAGGCGAAGGAGGTCGCGAGCTTCGCCGACGGCGTCATCGTCGGCTCCGCGTTCGTCAAGCGGATGCTCGACGCCGAGGACGAGGCCGCCGGCCTCGCCGCCGTAAGGGAACTGGCGGGCGAACTCGCCGAGGGCGTGCGGCGCGTTTCGTAACCCGTACGGGTGGATCTGTGACCGGGGAGGCGCGGACGCGCCTCCCCGGTTCGTTGCTGAGGGCGTGAGCCAGAAGAACAGTGACGGTAATCGGAGCGCGCGGGAGCGCCTCCAGCAGCAGCGCGAGCGAGAGAAGGCCCGGGAGAAGCAGCGACGCGTCCTGATCGTGTCGGCGGCGGTGGTCGGCGTCCTCGGACTGGCCGCCGTGGTCGGCGTGATCGCCGCCAACGCCGGCAAGGACGGCGGTTCCGACAAGGCGGGTCCCGTCGTCGCGCCGAGCGGCGCCGTCGGGGACGACAAGCCGGCCGTCCCCACGGGCAAGCCGGACGCCCCGTCGACGCTCACCATCTGGGAGGACTTCCGCTGCCCGGCGTGCGCCTCCTTCGAGAACGCGTTCCGGGACACCATCCATGAGCTCGAGGCGGCCGGCGCCCTCAAGGTGGAGTACCACCTCGTCACCATCATCGACGGGAACATGGGCGGCAGCGGCTCCCTGCGCGCGGCGAACGCGGCCGCGTGCGCCCAGGACGCCGGAAAGTTCACGCCGTACCACGACGCGCTCTACATCAACCAGCCGCAGGAGACCGACGACGCCTTCGGCAAGAACGACAAGCTGATCGAGCTCGCGGCGAAGGTACCGGGGCTCGACACGCCGGCCTTCCGCAGCTGTGTCGAGGACGGCACGCACGACAGCTGGATCGGGAAGTCCACCGAGGCCTTCCGGAAGGGCGACTTCCGCGGCACTCCGTCGGTCCTTCTCAACGGAGAATCGATCTTCCCGCAGAAGGGGAACGAGCAGATCTCCCAGGAGAACCTGAAGAAGTGGGTCGCCGAGGCCAACAAGGGCAAGAAGGCGGGGACCGCCTCACCGGCCGCGGGCGGCTGAGGGCGGCTGAGGGCGGTAGTTACGCAGACGTTGTCGGGTGGGCTGCCCTGTCACCCGCCCGGCAAGGTAGCGTCGGTTCTGCCATGGACCTTGCCTACATTCCCAGCCCGTCGACCGGAGTCCTGAACCTCGGACCGGTTCCGCTGCGCGGCTATGCCTTCTGCATCATCATCGGTGTCTTCGTCGCCGTCTGGTACGGCAACAAGCGCTGGATCGCCCGGGGCGGCAAAGCCGGCACCGTGGCCGACATCGCCGTCTGGGCGGTGCCCTTCGGCCTCGTCGGCGGCCGGCTCTACCACGTGATCACCGACTACCAGCTGTACTTCAGCGAGGGTGAGAACTGGGTCGACGCCTTCAAGATCTGGGAGGGCGGCCTCGGTATCTGGGGCGCCATCGCGCTCGGCGCGGTGGGCGCCTGGATCGGCTGCCGCCGGCGGGGCATCCCGCTGCCGGCGTACGCGGACGCCATCGCGCCCGGCATCGCCTTCGCCCAGGCCATCGGCCGCTGGGGCAACTGGTTCAACCAGGAGCTGTACGGCAAGCCGACCGACCTGCCGTGGGGTCTGAAGATCTCCGCGGGAGCGAACCGCGAGGAAGGCATCTACCACCCGACCTTCCTGTACGAGTCGCTGTGGTGCATCGGCGTCGCGCTCCTGGTCATCTGGGCCGACCGCCGCTTCAAGCTGGGCCACGGGCGGGCGTTCGCGCTGTACGTCGCCGCGTACTGCACGGGCCGGGCGTGGATCGAGTACATGCGGGTCGACGAGGCGCACCACGTGCTCGGCCTGCGGCTGAACGTCTGGACGGCGATCGTCGTCTTCGTCCTGGCCGTCGTCTACATCGTGATCTCGTCGCGGATCCGGCCGGGCCGGGAAGAGGTCGTGGAGCCGGACCGGGAGAAGGCGGCGGTGGCCGGCTCCGCCGCCGATGGCGAGGACGAGGGCGAGGGCGAGGCGGACGCCGAGGGCAAGGAGCCCGAGGACGCGCCGCAGACCGCTGCCGACGAGCCGGCCGACGAGCCGGCCGGGAATGGCGCGGGCGGGGCCGGCAAGAGCTGACCGACCGCCCAGGCACAGCATCGACGGGGCCGCCCCGGACCAAGAGGTCCGGGGCGGCCCCGTTCGTGAACGGGCGCGGCACGCTGTGGCCGGGGCAGCTCCCTGGAACTCGCCCCGGCGCGCGGCACGTTTGGGTCGGGGGGCAGGTCCCCGGGTCTTGCCACGGGGCGGCGCGCTGTGGCCGGGGGGGTACCGCCCCGGATTTCGCCGCGGAGCGGCACGTTTGGGCCGGGGGAGCTCCCGGGCCTCGCCACGGCGCGCGGCACGCTCTGGCCGGGGGCAGCTCCCCGCATCTCGCTGCGGGCGCGGCACGCTGTGGCCGGGAGGGGCCCCGGATCTCGCCGCGGGGCGGCACGTTCCGGCTGGGGAGGGGTCCCCCACGGACCTCGCCGCGGCGCGCGGTCGTGGTCGCCGGTCCGGTCCGGCAGCGTGGGCGGTCGAGCGCCGGCAGGGGGCGGCCCCCGGGAGTCAGGATCTTGCCGCCAGGGTCAGGACGCGGCGGGCGCCGTCCACGACCGCTGCGTCGACGAAGCGGCCGTCCGCGAGGGCCAGGGCGCCCGCCTCCGTCTGCGCCGCCTTGACGACCTCCTCGGCCGCGGCGACCTCGTCGGGCGTGGGGAGGTAGGCCTGCTCGATGACCGGGAGCTGGCGGGGGTGGATCGCCGCCCGGCCCAGGAAGCCCAGCGCACGGCCGCGTGCGCAGCTCGCCGCCAGGGCGTCCAGGTCGCGGACGTCGGTGTGGACCGACTGGGCCGGGGGCGGGAGGCCCGCCGCGCGGGCGGCGACCACGAGCCGGCTGCGCGGCCAGTCCAGCCCGCATTCGTCCCGTACCCCCAGATCGGCGCGGAGGTCCGCCTCGCCGAGGGCGATGCCGTGGACGGCGGAGTGTGCCGACGCGATGGCGTAGGCGTGCTCCAGCGCCAGGGCGTTCTCCAGGAGCGGGAAGAGCGGGACGCCGGGGGCGACCTCGGCGATCCGGCGGATGTCAGTGGCGTGTGTCACCTTGGGAACACGGAAACCGCTCAGCCCGGGGAGGGGCGCCAGTGGGGGGATGTCGTGCGGTGTGTGGATGCGGACGTGGACCGGTACGGGGTGCGGGTCGGCGAGCAGGTCGACGGTGGCGGCCAGGGCGTACGCCTTGCGGTCCGGGGCCACCGCGTCCTCGAGATCGACGATCACCACGTCCGCGCCCGAGACCAGGGCCTTCTGGACGACGGCGGGACGGTCCCCGGGGGCGTACAGCCAGGTGAGGGGGAGGGGCGTGCGGCTCATACGGCTCCTTCGCTGCGCAGGGCGCCGATCTCGGCCGGGGAGAGACCGATCTCGGCCAGGACCTCGGCCGTGTCGGCGCCGTGCGGCCGGCCGGCCCAGCGGATCGCTCCGGGCGTCTCGGAGAGCCGGAAGAGGACGTTCTGCATACGGATCGGGCCCAGCTCGGGGTCCGGGACCTCGGTGACGGTGTTCAGGGCGCGGTACTGCGGATCCTCCATCACGTCCCGGATGTCGTAGACGGGCGCGATCGCCGCCTCCGCCTTCTCGAAGGCGGTCATGGCCTCGTCGCGGGTGTGGCGGGCGATCCAGGAGCCGACCGCCTCGTCGAGGACGTCCGCGTGCGCGGCCCTGCTCGTGCCGTCGGCGAACCAGGGCTCGTCGATCAGCTCGGGGCGGCCGACCAGCCGCATCACGCGTTCGGCGATCGACTGGGCGGAGGTGGAGACGGCGACCCAGGAGCCGTCCGAGGTGCGGTACGTGTTGCGCGGGGCGTTGTTGCGGGAGCGGTTGCCGGTGCGGGGCTGGACATATCCGAGCTGGTCGTACCAGAGGGGGTGGGGGCCGATGACGGAGAGCATCGGTTCGATGATCGCCATGTCGACGACCTGGCCGCGGCCGGTCGTGGTCCTGGCGTTGAGCGCGGTCATCACCGCGTACGCCGTCGCCAGGGCGGCGATCGAGTCGGCCAGACCGAAGGGGGGAAGGGTGGGCGGGCCGTCGGGTTCGCCGGTGATCGCGGCGAAGCCGCTCATCGCCTCGGCGAGGGTGCCGAAGCCGGGGCGGTGGGAGTACGGGCCGAACTGGCCGAAGCCGGTGACCCGGGCGAGGACCAACCGCGGGTTGACGGTGGACAGTTCCTCCCAGCCCAGACCCCAGCGTTCGAGGGTGCCGGGGCGGAAGTTCTCGACGATCACGTCGGCGTCGGCGGCGAGCCGGAGAAGGGTGTCGCGGCCGCCGGGGGTGGAGAGGTCGAGGGTGACGGCTCGCTTGTTGCGGCCCAGGACCTTCCACCACAGACCGACACCGTCCTTCGCCGGCCCGTGGCCGCGGGAGGGGTCGGGCTTGCGGGGGTGCTCGATCTTGACGACGTCGGCGCCGAAGTCGCCGAGCATCATCGCCGCCAGCGGGCCGGCGAAGAGGGTGGCGAGATCGAGGACGCGCAGTCCGTGGAGGGGAGGTGTGGTCTCGGGGGTGGGGGTCATACGGCGTCGACCTCCTGGCCGGTGAGGGAGCCGTGGGCCGCGTCGATCTCCGAGCGGTATGGCATCGAGGACGAGGCGCCCTCGTGCTGGACGGAGAGCGAGGCGGCGGTCGAGGCCCAGGCCAGGGCCTCGCGGACGGGCCTGCCCTCGCCGAGGGCGACGGCGAGCGCGCCGACGAAGGTGTCCCCGGCGGCCGTGGTGTCCACGGCGCGGACGCGGGGCGCGGGGAGGGTGAACGGCGCGCTGCCGCGGGCGGCGTGGAGGCAGCCGGCCGCGCCGAGGGTGATGACCACCTCCGGGACGTGGGCGAGCAGCGCGGCGGCGGCCGCGTGCGGGTCGGCGATGCCGGTGAGCGTGGCGGCCTCGTGCTCGTTGGGGACCAACAGGTCGGTGGCGGCGAGGAGTTCGGGGGGCAGCGGCTTGGCGGGGGCAGGAGTGAGGACGGTACGGACCCCGAGGCGGCGGGCCGTGGTGGCGCCCGCCGTCACGGCGGAGAGGGGGAGTTCGAGCTGGAGGAGCAGGGCGTCGGCGGTGGCGATCAGGGCCTCGTCGCCGTGGTCGAGGGAGGTGACGGTGCCGTTGGCGCCGGGGACGACGACGATCGCGTTGCCGCCCTCGTCGTCGACGACGATGTGCGCGGTGCCGGACGGGCCTTCGGCGGTGCGCAGCAGATCGGTCTCGACCCCGGCGCTCTCCAGCGCGGCCCGGAGCCGTACGCCGAAGTCGTCGGCGCCGACCGCGCCGATCAGCGACACGTCGCCACCGGCCCGGGCGGCGGCGACGGCCTGGTTGGCGCCCTTGCCGCCGGGGATCGTACGGAACTCCCGGCCGGTGACGGTCTCTCCGCGGGCGGGGGCCCTCGGCACGAAGGCGACGAGGTCCATGTTGGTGCTGCCGAGCACCACGATGCTGGTCATGGGCGTACTGCCTCCAGATACGTCAGTTCGGCCAGGGTGTCGAAACCGATGCCGTCGAAGGACGGGATCGAGGTCGCGAGCCGGTTCTTGAGGGGGGAGGTCCAGCGCTCGGGCAGCCGGTCGGGGTGGCCGGCGAGGAGACCGGCGACGGAACCGGCGGTGGCGCCGTTGGAGTCGGTGTCCCAGCCGCCGGAGACGGCCGCGCAGATGGAGCGGGAGAAGTCGCCGTCGGCGTGGGTGAGCGCGGCGGCGAGGACGGCGGCGTTGGGGACGGCATGCACCCAGTGATACCCGCCGAGAGCGGCGTGGAGTCGGTCCACGACGGTGTCGAAGTCGCGGACGGTACGGGCGGACGCGATGCCGAGGCGGACGGCGGCGGCGAGCCGGGAGTGGGGAGGGACGACGGAGAGCCCGTCGGCGAGGGCGCGGTGGACGTCGGCCGTTCCGGTGGCGGCGGTGGCGATCGTCGCGGCGACGAACATGGCGCCGTAGACGCCGTTGGCGGTGTGGGTGAGGGCCGCGTCCCGGTACGCCTGCGCGGCGGCGCCGGCCGGGTCGCCCGGGTGCGTCCAGCCGTGGACGTCGGCCCTGATCTGCGCGCCGATCCACTCGCGGAAGGGGTTGCGGTGGACGGCGGTCAACGGGGGCTCGATGCCGTCGAGGAGGTTGCGGTAGGCGACGCGCTCGGCCGTGAAGGTGCGGCCGGCGGGGAGTTCGTCGAGCCAGAGACGGGCGACGTCGGCGGTGGTGAAGTCGCGACCGTGGCGCTGGAGGAGGAGCAGGTTGAGGAGCGGATAGTTGAGGTCGTCGTCCTCGGGCATGCCGTCGATGTTCTCGGCGAGGGAGGTGGTCGCGGAGCGGCGGTTCCAGGGATGGGCGGCGAGGAGGTCCTGGGGGACGCCGACCGCGGTGAACCAGGTGGTGAGGGGCCAGTTGCCGGCGGCGCGGGCGAGGGCGCGGATGGCGGGGAGGGGCAGCTTCTCGACGGGCTTGCCCAGCAGGCACCCGGCGGCGCGCCCGAGCCAGGCGGCGTGCAGTCGATGGAGCAGGGGGTCCGCTTCCCCCGGCCCGCCTCGCGCCGGAGCCCCCGCGGCCTCGGGGGCGGTGCGGGGGGTCGTCAATGCCTGGATGGCGGGCAGAGGCGTGGGTTCGGTCGAGGTGAGGGGGTCGGGGAGCGTGGACAGCTCGTCCAGGAGGCGCTCGGCCAGGGCGCGGAGGCCCGGGCCGGGGGGCGGGGACGCGCCGGCCGACAGGGGCGCGGGGTGGCCGCCCGCGGCGAACCAGCGCGTGGCGATCGCCGTGGCCTCGCGGCCGTCCTCCGCGGCCTGGCGCAGTTCGTGGCCGACGAGATCCTCCGGCTGGACCCAGGTGACGCGCAGGTTCATCGGGCCGCGCTCGTCAGGGCCGCGTACGCCGACTCGTGGGCCCGGCGGCGGGCCGTGTCGCGGGCGAAGACCTCGTGCGCGACAGCCGCCAGCGCCTGGGCCGGAGCGTGCAGGTCCAGCCGGCTCGCCTCCGCCACCTGCTTCGACCAGTCGGACGGGACGGCCGGCTCCCCGTGGAGCGCGCCGACGATCGCCCCCGCCATCGTCGCGATGGAGTCGCAGTCCCGGCCGTAGTTGACCGCGCCCAGGACCGTACGGCGGTAGTCCCCCTCCCCGACCAGCAGCATGCCCAGCGCGACCGGGAGCTCCTCGATCGCGTGGAGCCGCGAGGGACGGCGCGCGCCCAGCGACGGCGCGCGGTAGTCCGGACCCACCGTGTCGAAGGGCGCCACCGCCTTGCGGAGAGGGGCGAGGGCGGTCTCGAAGTCCGTGTGCCGGGACGCGGCCTCGCACACCGCCTCGATCGCCGCGCGGGTGCCGTCCTTCGCCAGGGCGAGAGCGGCCGTCACGACCGAGTCCGGCGTCGCCCCCGGCGCGCAAGCCGCCGCCACCGCGGCCGCGAAGACGCCCGCCGCCTCCCGTCCGTACGAGGACTGGTGCGCGCCCGCGATGTCCAGGGCCTCCGCGTACGCGCCGTCCGGATGGGCCGCGTTGACCAGGCCGACCGGTGCCATGTACATCGCGGCCCCGCAGTTGACGATGTTTCCGCTGCCCGCCTCGCGCGGGTCGACATGGCCGTAGTGGAGGCGCGCCACCAGCCACTTCTCGGCGAGGAAGATGCGCTGGAGGGGGAGGGCCTCGGCCTCCAGTTCCGGGATCCAGCGGGGGGTGGTGAGCAGATCGGGGACGAGGTGCTCCGCCACCGCGTACGCGTCGAGGTGGTCGCGGACCTTCTCGTACACCCTGATCAGGGCGTGGGTCATCAAGGTGTCGTCGGTGACGTGCCCGTCGCCCTTGTGGTACGGCGCGATGGGGCGCGCCGTGCGCCAGGCGTCGCCGTTCCAGGGGCCGACGATGCCGGTGACCCGGCCGCCGTGGCGCTCCAGGATCTGTTCGGGGGTGTAGCCCTCGACGGGGCCGCCGAGGGCGTCGCCGACGGCGGCCCCGAGGAGACTTCCGGTGATCCGGTCATCCAGTGTGGGTGTCATGTCGGAATTGTCCACCCGGGGCGGCCGGTTCCGTGTCTCCCAGAAGCCCGGCGAGTTCGACGAGGTCGGTGCCGGCGAGACGGGGGAGCGCGCAACCGGCGAGCGTGCGGCAGGCGTCGCGCCAGGTGGCGGGGAGGGAGCGGGCGCCGCCGAGCGCGCCGGTGAGCGCGCCCACGAGCGCCGGGGCGGAGTCCGCGACACGCGAGAGGCAGGCGGCGGCGGGTACGGCCGCGGACACCTCGCCGCGCGCGGCGGTGGCGAGGGCGAGGGCGACCGGGACGGTTTCGGCGGCGGCGATGCCGTAGCTGTAGACGTGGTCGACGATCTGGTGCTCGAGCAGCGGGACGAGCTCGAAGGCGCTCGTCGCGTCCTGCGCCATCTTGACGGCCTGTTGGGCGTTGCGGCCGATCTCGGTGGCGGGCGGGAGCTGGGCGAGGGCCGCCTCCACCGCCTCGTCCACGGCCGCCCCGCCGAGGGCCGCGGCGATCGCCGCCGCCATCGCACGGGCGCCGTGGACGCCGTCGCCGTCCTGGGTGTACCGGGCGTCGAACTCGGCGAGTTCGGCGGCGGCGGCCGGATCTCCGGGGTGGACGAGGGCGAGCACGACGGCGCGGACACAGGCGGCGTCGTCGAAGTAGTGCGGGTTGTCGTGGCCGGTGGCGGGCGGGCGCAGGCCGGTGGCGAGGTTGCCGAGACCCGCGCGGACGGAGATCCGGGCGCGGAGGGGGAGTACGGCGGACTCGACCTCGGGGGCGCGGTCGGCGGCGGCGGCGACCTGGCTCGCGAGCGAGTTCCAGGCGAGGTCGACGGCGGCGCGGAGGCGGCGCTCGGGCGGGAGGGCGGCGAAGAGGGGGCCGTGGGCGGCGAGGACCGCCTCGGCCGTGAAGACCGCCCACTCGGCGTCGTCGGAGGGGCCGAGGCGGAGGGGCTCGGGGGGCTGGTTGAGGGCGATGGGGACGGGGAGGGTGGTGGTGGCGTTCTGCTCGGCGAAGGTGTCGAGTTCGCGGGTGAGGCGGCGGGTCCATTCGGGCATGCGGGCGGCTCGGTGTCTGGCCGCGGGCCAGCCGGCGGCGTCGCCTGCGGCGAGGCCGAGCAGAAGACCCTCGATGGCCTCGCGACGCGCGGGTGTGCCGGGGCCCAGGTTCCCGTGGGCGCCGTCCTTGCCGTGGCCGCCGCGCTCGTGGGCTGTGCCCACCCGTTCCGCCCCAGCGGAACAGATGCCCACAGCGGCGGCGGGTACGGCAGCGGGCCCGGCCCGGCCCGCCGACGCGGCGGCAGCCGCCGGCTCACCGGGCCCAGCCGGGCCATCGGGCCCAGTCGGGCGGGCCGGGGTGGCGGCGCTCGGCACGGCAGCGGAGCCGTACGCCTGCGGGGCGGAGGGCGGCGCGCTCATGCCGCCTCCTCGTCGTCCGTCGTCAGGAGGTCCGCGATGTCCAGGACGTGGTAGCCCCGCATCGAGGGGAGGCAGCTGCCCGTCACCGGGGCGATCGCCGTCGACCATTCCTCCGGGATCGCCGACACGCCCGCGGCCGCCCCCGCCAGCGCGCCCGCGACCGCCGCCGTGGTGTCCGCGTCGCGGCCCATGTTGACCGCGGTCAGGACCGCCGTACGGAAGTCGCCGCGGGCCGCCGCGAAGGCGCCGAAGGCCAAACCGACCGCCTCCGGGGCCAGGTCCGTCCACGGGTAGCCGCCGATGACGACCGCCGAGCGGACCGCCCGCTCGCGCGCCGGCGGGTCCGGCTCCACCCGCTGCGCCGCGACCACCGCGCGGCGCATCGAGCGGGCCGTCCAGGAGTCCATCGGGATGACCGAGAGCGCCGCCGCGATCACCGAGGTCACCGACGCTCCGGCCATCGCCGCCGCGACGCCCGCCGCGACCGCCTGGCCCCCGTAGATGCCCTCGCCGTCGTGGCTGACGGTGCCGTCGATGGCGACCAGCCGGGCCGCCTCCGCGGGCCGGCCGGCCGCGAACACGCCGAACGGGGCGGCCCGCATGGCCAGTCCGTCCGACCACGCGTGGCGGTGCTGGGCGGAGATGGGGGCCGCCAGGCCGCGGCGGAGGTTCTCCAGCGTCCCCCGCTCGCTGAACCCCGCGCCGCGGAAGGGGCCTTCGTCGAGGTCGGCGATCCAGCGGTGCCAGGCCCGCTCCACGTGCCGGACGGTCAGTGCCGAGCCGTGCCGGGCGAGCAGCAGGCCGGAGAAGATCGCGTACTCCGTGTCGTCCGTACCGGCCGGGCTGTCCGTCACGAAGCCCTCGATCCGGCCCCAGCGGCGGCGGATCTCCGAGGGGCGCATGTTCTCGGCGGGTGCGCCGAGCGCGTCGCCGACCGCGAGGCCGAGCAGCGCGCCCCTGGCGCGCTCGCGCGTGTCGCATCCCATCGTTCTCGTCTCGCTCGCCATCCGGAACCCCTTTCACGGTTCCTGGATCTGTGCCACGCCGAGGAGGCGATGACGTCCCGGACACGTCTCTGTCACCCGGCTGACACCCCACCAGAAGGGCAAGGTCAGCCTTAGTAAGTACGGCCTGCCTTGCTGGCGCGCCCCTTACATCGCGCGTATTTTCGAGGTGTTGGGGGCGGCGGGTGCAACCCGGCCCGCCGGAGAAACAGGGGAGAACCATGTCCATCATCGAAGTACAGGCGCCACTGCACGAGGCCCACCGCGACAACCACACCCACCGCGACGTGAACGGCGGCTGGCTGCGTCCCGCGGTCTTCGGCGCGATGGACGGACTGGTCTCCAACCTCGCCCTGATGACCGGTGTCGCGGGCGGCGCGGTCTCGCAGCAGACCATCGTCATCACCGGCCTCGCCGGACTCGCGGCGGGCGCCTTCTCCATGGCGGCCGGCGAGTACACCTCGGTCGCCTCGCAGCGCGAGCTCGTCCAGGCGGAACTGGAGGTCGAGCGCCGCCAGTTGCGCAAGCACCCCATCGACGAGATGGAGGAGCTCGCCGCGCTGTACGTCTCCCGGGGCGTCGAGCCCGCGCTCGCCCGTGAAGTCGCCATGCAGCTCTCCCGGGACCCGGAGCAGGCGCTGGAGATCCACGCGCGCGAGGAGCTGGGTATCGACCCCGACGACCTCCCGTCGCCGACGGTCGCCGCGGTGTCGTCGTTCGGCTCCTTCGCGCTCGGCGCGCTGCTTCCCGTCCTGCCGTACCTGCTCGGTGCGACCGCGCTGTGGCCGGCGGTGCTGCTCGCGCTCGTCGGGCTCTTCGCCTGCGGTGCGCTGGTGGCCCGGGTGACCGCCCGCAGCTGGTGGTTCAGCGGACTGCGCCAGCTCCTCCTGGGTGGGGCGGCGGCCGCCGTCACGTACGGGCTCGGCATGCTCTTCGGGGCCGCGCTCTGACCCTCGTACCCGCTCCAGAAGGCCTCCGTCCTGCGACGGGGGCCTTCTCCGTGCATGCTTGCTGTGACGTATATCCCCTGGGCGGATCGGCCGGTCCGGTGAGACACTATGCACAGCGCAACATACCTAGCCGTTACTCGGCGGTTTCGAGTCCTTGACCACCGGGCATGAGGCGTAAGCGCTGCGGGCAATGAGGCTCGCTCCACGACGGGTCGTCGAATCCGCTCGAACCCCACACGATCGACCTGTCCGCACGTGAACCAACACCACCGCTCCGTGTCAGCGGTGTCCGCATGCTGGAATGAGCTATCCGTCCTGCGAGAAGCCAGCCATCATGTAACCTGCACGAAATTTCGCGGAGGGCCAACGTCGTCCCTCGGCTGCTGCATATGCCACGACGACGACGGGAGAGCCGATGCGTTCCGACGCCTGGTCGCCCATGGACGGTCGCCCCGCTCCGCAGGGGATGTACGACCCCCGTAACGAACACGACGCCTGTGGTGTCGGGTTCGTGGCCACCCTCACCGGTGTAGCCAGTCACGCACTGGTCGAGCAGGCGCTGACCGTACTGCGCAATCTCGAACACCGCGGCGCCACCGGCTCCGAGCCCGACTCCGGAGACGGCGCGGGCATCCTGCTCCAGGTCCCGGACGCCTTCCTGCGCGAGGTCACCGACTTCGAGCTCCCCGCCGCCGGCGCGTACGCCGTCGGTATCGCCTTCCTCCCTGCCGACGGCTCCGCACAGGCCGTCTCGCAGATCGAGACGATCGCGTCCGAGGAGGGTCTGAACGTCCTCGGCTGGCGCGAGGTCCCCGTCGCCCCCGAGCTGCTCGGCGCCTCCGCCCGCTCCACCATGCCGGTCTTCCGCCAGCTCTTCGTCGCCGACGGCAGCAGCGAGGGCATCGCCCTTGACCGCAAGGCGTTCCTGCTGCGCAAGCGCGCCGAGCGCGAGGCCGGGACGTACTTCCCGTCGCTCTCCGCCCGCACCATCGTCTACAAGGGCATGCTGACCACCGGCCAGCTGGAGCCCTTCTTCCCGGATCTGTCGGACCGCCGCTGCGCCACCGCCGTGGCCCTGGTCCACTCCCGGTTCTCCACCAACACCTTCCCGAGCTGGCCGCTGGCACACCCGTACCGCTTCGTCGCGCACAACGGCGAGATCAACACGGTCAAGGGCAACCGCAACTGGATGGTGGCCCGCGAGTCGCAGCTGGCCAGCGACCTGTTCGGCGCGGAGAAGCTGGAGCGGATCTTCCCGATCTGCACCCCGGACGCCTCCGACTCCGCCTCCTTCGACGAGGTCCTGGAGCTGCTCCACCTCGGCGGGCGCTCGCTGCCGCACTCGGTCCTGATGATGGTCCCCGAGGCGTGGGAGAACCACGACTCCATGGACCCGGCCCGGCGCGCCTTCTACCAGTACCACGCCACGATGATGGAGCCCTGGGACGGCCCGGCCTGCGTCACCTTCACCGACGGCGTCCAGGTCGGCGCGGTCCTCGACCGCAACGGTCTGCGCCCCGGCCGCTACTGGGTCACCGACGAGGGTCTCGTCGTCCTCTCCTCCGAGGTCGGCGTCCTCGACATCGACCCCGCCAAGGTCGTCCGCAAGGGCCGCCTGCAGCCCGGCAAGATGTTCCTCGTCGACACGGCCGAGCACCGCATCATCGAGGACGACGAGATCAAGGCCGGCCTCGCCGCCGAGAAGCCGTACGCCGAGTGGCTGGAGACCGGCGAGATCGAGCTCGAGGACCTCCCCGAGCGCGAGCACATCGTCCACACCCACGCCTCGGTCACCCGCCGCCAGCAGACCTTCGGCTACACCGAGGAAGAGCTGCGCGTCATCCTGGCGCCGATGGCCCGCCTGGGCACCGAGCCGATCGGCTCCATGGGCACGGACTCACCGATCGCGGCCCTGTCCGAGCGCCCCCGGCTGCTCTTCGACTACTTCACCCAGCTCTTCGCGCAGGTCACCAACCCGCCGCTCGACGCCATCCGCGAAGAGCTCGTGACGAGCCTGCGCTCCTCGCTGGGCCCGCAGGGCAACCTGCTTGAACCGACCTCGGCCTCCTGCCGCTCGGTCACCCTGCCCTTCCCGGTGATCGACAACGACGAGCTGGCCAAGCTCATCCACATCAACGCCGACGGCGACATGCCCGGCATGAAGGCCGCGACCCTCTCCGGCCTGTACCGGGTCTCCGGCGGCGGCGACGCGCTCGCCGCCCGCATCGAGGAGATCTGCACCGAGGCCGACGCGGCGATCGAGGGCGGCGCCCGCCTGATCGTCCTCTCCGACCGGCACTCCGACGCCGAGCACGCGCCGATCCCGTCTCTGCTGCTCACCGCGGCCGTCCACCACCACCTCATCCGTACCAAGCAGCGCACCCAGGTGGGCCTGCTGGTCGAGGCCGGCGACGTCCGCGAGGTCCACCACGTCGCGCTCCTCATCGGCTACGGCGCCGCCGCAGTCAACCCGTACCTCGCCATGGAGTCGGTCGAGGACCTGGTCCGCGCCGGCACCTTCATCGAGGGCATGGAGCCCGAGCAGGCCATCCGGAACCTGATCTACGCCCTCGGCAAGGGCGTCCTCAAGGTCATGTCCAAGATGGGCATCTCGACCGTCGCCTCCTACCGCGGCGCCCAGGTCTTCGAGGCCGTCGGCCTCGAGACCGCCTTCGTCGAGAAGTACTTCAACGGCACGGCCACCAAGATCGGCGGCGCCGGTCTCGACGTGATCGCCAAGGAGGTCGCGGCCCGCCACTCCAAGGCGTACCCCGCCTCCGGCGTCCCCTCCGCGCACCGCGCGCTCGACATCGGCGGCGAGTACCAGTGGCGCCGCGAGGGCGAGCCGCACCTGTTCGACCCGGAGACCGTCTTCCGTCTGCAGCACGCCACGCGCAACAAGCGGTACGACATCTTCAAGAAGTACACGGACCGGGTGAACGAGCAGTCCGAGCGCCTGATGACGCTCCGCGGCCTGTTCGGCTTCACCTCGGACCGTCCCTCGATCCCGATCGACGAGGTCGAGCCGGTCTCCGAGATCGTCAAGCGGTTCTCGACCGGTGCCATGTCGTACGGCTCGATCTCCCGCGAGGCGCACGAGACCCTCGCCATCGCCATGAACCAGCTGGGCGGCAAGTCCAACACCGGTGAGGGCGGCGAGGACCCGGACCGTCTGTACGACCCGGCGCGCCGCTCCTCCATCAAGCAGGTCGCCTCCGGCCGCTTCGGTGTGACGTCCGAGTACCTGGTCAACGCGGACGACATCCAGATCAAGATGGCCCAGGGCGCCAAGCCCGGTGAGGGCGGTCAGCTGCCCGGCCACAAGGTCTACCCGTGGGTCGCCAAGACCCGGCACTCCACCCCGGGTGTCGGCCTGATCTCCCCGCCGCCGCACCACGACATCTACTCCATCGAGGACCTGGCTCAGCTGATCCACGACCTCAAGAACGCCAACCCGGCCGCGCGTATCCACGTGAAGCTGGTGTCGGAGGTCGGTGTCGGTACGGTCGCGGCGGGTGTGTCCAAGGCGCACGCCGATGTCGTCCTGATCTCGGGCCACGACGGTGGTACGGGCGCCTCGCCGCTCACGTCGCTGAAGCACGCGGGCGGCCCCTGGGAGCTCGGCCTCGCCGAGACCCAGCAGACCCTGCTGCTCAACGGCCTGCGCGACCGGATCGTCGTCCAGACCGACGGTCAGCTCAAGACCGGCCGTGACGTCGTCATCGCCGCGCTGCTCGGCGCCGAGGAGTTCGGTTTCGCGACCGCGCCGCTCGTCGTCTCCGGCTGCGTCATGATGCGTGTCTGCCACCTGGACACCTGCCCGGTCGGCATCGCCACCCAGAACCCGGTCCTGCGCGACCGCTTCTCCGGCAAGGCCGAGTACGTCGTCAACTTCTTCGAGTTCATCGCCGAGGAGGTCCGCGAGCTCCTCGCCGAGCTGGGCTTCCGCACCCTCGAAGAGGCCGTCGGCCACGCCGAGCTGCTCGACACCAGCCGCGCGGTCACGCACTGGAAGGCGCAGGGCCTGGACCTGGCCCCGCTCTTCCACGTGCCCGAGCTGCCCGAGGGCGCGGTCCGCCACGCCCTCATCGAGCAGGACCACGGTCTGGAGAAGGCCCTCGACAACGAGCTGATCCAGCTCGCCGCCGAGGCGCTGAACGCGGCGTCCGCCGAGGAGGCGCAGCCGGTCCGGGCCCAGGTCGCGATCCGCAACATCAACCGCACGGTCGGCACCATGCTCGGCCACGAGGTGACGAAGCGGTTCGGCGGCGCGGGTCTGCCGGAAGACACCATCGACATCACCTTCACCGGCTCCGCCGGCCAGTCGTTCGGCGCCTTCCTGCCGGCCGGTGTCACGCTCCGCCTGGAGGGCGACGCCAACGACTACGTCGGCAAGGGCCTCTCCGGCGGCCGTGTGATCGTCCGCCCGGACCGCGGCGCGGACCACCTGGCGGAGTACTCGACCATCGCGGGCAACACGATCGCGTACGGCGCGACCGGCGGCGAGCTGTTCCTGCGGGGCCGCACCGGTGAGCGCTTCTGCGTCCGCAACTCCGGCGCGCTGGTTGTCTCGGAGGGCGTGGGCGACCACGGCTGCGAGTACATGACCGGTGGCCGGGCCGTCGTCCTCGGCGAGACGGGCCGCAACTTCGCGGCCGGCATGTCGGGCGGTGTCGCCTACGTCATCGACCTCGACCGGGACAACGTCAACTCCGGCAACCTGTCCGCCGTCGAGACGCTGACCGACTCCGACAAGCAGTGGCTGCACGATGTCGTGCGCCGCCACCAGGAGGAGACGGGTTCGACCGTCGCCGAGAAGCTGCTGGCCGACTGGTCCGTGAACGTGGACCGTTTCAGCAAGATCATCCCGACCACGTACAAGGCAGTGCTCGCCGCCAAGGACGCCGCTGAGCTCGCCGGTCTCTCCGAGGCCGAGACCACCGAGAAGATGATGGAGGCGGCGACCAATGGCTGACCCCAAGGGCTTCCTGACCACCGGGCGCGAGGTCGCCAAGACCCGTCCGGTGGGCGAGCGAGTCAAGGACTTCAACGAGGTCTACGTTCCCGGCTCCCTGCTGCCGATCATCAGCAAGCAGGCCGGCCGCTGCATGGACTGCGGCATCCCGTTCTGCCACAACGGCTGCCCGCTGGGGAACCTCATCCCCGAGTGGAACGACTACGCCTACCGTGAGGACTGGACCCAGGCGTCGGAGCGGCTGCACGCGACCAACAACTTCCCGGAGTTCACCGGCCGCCTGTGCCCGGCTCCGTGCGAGGCGGCGTGCGTGCTCGGCATCAACCAGCCGGCCGTCACGATCAAGAACGTCGAAGTCTCCATCATCGACCAGGCGTGGGACCGCAACGACGTCAAGCCGCAGGCGCCCGAGCGCCTGTCCGGCAAGACCGTCGCCGTCATCGGCTCCGGCCCGGCGGGTCTCGCCGCCGCGCAGCAGCTGACCCGGGCCGGCCACACGGTCGCTGTGTTCGAGCGCGCCGACCGCATCGGCGGGCTGCTGCGCTACGGCATCCCCGAGTTCAAGATGGAGAAGCGGCACATCAACCGCCGCATCGAGCAGATGCGGGCGGAGGGCACCAAGTTCCGCACGGGCGTCGAGATCGGCCGCGACATCACGGCGACCGACCTGCGCAAGCGGTACGACGCCGTCGTCATCGCCGCCGGTGCGACCACCGCGCGTGACCTGCCGGTCCCGGGCCGGGAGCTGTCCGGCATCCACCAGGCGATGGAGTACCTGCCGCTGGCCAACAAGGTCGTCGAGGGCGACTTCGTGACCCCGCCGATCACGGCCGAGGGCAAGCACGTGGTCGTCATCGGCGGCGGCGACACCGGCGCGGACTGCGTGGGCACGGCCCACCGCCAGGGCGCGGCCTCGGTCACGCAGCTGGAGATCATGCCGCGTCCGGGCGAGGAGCGGACGGCCGGCCAGCCGTGGCCGACCTTCCCGATGCTGTACAAGGTCACCTCGGCGCACGAGGAGGGCGGCGAGCGGGTCTACTCCGTCTCCACCACCCACTTCGAGGGCGACGAGGACGGCAACGTCCAGTTCCTGCACCTGGTCGAGGTCGAGTTCGTCGAGGGCAAGCTGACGCAGAAGCCGGGCACGGAGCGGAAGATCCCGGCGCAGCTGGTCACGCTCGCGATGGGCTTCACGGGTACGGACGTGGAGAACGGCCTGGTGGCGCAGTTTGGTCTAGACCTCGATGAGCGGGGTAACATCGCTCGCGACGCGGACTTCGCCACCAACGTCGGTGGTGTGTTCGTGGCCGGTGACGCGGGTCGCGGTCAGTCGCTGATCGTCTGGGCGATCGCCGAGGGCCGCTCGGCGGCCCGCGGAGTCGACCGCTTCCTGACGGGCGCGAGCGACCTTCCGGCCCCGATCCGCCCGACGGACCGTGCCCTGACGGTCTGATCGACCCCCAAAAACGTCCCGTACAACGACGTACGGAACTGAGCGCGGCGCCCCCCGAATGTCCCCGACCGGACGACTGGGCGGGCGCCGCGGTGCGTTCACCTCGCGGGGGCGGGGAGGGGGAGGGCCGCCGGGCGGGTCGACGGACGGAGTCCGACGCAGCCGGTCGAAGCCCGGGAGGCCGTCTGCGGCCGAGCGGTGCGAGAGCGGCGTGGGGGGAGGGTCCGGACGACTGGGCGGGCGCCGCGGTGCGTTCGCCTCGCGGGGGCGGGGAGGGGGAGGGCCGCCGGGCGACTGGGTGGCCCGTCGCGGGGCCTACTGGCTGCTCATTCGGTGCGGGTGCCGGGGATCCGTCGGGCAGGCGAAGGCCCGGTAGTCGTCGCGCGCCGCGCTGATGCCCGTCGGGCCGTAGAGGGAGGGCGGTCGCGTGTCGTCCCGGACTTCCCGCGCTTCGTCGTACGGCAGCCAGCTCCGCGCGCCCCCGAACGAGTCGATCGTCAGCAGCAGCCGCATCTCCGTCCCGCACGCGCCGCAGTACACCCGTACGAGATCCGTCCGGTGCCAGGAGTCCCAGCCGCCGATCTTCCAGCCCGGCGCGAGGGAGAGATCGTACTGATAGCAGGGCGCGGCAGCCCCGAGCCGTTCCTCGAAGGCGTCCTCCCACGCGTCGATCCGCTCGACCAGCTCCCGGGGCAGACAGTCCGCGTAGGGGTACTCGACCACCTGCTCGGGGAAGAGCACGCACGGGTTCGGCAGAAATTCCTTCCGCTCCACGATCGCCGGCTCCGGCTGCTCCGACAACGGCTCGATCACGTCCGCCGCCCGTCGCCAGTACAGCCGCGTCGAGGGACCGTAGTCGCCGAAGGACGCGTCCTCGTGACCCCTGAACGGGCACCACAACACCTGGAGCAGGTCCGTCCCCGGCGGGGCGAAGGGCGCCAGGTCCGGCACGTCCCGTGCGTGGAGCTGTGCGAGCGCGAGCAGCGGCAGTGGGGAGCCGTCGTGGCGGTCCGGCTGGTGACCGGACCAGGACATCTCGTCGAGCTCCGCCCGTTCGGCATCCGTGTACGGCACGCCGTCGGAGCCGTCCGGCCGGGGCCGCGCCCAGGCCGCCTCGACGATCCGCTCGCACTGCCGCGCGCGCTCCGGCCGCACCCCCAGCACCCGGCCGTGCTCCGCGCACATCGGCCACGCCTCGTCCGCCGGCCACAGCAGCGGACCGCCCACCGAGCTGTCGGACGCCGTCGGCGCGCCCGCACGCGGATGGAGCAGCGTCGCGGTGCGGGCGTACGCCGTCAGCTCGGGGAAAGGGACGGTGATGTCCAGGGGACGGTACGGGGTGGTCGGCCTCATTCGCACAGGCTAGTGAGCCACACCGCCGAGGCGGCCAGGGCCGCGTCCGCTTCCGGAAGGACCCCCCTCGCCCCCAGAAAGCCGTGGAAGACCCCGGTGTGCAGGTGGATGTGGGCCTGGACTCCCGCCGAGGAGAGACGGCGGGCGTACGCCAGCCCCTCGTCCCGCAGGGGGTCGCAGTCCGCGAGGACCACGAGGGTGGGCGGGAGGCCGGTGAGATCGGCGGCGAGTCCGGGGGAGGCGGCGACCGCGTCGCCGTCCGGGCCCAGGTACTGCTCCCAGTACCAGCGCATATGGGCCGTGGTGTGGAAGAAACCCTCCGCGTACGCCTCCGCCGACACGGCGTCCAGCCGGTGGTCGAGGGCCGGGTAGAAGAGGAGCTGGCCCGCGACGGCCGGGCCGCCCCCGTCGCGGGCCCGCAACGCCGCGCGCGCCGCCAGGTTCCCGCCGCTGGAGTCGCCCGCGAGGAACAGCGGGCCTCCGTACCGGGCGGCCGCCCACTCCAGGACCGTGCACACGTCGTCCTCGGCCGCCGGGAAGCGGTGCTCGGGGGCGCGCCGGTAGTCCACGGAGACCATGGACAGGCCCGTACGGGACGCCAGTTCGCGGCAGAGCCCGTCGTGGGTGTCCAGGTCGCACAGGACCCAGCCCCCGCCGTGCGCGAAGATGACGACCGGCCCCGCCGCCTCGCCGTACAGCCGCACCCGTACCCCGTTCGCCGAGGTCTCGTGGGCCGGGGGCACCTCCCGTACCCCCGCCCGGGCCGCCGCCCGCAACTCCGCCGGCGAACCCGGGCCGGGGAAGCCCGCCGACATCGCCTCGCACAGCGCCCGCGCCGCCGGTGTCAGGGGATCCGTCATCCTGTCGTCAGCCCCCCGTCGACCGTGAACTCCGCGCCCGTCACGTACGAGGACGCGTCCGAGACCAGGAACGCGATCAGCTCCCCGACCTCCTCCGCCCGGCCCATCCGGCCGAGCGGCACATGCGACCAGTTCCGGCCCGCCACCGCCGCCGTCATCGGCGTGTCGACGGCCCCCGGATGCACCGAGTTGACACGGATGCCGTGCTGCGCGAGGTCCAGGGCCGACGAGCGGGTCAGCCCGCGCAGGCCGAACTTGCTGGAGCCGTACGCCGCGTGGCCCGGGATGCCGACCAGGCCGGCGGTCGAGGACACGTTCACGATCGAGCCGCCGCCCGCCTCCCGCAGGGCGGGCAGCACCGCCTGGATGCCGAGGAACGGTCCCAAAAGATTGACCCTGAGGAGGGTTTCGAAGTTCGCGTACGTCTCCGACTCCACCGGGGCCGTACGCCACAGCGCCGCGTTGTTCACCAGCGCGTCGACACGGCCGTACGAGGCGAGGGCGCCGGCGACCACCCCCTGCCAGTCCTCCGCCGAGGTCACGTCGTGCCGTACGAACAGCCCCGCGCCGCCGAGCCCGTCCGCGACCGCCCGGCCCTCCTCCTCCCGTACGTCCGTACAGACGACCCGCGCGCCCGCCGCCCCCAGCAGCCGGGCCTCCGCCGCGCCCTGGCCACGCGCCGCGCCCGTGACGATCACGACCTTGCCTGACAGGGAGTTCACGACGCCTCCCTGGCGCGGAAGTACGGGATGACCTTCTCGCCCCACTGGCGGATGGTCTCCATGCACACCTCCTGGGGGACCGTGCCCATCTGGATCAGGCACATCACCTCGTCCACACCGATCTCGCGCAGCCGCTCCACGTAGGCGACGGCGGTGTCGGCGTCGCCGTAGGCGTGGTCGGTGTTGTACGTGCCGGTGTCGACCGGGCGCGCCGGGATGTTCGCCTCGTGGAGGCGGGCGACCAGCTCCTCGCGGCGCCGCTCCAGCGCCGCGACGTGGTCGGCGGCCTCCTCGTCCTCCGCGTAGCCGGTCGGGGCCGGGGCGTTGCCGTACCAGTGCGCGATCGACTCGGCGAAGAAGCGCTGGCCGCGGGTGCCGAGGCGCAGCGCCCGCTCGGCGTCGTCCAGGACGATCGTCGGGCAGAGCGCCGAGAAGTGGTTGTTGACCTCGGAGGAGACGAACCGCGATCCGTCGCGTACGGTGATGGCCTCGTCGTACACCGTGCGCATCGTGCGGACGTCGTCGGCGCCGGCGAAGCCCATCACCAGGGCCCCGACGCCGAGTTCGGCGGCGAGTTCGAGCGTGTCGTGCTTCGAGCAGGCCATGAAGAGGGGCGGGTGGGGTCCCTGCACCGGCCGGGGCAGGATCGCGCCGGGGCCGATGTCGATCGAGCCGTGCCACTCGAACTCCTCCTCGCGCCAGGCGTGGGAGAAGATCCGCAGGGCCTCCTCCATCTGCGGATACGTGTCCTCGGGGCGTACCCCGTACATCCGCATCTCCTGGCGGGTCGCGCCGCGCCCGGCGCCGATGTCCACCCGTCCGCCACTGAGGACGTCGAGCATCGCGGCGCGCTCGGCCACCCGCACCGGGTGCTGGTAGCCGAAGGGCATGGTGACCACGCCGTGGCCGATGCGGATCCGCTCCGTGCGGGCGGCGACCCAGGTCAGGAAGACCTCGGAGGCGCTCATGTGCGCGTACTGGGTGAGGGAGTGGTGCTCGACCGCCCAGATCCGGTCGAAGCCCATCTTCTCGGCGTGGACGGCCTGTTCGACGCAGTCGTGGATGACCTGACGCTCGCGCTCCGGGGTGGGGTCGACGAGCTGGGCCTCGAAGATCATCGAGAACTTCACGGGTCCTCCTGTGTTTCGAATAGGAATACTTCTAGCAGGCATAGGAGGGGTGGGGAAGAGGAGTCGTAGACTTCGAGCCGTGGCGGACAGGAGAACGGCCGGGCAGGAAGAGGTTCCCGAGATCCCGGGGTTCCCGGCGACGAGCTGGGCGGTGCTCGGGCTGCTCTCCTTCGGGGAGGAGCTGTCCGGCTACGACCTCAAGAAGTGGTCGGACTGGTCACTGCGCTTCTTCTACTGGAGCCCGTCGTTCAGTCAGATCTACAGCGAGCTCAAGCGCCTGGAGGCAGCCGGTTTCGCCACCTCGCGGATGGTCGCGCAGGAGACGGGCAGTCGCGACAAGCGGGTCTACCGGATCACGGACTCGGGCATGGCCGCCGTCCGGACCTGGGCGCGCACGGCGCCCGTCGACCCGCCGGTGCTCAAGCACGGGCCGATGCTCCGGCTGTGGCTGGGGCATCTCCTCGAACCCGAGCAGATGCGTGACGTCCTCGCCCGGCACCGCGAGTTCGCCGAGTCCATGCGGTTGCGCGCCGAGGTCGACGTGGAGGGCTCGAAGGCCGAGGGGGCGTGGGCGTACCCCACGCTCACCCTCAAGTGGGCCGAGCGGTACTACGCCTCCGAGCGCGATCTGGCGGACGCCATGCTCGCGGACATCGAGGAACTGGAGAGGGCGCGCGCCGACAGGGGCGAGGGCAAGGGCAAGGGCAAGCGGCCGTAGGTGCGGCGGAAGTAGAGCAGGGGGCCGGTGTCCCGGAGGGTCGTCAGTGAGGTGACCCGGCCGAGCGCGATGGCGCGGCCCCCGCCGTCGAGAACCGCGTCGAGCGCGCACTCGATCAGCGGTGCGCCGTCGGCGCTGGGCCGCCGGGCCGCCAGGCCGTACCGGCGAACGTGTCGCCGCCCGTGACGGGCTGCTCGACGAGGAGGAACTGACCGCCTGGGCCCGCGAGCGACTCGCCAACTTCAAGGTGCCGCGCCGCTTCGTCGCCGTGCCGGACCTTCCCTGCCGGACTCACCACCCCCGCCGGAGTCAACTCCCTTTGGGGGCAGGCGCGCGGCGCCTGATCACGTACCCTCGGCATCCTGTACGCGTAGAGGGAGGGGAGGGGCCCATGGCCCTCAGTCTGAGCAAGGTCCAGGAAGCCGCGCCCGCGTTGGTGAGCCTCTACAAGTCGGCGGGGGTGTCCCTCCAGAAGCACGGCATGAGCGGGCAGCGCGTCGCCGTCTATCTCGTGCTCGACTACTCGGGCTCGATGAAGCCGTACTACCAGGATGGCAGCGTCCAGGCGCTGGCCGACCGGGTGTTGGGTCTCTCCGCCAACCTGGACGACGACGGCCGGGTGCCGGTGGTCTTCTTCTCCACCGACATCGACGCCGAGACCGACATCGCGCTCGCCGACCACCAGGGGCGGATCGACCGGATCGTCGCCGGGCTCGGCCACATGGGCAAGACCAGCTACCACCTGGCGATGGACGCGGTCATCGACCACTACCTCGACAGCGGGGCGACGGCCCCCGCGCTCGTGGTCTTCCAGACCGACGGCGGACCGATCAACAAGCTCGCCGCCGAGCGGTACCTGTGCAAGGCGGCGAAGCTGCCGATCTTCTGGCAGTTCATCGGCTTCGGCGACCCGGGCAGCCGGCAGTTCGAATTCCTGCGCAAACTCGACGAGTTGGACGTGCCGTCGAAGCGGCCGGTGGACAACGCCGGGTTCTTCCACGCCGGGAAGGACCCGCGCCGGGTCCCGGACGCGGAGCTGTACGACCGGATCGTCGCCGAATTCCCCACGTGGCTGTCCGCGGCCCGGGCGCAGGCCATCCTCCGATGAGCGGGCGGCGCGCTGCGGTCCCTACGGCCTCGATCGGCTCGACCGCGTTGCCTTTTCGGTTCCGGCGAAGGCCGGGCGCGAAATGCGTTGGCCGGGCGGGGGTCGATCAGGTGATAGTGGCGCCATGGCATCTCTTGTGCGCCACGTGACGATCGACTGCTCCGACCCGTACACCCTGGCCACCTTCTGGGCCTCCGTGCTGGACGCCAAGGTGTCCGACGAGGACCGGCCCGGCGACGACGAGGCACTGGTGGAGACGCCCGGCGCGGGCCTGCTCTTCGTCCAGGTGCCGGAGGGGAAGTCGGTCAAGAACCGGGTCCACCTCGACGTCCAGCCGCAGGACCGCACCCGCGACGAGGAGGTCGAGCGGCTGCTCGCGCTCGGCGCGACACTGGTCGGCGACCACCGGAACGCGGACGGGACAGGCTGGGTGACCCTGGCCGACCCCGAAGGCAACGAGTTCTGTGTGGAGCGGGCGAACTCCGAGCGCCCGCAGTAAACCGGACAGAAGATGTCGGGTATCCGGTATTCACTGCTCTCATGAAAATCGCCGGAACCACCTGGTCCACCTTCGCCGCCGCCGAACCGGAACTCGCCGCGACCGTACGGGAGCGCTTCGGCCGGTACACGCATCACGTCCTCGCGACCGTACGGAAGGACGGCTCGCCGCGCCTCACCGGCCTCGAGGTGAACTTCCGCTTCGACGAACTGTGGCTCGCGATGATGCCGAACTCCCGCAAGGCGCTGGACCTGCGGCGCGACCAGCGGTTCTCGCTGCTCGCCAATCCGGGCAGCGGGACCGACATGGGCGGGGGCGACGTGCGCGTCTCCGGGCGGGTGGCCGAGGCCACCGACCCGGAGACGGTCGAGCGGTTCGCGAAGGAGGTCGGCGCGCCGCTGCCGTTCCACCTCTTCCTGGCGGAGGTGGCCGAGGTGGTGCGCACGGCCGTCGAGGGCGACGAGCTGGTCGTCCGCACCTGGACGCCGGGGCGGCCGGTACGGACGATCCGGCGCGGCACCGACGACAGCGCGCCGCGCGAGGACTCATGACCATGACCCGCTGAGCACCTGGGCCCGGCACCAGGACGGGGTGCCCCAGGCGTCCCGGAGAGGCCGGGCCTTGCGTAGCCAGAGGGAGAGGTCGAGCTCCTCGGTGTACCCGACGGCGCCGTGGATCTGGAGGGCGGTGCGGGCGGCGGCGTAGGCGGCCTCGCCGGCCGCGACCTTCGCGGCGGCGAGATCGGCGCTCTCGAAGGTGAGCGCCGCTCCGAAGAGCAGCGGCCGGGCGAACTCCAGGCCGAGCAGGGTGTCGGCCAGGCGGTGCTTGACCGCCTGGAACGACCCGATCGAGGTCCCGAACTGCGTGCGCTGCCGGGCGTACGCCACGGTCCGGTCGAGGAGCGTGAGTCCGACGCCCAGTGCCTGGGCGGCCGTCGCGAGCATCGCCCAGCGCACGGCCTGCTCGACGGCGCCGCGGACGGCCGGTCCGGCGGCGATCAGCTCACCATCGGGTGTAGGGCGGGAGAGCCGCCGGGCGGGGTCGGCGGAGGGGTGGACAGCCCCGTGGGAGGCGGCGCTCCACACCTCGTCCCCACGGACGACGGCCACGAGGTCGGCGACGTCCGCGTCGAGCGCGTCCTGTTGTGCGCCTCCGTTCCGCAGGGCGGTTCCCACCCTCAACCCTCCGGCGTTGTGGACCTTGGCCCCGCCGGGCGGTGCCCCACCCTCGCCCCTTGGCCCGGTTGTGGGCAGGCGTTCCGCTGGGCGGTGCCCGCCCTCACCCCCGCCACCTGGTTGTGGGCAGGCGTTCCGCAGGGCGGAACGGGTGGGCACAACCCACGACGGCGCCGCACCCGGCGGGCGCCTGCGCGGGGGCACCGGGGTAGGCGCGGGCGAGGCCCAGTCGGGGAACGCCAGGGTCGCCAGCGTTTCGCCCGTGGCGATGCCCGGCAGCAGGCGCTTCGTCAGAGCCCCCTCCCCCCTCCCCGCCAGTTCCGACAGCAGCGCCCCCACCGCCACCGTCTCCACCACCGGGCCCGGTACCCCGTGGCGGCCCAGCTCCACGAACGCCGTCGCCAGTTCCACGGGGAGCGGGCCCACGCCCTCGTACGGTTCCGGGATCGCGAGGGCGAAGACGCCCGTCTCCGCGAGGCGGGACCACAGGGCGCGGCCCGGCGCCGGGTCGCCCGACGCCCAGGCACGTATCGTCGCCGGCGTCTCCGCCGCCGTCAGCAGCGCGTCCAGCGAGCGCGCGAAATCGCGCTGCTCCTCCGTCGGCAGGAATCGCATCAGCGCCGCCCCTTCGGCAGACCGAGCAGCCGCTCGGCGATGATGTCGCGCTGGATCTCGTTCGTGCCCGCGTAGATCGGGCCCGCGAGCGAGAAGACGTACCCCTCGGCCCACTCGCCGTCCGCCCGCTCCGCCTCCCCGCCCAGCAGATCGAGCGCCGTCTCGTGCAGCGCGATGTCGTACTCCGACCAGAAGACCTTGTTCAGGCTCGACTCCGCCCCGATCGTCGCCCCCGCCGCGAAGCGCGAGGCGCCTGCCGCCGTGAAGAGCTGGTACGCCCGCGCCCCGATCACCGCGTCCGCGACCCGGTCCCGGAGCCCCGGGGCCTCGCCCGTCTCGCGCCACAGCCGTACGAGACGGTCGGCGGCGGCCAGGAAGCGGCCGGGGGAGCGGAGCATGAGCCCCCGCTCGTTGCCGGTCGTGGACATCGCGATCCGCCAGCCCTGGCCGGGCTCGCCGATCACGTCCTCGTCGGGCACGAAGACCTCGTCGAGGAACAGCTCGGCGAAGGCCGGTTTCCCGTCGAGGCGCCCGATGGGCCGCACGGTCACGCCCGGCGCCCGCAGGTCGAACATGAGGTACGTCAGCCCCCGGTGCGGCCGGTCGGGGTCCGTCTCCGGGTCGGTGCGGAAGATGCCGAAGGCCCGGTCGGCGAAGGGCGCTCGCGAGGACCAGGTCTTCTGCCCGGACAGCAGCCACCCGCCCTCCGTCCGTACCGCCCGCGAGGTCAGCGAGGCGAGGTCCGAGCCGGCCTCGGGCTCGGACCATGCCTGCGCCCAGACGACCTCGCCGGTCGCCATCGACGGGAGCACCCGGGCCCGCTGCTCCTCCGTCGCGTGGTCGAAGAGGGTGGGGGCGAGCAGGTTGATGCCGTTCTGCGAGACCCGGCCCGGCGCCCCCGCCGCGTAGTACTCCTCCTCGAAGATCAGCCACCGGAAGATGTCGGCGTCCCGGCCCCCGTACCGCTCCGGCCAGGACACCACCGACCAGCGGTCGGCGGCCAGTTCCGCCTCCCACGCGCGGTGCGCGGTGAAGCCCTCCGCCGTCTCCAGGGACGGCAGCGGCTCCTTCGGCACATGGGCGCGCAGCCACTCCCGGGCCTCCGCCCGGAAGGCGTCCTCCTCGGCGCCGTACGACAGGTCCATCAGACGCCCGCCTCCTTCATCGCCGCCACGTCCATGCCTCCGAGCGGGTCCGCGGCGGTCTCCGCGTTGTGGGCGTGGGCGAGGTGGTGCAGCCCGAAGACGGAGTCCATCCCCGCGTGCATCCCCTGGAGGTCCTCCGCCTGGTTCACCGCCCGCTTGGTCAGGGCAAGGCCGAGCCGGGGCATCTCCGCGATCCGCAGCGCCAGGCGGTCGGTCTCGGCGCCGAGTTCGGCGCGCTCCACGACCCGGTTGACCATGCCGATCTCGTACGCCCGGCGGGCCGTCATCCGGTCTCCGGTGTAGAGGAACTCCTTGGCGATCCGCGGCGGCATCACCCAGGGGTGCGCGAAGTACTCGACTCCCGGGATCCCCATCCGGACGACCGGATCGGCGAAGAACGCGTCCTCGCTCGCCACGATCAGGTCGCAGATCCAGGCGAGCATCAGCCCGCCCGCCACGCAGGCCCCCTGGACCGAGGCGACGACCGGCTTGGGGAGTTCGCGCCAGCGCCGGCACATGCCCAGGTAGACCTCGGACTCGCGGGCGAACCGCGACTCGGCGCCGTGTCGGACGGAGTGGTCCCACCACAGTCCGGCGCGCCGGTCGAAGGGGAGATGGGCGTCGCGCTCGGGGGTGCCGATGTCGTGGCCCGCGGAGAAGTGCTCGCCCGCCCCGGCGAGCACGACCACCGAGACGTCGGCGTCGGCCGCCGCCCGGTAGAAGGCGTCGTCCAGGGCGTAGGTCATCGCGGAGTTCTGGGCGTTGCGGTAGCGGGGCCGGTTCATCGTCACGTACGCGACGGGGCCGCGACGCTCGTACAGCACGGGCATCTCTCGCGCTCCTTCCCTAACAAGTGTTTGGTAGGTTAACGTACGGCCATGAGCAGCGCCATGAGCAGCGTCGAGGAGTTCCGCACCGAGATACGGCACTGGCTGCAGGCCCACCTCACCGGCGAGTTCGCCCACCTGAAGGGCCGCGGCGGACCGGGCGGGGAACACGAGGCGTTCGCCGAACGCCTGGCCTGGGAACGCCACTTGGCGGCCCACGGCTGGACCTGCGTGGGCTGGCCCAAGGAGTACGGCGGGCGCGGCGCGAGCATCGAGGAGCAGATCGCCTTCCACGAGGAGTACGCCCTCGCCGACGCCCCCGCCCGCGTCAACCACATCGGTGAACAGCTGCTCGGCCCCACCCTCATCGCCCACGGCACCGAGGAGCAGAAGGCCCGCTTCCTGCCCCCGATCCGCGCCGTCGAGGAGCTCTGGTGCCAGGGCTACAGCGAACCCGACGCCGGCTCCGACCTCGCCGCCGTCCGCACCCGCGCCACCCGCGACGGCGACGCCTGGGTCGTCGACGGCCAGAAGATCTGGACCTCGCTCGCTCACGCGTCCCAGTGGTGCTTCGTCCTCGCCCGCACCGAGCCCGGGTCGCGACGGCACGCCGGACTCTCGTACCTCCTCGTCCCCATGGACCAGCCGGGCGTCGTGGTCCGGCCGATCGTCCAGCTCACCGGCACCAGCGAGTTCAACGAGGTCTTCTTCGACGGCGCCCGCACGGACGCCGCGAACGTCGTCGGCGAGCCCGGCGACGGCTGGCGGATCGCGATGGCCACCCTCGGCTACGAACGCGGCGTCTCCACCCTCGGCCAGCAGGTCGGATTCCGCCGCGAGCTGGAGGGCCTGATCGAGCTCGCCCGGCGCACCGGAGCCCTCGCCGACCCCCTCGTCCGCGACCGGCTCGTCCGCGCCTGGACCGGACTGCAGGCCATGCGGGCGAACGCCCTGCGCGGCGCCGAGCCCTCCATGGCCAAGCTGTACTGGTCCCACTGGCACCGCGACCTCGGCGAACTCGCCATGGACATCCGCGGCGCCGCCTCCACGGTCGTCAGCGGGGAGCCGTACGAACTCGACGCATGGCAGCGGCTGTTCCTCTTCTCCCGCGCCGACACCATCTACGCCGGGTCCAGCGAGATCCAGCGCACCATCATCGCCGAGCGGGTGCTCGGCCTCCCGAAGGAGCCGCGCCCATGACCCCACCGCCGCCGCCCTACGAACCGGGACACGGACTCCTCACCGGCCGCAGCGCCGTCATCACCGCCGCCGCCGGAGCCGGCATCGGCGGCGCCACCGCCCGCCGCTTCCTGGAGGAGGGCGCCAGGATCCTCGTCAGCGACGCCCACGCCCGCCGCCTCAAGGAGACCGCGGCCGCCCTCGCCGCCGAGTTCGGCGCCGACCGGATCGACTCCCTGCCCTGCGACGTCACCGACGAGACCCAGGTCCAGCAGCTCGTCGACACGGCCGTACGCCTCCATGGGGGCCTTGACATCGTCGTCAACAACGCCGGCCTCGGCGGCACCGCCGAGCTCGTCGACATGACCGACGAGCAGTGGACCCGCGTCCTCGACGTCACCCTGAACGGCACCTTCCGCTGCACCCGCGCCGCCCTGCGCCACTTCAAGGACGCCGGCGACGGCGGGGTGATCGTCAACAACGCCTCCGTCGTCGGCTGGCGCGCCCAGGCCGGACAGGCCCACTACGCCGCCGCCAAGGCCGGCGTCATGGCGCTCACCCGCTGCGCCGCCGTCGAGGCGGCGGCCCACGGCGTCCGCGTCAACGCCGTCTCCCCGTCCCTGGCCATGCACCCGCACCTGGTCAAGGTCACCTCCGCCGACCTGCTCGCCGACCTCACCGCGGCCGAGGCCTTCGGGCGGTACGCCGAGCCCTGGGAGGTCGCCAACGTCATCGTCTTCCTCGCCAGCGGCTACTCCTCCTACATGACCGGCGAGACCGTCTCGGTCAGCAGCCAGCATCCGTAGGGGGTGTCTTGCCGATCAGGCCGGGCTCGCGTGCCCTGGCACCGCTCCCCCGTAGCCCTTCGGGCACGGGAGGTACCCCCACGCCGCGTTGTCGTCGGTCGCCAACTCCCCCGTAGCCCTTCGGGCACGGGAGGTGCCCCCACCGCGTTGTCTCCCTCCTCCGCCTTGCGATCCGTCCCCTCGGCCCTGGCGGGCCTGGGGAGACCCCATGCACAGACCCCGCTCCCTGATCCGGCCTGATCGACAAGACACCCCCTGGGACCAGAATGGACGTGTGCCGAAGACTGCCAGCAACCCCAGCAAGAAGAAGAGCCCGGTGACCGCATCGCCCGAGCGGCGCCGAGAGCTCCTGGACACCGCGGCCGAGGTGTTTGCCGCCCAGGGGTACAACGCCACGACCGTACGCAAGATCGCCGACGCCGCCGGCATGCTCGCCGGCAGCCTCTACTACCACTTCGATTCCAAGGAATCGATGCTCGACGAGATCCTCTCCACCTTCCTGACCGAGCTGTGGGAGGGCTACGACGCCGTCCTCGCCGCCGGCCTCGGGCCCAGGGAGACCATCGAGGCACTCGTCACCGAGTCCTTCCGCGAGATCGACCGGCACCGCGCCGCCGTCGCCATCTACCAGAAGGAGTCCCGGCACCTCAGCGACCAGCCCCGCTTCCACTACCTCTCCGACTCGCAGGTCAAGTTCGAGAAGGCGTGGCTCGGCACGCTGGAGCGGGGCGTCGAGGCCAAGGTCTTCCGCGCCGACCTCGACATCCGGCTCACCTACCGGTTCGTGCGCGACACCGTCTGGGTCGCCGCGTCCTGGTACCGCCCGGGCGGACAGCACAGCCCGGACGAGATCGCCCGCCAGTACCTGTCGATGGTCCTGGACGGTATCGCCGTACGTTCGTAGACGTCTGGAGGAGTTGTCATGGCCGAGGCCTACATCGTCGAAGCGGTCCGCACCCCGGTGGGCCGCCGCAGGGGAGGCCTGGCCTCCGTCCACCCGGCCGACCTCGGCGCCCATGTCCTCAAGGCCCTCGTCTCGCGATCGGGCGTCGACCCCGCCGCCGTCGAGGACGTGGTCTTCGGCTGCCTCGACACCGTGGGCCCGCAGGCCGGCGACATCGCCCGTACGGCCTGGCTCGCCGCCGGCCTCCCCGAGGAGGTCCCCGGCGTCACGATCGACCGCCAGTGCGGCTCCTCCCAGCAGGCCGTGCACTTCGCCGCCCAGGGCGTACTGTCCGGCACCCAGGACCTCGTCGTCGCGGGCGGCACCCAGAACATGTCGATGATCCCCATCGCCTTCGCCTCCCGCCAGGCCGCCGAACCCCTCGGCCTGACCGACGGCCCCTACGCCGGCTCCGAGGGCTGGCGGGCCCGGTACGGGGACGCGCCCGTCAACCAGTTCCACGGCGCCGAGCTGATCGCCAAGAAATGGGGCATCACCCGCCGTGACCAGGAGGAATTCGCCCTCCGCTCGCACGAGCGGGCGCTGTGCGCCATCGACGAGGGCCGCTTCGAGCGGGAGATCGTGCCCTACGGGGACGTGACCGCCGACGAGGGCCCGCGCCGGGACACCACGCTGGAGAAGATGGCCGGCCTGAAGCCGGTCGTCGAGGGCGGCACCATCACCGCCGCCTGCTCCTCCCAGGTCTCCGACGGCGCCGCGGCCATGCTCCTGGCGAGCGAGCGGGCCGTACGGGAACACGGCCTCACCCCGCGCGCCCGCGTCCACCATCTCTCCGTCCGCGGCGAGGACCCCATCCGGATGCTCTCCGCCCCGATCCCGGCGACCGCACACGCCCTGAAGAAGACCGGCATGTCCATCGACGACATGGACCTCGTCGAGATCAACGAGGCCTTCGCCCCCGTCGTCCTCGCCTGGCTCAAGGAGACCGGCGCGGACCCCGACCGGGTGAACGTCAACGGCGGCGCGATCGCCCTCGGCCACCCGCTGGGCGCCACCGGCGTGAAGCTGATGACCACGCTGCTCCACGAACTCGAGCGCACCGGCGGCCGGTTCGGCCTCCAGACCATGTGTGAAGGCGGGGGCCAGGCGAACGTGACGATCATCGAACGGATGTGACACTCGTCGCTGTCCCGCCCGGAGGGGCGGGACAGCGTGCTAGTCTTTCGGTGTTGCTAGTTGGTACCCATGAACTTTATGTGCGCCTGACGGGAATGTTCCTCAGGCGCAATTTTGTTTTCCGGACTCTCCGGGATGGGGCCCTTACCTATTCAGGAGATCATTGTGGCTACCGGCACTGTGAAGTGGTTCAACGCCGAAAAGGGCTTCGGCTTCATCGAGCAGGACGGCGGCGGCGCCGACGTCTTCGCCCACTACTCGAACATCGCGACCTCCGGCTTCCGTGAGCTCCAGGAAGGCCAGAAGGTCACCTTCGACGTCACGCAGGGCCAGAAGGGCCCGCAGGCGGAGAACATCCTCCCCGCCTGATCGCCGTACGCGATTCTCGCAGCCGGGACCCGCACCGTGCAGGTGCGGGTCCCGGCTCGCGCTGTGCTCAGGCCCAGGAAGGCATTTCCCTATGACTCGCTCCGAAAAGCGGCCCCGCCGGGCCGCGGAATCCACTTCCGGAACCCCGTCCGGAAATGCCTCGGGCCGCCCCGCGCGCGGCTCGGGCAACGCCGGCGCCCGCCGTGGCGCCGCCGCCCCGAAGGCCAAGGGCAAGGGGGCCGGCCGCGGTCGCGGACCGGCCACGCCTCCGCCGCCGCGTGAGTTCACCCTCCCCGAGACGCTGACTCCCGCGCTGCCCTCCGTCGAGTCCTTCGACGCCCTCGACATGCCCCCCGCGCTGGTCAAGACGCTCGCCGCACAGGGTGTGACCGAGCCGTTCCCGATCCAGGGCGCCACCCTGCCGAACTCGCTCGCCGGCCGGGACATCCTCGGCCGCGGCCGCACCGGCTCCGGCAAGACCCTCGCCTTCGGCCTCGCCCTGCTCGCCCGCACCGCGGGCCGCCGCGCCGAGCCCAAGGCGCCGCTCGCCATGGTCCTCGTGCCCACCCGTGAGCTCGCCCAGCAGGTGACCGACGCCCTCGCGCCGTACGCCACCTCCGTGCAGCTGCGGCTCGCCACCGTCGTCGGCGGCATGTCGATCACCAAGCAGTCGAACGCGCTGCGCCGCGGCGCCGAGGTGCTCGTCGCCACGCCCGGACGCCTCAAGGACCTCATCGAGCGCGGCGACTGCCGGCTCGACCAGGTCGCGATCACGGTCCTGGACGAGGCCGACCAGATGGCCGACATGGGCTTCATGCCGCAGGTCGTCGCGCTGCTCAAGCAGGTCGAGCCGGACGGTCAGCGGATGCTGTTCTCGGCGACGCTCGACCAGAACATCGACCGGCTGGTGAAGATGTTCCTCACCGACCCGGTCGTGCACTCCGTCGACCCCTCCGCCGGCGCGGTCACGACGATGGAGCACCACCTCCTCTACATCGCCGACGAGACCGACAAGAAGGCCGTCACGATGAAGATCGCGGCCCGCGACGGCCGCACGATCCTCTTCCTCGACACCAAGCGGTCCGTGGACCGGCTGGTCAAGCGGCTCCTCGCCAACGGCGTCCGGGCCTCCGGACTGCACGGCGGCCGCTCCCAGCCGCAGCGCAACCGCACCCTGGACCAGTTCAAGACCGGCCAGGTCACCGCGCTCGTGGCGACCAACGTGGCGGCCCGCGGCATCCACGTCGACGACCTCGACCTGGTCGTGAACGTCGACCCGCCGGTCGACCACAAGGACTATCTGCACCGCGGCGGCCGCACCGCCCGGGCCGGCGAGTCCGGCAGCGTCGTCACCCTCGTGCTGCCCGAGGAGAAGCGGGACATGAGCCGGCTGATGTCGAACGCCGGCATCAGCCCCCGTACGGCGCAGATCAAGTCCAGCGACGAGGAGCTGACGCGGCTCACCGGCGCCCGAGAGCCGTCCGGCATACCGGTCGTCATCGACGTCCCGCAGCCGGCCCAGCCCACCGCCGCCCGCGGCGGCGGCGGTCAGCGCTCCCGCCGAGGCGGTGGCGCCGGCGGTGGCCGCACCCGCTCCCAGGCCACCGGCCGTACGGGAACGGGCACCGGTACGCGCACGGGCGCGGGCGCCGGCAGCGGTTCGCGCACGGGTGCCGGTACCGGTAGCCGTACGGGTACGGGCGCTTCGGCCACCCGTACCCGCAGCGCCGGCGGTGCCGGCGGCCGCGGCCGCCGGGGCGGCGCGGCCTAGTCGACGAGCCGGTCCTGGAGCTTCGCCAGCGTGTGCGGCTCCAGGCCCAGGCCGTCGGTGAGGTAGCGGAAGAGGCCGCCGTAACCGGCCTTCACCTCCTCCAGCGCGGTGTTCAGGTACTCGGTCCGTACCTCCTGGAGCGGGATGATCAGGTCCGGGTTCTGCATGAGCCCGCCCTGCTTCAGCCCCTCCCGCACCTTCGCGTCGTGCGCGGCCCGGAAGGTGTTCGAGGCCAGGTAGTCACCGACGACCGCGCTCTCCGGCACTCCCAGGAGCGTCAGCAGCAGATAACTCGCCCAGCCCGTACGGTCCTTGCCCGAGGTGCAGTGGTACAGCGACGGAGTCGGGCCCAGGATCGCGAGTTCGTGGAGCGTGGCGCCGAACTGGGCCCGGTTGGCCGCGCTGGTGACGAAGGTGCGGTACACCTCGCGCATGAAGGCGGCAGCCCGGCCGCCGCCGAGCATCTCCTCCTGGCGTACCGGATCGCGGGAGCCGATCGCCGCGAGCAGCTGCCCGTACAGGCCGTTGTCCGTGACGGGACGGGACACCGCGGCGACTCCGGCCGGGAGCCGGTCCGCGCCGTCGTACTGGACCTCCAGCGGGATGCGGAAGTCGACGGCCCGGCCCAGGCGCAGTCCGGCGAGGGTCGTCACATCGGCGTCGGTGAGCTTGCCGAGGGCGTCGGACCGGTACACCAGTCCGTGCCGGACCCGGCCTCCCGTATACGTGCGGTATCCGCCCAAATCGCGGACGTTGACCGCGCCCTGGAGCGGGATGTGGCGGATGGCCGTGGCCGTGCGCGGCCGGGCGAGAGCCGTGGGGGCGAGGGCCGCGGTGAGGACGGCGGCGGTCGTGGTGCTCAGCAGTGCGCGTCTCGACAGAGGCATGACCGGACTCCCTTGAAGGGATGAGGGTTCACCCTGGTGATGGCAGGGTGCGGAGCGCGTGTGCGGCCTCGGACATGACCCGCAGGACGAGTTCCTCGCAGCTCGGAAGATCCTCGATCAGCCCTGCGACCTGCCCGGACGCCATGACACCGAGGTCGGTGCGGCCCTCGACCATGGACGCTTTGAGGAGCATGGGGGTGTTCGCGGCGAGCAGGACCTGGCTCCACGACAGGTCCTTGCCGTGTTTCATCGCGAGACCGTCGCGGACCATCCGCGGCCACGACAGTCCCGAGATCCTGCGGAAGCCGGCCGCACGCCGGACGGCCTGCGTCAACGCCCGTACGCGCCCGGCCCGTTCGAGTGCGGCGACCATCTCCGTACGGAGCATCCGGTGGGGCAGCCCGTCGATGGCGGTCGTCACCGTCACGTCCTTGACCGCCGCGGCCAGGTACAGCGCCTTGACGGCGTCGGGGACGGTGGAGTCGGAGGTGAGCAGGAAACGGGTGCCCATGGCGATGCCGGCCGCGCCGTAGGCGAGCGCGGCGACCAGGCCGCGGCCGTCGTGGAAGCCGCCGGCCGCGATCACCGGGATGTCGACCGCGTCGACCACCTGCGGCAGCAGGACGGTCGTGGCGACCTCGCCGGTGTGCCCGCCGCCCTCGCCGCCCTGCACGATCACCGCGTCCGCGCCCCAGGCGGCGACCTTCTCGGCATGCCGCCGGGCGCCGATGGAGGGGATCACGACCACGCCCGCGTCCTTGAGTTCGGCGATCAGCTCCCGGGACGGTGCGAGGGCGAAGGAGGCGACCCGTACGCCCTCGTCGACGATGATCCGTACCCGCTCGCGGGCGTCGCCGGCGTCGGCCCGCAGATTCACCCCGAAGGGCCGGTCGGTACGGGACTTCACCTCGCGGACCGCCGCCCGCAGCTCCTCCACGGTCATCGTCGCCGAGGCGAGGATGCCGAGGGCGCCGGCGTCGGCCGAGGCCGAGACCAGCCGGGGTCCGGCCACCCAGCCCATGCCGGTCTGGACGATCGGGTGGCGGACGCCGGTGAGCCGGGTGAGCGCCGTCTCCATCAGGCCCGTACCTCCCGGTCCCGCAGCCCCGCGGGGTCGATCACCTCGCGGATGAGCCGCAGCTCCTCGGCGGTCGGTTCGCGGGTGTACGGGACGTCGTCGCCGATCACCAGGTCGAATCCGGTGGCCTGCCTGACCTGGTCCACGGTGACGCCCGGGTGGAGCGAGGCGAGGCGCATCGAGCGGTCGGGCGTCTCGAAGTCGAAGACGCCGAGGTCTGAGACGACCCGGGGGATCCGGTGGAAGCGGTCGGCCCCGGCGGCGGCCGCGCGGTCGTAGCCGACGCCGCTGACCATGTCGACGCGCTCGACGAAGACCCGGGGCGAGTGCTTCGGGATCCAGTAACTGACCGGGTTGTTCAGGGTGTTGACCGGAGCGCCGCGGACGCCGAGGAGCTGACGGGCGGGCCGGGACCAGTCGCCGATGCAGGAGATGTTCTGGTTGCCGTGCCGGTCGATCTGGCTCGCGCCCATCATGACGTGCCGCTTGCCGCCGGTGACCATCGTGAGATGGCGGCGGTACGGCAGCCAGCCCTCGACCTCCCCGTCGAGGCCGACGAGCATCGCCTCGCCGTCGGTCAGCAGCAGGTCGGGGGAGAAGGAACGCTTGGCGAGCCGGGCACCGAAGGAGGAGACCGGGGCCATGGCGGCGGCGAGGACCTCGCCGTTGTCGCGCCACGCCTCGGCACAGGCGATGACGCAGTATTCCGAGCGGCTGATCACTGCTGCTCCTCGTGCCAGGTGCGGACGGCCTGCTGGTAGTCGTCCTCGCTCTTGCCGGCGAGGAACCTCTCGGCGAACTCGGGCCAGGGAGTGGTCGCGTACAGCTTCTGGAAGGGCTCGTCGCGGCCGTAGTCGGGGGCACAGGAGGTGAAGTGCGCGCCGTTCGGGGTCTCGACGACACCGGTGACGCTGTGCCGGCCGACGAGCAGGGACTGCGGGGCGGGGGCGGTGTCCCGGTCGAAGCGGTCGACCAGCTGCTCGCAGGAGACGTACGCGGTGTCGGCGGCCTCGCAGAAGAGGTCGTCGAAGTAGGGGTCCGGGCCGAGGTACTGGCCGTTGCCGAGCCGGTCGGCGCGGTTGAGGTGGACCAGGGCGGCGTCCATGCGCAGGGCGGGCACGGCGACGAACGTCTCCCCGTCCTCGTACGGCGAGGTGACCGTCCGCAGCTCGGGGTTGACCGTCATCACGTCCGAGCCGAGGCCGGCCCGCACGGGAAGGAAGGGCAGCCGGTTGGCGGCCGCGTGCAGGCCCCACATGAACATGGCCTCGTCGAGCTCTGTGAACGCGAAGTCGCCGCGCTCGCGGGCGGCGCGGAAGTGCGGTTCGAGGGGGATGGAGTCCAGGGTGGTGAAGGCGGCCACGAGCCGGCGGATCCGGCCGGCGGCGGCGAGCAGGCCCACGTCGGGGCCTCCGTAGGAGATCACGGTGAGATCGGCGATCTCGGACCGGAGCAGCGCTCTGACCAGGGCCATCGGCTTGCGCCGTGAGCCCCAGCCGCCGATGCCGATGGTCATGCCGCTGCGCAGGCGGCCCACCACCTCGTCGGGGGTCATCGTCTTGTCGGTCACGAGCCGGCCTCCCTGGCCTCGTCCTTGCCGAAGGTGCCGCGGACGCGAGCGGCGACCCCGCTGAGGTTGGCCTCGAAGGTGAAGCCCTGCTCGAAGCGGTAGCTGCGGTGCACGTCCACGGGATCGATGCCGTTGATGGCGGCCTTGGCGAGGCGGATCAGGTACCCGTCCTTCCGGGCGATCTCGCCCGCCAACTCCAGGGCAGCGTCCATGAGTTCCTCGCGGGGCACGACCTTCCAGACCGATCCGTGGGCGTGCAGCTCGGCGGCGGTGGCGGTGCGTGAGGTGTAGTACAGCGCGCGCATCAGGTGCTGCGGGACGAGCCGGGCGAGATGGGTGGCGGCGCCGAGCGCGCCCCGGTCCAGCTCGGGCAGCCCGAACGTGGCGTCCTCGGAGGCGACGATCGCGTCCGCGTTGCCGACGAGCCCGATCCCGCCGCCCAGGCAGAAGCCGCCGACGGCCGCGACGACCGGGACCTCACACGCGTACACCGCCGAAAAGGCCTCCGCGCATCCGTGGTTGGCGCCGATGAGCGCCGTGTGGCGCCCGGTGTCGTGCTCGCGCTGCATCTCCTTGATGTCGACACCCGCGTTGAAGCCCCGGCCGGCGGCGGCCAGCACCACGCAGCGGACCTCGGGGTCCCGGCCGGCCGCGCGGACGGCGTCGGCGAGGGCGTACCAGCCCTGCACGGGGAGGGCGTTGACCGGTGGGAAGTCGACGGTGACGAGTGCGATGCCCTTGCCGGGGCGTGAGGTGGAGACACCCATGAGCGGATCAGCTACCTTTCCACCAAACATTTGTTAGGTGACTGCTTGGTGAGGAAAGGTAGCAGCCGATGGAGCTGGACGGGAGGGTTGTCGTCGTCACCGGCGGCACACGAGGGGTCGGCGCGGGCATCGCCCGGGCGTTCCTCCGGGACGGGGCGCGCGTGGTCGTCTGCGCGCGCCGACCACCGGACGAGGCGGTGGCCGACGAAGGGCGGGAAGCCGTCTTCGCCCCCCTCGACCTGCGCGAACCCGCGGCGGTCGCCGCCTTCTTCGCGAGCGTCGGCGAACGGTACGGACGCCTCGACGTGCTGGTCAACAACGCCGGCGGAACGCCGTACCGGCTCCTCGGCGAGGGGGACGCCGAACGGCACGCCCGGGTCGTGGAGCTGAACCTGACCGTCCCGCTCACCGTCTCTCTCGCCGCGTACGAGCTGCTGCGGGCCTCCCGGGGGTCGGTCGTCATGATCGGCAGCGTCAGCGGGACCCGTCCCTCGCCCGGCACGGCCGCCTACGGCGCCGCGAAGGCCGGCCTGGAGAACCTGGCCCGCTCGATGGCCGTGGAGTGGTCCCCCGAGGTACGGGTCAACACCCTCGTCCTCGGCATGGTCCGCACCGAGCTGTCCCACCTCCACTACGGCGACGAGGACGGCATCGCCGCCGTCGGGGCGACGGTGCCGCTCGGCCGGCTCGCCGAGCCCTCGGACGTGGGGGAGGCGGCGGTGTTCCTGGCCTCCGGCCGGGCCGCCTACGTCTCGGGGGCGTCGCTGCTCGTGCACGGGGGCGGCGAACGCCCCGCGTTTCTGGATGCCGCGACCGTCAACAAGGAGAGCCGAGATGGGAATCTGTGACGACCGGGTCGTGATCGTGACGGGCGGCGGGCGGGGGCTGGGCCGCGCCCATGCGCTGGCCTTCGCGGCGGAAGGGGCGAAGGTCGTCGTCAATGACCTCGGCGTGGGGCTCGACGGCTCGGCGGAGTCGGGCTCCGCGGGGTCGGGCTCGGCGGGGTCGGGCTGGGCAGGGACCGGCTCACCCGCCGGACAGGTGGTGGAGGAGATCCGCGCGGCGGGCGGTCAGGCCGTCGCACACGGCGGCGACGTCGCCACCGAGGAGGGCGCCGCCTCGCTCGTCGCCACCGCTCTGGACTCCTTCGGACGGCTCGACACCCTGGTCAACAACGCGGGATTCCTGCGTGACCGGATGCTCGTGAACCTCGGCGAGGACGACTGGGACGCGGTCATGCGGGTCCACGTGAAGGGCCACTTCCTGCCGCTGCGGCACGCCGCGGCGTACTGGCGGGCGGAGGCGAAGGCGGGGCGCGAGCCGGCGGCGAGGGTCGTCAACACCACGTCGGGAGCGGGTCTTTCGGGCAGCGTCGGGCAGGGGAACTACGCGGCGGCCAAGGCCGGGATCGTCGGCCTCACGCTCGTCGCGGCGGCGGAGATGGGCCGGTACGGGATCCAGGTCAACGCGATCGCCCCGGCGGCCAGGACCCGGATGACGGAACAGGCCTTCGCGGGCCTGGAGGGCGTACCGGAGGACGTCTCGCCGCTGGTGGTCTGGCTGGGCTCGGCGGCCTCGGCGGGCGTGACCGGCCGGGTCTTCGAGGCGGAGGGCGGCCGGATCACCGTCATGGAGGGATGGCGGCCCGGCCCGACGGCCGACAAGGGGGCGCGCTGGAGCCCGGCGGAGGCGGGGGAGACGACACTGAGGCTCCTGGCGGACGCGGAGGCGCCGCAGCCGGTGTACGGCGCGTCCTGACGGTCGCCGGTGTGGCGCTTGGTCGCGACGTACGAGGCGGCGGCGCTCGCGGGCCGCGTGGCGCCGCCGGCCCTGCGCCTTTGGGGCCTGCGGGGCCTGGGCCTGTGCCGTCACCCTTTCACCCCTGCGCCGCACGCGCGGGGGCGCCGCGGCGCCCTGACGGGCCGACCGGCGCTCCCCCACGCCGACCTGGTGTCAGTAGCCGACCGCGAAGTGGCGTTCGCCGCCCCGGTTCTCCAGTTCGTCCACGGCGGCGACGGCGAGGTCCTCCGCCGAGATCCGGGACGAGCCGTCCGCCGCCACCACGAGCGTGGTGGTGGCGCGCCGGTACCCGCCGGTCCTGTCCCCGGGCTCCAGGAGAGCGGGCGGACTCAGGTAGACCCAGTCGGCGGCATGGGCGAGGCAGACGTCCAGTTGCGCGACGCTGGAGGCGGCGATCGCGCGCACGGCCGGGGGCACATACCGCGGATCGTCGAGGACGAGCACTCCGGACGGGCCGCGCAGGGGTGCGGAGCCGCCGATGAGCAGGGCGCGCGTGCCGGCTGCCGCTACGGCGTCCAGCAGCGCCGCGGTGGTCGCGGTGACCGTGCTCTCCGAACCCGGGGCGGGGCGGGTGGCGCCCACGACCGCGTCCGCGCCGGCGAACAGATCGGTCATGCGGCCGACGTCCGTGACGTCACCGCGGACGGCGGTCACGCCCGCCGGCAGGGCATCCGGCCGTGAGCGCCGGAGGACGGCGGTGACCTCGTGCCCGCGGTCGATGGCTTCGGAGACGACGCGGGAGCCGGCCATGCCGGCGGCTCCGACGACGGTGATCCTCATCGGGTGATCCCTTCCTCGGTGGGCTTGGTGGGGCTGGTGGGCATGGTGGGTTTGGCGGACCTCGGGGTGATCTGGCCCGCGGCGATCGCCGCGAGGGCGAGGGCGAACCCGATCAGCTGGACCGGGCCGAGCGACTGGCCGAGCAGCACCACGCCCAGCAGGGCGGCCACGATCGGCGACAGCAGGACGAGGACGGCGACGGAGGTGACCGGCAGGGTCGTGACGCCGCGGACCCACAGGACGTACGAGAGCAGTCCGCCGACCAGGCCGAGCCAGAGGTAGCCCAGCGCGGCGTCCCCGTCGACGGCGGGCGGCGCCCCCTCGAACAGGAACGTCACCGGCACCAGGAACAGACCGCCCGCGGCGAGCTGCCAGCCCGCGAACGCCGTCGGGCCGACACCGTCCGGACGTCCCCAGCGTTTCGTGAGCGTCACGCCGAGCGCCATCGAGGCGGCGCCGCCGAGGCCCGCCAGAATCCCGACCGCGTCGAATCCCGCGTCAGGGCCGATGACGACGAGACCGACACCGACGACACCCGCCACTCCCCAGCCGAAGCTCCAGAGCGACGGGCCCTGCCGCAGCACCGTCACGGCCAGCACCGCCACGACCAGCGGCTGCGTCGCGCTCAGCGTGGCGGCCACGCCGCCGGGCAGTCGCTCCGCCGCGACGAACAACAGCGGGAAGAGCACACCGATGTTGAGCACGCCCAGCACCATCGCCCTCGCCCACCAGGTCCCGCGTGGCAACGTCCGGGTGATCGCCAGCGCGATCAGACCCGCGGGCAGGGCGCGCAGGAGCCCCGCGAACAACGGGTGGCCGGCAGGCAGGAGTTCGGTGGTGACCACGAACGTGGTGCCCCAGACGACGGGCGCGGACGCGGTCATGGCGGTGCCGGCAAGACCGGCCGTACTCGGTGACATCACCAGGTTCTTCACGCGATCAAGCTTCGGCGGGCGCGATCGATGAGTCCAACACATGTTTGTCACCTGATCGATCGTGATTCGCGATGGATGGTGGAAGATGGGCGCATGGAGCTTCAGCAGATGCGGTACGTCGTCGCCGTCGCGGAGACGAACAGCTTCACCCGTGCCGCCGAACGGTGCCTCGTGGTCCAGTCCGCCCTCAGCCACCAGATCGCCCGCCTGGAGCGGGAACTCGGCGCCCGGCTCTTCGAACGCACCAGCCGCCGGGTGCGGTTGACGCCGGCCGGCGAGGCGTTCCTCCCGGCGGCCCGGCAGTGCGTCAACGCCGCCGAGCGCGCCGCCGCCGAGGTCGCCGCGGCCGTCGGCGAGGTCCGTGGGCGGCTCACCGTCGGCGTGATCCCCACCGTCGCGGCGGTCGACGTCCCGGCGGCCCTGAACGCCTTTCACCGGCGATACCCCCATGTCCGTATCGGGCTGCGCGTCGGTGCCAGCGAGGAGCTCGTCGACCTGGTCAAGGAAGGAGCGCTCGACGTCGCCTTCCTCGGCCTGCCCGTGACGGCCCGGCCCGAAGGGGTCGCAGCCAAACCGCTGGCCCATGACCAGCTGGTCGCCGTCGTCGCCCCCGACCATCCGCTCGCGGCGGAGGGCGAGGTCGACCTCGCCCGGCTCTCCTCCGAGGTGTTCGTGGACAAGCCCGCGGGAACGGCGGGACGCATCCAGTCCGACCAGGCCTTCGCCGCGGCGGGCGTCCCCCGCGAGGTCGCCTTCGAGGTGACCGACGCCGGGTTCATGACGCGGCTCATCCACCAGAACCTCGGCATCGCCCTGCTGCCCTCGCACTACACACGACACCTCACGGGCGTGGTCACGGTCCCGGTGCGGGACGCCCCCGCCCGCACCGAGCACCTCATCTGGAACCGCCTCACCCGCACCCCCGCCGCGACGGCCTTCCTCGCGGAACTGGACCTCACGGAAGCGGACCTGAGGGAAGCGGACCTCACGGAGCCGGCCGTCTAGGGGTACCGCTCGGCGAGCGGGTGGACGTGACGTACGAGTGAGGGACGCACACCCCGTCCCCACATCTGCGACACCACGTCAACATCCGGAAAACTGAGGGGAGTTGGGCTTCCCGAGCCGTTCTACGCGCGTCATCATCAGGGCATGCGAATCCCCCCACGATTCTCCGTCATCGGCGGTGCGGCCGCCCTCGTCTCGACCCTCCTCCTCGGCGCCCCGGCCTCCGCGGCCCCCGCCCCGACCTCGAGCTCGACCTCGGCGTTCGCCTACGCGGCCGCCGCCGTCGGCGAGATCTGCTACTCCGACCTCCCCTCCCAGGCCCACGACACCCTCCGTCTGATCGCGCGGGGCGGACCCTTCCCGTACCGCCAGGACGGCAGCGTCTTCCAGAACCGCGAGGGCATCCTGCCGGCCCACTCGACGGGCTACTACCACGAGTACACGGTGAAGACCCCGGGCAGCACCACGAGGGGCGCGCGCCGGATCGTGACCGGTGAGTCGTACCAGGAGGATTACTACACGGCCGACCACTACGCCTCGTTCGACCTCGTCGATCACGGCTGCTGAGCCGCTCGACCAACCAGCCCCCGGTCCGCGGCCGGCCGCGGACCGGGCAGGATGGTGCCCATGACCGTCGATGAGCTGGGGGAGCCGGTCGGCGGATGGGAGCATCTGGGCTTCAACCGGGCGGCGCCCGAGGACCTGCTGATCCGGCTGCTCGACGTCGAATCCCACTTCCTGTTCCGGGGCCCCGATGTCGTCGAGCGGCTCGCCCGCGACGAGGACCGGACCGTACGGCTCTTCCTCGCCGAATCCTGCGACGACGCGCCCCCGGAGATGCTCCTGGAGGTCTGGCACTGGTGGGACGGCAGCCTCTCCTTCCCCGGCCGCCCCCGGACCCACCCGAACTTCCCGCGCGCCGGACTGCTCCGTTACGCCACCGACCCGAACCCGAGGCTGCGCCGACTCGCCCTGGGGGACCCGGAGTCCACGTCCGAGCTGGTCGAGGAGCTCAGCCGGGACGAGGCCGCGGAGGTCCGGCAGGACGTGGTCGGGGACCCGAGGCTCGCTCCCTCGACCGCGGTACGCCTGCTCGACGACCCGGACTCCTCCGTGCGGGCCCGCGCCGCCCGGCACCCCGCCCTCCCGCGGGACGTCCTGCTCCGGCTGCTGCGCGATCCGAAGACCGCCTCCGACGCGGCGACGAATCCCGCGCTGCCCGTGCCGGTGATGCGCCGGATGGTCGACCTGCTGGTGGAGCGAACGGAATCGGCTGCGTCCACTCGCTGAAGCGCGACCAGCGCCGGCAACTGCCCGGCGGCCGTGACGGGCGCCCGGGCGGCGGTCAACGCGGGGCCGTCCGCTCCAGGCGGGTCCTGATCCGGTCGTCCCGGACGTACGCGACGGCGGCGAGGGCGGTGTCGCGGGCGGTGCCGTCCGGGCCACCCTCCGCGAGGATCCACGCCAGTCTCTCGACGGCCCGAGGATCCTGACGCATCGCCAGCCCGCGTGCCGCCTCGGCGGCGACGTCCGGATCCTCGTCGTCCAGCCGGGCCGCGAGCGCCTCCCGGAGTACGGGTGTGTCCTCGGGGACCTCCGCGAGCGCGAGCGTCGCCCAGTCCCGCACGCCGTTGTCGTGATCGCGGCTCAGGGCGACCAGCGTCTCCACGGTCCCGGGGTCCCCGGCGGGTACGGGCCCGGTGAGGGCGCACCCGAGCGCCCGCCGCACCTCGGCATCGGGATGCGAGGCGAACGCCACCAGCTCGGCCAGCGCGCCCGGTTCCCCGCACCGCCCCAGCGCGGCGACCACGGACAGCGCGGGTTCCCGCGCGACGGCGGGTGCGGGGGCCGGTGGGGCGTCGGGCGCGGCGGCCGGCGGGGCGCCCGGTGTGACCGCCGGTGGGGCCCCGTGCGTGGTGTCGGGTGCGGAAGCGCCCCGCCATGTCTCCGCCGCCAGGCGGCGCAGCACCGGCACCGCGCGTGCCGTGAAGCCGTCGAGGCCGCCCAGGACGCTCGCGCCGAGCGCACGCCGCAGGGGCTCGTCGCTCGCGCACCACGCGGCGGCCGTCCGGAAGGTCTCCTCGTCGTCGCGGTCGGCCAGGGCGCGGACCGTCTCGGTCCAGTCGTCCAGGTCCGGGTCACCGCACCGCAAAGCCCGCCCGGCGAGCTCCTCGGGAGGCGTGCGCAGGTCCAGGGCGCGCTCCAGGAGCGTGGCGATGGCCGCGTGACCGGTCTGCTGTTCGTTGCCGCTGCCCGGGGCGCCGTCCGCGCGCAGCAGGTCGACGACGACGGTCACCCCGCCGTCCTCGTACACGCGACGCACCACGGTCTCGCCGGACCGGTCGTCCCCGCCGGTCTCGAGCAGCCCGCGCCGCAACTCCTCCGCGATGTCGACGCCGATCCAGCGCCGCGCCTCCCGCAGCGCGTCCTCGACCGGCCCCGCTCCGTGTTCGAGCAGCGCCCGTACGCTCCCGGTCGAGCCGCGCCGGGCCGCCGCCACCAGCGGGGGCCGGCCGTCGGGCCCCGGCCGGCCCGGGTCGGCGCCGTGCTCCAGGAGGATCCGTACCGTCTCGGCGTGCCCGAGCCGGACGGCCCAGTCCAGGGCCGTGAACCCGTACGCCTCCGCCTGGTCGGCCCGCGCCCCGCCGGCCAGCAGCGCCCGCACCACCTCGGCGTGGCCGCCGCACGCCGCCCCGCACAGCGGCAGGTCCCCCGCCTCCTCGCCGCTGCCCCGCGCGGGGTCGGCGCCGGCCGCCAGCAGGAGCCGTACGATCCCGGGCTCGTTCGTGAGGGCCGCCCGGTACAGCGGGGTCTCCCCCTCGTCGTCCCCCTCGGGGGACGCTCCGGCCCGGAGGGCGCGCACGACGGCGTCGTCCCCCTCGTGGATCGCGTCGAACAGCGTGCTCATGCTCCGACCTTCGCCCGCCGGGCGCGAACGGCGCAAACGATTAGTCCCGCCCCCCGGCCCGCGGCCCACCCGCCCCTACGTGGCGCAGTCCAGGACCGTCCCGCACACCCCGCACCTCGCCCGGACGCTCCGGCCCATCGGCAGCCGCAGCCGCTGGTGGCACACCGGGCACGGGAAGGCCACCCGGGCGGAGGCCCCCGTCCCCTCGAAGGCGTACGCGGCGTCGGCCGCCGCCCGCCCGTAGCGGCGGTCCTTCGCGTACCGGTGGCGCGCCGCCCACCCCGCCGCGGCCAGCGGGGGCCGGCGGGCGTGCCGGGCGGCCTCCTCACGTCCCCGCGTCCACGCCTGGTACGCGTGCGGGCTGGTGAACCACGGCGACGGGTCCTCCCCGAACAGCGCCGCCCGTTCGGCCAGGACGTACCCGAACTCCTCCGGCGTCAGATAGCCCAGCTTCTGGCTGGACACCGCGTCCCGCCGGAACGCGTCGAGCAGCAGCCATCCCGCTCCGAGATAGGAGGTCACCACATCGGTGAGGATCTCGTTCTCCCGTGTGCCGGGAAAACCGAGGTCGAGGCGGTGCAGGAACACATGGGTGATCTCGTGGGCCAGAGCGGCTCCCACGTCCCTGCGGTGCCGCCGGAAGCGGTCGTTCAGCTCGACGAAGTACTCCGGTCCCGCGGTCAGTTCGACGCTCGCCGCGTGTTCCATCTCCCGGAAGCTCACGACCATCCGCGCCTCGGGCAGGCCCAGATGGTGGACGAGGGCCCGGGCCACCCGCTGCGCACCGAGATGGAGGTCCTCCTCGTCCCCGAAGGCCACGTCCGCCGGCGGCACGCTCGTCGCGTACCGCCGCACCCCGTCCGCCGACAGCCTCCGGTACAGCGCGGTGACGCAGGTCCGGACCGTGGAGAGGTGCGGAAACCCGTGTACGACGTCGTCGGCTCCGTCGGCTCCGTCGGCTGCGCGGTCGTTCGGCACGTCGCACCCCCTTTCCTTCACTGTACGGGGGCGGCCCGGCCTCGTCCGCTGGCCGAAAACGCGTGCTTGTGGCCTCGTGAGCCCTTGCCCATAATCCCCACCAAGCCTTGACGGGCACATGCCATCAAGGCTCAACCCCCCATGAAAGGCAGACACTTGAAGAAGAACACCTTCGTCCGTGCCCTGCAGAGAATCGCAGCGGCCGGCGCCGTCATCCTCGCCGCCGTCAGTCTCCAGCCCTCCACCGCCTCCGCCGCGCCCGCCCCGGTCGTCGGCGGAACCCGCGCCGCCCAGGGCGAGTTCCCCTGGATGGTCAGGCTCTCCATGGGCTGCGGCGGCTCGATGCTGACCCCGCAGATCGTCCTCACCGCCGCCCACTGCGTGAACGGCTCCGGCAACAACACCAGCATCACCGCCACCGCCGGCGTCGTGGACCTGCAGTCCACCAGCGCCGTCAAGGTCAGGTCGACCAAGGTCCTCCAGGCCCCCGGCTACAACGGCACGGGCAAGGACTGGGCCCTGATCAAGCTGGCATCGCCGATCACCTCGGTCCCCACCCTCAAGATCGCCGAGACCACCGCGTACAACAGCGGCACGTTCACCGTCGCCGGCTGGGGCGCCACCCGCGAGGGCGGCGCGCAGCAGCGCTACCTGCGCAAGGCGACGGTGCCCTTCGTCTCCGACGCCGACTGCAAGGCCGCCTACGGCAGCTCCCTCGTCGCCGGCGAGGAGATCTGCGCCGGCTACAACCAGGGCGGAGTCGACACCTGCCAGGGTGACTCCGGCGGCCCGATGTTCCGCCGCGACGACGCCGGCGCCTGGATCCAGGTCGGCATCGTGAGCTGGGGCGAGGGCTGCGCACGGCCCGGCTACCCCGGCGTGTACACCGAGGTCTCGACCTTCGCCTCCGCGATCAAGTCCGCCGCCGCGACGCTGTGACCCCGTGACGCGCTGAGACGGTACGTGTACGGGGGTGGGGTCCGCCCCCGTACACGTACCGCGCGATCCTCCTAGGCCAGCTCCACCCGCGCCGCCGCCCCGCCCTCCAGCTCCAGCACCCACACCTCGTTGCCGCCCTCCCGCAGCACCGGACCCGGCACGAACAGCGAGTCCTGCGGACCCACGCCCCAGTACCGCCCCAGGCAGAAGCCGTTCACCCAGACGAAGCCGCGCGTCCCGCCCGGCACGGACAGCGCCGCGTCACCCGGCCCGGCCACCTCCACCACGGCCCGGTACAGCCCCGGCCCCGCATCCCCCGCCACCGGCCGGAACGGCACCTTCTCCACCGCCTCCGCCCCGAAGGCGTCCAGCCGCAGCCCCCGGGCCCGTACCCCGTGCACGTACTGCCGCTCGTGCCGCACCCCGCCCGTGATGCCCTTGGGCTCCGCCTGCCGCGGCCCGTAGTTGACCCGGCCCAGCGACTCCACCCACAGCTCGACCACCGCCGGCCCCGCCACCGGCTCCGCGAGCACCGCGTCCTCCGCGGCCAGCACCCCCGCCCGCACCCCGTCCACGTACACCACCGCACGGTCGCGCAGCCCGGTCACCGAGAGCGGATACGGCTGCCGCGGCCCGGGGATCTCCAGCCGGTAGCACACCAGCCCCCGGTCCACACCCAGCTCCTCGAACGTCGGCGGCAGCGGCGTGACCGACTCCTCGCCGCCGAGCACCTCGAGCACCTCCGCCAGCGGCGCCCACTGGGACACCACCGCGTCCGCCGGCCCCCCGATCCGCCGCGGCGGCCCCGGCACCTCGGGCAGCGGACCCTCCGCGAACTCCGCGAGCACCTCGCGGAACCGCCAGAACTTCTCCGTCGGCAGCCCCGCCTCGTCGACCGGCGCGTCGTAGTCGTACGAGGTCACCGTCGGCAGCAGCTCGCCCTCGTGCAGCGCGCCGGCCCGGTTCGCCCCCGCCCAGCCCGCGAAATTCGTCCCGCCGTGCGCCATGTAGACGTTCACCGACGCCCCGCACTCCAGGATCTCCCGCAGCGTCGCCGCCGCGTCCCCCGCGTCCCGTACGGAATGGTCCGTGCCCCAGTGGTCGAACCAGCCGCACCAGAACTCCATGCACATCAGCGGCCCCGACGGCTGATGCCGCCGCAGCGCCGCGAACGCCTCCCGCGCGTCCGAGCCGAAATTCGCCGTCGCCAGGACCCCGGGCACCGACCCGCCCGTCAGCATGTGGTCCTCCGGCCCGTCCGAGGTGAACAGCGGCACCCTCACCCCGCAGGCCGGCAGCAGATCCGCGATCCGCCGCAGATACCCCTGGTCCGAGCCGTAACTCCCGTACTCGTTCTCCACCTGGACCATGATCACCGGACCGCCGCGGTCGATCTGCCGCTCCACCACCTGCGGCAACAGCGTCCGGAACCAGCGCTCCACCTCCGCCAGGTACTCCGCGTCCGCCGTCCGCACCCGCCGACCAAGGCGCCCCGTCAGCCAGTGCGGCAGCCCGCCGTTCTCCCACTCGGCGCAGATGTACGGCCCCGGCCGCACGATCGCCCACATCCCGGCCGCCGCCACCGCGTCCAGGAACCGCCCCAGCGCGGCCACATCCCCGTACCCGCCCCGCTCCGGCTCGTACAGATTCCACGGGACGTACGTCTCCACGCAATTGAGCCCCATCGCGCGGAGCATCTCCAGACGATGGCCCCACTGGTCCTCGTGCACCCGGAAGTAGTGCAATGCCCCCGACAGCAGCCGCACCGGCCGCCCGTCCAGAAGAAAGTCCTCGTCACCCACAGCGAACGTGCTCATGGCCTCACCCTCGCCCTCTGGCGGCGGACGGGTCCATGGACAAAGATCGTCGCTGTTTGGACGTAAGGAGCCCGAGCCGATGTACCACACCTGGATGCGCTACTTCACGCCCAGCCCGGTCCACCACCGCCTCGGGCTCGTCTGCCTCGGCGTCGGACTGCAGCACGGCACCCTGCCCACCGTCGGCCCGCGCACCCTCGACCACCACGTGGCCGTCGTCGTCAGCGCCGGCAGCGGCTGGTACCGGGGCCCCGACGGGCGGCGCACCACCATCACCGCACCCGCCCTCATCTGGCTCACCCCCGGCGTACCGCACCACTACTCCGCCGACCCGGAAACCGGCTGGGACGAGTCCTTCGTCGACTTCGGCGGCCCCGCCACCACCACCTACACCGAGCTCGGCTACATCGAACCGGACCGGCCCGTCGTCCCCCTCTCCGACGCCGCCGCCCCCCGCGCCGCCATCGGCCGCATCGCCCGCGCCGCCCGCCGCGGCAACCCGCTCCTGGAGGTCGAGACCGGCGCCGCCGTCCACGAGCTCCTCGTCGCCCTGCGCCGCGCCCGCGCCGACACCAACGCCGACGGCGACCCCGTCCTGACCGCCCTCGCCCGCGACGCCTTCCAGCCGCTCTCCGTCGCCGAACACGCCGCCCGCCACGGCATGACCCCCGCCGAGCTGCGCACCGCCGTACGGCGCGCCGCCGGCTGCAGCCCCAAGGACTACCTGCTCTCCATCAGGCTCGGCCGCGCCAAGGAACTCCTCGCCGCCACCGAACTGCCCGTCGCCGCCGTCGCCCGCCGCGTCGGCTACGACGACCCGGCCTACTTCTCCCGCCTCTTCACCCGCCGGGTCGGCACCGCCCCCATCCGCTTCCGGGAACAGCAGGGGCGGACCGTCCCGGGCGGCTGGAGCAACCGGATCCCGGATCCCGAACACCCTCCGACGATCGCCACCCGATCCGTCTAAGCTCGCTGCTCATGAGTGATATCGACGAGTCCGTCACCGCGGAACTGACCCGGCTGCGCGAAAGCATCGACAACATCGACGCGGCGGTCGTCCACATGCTCGCCGAACGCTTCAAATGCACTCAGCAGGTCGGCGTCCTCAAGGCCAGGCACCAGCTGCCGCCCGCCGACCCGGCCCGCGAGGCCAGCCAGATCGCCCGGCTGCGCGAACTGGCCGAGAGCGCGAAACTGGACCCGGCGTTCGCGGAGAAGCTCCTGAACTTCATCATCGCGGAGGTCATCCGCCACCACGAGACGATCGCGGACGGAGCACGCTGATGGCCCGGGTCACGGTCTTCACCCTCGGCGGGACCATCTCCGCGCGCGGCGGCGACGCGGCGCGCATGACGGGCGCCGAGGTCCTGGCCGGGCTCGGCGTCGTCCCCGACGCCGAGGTGGAACTCCGTGACTTCCGCCGGCTGCCCAGCTCCTCCCTCTCCTTCGAGGACCTCGCCGCGCTCGCGCACGAGGTACGGGAGACCGTCGCGGCCGGCTCCGGCGTCGTCGTGGTCCAGGGCACCGACACCATCGAGGAGACCGCCTTCCTCCTCGACCTGCTCTGCGTCACCACCGAACCGATCGTCGTCACCGGCGCGATGCGCCGCCCCGACCTGCCCGGCGCCGACGGCCCGGCCAATCTGGCCGCCGCCCTCGCCGTCGCCGCCGGACCCGGCTGCCGGGACCTCGGCGTCCTCGTCGTCCTCGCCGACGAGATCCACGCCGCCCGCCTCGTCCGCAAGACCCACACCACCTCCGTCACCACCTTCGCCTCCCCGGGCGCCGGCCCGCTCGGCACGGTCGTGGAGGGCGAACCCAGGATCCTGCTGCGCCCCACCACCACCAGCGCGATCCACCCGCTGCGCTTCGACCCGGCGGTACGGGTCGCCCTGATCACCCTCACCGTCGGCGACCGCGGCGAACTCCTCGAAGCCGTCGACTCCCGCTTCGACGGCCTCGTCGTCGCCGCCTTCGGCGCCGGTCACGTCCCCACCCGGCTCGTCGAGCCCCTGGCCGACCTCGCCGCACGCATCCCGGTCGTCCTCGCCTCCCGCACGGGCGCCGGCGCCACCCTCACCCGTACCTACCGCGGCCCCGGCTCCGAGTACGACCTGCTGCACCGCGGCCTCGTCCCCGCCGGCCCCCTCGACCCCGCCAAGGCCCGACTCCTCCTCCACGCCCTGCTCTCCTCCGGCGCCAAGGGCCCGGCCGGCTACGACCGCCCGGGCATCGCCGCCGCCTTCGCCCACCTCGACGGCACCGGCCTGGCCTGAGACGGCACCGGCCCGGCGCGAGGATGCACCCGGCCCGGCGCGAGGGCGGAAACCCCCCTGCCCCCGCGCGGGCGCATCAGGCAGCATGGGGCCCATGTCCGTACTGACGCGCGACGAAGCGCAGACCCGTGCCCGGCTCCTCGACGTCCACCACTACCGGGTCGACCTCGACCTCACCCTCGGTGACGAGACCTTCCACTCGGAAAGTGCCATCCGGTTCACCGCCCGCACCGCCGGGGACACCTTCGTCGAGCTGAAGCCCGAGACCCTGCACTCCGCCCTCCTCGACGGCGCACCCCTGGACATCGCCACCCTCCACGAGAACCGGCTCCCCCTGAGCCTCACCGAGGGCGAGCACACCCTGCGCATCAGCACCACCATGCGGTACTCCCGCACCGGCGAGGGCATGCACCGCTTCACCGACCCCGCGGACGGCGAGTCGTACGTCTACACCCAGCTCTTCATGGAGGACGTCCAGCGCGTCTTCGCCGCTTTCGACCAGCCCGACCTCAAGGCCGTCTTCGAGATGGGCGTCACCGCCCCCGAGGGCTGGACCGTCCTCGCCAACGGCATCACCGAGCAGCAGCCCGACGGCCGCTGGCAGGCCGCCCCCACCCCTCTCCTCTCCACCTACTTCGTCTGCGTCGCCGCCGGACCCTGGCACTCCCTTCGCACCGAGCACGCGGGCCTCCCCTTCGGCATCCACTGCCGCCGCTCCCTCGCCCCCCACCTCGACGCCGACGCCGACGAGATCCTCGACGTCACCAAGGCCTGCTTCGACCGCTTCCACGAGAAGTTCGAGGAGCCCTACCCCTTCGACTCCTACGACCAGGCATTCGTCCCCGAGTTCAACGCGGGCGCCATGGAGAACCCGGGCCTCGTCACCTTCCGCGACGAGTTCGTCTTCCGCTCCGCCGTCACCGTCACCGAGCGCCAGACCCGCGCCATGGTCATCGCCCACGAGATGGCCCACATGTGGTTCGGCGACCTCGTCACCCTGCGCTGGTGGGACGACATCTGGCTGAACGAGTCCTTCGCCGAGTACATGGGCTACCAGACCGTCAACGAGGCCTGCTCCGACCGCTTCCCCGACACCTGGATCGACTTCGGCATCGCCCGCAAGGCCTGGGGATACGACGCCGACCAGCGCCCCTCCACCCACCCCGTCGCCCCCGACCCCGACGCCGTCCCCGACACCGCCTCCGCGCTGCTCAACTTCGACGGCATCTCCTACGCCAAGGGCGCCTCCGCCCTGCGCCAGCTCGTCGCCTGGATGGGGGAGAAGGACTTCCTCGCCGGCATCAACACCCACTTCAAGCGACACAAGTTCGGCAACGCCACCCTCGCCGACTTCATCGACAACCTCGCCTCCGCCACCGACCGCGACGTCCACGGCTGGGCCGAGCGGTGGCTGCGCACCACGGGCGTCGACACCCTCACCCCCGAACTCGACGGCGCCACCCTCAGGGTCAAGCACGCGGGCAGCCGCCCGCACCGGATCACCGTCGGCGTCTACGACCGCGACCTCGTCGACGGCCGCCGCCTCGTCCCGCGCGAGCGCCTCGACGTCGACGTCCCGCACACCGCGACGTCACCCGTCCAGCTCCCCGGCCCGCGCCCGGCCCTCGTCGTCCTCAACGACGGCGACCTCACCTACGCCAAGGTGCGCCTGGACGAGGCATCGCTGGAGACCGCGCTGCGCTCGCTCTCCGGCATCCCGGACCCCCTCACCCGCGCATTTGTCTGGAACACCCTGCGCGACATGGTCCGCGACGGCGAACTGGAGCCCTCCGCCTACCTGGAGGCGGCCCGCGCCCACCTCTCCGAGGAGACCGACCTCGCCGTCGTACAGGGCGTCCTCGCCTTCGCCCGCACCCAGATCGCCGACCGGTACGTCTCGGCCGCCGAGCGCCCCGCGGCCCTGACCCTGCTCACGGGCATCGCCCGCGACCTCATCCGCCGCACCGAGGACGGCGAAGCCCCCGGCCTGCGCCTCACGGCCGTCCGTACGTTCATCAGCAGCGCCACCCAGCCCGACACCATCGCCGCCTGGCTCGCCGAGGGAACCGTCCCCGGCGGCCCAGAGATCGACCCGGAACTGCGCTGGCGCATCCTCGCCCGGCTCGCCGTCCTCGACGCCGTCGACGAGGCCGCGATCGACGCGGAGCTGAAGCGCGACCCCAGCGCCACCGGCCAGGAGGGTGCCGCCCGCTGCCTCGCCGCCCTGCCGAACGCGGCGGCGAAGGCGGCCGCCTGGTCCCGGCTCTTCGACTCCGACGACCTCTCCAACTATCTCTTCACCGCGACGGCCCAGGGCTTCTGGCAGCCCGAACAGGCCGATCTCGTACGGGAGTACGTCCCGCGCTTCTACCCGGCCGCCGCCGCACTCGGCGCCCGCCGCGGCCCCGCGATGGCCGAGGCGGCGGGTCGCTACGCCTTCCCGGCGTACGCGATCGACGCGGAGGCCCTGGCCTGGGGCGAGCACCACCTGACGCACGACACCCAGATCCCGGCCCTCCACCGCAAACTCGTCGACCAACTCGACGACCTCCGCCGCGCTTTGCGCGTGCGCAAGCCCTGACCTGGGGGCTCGTGCCCCGCCCCCACCGCAGCGGGGGCGCGCCCTCTTGGGTTGTGGGCAATCGTCCCGCTGGGCGGGACCGGTGGGCACAACCCGACAACCGGCCCGCACTTCTACCGTCCACCGGGGGACCGGGCGGCCTTTCCAAGGCCCCCGTCCCCCGTTCGGGTTGCTCCGGCGACATCGTCGGACAAACCCCCAGAACCCCCGGCACGCTCGTGCCCATGCGTGCCTCACCCCCACCCCTCGCCGGAGGCGAGACCGGCCCCGACGCCCTGCGCCCCCTCCTGGACACCGTCCTCGGCGCCCTCCGCGACGGCGCGCACGCACGCGGCGGCCCGATCCCCGCCGGAGGCCCGGACGAGGTCACCGCCCAGGTGCGCGAGGCCCTCGGAGGAGCCGTACTCCCCGAGACCGGCACCACCCCCACCGCCGCCCTCCGCACCCTCGTCACCGCCCTCGCCCAAGGCGCCGCCGACCCCGCCCACCCCCTCTGCGCCGCCCACCTCCACACCCCTCCCCTCGCGCTCGCCGCCGCCGCCGACCTGGCCGCCTCCGCGCTCAACCCCTCCATGGACTCCTGGGACCAGGCCCCCGCCGCCTCCGCCCTGGAGGACCTCGTCACCGAGGCCCTGGCCACGGCCGTGTACCCCACGGCCGCGTACTCCCCGGCCGCGTACTCCACCGCCGCGTCCCCCACCGCGCCCCACCCCGACGCCCTTGTCACCACCGGCGGCACCGAGTCCAACCAGCTCGCCCTCCTCCTCGCCCGCGAGCGCCACGGCCCCGGCCACGCGGTCCGCGCCGTCGTCGGTGCCAACGCCCACCACTCCTTCCGCCGCGCCGCCTGGCTCCTCGGCCTGCCCGAGCCGGTGACCGTGCCCACCCCCAACGGCACCCTCGACCCCGTCGCCCTCGACGAGGCACTGACCGACCTCCCCGGCCCCCTCCTCGTCGTGGCCACCGCCGGCACCACCGACACCGGCCGCATCGACCCCCTCCCCGAGATCGTCGCGCTCTGCGAAGCCCACGGGGCCGACCTCCACGTCGACGCGGCCTACGGCGGCGCCGCCCTCTTCAGCGACACCCACCGCCCCCTCCTCACCGGCCTCGACCGCGCCCGCACCGTCACCCTCGACCTGCACAAACTCGGCTGGCAGCCGGTCGCCGCCGGACTCCTCGCCGTCCGCGACACGGCCGACCTCGCCGTCCTCTCCCACACCGCCGACTACCTCAACGCCGACGACGACACCGAGGCCGGCCTCCCCGACCTCCTCGGCCGCTCCCTGCGCACCACCCGCCGCCCCGACATCCTCAAGATCGCCGTCACCCTGCGCGCCCTCGGCCGCACCGGACTAGGTGAGCTCGTCGACCGGGTCTGCGCGCTCGCCCGCCACCTCGCCGACCTCGTCGAGAAGGCCCCCGGCCTGGAGCTGTACGAACACCCGACCCTGACCACCGTCCTCTTCCGGCCCGAGCACGCCGATGACACCACCGTCGCCGCGATCCGCCGGACCCTCCTCACCCAGGGCCGCGCCGTCCTCGGCCGGGCCCACCAGGACGGCCGGCTCTGGCTCAAGGCCACCCTGCTCAACCCCCACGCCACCCCCGGCGACCTCGAAGAGATCCTCACGCTCGTAGCAGCACAGACGGAAGGCAGCACCGACCGATGACCGGCAGCACGCCCCAGCGAGACCTCGATCAGCCCCACGACCTGGTGGGCATCGGCATCGGCCCCTTCAACCTCTCCCTCGCCGCGCTCGCCCAGGGCGTCCCCGGCGGCCTCGCCACCGCCTTCTACGAGCAGAACCCGGCCTTCCACTGGCACCCCGGCCTCCTCATCGAGGGCGCCACCCTCCAGGTCCCCTTCCTCGCCGACCTCGTTACCCTCGCCGACCCCGCCAGCCCCTGGAGCTTCCTCAACTACCTGCGCACCCGCGACCGGCTCTTCCCCTTCTACTTCGCGGAGAAGTTCCACATCCAGCGCGCCGAGTACGACGCCTACTGCCGCTGGGTCAGCTCCCGCCTCCCCGGTCTGCACTTCGGCCACCAGGTCGACACCGTCCGCTGGAACCCCGAACGCGCCCTGTTCGAGGTGGACTTCACCCAGCTCGACGCGGACGGCGAGGCCGAGGCGCTGGGCCGCGCGTACGCCCGGAACATCGTCCTGGGCGTCGGCACCGAGCCGTACGTCCCCGAGCCGCTGAAACCGCTCGCCGCCGCTCCCAACGTCCCCGTCATCCACTCGGCGGAGTACCTCGACCACCGCGAGCGGCTCCTCGCCGCCGAACACGTCACCGTCATCGGATCCGGCCAGTCCGGGGCCGAGGTCTTCCTCGACCTCCTCAGGGCCCGGCCCGCGGGCGCCGAGAAGATCCACTGGCTGGCGCGGACCGAGGCGTTCGCTCCGATGGAGTACTCCAAGCTCGGTCTGGAACACTTCACCCCCGACTACACCCGCTGGTTCCACTCCCTGCCCGAGCCGGTGCGCAACGAACTCGTGCCCCGCCAGTGGCAGCTGCACAAGGGAATCGACGCCGACACCATCGCCGCCATCCACGAGGAGCTCTACCGGCGCACCCTGCACGGGGGCTGGCCCGACGCCGTCCTCACCCCCGGCGTCCACGTCCGCACCGCCGGCCGCGTCGCCACCACCAAGGTGGAACTGCACCTGGAGCACGTCCAGGAGGGCACCCGCTCCCGCCTCACCACCGACGCCGTCGTCCTCGCCACCGGCTACAAGGAGCGCCCGCTCGACCGGATGCTCGCCGGACTCGACCCGTACACGCGCCACGACTCGGCCGGGCGGGCGAGGATCGACGGCGAGTTCCGGCTCATCCTCGACGAGTCCGTCACCGGCTCCGTCTACGTACAGAACGCCGAGAAGCACACCCACGGCGTGGGCGCCCCCGACCTCGGGCTCGCCGCCTGGCGCAGCGCGACCATCCTGAACTCGCTCACCGGCAAGGAGCCCTACCCGCTGCCGCGCCGCACCGCGTTCACCAGTTTCGGCCTGGAACGGCGAGAGGCGCCGCGCATCCCGGCCCAGGGCCAGGAGCTGACGCCTCTCACGCAGAACTGAGCTAGAAGACGGGGGTACCGCCCCGGGTCAGCTTCCAGTCCACCGACGCGAACCGGCCCGGGTCGATCGACCCCTTCGCCTGCACCCACTGGATGATGGTGTTGCGGATCTCGTCCGAGTTCGCCCACAGCTGCTGGGCGCCCGCGATGTGCGGGAACGCGCCGCCGCCGCTGGCACGGTAGTTGTTCACGGCGAGCACGAACCGCGCGGCCGGGTCGATCGGCTCGCCGCCGAAGGCCAGGTTCACGATCCGCGAGCCGGCCGGCCGGGCGATGTCGATCTCGTACGTCACGCCGTACACGGCGTCGTAGTTGTAGTCCGGGATGCCGCCCGCGTTCGTCAGCTTCGCGGGCTCCACCGGCGCGTCGGCCGGGGTCTGTACGTAGTACCGCGCCGAGAACTCCAGGTAGTCCTTCAGCTGGGCACCGGTCAGGAGGCGGGCCTCCAGGGTGTTCTCGAAGGGGTAGAGCCCGGCGGCGTCCCTGATGGTGACCTGACCGGCCGGGATCGCGGCGGTGCGGGAGAAGCAGGACGCCTGCGAGAGGACGGGCAGCGCGGCGTACTCGCCGCCGGCCAGCGCCGCCTTCACCGTCTCCGCCTGGACGTGGTTGATCAGGTCGATGATCGGCTCGTCCTTCCACGGCGCGTCGGCGGTGGCCATGGTCGCGCCGGAGGTACCGATGACCTGGTTGACGTACGCGACGACCTTCTTGTGCTCGTCCGAGAGCAGCCCGGCGATCTCCGGGTCCTCGTCCACGGTGTTGGAGTTCAGCACCTGGGCGCCGACCTTCTCGACCACCCAGCGGCCCTTCTCCCACACGAGGTCGAAGTCGAAGAGGGTCAGGCGCTGCCCCCACTTCAGCGGCTCGGACAGCACGACGTCCTTGCCGGTCTCCTTGTTCGTCACCCGGTACTCCGGGATCTCGGTGTGGGCGTGCCCGACGAGGATCGCGTCGATCCCCGGGACCTGCTCGGCCACGAGACCGGCCGCGTTCTCGATGTGGGGCAGCTGGTCACCGTACGACGACGTCCCGCTGGAACCACTGTGCGCCGACACCACGACCACGTCCGCGCCCATGGAACGCAGCTTCGGCACCCACTTCGCCGCCTGCTCCTCCAGGCCGGGGAAGACCATCTTGCCGGTGACGTTGGCCTTGTCCCAGATCGCGATGCCGGGGTTGGTCAGGCCGAGCACCGCGACCTTCACGTCCCGGCCGTGCGGGGTGCGCAGCCGGTGCATGCTGTACGGCGGGAAGGCCGGCCGCAGCGTCTTCGCGTCGAGCGCGTTGGCACCGAGCAGCGGGAAGTCGCACTGCTCCTCGAACTTCCGGAGCACCGGGATGCCGTAGTTGAACTCGTGGTTGCCGAGGGCCGCGGCGTCGTAGCCGATGGCGTTCATCGCCTGCGCCATGGGGTGCACGGGGCCGCCGGCCCGGGTGATCGGGTCGACCTTGGCGTAGTAGTACGAGAGCTGGGTGCCCTGGATGGTGTCACCGGCGTCGATGAGGAGCGTGTTGCGCCTCCCCTTCGCCTCGCGGACCCGGTTGACGAGGGTGGATATCTTCGCGAGGCCGACGTCGTTGTGCGCCTTGTCGTCGAACTCCTTGTCGGTGAAGTAGTCCCAGTTGAAGACGTTGCCGTGCAGGTCGGTGGTGCCCATCACGGTGAACGAGTACCGCTTGGCCGGCCGGGGGCCAGGCCCGTGGGCCTGCGCCGGGGCGGCGGCGACCCCCGTGGTGAGGGCGGCTCCGGCCCCGACGGCGACGGAGCTCTCCAGGAACGTCCGGCGGTTCAGCGGCATGTGGTTCTCCTTGGTCCAGTGGCGCACAACGCGCGTAGATTCTGGCTCACGCGCCACGTCGGCAACAGACCTTTCTGATTACGGAGTGGGAAAGTGTGCGGGCATCGCACCGTCCGTTCGTCGAGGGAGCCCGCAGTGACGACCCCACACCCGACTCCACACCCGACCCCGGAGGCGCCGCAGGTGGCGGTCCGGGGCGAGGCACGACTCGAAGTGGACCCGGAGATCGCCCGCATCGGCGTCACGGTGAGCGCCCGCGGCACGGACCGGGCCGCCACCCTGACCGACCTGACCCGGCGCAACGCGCTCGCCCTCGACCTGATCAAGTCCTACGGCGAGGCCGTCGAGAAACTGGAGACGGGCGCCTTCTCGATCGCACCCGAACCGAGCAGGCACGGCCGGGGCGAACGCGTACGCGCCTACCAGGGCCGGGTCCATCTCACCGCCGAACTCAACGACTTCACCGCCGTCGGCGAACTCACCACCCGCCTCGCCGACCTGGACCTGACCCAGGTGGACGGCCCCTGGTGGGCGCTGCGCCCCGACTCCCCGTCGTACGAGGAGGCGCGCCGCACGGCGGTGGGCGAGGCGGTCCAACGCGCCCGCGCCTACGCGGCGGCGCTCGGCACCACCCTCTCCGCCCTCCTGGAACTCTCGGACACGGGCCTGACCCCGCCACCCGCCCCGATGGGCGGCATGCGGATGTCCTTCGCCGCGGAATCCATCGACACGCCCCCACCACTCGCCCTCGAACCCCAACGCCAAACCCTCACGGCGGAGGTGATGGCCCGCTTCACCATGACCCCACCGACCCTTTGACGAGCGACGTCCTGGGGCCTGACGGCCTGAGGCGTGACGGCCCGTGGCTCGGCGGCCCGCCGCCTGGGGCCTGGCGGCCTCGGGCTTGACGTCCCGGGGCTTACGGCCTGGGGCCCGCCGCCTGGGGCTTGACGGCCCGTGGCTCGGCGGCCCGCCGCCTGGGGCCTGGCGTCCTGGGGCCTGACGTCCCGGAGCCTGATGCCCTGACGGCCCATGGGTCACGGCCACGGATCGACGGCCTGCGGTCTGGCGGCCCGAGGCGTCGCGCCCGGGTGCCCCGCACCCCGCGGCCCGCGCCCTGCGGCCCGCGGGTCCGAGGACCCGTCAGCCCCGCGCCCGCGGCGCGAAGCCCCCGCCTCCGCGTCCGCCGGGCGAAGCCCCCGCCCCGCGCCCGCCGGGCGAAGCCCCCGCCCCGCGTCCGCGGCGCGAAGCCGCCGCGTGGGGGCTCGGGGGCGGAGCCCCCGGTCTCGTCAGAGTTTCGGGGAGGGGTGGGGTGGGGGAGGCAACAGCGCGAACACCCGCCCCGCCTCCGCCGCATGCGCCACCGCGATCGCCTCCACCCCCTCCCCACCCAGCACCCGCTCCACCAGCCGCCCGAACAGCACCCGCAGCGCCCCGCCCAGCTGCGCCGCCACCGCGAGCGGAGTGATGTCGCCGGCCGGCCAGTCCTCCGCCAGCACCTCCGCCAGCGCCGCCTCCCGCTGCTCGTGGAACTCGCGCAGCCGGGCGAGCAGCACCGGGCTCTCCGTCAGCATCCGCGCGAACGGCTCCGGCGCGAACCCGATCACCGGATCCCGCCGCTCCACCGCCGCCAGATAGTCCTCGCGCAGGGCCTCCACCGCCGGCACCCCGGCCGCCCGCCCAGCCGCCACCGCCCGCGCCGCGCCCGCCACGAACTCCTCGCTCAGGTCGAGGACCAGGTCCTCCTTGCGCGGGTAGTAGTTCGTGACCGTCATCTTCGCGACACCGGCCGCCGCCGCCACGTCGGCGATCGTCACCCGGTCGAAGCCCCGCTCGATGAACAGGCCCGTCGCCGCGTCCGAGATCGCCTGCCTGGTCTGCTGTTTCTTCTGCTCCCGAAGGGAGTGTGCGCTCATGGAACCAGCCTCTCATAGGTCGGTCATAAATTTATGCTTGACCTAGTAGCTGGGTCCAGCCTAAATTTAGGCCCGTCATAAAGAACAGGTCCCGACCGAAGGGCCCCACGTGCACACCCAGACCGCGCTCACGCTCCACACCGACCCCATCCGCGACTACCTCCGCCGGATCGGCCGCATCCCCCTCCTCACCGCCGAACAAGAAGTCACCCTCGGCCTCCGCGTCCAGGCCGGAATCGCCGCCGAACAACGCATCGCCGACACCGGCACCCCCACCCCCGACCTCGAACACACCTCCCGCGACGGCCGCCGCGCCAAGGACCGGATGCTGGAGGCCAACCTCCGCCTCGTCGTCTCCATCGCCAAACGCCACACCGGCCGCGGCCTGCCCTTCCTCGACCTCGTCCAGGAAGGCAACCTCGGCCTCCTCCGCGCCATCGAGAAGTTCGACCCCACCAAGGGCTTCAAGCTCTCCACCTACGCCACCTGGTGGATCAAGCAGGCCATCGGCCGCGCCCTCGCCGACCAGTCCCGCACCATCCGCGTCCCCGTCCACATGGTCGAGGAGATCAACCGACTCACCCGCGCCACCCGCGAGCTGACCGCCGAACTCGACCGCACCCCCACCGACGAAGAACTCGCCACCGCCCTCGACACCACCACCGCCCGCATCAGCCAGGTACGCGGCTACGACCGCGCACCCGTCTCCCTCCACACCCCCCTCGGCGACGAAACGGGCGACGGCGAACTCGGCGACGTCATCGAGGACACCACCGCCCCCACCACCGAGGACATCGTCGCCGCCGACCTCCTCAAGAAGCACCTCGCCACCGTCCTCGCCGACTTCACCGCACGCGAAGCCGGCGTCATCACCCTGCGCTACGGACTCGACGGCACCGACCCCCGCACCCTCGACGAGATCGGCAAGGTCTACGGCGTCACCCGCGAACGCATCCGCCAGATAGAAGCCAAGACCATGTCCAAACTGCGCCACCCCGCCCGCTCCCGGAGCCTCCGCGCCTACCTCTCCTGACCCCGGAACACGCTCATCGGAGCACCCGCCCGCACATATTCAAGACTTGTCAACAACCTTTCACGCAAAGGTTGTTGAACAGACATGGCGACCCACTTCTCTACCCACCGGTAAGCCCTACGCTCGAACCATGCGCCGAGCAAAAATCGTTTGTACCCTGGGCCCCGCCACCGACACATACGACCAGATCAAGGCACTGGTCGAAGCGGGAATGGACGTCGCCCGACTCAACCTCAGCCACGGCACCTACGCCGAACACGAGGAGCGCTACCAGCGCGTACGCAAAGCCTCCGACGAGACCGGCCGCAGCATCGGCGTCCTCGCCGACCTTCAAGGCCCGAAGATCCGCCTCGGCCGCTTCCGCGAAGGCCCCATACTCCTTGAACGCGGCGACGACTTCACCATCACCGTCGAACCCGTCGAGGGCGACCGCCACATCTGCGGAACCACCTACGACGGACTCGCCACCGACGTCACCACCGGCGAACGCATCCTCGTCGACGACGGCCGCGTCACCCTCGAAGTCACCTCCGTCGACGGACCCCGCGTCCACACCCGCGTCGTCGAAGGCGGCATGGTCTCCGACCACAAAGGCCTCAACCTCCCCGGAGTCGCCGTCTCCGTCCCCGCCCTCTCCGACAAGGACATCGACGACCTCCGCTGGGCCCTGCGCACCGGAGCCGACATCATCGCCCTCTCCTTCGTCCGCAGCGGCCGCGACATCGAGGACGTCCACCGCATCATGGACGAGGAGGACCGCCGCCTCCCCGTCATCGCCAAGATCGAAAAGCCCCAGGCCGTCGACAACATCGACGACATCGTCGCCGCCTTCGACGGCATCATGGTCGCCCGCGGCGACCTCGGCGTCGAGATGCCCCTCGAACAGGTCCCCATCGTCCAGAAGCGCGCCATCAAACTCGCCAAGCGCAACGCCAAACCGGTCATCGTCGCCACCCAGATGCTCGACTCGATGATCGACAACTCCCGGCCCACCCGCGCCGAAGCCAGCGACGTCGCCAACGCCGTCATCGACGGCACCGACGCGGTCATGCTCTCCGGCGAGACCAGCGTCGGCAAACACCCCATCGAAACCGTCCGCACCATGAGCCGGATCGTCGAAGCCGCCGAGGAAGACGTCCTCGCCAAGGGCCTGCCGCCGCTGACCGAGCGGAACAAACCCCGTACACAAGGCGGAGCCGTCGCCCGCGCCGCCGCCGAGATGGGCGACTTCCTCGGCGCCAAATTCCTCGTCGCCTTCACCCAGTCCGGCGACACCGTCAAGCGCCTCTCCCGCTACCGCTCACCCATCCCCCTCCTCGCCTTCACCCCCGACCCCGCCACCCGCTCCCAGCTCAACCTCACCTGGGGCGTCGAAACCTTCCTCGGCCCCCACGTCGACTCCACCGACGCCATGGTCGCCCAGGTCGACGAAGAACTCCTGCGCATCGGCCGCTGCCAAAAGGGCGACATCGTCGTCATCACCGCCGGCTCCCCGCCCGGCGTCGCAGGCTCCACCAACCTCGTCCGTGTCCACCACATCGGCGAGGACGACAGCCCGAAGGAGTGACCACGGCGGCCCCGTCGCCGCCGACCACACCCTCGTACGGCAACAGTGGCGCCATGTCACACCACCTCAGCGGACCCCACCTGCGCTCCCCGATGGACGACGCCCGCCTGGACCTCACGGACCTCTTCGCCTTCACCGTCCCCGGCGGGCGCACAGCGCTCATCATGAACGTCAACCCCATCGCCCCCACCGGCGGCACCGCGTTCCACCCCGACGCCGTCTACCGCATCAACATCGACACCGACGGCGACAACCAAGCCGACATCGCCTACAGCTTCACCTTCTCCGACCCCGCGAACGACGGCGAACAGACGCTCGCCGTACACCGCGCCACCGGCACCGAAGCCCGCAGCCACGAAGCCGCCGGCACCCCCCTCTTCACAGACGTCCCCGTCTCCTTCGGCCGTGAACTCTCCGTCACCGAAGCCGACGGCTACAAGGTCTCCGCCGGACTCCGCAGCGACCCCTTCTTCGCCGACCTCGACGGCATTGTCGCCGAATTCCAGTGGACCGGCACCGACTGGGGCGCCGACAAGAACGTCTTCGGTATCGCCATCGAAATGCCCGACAACGAACTCGGCGACAACCCGAAGATCGGCGTCTGGGCCCGCGTCAGCCTCCACACCGACGGCGAACTCAAGTCCGTCGACCGCGGCGCCCACCCCTCCCTCACCGCCTACCTCAACGCCGACGAGGCCAAGGACGCCTACAACGCCGGCGAACCGGCCGACGACCGGGTCACCTACCTCGAACCCTGGAAAGCCGCCCTCGCCCACACCGGCGGCTACACCCCCGAAGCCGCCGAAGAAACCCTGCGCACGGTCCTCCCGGACATCCTCCGCTACGACCGCTCCCGCCCCGCCTCGTACCCCAACGGCCGCACGCTCTCCGACGACGTCACCTCGGCCCGGCTCGCCATGATCTCCAACGGCAAGATCACCACGGACCACATCGGCCCCCACGCCGACCTCCTGCCACACTTCCCCTACCTGGGAACACCACACTGAGCGGAGGGGCGGTCCGCCGAAAAAAATGTGCCCGCGGATGTCGATCCATGCCGGCTCCGTACGACGCATGGGTGAGAGAACGACATCCACACGAGAGGCGACGGCCATGCCCAAGGTCCGCGTACACAACGTGACAATCTCCCTCGACGGCTTCACGGCCGGCACGAACCAGCGCCTCGACGCTCCGTTCGGCGACGGCGTCGGCTGGGGCGACGAGCTGCACAGCTGGTTCGTCTCCGCGAGGGAAGACTCCGCCGCGGGAAAGACCGGAATCGACGTCGACCACTTCACCCGCGCCGACCAGAACATCGGCGCCACGATCATGGGCCGGAACATGTTCGGGCCGCAGCGCGGACCCTGGGAGGACGAGTCCTGGAAGGGCTGGTGGGGCGACAACCCGCCCTACCACCACGACGTCTTCGTACACACCCACCACCTGCGCCCCACACTCGAGATGGCCGGCGGAACGACCTTCCACTTCACCGACGAGCCGCTGGAGACGGTGCTCCAGCGCGCCTTCGACGCCGCGGGCGGCAAAGACGTCCGGATCGGCGGGGGCGCGGCGGTCATCCAGCAATATCTGCGCGCCGGGCTGATCGACGAACTCCACTTGGTGATCGCACCCATGCTCATCGGGAGGGGGGAACGACTGCTCGACAACCTGGGCGACGGAATCGCCGGCTACCGGGTCTCCGAGCTGGTCAGCTCGCCGACCGTCACACACGCGATGCTGGTCCGCCGCTGACGCGCGGGGTCAGGGGCTCAGGACTTGGGCCCCACGTGCAGATCCATGAGCGCGACGGAGGCCTTGCGGGCGACGGAGATGTTGTACGGGTCGACGCCTCGGGCGGTGGTCGTCCACTCGACACCGACCTTGGTGAGGGTGTCGCCGCACAGCTTCCGGATGTCGTCCGACTTATTGGTGAAGAAGTACCGCGGGTACTCGTACCGCTTGCGCTCACCACCCACGAGCCGAGTGGTCCAGTTGGTGATCCGACACCCGTCGGAGTGGATGAGCCCCCGGATGAACGCCCAGGGGTGCGCGTCGACGATCTCCTGCTGCCAGGGTTCGAGGACGATGCGCCGCTCGTGCTTCCTGCCGGGCCCGTGCTGGGGGAACAGGCACCACAGGTGCTTGGAGTAGATCTTCACCTCCTGGCAGCCCCCCCGCTGCACCTTGGACGCGGAGTTTCCCGGGAAAACGGACTGCATGGCCTCCACGCACGCCACGATGAGGCCGGGCCAGGAATCCGTGCACGTGACGGAGAGGCTGGGCACGCGCATCGCCCGGTTCTGGATGATGTGCCCGTCGCCGAGATAGAGCCCGAGGAGGTAGGCGTACGCAGCTTCGTCCAGCTCGCGACCATCACAGCGAGGGCACTGGGGATTGTGCCTGCCGGGACACTCGCCGCGTTTCGCGCGGTCTACGTGCTTCCAGTAGCTGATCGTGCCCGTGGGGACATTGAGCTTGCGGGCCACGTCCGCGTTCTTGGTCCCGCCTCGGAGCAGGGTGAGCGCCCGCTGGCGTACCTCTGTGCCATGGAAGTTCATGCGACTACTCTGCGCAACGCTTCCTGGCTGCAGGTGGCAAAAAGCGGACATTCACGCGAAGGTGAACGTCCGCTTCGGAACCAGTACCGGGTGCGGGACTCGAACCCGCAAGCCCTCTCGGGCAGAGGTGTTTGAGACCTCCGTGTATACCGTTCCACCAACCCGGCAGGGTGACCGCGTGCAGCATACCGTGTGCGCGCTGGCCAGGCCCACTAGGTAGGCTTCACGGTGCAGCACCACGCCCCGAACGAGGAGCCCCCGTGACCGCCCCCGAGTCGCCCCAGCCCGCCGCCGACGACGTCGACGCGTCGCACGTCCCGCCGCTGACGACCCGCGTCGTCATCGCCGAGGACGAGGCCCTCATCCGCCTCGACCTCAAAGAGATGCTCGAAGAAGAGGGCTACTCGGTCGTCGGCGAGGCCGGCGACGGTGCCCGGGCCGTCGAGCTCGCTCGGGAGCACCGGCCCGACCTGGTCATCCTCGATGTGAAGATGCCCGTCCTGGACGGGATCTCCGCGGCGGAGAAGATCGCGGGGGAGTCCATCGCCCCCGTTCTGATGCTCACCGCCTTCTCGCAGCGCGACCTCGTCGAGCGCGCCCGGGACGCCGGAGCCATGGCGTACCTGGTGAAGCCGTTCAGCAAGAGCGATGTCGTGCCGGCCATCGAGATGGCCGTGTCCCGGTTCGCGGAGCTGCGGGCGCTGGAGAAGGAGGTCGCCGACCTCTCGCAGCGGCTGGAGACGCGGAAGCTGGTGGACCGGGCGAAGAGCATTCTGCAGACGCAGTACGGTCTGACCGAGCCGGCCGCGTTCCGGTGGATCCAGAAGACGTCCATGGACCGTCGTATGTCGATGCAGCAGGTCGCGGAGGCGGTCATCGAGGACGCCGAGGAGAAGAAGGCGGCGAAGGGCGGCCAGTAGCCCCGGCGCCGGCGCAGTACAGGAGAAGGCCCGCCCCACATCCTTGTGGGGCGGGCCTTCTGCTTGTGGTGCGGCGGTCTACTCCTCGCCGAGGTACGTCTTGCGGACGTCGTCGTTGTGGAGCAGGTCCTGGCCGGTGCCGGAGAGCTTGACGGAGCCGACCTCCAGGACGTAGCCGTAGTCCGCGAGGGAGAGCGCGGCCTGGGCGTTCTGCTCGATGAGCAGGATGGTCATGCCCTCGGCCTTGAGGGTGGCGATGGTTTCCATGATCTTCTGCATCATGATCGGGGAGAGGCCCATGGAGGGCTCGTCGAGCATGAGCAGCTTGGGCTGGGACATCAGGGCGCGGCCCATGGCCAGCATCTGCTGTTCACCGCCGGAGAGGGTGCCGGCGGCCTGCTTGCGACGTTCGCCCAGGATGGGGAAGAGGTCGTAGGCGCGCTGGACGTCTCGCTCGATGCCGTCCTTGTCCTTGCGGAGGAAGGCGCCGAGCTGGAGGTTTTCGGCGATGGTCAGCTTGGGGAAGATGTGCCGGCCCTCGGGGGAGTGGGCCATGCCGAGGGAGACGACCTTGTGGGCGGGGATGCCGTTGAGCACCTGGCCGTCGAAGGTGATCTTTCCGCTGGCGGGCTTGATGAGGCCGGAGAGGGTGCGGAGGGTGGTGGTCTTGCCGGCGCCGTTGGTGCCGATGAGGGTGACGACCTGTCCGGCCTCGACGGTGAAGGAGATGCCCTTGACGGCCTCGATCTTGCCGTAGGCGACCCTGAGGTCCTCGACCTCGAGAAGTGCGGTCACTTGGAGTCTCCTTCGGTGGTGCTGTCCGCGTCCTCGGAGGCGGGTTCCGGGGCGTCGGCCTCGGGGGCGTCCGTGGCCTCGGGGGCCTCGGTGGCCTCGTCAGCCTCGGCCTCAGGCTCGGCCTCAGGCTCGGCCTCAGCCTCGTCCTCGGCCTCCGCCTCCGCGGCCTCCTCCGCGTGTGCCTCCGCCGCCTCGACCTCGGCGACCTCCTCCGCGCCCGGCGCGCCCTCGAACGGCGTGCCGAGGTACGCGGCGACGACACGCTCGTCGCCCTGGACGACGTCGGAGGTGCCCTCGACGAGCTTCTCGCCCTGGACGAGCACGGCGACGCGGTCGCACAGGTTGAAGATGAACTTCATGTCGTGCTCGATGACCAGGACGGCGATGCCCTTGTCGCGGATGGCGAAGACGAGTTCCTCGGTGGTGCGGGTCTCGTTCTGGTTCATGCCGGCCGTCGGCTCGTCGAGGAGCAGCAGGCCGGGGTCGCTCGCCAGTGCGCGGGCGATCTCCAGCTTGCGCTGTTCGCCGTAGGGCAGGTTGCGGGCGAGGTGCTCGGCCTTGTTCGCCAGGCCGACGAACTCCAGCAGCTCCATGGCGCGTTCGCGGGAGGCGACTTCGGCCTTCTTGAAGCCGGGGCCGCGCAGGAGCGCGGACCAGAGGCCCTCCTTGGTCCGGGTGTGGCGTCCGACGAGGACGTTCTCCAGGACCGTCATGTTGGAGAAGAGGCGGATGTTCTGGAAGGTGCGGGCGATGCCGGCCTTGGTGACCAGGTGCGGCTTGGGCGGCAGCACGGTGCCCTTGTAGCTGACCTGTCCCTCGGTGGGGACGTACAGACCGGTCAGGCAGTTGAAGAAGGTGGTCTTGCCGGCGCCGTTGGGGCCGATGAGGCCGACGATCTCGCCCTCGCGGACGGTGAGGTTCACTCCGCGTACGGCGGTGAGTCCGCCGAAGCGCATGGTGACACCGCTGGCGTCGAGGACGGTGGCGGCCGTGGCCGTCGTGGTGGTGGTCGTCGTCATGGCGTTCACGCACCCGCCTTCGAGGTTCCGACGATGGGGTCGGCGGCGGGCCGCTGGTCCGGTACGTCGGGTGTGTCAGCTTTCTCGTCGTGCTCGTGGTACTCGAGCTGCGCGCGCCGGTTGGGGATGAGGCCCTCCGGGCGGAAGCGCATCAGCAGGATGAGCGCGAGGCCGAACGCGAGGAGCTGGTAGTCCTTGAGGAAGGCCAGCTTCTCGGGGATGAGGAAGAGCAGCGCCGCGCCGAGGAGCGGGCCGCGGATGGTGCCCATGCCGCCGAGGATGACGGCCGCGAGGAGGAACGCGGAGTTCGGGGCGACGGGGCCGGCGAACACGTACATCTCGGGGAGGACCGTGCCCTGGAAGTGGGCCTGGACGGTGCCGGCGACGCCGGCGAGGGTGGCGCCGAGGGCGAAGGCGATGAGCTTGACCCGGAAGCCGTTGATGCCCATGGCGGTGGCGGCGGTCTCGTCCTCGCGGATGGCGACCCAGGCGCGGCCGATGCGGGAGTCCTGTGCCCGGCTGAAGACCAGGACGACGAAGACCATGACGAGGAGCATCAGCAGGTAGTAGTTGGCGTAACTGCCGAGTTCCACGCCGAGGATGGTGTGGGTCTCGCCGAAGTCGTAGCCGAAGATGTTCAGCGCCGGGATGTTCGGGATGCCGTTGGGGCCGTTGGTGATCTGGGGTCCGTTGTCGCCGTCCATGTTGTTGACGGTGATGCGGAAGATCTCGCCGAAGCCGAGCGTCACGATGGCGAGGTAGTCGCCGTGGAGTCGCAGGGTCGGTGCGCCGATGATGACGCCGAAGATCAGTGAGGCGATGGCGCCGATGATCATGGCGACCCAGAACGGGAGCTGGATGTCGAGCGCGGAGGCGGTGGATCCGGAGACGAGGGCGGCCGTGTAGGCGCCGACGCCGAGGAAGGCGACGTATCCGAGGTCGAGCAGTCCGGCGAGGCCGACGACGATGTTCAGTCCGAGGGCGACCGTGGCGAAGATGAGGATCTGCACGGCGATCACGGTGAACGTGTCGGTGGTCTGGGTGAAGGGGAAGACGGCCGCGGCGGCGAAGGCCGCGACGGCGGCGACCTGCTTGTTCTTCGACGCGATGGCCGAGATACGGCTCATGAGGCCGGACTTGTTGAGCGCGCCGGCGCCGAAGCCCGCGAGGAGCAGGTAGCCGATGAAGAGTTCGGGGTACTCGGTGGAGATGCCGTACGTGACGGCGTACATGCCGAGGGCGAAGGCGGCGACGATGATCAGGATCTCGGCCCAGGAGGGGATCTCCTTGGGCTTGGCCGGCTTGCGGGTGTCGTCCTTGAGCGCGAACGCGGCGAGCGGGACGAGTGTGGTGACGGCGGCGACGAAGCCGCCGGGCTCCAGGTGGGCCAGGCCGCCGAGCTGTACGGCGATGGCGAGCACGGTGTACCAGGTGGTGCCGAGTGCGCCGAGGGCGAGGAACTGGAGGGCCTTCGTGGAGCCGCCGGGGGTGAGCCAGCGCAGGCCCTTGATGCCGAGTCCGGAGAGGGCGAAGAGCGTCAGCAGGAGGCCGGCGACGAGGGTGAGGACCTGGAGGCCGCCGGGATAGCCGGTGACGGTGAGGTCGCCGGGGAACTCGCTGGTGTAGGTCCAGGCGAGGAAGGTGCTGGCGACGGTGGCGAGGCCGCCGGCCGCGACGATCCAGTGGAGGAGGCCGGGGCGCTGGGCGTCGGTCTTCTCCGGGGCGTCGGCCGGTGCCGGGGTCTTGGTGAGGTCGGTCGTCATCACGATCACGCCCTGTCCGCGACGCGCTGGCCGATGAGGCCTTGTGGTCGGAAGAGGAGCACCAGGATCAGGAGGGAGAAGACCCAGATGTCCTTCCAGGCGCCGCCGCCGAACTGTGCCATCCCGGGGATGTGCTCGACGTAGGCGATGGAGAGCGTTTCGGCGAGGCCGAGCACGACGCCGCCGATCATGGCGCCGTAGATGTTGCCGATGCCTCCGAGGACGGCGGCGGTGAACGCCTTGAGACCGAGCAGGAAGCCCATCTCGAACCGGATCTGGCCCTTGTCGAGGCCCTCGGCGACCGCGGCGACCGCGGCGAACGCGGCGCCGATGGCGAAGGCCATGACGATGATGCGGTCGGTGTTGATGCCCATCAGCTTCGCGGTGTCGGGGTCCTGCGCCGTGGCCTGCATGGCGCGGCCGCTGCGGCTCTTGGAGACGAAGAGGCCGAGGGCGAGCATGCACGCCGGGGCGGCGACGAGGACGAACGCGTCGGCGCGGGAGATCGCCAGGTCGTTGAAGATCTGGAAGCTGTCGCCCTTGAACTCGGGGAAGCTGACCGGGCTCTTGGCTCCGGGGTAGAAGCCCCAGACGAGCTGCTGGAGCACGATCGACAGGCCGATCGCCGTGATGAGGGGGGCGAGGCGCGGGGCGCCGCGCAGGGGCCGGTAGGCGAAGCGTTCGGCAGCGGTGGCGACGGCCACGGAGACCACCGCGCCGCCTATCAGCATCACGGGTATCGCGATCACGAGGGCGGTGCCCTCGGGCAGGATCGTGTACGCCGTGAGGGCGCCGAAGCCCCCGATCATGAAGATCTCGCCATGGGCGAAGTTGATGAGCTGGACGATGCCGTAGACCATCGTGTAACCGATGGCGATGAGGCCGTAAAGGGCCCCCAGGGCAAGGCCGTCGGCCAGCTGTTGCGGCAGTTCGTTCACCGCAGGGCCTCCGATGAGCGTGTCGGATATGACACCGCGCGAGGGCGCTGTTTGCGCCCTCGCGCGGCTTGGTTCAGGTGGTGCGTGTGCGGGGCAGTGCGGGTGTCAGTCCTTGAAGGTCTCGGACTTGACGTCGACCCAGGCGCCGTTCTTGACCTGGTAGACGGTGAGCTGCTTGTTCGTGGTGTCGCCGTACTGGTCGAAGGAGACCTTGCCGGTCACACCCTCGAAGGAGACCTTGGCCATGGCCTCGGTGACCTTGGCGCGGGCGTCGTCGGGCAGCTTGCCGTCGTTGGCGGCGACGACGGCCTTGACGGCCTGGATGATGGACCAGGCGGCGTCGTAGGAGTAGCCGCCGTAGGCCGCGTACGGGTCCTTGTAGCCGGCCGCGTTGTAGTCGGCGATGAACTTCTTGGCGGTCGGGAGCTTCTCGACGGGGAAGCCGACCGAGGTGGCCAGGTCACCGTCGTTGGCCTCGCCGGAGGCCTTGATGAACTGCGGGTCGTAGATGCCGTCGCCGCCCATGGTGGGGATCTTGGCGCCGGTCTTCTTGACCTGGTCGGAGAGCAGGCCGCCCTCGGGGTACTGGCCGCCGAAGTAGACGGAGTCGGCGCCGGAGCCCTTGATCTTGTTGGCGGTGGAGGAGAAGTCGGTCTCCTTCACGGTGACGGAGTCGGTGCCGACGACGGTGCCGCCCAGGCGCTTGAACTCCTCGGCGAAGATCGCGGCGAGGCCGGCGCCGTAGGTCTGCTTGTCGTTGACGACGAAGACCTTCTTCTTGCCGGCGTCCTTGAAGAGGTAGTTCGCGGCGAACTTGCCCTGGACGACGTCCGTGGTGGCGGTACGGAAGTAGGTCTTGAAGGGGCGCTTGAACTCGCCCTTGCCCCAGTTGTCGCCCTGCGAGAGCGAGGGGTTCGTGTTGGCCGGGGAGACCTGGGTCAGGTTGGCCTTGTCGAAGTCCGCCTGCATGGACTGGGAGACGCCGGAGTTCAGCGGGCCGACGACGCCGAGGACGTCCTTGATGCCGACGAGCTTGGTGGCGTTGGCCTTGCCGGTGGCCGGGACGGCCTGGTCGTCGAGGGCCTCGATCTTGAAGGTGACGCCCGGGACTTCTTTGTTCTTGTTGGCGGTCTGGACCGCCAGGTCCACGGAGTTCTTGATGCCCTGGCCCAGCGCGGAGAGCGAACCGGTGAGCGGCGCGTCGACGCCGATGACGACGGTGGTGCCGCCGCTCGTGTTGTCGCTGCCACCCTTGTCGTCGCGCGAACCGCAGGCGGTGAGCGTGAGTGCTCCCGTGGTGATCACGGTGGTGAGGATGAGCAAGGAACGGTGTCGCACGATGAATCCTTTCCCTGGCGCGGCCCCCTCGAGCTGAGGCGGTGCCGTGAAGCGTGAAGCTTGAGGTGCCGTTGGTGAATGCCGGGCCGTACTGGGGATGACTGGGTGGTGCAGGCCGTGCAGCTGACGCGCCCGGCGGCGCGGTGACTGGCGGTGACTCTAAGCGCAGGTGGGGGAGGTGGGGAGCGGGGAGGTCAGGATGTGACTGTCTTGTTATCGCGAGGGGGAGAGGAGGTGGACATGGGGTGGGCAAATCGGGGCATTAGGGTCAGCAACGTCGTGTTCACATAGTGAGAACGTGCAGTTCCGCTAAGGGGCTTGAGCAGATCTTGCTCCTGTCGGACCGCTTCTGTCGGTATCCGGATATCGGACACTCACTCAAACGTCAGCGGACGGAACGCTGAGTGTGCCGGTCTGCTTGTCGCGGGTCCGTGTCACGGAGCGTTACGAGCGGTCCTGGTGCGGAGGGTCCAGTTCTCCGAGCTGCCGGTCGCGCCGTTCGCCGACGCGCACCGTCTTCGCGTCTCCCGGTCGGTGAAGGCCTCCGCGGCCTCGCGGCCCTCGGAGCGCTCCTCGGCGCGCGCGCTCGCGAGGACCTCGTCGTGGATCGTCAACTGCTCGTTCGAGAGCCCCTTCTGCTCCCAGTCGAGTCCGGCCCACCTGCTCCCCGCGAGCGCTTCCTTCACCCAGTAGGCGACGAGGTCGGTGCAGATGTCCACCGCCGTCCTGACCTGCGGCGGAGCCGGTTCGGGGCGGTCGCCCGAGCAGCCCGGCAGGGTGGCCAGAGCGCCGACGGCCAGGACCGCGGCGAGCGCGGCCCCGGCCGGAGCGTACGGCGGGAAGCCCATGCCCGGGACGCTAGGGGATCGCGTGCGCGGGCACAACAGCACTTCCGGCGACGGAAGTTGAGAAGGGCTGTGGCGGGGGAGCGGCTACGGAAGCTGCACGAACGGCGCGAGGAAGGAGCGGGCGCCGGGGGCGTCGAGCCGGTACACCACGTTCGTGGCGTAGCAGGGCGCGTCACCCGTGATCGTGGTGGCGACCAGGGTCCGCCGGCCGTCCAGCGTGGCGAAGTTCGGTCCGCCCGAATCGCCGTAACAGGCACCGCCGTTGCCCTGCGGCGCGGTCATGGCGAGCCGGATCCACGCGTCGTTGAGCGCGTTGAACGTGACCGGCGCCTTGAGCCGGACGCCGCCGCCCGGGTGGGTGTGGCCCCCCGGTCCGCGGCGCGCCTCCTGGGTGCCGTACCCGGCGACGACGAAGGAGGTGTCGTTCAGTCCCTGCGAGCCGAGCGCGGAGAGGGCGCCCGCCCGGGGGAGGGTGGCGGGCGTGAACGACCAGCGCTTCTTCATCGCGGCGCCGGGCAGCTCGATCACGGAGATGTCGTGGGTGTCGGAGGCGGGCCCGGGGTACGCCGGGTGGTTGTGCGCGGTGCCCTCGACGGCCACGGCCTTCGCCACGGCGGCCGGGTCGCCCGGGTGCTCGGCGGCGGCCTTGTCCAGGCCGGCCTGCACGTCCTGGTCCAGCGAGACGTGGAACCGTACGTTCTCCGGCCAGTCGGTGGTGCAGTGCGCGGCGGTCAGGAAGGTGTCGGCGTCGATCATGGTGCCGGAGCAGACCCAGTCGACCCGGTCGGGCGTGCCCGGGTCACCGTCGTCGTCCCAGGTCGCGACCAGCGCGCCGACCTCGGTGCGCTCGGGTGCGGGGGTCGCGTTGTACGAGTTGATCGCTGCGGACGGGATCGCGGTGGCGAGAACGGCAGCGCAGGCCGCGGCGGTGAGTGCGGTCGCCACGGTCGTGGTGCGTACGGCGGTCACGAAGAACCCCTCGGTGTGTGAGTGGAACGGGTGTTCTCCTGTGGGGGAGGCTCGCCAGTGAAGCGGGTGCGGGTCGCCAGGGCAAGAGGGTCTCGGGTGGCAGGTGTTGAGAGACGTGGCCCGTGGATCCGGCGGCGGCCGGGGGCGCGTCGTCCGTCGGGCCCGGCCGGGGCGGTGGGAGCCTGCCTGATCTGGCTCGGGCGTCCGGAGGCCGTTGGGAGGCGGTCCGGAGGCCGTTCAGAGGCAGTCCGGAGTCCGTCCGGAGGCCGTCCGGAGGCCGTCCGGAGGCTGGGATCGGGGTCCTGGGAGCGCGTCCGGAAGCCGATGTTCCGTCTCCGGAGACCGGTATTCGCCGCCTTGAGTCCGGGCTTACGCCCGAGCCGGGGATTCGGGGCCGGATCGACGCCCGATCCGGGGGTCCGCGCCTCGGCTCGGAGGTCCGCGCGCGGGGCCCGATGGTGACTGTGCGTCGCGGTGGCCGGCGTCTCGGGCCCGTGGGTCCGCGACGGAGCGCGGTCCGGGAGGTCGCGCGGCCTGGGGCATCGCCCGGTCCCGGAGATCGCGCGGTCCGGGACGAGGTTCCGTCCCGGACCGGGAGGTGCGTGGAGGCCGGCGGCCTGCGTCAGGCGGTGTCGCCGCCGACCACGCTCGCGCCCGGGACGTTGCCCACGTCCTTGGCGGTGACGTCACGGAGCATGCAGGTCAGGCGTGCCGAGCAGACCCGCTTGCCCTGCTCGTCGGTGATCACGATCTCGTACGTCGCTGTGGAGCGTCCGCGGTGGACGGGCGTCGCGACGCCCGTCACGAGGCCGCTGCGCGCCCCTCGGTGGTGGGTGCAGTTCAGGTCCACGCCGACGGCGATCTTGGAGACTCCGCCGTGCAGCATCGAGCCGATCGAACCGAGCGTCTCGGCGAGGACAGCGGAGGCGCCGCCGTGCAGCAGACCGTACGGCTGGGTGTTGCCCTCCACCGGCATCGTGCCGACGACCTTCTCCGCCGAGGCTTCGACGATCTGCACGCCCATGCGGTTGCCGAGGTGCCCGGCCGAGAAGAGCGCGGGAAGGTCGACCCCGAGTGCGGCGTACTCGTCGATGACCTCCTGCGGGAACTTCACGTGCTGCTGCTCGCCCATCGGCCGGCTCCGTTCGTCTTCGTACGGCTGCTGATCCTGATCCGCCTGAGCAAACGCTTAGGCGGGCTGTGATTGTTCCAGACGCACGATGACCGACTTGCTGGCGGGGGTGTTGCTGATGTCCGCCGTGGACTCCAGGGGCACCAGGACGTTCGTCTCCGGGTAGTACGCCGCCGCGCAGCCCCGGGCCGTCGGATAGTGGACCACCCGGAACCCGGGCGCCCGCCGCTCGCTGCCGTCCTTCCACTCGCTGACCAGATCGGTGTACGCCCCGTCCGGCAGCCCGAGGGCCTTCGCGTCCTCGGGGTGGACGAGGACGACCCGGCGGCCGCCCTTGATGCCGCGGTAGCGGTCGTCGAGGCCGTAGATCGTGGTGTTGTACTGGTCGTGCGAGCGCAGGGTCTGCAGCAGCAGCCGGCCCTCGGGAACCGTCGGGTACTCGACGGGCGCGGCGGTGAAGTTGGCCTTGCCGGTGGTCGTGGGGAAGCGACGCTCGTCGCGCGGGGCGTGCGGGAGCGCGAAGCCGCCCGGGTTCGCGGCGAGGCGGGCGTTGAAGTCCTGGAAACCGGGCACCACGCGCGCGATGCGGTCGCGGATCGTGGCGTAGTCCTGCTCGAACTCCTCCCACGGGGTGGTGGAGGCGGCGCCGAGCACGGCCCGGGCCATCCGGGCCACGATCGCCGGCTCGGAGAGCAGGTGCGGGCTCGCGGGCGGGAGATTGCCGCGTGAGGCGTGCACGAGGCCCATCGAGTCCTCGACGGTCACGAACTGCTTGCCCGTCGCCTGGACGTCCTTGTCGGTGCGGCCGAGCGTCGGGAGGATCAGCGCGCGCGTGCCGGTGACCACGTGCGAGCGGTTCAGCTTGGTGGAGACGTGGACCGTCAGCCGGGCCCGGCGCATCGCGGCCTCGGTGACCTCCGTGTCGGGCGTGGCTCCGACGAAGTTGCCACCCATGGCGAAGAAGACCTTCGCCTCGCCGTCGCGCAGCGCCTGGATGGAGCGGACCACGTCGAAGCCGTGGTGACGCGGCGAGACGATCCCGAACTCCTTGTCCAGAGCGTCCAGGAAGGCGGGCGCGGGCCGCTCGAAGATGCCCATCGTGCGGTCGCCCTGCACGTTCGAGTGGCCGCGGACCGGACAGACGCCGGCGCCCGGCCGGCCGATGTTGCCGCGCAGGAGAAGGAAGTTGACCACTTCGCGGATGGTCGGCACGGAGTGCTTGTGCTGGGTGAGGCCCATCGCCCAGCAGACGATGGTGCGCTCGGAGGCGAGGACCATCTCCAGGGCGCGCTCGATCTCGGCGCGGGTCAGGCCCGTCGCGGCGAGGGTCTCGTCCCAGTCGGCTGCCTTGGCGGCCGCGGCGAACTCCTCGTACCCGTGCGTGTGCTCCCGTGCGAACTCCTCGTCGACCGCGCCCCGCGTCTCGAGGATCAGCTTGTTGAGGAGGCGGAAGAGCGCCTGGTCGCCGCCGATGCGGATCTGGAGGAAGAGGTCGTTGAGCGCGGCGCCCTTGACCATGCCCTGCGGGGTCTGCGGGTTCTTGAACCGCTCCATGCCGGCCTCGGGCAGCGGGTTCACCGAGATGATCCTCGCGCCCGCGGCCTTGGCCTTCTCCAGGGCGGACAGCATCCGGGGGTGGTTCGTGCCCGGGTTCTGTCCGGCGACGACGATCAGGTCCGCCTGGTGCAGATCCTCCAGCGAGACGCTGCCCTTGCCGATCCCGATCGTCTCGTTGAGGGCGGAGCCGGAGGACTCGTGGCACATGTTGGAGCAGTCCGGCAGGTTGTTCGTGCCGAACTCGCGAGCGAAGAGCTGCAGCAGGAACGCGGCCTCGTTGCTGGTCCGTCCCGAGGTGTAGAAGAGCGCCTCGTCGGGGGAGGAGAGGGCGGTCAGCTCCTCGGCGATGATCGAGAACGCCCGCTCCCAGCTCACCGCCTCGTACCGCTCCGCGCCCTCGGAGAGGAGCATGGGATGGGTGATCCGGCCCTGCTGCCCCAGCCAGTACCCGCTGCGGGTCGCCAGGTCCGCCACCGGATGCGCGGCGAAGAAGTCGGGCGTGACCCGGCGCAGCGTCGCCTCCTCGGCGACGGCCTTCGCCCCGTTCTCGCAGAACTCCGCCACGTGCCGCTTGTCGGCCTCCGGCCAGGCGCAGCCCGGGCAGTCGAAGCCGTCCTTCTGATTGACCTTGAGCAGGGTCCGCGCGGTGCGCCGCACCCCCATCTGCGCCTGGGCGATCTTGAGGCTCTGCGCGACGGCGGGGAGTCCGGCGGCCGCGTGCTGGGGCGGCGCGACCTGCGGTGCGTCCTGGACCGGGTCGCCTGCGGGGGGCTTGCTGACCATCGCGCTCTCCCTTGAGCGGTCATCCTGTCTCGTACGTCTCCGATCCTGTCACGCCCCGCGGACAGTCCGTGCCCGTCGGCCGCCGAGGGCGGGAATGTCAGTGGTCCGTGGCAGGATCGTCCCCGTGGCTGAGACAGCATCGAAGAAGACCCAAGACAACCGTCCGCGCCTGCTCCTCATGGACGGGCACTCACTGGCGTACCGGGCGTTCTTCGCGCTGCCTGCGGAGAACTTCACCACCGCGACCGGTCAGCCGACGAACGCCATCTACGGCTTCGCGTCGATGCTGGCGAACACGCTCCGCGACGAGGCGCCCACGCACTTCGCCGTCGCGTTCGACGTGTCCCGCAAGACCTGGCGCTCCGCGGAGTTCCCGGAGTACAAGGCGAACCGCTCGAAGACCCCGGACGAGTTCAAGGGGCAGGTGGAGCTGATCGGCGAGCTGCTGGACGCGATGCACGCGCAGCGGTTCGCGATCGACGGCTTCGAGGCCGACGACGTCATCGCCACGCTCGCGACCCAGGCCGAGGCCGAGGGCTTCGAGGTCCTGATCGTCACCGGCGACCGTGACTCCTTCCAGCTGATCACGGACAACGTGACCGTGCTGTACCCGACCAAGGGCGTCTCCGAGCTGACGCGCTTCACGCCCGAGAAGGTCGAGGAGAAGTACGGCCTCACCCCGCAGCAGTACCCGGACTTCGCCGCGCTGCGCGGCGACCCGTCGGACAATCTGCCGGGCATCCCCGGCGTCGGCGAGAAGACCGCGGCGAAGTGGATCAACCAGTTCGGTTCGTTCGCCTCGCTGGTGGAGCGTGCCGAGGAGGTCAAGGGCAAGGCCGGGCAGAACCTCCGCGACCACCTGGAAGCGGTCAAGCTCAACCGCGTCCTCACCGAGATGGTGCGGGACGTCGAGCTGCCGAGGACGGTCCAGGACCTGGAGCGTGTGCCGTACGACCGCACGGCCGTCGCGCTCGTCCTCGACACCCTGGAGATCCGCAACCCCTCGCTGCGCGAGCGGCTGCTCGCCGTGGACCCGGGCGCCGCTGAGGAGCAGGCCCCCGCGCCCGCCGCGGGCGTGGCACTGGACGGCACCGTCCTCGGCGCCGGTGAGCTCGGGCCCTGGCTCGCCGAGCACGCCGGCAAGGCGCTGGGCATGGCCACGGTCGACAGCTGGGCCCTGGGCACGGGCAATGTCAGCGAGGTCGCGCTGGCCGCCGCCGACGGCGCCGCCGCCTGGTTCGACACCACCCAGCTCGACGAGGCCGACGAGCAGGCCTTCGCCGCCTGGATCGCGGACCCGGAGCGGCCCAAGGTCCTGCACAACGCCAAGGGCGCGCTGCGGGTCTTTCCCGAGCACGGCTGGAGCGTCGCCGGCGTCACCATGGACACCGCGCTCGCCGCCTATCTGGTCAAGCCGGGTCGCCGCTCCTTCGCGCTCGACGCGCTGTCCGTCGAGTACCTCGGCCGGGAGCTCGCCCCGGCGGCCACCGCCGACGGACAGCTCGCCTTCGGCGCCGACGACACCGCGGAGGCCGAGGCCCTGATGAGCCAGGCCCGGGCCGTGCTCGACCTCGGGGTCGCCTTCGAGGAGAAGCTCGGTGAGGTGGGCGCCCGCGAGCTCCTGCACGAGGTGGAGCTGCCGACGTCCGTGCTTCTCGCTCGTCTCGAGCGGCACGGCATCGCCGCCGACCGGGCCCATCTGGAGGCCATGGAGCAGCAGTTCGCCGGCGCCGTGCAGCAGGCGGTGAAGGAGGCGCACGCCTCGGTGGGCCACGAGTTCAACCTCGGTTCGCCCAAGCAGCTCCAGGAGGTGTTCTTCGGCGAGCTGAACCTGCCGAAGACGAAGAAGACGAAGACCGGGTACACGACGGACGCGGACGCGCTGGCATGGCTGGCTGCCCAGACCGAGCACGAGCTGCCGGTGATCATGCTTCGCCACCGTGAGCAGGCGCGGCTGCGCTCCACGGTCGAGGGTCTGATCAAGACGATCGCCGCCGACGGCCGCATCCACACCACCTTCAGCCAGACGGTGGCCGCGACCGGACGGCTGTCGTCCACCGACCCGAACCTGCAGAACGTGCCGGTGCGCACCGACGAGGGACGGGCGATCCGGCACGGCTTCGTCGTCGGCGAGGGCTTCGAGGCCCTGATGACGGCGGACTACAGCCAGATCGAGCTGCGGGTGATGGCCCACCTCTCCGAGGACGAGGGCCTCATCGAGGCATTCACCTCGGGAGAGGACCTGCACACCACGGTCGCCTCCCAGGTGTTCGGCGTCGAGCGGTCCGCGGTCGACGCGGAGATGCGGCGCAAGATCAAGGCCATGTCGTACGGCCTGGCGTACGGGCTGTCGGCCTTCGGTCTCTCCCAGCAGCTGAACATCGAGGCGCGCGAGGCGAATGCCCTGATGGACACGTACTTCGAGCGCTTCGGCGGAGTGCGCGAGTATCTGCGCCGGGTCGTGGACGAGGCGCGCGCCACGGGCTACACCGAGACGATGCTGGGCCGCCGCCGGTACCTCCCGGACCTGAACAGCGACAACCGCCAGCGCCGCGAGGCCGCCGAGCGGATGGCGCTCAACGCCCCGATCCAGGGCACGGCGGCGGACATCGTGAAGGTCGCGATGCTCAACGTCGACCGGGCGCTGAGGGAGGCGGGTCTCACCTCCCGGATGCTCCTGCAGGTCCACGACGAAATCGTCCTGGAGCTGGCCCCCGGCGAGCGCGAGCAGGTCGAGTCCCTGGTCCGCCGGGAGATGTCCGCGGCGGTCACCCTCCGCGCCCCGCTCGACGTCTCGGTCGGCGTGGGCCCGGACTGGGAGTCCGCGGCGCACTGACATGACGAGGCCCCCACGGCCGCGACCGTGGGGGCCTAGGGGTGTCCCAGCGCGTTCGGCGGCACGGTCAACGGGATCCCGGACGGGAGCGCACCGGCTCCCGATCGCCGGCGTGCGGCGGGGTGGGCGGCGTCGCCCGGGGCGGCGGGGGCGTCCTGCGAAGCCGCATCCCCGCCCCGTACAGCACCAGGCCGACGGCCAGGCCCGCTCCGCCCCCGAAGCAGGCCGTCGGAATGATGTCCAGGGGCGTCTCGATCCGGCCCCAGTACGCGTACCAGCGCAGGCAGCGGTGCACCACTCCGGCCAGGACGCATACGGCGATCAGCCCGCCCGCCAGCCAACGCCCTCGCCTGCCGAGGACCGGTACGGCCGCGGGCGGCGCCAGGTCCCTCGGGGTCGCGCGCAGCGCCCGCGCCGTGAACCACACCAGCAGGACGAGGGCGAGGGCCGAACCCCCGTACTGCAGATAGAGATAGACCGGGAAGCCGGCCACGACCTCGGCGAGGAACGGGATCGTCCGTGTCCCCCAGCGGTCGAGGTGGGTGAATTCGTCCCACACCACATGCGTGGTGGCGCCGAGCGCCGCCGACAGGAAGAACCACGCGGCCAGCGGCCCCCGCCGACGTCCCCGCCAGGAGCGGCCGCGGACGAACTCGTACACCCGCCCCCGCCACCGCTCCGGCAGCAGGGCCACCAGCGGTTCACGCACCATAAGCCACACCGCCACCAGCGCCGCGGTGATCAGCACATCGACGGTCACGATCCCCGGCACGGAGTGCGTGACGTCCCCGAAGACCATCGCGTCCGGGATCGCCGTGGCCGCGAAGTAGGTCATGTCGGGCGAGAACGAGCCCGCCACGAGCGCGGAGGCGATCAGCGGACCGCGTGCGGTGCCGTCGCGGCGGATGCCCGGCAGCACCGCGGCGGCATGGCTCAGCGTGAACGGCATCGGAGCATCCCCCTCAGGATCCATGGCGACCGCCGGACCTCCCCTGCGGCCGGCGCTCGACGATCACGCCCAGTATGCGGGAGCGGATGTGGAGGAGCGGATGTGCGGGACGGCGGGCGGCCAAGAGGTGACGAAAGCGTGAAAGACGGTCAGGGCTCGGTGTTCCCGGGCCCGTCGGTGTCATAGGGTCTCCTGAGTCCACGCGCGGGGAGCGCGGTCCAGTCGAGGGGGAGGGACCATACGTATGGCAGCGCAATTCGGCCGCCGGCTGCGCAGGGGAGCCACCAGTGGTGCCGTCGTGGCCGCGGCGGTGGCGGCGCTGGCCGCTTCCCAGGCGCCCGGAGTGACCCCGCCGCCCTCGGACAACGCGAGCGGTGACCGGCCCGTCGGCGCCGGAGAGACACCGGCGTCCCCCGACGGCACGGCGACCGGCGACTCCCCGTACTACACCGATCTGCCGCCGCTGAACACGCCCAACAAGCCCGGCACCTCCATAGACCTGCCCGTCATCACCGGTCCCGCGGAGGCGGGCATCCCCGCGTCCGTGCTCGCCGCCTACAAGCGGGCGGAGCAGTCGATACGGTCCAGCGACCCCGGGTGCAACCTCCCGTGGCAGCTGCTCGCCGGCATCGGCAAGGTCGAGTCCGGGCAGGCGCGCGGCGGCAGCGTCGACGCCAACGGCACCACGGTCACGAAGATCCTCGGCCCGGTCCTCAACGGTGTCGGCTTCGCCAACATCTCCGACACCGACGACGGCGCCTTCGACGGCGACGCGACGCACGACCGCGCGGTCGGCCCGATGCAGTTCATCCCCTCCACCTGGGCGACCTGGGGTCAGGACGCCAACGGCGACGGCCGCAAGGACCCCAACAACATCTACGACGCCGCGCAGGCGGCCGGGCTCTACCTCTGCGCCAACAACCGCGACCTCGCGATCAAGGCCGACCTGGACCGGGCGATCCTCAGCTACAACCGCTCGACCGAGTACCTGCACACGGTGCTCTCCTGGTTCGAGTACTACAAGCGGGGCACCCACCAGGTGCCGGACGGCTCCGGTCCGCTGCCGGTGGACCGCAGCGACACACCCCGTACCACCTCGCCCCGGCCGACGCCCACGCCCACGACCACGCCGAAGCCGACCGCCCCGGTCACCCCCGAACCGTCCCCGTCGACGGGCACGCCGCGCCCCAACCCGTCCGAGCCCGGCACCACGGCGCCGAGCAAGCCGCCCGTCGTGCCCGCAGAGGTGCGGGTGGCGCGGATCAAGGACGCCGGCACGGGCACCCTGACCGCCACCGCCGGCGGCGCCTTCGCGAACCGGCCGGCCGTCCTCGCGCTCGACTCCGCGGGCAGGCCGGTCGCGGGTCTCGGTGTGCGGTTCGAGATCTCCGGCTCCACGGGCGCCCATTTCGGCGGTGTGGCGAAGAGCGTGACCGTGACCACCGACGCGGCGGGCAAGGCCGTCGCGCCGACCGTCCGGGCGGGCGAGCAGCAGGGCACGTTCACGGTCCGGGCCACCGTCGTGGGCCGCACCCTGGCGCCCGTCGCGTTCTCCGCGACGGTCACCGAGCGGAAGGCCGACACCCTGGTCCGCGGTGACGCCGCGGAGTTGACCGCCACCGCCGGCGACCGGTTCGCCCACCGTGTCCTGGTGAAGGCCACCCTCGACGGCGCCGCCGCCTCGTCGGTTGCCCTGACCGCCACCCTGATCACCTCGGCGGACGACCCGCGGACGAACACGAAGGGCCCGTACTTCAAGGACGCGGACGGCAACCCGCTGCGCACGCTCACCGGCCTGAAGACGGACGAGAACGGTCTGCTCACGCTTCCCGACCTCTACGCGGACGGCGAGGCCGGCACCTTCCTGCTGCGTCTGACCGCGCCCGGAGGCGGCACCGTCACCATCGAGCTCAAGGTCACCGCCCCGGCCCCCGAGCCGACGCCGACCCCGACGCCCACCCCGTCGCCCAGCGGCTCGACCGAGGCCACGCCGACCCCCTGACCGCCGCACCCGACCGGGGTACGCCTCCGTCCTTACGACCCCGGTCCCGTACGCCCCCGCCGCCCCTCCGTCCGCCCGGACGGTGGGGCGGTGCTCTGTGTTCCCCGCCCCTGTGTTCTGAGTGCAACGTGTTCTCATCTCGCAGCCGCATTGCTACGGTGCCCCAGCCCTGACGCCGCATCAGATCGAGCACCGGGAGGCCGACCATGCGCGCCCTCGTAGCCGCCGCCATCGGGCTGGTCCCAGTCCTCCTCGTCATCCTCTTCGTCTCGGTGGTCGACCTGCCGCCCGACGGACCCACGTCCCCCAAGCCCCTCCTCACCGCCGACCCCGGCCCCAAGAAGTAGGAGGAGCCAGTCCATGCGCCGCCGAGCCAGCCTCGTCCTGCTCTCCTTCGCCGTGTTCCTCGCCGCGATGGCCCCCACCCTGCGGTGGTACGTCTTCCCCCGCGTGGTGAAGATCCCGCCGAACCAGTACCAGGAGATCGTTCTGGAGGCGAAGCCCGCCACCCTCGTCGACTACTCGACCCTCACGGCCAAGGAGGTCGAGAAGCTGACGATCGTCCAGACCCTCAAGGGCAATGTGGAGGAGTCGAAGAGGATCGAGCGTGACGCCGGCCGCGACGTCGTCGTGTGGGACGCGCTCACCTACATCACCGGCCCCGACGGCAAGATGGTCTCCCAGATCCCCGAGCGCTACATCTTCGACGCCCACACCCAGGACCCGGTCAACGCCACCGGCGCGATGGTCGACGGCGACCCCGTCCGGCGCGAGGGCATCGAGTTCAAGTGGCCCTTCCTCACCGAGAAGCGGGACTACCAGTACTACGACGCCCGATCCCGCACCACGGCCCCCATCCACTACCAGGGCACCCGCACCTTCCGCGGGATGGAGGTCTACTACTTCGAGCAGACCATCCCCTGGACCAAGGTCCCCATGCCCAAGACGATGCCCGTGAAAGGCATCACCCCGGAGGTGATCGCCCAGACGGGTATGACCATCTGGTACACCACCAAGCGGATGTTCTGGGTCGATCCGGTCACCGGCGCTCCCGTCAACGGCGAGGAGATCCACAAGGAGGAGCTCCGCAACGACAAGACCGGCTGGAAGGTCACCGCGTTCTCCGGTCATGTGAAGATGCGCGAGGACTACATCCGGTCCACCGTCGAACTCGTCGAGACCAACCGGACGGTGGTCCTGCTCGTCACCTCCTATCTGCCGTGGACGTTCGTCACCCTAGCTCTCGCCCTGCTCGCCCTCGCGCTTTGGCTGGAGGCCCGCGGCCGGCGCCCCGAGCCCGCGCCCGCTATCCCTCCCTCCTGAGCCGCGCGCTGGTGTGCCGGGTCGGCTCCGCCGCGGCGGGGTCCTCCGGCCACGGGTGCTTGGGATAGCGCCCGCGCAGCTCCGCCCGCACCGAGCGGTAGCCCTCTCGCCAGAACGAGGCGAGATCGGCGGTGACGGCCGCCGGGCGGCCGGCGGGGGAGAGGAGATGGACCACGACCGGCGTCCCCGCCACCTCCGGCGTCTCGGCCAGGCCGAACATCTCCTGCAACTTGACCGCGAGCACCGGCTGTTCGCCGCTGTAGTCGACCCGTATCCGTGAACCGCTCGGAACCTCGATCCGCTCGGGCGCCAACTCGCCGAGCCGGCCCGCCTCGCCCGTCGCCCAGGGCAGCAGGCGCTGGAGCGCCTGCCCCGCGTCGATCCGGCCGAGATCGGTCCGGCGCCGCGCCCGGGACAGCTCGGGCTCCAGCCACTCCTCGGCCCGGTCGAGCAGGGACTCCTCCGAGACCTCCGGCCAGGGCGCGCCCAGGACCCGGTACAGAAAGCCCAGCCGCTCTCTCAGCTCCCGCGAATCCCTGCTCCACCGCAGCAGCCCGAGCCCCTCGCGCCGCAGTCCGTCCAGCAGCGCCGCCCGTACGAGCGCGGGATCGGCGCTGTCCCTGAGCGGACGCGCGGTGAGTTCGACGGCGCCCAGCCGGGACACGGTCCGCGCGACCACGTCCCCGTCCTCCCAATGGACCTCCTCTCCCTCCTCCAGCAGATGCCCGGCGGCGGCCCGCGCCACCGCCTCGTCCACCACGGCCGCCAGCCGCACCCGGGCCGTGGCGCTCCGCACCGGCCGGTCCGCCACGGCCACGGCCAGCCAGGGGGCGCTGCGCAGCCCCGACCCCTCGGAGAGCTCGGCGCCCGTCCCCGACACCATCAGGAACCCGCCGCCCTCCCGGGCCCTGGCCACCCGCTCGGGAAACGCCAGCGCCGTCACAAGTCCGGCCACCGCGTCGTCACCACCCCCCGTCACGGCGCCGGTGCCGTCGCCACCCGGGCCCGGTCCGCCCGGTCCGCCCGGTCCTGCCTCTGCGGCCGACCGCTCCAGGCGCCGAGCCTCCGCCCTCCAGCGCGCCCCGTACGCGTCGCCGCCCCGCCGCGCCGCACGCCAGGCTCCCGCCAGGTCGTCGCCGTACTCCCGGGGCGGCTCCTCGCTCAACAGCGCCACCACCTCGGCCGCCCGCCGGACGCCCACCTCCGGCGCACCGTCCAGCAGCGCCCGGGCCAGCCGCGGATGCACCCCCAGCCGCGACATCCGTATGCCCCGCTCCGTGGCCCGGCCCTCCTCGTCCACCGCTCCGGCCGCCGTCAGCGCGGCACGCGCCGCCGCCATCGCCCCGGCCGGCGGGGCGTCCAGGAGCGCCAGCCCCCGCGCGGCGGGATCGCCCCAGCACGCCGCCCGCAGGGCGAACGAGGCAAGGTCCGCGATCTCGATCTCGGGGGAGGGGAAGCGCGATCGGCGCCCGTCGTCCGCCTCCGCCCAGCAGCGGTACACGATGCCGAACGTCTCCCGTCCCGCCCGCCCGGAGCGCTGCGTCGCCCCCGCGACCGACACCGGCACCGTGGCGAGAGACCCGAGCCCCCGGGCGTGGTCCATCCGCGGCTCGCGCGCCAGGCCCGAGTCCACGACGATCCGCACGCCCGGCACGGTGAGGCTCGACTCCGCCACGGAGGTCGCGAGGATCACCCTCCGCCGTCCGCCGGGCTCGGCCCCGCGCAGCACCGCGTCCTGCACAGCCGCCGGCGCGCGCCCGTGCAGCTGGAGCACGTCGGCGTCGAGGTCGGCCAGCATCCCCGCCGTCCGCGCGATCTCCCCCGTGCCGGGCAGGAAACAGAGGACGTCGCCGTCGTGCCGCTCGCAGGCGAGCCGCACCGTCGCCGCCACATGGCGCAGGAGCGCGGGGTCCACCCAGGTGCCGTGCGCCGGCCGGACACCGGCGGGCGGCGCGGTGAAGAACACGCGGTACCCGTGCCCCTCTCCCTTTCCCCACACGATCGGCGCCGGACCGCTGCCGTCCAGGACCGTCAGAAGCTGGGCCCACGCCTCGGCGTCGCTGGTGGCCGAGGCGGCGATCAGCCGGAGCTCCGGCCGCAGCGTCGCCCGGACGTCCACCAGGAACGCCATCGCCGTGTCCGCGTCCAGATGGCGCTCATGGCACTCGTCGAGCAGCACCACGTCCACGCCCGCCAGCTCCGGATCGCGCTGGAGCCGCTGAAGCAGCACGCCCGTGGTCACCACCTCGACGCGGGTCGCCGGCCCGGCCCTGCGCTCACCGCGGACCGAGAAGCCGACGGCGTCGCCGACCTCCTGCCCCAACAGCCACGCCATCCGTCGCGCGGCCGCCCGCACCGCCATCCGGCGCGGCTCGGCCACCACCACCCGCCGCCGCGGGCCGTCCCCTATGAGGCCCGCGAGCGCGAGGGGCACCAGCGTCGTCTTGCCGGTGCCGGGAGGCGCGTACAGCACCGCCGTGCCGCGCTCGTCGAGTGCGGTCAGCAGCTCGGGGACGGCATGGCGGACAGGGAGACGGTCGAGTGCGTCGTGTCGGATCACGCACTCAGTCTCGTACGTCGTCGCCGGCGCCGGGCCCGGCTGTCCACAGGCCCTGTCCTTTCATATGACGAATGGGGTGCTCGTCCGCCGTCAGTCCCTCTCGCACACGAAGATCGCCGTGCCCGGGATCAGATTCCCCCGCAGCGGAGACCAGCCGCCCCACTCCTGGCTGTTCCAGGCCGGCCACTCCGGCTCCACCAGATCCACCAGCCGGAAGCCGCCGGCCACCACGTCCCTCACCCGGTCGCCGATCGTCCGGTGGTGCTCCACGTAGACGGCGCGCCCCTGCTCGTCCTGCTCCACATAAGGAGTGCGGTCGAAATACGAGGACGCGACCGACAGGCCTTCCGGGCCGGGCTCGTCCGGGAACGCCCAGCGGATCGGGTGTGTCACCGAGAAGACCCACCGGCCACCGGGCCGCAGTACCCGGCGCACCTCGCGGAACACCTTGACCGGGTCCGCCACGAACGGCACCGCGCCGTACGCCGAGCACGCCAGATCGAAAGAGCCGTCGAGGAAGGGCAGCGCTCCGGCGTCCGCCTCGACCAGGGGCACGTCCTCGCCGATCCGCAGCGCGTGCTGGAGCTGCCGGTGCGAGAGGTCGAGAGCCACCGGCCGCGCCCCCTGCGCCGCCAGCCAGCGCGAGCACTGCGCCGCCCCCGCGCCGATCTCCAGGACGTCGAGCCCCTTCAGCGAGCCGGCCGGTCCGAGCAGACCGGCCTCGGCCTCGTCGAGACCCTCGGGGCCCCAGACGAACCGGTCGTCCCCGAGGAAGGCCCCGTGCTCGTTCTGGTACTCGTCCGCGTTCCGGTCCCACCACCCACGGCTCGCCCGGCTGCTCTCCGCGTCGCCGGCGTCGCGCCGGGTCGCCTCCGGCTCGTCCTCGTGTCCGTCTTCCTGTTCGTACTCTTGGTTCATCTCGCCCGTCGATGTAGTTTGCGCACAGCGCGGCTGCGTCGCCCCGGCCAGGACGGCCTGGAAGGACATGAGTTGTGCCGGTTATGCGGTGATCCGCCCCGGGTGCGCGCTTCGCGCATTGACCCTGTCCGGCTGCCCCCGTATGCTAAAGGTTGCGCTGCGGGCCTGCGCGCCTCAGACGGAGCAGGCCGCGCTCGCACGGTTGTATGTCCCCTCGGTTCTCGAGGCGCCCCACCGTTCAGTCGGTAAGGCGCTTCATTGGCTGTCCGGCTTCTTCGGTGCGATACGGGCTCACGGCGTAGCAGTACCTACGACTTTCTGTCCGTAACCGGAGCCCTTTCCCACATGACGAGCAGCACCGAGACCACCGCCACCACCCCGCAGGTTGCGGTCAACGACATCGGTAACGAGGAAGCCTTCCTCGCCGCGATCGACGAGACGATCAAGTACTTCAACGACGGCGACATCGTCGACGGCGTCATCGTGAAGGTCGACCGGGACGAGGTCCTGCTCGACATCGGTTACAAGACCGAAGGTGTCATCCCGAGCCGCGAGCTCTCGATCAAGCACGACGTCGACCCGAACGAGGTCGTCAAGGTCGGCGACGAGATCGAAGCCCTTGTTCTCCAGAAGGAGGACAAGGAAGGCCGCCTGATCCTCTCGAAGAAGCGCGCCCAGTACGAGCGCGCCTGGGGCACCATCGAGAAGATCAAGGAAGAGGACGGCATCGTCACCGGTACCGTCATCGAGGTCGTCAAGGGTGGTCTCATCCTCGACATCGGCCTCCGTGGCTTCCTGCCGGCCTCCCTCGTCGAGATGCGTCGTGTCCGCGACCTCCAGCCCTACGTGGGCAAGGAGCTCGAGGCCAAGATCATCGAGCTGGACAAGAACCGCAACAACGTGGTCCTGTCCCGCCGCGCCTGGCTCGAGCAGACCCAGTCCGAGGTTCGCCAGACCTTCCTCACGACCCTCCAGAAGGGTCAGGTCCGCTCCGGCGTCGTTTCCTCGATCGTCAACTTCGGTGCCTTCGTGGACCTGGGTGGCGTCGACGGCCTCGTGCACGTCTCCGAGCTGTCCTGGAAGCACATCGACCACCCGTCCGAGGTTGTCGAGGTCGGCCAGGAGGTCACCGTCGAGGTTCTCGACGTGGACATGGACCGCGAGCGTGTCTCCCTGTCGCTGAAGGCGACGCAGGAGGACCCGTGGCAGCAGTTCGCCCGTACGCACCAGATCGGTCAGGTCGTCCCGGGTAAGGTCACCAAGCTGGTTCCGTTCGGTGCGTTCGTCCGCGTGGACGAGGGCATCGAGGGTCTGGTCCACATCTCCGAGCTGGCCGAGCGCCACGTGGAGATCCCGGAGCAGGTCGTCCAGGTCAACGACGAGATCTTCGTCAAGGTCATCGACATCGACCTCGAGCGTCGCCGGATCTCGCTGTCCCTGAAGCAGGCCAACGAGTCCTTCGGTGCCGACCCGGCGTCGGTCGAGTTCGACCCGACCCTGTACGGCATGGCCGCGTCCTACGACGACCAGGGCAACTACATCTACCCCGAGGGCTTCGACCCCGAGACCAACGACTGGCTCGAGGGCTACGAGACCCAGCGCGAGGCCTGGGAGACCCAGTACGCCGAGGCGCAGCAGCGCTTCGAGCAGCACCAGGCTCAGGTCATCAAGTCCCGCGAGGCCGACGAGGCCGCCGCTGCCGAGGGCGCTGCCGCCCCGGCCGCCGGTGGCAACGCCGGTGCGGGCATCTCGGGTGGTTCGTACTCCTCGGAGTCGGACGACAACTCCGGCGCCCTGGCGTCGGACGAGGCCCTGGCTGCCCTGCGCGAGAAGCTGGCCGGCGGCCAGAGCTGAATCGGCTCTGCTGCTAGGCACTAGCTAGCCAACGATCGAGGCCCGCTCCCCTTCGGGGGGCGGGCCTCAGTCGTTTCCCAGGGGGGTAACCGTTTCCCGGGGACAAGCGTTTCCCGGCGGCGGGTCGCTCCACGCGTGCGTGCTCGGGCGCTGACACTCCGTCCACGAAAACCGGTGCCGGGGGAATGACCTCGCGCCGAAGGGCGTTCTTTCCTAGGAACACGAGGAGGAGCGGTAATCGTGCTTGATCCCCAGGATTTGTACGAATGGGACCAGAAGGGCCTGGCCGTGGTGGACCTGGCCCTGGCGCAGGAGTCGGCCGGGCTGGTCATGCTCTACCACTTCGACGGCTACATCGACGCGGGCGAGGCCGGCGAGCAGATCGTCGAGCGCCTGCTGGACACGCTGCCGCACCAGGTGGTGGCCCGCTTCGACCACGACCGGCTCGTCGACTACCGCGCCCGCCGACCGCTGCTCACCTTCCGCCGCGACCGCTGGACGGCGTACGAGACGCCCGCCCTCGAAGTCCGGCTCGTCCAGGACGCCACCGGCGCGCCCTTCCTCCTGCTCTCCGGCCCCGAGCCGGACGTCGAGTGGGAGCGCTTCTCCGCCGCCGTCCGTCAGATCGTGGAGCGCCTCGGTGTGCGCCTGTCCGTGAACTTCCATGGCATCCCCATGGGCGTCCCGCACACCCGCCCCGTCGGCCTCACCCCGCACGGCAGCCGCACGGACCTCATGCCCGGCCACCGCAGCCCCTTCGACGAGGCGCAGGTGCCCGGCAGCGCCGAGTCGCTCGTCGAGTTCCGGCTCACGGAGTCCGGCCACGACACCCTCGGCGTCGCGGCCCACGTCCCGCACTACCTCGCCCGCTCCTCCTACCCCGACGCGGCACTGACCGTCCTGGAGGCCATCACGGCCGCCACCGGGCTCGTCCTGCCCGGCGTCGCGCACGCGCTGCGCACGGAGGCCCGGCGCACCCAGACCGAGATCGAACGCCAGATCGGCGAGGGCGACGAGGAGCTGACGGCCCTCGTCCAGGGTCTTGAGCACCAGTACGACGCGGTGGCGGGCGCCGAGACCCGGGGCAGCCTGGTCGCGGAGCCCGTGGACCTGCCGTCGGCGGACGAACTGGGCCGCGAGTTCGAGCGCTTCCTCGCCGAGCGGGAAGGCGACGGCTAGCGCCTGTCTCCGGGCCCGGCGGGGCGGAGGAGGCACGAGGGTCCTAAGCTGCCGCTCATGCTGAAGGTGGGCCTGACCGGCGGTATCGGCGCCGGCAAGAGTGCAGTGTCGCGGCTTCTCGTCTCGTACGGGGCTGTGCTGATCGACGCCGACAAGATCGCGCGCGAGGTCGTCGAGCCCGGGACACCCGGGCTCGCGGCCGTCGTGGAGGCCTTCGGGGCGGAGGTCCTGACCGGCACGGGCGCTCTGGACCGGGCGAAGCTCGGGTCCATCGTGTTCTCCGACTCCGACCGTCTCGCCACCCTGAACGCCATCGTCCATCCCCTCGTCGGCGCCCGCTCCGCCGAGCTGGAGAGCGCCGCGGGGCCGGACGACGTCGTCGTCCACGACGTGCCCCTCCTCACCGAGAACGGCCTCGCCCCGCTCTACGACCTGGTCGTCGTCGTGGACGCGTCCCCCGAGACCCAGCTCGACCGGCTCGTACGGCTGCGCGGCATGGCCGAGTCCGAGGCGCGGGCCCGGATGGCGGCCCAGGCCACGCGCGAGGAGCGGCGGGCGATCGCGGACCTCGTCATCGACAACGACGGGCCGCTGGAGGCGCTGGAACCGCAGGTCCGCACGGTCTGGGCGGAGCTGACGCGGCGGGCGGCCGCCGAGCGTCGGTGAGGCGACCGGGGAAGTGGTGGGAGCAGCACCGATCACCCGCGCTCCGGGATGGGTAGGGATCGCGAAGGCGACAGTCGGATCGTATTCCGGTACGGAATACGGCTCCCGTACGCGCTGTTGCACCCCCGGAGCAAGGGAAGGATGCCACCGTGGCCGAGAGGAACCCGGAAACCCACGTCATCGACTTCCGCGCCGCCGAGCAGCTGCTGGCCGCGCGGGATCCTCGCGGCGCGGTCAAGCTGCTCGACTCGGTGATCGCCGCCCACCCCGAGAACACCGCGGCACGGCTGCTGCGAGCCCGGGCCTTCTTCGCCGCGGCCCAGCTGCGGCCCGCGGAGCTCGAATCGAACTCGTCCTCGAGCGCGAACCCGACAACGCGTTCGCGCACTTCGCACTCGCCCGCACGTTTCAGCGCTCCGGCCGCCCCGGCCAGGCGACCCGGCACTTCCGGCTGGCGGCCGCGCTCGACCCCAAGCCGGAGTACCTCCAGGCCGCCCGTTTCAGCACGGAGGACTGAGCCGCCGCCCGGGGGCGCCGCCCGGGGGCGCCGCCCGGGGGCGCCGCCCCGGGGGCGCCGGACCGGCGGTGCGGGCGCCTCAGCGACGGCCCCGGCCGCCGTGGTCGGGCTCGTAGGGCGGGACGTCCCGCCCCGGCTGCCAGTGCGGCCCCTGGCGAATGTGGTGCAGCACCATCGACAGGTCGACCGCGGCCACCACGAACAGCACTCCGCAAGCCGCCGCCCACCCCGGCCTGCCGACCAGGGCGAACATCGTGGTGCCGAAGACCGCCCAGACCACACCCCACAGGCTCAGCCAGAACCGCATCCGCAGGGCACTGCGCGCGGTCGCGGGCTCACTCCCAGTACGCATGACCGTCTCATCTCCTGTCCAAGGTCTACCCCCGCAGGGGAGGGGTGAACGGGCCCGGGCGCGGGAACGGCCGCGCGGGCGCCGTCGTTCTCCCGGCATGAGCGGACGGATGCGTGAGGGGCACGGAGGGACAGGGCCGGGATCCATCACCCCGGACGGATGCGCGGTGGAGGTCTACCGGCGCCTCGGGGTCGGGAGCGAGCCCGAGGTGATCGAGGCCGCCGTGCCGGCCAGCGCCTCGCTTCTGGACTGGGCTGCGGCGCAGGGCGGGTGACGGGGCCTCTGGTGCGGCGTGGTTTCGCGGTGACGGCCGTGGACGAGTCGGCCGAGATGCTCGATGCGCTCAAGGAGCGGGTGGCCGGTGCGGAGACGGTGCGGAGCCCGATCGAATCCCTGCGGCTGGAGCGGCGGTTCGACGTGGTGATGCTCGCCTCGTACCTCGTGCACACCGCCGACCACCGCACCCGGCAGGCGCTCCTGGAGACCTGCAGACGGCACGTGCGGGACGACGGCTGCGTCCTGATCCAGCGTGAGGGCGAAGGATGGCACCGGGAGGTGCCGCGCGAGCGCGAGGACCCGGGCGGCTGCACGGTACGGATCCTGTCGGCGGACCCGGTCGGGGACGGCGTCAACTCGGTCCTCGCCGAGTATGTCTTCCCGGACCTGCGCTGGACCCAGACCTTCCTTTCCCGGCCCCTGAGCAAGGAGGACTTCGAACGGTATCTGGGCGAGGCCGGACTCGCGGTGGACGCCTATCTCACGGACGACGGTACGTGGGTCAGGGCTCGCCCCAAGTCCCCCTGAAAAAGATCGAGTCGGGCGCTCCGGCGGCGATGAGTTTCCGGCGCCCGGCCCGTCTACCCCTGTGAAAGCGAACGCACCGCCGACACAAGGGGACCACCCATGAGCACCGACATCGCCGCCACGACCGCTGCCGCCACGACCGCCCCTTCCGGTGCCGCCGCCTCCGGGACCACGAGGCGCGGGCGGCTGAGCCGCCGCGCCGACATCACCGTCCGCGTGTTCCAGATCCTGCTCGCGCTTGCCTTCGCGATCCCGAGCGCCGCGCCGAAGCTCGTCGGCCACTGGTCGGCCGCCGAGTCCTTCGACAAGATCGGCTGGGGCGACTGGCTGATGTACACCGTCGGCGCCCTGGAGCTCGCCGGAGCCGTCGCGCTGGTGATCCCGGTGCTGTCCAGCGCCGCGGCCACGGCGCTCACCGGCCTGATGATCGGAGCCTGCATCACCCAGCTGACCGTCTTCGACGGCCAGTACGCCCTGACGCCTGTCCTCTTCGCCGTGCCCCTGATCGTGATCGCCTGGACGCGCCGCCACCACAACAAGGAGCTCCTCGCGCTGGTCCTCCGCCGTCGGGTGTGAGGCGACGCGCGACGGGGGATCCGGGCTCCGGCGGGGGAGCCACGGAAGCGGTACGTACGGGGGGAGGCGGGATGGACCGGGAAGTCCGCGGCGTCGACGAGTTGCTCCGCAGTGAGGCCGTACGCGAGCGGCGTGGGGCGCTCCGCCGGCGGATCGAGACCGCCGGGATCACCGTCCACGACATCCTCCGCTGCGAGGACCGGACGGTGTTCGTCGGACCGGGGTACGAGGAGCGGCACACCGTGGTCCTGACCCGGTCCGGCGGGTATCTGCGGCGGATCGCGGGCGAGGAGTTCTTCGTCGACCCGACCGGCGGCTATCTGACCCGCCCCGGAGACGAACACCACGTGGCCCATTCGGTCGGTCCCGGCGACCGCTCCACCGAGATCCTCATCGGCGAACAGCTCTTCGCGGACCGCTTCGACGGCCGGCCCAGCGACCGCAGGCTCTCCGTCACCGGCACCACCGACCTGCACCACCGCGCCCTCCTGGCCGCAGCCCGCCGCGGCGCCGATCCCTTCGAACTGGCCGAACGGCTCCACCGGTTACTGGACCTGGTCGCCACCTCCGCCGGCCACTGGCGCACCGACACCACCGCCCGCCCCTCCACCGCGCGCGTGCACGGCGATCTGGTCCGCGACACCTGCGCCGCCCTGGCCACCGGAATCCCGGCGCTCCGCCTCTCCCTGGAGGAACTGGCCCGTGTCGTCGGGGTCTCCCCGCACCATCTGAGCCGGGTCTTCCGTTCCGTCACCGGGGCGACCCTCACGCGCTACCGCAACGAACTGCGTGTCCGCGGCGTCCTGCACGCCATCGAGGAGGGCGAGGGCAGCCTGCGGACCCTCTCGTACGCCTACGGATTCGCCGACCAGGCCCACCTGACCAGGACGTGCCGCAGCCACACGGGTCAGGTTCCCAGCGCCGTACGGAGTCTTCTCGCGGATCGCGCATGAATCTTCAACGCCCCCGGGGCGGGCGGCCCGCAGGATGGCGGCGGCCGGGAACCCCGGCCGGCGCCGTGACACCGGCGGCACCACGTCTTCCGAGCGGGGGAACGATGACCCTTCTGGCCCGAGCCGGCATGACCATGGCGGCCGTCCTGACGGCCGCCGCGTGTGTCGGCTCCGCCCCCGGCAGCGCCGCCGGCGCCGCGCCCGGGCCGTGCAGCGGATCAGGCCGGTGGACGTCTGGCCGTTCGAACGGGAGACGGCGGGCGACCAGGGCATCCCGCGCACCTGCCTGCCCTGGCCGGCCTCCCGCCCCCACCGGGCGGCGCCGGGACGCACGCTGACCATGCCGGTCCTGCTTCTGGCGGGAGACCGGGACCTGTCCACGCCGGTGCGGTGGGCCCGCGAGGCCGCCGCGGCGACCCCCCGGGCCGAACTGGTCGTGCTGGAGGGCGTCGGTCACTCCACGCAGAGCCGAAGCGACGCGGGGGCGCGAGCGGCCACGGAGTTCCTGCTCCGTTAGGAGCGGGTGGCACCCCGTGAGGTGCCACCCGCGCGCGACGGAGCGCCACGCCCGGGACGGGGGTCCGGGCGTGGCGCGCCGTCGTGCGCGGGGGCGGTCGTTTCTAGTGGACGACGGTGTAGCTGCGCCAGGGGGCGGTCCCGGGCACGATCGAGTCGGCCGAGCGGGTGGGGACGTAGATGGGCTCCGAGCCCCGGCAGTCCCGGGTCGGGTACATGATGATGTCGACCAGCGTCCGGTTCTCGATACTCGTCGCGCCGGCCGGCGCGAGCCGGTGGCACCCCCTGACCGACGGGCTCGTCACCGTGACCGCCACCTCGTTCCCGGTCTCGTAGGTGATCGTTCCCACTGCCGAGCGGCCGAGGCCGGAGCAGCCCGCGACGCCGAGCGTCAGGAGCGCGGCCCCGGCGGCGATGCCGAGACGCCGGTGAACGGACATGGCGGATCCTCGTCTGTCGGGGAGGCGACGGACGCCCCGTTTCCCGTCACCCTGCCGCCTGCCGGGCGGGCTGTCACCCGCTGCTGGGCCGCCCGGGCGAAGCGGCGCGAGACCCCGTTGTCAGACCCCACCCGTAAGGTCGGAGGTCCAGTCGGATTCCGTCGCGGAACGGGGAGGTGAGCAGCGCCGTGACACACACCTGGCAGACCAGTGCCGCCGTCTTCCTGCCGGCCGCCCTGCCCCGCGACGGGCGGGTCGCGTTCTGGGCGCCCGACGGCGGCGAGCTGCCCCCGCTTCTCCCCCCGTCCCCGCCCGCGAACCTGCCGCCGTCCGCCGACCGGAGCCCGGTGACGCCCCTCGGCGGCGAAGGCCCCGGCGCCCGGGTCGCCGAGCTCACCGTCGTACGCCGCCACGGCGCCGGAGTCCGCAGCCGCACGGTCCCCGCCGTGATCCTCGGCGTCGCCGAAGCCCTGCCCCATCTGGTCGCCGCCCGCCACCACCCGGCCGTCCACCCCGCCACCGCCTGCTGGGGCGCCGCCGCCCTGCACGCCCTGCAGCTCGTCGCGCGAGGACGCCTGCTGCCCGGGCTCACCGCCGACGACCTGGACGCCTGGCGGGCGGGCCCGCTGGACGCCGACGACATCGCCCACCTGCGGGCCGTCGCCGCCGCCATGCCCCACGAAGCCCACGCCGCGCCCGTCCCCGGCCGCAGCCCGCTCCAACTGCCCGAGCCCGAGGCGCTGGTACGGGCCTTCCTCGACGCGGTCGCCGACACCCTGCCCCGTACCCCCGCCGCGGCCCACGCGGCCGGCGCGCCCTTCGCCGCGCGCACCGCGCAGCACCTGCCCCGCGCGCGTGCCTGGGCGGCCGAGGCCGCCGCCGGCATGGACGCCGGGGTCCGGGTCTCGCTCCGCCTCGACCTTGCCGGGCACGAACTCTTCGACATCGCCGAGGAAGGCGGCGACGAGCGGCACGCCGCCGCGGCGCTCCTCCAGATCCACAGCCTCGCCGACCCCACCCTCGTCATCGACGCCGCCGACCTCTGGGCGGGCGGCGGCGACGACCTCTTCGGGCCGCGCGCCCGGATCGACGCCGTCCTCGCGCTGCGCCGCGCGGCCCGTGTCTGGTCCCCGCTCGGCAGGCTCCTGGAGCGAGACGTCCCCGATGCCCTCGCCCTCACCGAGGACGAGCTGTACGAGCTGCTCGGTCCCGCCGCCGCCCGCCTCGCCGACGCCGGGATCGCCGTCCACTGGCCCCGCGAGCTGGCCCGCTCGCTCAGCGCCTCCGCCGTGGTCCGGCCGCCGCTGTCCGCCCCCGGCTCCGCCACCGACGGCACGACCTTCTTCGACAGCGAGGAACTGCTCCGCTTCAACTGGCAGCTCGCCCTGGACGGAGACCCGCTCACCGAGCGGGAGATGGACGCCCTCGCCGAGTCCCACCGGCCCATCGTGCGGCTGCGCGACCAGTGGGTCGTCGTCGACCCCGACCTCGTCCGCAAGGCCCGCAAGCGGGAACTGGGCCTGCTGGAGCCCGTCGACGCCCTCGCCGTCGCCCTCACCGGCACCGCGGAGGTGGACGGCGAGACCGTCCGCGCCGTGCCCGTAGGAGCCCTCGCGACCCTGCGGGACCGGCTCGTCGCCGGCCCCGAGGAGGTCACCGCGCCCGCCGGCCTGGACGCCACCCTGCGCGACTACCAGCTGCGCGGCCTGGCCTGGCTCGACCTGATGACCTCGCTCGGGCTCGGCGGCTGCCTCGCCGACGACATGGGCCTCGGCAAGACCGTCACCCTCATCGCCCTCCATCTGCGCCGCGCCCGCCGCGCGCCCACCCTGGTCGTCTGCCCCGCCTCCCTGCTCGGCAACTGGCAGCGGGAGATCCAGCGCTTCGCCCCCGGCGTACCCGTGCGCCGCTTCCACGGCGCCGACCGTTCCCTGGACGGGCTCGACGCCGGCTCCGGCACCGGCGGGTTCGTCCTCACCACCTACGGCACCCTGCGCACCAGCGCCCCTCAACTGGCCGCCCAGGAATGGGGCATGGTCGTCGCCGACGAGGCCCAGCACGTCAAGAACCCCTTCTCCGCGACGGCCAAGGCGCTGCGCACCATCCCGACACCGGCCAGGGTCGCCCTCACCGGCACCCCCGTGGAGAACAACCTCTCCGAGCTGTGGGCCCTGCTTGACTGGACCACCCCCGGCCTCCTCGGCCCCCTCAAGGCCTTCCGCTCCCGCCACGCCCGCGCCGTGGAGAACAGCGAGGAGATCGAGAACGACGAGGCCGTCGAGCGCCTCGCCCGCCTCGTCAGGCCCTTCCTGCTGCGCCGCCGCAAGTCGGACCCCGGCATCGTCCCCGAGCTGCCGCCCAAGACCGAGTCCGATCACCCCGTGGCGCTCACCCGCGAACAGGCGTCGCTCTACGAGGCGGTGGTCCGCGAGACCATGGCGCAGATCGAGGGCGCCGAGGGCATCGCCCGTCGCGGGCTCATCATGAAGCTGCTCACCTCGCTCAAGCAGATCTGCAACCATCCCGCCCAGTACCTCAAGGAGCAGACCGCCAAGGGGGGCGGCACGGCACGGCTCGCCGGCCGCTCGGGCAAGCTCGCCCTGCTCGACGAACTCCTCGACACGATCCTCGCCGAGGACGGCGCCGTGCTCGTCTTCACCCAGTACGTCTCCATGGCCCGGCTCCTCGCCGACCACCTGGCCGCCCGGGCGATCCCGGCCCAACTGCTGCACGGGGGCACGCCCGTGGCCGAGCGGGAGCGGATGGTGGACCGCTTCCAGTCCGGCGAGGTGCCCGTCTTCCTGCTCTCGCTGAAGGCGGCGGGCACCGGGCTCAACCTCACCCGGGCCGGACACGTCGTCCACTACGACCGCTGGTGGAACCCGGCCGTCGAGGAGCAGGCCACCGACCGGGCCTACCGCATCGGACAGACCCAGCCGGTCCAGGTCCACCGGCTGATCGCCGAGGGCACCGTGGAGGACAGCATCGCCGAGATGCTCCGCGCCAAGCGGGCCCTGGCGGACGCCATCCTCGGCTCCGGAGAGGCCGCCCTGACCGAGCTGACCGACCGCGAACTGGCGGACCTCGTCTCGCTGAGGAGGCCGTCGTGAACCGCAGACCCCCGGCCGGACGGTTCGCCGGCCCGCGCCACGACGACCGGCGCCGTACGTTCCCGGCGCTCGCCCCGCGCGAGGCCCCCGACGGCCGCTTCGCCTCCACCTGGTGGGGCAACGCATGGGTGGAGGCCCTGGAGGACACCGCCCTCGACGCCGCCCGCCTCGCCCGCGGCAAGGCGTACGCCGGGCGCGGTCACGTCGACGCGATCACGGTCACCCCCGGCCGGGTCGTCGCCTACGTCCACGGCACGCGCCCCCGCCCGTACCGCACCGAGATCCGGCTGCGCACGCTCGGCGACGACGGCTGGGAGCGCTTCCTGGACGAGGTCGCCGCGCGGCCCGACCACATCGCCGCCCTGCTCGACAAGGACGTCCCCCACGCCGTCGAGGCCGTCACGGGACTCCTGCCCGCGCCCGGGGACCTCGTCCCCGACTGCTCCTGCCCGGATGACGGCTTCCCCTGCAAGCACGCCGCCGCCCTCTGCTACCAGTCGGCACGGCTCCTCGACGAGGACCCCTTCGTCCTCTTCCTCATGCGGGGACGCGGCGAGCAGGAGATCCTCGCCGCCCTCACCCAGCGCAACGCGGCCCGCTCCGCGGCCGAGAAGACAGCGTCGGCGCCGCCGATGGCCACGGTTCCGGCCCGCGCCGCCCTCGCCGCGCTCACCGGTCACGCCCTGCCGTCGCTTCCCCCGCCGCTCCCCGTCCCGGCGCATCCCGGCCGGCCCCCGGCCTACCCACCGGACCCCGACGCCCCGGATCCTCTCGCCCTGGACCTGCTCGCCATGGAGGCGGCCGCCCGCGCCCACACCTTCCTGGTCACCGGACGCGACCCCGTCGCCGCGCTCACGCCCTGGCAGGACGCCGTACGGCTGGCCGCCGCGCACCCCGGCTCCGGTCTCACCGCCTCCACCCGTGCGCTCTACCGCGACCTCGCGTACGCCCTCGACCGCACACCCACCGACCTGGCCCGCGCCGTCGCCGCCTGGCGGCAGGGCGGCCTCGCCGGGCTGACCGTCCTGGAAGAGCCCTGGGACCCGCCCGCCGGCCCCTTCGACCGGGCCCGCCCCGCCCTGCTCGCTGCCGACTTCCCCGCCTTCCGCCCCTGGCGCAACCGGCTGTCGACGCGCTCGCTCCAGCTCCGCTTCGGACGCGACGGGCTCTGGTACGGGTACGAGTCGGACGCCGACCGCGAGGACTGGTGGCCGCGCGGCACGCCGGACCCCGACCCCGTCGGCGCACTCACCGATCTGCTGGGACGCTGACCGATAGGCTGGCGACTCGCGTCGATCGTTCGAAGGGGGCCTGGTGGAAGCCGAGTTGGTGGCACTGGCGACGGCGGGGGCGACCGCGCTCGTCCAGCAGATGGTGGGCGACGGCTGGGAGCGGGCCCGGACGCGTGTCGCCGCGTTCTTCGCCGGCCGCTTCGGTGCCGACGCGGAGTCGGTCGGCGCCGAACTGGACGCCGTACGGGGCGAACTGCTCGACGCCGCACGGAGTGACGACGAGGACGCGGCGGCCGACGCGCGCGCCGAAGCCCTCGCCGAATGGCGGGCCCGTATGCGCCGCAGCCTTCGCGACGATCCCGACGCGGCGGCCGAGCTGCGCGAGATCCTCGCGGAGTTGACGGGCGACGGGGCGGGGGAGGGGACGGGGGAGACGACCCTCCAGGTGACCAACACCATCAACGATGGGTCCTACCACGGCCTCGTGATCCAGACCGGCCTGATCGGCACCCTGCGGAACAGCGGTGGAGGCGGAGGGGGCCAGGTGGGGCAGGCCGGGCAGCTTCCCGCGCCGCGGAGTGCGCCGGACGGCCAGGGCCGGTGAGGCCCACCGTGCACAACGACCTCAGCGGCACCGTCCACGGCCCGGTCGTCCAGGCCCAGCACATCGGCACGCTGACACTCCACGAGGCCGTCGTCCCGGCGCTCGTCCCCGGCGCCCCGGTTCCGCGGTTACTCCCGCCGCCCACCCGCCACTTCACGGACCGGCACGCCGAACTGGAGCGGCTGACCGCCCTCCTGGAGGAGGACGACGAGACGCCACGGCTGGTTGTTCTCTCCGGGCCCGGCGGCATCGGGAAGTCGGCGACCGCGCTCCACTTCGCCGCCCGGCTCTCTTCCCGCTACGACGGCGGCCAGCTCCACGCGGATCTGCGCGGCGACTCCGCGAGCACCGCCCAGAGCCCGTCCACCGTCCTCGCCCGCTTTCTGCGCGCGCTGGGCGTGGCCGCGCCGTACGTCCCGGCCGACGAGCAGGAGCAGATCGACTGGTTCCGGTCGCTGACCGCCGACCGTCGGCTGCTCGTCGTGCTCGACAACGCCCACTCCGTGGCCCAGGTGCTCCCGCTGCTGCCCGCCGCACCCGGATCGCTCACCCTCGTCACCAGCCGGCGTCGGCTCTCCGGGCTCGTGCGCGCGGGCGCCCATCACGTCGAGCTGCCACCCCTCGGACCGGCGGACGCCACGCTCCTCCTCTCCCGTCTCGCAGGCCGCCCCCCTGCCGGAACCGGGACCGGGACCGATGCGGGCGCCTCCGCGGTCGCCCGGCGGTGCGGCGGACTGCCGCTCGCCCTGTGCATGGCCGGCGAGCGACTCGCCGTACGGACACACCTGACCTGGGACCAGCTGGAGCGTGACATGGCAGCCGCGGCCGCACCACACGACGCCACCTCGCCGGAGCCGGGGAGTGACCCGGTCACCGCCACCGCCGACGCCTCCTACCGGGACCTCGGTCCCGACGAGGCCCGCCTCTACCGGCTCGGCGCGCTGCGCCCCTGGGCGGGCCTGACCGCGCCGGCCGCCGCCGCCCTCCTCGACGTACCCGAAGCGCGCGCCGCCGACCTGCTCGAAGGGCTCGCCGGACTCCACCTCGTCGAGGAGTACGCGCCTGGGCGGTACCGCTACCACGACCTCCTGCGCGCCGACGCCGAACGGCGCGCGCTGCGCGAGGACGGCGCCGGGGAGGCCGCCCGGGCCGTGGGCCGGCTGCTCCGCCACCACCTCCGGACGGCGGCCGCGGCAGATGCCCGCGTGATGCCGGGCCGTTGGCACCTGGGACCGGTCTACCACCGCCTGCCCGTGGACGACGGCTCCGTCGGCAGCATCATCGACGCCCCCTCCGGCACGCCCACCGACGGCGCCTCGGCCGCCGCCTGGCAGCTCATGGAGCGCGAGAACCTCGTCGAGGCGGTGCGGACCGCCGACCACTTCGGATTCGACGAGCTCACCTGGCAGCTGTGCGAGGCGCTGTGGAGCCTCTTCCTCCGTCAGGGCTTCCACCACGACTGGATCGCCACCCACCGCCTCGGTGTCCAGGCAGCGGCGCGCTGCCTTGACGTGCCCGAGGCGGAGGGACGGATGCACACCCAGCTCGGCTTCGCCCATCTCGGCCTCGGTAGCTTCGAAGAGGCCGAACGCTGCTTCGAGGCGGCCGCCGAGGCGGACCGGCGCTGTGGGCACCGCCGCGGCGAGGCGACCGCCGTCGAGTCGCAGGGGCTCGTACGGCTGCGGCAGGGGCGGTACGCGGAGGCTGCCGAGTGCTTCGAGCGTGCCCGCGCCCTCACCGACGATCCGCGCGCCGGGGCCCTCCTCGAACACCACCTGGGCCGTGCCCTGTCCGGCCAGGGCCGCCACGCCGAGGCGGCCGACCGGCTGCGGCACGCCCGGGACCTGATGCGAGCGCTGCCCGACCCGTACAACGAGGCGCGTGTCCTGACCAGCCTCGGCGAGGCCGCGCTCGCCGCCGGCGACCTCGGTGCGGCGTCCGGGCATCTCGCCGAGGCGGCCGAGCGGATGGCGCGCGAGGCCGCGCCCGTCCAGCTGGCGGCGATCGCGGAACTGCGGGCGCTCGCCGCCGGTTCGGAGGAGGAACGGCGGCGCTTCCTGACGGAGGCCGCCGAGCGGCACGAGGCGCTGGGGTCGCCCACGGCCGCGAGCCTGCGCGCGGAGCTCGCCGCTATGAGCCGACGGAGCTGACCGGCCCGGCGGGACCGCCCTGGCCGGTCGGGCCGCCCTGACCGACCGGGCCGTCCGGATCGATACGGCAATCGCCGTTCCGTACGTCGACGCGATGCCTGGTTCCTCCCGTCATCACCGTCATGCCGTCGGCGAGGGCGCCCAGGGGACGGCCGCTCTCCCGCCAGGCGTGGAGGGCGGAGGCGTAGACGGCGGGATCGCACGGGTCGGGGAACCCGTCCGGGCCCGGGCGGGCGGTCAGCACCAGGTTGGCGCCCTCGCGGGTACGGACGAGGCAGCCGTCCCTGCCGGTCACGACCACGGCGAGCGTCGCGTGCGGCCGCTCCCGCAGCAGTTCGGCGGCGCGTGGCCCGGGAGGGGCGGGGGAGCGTTCCACCACCAGATCCGCCAGGGCGAGCCGGTCGGTCTCACGTGTCGCGTCGTCCACGACGGTGTGCGCGTCGTCGGCCGGCGGCAGCTCGGGCTCGGAGTCCGGGGACGCGTACCGGGTGACGGCGATCTCGGGCACGGACGAGGACGGCTCGCGGACCGAGGTGAGGACGCGCAGCGGAACGCTGACCGCGGAGGTGAGGCCGTCCGGTATGCCGAGGGGCTCCAGCCGGGCGGGCTCCTCGGGCTCGGGGAGCCGCAGGAGGTCGTGGAAGAGCGTCCGTAGCAGCCCGGCCGAGGCGCCAGGGGCGGACGTGGTCTGTGCGGCGAGTCCGTCGTGGCGACCCGGTGTGTGGGCTTCCCGTACGGACTCCAGTCGGGCGCGCAGGGGTTCCCCCGACCGCAGATGCGGCGCGGTCCGGCCGAGCGCGGCGACGGGCGAGGCCGGGTCGAGTTCCTCGTGGGGGAACGCGCCGAGCAGGACGGGCAGGCCGAGTGCGGCGGCGTAGAAGGTGACGGAGCCGTGGTCCCCGATGACGCAGTCCGCGGCGGCGAGGGTCTGCCGCCAGGGCCCGAGCGGGTCGATGAGCGTCAGACCGGCGTCGGCGGCCCGCCGGAGCCAGCGACGCACCTGACCGGGGCCGTGGCCGTACCAGATGTTGGGGTGCAGGACGGCGCAGAGCCGGTACTCGTCGACGGGCAGCGTCCCCGTCAACTCCCGGAGCAGCGCGGGGAACCGTTCGCTGCCGAGGAGGGAGCCACGGCCCCAGGTGGAGTTCAGTACGACAAGGGTCCGGCCGTCGTCGACGCCGAGGGCGCGGCGCAGCGCGGGGCGGCGGTCACGCAGGGCGAGCAGCCGGTCGAAGCACGGATCCCCGGCGAGGACCGCCGTGTCGGCGGCCTCGGGGCAGGCCGTGGTGAGGCGCTGGAGCTGTTCCGGGTGGGAGAGCACGGTCGCGGTGGCGAGGGGCTTCCCCTCGTGCAGCAGCCACTCGGGATCCATCCCGAAGACCGGCACGCAGCCCGGCCCCGAGCCCGCCGACTGCTCTGCCCCCGGCCGCCCGGTGTCCGGTGTCCGGTGTCCGGTGTTGCCAGCCTCTTATTGTAGCCAGCGCCGTGCGAGAGGACGATCAACTTCCCCTGAAAATGATGGAGGTCACCGCCGTAGCTGGCGCTGATCGCCAGATCCACCGGCGTCCGCGTCGCCTGCTCCCAGGGCAGGACCGGCAGCCCCGCCTCCGCCAGCAGCTCCGGCACGCCCGCGAGAAACGGCGAGGATCCGGTACAGGTCGCCACGCACTGCACGTCCAGCGCGTCGTCGAACAGCGGCAGCACATCGAGCAGCCGGGTCGCGGACGTGACGTTGTGTACGACGAACAGCACCGTGCGCGTGGCGGCGCGGGTCGTCCAGCGCGCCGCATCGGGCCCCACCGGCACCCTGAGTCCCCGCCCGCCCATGCTCACCCCCTCGCCGCGCCACGATAACCCCCTCGAACGGAGCCGGTGATTCCCCGTTCGTTCGAGGTCACACCCACTCGATGGAGTGAAACACGCCAACGGCCTGATCCGGCCGGGTCCGGATCGCGTTAATTGCGGGTACGGGCGAATGCCCGTGAAAACCTCCGGAAGGCAGGAAGCCATGAGGCAGATTCGCCGAAGTGGTCTGGCCACACTGATGGTCACGGGTGGCGCGCTCGCGCTCTCGGCGGGCGCCGCGCACGCCGACTCCGGCGCCCAGGGCGCTGCGGTCGATTCGCCGGGAGTGATCTCCGGCAACACCGTTCAGCTGCCGGTGCATGTCCCGGTCAACGTCTGCGGCAACACCGTCAACGTCGTCGGACTGCTCAACCCGGCCATGGGCAACCGCTGCGAGAACACCACCGCGTCCGACGGCTACGGCTCGGACGCGGACGGGGGCGGGGGCGGCCGGCACAAGGACTTGCCCGGCACGCCGCACACCGGTGGGAAGACCGGCGGGGGCGCGTCCAACGGCGGCGGCTCCTCCGCCGAGGGCGTCGCCCGGAACTCCCCCGGGGTGCTCTCCGGCAATGGCATCCAGCTGCCGATCGACCTCCCCGTGAACGTCAGCGGCAACTCGGTCAACGTCGTCGGCATCGGCAACCCCGCCTTCGGCAACACCTCGGTCAACGGCCCCGGCCGGCCCGAGACGCCCGGTGAGCAGCCGAAGCCGCAGGAGCCCGGCAAGCCGTCGCCCGCCCCGGGTGACGACGCGGAGGGATCCGCCCCGGCGCCCGGCCCGCAGGCCGGCTCGGTCGGGCTCGCCGACACCGGCTCGGACCTGGTCGGCTACGCCGCCTCGGCCGGCGCGGCGCTCCTGCTCGGCGGCGCGCTGGTCTACCGCCGCGCCCGCCGCGTGGGCGCGCAGGGCTGAGGCCCACGCGGGCCTTATGCACGACGCCAGGCCCGGAGTACCGCCTCGATGGCCGGTGCCACCCTCGTCCGGGCCTGGTGGCGGGGTACTCCCCGCATGAGCAGCGAGTCGTACTCGGTGTCGATGTGACGTACGGCCGCCCGCACGGCGGCGGTGACCGCGCCCCGGTCCAGTGCCCTTCCGGCCGCCGTACGTCCCACCCGGCCGCTGCCCTTCTGCGCGGCGTGCGCCGCGATGTCCGCGGCCCGGTCGGCCGGGCAGGACGGAAACAGCCGTAGGATCTCGGCCTCCAGCGCCGCCGTGACCTCCACGTCCCGTTCCGCGCGCCGCGCCGCGTCACGGGCCCGCCGTCGCGCCCGTGCCTCCGCGTCCGCCAGACAGGCCGTCTCCGCCCGGGCGAGCGCGGCTTCCTCGACGAGCAGCCCCTGACGCTCGTACCGGGTACGGCGCCGGTTGTGCCGTACGACCACCGCCCACAGCGAACTGGCTTCGCGGGCCCGGCGAGTGAGGGCGGTGTTCCCGCGACGCAGGAACACCAGATGGCCGAGGTCGGCGCAGTCCAGGCAGACCGGTGCGTTGAACTCGACGATCATCCGCTCCAGCGGCCCCTGACGGCACTCCGAGCAGCGGCGGCGCTTCAGCGGTTCGACGACGACGGGTGCGACCAGGTCCATACGGACCTCTTTCCCTCCTCTTTCCCTCCGGCACCGTTCACCCTCCGGCACCGTTCACCCTCCGGCACCGTTCAGCGCACGCCGGGAGCGGCCGCGGCGATGAACCCGTCGAGCGCCCCCTTCGCCTGCCGGGACCGCAGGGCGCGCTCCTCCTCGTCGGCCGCCTCGTGCATGCAGCTGGTGATCTGGAAGGCGGACTCGGCCAGTTGGCGGGTGTCCGGGGCGTCACAGACCAGCTGGACACGGAAGAGAGCCTGGCTTGCCGCGGTGCGGTGATGGTACGAGGCGAAGCGCGCCGCCTCGGCCCGCTCCGAACCGGGGTCCTGAGCGGCGCTGAACCAGCGGTCGTGCTGGCTGCGCCGGAAGTCGACGACCGCGCCCGCGAACGCGCTGTACGCCGCGATCCGTTCCTGGCGCAGCTGCTCGGTGCGGGCCAGCACGGCCGTGCGCTCGGCGGCCCGGCCCTGGAACCAGTGCGTGGCGATCACGCCCAGCAGGGTCCCCGCCACGGCGATCAGTGCCGTCCCCATGATCGGTCGCTCCTCGGAAAGCTCAACAGAATGCTCAACCGGCGTCAATAATCGTTCGATTACTCGTCACGGACCGGACTAGGGTCCGTCGCGTGGCAACGAAACTCAATCAGATCATCGCAGTGGAGAAGGGCGTCAAGTCCAGGGCGCATCAGGACCTGACGGCGGCGCACCACGGGCTGCAGAAGCCCGCGCTGCTCGCCGGCATCTCCCGTACGTACCAGCCGAAGGACGAGGAGGGCGAGCAGCTTCCGCCCGAGTCGACGCTGGTGCAGGTGAAGGCCGAGGACGTGCTGCGCGACACCGCGCGGGCGCTGACCCGGCTGTTCGATGTCACGGCCACCAAGGACTGGGCCAACTGCGAGGCGCGCGCGGACGTCACCGTCGACGGGCGCGTGCTGGTGAGCCAGGTGCCCGTCGCGTATCTCCTCTTCCTGGAGAAGCAGCTGACGGACATCAACACCTTCGTCCGCAAGCTGCCCGTCCTCGACGCGGCCGAGTCCTGGACGCAGGACCCGTCGACCGACGCGTGGAAGACCGAGGTCGTCCGCACGGTGCGGACGAAGAAGGTGCCGCGCAACCACGTCAAGGCGGAGGCGACCGACAAGCACCCGGCGCAGGTCGAGGTGTACTACGAGGACGTGCCGGTCGGCTACTGGACCACGGTCAAGTTCTCCGGCGCGCTGCCCGCCCGGCGGGTCAACGAGCTTCTGGAGCGGGTGGAGAAGCTCCAGCAGGCGGTGAAGTTCGCCCGTGAGGAGGCGAACAGCGCCGAGGTCACCGACCAGCGGGTCGGCGACGCCGTCTTCGGCTACCTCTTCGGGTAACAGGGGACAGCGGGGAACGACGGGGGACACCCACAGACTCCCCGGCCACAGAACACGGCCGGGGTGCGCGAGGAGCGCAAAGCTGAAGATGAGGCTTGTCGTGAATGCGCGGCCCTTCTGACGAGGGTCGCGATCAAACTCAGACTATTGCTCCAGATTCAGCATCCGCCGCTCATCGCCGGATCGACCGGGCCCGGGCCCTGGTGCGTCGAAATGCCAGTTCGAATCTGGTCCGCCGAGCTCGATCGGCGGTGGTCCAATGGCAGGACGCGACGCAATGACGACTGACCCGGGTTCTCAAGCGTGCCGGCGTGTGATGTGAGCGGCATCCACAGGGTCCGGGGGCAGGCTACGCCCTCGGACCCGCTCCCGTTCCGGGCCCTATTGCCGGTAGCCGCTCAGGAAACGGCCGATGCGGCTGATCGCCGCGTCGAGATCGTCGGCGTACGGGAGCGTCAGGATGCGGAAGTGGTCCGGTCGCGGCCAGTTGAAGCCGGTGCCCTGCACCACCTGGATCTTCTCGCGCAGCAGCAGGTCGAGGACGAACTTCTCGTCGTCGTGGATCCTGTGCACCTTCGGGTCCAGGCGCGGGAAGGCGTAGAGCGCGCCCTTCGGCTTCACACAGGAGACACCCGGGATCTCGTTGAGCTTCTCCCACGCCTTGTCGCGCTGCTCCCGCAGCCTGCCGCCCGGCGCGGTCAGCTCGTGGATCGACTGCCGGCCGCCGAGCGCGGCCTGAATGGCGTACTGCGCGGGGGCGTTCGGGCACAGCCGCATGGAGGCGAGCATCGTCAGCCCCTCCAGGTAGCTCTTCGCGTGCTGCTGCGGACCGCTGACGACCAGCCAGCCGGAGCGGAAGCCCGCCACCCGGTACGTCTTCGACAGACCGCCGAAGGTGAGGACGACCAGGTCGGGGGCGAGGGAGGCGGCCGGGTGGTGGACGGCCTCGTCGTAGACGATCTGGTCGTAGATCTCGTCGGCGAAGACCATCAGCCCGTGGCGGCGGGCGAGATCGAGGATGCCCTCGACGATCTCGCGCGGATACACCGCGCCCGTGGGGTTGTTGGGGTTGATGATGACGACGGCCCGGGTCCGGTCGGTGATCTTCGCGGCCATGTCGGCGAGGTCCGGGTACCAGTCGGCCGACTCGTCGCACAGGTAGTGCACGGCCTTGCCGCCCGCCAGGGTGGTCGCCGCCGTCCATAGAGGGAAGTCGGGCGCGGGGATCAGGACCTCGTCGCCGTCCTCCAGGAGCGCTTGGACGGCCATGGAGACCAGCTCGGAGACGCCGTTGCCGAGAAAGACGTCGTCGACGTCGACCTCCGGCAGTCCCATGGCCTGGTAGCGCTGGGCGACGGCGCGACGGGCGGAGAGGATGCCGCGGGAGTCGGTGTAGCCGTGCGCCTTCGGGAGCATCCGGATCATGTCCTGGACGATCTCCTCCGGCGCCTCGAAGCCGAAGAGCGCGGGGTTGCCGGTGTTGAGGCGCAGGACGCTGTGGCCCGCCTCCTCCAGGGCGTTGGCGTGCTCGATGACCGGGCCGCGAATCTCGTAGCAGACCTCGCTCAGCTTGCTCGACTGCCGGAACTCCATGCGACGACCTCCCAGAAGGATTGATGCTTGGTTTTACCAAGTTCGAGCTTGGAAAGTCCAACAACTTGTCTAGACTGCGTCGCATGCCACGCCGCCGAAGCTATGACCAGTACTGCGCCGCCGCCCGTGCCCTCGACGTCGTCGGCGACCGCTGGACGCTGCTGATCGTCCGCGAACTCCTCGCCGGGCCGCGCCGTTACACGGATCTGCACGCCGATCTCCCGGGCGTCAGTACGGACATGCTGGCCGGCCGCCTCAAGGACATGGAGGGCGCCGAACTCGTCACGCGCCGCCGCATGCCGCCGCCCGTCTCGGCGTACGTCTACGAGCTCACCCGGCGGGGCCGCGACCTGTTGCCGGTCCTGCGGGCCCTGGCGGAGTGGGGGGCGCCCGCCCTGGAGGAGCCGCGGCCGACGGACGCCGTGCGCGCCCACTGGTTCGCGATCCCGCTGCTGCGCGCTCTGGAGGGCGAGGTGGAGGGAGTGGTGCGGGTGACCCTGGACGAGGGGGAGTTCCATCTACGGATCGGAGGCGACGGGCCGCCTGAGTACGGGGACGGGCCGCCGCCGGCCGACACCGCCGACGCGCACCTGCGGACGGACTCCGCGACCTGCCGGGCCCTGGCGAGCGGGGAGTCGACCCTCGCCCAGGCGGTGCGGGACGGGCGGGTCGCGGTGACGGGAGCCGGTCGTCTCGCCGGTGAACTGCGGTAGAGGTACGGACCGTTGCTGGTGGAGTGAGAGTCAATCCCCGTCCGAGTCATCCCCCTGACGAGTAGCGTACGTCGCCGTCGCTTCCCCGGAGGTTACGGATGCTCCGGACGTGCCGGAGGTGGCGCACCACGAGGGCCGCCGGGGTGGGCTGGCCAGGGGCACGTCGAGCGGCGCGCTGCGGATCCAGCCGCCCAAGGGTCGCACGGATGTCATCTTCCGTACCGTCACTCTCGCCCCGGGTGACTCCACGGGCTGGCACCATCACCCCGGCCAGATCATCGCGGTCGTCCAGTCGGGCACGCTGACCCGCATCCTGCACGACTGCTCGGTCGAGACGGTCTCCGCGGGCGAGGCGTTCGTCGAACCCGCGGGCCGGAAGAACCGGCACATAGGGTTCAACGTCGGCTCCGAGCCCGTCGTGCTCTCCATGACCTGCCTGCTGCCCCAGGACGCACCGCTGTCGATCGAGGCGGAAGCGCCGGACTGCCCGCGCTGCCTTCCTCACCGTTTCCATGGTCCTGTGGTCCTGCTCACGCCGCCCTCGCCTGTGACAAGGTCGACTCCGTGCGATTCGAAGCGATCACCTGGGAGCGACTGTCCGAGGCCCTGGCCGCGCACGTCGACGGGTCCGTGCCCGGGGACGGTGGGGACTGGCTCAAGGTCGGCATCGACGGTCCGCCGGCCGCGCCGACCGGCGAGATCGCCGAGCGGGTCGCCGACGCGCTGCGGCTGCGCGGCCGGTCCGTACTTGTCGTCGGCACCGGAGGGTTCCTGCGGCCCGCATCGCTCCGTTACGAGTACGGGAAGCAGGACCCCGACGCGTACTACAGCGGCTGGTACGACACCGGGGCGCTGTGGCGCGAGGTGTTCGGGCCGCTGGAGGCGGGAGGCAGTGGGCGCGTGCTGCCCGACCTCTGGGACCCCGTGAGCGACCGGGCGACCCGCAGCCCGTACGTGGAGCTGCCGCCCGGAGGCGTGCTGCTGGTGCACGGCCCGTTTCTGCTGGGGCACTGGTTCCCGTTCGACGTGACCGTCCATCTGCGGCTCTCGCCCGGCGCCCTCGCGCGCCGCACCGAGGAGCCCTGGACCCTGCCCGCCTTCGCGCGGTACGAGAACGAGGTCGGCCCGTCCGACGCGGCGGACGTCGTCGTCCGCGCCGACGACCCACGCCACCCGGCCTGGACCGGTCTCAGGGCCTCCTAGAGGGTGTCCCCCGGTGGCTCCCAGGGCGCGGGCGCGGGTCCTGGCTCGGCCTCGGCAGGGCGTCCTCCCACCACCGTCACCGCCTCCGCGCCCGCCCGGCATCCCGCCGCTGCCGCCGCCATCGCGTCCGCTCCCGCGAGCCGGGCCGCGAGGAACGCCCCCGTGAAGGCGTCGCCCGCCCCCGTCGAGTCCACCGCCCGCACCGCCGGTGCCGCGACCCGGCCCGTCACCGAGCCCGCCTCCGCGACCAGCGCACCCGCCGTACCCAGGGTGACCACGACCAGCGGGAACGTACGGCTCAGCACCTCGGCCGCCTTGGCCGGTTCGGCGCCCCCGGTCAGCAGGCGGGCCTCGTCGGCATTGGGCAACAGCGCCTGCGCGCCCCGTGCGGCGGTCAGGAACCGGTCCCCGCCGAGCCGCTCCAGGAACCCCGTGGAGGCCGGGTCCACGCTCGCCGGAATCCCCGCCTCCCGCGCGCCCCGCAGGGCCCGCAGCGCGGCGGCACGGCTCGCGTCGGCGAAGAAGAGGTACCCGGACAGATGCAGATGGGCCACACCGTCGAGGAACGCGTCGTCCCAGTCGGCGGGCGAGAGACGCAGCGCCGCCCCGCTGTCGGTCAGGAACGTCCGCTCGGTGCTCGCGTCGACCAGCGCGATCACCGTCGCCGTGGCGGCGTGCGCGTCCCTGACCAGCAGCGGCCGCACACCGGCCCGGCGCAGGGCTCTCTCGTGCCAGTCGGCCGCCTCGGCCCCCACGCGGCCCAGCAGGCGCACGTCCTCCCACCCCGAACGCACCGCCCAGCAGACCGCGTTGGCTCCGGCGCCGCCGGGCAGCGTGCGGATGTCGGCCGCCGTGTCCGTGGCGGGTGCGAGCGGGGTCCGGTGCCGGGCCACGACGTCGGTGACCACGTCGCCGACGACCAGCAGGCCGCTCACGCGCCGCCTTCGGCGTACGCCGTGGCGATCCGCGCGGCGAGCCGCACATTGCCCCGTACCGCCGCGAGGTTCGCCTCCAGCGAGGCGCCCTCCGTGTGGACGGTCAGGTACTCCAGCAGGAACGGTGTCACGGCCTGCCCGGTGATCCCCTTCTCCTTCGCCGCCGCGAGACCCTGCGCGAGCACCCGGTCGTGCAGCACCGGATCCAACTGGTCGGCCTCCGGCACCGGGTTGGCGACGATCAGCGCCGCGTACGGCTCGCCCAGGTCGTCCTGGGCGCGTATCACGCCCGCCACCTCCTCGGGCGTGCGCAGCGTCCAGTCGACCGGCTCGCCCGACGAGGCCAGGTAGAACCCGGGGAAGTGCTCCGTCCCGAACCCCACCACCGTCACACCCAGCGTCTCCAGGCGCTGCAGGGTCGCCGGGACGTCGAGGATCGACTTGACCCCCGCGCACACCACCGTCACCCCGACCCTGGACAGCAGCCGCAGATCCGCCGACTCGTCCTGCGTCTCGCTCCACTCCCGGTGCACCCCGCCGAGCCCGCCGGTCGCGAAGACCCGTATGCCGACCGAGTCCGCCAGCCAGGCCGTCGCCGAGACCGTCGTCGCCCCCGTCGCCCCGGTCGCCAGCGCGGGCGCCAGGTCGCGGTGCCCCAGCTTCCGTACCGCCGGATCCTCCGCGATCCGGGCCAACCCGTCCTGGTCGAGGCCGACATGGGCCGTGCCGTCGATCACGGCGATCGTGGCGGGCACCGCCCCGCCGTCCCGTACCAGCGCCTCCAGCTCCCGCGCCACGGCCAGATTGCGCGGGCTCGGCAGACCGTGCGCGATGATCGTGGACTCCAGCGCGACGACGGGACGGCCCTCGTCGAGCGCCTCCCGAACCTCTTCGGACACGTGTGTGGACATGTCCCATCTCTGGCGCAACCGCGAACCACTCAAACCTCGGTGGCGACCCTCAGCCACAGCCCGGCAGGCCGGGCAGCCGGCCCGCGTCCACCACCTGGATCACCGGCCGGGAGGCGGACGTCTTGGCGTTGCCCACGCTGTACGCAACGGCCAGCGCGCCGTCCCTGCCCTGCGCGTACCCGTACGCCGGTGTGATCCGCGCGTACGAGCCGGAGCCGAGGTCCAAGGCGTAGGAGGTCTCCGGCGTGCGCCAGGTGACCAGACGGCCGCTGATCCGCAACTGATCCATGCCGTCGACGGCCGGGGACGTCGTCACGACCGCCGCGGGCCGCGCGTCCCCCGTCCGCCACACCATCAGCCGGGGCTCCGCCTCGCCCTCGACCCATGCCCAGGTCCTGCCGTCGGAGATCACGGACCGGATGTCCCGCAACGCGGCCAGAGGCGCGGGCAGCGCGGCCGGCCGCCCGCCGGCGCGGGAGACGGCGGTCAGCCGTGTCCCGGACCCCGCCGATTCGCGCCACACCAACAGTCCGCCGGCCGCGAAGGGCGCGTCCATCACCCCCGTCCGCAGGGCTCGTGGGGCGCCGCCCCCGGCCGCGGCCGCGTACACGGTGGCCTTGCCGCCACCGACTCCCTGGGCCCAGTGGACGGCGCCGTCACGGACGACGGGCTGGGGCAGCGGGCCCGGCCGGTCCGCACGGGCGAGCCGCCGGGACGCGCCCGTCGTGGCGTCCCAGACGTACAGGCTCCATGGGCTGTCCAGGGTCCGTCCTTCCAGGACGGCGAACGCGGCCCACCGCCGGCCGTCGAAGTCGGCGGCGAGCAGCTGGTGTTCGACGGGGTCGGCGAGGGTGAGCAGGGTGCGGGGCGCGTCGGTTCCCCGCAGCAGGGCGGCCCGTCGCTGCCCGCCGCCCGTGAGCTGGACGGCGGTCCAGCCGGGGCCGGTGTCCGTGAGCACCGCCCGCTCACCGGCCGGTACCCGCAGTTCACCGGCGGCGAGCGCGGAGCTCCAGGCGGTGGGCAGCCGCACCTCGCAGGCGGCGGCCTGCGCGCTGGGCCGCGGTGCGGGGGCGGACGACGCGCGCGGTGCCGAGGCGGACGCCTCTCGGGGCGCCGGCTCCGGGGCGGGCCGCGCTGACGAGCACCCCGCGACCAGGATGCCCGTCAGCAGCAGGGTCAGGGCCGCACGGGCGCCGACCGGGGAGGGGGACCTACCAGACGTACCCACGGCCGCCCATGATGGTGGTGATGGTGTCGGACGAGATGCGCGCCGACTTGGGGACGGATCCCGCCCAGGAGATCACGCTCGTGCTCACGCCGCCCACGGGATCCAGGTAGTTGACCTGCCCGGCGGCGGTGTCCGTGTTGTAGCCGTCGATCGAGACCCAGTGGAATATCTCGATGTTGGGGTGGCCGACGAGGTGCGGGCCGCCCGGTACCTCCCAGGCGTTGCCGGCTATGGCGAAGTCGTTGTCGGTGTTGTGGGTGATGTGCTGCTTGAAGTTCGCCTTGTCGGTGGCGGTGGGGGTGTACGGCAGTGCCTTCGGGACGTAACCGGCGCCCGGCAGACGGTGGTTCAGCGCGTCGGCCATCGGGTAGCCCGTAGGGCTGGGGACGTTGATGTTGATGCCGTACCAGGCGGTCCCGTTGGAGGTCGTCTTGAGCAGGGTCGCGGCGTCCTGCTGCGACCGGCCCGCGACCTCGTCGCGCGCGGACTGGGTGATCACGAGGGTGGCCGGGCCGCACCAGTAGGACGTCTTCTGTGACTGGTGGATGCCGCCGGAGAGCTTGTACCCGGCCAGCGGCGCCCGGGTGCGTACACCGTCGTACGTTCTGGCGGCTTCCGCCTGCTTGGCGGCGGCGAGTCTCTGCTGGGCCGGGGTGAGGCGCTGGGGGCCGAGGGTGTCGTAGGCGGCCTTGTAGTCGGCTCCGGGGGCCACAGGGCCGGCGGCCAGGGCCGCGGGGGCGGCCAGGGTGGCCGCGAGCAGCGCGGCGGCGGTGAGGGCCGTGGTGGTCAGGGCGGCGGTGCGGGGGAGGAAGGCAGACGCGGACATCGCACTCTCCTGTCGGAGGTGAGGGAGGAGTTCAGGGGGAGTTTGACGCGCACACGCCAGGCTTGACAGGGGGCTCGGCGGATTGTCCGCGACCAACATTGGGTGCACCAAAGGCGCTGCTCGTGACCAGCGGCGACCTCTGTCGGCAACCCGTCCCGCCAACCCGGTTTTCGGCCGTGCGGCGCCATCGCGCCGTATTCCGTGGTGCGTGCCTATGGGTGGTTCCGCCCCCGAAGGGGCCGAGGTGTCCATTCGTCACTTCTACGACGGTCTCGCGGTCGACCACGACCTGATTACGCCGACTGGGGGGGGCGTCGAGGCGCCTGCGGAATCGGTGCTCCGCCGCCCCGCCCGGCAGTCCCTGCGTCCTTCGGTGCGGCCGTCCGTGCCCCCGACCTCCCGGGGTCTGCCCCGAAGCCGTTCTTCGGATTCCGTCGCCGTCGCCGAACAGCGGGAAGTCGCCTGGTCGGAGACGAAACGGAGCACGATCTTCCATCCCGTCCCGACGCTGGAACGATCCTGGCCCCCCGCTACAGTCACCGCCCATGACGACACACGACCAGCCCTCCTTCGCCGTCCACATCCCCGATGCGGAACTGGAGCCGGAGCCGCTCGACCCCGCACAGATCGTCTCGGGCTCGCCCGAGGTGACCGGCAAGGTCCTCTGGGAGTCCGCCGACGGCAAGCAGGTGCGCGGTGTCTGGCAGATCACGCCCGGAGTGGTCACCGACACCGAGGCGAACGAGCTCTTCGTGGTCGTCAGCGGCCGCGCCACCGTCGCCGTCGAGGGCGGCGCCACGCTGGAGATCGGGCCCGGCGACGCGTGCGTGCTCCGCGAGGGGGACCGGACCACCTGGACGGTCCACGAGACGCTGCGCAAGGCGTATCACATCAGCCTCTAGAAAAGGGGAGTTGAGGGTATGGTAGGAAACTTTCCTACCAGATAGCATCCCGGGCGGCGGCTTGGCGCGGCGCCCGATCCCCAGGGGCGTGACGCGCTCAGCGAGAGCTCTGACCCGGCCGCCGTGCACAGCCCTCCGACCCCTTCGGGGCGGTGTGCGGTGCTCCGCACCGGTGCCCAGCTCTCGCCACCTCTCAGGCCAGGGAGTCCAGGTATGCGCCTGTACGCCATCGCCCCACCACGCCGCACCACGACCCTCCTCCTCGCCACCATCCTGCTGCTGATCGGCGGCCTCCTGCTCGCCCACCCCGGCCGGGCCGGAGCCGCCGCGGACCCGCTCATCTCCCGTGGCAAGCCCGCCACGTCCTCCTCCGTCGAGGACTCCACCTTCCTTCCGGCCAAGGCGTTCGACGGTGACCCGGCCACCCGCTGGGCCAGCGCCGAGGGCTCCGATCCGCAGTGGATCAAGGTCGACCTCGGCTCCACCGCCACCGTCTCGCGCGTACGGCTCTCCTGGGAGGTCGCCCACGCCAAGGCGTACCGCGTGGAGATCTCGGCCGACAACGCCACCTGGACCCGGCTCGCCACGGAGACCGCCGGCGACGGCGGCACCGACGAGTGGACCGGACTCACCGGCAAGGGCCGCTTCCTGCGCGTCTACGGGACCGCGCGCGGCACCTCGTACGGCTACTCCCTCTACGAAGTAGAGGTCTACGGCACCTTCGACAGCGGACCTCCGCCCTCGGGCGCCTTCACCGTCGTCGCGGCCGGCGACATCGCCGCCCAGTGCACGGCGTCCAGCAGCTCCTGCGCCCACCCCAAGACCGCCGCCCAGGCCCAGCGGATCAACCCGAAGTTCTATCTGACGATGGGCGACAACCAGTACGACGACGCCCTGCTCTCCGACTTCCGCGCCTACTACGACAAGACCTGGGGCGTCTTCAAGGCCAAGACACGTCCGGCCCCCGGCAACCACGAGACCTACGACCCGTCCGGCCCGCTCGCCGGCTACAAGGCGTACTTCGGAGCCCTCGCCTACCCCCAGGGCAAGCCGTACTACAGCTACGACGAGGGCAACTGGCACTTCGTCGCCCTCGACTCCAACTCCTTCGACGACCCCGCCCAGATCCAGTGGCTCAAGGACGACCTCGCCCGGAACACCAAGGGCTGCGTCGCCGCCTACTTCCACCACCCGCTGTACTCCTCCGGCGGCCACGGCAACGACCCCGTCTCCAAGCCCGTGTGGCAGATCCTCTACTCGGCCAGGGCCGACCTCGTCCTCAACGGCCACGACCACCACTACGAACGGTTCGCCCCGCAGGACCCGTCGGGCCGGGCCACCGCCGACGGCATCGTCGAGATCGTCGGCGGCATGGGCGGAGCCGAGCCGTACCCGATCGAGACCGTCCAGCCCCACAGCCAGAAGCGCATCAGCGGTACCTACGGCGTCCTGAAGCTCGACTTCACGGACACGACGTACACCTGGCAGTACGTCGGCACCGACGGCCAGGTCAAGGACTCCGGCCCGACCTACACCTGCCACTGATGTACCTGGCGACCACCGGTCGCCCGGACGCGCCGCCACCTCGCCCTTCAGGGGCGCGGCGGCGCGTCTCCGGCACCGTCCTCGCGCTCGGCACGGTCAGCTTGGTCACCGACGTCTCCTCGGAGATGGTGACGGCCGTGCTGCCCCTGTACCTCGTCGTCGGACTCGGCCTCACCCCGCTCCAGTTCGGCTTCCTGGACGGCCTGTTCAACGGAGCCACCGCGCTCGTCCGGCTCCTCGGCGGGCACGCGGCCGACCGCGGTGGCCGCCACAAGCGGGTCGCCGGATTCGGCTACGCCCTGTCCGCCTGCTCCCGCCTCGGCCTGCTCCTCGCCGGCGCCGCGACCGGCTGGATCGCGGCGGCGCTCGCGGGCGACCGGCTCGGCAAGGGCATCCGTACCGCCCCGCGCGACGCCCTGATCACCCTCAGCAGCCCGCCCGAGGACCTGGGCCGCGCCTTCGGTGTCCACAGGGCGATGGACACGACCGGCGCCCTCCTGGGCCCGCTGGCGGCGTTCGCCCTGCTGTGGGCGACGGCGGACGCGTACGACGCGGTGTTCGTCGTGAGTTTCTGCACCGGAGTGCTCGGCGTGCTGCTCCTGGTGGTGCTCGTGCCCGGCGGACGGGCCGGTCCCGCGGCGGGCGGCGGTCCCCGTCCGCGGGCACGCACCCTGCTCGCCCCGCTGCGCTCGGCCGCGTACCGGCGGATCCTCGGGGCCACCGCGCTGCTCGGAGCCGTCACCGTCGGGGACGCGTTCGTCTACCTGCTGCTCCAGCGGCGGCTCGACCTGGCCGTCACCTGGTTCCCGTTCCTGCCGCTGGGCGCCGCGGCCGGCTATCTGCTGCTCGCGGTCCCCGCCGGACGCCTCGCCGACCGGATCGGACGCCGCAAACCCTTCCTGTACGGGCACGGGGCACTGCTCCTCGCGTACGCCCTGCTGCTCGCCCCCGGCCCCGGGCCGCTCCTGCTCGGGCTCGTTCTCGGGCTGCTCGGGGTCTTCTACGCCGCCACCGACGGGGTCCTGATGGCGCTGACCGGCCCCCTGCTGCCGGCCGGGCGGCGCGCGAGCGGCCTCGCGCTCGTACAGACCGTCCAGGCCCTGGCCCGCCTGGTCGCGGCGACCGGATTCGGCGCCGCCTGGACGGTATGGGGGCCGACGGCCGCCCTCGTCCTGGCCCTCGCGGGGCTCACGGCGGCCCTGGGCTGCGCGTGGCGCCTGCTGCCCGATACGCCTCCCGGGCTCGTCCCCGCTCCCTCTACCGTCCCCGCTCCCGCTCCCGCTCCCGAAGGGCCTTCGGCATGACCACGCGTGCGCGCCTCTGGGTGCTCGTCCTCGCCGTCCTCCTGCTCGGCGGCGGAGCCACCGCGTACACACTCCGCGCTGCGGATCGGACCGTCACGTCGAGCGGTGGCGCCGGTCTCACCCTCGACGGGGCGCCGGGCCACCTCTACGTCCGTGACACCGTGAGCGGGCGGGTCGGCCGCCAGGGCCTGTCCGCACCGGACTCCCGTACGACCGGCGGGCCGCTCTGCGACCGCTTCCACGCGGCCGGGCCCACCGCGCTCTGCCTGCGGCGACGGCCGGGGGTGCCTGCCCGCTCGTACGTGATCGTGCTGGACCGGCGACTGGGCGAACTGCGCCGGATCGCGCTGCCCGGCATCCCCAACCGCGCCCGCGTCTCCGCCTCGGGACACATGCTCTCCTGGACGATGTTCGCCACGGGCGACTCGTACGCCGGCTCCGCCTTCTCGACCCGGACCTCGATCCTCGACCTGCGCACCGGCTATCTCGTGAAGAACATGGAGCAGATCCCGCTCACACTCCACGGCCGCCGGTACCACGCTCCCGACGTGAACTACTGGGGTGTCACCTTCGCCCGGGACGACAACCGCTTCTACTCCACCGTCGCGACGAAGGGCCGCACGTACCTGGTCGAGGGCGACATGAGGAGATGGTCGGCGAAGGCGCTGCGGGAGAACGTCGAGTGCCCCTCGCTGTCACCGGACAACACCCGGATCGCCTTCAAGAAGAAGGTCTCCGACGATCCGAAGGCACCCTGGCGGCTGCACGTCCTCGATCTCCGGACCCTGCGCGAGCACCCGGTCGCCGAGCGCCGGAGCATCGACGACCAGGTGGTCTGGACGGACGACGCGACCCTCGCCTACGCCCACGAAGGGGCGGTGTGGAGCGTTCCCGCCGACGGCACAGGCGAGGTGCGGCTGCTGGCACGCGGGGCCACGTCCCCGACGGTCCTCCACTGAGGCCGCCCGGGTCGGATGCTGGATGTCGGATGTCGAATGTCGGATATTGGATCCAGGACGTCGGATCCAATATCCGATGTCCCTCAGGCGCGCCGCAGGACTCCCCGCACCGCCAGCGCCGCCATGGGCAGCAGCAGGAGCGCGCCCACGACGTTCAGCCAGCCGTAACCCGCCTGGGACACGATCAGCCCCGCCGCCAGACCGCCGACGCCGGCGGCGGTGTTCATGATGAAGTCCGACAGGCCCTGGACCGCCGCCCTGGCGGCCTGCGGAACCGAGTCCGTGAGCAGGGCGGAGCCCGACACCAGGCCCGCCGACCAGCCGAGCCCCAGCACGAACAGGCCGGCCGCGGTCTGCCCGTGGCTCGCCCCCGCGGTGCCCGCGAGCAGCGCCGCGACCGCGAGCAGCCCGACCGCCAGGCCGATCACGGAGAGCCGGCCCAGCCGGTCGGACAGCCAGCCCATCACGGGCGAGAACGCGTACATGCCGGCGATGTGCCCGCTGATGACCAGCCCGATGAGCTGGATGCCCGCTCCGTGATGGCTCAGCGCCACCGGGGTCATCGACATGATCGAGACCATCGCGGTGTGGGACACGGCCACGGTCACCAGTGCGAGACGGGCCCGCGAGGACTTCCGTACCGCCCGCATCCCCGCCCGGAGCGAGCGCCCCTCGGCCTCCTGGCTCTCCTCCGGGCCCGACAGGGCACGGGCCGTCAGCAGCGGATCGGGGCGCAGCAGCAGCGCCACCATGACCGCGGAGACCAGGAACACCCCGGCCGCCCAGACGAACGGCCCGGCCGCCGCCGGGATGCCGAGACCCGCCACGCTCTCCCCGGCCGGAGCGGCGACATTGGGCCCGAGGACCGCGCCGATCGTCGTGGCCCACACCACCGTGGAGATGGCCCGGCCCCGCCGGTCCGGCTCGGCCAGGTCCGCGGCCGCGAACCGGGCCGCGAGGTTGGCGGAGGACCCGGCGCCGAAACCGACCAGGCCCGCGAGGAGCAGCGGGAAGTTGTCGACGACGGCCCCGAGGACCACGATCCCGGCACCGAGTGCGCCCACCAGGTAGGCAAGTACGAGCCCTGGCCGCCGACCGCGGGAGCCCATCAGGGACGCCAGCGGCATGGCGAGCAGCGCGGGACCGGCGACCGAGGCCGTCGAGGCGAGGCCCGACAGGGCCTCCGTGCCGCTGACGTCCTTGGCCAGGACCGCCGCGAGAGCGACGCCGATGGCGATACCGAGTCCACCGAGGATCTGGCTGGCGATCAGCACGGCCTGGATGCGTCGCCGGAGCGCCGGAAGCTCGGCGGCCGTGACAGGGGCGGATATCTCCGCCGGAACGGCGGCGTCAGGGGCACTGGGGGTGTTGGTCACTTACGTGAGTGTGCCAGCCGTCCGGCCTGATGGAAACGTCGACCCCTCATACCCCCAGGGGGCACCGAACCATGCCCTCTCAGAACAAGGGCTGCGGCAGCACGCCCTCCAACGCCAACAGGGTCCGCTTGGTCTCCAGACCGCCCCCGAACCCGCCTATTCCTCCGTCACTCTCGACCACGCGGTGGCACGGCACCACCACAGGCAGCGGATTGGCACCCATGGCCGCCCCCACCGCCTGGGCGGCGCCCGGCTGCCCCACCCGCCCGGCCAGGTCCCCGTACCCCACGACCGTCCCGAACGGCACCCCTTCCGCCAACTCGCGCAGCACCTGGCGGTTGAAGCCGGTCGTCAGCGTCCAGTCGAGGGCCAGGTCGAAGGCCCGGCGCCCACCCGCGAAGTACTCCCCGAGCTGCCGCACCGGCTCGGCGAGCCGCCCCGAGTCGCTCCGCACCGGCTCCGCGCCGAGCCGATCCGCCAGCCGTCCCAGCGCTGCCTCCCGTACCGCCGCGTCGGCGTGGAAGACCACGCTCACGAGGCCGCGGTCGGTCGCCGCGAGCAGCAGCGGGCCGATGTCGCTCGCCACGACCGTCCATTCCACCGTGGTGTCCATGGGGATCACGGTACGACCGCCCACCGACACCGCCGTCGTCACGGGCCGGTCTCGGCTCGGTCTCACGGAGGCCAATTCCCGGACCGCATGGTCGTGCGCCCTGCCGCGCGCCATAATCTCGCCCGGAGGGTCTACTCAGCGGTACCGACTGTTTTCGGACGACGTTGCACCACGGGTGGAGGGCACACGCTCATGCAGGGCACGGTCGACGGATTCAGCTACGGCCTCGTGACACCGGTCGCCGCCTACCTCATGGCCTGCCTCGGCAGCGCCCTGGGCCTTCGTTGCACCATCAGATCGCTGCGCCACCGCGACACCTTCAAGGCCGGCTGGCTCGCCCTGGGAGCGACCTCGATAGGCACGGGCATCTGGACGATGCACTTCATCGCGATGATGGGCTTCTCCGTCCATCAGGCACCCATCAGCTACGACCGGCCCATCACCTTCGCCAGCCTGGGCGTCGCCGTCGTGATGGTCGGCATCGGCATCTTCATCGTCGGATACCGCGGCGCGACCCCGCTCGCCCTGGTCACCGGCGGCACCATCACCGGCCTGGGCATCGCCACGATGCACTATCTCGGCATGGCGGGCATGCGCCTCCAGGGACGCATCGAGTACGACACCCTCACCGTCGCCCTCTCCGTCGTGATCGCCGTCGTCGCGGCCACCACCGCCCTCTGGGCGGCCGTCTCCGTGCACGGATTTCTGGCCAGCCTCGGGGCGAGCCTGGTGATGGGTCTCGCCGTCAGTGGTATGCACTACACCGCCATGGCGGCCGTCAACGTCCACCTGCACGGCGACGGCGCCGTCGTGGGCACCGGCGACTCCGCCACCTCGCTGCTCCTGCCGATGCTGATCGGTCCCGCCGTCTTCCTCCTGCTGGCCGCGGTCGTCGTCATGTTCGACCCGCTGCTCGTGATGGGCGACCCGGACTGGCAGCGTCCCGCCGCCCAGGGCGCGTACCGCCCCGGAGTCCCGGCGCCCCGCCGTGCCCCCGCCTACGGCGAGCCCGCGAACTGGTCGGCCCGGCAGCCCTCCGGCCGCGGCGGACGCCGGGCGGCGGGCCGGGGCGGCCACCGCTCCCAGGACTGGTGAGGGACTGGCCGCCGGGCGGCCGGTGAGCCGTTCACGGCCCGACTGTCAGTGGGGGGTCGTACGGTGGTGACATGCGGCCCGTTTCCCAGATCGAACGTACGGTGGCGCCTTTCGAGGTCGTCAGTCCCTACCAGCCCAGCGGCGACCAGCCGACGGCCATCGCCGACCTCGAGCGGCGCATCCGCGCGGGCGAGAAGGACGTCGTCCTCCTCGGCGCCACCGGCACCGGCAAGTCGGCGACCACCGCCTGGATGATCGAGAAGCTGCAGCGCCCCACGCTGGTGATGGCGCCGAACAAGACGCTGGCCGCCCAGCTGGCGAACGAGTTCCGCGAGCTCCTGCCGAACAACGCGGTCGAGTACTTCGTCTCGTACTACGACTACTACCAGCCCGAGGCGTACGTCCCGCAGTCGGACACCTACATCGAGAAGGACTCCTCCATCAACGAGGAGGTCGAGCGGCTGCGGCACTCCGCGACGAACTCGCTGCTCACCCGGCGCGACGTCATCGTGGTCGCCTCCGTCTCCTGCATCTACGGTCTCGGTACGCCCCAGGAGTACGTGGACCGGATGGTCCCGCTCAAGGTCGGCGAGGAGATGGACCGCGACCAGCTGCTGCGCCGCTTCGTCGACATCCAGTACACCCGCAACGACGTCGCCTTCGCCCGCGGCACCTTCCGGGTCCGCGGCGACACCATCGAGATCTTCCCGGTCTACGAGGAGCTCGCGGTCCGCATCGAGATGTTCGGCGACGAGATCGAGGCGCTCTCCACGCTCCACCCCCTCACCGGCGAGGTCATCAGCGAGGACCGCGAGCTGTACGTCTTCCCCGCCAGCCACTATGTGGCGGGTCCGGAGCGCATGGAGAAGGCGATCAACGGCATCGAGCGCGAGCTCGAGAGCCGGCTCGCCGAGCTGGACAAGCAGGGCAAGATGCTGGAGTCCCAGCGCCTGCGGATGCGCACCACGTACGACATCGAGATGATGCGCCAGATCGGCTCCTGCTCCGGCATCGAGAACTACTCGATGCACTTCGACGACCGCGAGCCCGGCTCCGCCCCCAACACGCTCCTCGACTACTTCCCCGAGGACTTCCTCCTCGTCATCGACGAGTCGCACGTCACCGTTCCGCAGATCGGCGCGATGTACGAGGGCGACGCCTCCCGCAAGCGCACCCTGGTCGACCACGGCTTCCGGCTGCCCTCCGCGCTGGACAACCGCCCGCTGAAGTGGGAGGAGTTCCAGGGGCGGATCGGCCAGACCGTCTACCTCTCGGCCACCCCCGGCGCGTACGAGCTGTCGCGCGGCAACGGCTTCGTCGAGCAGATCATCCGTCCCACCGGCCTCGTCGACCCCCAGGTCGTCGTCAAGCCCACCGAGGGGCAGATCGACGACCTGGTCCACGAGATCCGGCTGCGCACCGAGAAGGACGAGCGGGTGCTGGTCACCACGCTCACCAAGAAGATGGCCGAGGATCTCACCGAGTACTTCCTGGAGCTCGGCATCCAGGTCCGCTATCTGCACAGTGACGTCGACACCCTGCGCCGTATCGAGCTGCTGCGCGAGCTGCGGGCCGGCGAGTACGACGTCCTGGTCGGCATCAACCTGCTCCGCGAGGGTCTCGACCTCCCCGAGGTCTCCCTCGTCGCCATCCTCGACGCCGACAAGCAGGGCTTCCTGCGCTCCGGCACCTCGCTGATCCAGACCATCGGCCGCGCGGCGCGCAACGTCTCCGGACAGGTCCACATGTACGCGGACAGGATCACGCCGGCGATGGAGAAGGCCATCGACGAGACCAACCGGCGCCGCGAGAAGCAGATCGCGTACAACACGGCCCACGGCATCGACCCGCAGCCGCTGCGCAAGAAGATCAACGACATCGTCGCCACCATCGCGCGCGAGGAGGTCGACACCGAGCAGCTGCTCGGCACCGGCTACCGCCAGTCGAAGGACGGCAAGGGCGCCAAGGCGCCCGTGCCCTCCCTCGCCGCCCACTCCACCAAGGCCAAGGGCAAGGCCGGCAAGGCGGGCGGCACGGTCGAGCTCGGCGACCGGCCGGCCGCCGAACTGGCCGCGATCATCGAGGAGATGACCGACCGGATGCGGGCCGCGGCGGCGGAGCTGCAGTTCGAGGTGGCCGCCCGGCTGCGTGACGAAGTGGGAGAGCTGAAGAAGGAGTTGCGCCAGATGAAGGAGGCGGGACTCGCCTGACGGCGCCCGCCCCCCGGCTCCGCCGGGTGTGTTGCAAGACCGACACAAAACGCGACCGCGTCTGCTGCGCTGTCGGTGCCCCTGCGTAGGGTGCTGCACAACCGCACGCACACCAGAGACGGCCGCGGGGAACGACGGAGAGGGGACAGCGCGTGACGGTCAACATGACCAAGGGTCAGGCCATCAACCTGGAGAAGCAGGGCGGGGGCACGCTCACCTCGGTACGGATGGGGCTCGGCTGGCAGGCGGCTCCGCGCCGCGGCCTGTTCGGCTCGCGCACCCGGGAGGTCGACCTGGACGCCTCCGCGGTGCTCTTCGCGGACAAGCAGCCGGTGGACGTCGTCTTCTTCCGCCACCTGGTCAGTGACGACGGCTCCGTCCGGCACACCGGTGACAACCTGGTGGGCGGCGCCGGCCAGGGCGGCGACGACGAGTCGATCCTGGTCGACCTCCAGCGCGTCCCCGTCCACATCGACCAGATCGTCTTCACGGTGAACTCCTTCACCGGGCAGACGTTCCAGGAGGTGCAGAACGCGTTCTGCCGGATCGTCGACGAGACCAACGGCCAGGAGCTCGCGCGCTACACCCTGGACGGCGGCGGCCAGTACACCGCGCAGATCATGGCGAAGGTGCACCGGGCCGGCTCCGGCTGGCAGATGACCGCGCTGGGCAACCCGGCCAACGGCCGGACGTTCCAGGACCTCATGCCCGCGATCCTGCCGCACCTGTAGGACGGCACCGCAGGCGCACCCCACAGCTCCCGGAGGCAGCAGGCCGCCGGGAGCTGTCCCACATGATCAGCCATCAATCAGCCATGAATCCGCCGCGTTGCGCACGGAACGAAGCCGAGGGGACAGAGTCGATGACGGCCGAGCTGGTCCGGGGGCAGAACCACCCCCTGCCCGACACCCGACTGGAGATCCGGGTCTCGGCCGGCCATCCGGTCGTCGCCGGAGCCACTCTCGGCGACGAACGGGGCACCGTCCCCGGCGTCGAGTGGATCGCCCACCCGGGCTCGCCCTCGCTGCCCGGCGTCGAGGTCTCCCAGCAGGCCGCCGCCGACCACCGTCTCGCCGTGGACCTGGAAGCGGTCCCGGCCGCGGTGCACCGCGTCTCCGTCCTCCTGGCGCTCCCCGTCGGCGTCGGCGGTCCGACCCGCTTCGGCGCCCTCCCGGCCCCCTTCGTCGCCGTCACCGGCCTCGACGGCACCGAGATCGCCGGCTACACGATCACCGGACTCGACAGCGAGTCCGCCGTCGTCGCCCTGGAGCTGTACCGCCGCCAGGGCGCCTGGAAGGTCCGCGCCATGGGCCAGGGGTACGAAGGCGGCCTGGCCGCGATGCTCGGCGACCAGGGTCTCGAGCGCCCCGCCGACCTGGCCGCGTCGATCCTGGAGGCCGTGGCCCGGGGCCTGGCCCGCTCGGTCTCCGCGCCGCCCCCGCGCGTGCCCGAGACGGAGCGAGTGCGCCACACGGCGCCGACGACCGCGACCGATCCCGCCCCCGGGTCCGACCCTGCCCGTGTGCCCGACCCGGCGCCCGGACCCGTCCCCGCGCCGACCGCGCCGACCGTGCCCGTGACACCGCCGCCCGCCCCCACGGCCGGCACCGGTGGTCCGATCAGCTATGCCCACCCTCGCCGCCGGACGCCCGACCCCGCCCCCGAGCCGCAGCCGGCTCCGCCCGTCCCCGTCGCGGGGGACGCCAGCGGCTGGTCCATGGAGGAGCGGCTCTACAACCAGGTGTGGGGCATGTTCGAGGACCTGGCGCGCAGCACCGCCGCGTACCGCAGCGCCTGCGACTTCGCCGAGTCCCGCCTCGACCAGGAGCTCGACCGCGCGCTCTCCGACCCGCGCAGCCGTATCGGCGGCGCGGGGGACGCCGCCCGCGAGGCCGCCCGCGCCAAGCACGACGAGCTCACCGCCCGCGCCCAGGAGGCCCTCGACCGGGACCTCGCCCAGCTCGCCGCCGAGTCCGAGGTCGTCGAACCGGCGCTGCCCGCCGCCTTCGCCCGCTGGGACAACCCGGTCTGGCAGGCCTACCGCGTCCCCATGGAGGTGCCGATGGCCGTGCGCCTGGGCGACCTCCATCTGCCCGAGCGCACCGACCTGCGCATCCCGATGCTGGTCCGGCTCCCGCTGGAGCGCGGTCTGTGGGTGGACAGTGGCCGCGGACACTCCGAGGCGGCGGGACTCCTCGACGAGGCCGAGCTGCGGCGCCTCGCCATGGACACGGCGGTCGCGCACGCCGCCCGGCTTCTCGCCGTGTACCCGTCCGGTGGGATCGCCGTCCATGTCGTTGACCCGGCGGGCTCGGGAGCCGCCGCACTCGCCCCGCTCGTCGAGGCGGGCGTCCTGGCCGACCCGCCGGCCTCCGGGGCGGCCGGGGTCTCCGCCGTCCTCGCGCGGCTGACCGAGCGCGTCGACCTGGTCCAGATGGCGCTGCGGGCGGGCGCCCCCGACGCGCTGCCGCCGGGCATGGACACCGCCGAGCAGCTCCTGATCGTGCACGACTTCCCGCACGGCTTCGACGACCGGGCGGTCACCCAGCTCCGCTACCTCGCGGACGAGGGCCCGGCCGTCGGCGTGCACCTCATGATGGTCGCGGACCGCGAGGACGCCTCCGCGTACGGCCCGGTGCTCGATCCGCTGTGGCGTTCGCTGCTGCGGATCACGCCCGTGGCCGACGATCACCTCGCCGACCCGTGGGTCGGTCACGCCTGGACGTACGAGCCGCCAAGCTTCCCGCCCGGCAGTGCGGTGCTCCGCCAGGTCCTCGCCCAGGTGGCCGAGGCCCGTCGCCAATGGGGCCGCTGACCTGCCCACTTGGGACCTCTTTACCCTGGCCTTTACCTTCTCTTGGTTCTTCGGGTAGTCTTCTCCGTGCGGAGGGGAGTACTCCCCATGCGCGGCGTTCCCGTCAATACGGACGGACCCTGAGCGGTTCGATCCCGGGGCGTCGGCCCGGCTCGCCGTAGAGCGTGCCCGGGTGGAAGAGACCTCCGGCAGCGACGACGCTGATCAGTAGCCGTACGACGCCGGAGGCGCAGTGGACGTTTCAATGACCCTGTGGGTGCTGACCATTCTTGGTCTGTCCGCCCTGATCGCTATCGACTTCTTCATCGGGCGCAAGCCCCATGACGTGTCGATCAAGGAAGCCGGAACCTGGACGATCGTCTGGATCGTCCTCGCCGTGCTCTTCGGCCTGGGACTGCTGCTCTTCGGCAACAGCCAGGCGTCCGGCGAGTTCTTCGCCGGCTTCATCACCGAGAAGTCGCTCAGCGTCGACAACCTCTTCGTCTTCGTCCTGATCATGGCGAAGTTCTCGGTGCCCTCCCACCTCCAGCAGCGCGTGCTGTTGATCGGTGTGCTGATCGCCCTGGTCCTGCGTGCGATCTTCATCGCCGCCGGCGCCACGATCATCGCCAGCTTCTCCTGGGTCTTCTACATCTTCGGCGCGTTCCTGATCTACACCGCCTGGAAGCTCATCAAGGAGGCACGCGCCGACGAGGATGAGGACGACTGGGAGGAGAACCGTCTCCTCAAGTCCGTCGAGAAGAAGTTCGGCGTCGCGGACAAGTACCACGGCACGAAGCTCTTCATCAAGGTCAACGGCAAGCGGGTGCTGACCCCGCTGATGGTCGTCATGCTCGCCATCGGCACGACGGACGTCCTCTTCGCCCTCGACTCCATCCCGGCGATCTTCGGCCTGACCCAGGACCCGTACATCGTCTTCACCGCCAACGCCTTCGCCCTGATGGGTCTTCGACAGCTGTACTTCCTGATCGGCGGCCTGCTCAAGAAGCTGGTCCACCTCAGCTACGGCCTGTCGGTGATCCTCGGCTTCATCGGCGTGAAGCTGGTGCTGCACGCGCTGCACGAGTCCGGGGTGCACGTCCCCGAGATCTCGATCCCGTTCTCGCTGGCGGTCATCTGCGGCGTCCTGATCGTCACCACGATCACCAGCCTGATCGCCTCCAAGAAGCAGGCGGAGCGCGAGGCGGCCGAGAGCGCCGACACGACCGGCAAGAGGGTGGCCTCCGGCGAGTCCGAGAAGGACAGCGTCGAGGTCTGATCCTCGCCCGACCCACGCACCGTGGCCGGTGCGGACGGCACACCGCCGTCCGCACCGGCCACCGGCGTGTTCGGGCCGCCGGTCCGTCCGGCGTGCTCCGCGGCTACGCGGGCACGCCCTCGGGCGACTCGGTTCGGGCGGCGGGTTTCGTCTCCGGCAGCAGCGCGAAGCAGCCGAGGCTCAGCAGTGCCACCACCGTCAGATACGCCGCCACGCCCCAGGGGGCACCCGTGCCGCGGCTGGCGACCGCCGTCGCGACGATCGGCGTCAGGGCACCGCCCAGCACGCCGGCGAGGTTGTAGCCGACCGCTGCGCCGGTGCAGCGCACCCTCGGCTCGTACAGCTCGGGCAGATAGGCGGCGACCACCGCGAACATGGTGATGAACGCCAGCAGCGCGCCCGTGAAGCCGAGAAACATCAGCACCGGCCGACCCGTGTGCAACAGCCCCACCATCGGGAACATCCAGACCGCCGAGGCGGCGCAGCCCGCGAGGCAGAGGGGTCGCCGGCCGAAGCGGTCGCCGAGGATCGCGACGAACGGGGTCACGATCCCGCTGATCGCCACCGCCCCCATGACACAGACCAGCATCACCGTGCGGTCGATGCCGAGCCGCTCGGTGCCGTAGGCCAGGGCCCAGGTGGAGACCGTGTAGAAGACGGCATAGCCGACCGCGAGGGCGCCCGCTGTCAGCAGCACCAGACGCCAGTGGTCGCGTGCCACCTCCGCCAGCGGTGCGCCGGCCCGCCGACCCTCCGCGGCGAGCTGCTGGAACTGCGGGGTCTCCGTCAGCGAGGAGCGCAGCAGCAGGCCGCCCGCCGCGAGCAGCCCGGCGGCCCAGAACGGCACCCGCCAGCCCCACTCGCGAAACTGCGCGTCGGTCAGCCCGGCGGAGAGCGCCAGCATCACACCGTTCGCCAGGAGGAAGCCGACCGGCGGGCCGATCTGCGGAAAGCTCGCCCACAGCACGCGCCGCCCCTCCGGCGCGTGCTCCGCCGTCAGCAGCACGGCGCCGCCCCACTCGCCGCCCAGGCCGAGTCCCTGCAGGAAGCGCAGGACGAGCAGGAGCACGGGAGCGGTGATACCGATGGTGGCGTACGAGGGGACACAGCCGACCGCGACCGTGGCACAGCCGGTCAGCACCAGCGAGGCGAACATGACGGGCCGCCGTCCGTAGCGGTCGCCGATGTGCCCGAAGAGGGCGGAGCCGAGCGGACGGGCGACGAAGCCCACGGCGAAGGTGCCGAAGGCGGCCAGAGTGCCGGCGAGAGGGGAGAACGTCGGGAAGAAGAGTGGGCCGAGGACGAGAGCGGCGGCCGTTCCGTAGACGAAGAAGTCGAAGAACTCGATGGCCGTGCCGACGAGGGAGGCGGCGGCGAGCCGCCCCATGGACGGAGCGGACGGAGCGGACGGAGCGGACGGAGCGGACGGAGCGGACGGAGCGGACGGAGCGGAGGGGGTGGAGGGGGTGGAGGGGGTGGACGGGGTGTCGTCAGGGAGCTGCGGGGGGTGACTGTGGCGCATGCCGCGCCAACTACCCGGTGTCCGCGCGGGTTACGGGGGCGTAGGGAAGCGCAGGCCACGGAGCCGTGCGCCTCGGTCCGGTCGGCGGTTCACCAGTCGTGGGCCTGGCCCCGGCCCACGCTCACCAGCCGCGCGTGTGCCACTCGGGGAGATGCGGGCGCTCGTCACCGAGCGTGGTGTCCCTGCCGTGGCCCGGGTAGACCCAGCTCTCGTCCGGCAGGACCGCGAAGAGCTTGGTCTCCACGTCCTGGATCAGGCTCGCGAAGGCCTTCGGGTCCTTCCAGGTGTTGCCCACGCCGCCGGGGAAGAGGCAGTCGCCGGTGAAGACGTGCGGGTGCCCGTGCGGGTCGTCGTAGACCAGGGCGATCGAGCCGGGGGTGTGCCCGACCAGTCGACGGGCGGTCAGCTCGACCCGGCCGACCGTGATCGTGTCGCCGTCCTCGACCTTCACGTCCGTCGGGACGGGGATGCCCTCGGCGTCGTACGCGCCCGCATGCGTCCGCGCACCGGTCGCCGCGACCACCTCGGCGAGAGCCTGCCAGTGGTCGCCGTGCCGGTGGGTGGTGACGACGGACGCGATGCCGTCGTCACCGATCAGCGTCAGGAGGGTGCCGGCGTCGTTGGCCGCGTCGATCAGCAGCTGCTCCCCGGTCGCCCGGCAACGCAGCAGATACGCGTTGTTGTCCATCGGGCCGACCGCGACCTTCGAGATCATGAGGTCCGTCAGCTCGTGCACATCGGCCGGTCCGCCGACCTTCACCGTTCCGCTGTACGTCATGGGCTCAGCCTATAGCGGGGGGAGGTCGGGGAGCCTGTCGCCCGCGAGGACGGCGAGGTGGGCGCCCTTGTCGCCGCGACCGGACAGCCAGCCGAGCAGTTCGGCGCCGGTGCCGCCGAGGACGACGGGGTCGCCCTTGTCGCCGCCGGTGTGCCAGCTGGGGCCGCCCTCGTCGTGCCCGAGGAGAAGGGTCACCGGTGGGACCTCCGGGCGTCCCGACCAGCGGTCGGCGAGGAACTCGATCTCGCGGGTCACGAACTCGTCGGGCAGGTCGTCCAGCTCGTAGCCGGCCCCCAGGTCGACGTGGTGCAGGGCCACCTCGACCCAGCGGCGGAAGGGGATGCGGGCCGCCCGGTCCGTGACGCCGTTGCGGAGCTCCACGATCCGCTCCCAGTCGGCGGGCTCGGCGGCCACGGCCTGGAAGCGCTCGGCGCTCTCGCGCACGTCGGCGAGGTGCACGTCGAGCGGGCGCGGGGCGTCGCGCTCGATGTCGGCGTCGCGGGTCGCGGCGTCCGCGTACATGGGCCGGCCCTGGAGGACGTTCACGAGGGCGTCGGCGTTGCGGGCCAGGTGGGCCAGAACATGTCCACGGGTCCAGCCCGGAAGCCGTGACGGCTGGGTCACCTCCGCGTTGTCCCAGGAGGCGGCTGCGTCGAGGAGTCGCTCGGTCGCTTCACGTACAGATGCCAGGTCACGCACAGGGTCGATCATGAGGCCGACCCTAGCGCCGCCACTCGTTCGGGTGAAGCGGGTGGAGCGCGGCCGGAAATCGAATGTGCGTGCTATAAGCTCGATGGAAGCATCCGGCATCCTTGGTTGTTGGGTATTCAGCACATCCAGGCATCCCCAGGCATATCTGCGACCCGCATTCCTGTGCCTCCGCTCTCTCAAGAAAGGTGCGGACCGGCGTGGCCGACCGTCTCATCGTTCGTGGCGCTCGCGAGCACAATCTCAAGAACGTCTCGCTCGACCTCCCGCGTGACTCCCTCATCGTCTTCACCGGGCTGTCCGGGTCGGGCAAGTCCTCCCTCGCGTTCGACACGATCTTCGCGGAGGGACAGCGCCGGTACGTCGAGTCGCTCTCGTCGTACGCCCGGCAGTTCCTCGGCCAGATGGACAAGCCGGACGTCGACTTCATCGAGGGTCTCTCGCCCGCCGTCTCCATCGACCAGAAGTCGACCTCGCGCAACCCGCGCTCGACGGTCGGCACCATCACGGAGGTCTACGACTACCTCCGTCTGCTCTTCGCCCGCATCGGCAAGCCGCACTGTCCCGAGTGCCGCCGCCCGATCTCCCGGCAGTCGCCGCAGGCCATCGTCGACAAGGTCCTGGAGCTGCCCGAGGGCAGCCGCTTCCAGGTCCTCTCGCCGCTCGTGCGCGAGCGCAAGGGCGAGTTCGTCGACCTCTTCGCCGACCTCCAGACCAAGGGCTACAGCCGCGCGCGGGTGGACGGGCAGACGATCCAGCTCAGCGAGCCGCCGACCCTGAAGAAGCAGGAGAAGCACACGATCGAGGTGGTCGTCGACCGCCTCACCGTGAAGGAGAGCGCCAAGCGCCGCCTCACCGACTCCGTCGAGACCGCGCTCGGACTCTCCGGCGGCATGGTCGTGCTCGACTTCGTCGACCTCGCCGAGGACGACCCCGAGCGCGAGCGGATGTACTCCGAGCACCTCTACTGCCCGTACGACGACCTGTCCTTCGAGGAGCTGGAGCCGCGCTCCTTCTCCTTCAACTCGCCCTTCGGCGCCTGCCCGGACTGCACCGGCATCGGCACCCGCATGGAGGTCGACCCCGAGCTGATCGTCCCGGACGAGGACCGGTCCCTCGACGAGGGCGCCATCCACCCCTGGTCGCACGGACACACCAAGGAGTACTTCGGCCGGCTCATCGGCGGACTCTCCCAGGCGCTCGGCTTCCGTACGGACATTCCGTACGCCGGGCTTCCGGCGCGGGCCAAGAAGGCCCTGATGCACGGCCACAAGACCCAGGTCGAGGTCCGCTACCGGAACCGGTACGGACGCGAGCGGGCGTACACCACGCCGGCCTTCGAGGGCGCCGTGTCCTTCGTCAAGCGGCGCCACAGCGAGGCCGAGAGCGACTCCAGCCGTGAGCGCTTCGAGGGCTACATGCGCGAAGTGCCCTGCCCCACCTGTGAGGGCACCCGCCTCAAGCCGATCGTCCTCGCCGTCACCGTCATGGAGCGGTCCATCGCCGAGGTCGCCGCGATGTCGATCAGCGAATGCGCCGACTTCCTCGGCCGACTGAAGCTCAACGCCCGCGACAAGAAGATCGCCGAGCGGGTCCTGAAGGAGGTCAACGAGCGGCTGCGCTTCCTCGTCGACGTCGGCCTCGACTACCTCTCCCTCAACCGCGCCGCCGGCACGCTCTCCGGCGGCGAGGCCCAGCGCATCCGGCTCGCCACGCAGATCGGCTCCGGTCTGGTCGGCGTGCTGTACGTCCTGGACGAGCCGTCCATCGGCCTCCACCAGCGCGACAACCACCGGCTCATCGAGACGCTGGTCCGGCTGCGGGACATGGGCAACACCCTCATCGTCGTCGAGCACGACGAGGACACCATCAAGGTCGCCGACTGGGTCGTCGACATCGGCCCCGGCGCCGGTGAGCACGGTGGCAAGGTCGTCCACTCCGGACCCCTCGCCGAGCTGCTCTCCAACCAGGAGTCGATGACCGGGCAGTACCTCTCGGGCCGCCGGGCCATCGGGACGCCGGACATCCGCCGCCCGGTGGACCCCTCGCGCCGGCTCACCGTGCACGGCGCCCGGGAGAACAACCTGCGGGACATCGACGTCTCCTTCCCGCTGGGCGTCCTCACGGCCGTCACCGGAGTCTCCGGCTCCGGCAAGTCGACCCTGGTCAACGACATCCTCTACACCCACCTGGCGCGCGAGCTGAACGGCGCCAAGTCGGTGCCCGGGCGGCACACGCGCGTGGACGGCGACGACCTCGTGGACAAGGTCGTGCACGTGGACCAGTCGCCGATCGGCCGCACCCCGCGGTCGAACCCGGCGACGTACACCGGCGTCTTCGACCATGTCCGCAAGCTCTTCGCCGAGACGATGGAGGCGAAGGTCCGCGGTTATCTGCCGGGCCGGTTCTCCTTCAACGTCAAGGGCGGCCGCTGCGAGAACTGCTCCGGCGACGGCACGATCAAGATCGAGATGAACTTCCTGCCGGACGTCTACGTCCCGTGCGAGGTCTGCCACGGCGCCCGGTACAACCGGGAGACCCTGGAGGTCCACTACAAGGGCAAGTCCATCGCCGAGGTCCTGGACATGCCGATCGAGGAGGCCCTTGACTTCTTCGAGGCCGTCCCGACGATCGCGCGCCATCTGCGCACGCTCAACGAGGTCGGTCTCGGGTACGTCCGGCTCGGCCAGTCGGCGCCGACGCTCTCGGGTGGTGAGGCGCAGCGCGTGAAGCTCGCCTCCGAGCTCCAGAAGCGGTCGACGGGCCGCACGGTCTACGTCCTGGACGAGCCGACCACGGGTCTGCACTTCGAGGACATCTCGAAGCTGATCAAGGTCCTGTCCGGTCTGGTCGACAAGGGCAATTCCGTGATCGTCATCGAGCACAACCTCGATGTCATCAAGACCGCCGACTGGGTCATCGACATGGGCCCGGAGGGCGGCAGCGGCGGCGGCATTGTGGTCGCCGAGGGCACGCCGGAGGAGGTCGCCTCGGTCCCGGCGAGCCACACCGGCAAGTTCCTCCGCGAGATCCTGGGCGCGGACCGAATCAGCGACGCGAGCGTGCCCGCGGCGCGCAAGGCGTCCGGCTCCGCGAAGAAGGCTCCCGCGAAGAAGACCGCGGCGACCGCCACGGCCGCGGCCAGGAAGGCACCCGCCAAGAAGACGGCTGTGAGGGCACGCAAGGCGTGACCTCAGAGGGTCTGGGACACCGCCGCCGTCCGGCGGCGGTGCCCCAGACCCACATCGGGCGCCCGATGCGGGCCTCACCCCCGCCTGGCGGTGCCCGCGTGCCCTCAGCCCGTCAGCCCCTCGGTCGGCCGGTCCGTCCGTTCGCCTTCAGCTCGTCCGCGTACGGAGGCTCCGCGCCCGGGCGGGTGCAGGTCAGGGCCGCCGCCTCCGCCGCGTACGACAGCAGGGCGGACCAGGCGGCGGCGTCCAGGGAGTCCGCCGCGCGGTCACCCAGGCCGTGCAGCAGCGCCGCGTTCACCGTGTCGCCCGCGCCGATCGTGTCCGCGACCGCCACGCGCACCGCGGGCACCGTCACCTCGAACGACGAGGTGAAGACCGTCAGCCCGGCCCCGCCCCGGGTCAGGACCACCGCCGCCGGTCCCCGCTCCAGCCAGGCGGCAGGGGAGCCGCCCAGCCAGGCGGCGTCCTCCTCCGAGAGCTTCAGAAGCGAGACGTACGGCAGCCAGCCCGCGAAGCGCTCGCGGTAGGCGGCGCCGTCCGGGATCAGGCCGGGCCGGATGTTGGGATCCAGCAGCGTGAGGGCGCCGCGCTCCGCCTCGCGCCGCAGCAGTGCCTCGTACGCACCGGCGCCCGGCTCCAGGGCCAGCGAACAGGTGCCGAACGCCACCGCCCGCACCTCCTCGGGCAGCCGCTCCGGCAGGGTGAAGAGCCGATCGGCCGTGCCCTCGACGTAGAAGCCGTACGCCGCCGAGCCGTCCGCGCCCACCGACGCGACCGCCAGCGTCGTCGGCTCCGGGCCGCGCTGGACGAGCCGGTCCGAGACCCCTGCCGCCCGCAGACCGGCCACCAGAGCCTCCCCGAAGGCGTCCGTGGAGACGCGCGAGCAGAACGCCACCTCGGCGCCCAGCCGGCCGAGCGCCACGGCCGTGTTGTACGGGCCACCACCCGGCCGGGGTGTCAGCGGGGACAGGGGAGTGGCGGCGGGCCCCTCGGGGACCAGGTCGATCAGGGACTCACCGGCGACGACGATCACGCCCGTGAACGTAACCCATGCCCCAGCGGCCACGACAGCCCCGTCGAAGAGCGCCAGGAGCCCGCCGGTATCGTCGGTTCGGTCACCCCTTGCCCCGATCCCACCGTGGAGCGCTCATGTCCGGCCAGTCCACCCGCCGCACCGTACTGAAGGGCGCCGCGCTCGCCGGAGCCGCCGGACTGGGTGTCGCGGCCTGCTCCACGGAGTCCAAGCTCGGGCACGCCCAGGTCCCGACCCCGACCGCACCGGTCTCCCTCGGTGCGCCCGAGGAGGTGCCGGTCGGCGGCGCCAAGCTCTACCGCGAGCAGCGGGTCCTGGTGAGCTGCCCGGCCGAGGGCCAGTACAAGGCGTTCAGCGCCCAGTGCACCCACGCCGGCTGCGTCCTCGACAAGATCGAGAACAACGAGGGCAACTGCCCCTGCCACGGCAGCCGCTTCGATGTGACCACCGGCAAGGCACTCAAGGGCCCGGCGACGGTCCCGCTGCCCGAGGTCCCGCTCCGGATCGAGGGCGGAAAGCTGGTCGCGGGCCCGGAGGCGTAAGCCCCGCCCCTACGCCCAGTCCCAGTCGATCCCCAGGATCCCCGGCCGTACCCCCTGCTCCACCAGATGCACCGTGCGGTGCCGCCCGCTCAGCGTCAGATCCGAGCGGCCGCCGCGCGGGGCACCGGCCGAGGCCTGCGCGAAGCGCCGGCACCGCACCGGCAGGGCCGCCTCGTCGAACCGCACCTGAAGCACGTACTGCCCGCCGGCGAAGCTGAACCCCCGGACGTACTCCCCGCTCGGGCCGCCCGTCCCGTCCTCGAAGCCGTACCCGAAGAGGTACGTCTCCCCAGCCCGCAGCCGCGCGTCGAAGAGCAGCTCCGTGACGAGCACGCCCGTCTCGCCGTGCCATCGCACCCGCCCCGGACGGCAGTTCTCCAGGGCACGCACCTCCACCCGGGAAGGGTCGCAGCCCGGATCGCCGTGGTGGATCGCGAGATAGCGGTCGATCCCGTCCCGGTGCGCCCGCACCACGTGCTGGGAGTCGCGCCCCACCAGCTCCCGCCCCGCCCCGATCCGTACCCGCTCGTGGTGACCGACCGTGTGCAGTCCGCCGTCCACCGGCGACTCCAGCTCGGCGAGCAGCTCCTCCACGACACCCGACGCCTCCACCAGCGAGCGGTACGAGCGGCCCGCCGGCCGTTCCACGTCACCGCGCGCCCCGGCGCCCTCCGCCAGCAGCCGGATCAGCGAATCACCCGGCAGCTGAAGCACCTCCTCCAGGGCGCGCACGGCCTTCATCGACTCGGGCCGCTGCGGGCGGCGGGCGCCCTGCTGCCAGTAACTGAGGCTGGTGACCCCCACCTTGATGCCCCGGTGGGCGAGGTGGTGCTGCACCCGCTGGAGCGGCAGACCGCGCACCGCGAGCGCCGTGCGCAGCGCCAGATGGAACGGTCCGGTGTGCAGCAACTGCGCCAGATCGGCCTCGGTGTGCCCCACGGGGACTCCTCAGTGAATGTTCACGACGAAGGGGCGGGTCGCCGCCCCGCCGACGGCGGGCCCGCAGGTGACGGCAGACGCGTGTTCACCCCGCGGGGTCACACCGTTCACAGCCCGCCGTCACCCCGCATTGAAGCGTGTTGACCGGTTCCGGACAACGCTCGATGCTCCTGGACAGCGTCCGGACGCGCTCCTCCGACTCCCAGTCCCCACTCCCCACTCCCCACTCCCCACATCCCCGCACCCCCCACCCCCACCCCCCGCCTCGGGAGGAACGCGATGCGCAGTAGAAAGCTGTCCCTGGCGGCACTCGCCGCTGCCGCCCTCTTCCTGCTCCCCACGACGCCGGCGACCGCCGCGCCGACGAGCGAGGACGTCTCCGCCCTCGCGTACAAGCGACTGAACATCACCATGCAGGCGCAGCAGAAGACCAACTGGTGCTGGGCCGCGGGCGGCAACACCATCGCGACCTGGTTCGGCCGCAACCACACCCAGAACCAGTTCTGCAACGCCGCCTTCAACCGCCAGCAGGGCTACGACTGCCCCAACAACCAGGCCACCCTGGGCAACGTGCAGACCGGCCTGCGCTGGGCCGGCATCAACCCCGGCTCGTACGTGAACGGCTGGCTCCGCTACCCGACCGTGCAGACCGAGATCAACGCCGACCGCCCCATCGAGACGCGGATCCAGTGGTCGAGCGGGGGCGGGCACATGCACGTGATCTACGGGTACGACGACACGAACAGCTGGGTCTACTGGGGCGACCCATGGCCCTCCAGCGACCGCTACAACTGGGCCTCGCATGCCTGGTACGTGAACAACGGCTCCTTCTCCTGGACCCACTCGCTCTACCGGATAGGGGCGTGACGACGATGAACGCACCCGCACGCGCACGTGCCCTCGGCGCGGGGCTCCTGTCCGCCGCCGCGCTCGTCGCCCTCGGCGCGGTGCCGGCCTTCGCGGCCGGTGCGCCGCCGCACGCGGCGACCCCCGAGAAGGCGGCGTCCGCCCCAGCGACCCTGGACACCCTCTCCCGGTTCTTCTCCCGGGACGGCGCCCTGGCCCGCTCGGCGGCCGCGCCCCGGATCGAGGGCGCCTCCGTCCCCGTACGGATCCTGTCCCCCGACTTCGTCGCGGGGAGGGCGGGAGCACCGGTCGCCCGGGTCGAGTTCCACGCGAGCAAGGCGGTCGCCTCGGACGGGCGGACGGCCTCGCTGTGGACGGCGAGGCAGGCGGACGGCGGCTGGCAGGTGGTGAACATCGCCACCGGCGACGACGAGATCCGCTACGCCGCGCAGGGCGCGCGGGCGCTGCCCGGCGGGGTGGTGTTCCGCGAGCCGCAGATCGACGCCTGGTACGTCCACAAGGGCGCGAAGGTGCTCCCGCTGGACGAGGACGCCGTGCGGGCCGTCGGGAGGAACGGGACGACCCTGGCCGCGTACCGGGACCGGGTCGTGAAGGCGTACGGGGAAAAGCTCCCCGGCTCGGTCTACGCGAAGAAGGGCGCGGCCGGCGGTTACGCCGGCCCGTCCGTCGCCGCACCCGAGGAACCCCTGGTCACGGCCGCCTCGGCCACAGCGGCGGCGGGCGCGGCGCTGGCCCTCGCCCTGATCGGGACCACCGCGTGGCGCCGCCGCCGCGCGTCGGCCGAGCAGCCGGCCGCCTGACAGCGGTGACCCAGAGGGTGCCGGCCCCCGCGCGGGGGCCGGCACCCCGTCCTGCCCGGCAGCGCCCGGTCCCGCCCGCCGTGCCCGGCCAACGCGCGCGGCCGGTCGGAGTGTCGGTCGCCGCCAGTAGGGTGGGGAACATGGCCGACCCCTCCAGCTACCGCCCCAAGCCGGGACAGATCCCCGACTCTCCGGGGGTCTACAAATTCCGCGACGAGCACCGCCGGGTGATCTACGTCGGGAAGGCGAAGTCCCTCCGCCAGCGGCTGGCCAACTACTTCCAGCCGCTGGCGAGCCTGCACCCGCGCACGGCCACGATGGTCACCACGGCCGCCTCCGTGGAGTGGACCGTCGTCTCGACCGAGGTCGAGGCGCTCCAGCTGGAGTACTCCTGGATCAAGGAGTTCGACCCCCGGTTCAACGTCAAGTACCGCGACGACAAGAGCTATCCCTACCTCGCCGTGACCCTGAACGAGGAGTTCCCGCGCGTCCAGGTCATGCGCGGCCACAAGAAGAAGGGCGTGCGGTACTTCGGTCCGTACGCCCACGCGTGGGCCATCCGCGAGACCGTCGACCTGATGCTCCGCGTCTTCCCGGTCCGTACGTGCTCCGCCGGCGTCTTCCGCAACGCCGCCTCCGCCGGCCGCCCCTGCCTCCTCGGCTACATCGGCAAGTGCTCCGCCCCGTGCGTGGGGCGGGTGAGCCCCGACGAGCACCGCGAACTGGCCGACGAGTTCTGCGACTTCATGGCCGGCCGCACCGGCACGTACATCCGCCGTCTGGAGAAGCAGATGATGGCGGCGGCCGAGGAGATGGAGTACGAGAAGGCGGCTCGGCTCCGCGACGACATAGAGGCGCTGCGGCGCGCGATGGAGAAGAACGCCGTCGTCCTCGCCGACGCCACCGACGCCGACCTGATCGCGCTCGCCGAGGACGAGCTGGAGGCCGCCGTCCAGATCTTCCACGTCCGCGGCGGACGCGTGCGCGGCCAGCGCGGCTGGGTCACCGACAAGGTCGAGGCCGTCTCCACGGCCGACCTCGTCGAGCACGCGCTGCAGCAGCTGTACGGGGAGGAGAGCGGCGACGCCGTCCCCAAGGAGGTCCTCGTCCCGGCCGTGCCCGAGGACGCCGACGCCGTCACCCAGTGGCTGAGCGGCCGCCGGGGCTCCCAGGTCTCCCTCCGCGTCCCGCAGCGCGGTGACAAGAAGGACCTGATGGAGACCGTCGCGCGCAACGCCCAGCACGCGCTCGTGCTGCACAAGACCAAGCGCGCCAGCGACCTCACCACCCGCTCGCGGGCCCTGGAGGAGATCGCCGAGGCCCTCGACCTGGACTCGGCGCCGCTGCGGATCGAGTGCTTCGACATCTCCCACCTCCAGGGCGAGGACGTCGTGGCCTCCATGGTCGTCTTCGAGGACGGGCTGCCCCGCAAGAGCGAGTACCGCCGCTTCCAGATCAAGGGCTTCGAGGGTCAGGACGACGTCCGCTCGATGCACGAGGTGATCAGCCGCCGCTTCAAGCGATACCTCGCCGAGAAGGAGAGGACGGGGGAGTGGGACCAGGAGGGCGTCGCCGTGGACGCCGCGGGCGACGCGATGGACGCCGTGAACGGCTCCGCCCCGGTGCCTGTCGGCTCCGGCCCGGGAGAGCTGTCCGTCGGCTCCGGAGAGGTGCCTGTCGACGACGGCCGCCCCAAGCGCTTCGCGTACCCGCCCCAGCTCGTCGTCGTGGACGGCGGGCAGCCCCAGGTCGCCGCCGCCCGGCGGGCGCTGGACGAGCTCGGCATCGACGACATCGCCGTCTGCGGCCTCGCCAAGCGCCTGGAGGAGGTCTGGCTGCCCGGCGACGACGACCCCGTGGTCCTGCCCCGCTCCAGCGAAGGTCTGTACCTCCTTCAGCGGGTACGTGACACGGCTCACGACTTCGCCATCCGCTACCAGCGCTCGAAGCGGAACAAGCGCATCAGGACGAGTCCCCTGGACGCGATCCCCGGCCTCGGCGACACCCGTAAGCAGGCGCTCATCAAGCATTTCGGCTCGGTGAAACGGCTGCGACAGGCGACAATCGAGCAGATCTGCGAGGTCCCCGGCATGGGCCGCAAGACGGCCGAGGCCGTGGCGGTGGCCCTCGCGCAGGCGGCCCCGGCCGCACCCGCCGTGAACACGGCAACAGGAGAGATCATTGAAGACGACGGGGGCACCACCGCATGACCGCGCGCGACCAGCACGACCAGCACGATCAGCACGACCAGCACGATGAGCAAGAGAAGCAGCGAGAAGACGGAGCAGGACACGTGAGTACGGGCACGAAGGAGGCCGGTGAGACCGCCGACGTGGCGGCCATCCCCGAGCTGGTGATCATCTCCGGCATGTCCGGCGCCGGCCGGTCCACCGCGGCGAAGTGCCTGGAGGACCTGGGCTGGTTCGTCGTCGACAACCTGCCGCCCGCGCTGATCCCCACCATGGTGGACCTCGGCGCCCGCTCCCAGGGCAACGTGGCCCGGATCGCCGTCGTCGTCGACGTCCGCGGCCGGCAGTTCTTCGATGCCCTGCGGGAGTCCCTCGCCGCCCTCGACGCCCAGCAGGTCACCCGCCGGATCGTCTTCCTGGAGTCCTCCGACGAGGCCCTGGTCAGGCGGTTCGAGTCGGTCCGCCGGCCGCACCCGCTGCAGGGCGACGGCCGCATCACCGACGGCATCGCCGCCGAGCGGGACCTGCTCCGCGAGCTGCGCGGCGACGCCGACCTGGTGATCGACACCTCCAGCCTCAACGTCCACGAGCTGCGCGCCAAGATGGACGCCCAGTTCGCCGGGGACGAGGAGCCGGAGCTGCGGGCCACGGTCATGTCGTTCGGATTCAAGTACGGGCTCCCCGTCGACGCCGACCTCGTCGTCGACATGCGCTTCCTGCCGAACCCGCACTGGGTCCCCGAGCTGCGGCCCTTCACCGGCCTCAACGAGGAGGTCTCGGCGTACGTCTTCAACCAGCCCGGGGCCAAGGAGTTCCTCGACCGCTACACCGAGCTGCTCCAGCTGATCGCCGCGGGCTACCGCCGCGAGGGCAAGCGGTACGTGACGATCGCCGTCGGCTGCACGGGCGGCAAGCACCGCTCGGTCGCCACGTCCGAGAAGCTCGCCGCCCGCCTCGCCGCGGAAGGGGTCGAGACCGTCGTCGTCCACCGGGACATGGGGCGCGAGTGAAGCCGTACCGCCGGCGTACGTCCACCCTCTCGGTGCGTACGCTCCGCAGGCGCGGCGCCCAGCCCAAGGTCGTCGCGCTCGGCGGCGGCATGGGTCTGTCGGCCTCCCTCGCCGCCCTGCGCCGGATCACCGGTGACCTCACCGCCGTCGTCACCGTCGCCGACGACGGCGGCTCCAGCGGCCGGCTCCGGGAGGAGCTGGGCGTGCTGCCGCCCGGCGACCTGCGCAAGGCGCTCGCCGCGCTGTGCGGGGACGACGACTGGGGCCAGACCTGGTCCCGGGTCATCCAGCACCGCTTCCAGTCCAAGGGCGACCTGCACGAGCACGCGGTCGGCAATCTGCTGATCGTCGCCCTCTGGGAGCAGCTCGGCGACCATGTCCTCGCCCTGGACCTGGTCGGCAAGCTGCTCGGCGCGCACGGCCGGGTGCTGCCGATGTCCGCCGTGCCGCTGGAGCTCCAGGCCCTGGTCAGGGGGCACGATCCGGCGCGCCCGGACGACGTGGACACGGTCCGCGGCCAGGCCACGGTGGCGCTCACGCCCGGTGAGGTGCAGTCCGTGCACCTCGTCCCGCACGACCCGCCCGCCGTGCCGGAGGCCGTCGCCGCGGTCCGCGACGCGGACTGGGTGGTGCTGGGCCCCGGCTCCTGGTTCTCCTCGGTGATTCCGCACCTGCTGGTCCCCGAGCTGCTCGCCGCGCTCACCGAGACCAAGGCCCGCAAGGTGCTCTCCCTCAACCTCGCGCCGCAACCCGGAGAAACCGAGGGGTTCTCTCCGCAGCGTCATTTGGAGGTTTTGGGACGACACGCCCCTAAACTCGCCCTGGACGTGGTGCTGGCCGACGAGGCCGCCGTGCCCGACCGCGAGTCTCTCTCCGATGCCGCCAAGCGGCTCGGCGCCGCGGTCGAGCTGGCGCCGGTCGCCCGGGCCGACGGACTCCCGAAGCACGACCCGGAGCTGTTGGCCGCCGCGTACGACCGTATTTTTCGGATGCATGGAAGGATCGGCCCATGGCGATGACGGCAGCGGTGAAGGACGAGATCTCCCGGCTTCCCGTCACCCGGACCTGCTGCAGGAAGGCAGAGGTCTCGTCGATCCTGCGGTTCGCCGGCGGTCTGCACCTGGTGAGCGGGCGGATCGTGATCGAGGCGGAGCTGGACACCGCGATGGCGGCGCGCCGGCTCAAGCGGGACATCCTGGAGATCTTCGGGCACAGCTCGGAGCTGATCGTGATGGCTCCTGGTGGTCTGCGGCGCGGCTCCCGCTTCGTCGTACGGGTGGTGGCGGGCGGTGACCAGCTGGCCCGGCAGACCGGCCTGGTCGACGGCCGGGGCCGCCCGATCCGCGGACTGCCCCCGCAGGTCGTCTCGGGAGCCACCTGCGACGCCGAGGCGGCCTGGCGCGGCGCGTTCCTGGCGCACGGCTCGCTGACCGAGCCCGGACGCTCCTCCTCCCTGGAGGTGACCTGCCCCGGTCCGGAGGCCGCCCTCGCGCTGGTCGGGGCGGCCCGCAGGCTCTCGATCCCCGCCAAGGCCCGTGAGGTACGGGGCGTGGACCGGGTCGTCGTGCGCGACGGGGACGCGATCGGCGCCCTGCTGACGCGACTGGGCGCCCACGACTCGGTGCTGGCCTGGGAGGAGCGGCGGATGCGCCGCGAGGTCCGCGCCACCGCGAACCGGCTGGCGAACTTCGACGACGCCAACCTGCGCCGCTCGGCGCGCGCGGCCGTGGCGGCCGGAGCCCGGGTGCAGCGCGCCCTGGAGATCCTCGGCGAGGAGGTGCCCGAGCACCTCGCCGCCGCGGGGCGGCTGCGCATGGAGCACAAGCAGGCCTCCCTGGAGGAGCTCGGCGCGCTGGCCGACCCGCCGCTGACCAAGGACGCCGTCGCCGGCCGGATCCGCCGACTGCTGGCCATGGCCGACAAGCGGGCGCAGGACCTGGGCATCCCGGGCACGGAGTCGAGTCTGTCCGAGGAGCTGGACGACAGCCTCGTCGGCTGACCCGCGCCTCCCGTCTCTCGCCTCTCGCGCTCAACTTCTCGCTGCCGGTGCCTTTCTGAGGCACCGGCAGCACCCGTTCGGCCGGTGCGGCACCCTTGACATGATCATGAATGATCATGAGCCTGGCGTCTGTTCGCTTCCGTGGCAGACAACAGCAAGGGGGGCACATGAGACGCAGAGCGAGATCGATCCTCGCCGCGGCTTCACTGCTGATCGCGGGACTGGCGACGGCACCCGTCGCCGGAGCGGAACCTCAGGACAGGAGCGCCGGCGGCGCCGGCGGCGACGCTCTCTCCGTATGGCGTGCCGAGGTCAGCAAGGAACAGGTGCCGCTGCTCCTCGAAGCCGGCACCGACGGTCACGAACTGACCGAACAGGTGCCCGACGAGGGTTCCGCCACGCTCGAGCTCTACCTCACGGACAGGCAGGCCGGGCAGCTGCGCGGCAAGGGCGTCGAACTCGCGAAGCACACTCTTTCCGCCCAGGCCGAGAAGCGGGTCGCCGGAGCCGGGGACGGCGTCTTCCGTCCGTACGGCGGCAGCGGCGGGCTCAAGCAGGAGATCCTCGCCACCTCCCAGGCCCACCCGGACCTCACGAAGGTCGTCTCCATCGGCAAGACCGTGAAGGGCCAGGACATCCTCGCCGTCAAGGTCTCCAAGGGCGCGAAAAAGGTCCGGGACGGCAGCCGGCCCGCCACGCTCTACGTGTCCAACCAGCACGCCCGTGAGTGGATCACCCCCGAGATGACACGGAGGCTGCTCCACCACTACCTCGACGGCTACGGCAAGGACGAGCGGGTCACGAAGATCGTCGACTCCACCGAGCTGTGGTTCGTGCTCTCCGCCAACCCCGACGGCTACGACTTCACCCACGCCGATCCCGCCAACCGCCAGTGGCGCAAGAACCTCCGCGACAACAACGGCGACGGACGGATCGCGCCCGGCGACGGCGTCGACCTCAACCGTAACTTCGCCTACAAGTGGGGTTACGACAACGAGGGTTCGTCGCCCGACCCGGCCGACGAGACCTACCGCGGCACGGGCCCGATGTCCGAGCCCGAGACCAAGGCCCTCGACGCCTTCCAGAAGCGCATCGGCTTCCAGTACGGCATCAACTACCACTCCGCCGCCCAACTGCTGCTGTACGGCGTCGGCTGGCAGGTCGCCACCGACACCCCCGACGACGTGGCGCTCAGGTCGCTCGCGGGCACCCCGCAGAAGCCCGCCGTGCCCGGCTACCGGCCGCAGGTCTCCTCCGAGCTCTACACCACCAACGGCGAGGCGGACGGACACGCCGCCAACGTCAACGGGATGCAGATGTTCACCCCGGAGATGTCGACCTGTGCCACCGTCTCCCGCATCGACCCGAACGACGCCTGGGAGCCCGCCGACTGCGCCTCCGTCTTCACCTTCCCCGACGACGAGAAGCTGATCCAGGCGGAGTTCGCCAAGAACGTCCCGTTCGCGCTCGCCGTCGCCGAATCCTCCGCCCACCCGGACCGGCCCGTCTCCGTCACCGGCCTCGACGCGCCCGACTTCACCCCGGACACCTTCACCACCTCCTACGCCCGCGGCGGCGACCAGGAGGTCTCCGTGACCGCCCGCGGGTCGCTGCGCGGCAAGGAGCTCAGGTACCGGATCAACGGCGGCCGGACGCACACCGAGCGCCTGGAGGCATGGAAGGGCGGCGAGACCTACGGCGGCGAGGACAACCTCTTCTTCGACGAGTACCGGGCCGAGGTCGAGGACGCCGCACCGGGCGACACCGTCGAGGTCTGGTTCACCGCCCGCACCCACGAGGGCAAGGTGACCTCGTCCACCCCCTTCACCTACACCGTGGCCGACCGGCCCCGCGGCGACGTGCTCGTCCTCGCCGAGGAGGGCGGCACCACCGCCGCCCGGCACACCGCCGCCTATGTGAAGGCGCTCGCCGGCGCCGGCCGCGAGGCCGCCGTCTGGGACGTCGCCACGCAGGGGGTCCCGGACGCCCTCGGCATCCTCAGCCACTTCCGTACCGTCGTCTGGTACACCGGCGCCGAGCAGCCCTCCGGGCCTGTCATGCTCGCCGTCCGCGACTACCTCAACGAGGGCGGCAAGCTCGTCAACGCCGGCGAGAAGTCCGGCGGCCTCGTCGACATCGGCCGCGCCGACTCCAACGACTTCGCCCAGTACTTCCTCGGCGCCTACCACCGGGCCGGGCTGAAGGACCCGCCCGCCTTCGCCGGATCCGGCGGATTCGCGGGCCATACGGCAGGCCTCGGCGGCACGGCGGACAACCCGCTGGACCACGCCGGCGCGTACACCGTCACCTCGGACACCCTCGATCCGCGGCGGTTCCCGCAGTTCCGCAGCACGCCCGCGGGCGACTACCCGGGCGTCCGCACCCCCTTCGAGCCGTACGCGGGCAGCCACTTCGCGGCCGCCCGCCACACCGACAACACCTGGACCCGCCTCAGCCGTACCGTCGACCTCACCGGCGTCGACGCCGCCGCCAGGCCCAGCCTGCGGTTCCAGGTCAGCTACGACACGGAGCCCGGCTACGACAACCTCGTCGTCGAGGCCCACACCGTCGGCCAGGACGACTGGACCACGCTGCCCGACGCCAACGGCGGCACCTCCACCGCCGCCCCGGCCGACTGCGGCGCGGGCTACTACGTCCGCGGCCACCCCTTCCTCGCCCGCTACCTGACCGTCGGGGAGGGCGGCTGCGCCACCACCGGCACCACCGGCTCCTGGAACGCCTTCACCGGCCCCTCCAACGGCTGGCGGCAGGCGTCGGTCGACCTGAGCGCCTACGCGGGCAAGCAGGTCGAGCTGTCCATCTCGTACATCACCGACCCCGGCACCGGCGAGATGGGTGCCTTCGTCGACGACACCGCGCTCGTCGTCGGCGGCACACCGAGCCAGGGCGAGGGGTTCGAGACCGCGCTGGGTGCCTGGTCCGTACCGGGGCCGCCGGCCGGCAGCCCGGGCAACGGCAGCGACTGGGCGCGCTCGCCGGGGCTCTTCCACTCCCAGGCCGCCGTCACGACGCGTGACACCGTGCTCCTCGGCTTCGGCCTGGAACACGTGCGGACCGAGGCGGAGCGCAGCGCCCTCATCCGGAAGGCGCTCCGCGCGGTGCACGGCTGAGCGGACACCCGCCCTTTTGATCACAGTCAGTGATCGGGGCGAAAGGGGCACCGTGGCTCGAACCCGTCGGTAGCAACGGGCCACGGTGCATTTATCGGTCTTACGGCTGCACACGATGTCACTCTGAGCCGATGGGAGAGGTAGGGTCGTAAGCGGTCGGGGACATCCCTAAAAGAATCTCGCCGGCGTCGAAACCGGCGTACCTAACGAGGAGATCGGTTCGTGACGATCCGCGTAGGCATCAACGGCTTTGGCCGCATCGGTCGCAACTACTTCCGCGCGCTCCTTGAGCAGGGTGCCGACATCGAGATCGTGGCTGTCAACGACCTGGGTGACACCGCGACCACTGCTCACCTGCTGAAGTACGACACGATCCTGGGGCGCCTCAAGGCCGAGGTCACCCACACCGCCGACACCATCACCGTCGACGGCCACACCATCAAGGTGCTCTCCGAGCGCAACCCGGCCGACATCCCTTGGGGCGAGCTGGGCGTCGACATCGTCATCGAGTCGACCGGCATCTTCACCAAGAAGGCCGACGCCGAGAAGCACATCGCCGGTGGCGCGAAGAAGGTCCTCATCTCGGCTCCGGCCAAGGACGAGGACATCACCATCGTCATGGGCGTCAACCAGGACAAGTACGACGCGGCCAACCACCACGTCATCTCCAACGCCTCCTGCACCACCAACTGTGTGGCGCCGATGGCCAAGGTCCTCGACGAGAACTTCGGCATCGTCAAGGGTCTGATGACGACGGTCCACGCGTACACCAACGACCAGCGCATCCTGGACTTCCCGCACTCCGACCTGCGTCGCGCCCGCGCCGCCGCGGAGAACATCATCCCGACCACCACCGGTGCCGCCAAGGCCACCGCCCTGGTCCTCCCGCAGCTCAAGGGCAAGCTGGACGGCATCGCCATGCGCGTCCCGGTCCCGACCGGCTCGGCCACCGACCTGGTCGTCACGCTGCAGCGCGAGGTCACCAAGGACGAGGTCAACGCCGCGTTCAAGAAGGCCGCCGACGACGGCGACCTGAAGGGCATCCTCTTCTACACCGAGGACCCGATCGTCTCCTCGGACATCGTCAGCGACCCGGCCTCCTGCACCTTCGACTCCTCCCTGACCATGGTCCAGGAGGGCAACTCGGTGAAGATCCTGGGCTGGTACGACAACGAGTGGGGCTACTCCAACCGCCTCGTCGACCTCACCGTCTTCGTCGGCAACCAGCTCTAAGCCTCCGGAACCGGCACCTCGATGTGAGCACAGGGCTCGGACAGCGCGATGATGCGCTGTACGAGCCCTGTCTCGTGTGCTTCACCGCGTACCAAGGAGTCAGTAGAAGATGAAGACCATCGACGAGCTTCTCGCCGAAGGCGTCGCCGGCAAGCGGGTATTCGTCCGCGCCGACCTGAACGTGCCGCTGGACGGCACCACCATCACCGACGACGGCCGCATCCGCGCCGTCGTGCCCACGGTCAAGGCGCTGGCGGACGCCGGTGCCCGCGTCGTCGTCGCCTCGCACCTGGGCCGCCCGAAGGGCGCCCCGGACCCGGGGTTCTCCCTCGCCCCGGCCGCCGCGCGCCTCGGTGAACTGCTCGGTGCCGACGTTGCCTTCGCGACCGACACCGTCGGCGAGTCCGCCACGGCGACCGTCGCGGGCCTCGCCGACGGCCGGGTGGCCGTCATCGAGAACCTCCGCTTCAACGCCGGCGAGACCTCCAAGGACGACGCCGAGCGCGGCGCGTTCGCGGACCAGCTGGCCGCCCTCGCCGACGTCTACGTCGGCGACGGCTTCGGCGCCGTGCACCGCAAGCACGCCTCGGTCTTCGACCTCCCGGCCCGCCTGCCGCACGCCGCCGGCTACCTCATCGCCACCGAGGTCGGCGTCCTGAAGAAGCTGACCGACGAGGTCAAGCGCCCGTACGTGGTCGTCCTGGGCGGCGCCAAGGTCTCCGACAAGCTCGCCGTCATCGACGCGCTGCTCGGCAAGGCCGACCGTCTGCTGATCGGCGGCGGCATGGCGTACACCTTCCTCTACGCCAAGGGCTACGAGGTCGGCATCTCCCTGCTCCAGAAGGACCAGGTGGAGGTCGTCAAGGAGTACATGAAGCGCGCCGAGGCGAACGGCGTCGAGCTCGTCCTCCCGGTCGACGTGCTCGTCTCCACGGACTTCCCGGACCTGAAGACCAAGGCCCCGGCCGACTTCGAGACCGTCGACGCCGACAAGATCCCGTCGACGAAGGAGGGCCTGGACATCGGCCCGAAGACGCGTGAGCTGTACGCGTCGAAGCTCGCCGACGCCGAGACCGTCTTCTGGAACGGCCCGCTGGGCGTCTTCGAGCACCCCGACTACGCCGGCGGAACCAGGGCCATCGCGCAGGCCCTGCTCGACAGCCCCGGCTTCACCGTGGTCGGCGGTGGCGACAGTGCCGCCGCGGTCCGCACCCTGGGCTTCGACGAGAATGCCTTCGGCCACATTTCGACCGGCGGCGGCGCCTCCCTCGAGTACCTCGAGGGCAAGACGCTCCCCGGCCTCGCCGCACTGGAGGACTGACCCTTAATGACCACGCGCACCCCGCTGATGGCGGGCAACTGGAAGATGAACCTCAACCACCTCGAGGCCATCGCCCACGTCCAGAAGCTCGCCTTCGCGCTGAACGACAAGGACTACGACGCGGTCGAGGTCGCGGTCCTGCCGCCCTTCACCGACCTCCGGTCCGTCCAGACCCTGATCGACGGCGACAAGCTCAAGATCAAGTACGGCGCCCAGGACATCTCGGCGCACGACTCCGGCGCCTACACCGGCGAGATCTCGGGCGCCATGCTGTCCAAGCTCAAGTGCACCTACGTCGCCGTGGGCCACTCCGAGCGCCGGCAGTACCACGCCGAGACGGACGAGATCTGCAACGCCAAGGTGAAGGCCGCGTTCAAGCACGGCGTGACCCCGATCCTCTGCGTCGGCGAGGGCCTGGACGTCCGCAAGGCCGGCCAGCAGGTCCAGTACACCCTGAACCAGCTCGACGGCGGCCTGAAGGACATCCCGGCCGAGCAGGCCGAGTCCCTCGTGATCGCCTACGAGCCGGTGTGGGCCATCGGCACCGGCGAGGTCGCCACCCCCGAGGACGCGCAGGAGGTCTGCGGGGCGATCCGCGGCCGCCTCGCGGAGCTCTACTCCCAGGAGCTGGCCGACAAGATCCGCATCCAGTACGGCGGCTCGGTCAAGGCCGGCAACGTGGCCGCGATCATGGCGCAGCCCGACGTCGACGGTGCCCTGGTCGGCGGCGCGGCGCTGGACGCCGACGAGTTCGTCAAGATCGTCCGCTTCCGCGACCAGTGAGGTGATCGGTGAGTAGGCGGTAGCGACGATCCGTCGTACCCTTGCGGGGGTCGGGCAGGACCTGCCCGACCCCCGTCCGTATAAGTCCGAGGAAGTTGGTCCAGCCGTGGTTATGGGGTTCTCGATCGCCCTGATCGTCTTCAGCGCGCTGCTGATGCTGCTGGTGCTGATGCACAAGGGGAAGGGCGGCGGCCTCTCCGACATGTTCGGTGGCGGTATGCAGTCGTCCGTCGGTGGCTCCTCGGTCGCCGAGCGCAACCTCGACCGCATCACCATCGTGGTCGGTCTGATCTGGTTCGCGTGCATTGTCGTTCTTGCGCTTCTGATGAAGTTGGACGTGTAACTCCAATCACTGGACGCGCGTTGGGCCTTACGTAGACTGGGGCATCTTCGAGCACCATCACGCAGGGAGTTACGACCGTGGCAAGTGGCAACGCGATCCGGGGAAGCCGGGTCGGAGCGGGGCCGATGGGCGAGGCCGAGCGGGGCGAGTCGGCGCCGCGCCTCCGCATCTCCTTCTGGTGCTCGAACGGGCACGAGACGCAGCCGAGCTTCGCCAGTGACGCACAGGTTCCGGAGACGTGGGACTGCCCGCGCTGCGGCTTCCCGGCCGGTCAGGACCGGGACAACCCGCCGGACCCGCCGCGCACCGAGCCGTACAAGACGCACCTCGCGTATGTGCGTGAGCGGCGCAGCGACGCGGACGGCGAGGCGATCCTCGCCGAGGCGCTCGCCAAACTGCGCGGCGAGATCTGAGCGTGGTGTGACGGTGTGACGAACGGGCCCTGCCCGCGAAGCGATTCGCGGGCAGGGCCCGTTCGCGTCAAACCCCCGGGTGCTCAGTTCGAGGAGTCGTCGAACGGGTTGTGCATCACGTTCGAGGCCCCGCAGGACCAGATGACTCCGGTGCTCGCCTTGATCTGGCAGACCTCGAAGTAGGCGTAGCTGATGTAACCGCCCGGGGCGGCGTACGTCGTCCAGGTGGCGGTGTTCTGGCCCGTCGGAACGGTCCGCATCCGCCACACGATCTTGCCGTTCTCGCCGTTCGTGATCAGGCGGATGCCGACGGCGTAGCCGTCGGTCCGCATGTCGGTCGCCCGGATCGTGATGGGGTCGAGCCTGGTCGGGCTCTGCCACCCGATGTCCACGCGGCCCTCGTACGAATAGTCCGTCGCCGTCACGGTGTCCGAGGTGGTCGGCGTGGCCGCGGCGGCGGGCGTGGCGGTCAGTGGGACGAGCAGGGCGGCCAGGGCCGCCGCGCAGACGGCCGCGGTGTGCTTGAAACGCAAGAAATCCCCCAAAGTAAAAGACCAGTTGGTCAGAATTGATCACTCTAGCCCGGCCAGTCGCGCGGGCCGGAGAGCATGCTCTGTCGCAGCGATCAATTAGGTTGGAGGGGCAGCGGGGCAAGCAGGCAGGAAGAGAAGAAGTAGGCGATGTCCGAGATGAAGACCGAAGGCTCGATGAGGCTCAACCAGCTGCCCGAATGGGCCGCCCTCGGCAAGCACCGCGAGCAGGTGGGGGAGACCACCCTGCGCGAGCTGTTCGCCGCCGATCCGGACCGTGGCACGGCGTACGCCCTGCGGGTCGGCGACCTCTATCTGGACTACTCCAAGCACCTGGTGACCGACGAGACCCTCGCGCTGCTGCGCGAGCTGGCCGCCGCGACCGGCGTGGCCGAGCTGCGCGACGCCATGTTCCGCGGCGAGAAGATCAACACCACCGAGGACCGTGCGGTCCTGCACACCGCGCTGCGCGCCCCGCGCGAGGCCGTCATCGAGGTCGACGGCGAGAACGTCGTCCCGGCCGTGCACGCCGTGCTCGACAAGATGGCCGCCTTCGCGGACAAGGTCCGCGCGGGCCAGTGGACCGGCCACACCGGCAAGCCGATCAAGAACATCGTCAACATCGGCATCGGCGGCTCCGACCTCGGGCCGGCCATGGCCTACGAGGTCCTGCGCTCCTACACCCAGCGCGATCTGACGTTCCGTTTCGTCTCCAACGTCGACGGCGCCGACCTCCACGAGGCGATCCACGACCTCGACCCGGCCGAGACGCTCTTCATCGTCGCCTCGAAGACCTTCACCACCATCGAGACGATCACCAACGCCACCTCCGCCCGCGACTGGCTCCTCACCGGCCTGCGCGCCGACCAGGACGCCGTCGCCCGGCACTTCGTGGCCCTGTCGACCAACGCCGAGAAGGTCGAGGACTTCGGCATCGACACGGCCAACATGTTCGAGTTCTGGGACTGGGTCGGCGGCCGCTACTCGTACGACTCCGCCATCGGCCTCTCCCTGATGATCGCCATCGGCCCCGACCGCTTCCGCGAGATGCTCGACGGCTTCCACCTCGTCGACGAGCACTTCCGCACCGCGCCCGCCGAGGAGAACGCGCCGCTGCTCCTCGGCCTCCTCGGTGTCTGGTACGGCGCGTTCTTCGACGCCCAGTCGCACGCCGTCCTGCCGTACTCGCACTACCTCTCGAAGTTCACCGCCTACCTCCAGCAGCTCGACATGGAGTCCAACGGCAAGTCCGTCGATCGGGACGGCAACCCCGTCGACTGGCAGACCGGACCGGTCGTCTGGGGCACGCCCGGCACCAACGGGCAGCACGCGTACTACCAGTTGATCCACCAGGGCACCAAGGTCATCCCGGCCGACTTCATCGGTTTCGCGGAGCCCGTCGCCGACCTGCTCCCCGGCCTCGTCGCCCAGCACGACCTGCTGATGGCGAACTTCTTCGCCCAGACCCAGGCGCTGGCCTTCGGCAAGACACCCGAAGAGGTACGGGCCGAGGGCGTGGCCGAGGACCTCGTCCCGCACAAGACCTTCCAGGGCAACCACCCCACGACCACGATCCTGGCCAAGGAGCTCACCCCCTCCGTCCTCGGCCAGCTCGTCGCGCTCTATGAGCACAAGGTGTTCGTCCAGGGCGCCGTCTGGAACATCGACTCCTTCGACCAGTGGGGCGTCGAGCTCGGCAAGGTCCTCGCCAAGAAGATCGAGCCGGTGCTGACCGGCGGAGAGGGCGGTGCCGAGCTCGACGGCTCGACCGCCGAACTCGTCGCCACCTACCGCTCCCTGCGCGGACGGTAGACACCGATGCCGGGGGAGAACGCGGTGACGGGCGAGGTCCGGCTGAGGCCGCCGCGCCACACGCTGAACGACCGGGCCGTCGGCTGGTGGCGTACGCAGCTGCTGCTGACCACCGCCGTACCGGCGGTCGTCCTGGCGGTGCTCGGCGCGCTCATCACGCCGGCCCGGTCCTGGCTGCTGCCCGCCGCCGGGGTCGTGGCGGTCGCCGGCCTCGCCTGCACCGCGTTCCTCCCCGCCTGGTGGTTCAGAGTCCACCGCTGGGAGGTCACCGAGGACGCCGTCTACGTCCGCACCGGGGCCTTCTGGCAGGAGTGGCGGATCGCCCCGATGTCCCGGATCCAGACCGTCGACACCGTACGGGGACCGCTGGAGCAGGCCTTCGGGCTCGCCACCGTGACCGTCACCACCGCCTCCTCGAAAGGCGCCGTCCGGATCGAGGGGCTCGACCACGAACTCGCCGCCGACCTCGCCGAGCGCCTGACCGCCATCACCCAGGCGACCTCAGGGGACGCCACATGACCGAGGACTGGCGGCGCCTCGACCGCCGTACGGTCCTGGTCACCGCCGCCGTCCTCGCGGGTGTCGCCGGCGGCGCCGCACTGCCCGCCTTCTTCGGCCTCTCCGGCGCCATGCCCGCCTGGCAGGCCCTCGGCTGGATCCTCGCCGGGGCCACGCTCCTCATCGGCGGCGGCTCGGCCGCCGACTACGTCCGCTGGCGCCGTACCCGCTACCGCATCGGTGCCGACCGCGCCGAACTCCACACCGGCCTCCTCCTGGTCAAGCGCCGCTCGCTGGCCCGCGAGCGCATCCGCACCGTCGACCTGACGGCCCATCCACTGCTGCGCCTCCTCGGCCTGGTCAAGGTCCGCATCGGCACCGGGGAGAACAGCGGCGGCGAGTCCACCCTCGAACTCGACCCGGTCACCCGGGCCGAGGGCGAACGCCTCCGCCGCGAACTCCTCGCCCACACCGCCACCACCGCCGGGGACACACCCCACGACGGCCCCCTGGCCGCACTCGACCTCCACTGGATCCGCTACGCCCCGGTCTCCTTCGTCGCCCCGCTGCTCGGCGGCGCGGCGGCCGGCGCCGTGATGCAGGTCAGCGAGTGGTTCGGGGCCCAGGCCGAGGTGATCGACTGGATAGCCGACCGCTTCCAGGACACCTCGCTCGTCGCGACGATCCTCGCGCTCGTCCTGCTCGCCGTCCTCGCCGTCCTCGCCGGCGCCGTCGGCGCCCTCGGCCTCTGGGTCGAGATGTGGTGGAACTACCGCCTGGAGCGCGAGCCCGGCGGCACCCTGCGGGTCCGCCGCGGACTGCTCACCGCCCGCTCGATCTCCCTGGAGGAACGACGCCTGCGCGGCGTCGAACTGGTCGAGCCGCTGGGCGTACGGATGTGCGGCGCGGCCCGCGTCGACGCCGTCGCCACCGGACTCGTCAAGGACGATGAGGACAAGCACGCCGACCACAAGACCTTGCTGCCGCCCGCGCCCCGGCTGTTCGCCGACCGGGTCGCCGCCGCGGTCCTGCGCGAGCCCGAGGCCCCCACGAGCGCTCCGCTGACCGCCCATCCCCGCGCCGCCCGCACCCGCCGCCTGCGCTGGGCCCTCGCGAGCGCGCTCGCCCCGGTCGCGGTCCTCGCCGTCCTCGGAGCCGTCCTCACCCCGGTCCTGCTGTACGTCGCGGCCGGCTGCGCCCTCGTTCTGGTCCCGCTCGCCGTGCTCCTCGCCCTCGACGCGTACCGCAACCTCGGACACGGCATCACCGGCGGCTATCTGGTGGCCCGTTCCGGCACGATCCGCCGGTCCACGGTCGCCCTCCAGCGGGGCGGCGTCATCGGATGGACCGTCAAGCAGTCGTACTTCCAGCGCCGGGCCGGTGTGCTGACCCTGACCGCGACGACCGCGGCGGGAGCGGGTGCGTACGACATCCACGACGCCGGGGAGGGCGAGGGTCTCGCCTTCGCCGCGGAGGCGGTGCCGGACCTGCTCCACCCCTTCCTGGAACCCGTACGGGAAACGCCGGAGGCCCGGTCCACCGTGCGGTGAACCGGGCCTCGTCGAGCGTCCGTCGGCCGACTCAGGCCGTCGCCGGCGGATACAGGGCGCGCGGCAGCTCCGAGGCGGCCGCCGCGTCCAGCAGCCACAGCGTGCGGGAGCGGCCGTAGGCGCCGGCGGCCGGGGCCTGGACCTCGCCCGCGCCCGACAGGGCGATCGCCGCGGCCTTCGCCTTGTCCTCGCCGGCCGCGAGCAGCCACACCTCGCGCGCGGCACGGATCGCCGGCAGCGTCAGCGAGATCCGGATCGGCGGCGGCTTCGGCGCGCCGTGCACGCCCACCACCGTGCGCTCGGTCTCGCGGACCGCCGGAAGCTCCGGAAACAGCGAGGCCACATGGGTGTCGGGCCCGACACCCAGCATCAGCACGTCGAACGTCGGCACCGGGCCATGGTCTTCCGGACCGGCGGCCGCGGCCAGTTCGGCCGCGTAGGCGGCGGCCGCTGCGTCGACGTCACTGCCGAACGGCCCGTCCGAGGCCGGCATCGCGTGCACCCGGGCCGGGTCCAGCGGGACGCTGTCGAGCAGCGCCTCGCGGGCCTGGGTGACATTGCGCTCCGGGTCGTCATCGGGCAGGAACCGCTCGTCGCCCCACCACAGATCGAGCCGCGACCAGTCGATCGCGTCCCGCGCCGGGGCCGAACGGAGCGCCGCGAGCAGCCCGTTGCCGTTGCGGCCGCCCGTGAGGACCACGGACGCCGAGCCGCGCGCGGCCTGGGCGTCCACGATCCGCGTGATCAGCCGGGCCGCGGCGGCCTGGGCCATCAGCTCCTTGTCGCGGTGCACGACGAGCTGCGGAGCGCTCACTTGGCCGCCGCCTTCTTGGCCGCGGACTTCCTGGCCGCCGGCTCCTTCGCGGACGAGGGAGCGGGGTCGGCCGCCGGAGCCGCCGCGACCGGGGTCGCCTCGACGGGGTCGGGGGCGGTGATCGCCGCCTCCTCGTCGAGCCGGTCGAGCCCGTACCGCAGCGCCGAGGCGTAGGTGTCGTCCGGGTCGAGCCGGCGCAGTTCCTCCGCGATCAGTTCGGACGTCTCGCGGCGCTTGAGCGCCACGGCACGGTCCGGCTGCCCCTGGATGGAGAGCGTCGCCAGCGATCCGTCGGGCCGGTCGAGCACGATGGGCCCGCAGGTGGACTCCATCCGTACGGACGTGAGCCCGGGGCCCGCCGACTTGGCGCGCCGGACCGGCACCTTCAGCCGGTCCGCCAGCCACATGGCAAGCAGCTCGACGCTCGGGTTGAACTCCTCGCCCTCCACCTCGGCGGAGGTGACCTCGCACACGACCTGGTCGAGCGCGGCGGCCAGCATCGAACGCCACGGGGTGATCCGGGACCAGGCCAGGTCCGTGTCGCCCGGGGTGTAGGCGGCCGCCCGGCCGGTCAGCTCGTGGATCGGCTGCTCGGCGGCGTACGTGTCGGTCACCCGGCGCTGGGCGAGCGCGCCCAGCGGGTCGTTCGCCGGGTCGGCCGGCGCGTTGACCGGCCACCAGACGACGACGGGCGCGTCCGGCAGGAGCAGCGGAAGGACCACCGACTGGGCGTGGTCCGCGACCTCGCCGTACAGCCGGAGGACAACCGTTTCGCCGGTGCTGGCGTCGGCGCCGAGGCGGACCTCGGCGTCCAGCCGTGCCTTCGCCCGGTCACGCGGCGAGCGCGCGGCCCGCTTGATGACCACCAGCGTCCGCGAGGGGTGCTCGCGGGACGCGTCGTTGGCCGCCTTCAGCGCGTCGTAGGCGTTCTCCTCGTCGGTGACGATGACGAGGGTGAGCACCATGCCGACGGCCGGCGTGCCGATGGCCCGCCGCCCGAGCACCAGCGCCTTGTTGATCTTGCTGGACGTGGTGTCCGTCAGGTCGGTCTTCATGGCCGGCGCCAGCTCCGTCCGTCTCGTGCGAGCATCTCGTCCGCCTCGACCGGACCCCACGTGCCCGCCTGATACTGGGCGGGCTTGCCGTGCTTGTCCCAGTACTGCTCGATCGGGTCGAGGATCATCCAGGACAGCTCGACCTCCTCGACCCGCGGGAAGAGGTTCGAGTCGCCGAGCAGCACATCGAGGATGAGCCGCTCGTACGCCTCCGGGCTGGACTCCGTGAAGGACTCGCCGTACGCGAAGTCCATCGACACGTCCCGGATCTCCATCTGCGTGCCCGGCACCTTGGAGCCGAACCGCACCGTCACGCCCTCGTCCGGCTGGACGCGGATCACGATGGCGTTGCGGCCGAGTTCCTCGGTCGCCGTGTGGTCGAAGGGGGAGTGCGGGGCGCGCTGGAAGACGACCGCGATCTCGGTGACGCGGCGGCCGAGGCGCTTGCCGGTACGGAGGTAGAACGGGACGCCCGCCCAGCGGCGGTTGTCGATCTCCAGCTTGATGGCCGCGTAGGTGTCGGTCTTCGACTTGGGGTCGATCCCGTCCTCCTGCAGATAGCCGACGGCCTTCGCGCCGCCCTGCCATCCGGCGGCGTACTGGGCGCGCACGGTCGAGGAGCCCAGGTCCTTCGGCAGCTTCACCGCGCCGAGCACCTTGGTCTTCTCGGCGGCGAGCGCGTCCGCGTCGAAGGAGGCGGGCTCCTCCATCGCGGTCAGCGCGAGCAGCTGGAGGAGGTGGTTCTGGATGACGTCACGGGCTGCGCCGATGCCGTCGTAGTAGCCGGCCCGGCCGCCGATGCCGATGTCCTCGGCCATGGTGATCTGCACGTGGTCGACGTACGACCGGTTCCAGATCGGCTCGAAGAGGGTGTTGGCGAAGCGGAGCGCCAGGATGTTCTGGACGGTCTCCTTGCCGAGGTAGTGGTCGATCCGGAAGACCTCGTTGGGCGGGAAGACCTCGTGGACGACCTCGTTGAGCTCCTTGGCGGAGGCCAGGTCGTGACCGAAGGGCTTCTCGATGACCGCGCGGCGCCAGGAGCCGTTCTTCTGGTCGGCCAGACCGTGCTTCTTCAGCTGCTGGACGACCTTGGGGAAGAACTTCGGGGGCACGGACAGGTAGAAGGCGAAGTTGCCGCCGGTGCCCTGTGCCTTGTCCAGCTCCTCGACGGTGGTCTTCAGCTGGTCGAAGGCGTCGTCGTCGTCGAAGTCGCCCTGGACGAAACGCATCCCCTGGATCAGCTGCTGCCACACCTCCTCGCGGAACGGCGTACGGGCGTGCTGCTTGACGGCCTCGTAGACCTCCTGCGCGAAGTCCTCGTCCTGCCACTCGCGGCGGGCGAAGCCGATGAGCGAGAAGCCCGGCGGCAGCAGGCCGCGGTTGGCCAGGTCGTAGACGGCAGGCATCAGCTTCTTACGGGACAAATCGCCCGTGACACCGAAGATCACCAGACCCGACGGCCCCGCGATACGCGGGAGCCGTCGGTCTGCGGCGTCACGGAGCGGGTTGGCTCCGTGGACTGCGCTCAAGGTGCTTACGCCTCCGAAGGTGCGAGGCGCTCAAGCTCCGCCTCGGTCGACTTGAGCAGGTCGTTCCAGGACGCCTCGAACTTCTCGACGCCCTCGTCCTCGAGCAGCCGCACCACGTCGTCGTACGCGATGCCGAGCTTCTCGACGGCGGCCAGTTCGGCGCGGGACTGCTCGTAGGTGCCACGCACGGTGTCACCGGTGACCTCGCCGTGGTCGGCGGTGGCCTCCAGGGTGGCCTCGGGCATGGTGTTGACGGTGCCGGGGGCGACCAGGTCCACCACGTACAGGGTGTCCTTGTACGCCGGGTCCTTCACACCGGTCGAGGCCCACAGCGGACGCTGCTTGTTCGCCTGCGCCTTGTCGAGGGCGGCCCAGCGCTCCGAGGAGAAGACCTCCTCGAACGCCTCGTACGCCAGACGGGCGTTGGCGAGGGCGGCCTTGCCCTTGAGGGCCTTGGCCTCGTCCGTGCCGAGGGCGGTCAGGCGCTTGTCGATCTCCGAGTCCACGCGGGAGACGAAGAAGGACGCCACGGAGTGGATCTTGGAGAGATCCAGGCCGCGCTCCTTCGCCTTCTCCAGACCGGCGAGGTAGGCGTCCATGACGGCGCGGTAGCGCTCCAGCGAGAAGATCAGCGTCACGTTGACGCTGATGCCGAGGCCGATGACCTCGGTGATCGCCGGCAGACCCGCCTCGGTGGCCGGGATCTTGATGAGCGTGTTGGGACGGTCGACCAGCCAGGCCAGCTGCTTGGCCTCGGCGATGGTCGCCGCCGTGTTGTGGGCCAGACGGGGGTCCACCTCGATGGACACCCGGCCGTCCTGGCCGTCGGTCGCGTCGAAGACCGGACGCAGGATGTCGGCGGCGTCCCTCACGTCCGCCGTCGTGATCATGCGGATGGCTTCTTCCACGGTGACCTTGCGGGCGGCGAGGTCGGCGAGCTGCTGGTCGTAACCGTGGCCCTCCGAGATCGCCTTCTGGAAGATGGACGGGTTGGTGGTGACACCGACCACGTGCTGCTGGTCGATCAGCTCGGCCAGGTTGCCGGACGTGATCCGCTGACGCGAGAGGTCGTCCAGCCAGATCGCGACGCCTTCGTCGGAGAGGCGCTTGAGAGCGTCTGTCATGAGAGGTTCTCCAAAAGTCGTGTCTATGGGCGTCAGCGCGCGGCGGCGGCGAGAGATTCCCGGGCCGCGGCGGCGATGGCCTCCGGCGTGAAGCCGAACTCGCGGAAGAGGACCTTCGCGTCGGCCGAGGCGCCGAAGTGCTCCAGCGAGACGATCCGGCCGGCGTCGCCGACGTACTTGTGCCAGGTCAGACCGACACCGGCCTCGACCGCGACGCGCGCCTTCACGGACGGCGGCAGGACCGAGTCCTTGTACCCCTGGTCCTGCTCCTCGAACCACTCGACGGACGGCATCGAGACCACGCGCGTCGGGACGCCGGCGGCCTGGAGCTGCTCGCGGGCCTCGACGGCCAGGTGCACCTCGGAGCCGGTGCCGATCAGCACGACCTGCGGCTCGCCACCGTCGGCCTCGAAGAGCACGTACCCGCCCTTGACGGTGTCCTCGTTCGGCTCGTACGTCGGCACACCCTGACGGGTCAGGGCCAGACCGTGCGGGGCGCCCTTTCCGAACTCGCGGGTGTGACGCTTGACGATCTCGCGCCAGGCGATGGCGGTCTCGTTGGCGTCCGCCGGGCGGACGACGTTCAGACCGGGGATCGCGCGCAGCGACGCCAGGTGCTCCACCGGCTGGTGGGTCGGACCGTCCTCGCCCAGACCGATCGAGTCGTGGGTCCAGACGTACGTCACCGGCAGGTGCATCAGGGCCGACAGGCGGACCGCGTTGCGCATGTAGTCGGAGAACACCAGGAAGGTGCCGCCGTAGATACGGGTGTTGCCGTGCAGCGCGATGCCGTTCATCTCCGCGGCCATGGAGTGCTCGCGGATACCGAAGTGGATCGTGCGGCCGTACGGGTCGGCCTCCGGGAGCGGGTTGCCCTCGGGCAGGAACGACGAGCTCTTGTCGATCGTCGTGTTGTTCGAGCCGGCGAGGTCGGCCGAGCCGCCCCACAGCTCCGGGATGACCGCGCCGAGCGACTGCAGGACCTTGCCGGACGCGGCGCGGGTGGCGACACCCTTGCCCGCCTCGAACACCGGGATCTTCGACTCCCAGCCCTCGGGCAGCTCGTTCGCCTGGATGCGGTCGAACTCCGCGGCCCGCTCCGGGTTGGCCGTACGCCACTCGGCGAGGGACTTCTCCCAGGCGGCGCGGGCCTCACGGCCACGGTCGCCCAGGGCGCGGGTGTGCCCGATGACCTCGTCGGTGACCTCGAAGGTCTGCTCCGGGTCGAAGCCGAGGACGCGCTTGGTGGCCGCGATCTCCTCGTCGCCCAGCGCCGAGCCGTGCGCGGCCTCGGTGTTCTGCGCGTTCGGGGCGGGCCAGGCGATGATCGAGCGCATCGCGATGAACGACGGACGCTCGGTCTCGGCCTCGGCGGCCTTGATCGCCGCGAACAGCCCGGCCGGGTCCAGGTCGCCGTTCGCCTGCGGCTCGACACGCTGGACGTGCCAGCCGTAGGCCTCGTACCGCTTCATCGTGTCCTCGGACACGGCGGTCTCGGTGTCGCCCTCGATCGAGATGTGGTTGTCGTCCCACAGCAGGATCAGGTTGCCGAGCTTCTGGTGACCGGCCAGCGAGGACGCCTCGGCGGAGATGCCCTCCTGGAGGCAGCCGTCACCGGCGATCACGTAGACGTGGTGGTCGAACGGGGAGGTTCCGGGGGCCGCCTCCGGGTCGAACAGACCGCGCTCGTAGCGGGCGGCCATCGCCATGCCCACGGCGTTGGCGACACCCTGGCCCAGCGGGCCGGTCGTCGTCTCCACACCCGCGGTGTGTCCGTACTCCGGGTGGCCCGGGGTCTTCGAGCCCCAGGTCCGGAAGGCCTTCAGGTCGTCCAGCTCGAGACCGAAGCCACCCAGGTACAGCTGGGTGTAGAGCGTGAGGGACGAGTGACCGGCCGAGAGCACGAAACGGTCGCGCCCGACCCAGTCGGGCTGCGCCGGGTCGTGCCGCATCACCTTCTGGAAGAGGGTGTACGCGGCGGGCGCCAGGCTCATGGCCGTACCGGGATGGCCGTTGCCGACCTTCTGTACGGCGTCCGCGGCCAGGATGCGTGCGGTGTCCACGGCCCGCTGGTCCAATTCGGTCCACTCGAGGTCTGTGGTGGTCGGCTTAGTGCTCACCCTGAGTCAGGGCTCCTCTCCACATGTACTGGAAAGCCGGTGACTGAGGGTGTACCGGCGGTGTCGAGCCTACCCCCGACACAACCCCCTCTTTTCGATAATCGGCCCCTCAAATGAGCGGACACATCAAGACTGAAGGCGAGTCTGTCACTTCGCCTCCCGAGCCCTGTCCACGCCTTGGGACACACCCCCTCAACACGACCCCACCCCCGCGAAGATCGGCGTATGGGCAACGTCTAGAGTGGCGTGGTACGCGCAAGTCTTCACCCCGTCTTCATCCGGGGAGCTTGCTGGGATTTCTCTGTCAGGGGTGTGCGTGACGGCCGTCGAGTCCCGACCCGCAGGGGTCGTCTTGACTCCCAGCCCGGGGGGCCATCGGCCGTTCGGGGCCCGCGTCAAGGCATTCGTGGCGCTGACCAAGCCGCGGATCATCGAGCTTCTGCTCATCACCACCGTCCCGGTGATGTTCCTCGCCGAGCAGGGCGTGCCGAACCTGTGGCTGGTCCTGGCCACCTGCTTCGGCGGCTACCTGTCGGCGGGCGGCGCGAACGCGCTGAACATGTACATCGACCGCGACATCGACGCCCTGATGGACCGCACCTCCCAGCGTCCGCTGGTCACCGGCGTCCTCACCCCGCGCGAGGGCCTGGTCTTCGGCCTCACCCTCGCCGTGGTCTCCACGCTCTGGTTCGGCCTGCTGGTCAACTGGCTCTCCGCGGCCCTCTCGCTCGGCGCCCTCCTCTTCTACGTCGTGGTCTACACGATGATCCTGAAGCGGCGCACCGCGCAGAACATCGTCTGGGGCGGCATCGCCGGCTGTCTGCCGGTGCTGATCGGCTGGTCGGCCGTCACCAACTCGATGTCGTGGGCCGCGATCATCCTCTTCCTCGTCATCTTCTTCTGGACGCCGCCGCACTACTGGCCGCTGTCGATGAAGGTGAAGGACGACTACGCCCGCGCGGGCGTGCCGATGCTCCCGGTGCTCGCCTCCAACAAGGTCGTGGCCCGGCAGATCGTCGCGTACAGCTGGGTCATGGTCGCCGTCTCGCTGCTGCTGACGCCGCTGGGCTACACGGGCTGGTTCTACACGGCCGTGGCGCTGCTCACCGGCGGCTGGTGGCTCTGGGAGGCGCACGCGCTGCTCAACCGGGCGAAGAACGGCGCGACCGGCGCGAAGCTCAAGGAGATGCGCCTCTTCCACTGGTCGATCACCTATGTGTCGCTGCTCTTCGTGGCGGTCGCGGTCGACCCCTTCCTGCGGTAGGACGCCGAGCCTCCTCAGGTCCTGAACGACGGCCGGAGCGCGTGGGACAGCCCACACGCCCCGGCCGTCGCCAGTGGATCTACCGCTGGGTAGCATCGTTGTCATGGCAGACACCACGCAGGCGGACACCAAGGCGGAGCGCAAGGCGGCCAAGCTCGCCCGGCAGATCCAGGCGTTCTCCAAGAAGCACGGCGGCGCCGAGGGGCAGCTCGCCTACACCGGCCAGATGGGCACCCGCATCGTGCTCGTCGGCGAGGACGGCGGCTGGGGCGACCTGGTGGCCCCCACGCACGCCGTCGCCCAGGAGGCCGCCGAGAAGGCGGGGCTGACCCTCCACGACGAGTTCGACGGCGAGTTCGCCGCGAAGGTCGTCACCGGCCCGTACGAGTGGACCCGCATGGCCGGAATCCAGCTCGGCGGCCCGTCGAACGGCTGAGGCGACAGGCAACAACCTCGGGTGGGGCTCACCCGTTAGGACGGGTGGAAGCACGTCCACGCAGGGAGCCCCCCGAATGATCGAGACCCCGAGCCTGGTGGACCAGCACTGCCACGGGGTGCTCCGCACGGAGCTCGGCCTCGGCACCTTCGAGGCGCACCTCGGCAGGCCCGTCGGAGCAGGGGCCGCGCCGCCCGCGCCCGGCACCACCTTCTTCGACACCCAGACGGGTTTCGCGGTACGCCGCTGGTGCCCGCCGCTGCTCGGCCTGGAACCGCACTGCCCGCCGGCCCGCTATCTCGCCCGCCGCCGGGAGCTGGGGGTCCTGGAGTCGGGGCGCAGACTGCTGCGGGCCTCCGGCATCTCGACCTACCTGGTGGACACCGGACTTCCCGGCGACCTGACGGGTCCCGCCGAGATCGCCTCCACCGGCGCCGCCGACGCCCATGAGATCGTCCGTCTCGAGCCGCTCGCCGAGCAGGTCGCCGACACCTCGGGGACGGTCGAGGCGCTCCTGGCCAACCTCGCGGAGGCGGTCCACGGCGCCGCCGCGACCGCCGTCGCCTTCACCTCCGTGGCGGGGGTCTCCCGCGGGCTCGCGTACGCGCCCGAACCGCCGGGCCCCGGCGAGGTGCGCGGGGCCGCGGGCCGCTGGCTGGCCGGCCGCGGGGCCGGCGGCCGGCTCACCGACCCCGTCCTGCTGCGCCATCTCCTGTGGATCGCCGTCGCCTCCGGGCGGCCGCTCCAGCTGCACGTGGGGACCGAGGACCCGGACGGGCTCGCCGGCTTCGCCGCGGCCACCAGCGGACTCGGCAGCTCCCTGGTGCTCCTGCACGGCTACCCGCACCACCGCCGGACGGCCCAGCTGACCGGTGCCTTCCCGCACGTGTACGCCGACCTCGGCTCCGTCCTCGGCAGGACCGGGGCCCGGGCGGCGGCCGTCCTCGCCGAACTCCTGGAGCTGGCCCCCTTCGGCAAACTGCTCTTCTCCAGCGGCGCCCACGCCCTGCCCGAGCTGCACGTCGTCGCGGCGAGCGTCTTCCGGAGCGCGCTGAGCCGGGTGCTCGGCGAATGGGTGGGCGACGGCGCCTGGTCCCTCACCGACGCCCAACGCGTCGCGACGATGCTCGCGGCGGGCAACGCCCGACGGGTCTACGGCCTCCGCTGACGGCCATGCGCCGCGGACACCGCGCGCCGGTTGCGTGCCCGCCGGGCCCCGGGGCGCCCGATTGGCACGCCGCGCAGGCCCGTGCCCGCTGGGCCGCCCAGGCGTGAGGGCAGCTGCCCGCGGAGGGCCCCAAAGCAGCGTGGCGCCCAACCGACACGCCGACCGCGCGGCGCTATCAACGAGCGCCGTGTCGGCGAGGCGAAGCCCGCGACCGCGGTGAGGCGCAGCCGCGAGGGAGCCAGGCCCGGGCGGCCATGCCGGCACCTGGGCGGAGGTCGATGGAGACGACGTCGGCGTCGGTCGGCCGACGTACTCGGGACCGTCGCGCGGCTACGCCGGTGTCAGGGCCGAGTCGTCCTGGGCCGGGATGCCGGGGGTCGTCATCGGGCGCTCGCGCAGGCTCAGGGCCAGGCGGAGCACGGCGATCCACATCAGCGCGGAGCCGAGCATGTGCGCGCCGACCAGGAGCTCGGGGACGCCGGTGAAGTACTGGAGGTAGCCGATCCCGCCCTGCGCGAGCAGCACGATCAGCAGGTCACGCGCGCGGGCGCGGGTGTCGTCGGGTGCGTCCACCACCCGCAGCACCAGCCACATCGCGAGCGCGAGCGCGCAGACGATCCAGGCGGCGATGGCGTGCAGGTGGGCGGCGACGGTCCAGTCCCACGGCATCCGCGGGACGGCGCTGCTGTCACCGGCGTGCTTGCCCGAGCCGGTGACGCCGGTGCCGAGGACGATCACGAGGGCCGACGCCGTGATGATCGCCCAGGAGAGCTTGCGCACCGGGCCCGGCACCCGCGGCCGGGGAGCGGTGTCGCCCTCGCGGGTCCGCTGCCAGGTGATCACGGCGACGGTCAGGAGCGTGGTGGCGGCCAGGAAGTGACCGGCCACGGTCCACGGGTTCAGGCCCATCCACACGGTGATGCCGCCGAGGACCGCGTTGCTCGCGACGATCCAGAACTGCGCCCAGCCGAGCCGGGTCAGGCCCCGCCGCCACGGCTTGGTGGAGCGGGCCGCGACGATGGCCCAGCCGACCGCGGCCGACAGGACGTACGTCAGCATCCGGTTGCCGAACTCGATCACGCCGCGGTAGCCCTGCTCGGGCGTCACGATGAGGCTGTCGTCCGTGCACTTGGGCCAGGTGTCGCAGCCGAGACCTGAGCCCGTCAGCCGGACCGCGCCTCCCGTGACGATGATGATCACGCTCATCACGACGGCGGAGAGCGCGGCGCGCCGGAGCGTCCGGGGGGACGGGGTCCAGCGCCTGGCGATGGAGGCGAGGGGGGTCAACACGCGCCCTATCGTAGGACGGGGCTTGTGCACGCTTTCACGAGGGGGTGGGTACGCGGAGGAATGTCCCTGAACGTCACCCTCCGACTACTCCCAGCGGAAGAACCTGGCCGCCGCGCCGAGCCCGAGCACCGCCCACACGGCGAGGACCAGCGCCTGCGCCCACGGCATCCCGGCGCCGCCCTGGAGCACGTCCCGCAGCCCGTCCGAGAGCGCCGAGATCGGCAGCAGCTCCAGGACCGAGCGCGCCGCGTCCGGGAACTTCTCCAGGGGCACGATCACCCCGCCGCCCACCAGGAGCAGCAGGAAGACCAGGTTCGCGCCCGCCAGCGTGGCCTCCGCCCGCAGCGTGCCGGCCATCAGCAGGCCGAGGCCCGAGAAGGCGGCCGTGCCGAGGACGAGCAGCAGCGCCACGGAGCCGGCGCCGCCCTGCGGGGACCAGCCGAGCCCCAATGCGATCGCCGTCAGGAGCGCGACCTGGAGCACCTCGGTGACCAGGACGGACAGCGTCTTGGCGGTCATCAGCGCCCAGCGGGGGAGCGGTGAGGCACCGAGCCGCTTGAGCACCCCGTACCGGCGCTCGAAGCCGGTCGCGATGGCCTGGCCGGTGAAGGCGGTGGACATCACGGCGAGTGCGAGGACGCCGGGGGCGAGGAAGTCGACGGCCTTGTCGGTGCCCGTGTCGACGATGTCGACGGTCGAGAACAGCACCAGCAGCAGCGAGGGGATGATCACCGTGAGGAGCAGCTGCTCGCCGTTGCGCAGCAGCATCTTCGTCTCCAGGACCGTCTGCGCCGCGATCATCCGGCCGACGGGGGCCGCTCCCGGCTTCGGCGCGTACGTACCGGTGCTCATGTGCGCAGCTCCTTGCCGGTCAGTTCCATGAAGACGTCTTCGAGGGTGTGGCGCTCCACCGAGATGCCCGACGGCATCACGCCGTGCTGGGCGCACCAGCTGGTGACGGTGGCGAGCAGCTGCGGGTCCACCTCGCCGCTGATCCGGTACGCGCCGGGGGTGAGTTCCGCGGCCGCCGTGCCGTCGGGCAGCGCCTTCAGCAGGGAGCCGAGGTCGAGCCCGGGGCGGCCGGTGAAGCGCAGGGTGTTCTCGGCGCCGCCGCGGCACAGCTCCTCGGGGCTGCCCTGGGCGACGACCCGGCCGCCGTCGATGATGGCGACGTCGTCCGCCAGCTCCTCGGCCTCGTTCATGAAGTGCGTGGTGAGGACGACGGTGGCGCCGTCGGTGCGCAGCTCGCGGACGAGGTCCCAGGTGGCGTGGCGGGCCTGCGGGTCGAGTCCGGCGGTCGGCTCGTCGAGGAAGACCAGCTCGGGGCGGCCGACGACGGCCATGGCGAGCGCGAGGCGCTGCTGCTGGCCGCCGGAGAGCCTGCGGTAGGTGGTCCGGCCGCAGGAGCCGAGCCCGAGGCGCTCGATCAGCGCGTCCACGTCCAGCGGGTGGGCGTGCAGCTTCGCCATGTGGCGGAGCATCTCGTCGGCGCGGGCGCCGGAGTAGACGCCGCCGGACTGGAGCATCACGCCGATCCGGGGGCGCAGGGCGCCCGCGTCGGCGACCGGGTCGAGACCGAGGACGCGGACGGTGCCGGCATCCGCCTTCCGGTAGCCCTCGCAGGTCTCGATCGTGGTGGTCTTCCCGGCCCCGTTGGGGCCGAGGACGGCGGTCACGGTGCCCGCCCGCACATCGAGGTCGAGGCCGTCGACGGCGGTCTTCGTCCCGTACCGCTTGACCAGGCCGCGAATCTGGACGACGGACTCGTTTCGCATGCCGGGAAGTCTAAGGACCTCGCCGGGCCCTCCGGCCCCCGCCCCCCGGCCCCCGCCCCCCGGCCTCGGGCCCCCGCCCCCGCCCTTGACGGGCGCGGACCGGATGAGCCGCACCGTCGGGGGAAGGGGCACGGTATGCCCGTGTTCGTCGGTACCTCCGGATGGCAGTACCGGGACTGGCGCGGCGTCCTCTACCCCGAGGGCGTGCCCCAGCGGCTGTGGCTGGAGGAGTACGCGCGCCGGTTCGTCGCCGTGGAGAACAACAACGCCTTCTACCGGCTCCCCGAGCGCCGGACCTTCGCGGAGTGGCGGGACCGCACGCCCGAGGGGTTCGTCATGGCGGTGAAGGCCAGCCGTTTCCTCACCCATGTCAAGCGGCTGAAGGAGCCCGAGGAACCGGTGGAGCGGCTGATGGGCCGGGCCGAGGCGCTGGGGGACCGCCTCGGGCCCGTCCTGCTCCAGCTGCCGCCCACGCTCCGCGCCGACGCCGGACTCCTTGACGCCGTGCTCGCCCGCTTCCCGCGCGCGGTGCGGGTGGCGGTCGAACCCCGGCACGACTCCTGGTGGACCGACGGGATCGCGTCGGTCCTCGTGGACCGGGGTGCCGCGCTGTGCTGGGCGGACCGGGGATCACGGCCCGTGACCCCGCTGTGGCGGACGACGGACTGGGGCTATCTGCGCCTCCACGAAGGGCGCGCGAAGCCCTGGCCGGCCTACGGGCGGCAGGCCCTCGCCACCTGGGCGGACCGGCTCGCCGCGACCTGGCCGGACGCCGCCGACGTGTACGTGTTCCTCAACAACGACCCGGGGGGCGCGGCCGTCCGCGACGCGGCCTCCTTCGCCCGCGCGGTGGCCGCGAGAGGGCGGACGGCGCTGCCTCCCGCGGGCGGCGAGGGCACCCCTCGGTGAGCGCCGCGGTGATCGTTTCCGCAGGTCAGGTAAGCCTTACCTGAGTGATGCACGGCACCGCGCCCGGTGTGGACGTCGCTTGTCACTCCCGAAGGAATTACGCAACAATGGCGTTGTGAAAAACGTCGACGCGGCTCCGGTGGAGGAACTCGCGACCGGTGAGCGATCCACGCGCAACCGGGTCGCGCGGTCCATCCTGGACCACGGGCCGTCGACGGTCGCCGACCTCGCGCAGCGGCTCCGCCTCACCCAGGCGGCCGTGCGCCGGCACCTCGACTCGCTCGTCGCGGAGAACGTCGTCGAAGCCCGCGAGAAGCGGGTCTACGGCGCCCGCACCCGTGGTCGCCCCGCCAAGGTCTTCGCGCTGACCGACTGCGGCCGGGACGCCTTCGACCAGTCGTACGACTCGCTGGCCGTCGACGCCCTGCGCTGGATCGAGAAGAATGCCGGAGGGGAAGCGGCCGTGGCCGCCTTCGCCCGCGACCGGCTCGAAGCGCAGGCGGAGACCTACCGCGAGGCCGTCGAATCGGCGGGCCCCGACCAGCGCACCGAGGCGCTTGCCAAGGCCCTCAGTGCCGACGGGTACGCTGCCACTGCGCGGAACGCGCCGGTCGGCGAGCAGCTCTGCCAGCACCACTGCCCGGTCGCCCACGTCGCCGAGCAGTACCCCCAGCTGTGCGAGGCGGAGACGGAGATCTTCTCCCGCCTCTTGGGAACGCATGTCCAGCGTCTGGCCACCATCGCGCATGGTGACGGCGTCTGCACCACGTTCATCCCGCACAGCGCCCCACAGACCACCCCATCAGAAGCATCCGCAAGCACGGCCGGGAGGAACCCCGCATGACCACCGAGATCAGCCACCCCGAGCTCGAGGGCCTGGGTCGGTACGAGTACGGCTGGGCCGACTCGGACGCGGCCGGTGCCACCGCCAAGCGCGGTCTCTCCGAGGCCGTCGTCCGCGACATCTCCGAGAAGAAGAACGAGCCGGAGTGGATGCTCAAGCTGCGGCTGAAGGGTCTGCGCCTCTTCGACAAGAAGCCCATGCCCAGCTGGGGCTCCGACCTGTCGGGCATCGACTTCGACAACATCAAGTACTTCGTGCGCTCCACTGAGAAGCAGGCCGCTTCGTGGGAGGAACTGCCCGAGGACATCAAGAACACGTACGACAAGCTCGGCATCCCGGAGGCGGAGAAGCAGCGCCTCGTCGCCGGTGTCGCGGCCCAGTACGAGTCCGAGGTCGTCTACCACCAGATCCGTGAGGACCTGGAGGAGCAGGGCGTCATCTTCGTCGACACCGACACCGCGCTGAAGGAGCACGAGGAGCTCTTCCGCGAGTACTTCGGCACGGTCATCCCGGTCGGCGACAACAAGTTCGCCTCGCTGAACACGTCCGTGTGGTCCGGCGGATCGTTCATCTACGTGCCGAAGGGCGTGCACGTCGAGATCCCGCTGCAGGCCTACTTCCGTATCAACACGGAGAACATGGGCCAGTTCGAGCGGACGCTGATCATCGTCGACGAGGACGCCTACGTCCACTACGTCGAGGGCTGCACCGCCCCGATCTACTCCTCCGACTCGCTGCACTCGGCGGTCGTCGAGATCATCGTGAAGAAGGGCGGCCGCTGCCGCTACACGACGATCCAGAACTGGTCGAACAACGTCTACAACCTGGTCACCAAGCGCGCCGTGGCCTATGAGGGCGCGACCATGGAGTGGGTCGACGGCAACATCGGCTCCAAGGTCACCATGAAGTACCCGGCCGTCTACCTGATGGGCGAGCACGCCAGGGGCGAGACCCTGTCCATCGCCTTCGCGGGCGAGGGCCAGCACCAGGACGCCGGCGCCAAGATGGTCCACATGGCCCCGAACACCTCCTCCAACATCGTCTCCAAGTCGGTGGCGCGAGGCGGCGGCCGCACCTCCTACCGCGGTCTCATCGAGATCGGCGAGGGTGCGCCCGGCTCCAAGTCGAACGTGCTCTGCGACGCGCTGCTCGTCGACACGATCTCCCGCTCGGACACGTACCCGTACGTGGACGTGCGCGAGGACGACGTCTCTATGGGTCACGAGGCCACCGTCTCCAAGGTCTCCGAGGACCAGCTCTTCTACCTGATGAGCCGCGGCATGACCGAGTTCGAGGCGATGGCGATGATCGTGCGCGGCTTCGTCGAGCCGATCGCCAAGGAGCTGCCGATGGAGTACGCGCTGGAGCTCAACCGGCTGATCGAGCTGCAGATGGAAGGCTCCGTGGGCTAGCACGCCCCGCGGACCAGGCAAACGACCCGGGCTCAGTCGCTGAGCCCCGCGAGCCCGCCGCACGGCGGCTGGGTCCCGGCCGGCACCGAAAGGCGCCCGGCCGGACCGGCCGCCCGCACGCGGCGGGCGCGTACGACGAGGCAGGAAGAGAGCAACACGACAGCCATGGCTGAGGCTCAGAACATCCCGGCGGGCTCCACCACCGCCGGCTCGATCGCGGTGGCCGCCGAGTCCACCGTCGCCACGCGCATGAGCGCGCCCCCGTCCTTCGACGTCGCGGACTTCCCCGTCCCGCGCGGCCGCGAGGAGGAGTGGCGGTTCACTCCCCTGGAGCGCCTGCGCGGACTGCACGACGGCACCGCCGTCGCGTCCGGCGAGGGCGTCAAGGTCGAGATCGAGGCCCCCGAGGGCGTCACCGTGGAGACCGTCGGCCGTGACGACGCGCGCCTCGGCAAGGCGGGCAAGCCCGTCGACCGCGTCGCCGCCCAGGCGTACTCCTCCTTCGAGAAGGCCTCGGTCGTCACCGTCGCCAAGGAGGCCGTCCTCACCGAGCCGATCCGCATCGCGGTGCACGGTCAGGGCGGGGTCGCCTTCGGCCACCAGGTGATCGAGCTCGGTGCCTTCGCCGAGGCCGTCGTGGTCATCGACCACACCGGTGACGCGGTGCTCGCCGCCAACGTCGACTACCTCCTCGGCGACGGCGCGAAGCTCACCGTGGTCTCCGTCCAGGACTGGGACGAGAAGGCCGTCCACGTCGCCCAGCACAACGCGCTGGTCGGCCGTGACGCCTCCTTCAAGTCCGTCGTGGTCACCTTCGGCGGCGACGTCGTCCGCATCCACCCGCGGGTGGCGTACGCGGCCCCCGGCGGTGAGGCCGAGCTCTTCGGCCTGTACTTCACCGACGCCGGGCAGCACCAGGAGCACCGCCTCCTGGTCGACCACAACACCCCGCACTGCAAGTCCAACGTGGCCTACAAGGGCGCGCTGCAGGGCCAGGACGCCCACGCCGTATGGATCGGCGACGTCCTCATCCAGGCCGCCGCCGAGGGCACGGACACGTACGAGCTGAACCGGAACCTGGTCCTGACGGACGGCGCCCGCGTCGACTCCGTGCCGAACCTGGAGATCGAGACCGGTGAGATCGCCGGCGCCGGTCACGCCTCGGCCACCGGCCGCTTCGACGACGAGCAGCTCTTCTACCTGATGGCTCGCGGCATCCCGGAGTACGAGGCCCGCCGCCTCGTCGTCCGCGGCTTCTTCGCCGAGCTGGTCCAGCAGATCGGTCTGCCGGACGTCGAGGAGCGCCTCATCGCCAAGATCGAGGCCGAGCTGGAGGCGTCCGTCTGATGTCCTTCGTCCGAGTCTGCGCACTGAGCGAGCTGGAGGCCGACACCCCGAAGCGGGTCGAGGTCGACGGCACGCCGGTGTCGGTCGTGCGCACCGAGGGCGAGGTGTTCGCGATCAACGACATCTGCTCGCACGCGAACGTCTCCCTCTCCGAGGGCGAGGTCGAGGACTGCGCCATCGAGTGCTGGCTGCACGGCTCCAGCTTCGACCTCCGCACCGGTAAGCCGTCCGGCCTTCCCGCGACGCGCCCCGTCCCCGTATACCCCGTACAGATCCAAGGGGACGATGTGCTCGTCTCCGTCACCCAGGAGTCCTGAGTCACCCATGGCAACGCTTGAAATCCGCGACCTGCACGTCTCCGTCGTCGTCGAGAACGGCACGAAGGAGATCCTCAAGGGCGTCGACCTGACCGTGAAGCAGGGCGAGACCCACGCCATCATGGGCCCCAACGGCTCCGGCAAGTCGACCCTGGCCTACTCGATCGCCGGGCACCCGAAGTACACGATCACCAGCGGCACCGTCACGCTCGACGGTGAGGACGTCCTGGAGATGTCGGTCGACGAGCGTGCCCGCGCCGGCATGTTCCTGGCCATGCAGTACCCGGTCGAGGTCCCTGGTGTCTCCGTCTCCAACTTCCTGCGCACGTCGGCGACGGCGATCCGCGGCGAGGCCCCCAAGCTGCGTACCTGGGTGAAGGAGGTCAAGTCCGCGATGGAGCAGCTCCAGATGGACCCGGCCTTCGCCGAGCGCAACGTCAACGAGGGCTTCTCCGGCGGTGAGAAGAAGCGCCACGAGATCCTCCAGATGGAGCTTCTCAAGCCGAAGATCGCGATTCTCGACGAGACCGACTCCGGCCTGGACGTCGACGCGCTGCGTCAGGTCTCCGACGGCGTCAACCGCGTCCGTGAGACCGGTGAGGTCGGCACGCTGCTGATCACGCACTACACGCGGATCCTCCGCTACATCAAGCCCGACTTCGTGCACGTCTTCTCCGGCGGCCGCATCGTCGAGTCCGGCGGCGCCGAGCTCGCCGACAAGCTGGAGAACGAGGGCTACGAGTCGTACAGCACGAAGGGTGGCGCATCCGCGTGACATCTGCCCATCAGGGGCTCTCCGGCCTCCTCGACACCGAGGCGATCCGCAAGGACTTCCCGCTCCTGGATCGCACGGTCCACGACGGCAAGAAGATCGTGTACCTCGACTCCGCGGCGACCTCGCAGAAGCCGCGCCAGGTGCTCGACGCGCTCAACACCTACTACGAGCGCCACAACGCCAATGTCCACCGCGGCGTCTACACGGTCGCCGAGGAGGCGACGGCGCTGTACGAGGGCGCCCGTGACAAGGTCGCGGCGTTCATCAACGCGCCGAGCCGCGACGAGGTGATCTTCACCAAGAACGCCTCCGAGTCGCTCAACCTCGTGGCCAACATGCTGGGCTGGGCCGACGAGCCCTACCGCGTGGACCACGAGACCGAGATCGCCATCACGGAGATGGAGCACCACTCCAACATCGTGCCGTGGCAGCTGCTCTCGCAGCGCACCGGCGCGAAGCTGAAGTGGTTCGGCCTCACCGACGACGGTCGTCTCGACCTGTCGAACATCGAAGAGGTCATCACCGAGAAGACCAAGATCGTCTCCTTCACGCTGGTCTCAAACCTGCTGGGCACGATCAACCCGGTCGAGACGATCATCCGTCGCGCCCAGCAGGTCGGTGCGCTCGTCTGCATCGACGCCTCGCAGGCCGCCCCGCACATGGTGCTCGACGTGCAGGCGCTGCAGGCCGACTTCGTGGCCTTCACCGGCCACAAGATGGTCGGCCCGACCGGCATCGGCGTGCTGTGGGGACGGCAGGAGCTCCTGGAGGACCTGCCTCCGTTCCTCGGCGGCGGCGAGATGATCGAGACCGTCACGATGAACTCCTCGACGTACGCGCCGGCCCCGCACAAGTTCGAGGCGGGTACGCCCCCGATCGCGCAGGCCGTCGGCCTCGGCGCGGCCGTGGACTACCTCTCGGCGATCGGCATGGAGAACATCGCGCGCCACGAGCACGCGATCACCGAATACGCCGTCCGTCGCCTCCAGGAGGTTCCGGACCTGCGGATCATCGGCCCCACCACGGCCGAGGACCGCGGCGCGGCGATCTCCTTCGTGCTCGGCGACATCCACCCGCACGACGTGGGCCAGGTGCTCGACGAGCAGGGCATCGCGGTCCGGGTCGGCCACCACTGCGCGCGGCCGGTCTGCCTGCGGTACGGAATTCCTGCGACCACGCGAGCGTCGTTCTATCTGTACTCCACCCCGGCCGAGGTCGACGCCTTGGTCGAGGGTCTGGAGCACGTACGGAACTTCTTCGGCTAGGGGATCTCGTGAAGCTGGATTCGATGTACCAGGACGTCATCCTGGACCACTACAAGCACCCGCACGGGCGCGGTCTTCGGGACGGCGACGCCGAGGTGCACCACGTCAACCCGACGTGCGGCGACGAGATCACGCTCCGTGTGAAGTACGACGGGTCGCGGATCGCGGACGTCAGTTACGAGGGTCAGGGCTGCTCGATCAGCCAGGCTTCGGCCTCGGTCCTGAACGAGCTGCTCGTCGGCAAGGAGCTGACCGAGGCGCGGAAGATCCAGGGCACGTTCCTGGAGCTGATGCAGTCCAAGGGCCAGATCGAGCCGGACGACGCGATGGAGGAGATCCTGGAGGACGCGGTCGCGTTCGCCGGTGTCTCCAAGTACCCGGCCCGGGTGAAGTGCGCGCTGCTCAGCTGGATGGCGTGGAAGGACGCGACGGCCCAGGCTCTGGGTGACGCGGAAAGGAAGTCGGCATGACCGAGAACGCCGAGGCCACGATGAAGCCGGCCTCCGAAGAAGAAGTCCGCGAGGCGCTGTACGACGTCGTCGACCCCGAGCTGGGTATCGACGTGGTCAACCTCGGTCTGATCTACGGCATCCACATCGACGATTCCAACATCGCGACGCTGGACATGACCCTGACGTCCGCGGCCTGTCCGCTGACCGATGTGATCGAGGACCAGGCGAAGGCCGCCACCGACGGCATCGTCAACGAGCTGAAGATCAACTGGGTCTGGATGCCGCCGTGGGGTCCGGACAAGATCACGGACGACGGCCGCGAGCAGCTTCGCGCGCTCGGATTCAACGTCTGACCGTTTCGACGTCCGACCGTTTCGACGTCCGACCGTTTCGACGTCTGACCGTTTCGTGCTCACGATCGGCCATGCCCGCCAGGCAGACTGGCGGGCATGGCCGTTCGCATGTACCACCTCGCCGTCGATTGCCACGACCTTCCGGGCCAGGCCCGGTTCTGGGCGCAGGTCCTCGACTGGAAGATCCTCTTCGAGGCCGAGGACGAGATCGTCATCGGAGCAGACGAGCACGCCTGGCCGGGGATGTGCTTCCTGCCGGTGCCCGAGTCCAAGACCGTCAAGAACCGGCTTCACATCGACCTCTCGCCCGACGACCGGGACGCCGAGGTGGCCAGGATCATCGGGCTCGGGGCCCGGCGGGTCGACGTCGGTCAGGGCGAGGACGCGACCTGGGTCGTCCTCGCCGACCCCGAGGGCAACGAGTTCTGCGTGCTGCGCCCGAAGCGGTCCCTCACCGACTGAACGAGGGAGTTTCGGCCGCTGCCTCGGCCGCCTCGGCGAGGGCCGGGGCGAGGTTCTCCTTGCGGATGCGCTGGTCGATGTAGAGGAGGCCGGTCACCAGCGGGGGAAAGACCGAGGAGACGAACTGGCCGACCAGTGAGCCGATGACCGCGATCACCAGGACGGGTACGAGGAGGAGCAGGTACTCCCCGGTGGACTCGGGCGAGGCGTCTTCCGAGAAGGACAGCGGGGCGGACAGCAGCAGACTCAGGACCTGCTGGAGCCCCCAGTTGACCGCCGCCGCGATGGCGCCGGCCGCCAGCGTGCACCCGAAGATCCGCCACCACGAGCCGCGCACCAGCTCGGACGAGCGGCGCATCGCGGCCATCGTGCCCTGCCCCTCGAGGACGGCGGCCGACGGCGCCAGGCTGAACTTCACCCAGAGCCAGGCGGCGAGCGGGGCGGTCAGCAGGGTGGCCAGCACGGCTCCCCCGAACGACAGGACCACCAGCGCCACCGGGCCCGACCCCGAGAGGGCCACCAGCAGACCGGCGAACGTGCCCACGAACACGATGAGCGGGACCGGCACGGTCAGCAGCATCGTCAGGAAGACCGTGCCCAGGACCGCCGGCGTCCGGGACCAGGCGCGGCGCCAGACCGCGCCGAAGGTGGTGCGGCGGCCGAGGACCGCCTCCTGGAGGACGGCCGGACAGGCCGCGTACACGAGCGCGCTCGCGACCACCATGCCGATCATGGCGATCAGCCACACACAGCCGAAGGCGATCAGCAGCGGCCGGCCGTCCTCCCAGCTGGGGTCCTGCCCGCTCGGCAGGTCGAAGACTCCGGGCAGATGGTCGGCGACCACGGTGTACGCGATGCCGCCGGCCGCCGCGAGCACCAGCAGGGCCGCGCCGAACGCGGCGGCGGCGACGCCGAGCAGCGGCTTCCAGTAGCGGCCGATGGCGGCGAAGGCACCGGTCAGGATCTGGCTGAGACCCATCGGTGCCAGGGGTATCACGCCGGGCTTCGGCGGAGGGGGCGGGGGAGCGTAGCCGTAGCCGTACGGCCCCGAGGGATGTGTCATGCGGGACACCGTAGCGTCAGCCGCTGCGTACGCCCGTACATATCCCTGGGTACACTCGTACACATGGGATACGGACTGCTGGCGGGGGCCATCACGGCGGAGATCATCGCGACGGTCTCCATGAAGCACAGCGACGGGTTCTCCAGACTCTGGCCCTCCCTCGTCACGGGCGCGGGCTATGTGATCGCCTTCGCGCTGCTCGCCCAGGCGCTCAAGACCCTCCAGGTCGGCACCGCGTACGCGATCTGGTCCGGGGTGGGCACCGCGGCCGTCGCCGTCATCGGCATCCTCTTCATGAACGAGACCCTCAGCCTCGCCAAGGTCGCCGGAGTCCTCCTGATCATCGCCGGCGTCCTCGTCCTCACCCTGGGCGGAGCGCACTGATGGCCCGCCCGCGCCGCTACGACCCGGAGCGGCGGCAGCGGATCGTCGACGCCGCGCTGCGCGTGGTCGGCGCCCGGGGCATCGCCGGGCTGAGCCACCGTACGGTCGCCGCGGAGGCCGACGTCCCGCTCGGCTCCACGACCTACCATTTCGCGTCCCTCGACGAACTGCTCGTCGCCGCGCTCCGCCAGGCCGACGAGGGGTTCGGCCGCGCGCTGCGCGAGAGCGGCGCGCTCGCCGACCCGGAGGCCGACCTCGCCGCCGCGCTCGCCCGGCTCATGGGGGAGTGGATCGGCGGCGAGCGGACGGCGGTGGAGTTGGAGTACGAGCTCTACCTCGCCGCCCTGCGCCGCCCCGTCCTGCGGCCGGTCGCCGCCGAGTGGACGCACGCCGTCACCGAGGCCCTGTCCCGGCGGACGGACCCCGTCACCGCCCGCGCCCTGGTCGCCCTCATGGACGGCATCTGCGTGCAGGTCCTGCTCACGGACGGGGCCTACGACGAGGGGTACGCGCGCGAGATGCTGGCACGGGTCCTCACCCCGACGGAACCGCCGAACCACGCCCCCGCGGCCTCGTCGGTTCCGCCAGGCGACTCGACCGACACCTGAGACCGGTTGGCCCGCGCGGGGCCGCGAACGTTAGGTTTTCCGCATGACCACTGCTCCTCGCACCACCGGCGCCGTCGCCGCCGGCCTCGCCACCATCGCCGGTGACGGCACCGTTCTCGACACCTGGTTCCCCGCCCCCGAGCTGACCGACGCGCCCGGGCCCGCCGGAACCGAGCGGCTCACCCCCGACGCCGCCCGCGACGCCCTTGGTGAGGGCGCCGCCAAGGCCCTCGGCATGGACGCCCGCCGTGGCGTCGAGGTGGTCGCCGTCCGCACCGTCATCTCCTCCCTCGACGACAAGCCGCTCGACGCGCACGACGCCTACCTGCGCCTGCACCTGCTCAGCCACCGGCTGGTCAAGCCGCACGGCCTGAGCCTCGACGGCATGTTCGGCGTGCTCGCCAACGTCGCCTGGACCTCGCTCGGCCCGGTCGCCGTCGATGACGTCGAGAAGGTGCGCCTCAACGCGCGCGCCGAGGGCCTGCACCTCCAGGTGACCTCGATCGACAAGTTCCCGCGGATGACCGACTACGTCGCCCCCGCCGGCGTCCGGATCGCCGACGCCGACCGCGTCCGGCTCGGCGCGCACCTCGCCGCCGGCACGACCGTCATGCACGAGGGCTTCGTCAACTTCAACGCCGGCACCCTCGGTACCTCGATGGTCGAGGGCCGCATCTCCGCCGGAGTCGTCGTCGGCGACGGCTCCGACATCGGCGGCGGCGCCTCCACCATGGGCACCCTCTCCGGCGGCGGCAACGTGATCATCTCCATCGGCGAGCGCTGTCTCGTCGGTGCCGAGGCGGGCGTCGGCATCGCGCTCGGCGACGAGTGCGTCGTCGAGGCCGGTCTGTACGTCACCGCCGGCACGCGCGTCACGATGCCCGACGGCCAGATCGTCAAGGCCCGTGAGCTCTCCGGCGCCTCGAACATCCTCTTCCGCCGCAACTCGGTCACCGGCGCCGTCGAGGCCCGCCCGAACAACGCGGTGTGGGGCGGGCTCAACGAGATCCTCCACAGCCACAACTGAGCGTGACCGACGTGGGTGACTCGCGTTAGCAGGACGACGCGAGTCACAGCGTCATACGAACAGACAAGGCGAGGAGTCGACATGAGGACGAGGCCGACCGTGGTCGGAATCGTGGGAGCGCTGACCGCGGCGGTGGTCGTGCTGCCCGTTGGGGCCGCCACCGCGGACGAGACGCACATCGACTCGCACAACGGGCCGCACTTGACGCTGATCTCCACCGGTCAGATCGACGACCCGCTGGAGGACGTCCTGGAGCACGCCGCGATCCTCGGTACCACTTACGTCTACGACTGAACCAGATCCTCGTACGCCGCCCGCAGCCCGTCGACCGTCTCCTGGTCGGCGGGCTGCAGCGGTTCCCGTACGTAGTCGCCGAGGAGCGCCTTCGCCGTCACCGTGCCCGGCAGACCGGAGGCCATCATCAGCTCGGCGAGCGGCAGGGTGAGCGCGTTGAGCCGGGCCGCACCGGCCGTGTCCCCCGCGTCGAAGGCGTCGAGGACGGCGCGCATCTGCCGGGGCACCACGTTCGCCACCGTGCTGACGAAGCCGGCGCCGCCCACCGCGTACAGGGGCAGGTTCATCTCCTCGCAGCCGGAGTAGTACGCGAGGGAGGTGCGGGCGATCACCTTGGCGGAGCCCAGCAGGTCGTAGGCACAGTCCTTCACCGCCACGATCCTCGGGTGCGCGGCGAGCCGGATCAGCGTCTCGGGCTCGATCCGGGTGCCGGTGCGGCCGGGGATGTCGTACAGCATCACCGGCAGGCCGGTCGCGCCCGCGACCTTGAGGAAGTGTGCCTCGATCGCGGCCTGCGGGGGCCGGCTGTAGTACGGGGTGACGACCAGGAGTCCGTCCGCTCCGGCCTTCTCGGCCTGCCGGGCGAGCTCGACCGTGTGCCGGGTGTCGGAGGTGCCGACGCCCGCGAGGACCGAGGGGCCCGGCCCGACGGCCTCGCGGACCGTCTCGATCAGGGCGGCCTTCTCGGCGTCCGTGGTGGTGGGGGACTCGCCGGTGGTGCCGTTGAGCACGAGGCCGTCGCAGCCCTCGGACACCAGATGGGCGGCGTGCTCGCGGGCCACGTCGAGATCGAGCTCGCCGGTGGCGGTGAAGGGGGTGATCATCGCGCAGAGGGCCCGGCCGAAGGGGCGGTGAGTGCTCATCGGGAAAGTCTGCGGGCCCCGGATGATGAAGGTCCACTTAGTTCTGCTTGGGGTGAGGGATAAGCGTCACTGAAGCGTGGGTGGGTCTCTGGCATGATCTCCCTGCGCGACAGGAGGACATGGAGAGAGAACAGCATGAGCGAACAACGTGTCGCCCTGGTCACCGGCTCGTCCTCGGGCATCGGCGCCGCCGTCGCCCGCCGCCTCGCCGACGCGGGGATCCGGGTCGTCGTCAACTCCGCGCGGTCGGTCGAGGCGGGCAAAGCCCTCGCCGCCGAACTCCCCGACGCCGTCTACGTACAGGCCGACGTCTCCGACGAGGCGCAGGCCGCCGGGCTCGTCGCCTCCGCCGTGCGGGCGTACGGCCGGCTCGACATCCTCGTGAACTGCGCGGGCACCACCCGGTTCATCCCCCACGACGACCTCGACGCGGCCTCGCCCGATGTGTGGCGGCACCTGTACGACGTCAACGTCATCGGGGTCTGGCAGACCATCACCGCCGCCGTCCCGCATCTGCGCGCGAACGGTGCGGGCTGCGTCGTGAACATCTCCTCGCAGGCCGGCGTCCGCCCCGGCGGCAGTTCCATCCCGTACGCCGTCTCCAAGGCGGCCGTCAACCACATGACGAAGCTGCTGGCCAAGACCCTCGGCCCGGACGTCCGGGTCAACGCGGTCGCGCCGGGCTTCGTCGACACCCCCTGGTTCGACGGGGTGGCGGGTGCGGACGAGGCGAAGGCGCATGTGGCGGGCGCGGTTCCGCTGCGGCGGGTGGGGCGGCCGGAGGACATCGCCGGGGCCGTCTTCGATCTGACGAACGCCGCGTACATCACCGGCGAGGTGCTGCTCGTCGATGGCGGAGGCCATCTGCTGGGCTAGCCCGGCCAGCTAGCCAGACAGGCTGGAGCGGGGGGCTGGAGCGGGAGCTTGAAGCCGTCGTGGCTGCGGGCGAAGCCCAGGGAGGCGTAGAAGCGGTGGGCCTCCGTCCGTCGCTTGTCGCTGGTCAGCTGGACGAGCCCGCAGCCGCGTTCCCGCGCCCGCTCCACCGCCCGCCGCATCAGCTCCCGCCCCAGCCCGCCCCCGCGCCGGTCCGCCCGGATCCGTACCGCCTCGATCAGGCACCGTTCGGCCCCGCCCTTGCCCAAACCGGGGATGTACGTCGCCTGCAGGCACCCCACCACCAGCTCGCCGTCCACGAGCACCAGCATCTCGTTGCGCGGATCACCGTCGATGTCCGCGAAGGCCCGCTCGTACGCCGCGGTGACGACGACCGAGGCGGGGTCCACGACCTGCTCCTCGTCGGCGAGGAGAGCGAGGACGGCGGGGAGTTCGGCACGCGTGGCGGGGCGGAAGATCACGGGAGGAGTCTCGCACGGGCCGCCGGGCCCTCTCCGGAGCCCTCGAAGACCCCTTGACCTCAACCATGGTTGAGGCAAGAGGGTGGGGACACCGACGACAGGAGACCACCTCATGAACACCGTTGCCCAGCCCGACGCCCGTCCCGACCTGCGCCGAACCGGTGTCGGGCTCGTCATGGTCAGTACGTGGCGGGTCGGAACGCCCGAACGCCAACAGGCCGCCGTGGAGGCACTGCGCAAGGAGTGGGAGGGCCGCAACTGGCCGGACCCGGGACCGCTCTCGTACGCGGTGTACGCCGGCGAGGACGGCACCACGCTGCTCCACTACTCGCAGTGGACGGACGAGGAGGCGTACCAGGACTACGTCCGCACCCTGCGGGACCGCCCCAACGCACAGCTCGACGCGGCCGTCCCCGGGATCGAGCGGGTCGGGATCCGCCGGTACGCACCGCCGTACCGCACCGCCGCGCTGAGCGAGGAGAGCGCCGCGGCCGTGCCCGGCGCCCTCGCCGTCGTCGAGGTCGAGTTCGACGGGCCGGACTCCGCGCGGCAGCGGGCCTGGGTGGACGCCGTGTTCACGGCGCTGGAGAGCGACACCGGCAGGAGGCCGGCGCGGGGCGGGATCGCGGCCCACTTCCACCTCTCCACCGACGGCACCGGGGTCCTCAACTACGCCGAGTGGGAGAGCGCGCGGGCCCACGAGAAGTGGCTGAACGCGGACGCCGCCCCGCTCAGCGACGCGTGGGCGGCCGTGCACCACCACCCCGGCCTGGCCGGCGGCCGTATGCACCGGTACACGCCCGCGCTGAGTCTCAGCGCGGGCGTGTGAACGGAGCCGTGTCCCGTGGCTACGGGCGGAAGCGCAGCACCTGCGGGTCGTGGTCGCTGTCCTGGTCGGCGAACTCCGCGTTGATGTGGACGCTGTCGTACTCGAAGTGGCGGATCCCCGGGCTCGTCAGGATCTGGTCGAGAACCTGGCTGTTGCCCTGGAAGACGTACGAGTAGCGCTCGCTGCGCGGCAGCGACTTCACGGCCGGGTAGAGCGCCCCGCCGTCCGTCAGTGCCCGCGTCGTCTCCGAGAACTCGAAGTCGTTGATGTCACCGACGACCAGGACGTCGGCGTTCTTCTCGATGGCGAGGACATCCTTGACGAAGGCGTTGACGGCCTGCGCCTGGAGGAGGCGCTTCGCCTCGGAGGAACGGTTCGGCGGCTGGTGGTGCGAGACCAGGGACTCGTCACCGCCCTTGGAGCCGAAGTGGTTCGCGATCACGAAGACCGTGCGGCCGCGGAAGGTGAACTCGCCCGCCAGCGGCTTGCGGCTGTTCTCCCACGCCGTGTTCGCCGGGTCGATCCGGCCCGGGGAGACCGTCAGCGCCGGGCCGCCGTCCTCGCCGCGCACCACGCCCGTCGCGGCGGTCGCGTCGCCGCCCGTGCGGTCGGTGAAGGAGACCCGCTCCGGGTTGAAGAGGAAGACCTGGCGGATGTTGCCGCCGGGCTCGCCGCCGTCCTTGTTGTTCGCCGGGTCGACCGAGCGCCACTCGTACGCCGGGCCGCCCGCGGCCACGATCGCGTCCGTGAACTTCTTCAGCGTCTGGTCGGCCGCGACCGTACCGTCGTTCTTGGCGCCGTTGTTGTCCTGGATCTCCTCCAGGGCGACGATGTCGGGCGAGGCGAGGTTGTCCACCACGGCCGCGGCCAGCGCGTCGAACTTCTCCTGCGGGTCGGACGGGTCGAGGTTCTCGACGTTGTACGTCGCGACCGCCAGCTCGTTCTTGTGCTGCTTGTCGGTGGTCTCGCGCTCCAGGCCACGGTCGACGACCGTGCCGAGGGTGCGCGCGGTCACCTTGTAGCCGCCGAACTGGTCGAAGTCCATCGGCCCCTCGCTCGAACCGACCAGCCAGTCCCCGACGTTCGCGGTCGGGAAGGGCTGCTGGGCGAGCGGGATCAGCGACTGGACCTTGAGGCGACCGGTGTTCTGCGCGGTGTACGAGCCGTAGACCGCGCCGCCGCGGCGGTTGGCGTTCTCCCCAGGCTTCACCGTCACCCACAGCTCGCCGTGCTCGGTGGAGGGGCCCACGACCCGCGAGGAGCCGACGCGGACGTTGGCGCCCTCCAGGGACTCGTAGAAGTCCAGGGCGTACGACTCCGGGTCCAGCGGGAGGCCGTTGATCGAGCCGCCGGCGGCCGGGTCGCCCTCGGGGGCGTACACGTCCGGGACGGAGAAGGCGGAGATCGTCACCGGGGCCGGGACCGGGTTGCCGGAGGAGACCACGGTCACGGTGGGCCGGGAGATCTGGGTGAGCGACTGGTTGCCGGAGTTCAGGCCGCCGGGGACGTACTCGCCGACCGTGCCGTTCACCTTGACCGCGTCGCCGACGGCGACGGTCGGCAGGGAGCTCGTGAAGACGAACAGGCCCTCGCTCGTGGCCGGGTTGTCGTCGGCCTGCGGGTCCTGGATCCAGAATCCGCGCGAGCCGTAGGTCCGGACACCGGTCACGATGCCCGTGACACCGGTGACCTGCTGCCCGACGAGGGGGGAGATGCGGGTGGTGCCCTGGATGTCGTGGACACGGACGCCGGCGGCGGTCTCCGCCGAGGTGTCCGCGGAGGCGGTCGAGCCCGCGAGGAGGCCGGCCGCGAGCGCGGCGGACACGACGGCGGCCACGGCCGCGGATCTCGGTATGGAGGAAGGCATCAAGGAGCTCCGGAGGCGCTTGGAGAATCGGTCGATGGATCTACGCGCGTCAATCTCTTGGGTGAGTGGGTGCCTTGTCAAGGGTCGACGGGTGTACGAAGGCTGACGGCTCCGTGAACCGGAGGTCCACCCGGGAAATGCGTCTACGCTGAATGCCGTTCGCCCCGACGCGCCCTTCGAGGAGAAGACCCCAGATGGCACCGGACCGCCCCACCCTGCCCCCCGTTCAGCTGCACTCGGACGCGGAGCTGGCGCGGGCCGCCCTGGCCGCCCCCCTCCTGGCCCGCGCGGCCCGGCTCGCCCGCTGGGCCGGCCCGGAGACCACGGTCGGCGCGGGCGGGGAGCTCGATGACGACCAACTGGCGGCCGCCGCCGAGGCGTTGGGCCTTGCCGCCGACGAGGACGGTGCGGCGTACGCGAGCGAGGCGTGGCGGCTGGCCGTCGACACCGGGCTCGTGGACGTCGAGGAAGGCGAGGAGGGCGGCGACGAGGATGCCCTGGGCGCGGTGACCACGGGCGAGAACCTCGCCGTCCTCACCGGCGGAGCGCCCCTCGACATCCTCGGGATCTGGCTCGACGCCCTCGACGTGGTGTTCGCCGACGCCACGGCGCCGGTGCTCGACGACCTGGCCGAGGTCATCGGCGAGGACGGCGAGATCGACTTCGAGCTCCTCGACTGGAACCCCGAGGAGGAGGCCGAGTTCCTGGAGGGCGTCCTCGGCAACCTCTACGTGCTGACGGTGAGCGAGGGCGGGCTGGGCGAGGGTGCGGTGCCGCTGCCGGCGCTCGCCGCGTCGATGATCGTCCCGGACGACATGGGGGAGCCGACCGACGACGTCCTGGAGCAGGTCTCCGAGGCGATGATGCGCCTCGACGACCAGTTCCGGCTGCTGGAACCGATCGGCCTCGTCGAGTACCAGCCCGTCGACGAGGCACTGATGGTGGAGGAGGGCGAGGAGCCCACCGCGCGGATCGACGAGGTCGACGACGAGGACGTCACGCGGTACGGGATGGTCAGGCTGACGCCGCTCGGTCTCTACGGCGTACGGGCCCGGATGCTGGAGGCGGGCGTGGACGCGCCGGCCGTCGGCGAACTGGCGGACAAGGGCGCGGACGTCCTCCTCGACGGACTCGCGTCCTACCCCGAGAGCGCGGCGCGCGCCGAGACGGTGACCTGGCTGGCCGGGCGGGACGAGCTGACCGCCGCCCGCGAGCTGCTGGGCGCGGCGCGGGGCACGGACACCGGCTCTCCGCTGCGGCGCCTCCACTGCCAGCAGGCGCTCTCCCTGGTGAGCGTCGCGGCGGAGCCGGCGGTACGAGAGGTGCTGGACGACGCCGAACTGGGCGGGCTCGCGCGGGTGTGGCTGGCGGAGCGGGGCGCGACGGATGTTCCGGCGCCGCCGGAGTCGATGATCTTCTGGCTGGCGATCGACACGATCGCGGCGCAGCTGGACACGGACGGCGACCTGGAGGAGCTCCGGGACCTGATCGAGGGCCTGACGGGCCGCCACAGCGGCTTCTTCGACGCCGCGTGGCGGGTGGAGCACCCGGCGACGGCGGAGGTCCTGGAGGCGATGGGCCGCCTCCACCGGGACAAGGGGTCGGCGAAGGAGGCCCGCAAGGCGGCCTTCAAGGCGAGGTCGCGGGCGGGCGCGTAGGGCGTCCCTTGCGGCGCCCAGCCCGGGCGTGATTCCCCCACCCCACCCCTCCCCGAAACTCTGACGAGACCGGGGGCTGCGCCCCCGGAGCTCCGGGCGCGCCGGCTTCGCGGCGCGGTGGGGTGAGGGGGCTCCGGCCCTGACGGGGCTCCGGCCCTGACGGGTCGGCGCGCCCGCTGCGCGGCGTGTGAGGCCGGTCTCGACGAGCCCTGGGGATCGCCTGCTTCGCGGCGCATGGGGCGATGGGGTTCCGCCCGCGGCGCGGGATGTCCGGTCCTCGGCGGGCGTCGGTCCTTCCGAGCGGAAGCGAGATGCGGGGCGGCGTGCGCCGGCTTCGCGGCGCGGTGGGGTCGACTTGGGCCCCGGAGGGCCTGCGGCGCGGTGCGTGACGCCGGTCCCTCGCTTCGCGGCGCGGTGGGGTCGACTCGGGCCCCGGCGGGCCTGCGGCGCGGTGCGTGACGCCCGGTCGCTTCGCGGCGTGGTGGGGTCGACTTGGGCCCCGGCGGGCCTGCGGCGCGGTGCGTGACGCCCGGTCGCTTCGCGGCGTGGTGGGGTCGACTTGGGCCCCGGCGGGCCCGCGGCGCGGTGCGTGACGCCCGGTCCCTCGCGGGCGTCGGTTCCATCGGGCCCCGCTGCGCGGTGGGTGGTGATGCTGCGGGCCTGGACCCCGGTGGGACCGAGCGGTGGATACGAAGCGTCAGGTTCGCAAGTACGACGCGCCGTTGAGGTCGAGGATCGTGCCCGAGGACCATTCGGCCTCGGGGGAGGCGAGCCAGAGGACCGCGTGGGCGATCTCCTCGGGGGTTGCCACGCGGTGGAACGGGCTCTGGGAGCGGATGGCGTCGCCCTCCGGGCCCGTGAGGCGCGGCGCCACGCGTTCCGTGGCGAAGAAGCCCGGGGCGACCGACGCCACCCCGATGCCGTGCGGGGCCAGGGAGACCGCCAGGGACTGGCCCAGTGCGTGGACGGCCGCCTTCGTCGCGCCGTAGGCCGGGTGGTCCGGTTCGCCGCGGAACGCGCCCCGCGAGCCGATGTTGACGATCCTCCCGCCCCCGCCCTGGTCGATCATGCGCCGCGCCGCCAGATGGCTCAGATTCGCCGTGGCCAGCAGGTTCACGGCCACATGCCGCTGCCAGACGGCGACCCACTCCTCGTACGGCGTCTCCGCCAAGGGGTGCCGTACGTTCACCGCCGCGTTGTTCACCAGCACGTCGATCCCGCCGAGCGCCTCCGCCGCCTCGTCCGCGACCGACGCCGCTCCCGCCGGGTCCGCGAGGTCGCCGCCCGTCAGGACATGGCCCTCGCCCTCGAGGGATTCCAGCGTCTCGCGGGCCTCGTCGGCGCGGGACCCGTAGTGGACCGCGACCCGGTCCCCGTTGGCGGCGAACGCCTGGGCCACGGCGCGGCCGAGACCCCGGGACGCGCCGCTGACGAGAACGCGCCGGCCGGAAGGAAGCAGGTTCATGGAAGGACGCCTCTCTGTTCAACCCCCGTTTATACGTGGGCGGGACCGTGTGCCCCGACACCGGGTGACGAACAGGGAGACGCCACACCATGCCCCTCCCCGAGGCGCCGGCCGCGGAGGACCGTGAGGGGCAGGCCCACGGACACGGGCACCAGCTCGGCCACGGTCCCCTCGTCGAGGACCCCGCCGGCCTCCGATTCGGCACGGTGTACGGCGTGGACTGGGAGGACGTCCCCGACCGCGACGCCCGCGAGGTCGCGGTGCGCGAGCAGCTCGGCCCCGCCGAGGTCACCCGCGCCCGCAAGCTGGAGGGCATGTGGTGGGGCGACGGGGGCGCCTACATCGTCTCCTCGTACGCCCGCGAGGAGAGCCCCGGCGCCGCGCACGACGGCCAGGTCTGGTTCTACGACCCCAAGCGCCGCACCCTCACCCCGAAGGTCCTGCTTGGGGGTTGCGTCCGGCTACGACGGCCCCGACAACATCACCGTTTCGCCCGACGGCGACACTCTCTTCGCCTGCGTCCAGGAGCCGGGCTCCTGCTTGCCATCACCGGCCCCTGGCGCCGCCGGCCCCGCCGCTGACCCCCGCCCCGTAAAGGCGCTCGAAAACCCTTGGCGGGTGGGCGTGCCGCCCGCCTAAGGTCGTCCTCATGCACCTCCCGGTGCGCCGGCTGCGGCTCCTTCTTCCACGAAATCACGCCGCCGCCCTACTGATCTCGGGAGGCACAGCATGGACACGAGGGTGCCCGGTGCGCAGGCGACGGATACTTCATCGGGACCGGCAGGTTGCGGGTTCGAGTCCCGTCACGCCTCTCCGGGGTGTGTAGCTCAATCGGATAGAGCGGCCGGCATATGGACCGTCGCCGACTCCTGATCTCGGGCGCCCTCGTCGTCGCTGTGTTCCCCGCACGCATGAATTCGGGGGAATTCACATGGCACGCTTCAACCTCCGCACCATCAGAGCCCGTTCGACCTCGCCCGTGACCTCCACGGCCGCCGCCCGCACGCACGAGGGCGGCGCCGGCGTCCTGCGCGAACCCCGGTCGGAGCTCTTCCTTCTCGCGCTGGCCAATTTCGTCACGCAGAAGACCTTCTACGAGAGCGGCGAGGACCGTGACGACCGCTTCGCCGCCCTGGTGCGAAAGCTCGCCGTCGAGGATCCCGAGTGGACCGCGGGGCTGCTCGCCTGGCTGCGCCGCGAGGGCAACATGCGTACGGCCTCCCTGGTCGGCGCCGCCGAGTACGTCAAGGCCCGGCTCGACGCGGGGGCCGAGACCGGCCCCGCCAACCGGCAGGTCGTCGCCTCCGTCCTGCTCCGCGCGGACGAGCCCGGGGAGCTGCTCGGCTACTGGACCTCGACGTACGGCAGGAACATCCCCAAGCCCGTCAAGCGCGGCATCGCGGACGCCGTGCGGCGGCTCTACTCCGGCACGTCCCTGCTGAAGTACGACACCGCCTCCAAGGGCTACCGCTTCGGCGACGTCCTCAACCTGGTGCACGCCACCCCGGATCCCGGCAAGCCCTGGCAGGGTGACCTCTTCCGGTACGCGCTCGACCGCCGGCACCACCCGGACACCGCGGTGCCGCCCGCGTCCAGCCGCACCCTCGTCGCCCACCGGGCCCTGATGGAGCTCCCGGTCGACGAGCGGCGCGCCGTGGTCACCGCGCCCGACGGCGCACAGCGGCTGGCCGAGGCGGGCATGACCTGGGAGGCCCTGGCGGGCTGGCTGCAGGGACCGCTGGACGCGGCGGCGTGGGAGGCCGTCATCCCGTCCATGGGCGCCATGGCGCTGGTGCGGAACCTGCGCAACTTCGACCAGGCCGGAGTCTCCGACGAGGTCGCGGCCCAGGTCGCGGCCAGGATCTCCGACCCGGAAGCGGTCGCGGCGTCGCGGCAGTTCCCGTTCCGCTATCTCGCCGCGTACCAGCACGCGCCCTCGTTGCGCTGGGCGTATCCGCTGGAGAAGGCGCTCGGCCACGCGCTGGCGAACGTGCCCGCACTGCCGGGCCGGACGCTGGTCCTGGTCGACCGCTCGGGTTCGATGTGGTCGCGGCTCTCGGACCGCTCGGAGCTCAACCGGGCCGACGCCGCCGCCGTGTTCGGCACCGCGCTGGCGCTGCGGGCCGCCGACGCGGACCTGGTGCAGTTCGGCACGAGCAGCGCGCCGATCACGTACCGGGCGGGCGAGTCCGTGCTGAAGGTCCTCGGCCGCTTCGGCGACCTCGGCGGCACGAACACCACCGAGGCCGTGCGCCGGCACTACCAGGGGCACGACCGGGTCCTGATCGTCACCGACGAGCAGGCGGCGCACAGCCGCCGTGGGGACCCGACCGCGCAGGTGCCGGACCACGTCCCGGTCTACACCTGGAACCTGGCGGGCCATCGGGTGGGCCACGCCCCCTCCGGCTCCGGCATGCGCCACACCTTCGGCGGCCTGACCGACGCGGCGTTCCGCATGGTGCCGCTGCTCGAAGCCGGCCGGAGGGCCGACTGGCCCTGGACGTGAGGAAGGGCCCGCCGGGTGACCGGCGGGCCCTTTCCGTACAGCGTTTCCGTACAGCGTTTCCGTACCGCGGATCAGAGGGACTGGGCGGCCGGCTTCACCATGCCCCGGACCGTGCGGGACTTCACGAACTCGCCCATCGCCGTCATCTCCCACTCGCCGGAGAACTGCTTGATGAGCTTCGCCATCATCACGCCCGTCTGCGGCTCGGCCGTGGTCAGGTCGAAGCGGACCAGCTCCTCGCCGGTCGCCGCGTCCATCAGGCGGCAGTACGCCTTGGCGACCTCGGTGAACTTCTGGCCGGAGAAGGAGTTGACGGTGAAGACCAGGCCCGTCGCGTCGGCCGGAAGGCGGCCGAGGTCGACCACGATGACCTCGTCGTCGCCCGCGCCCTCACCCGTCAGGTTGTCGCCGGAGTGCTTGACGGAGCCGTTCAGGATGGAGAGCTTGCCGAAGTAGCAGCTGTCCAGGTGGTTGCGCTGAGGGCCGTACGCGATCACCGAGGCGTCGAGGTCGATGTCCTTGCCGCGGTACGCGGGCTCCCAGCCGAGGCCCATCTTGACCTGGGAGAGCAGCGGACGGCCGCCCTTGACCAGGGACACCGTCTGGTTCTTCTGGAGGGTGACGCGGCCCTTGTCCAGGTTGATCTTCCCCGTGGAGACGGGGGCGGCGGCCGGGGGAGCGGGCGGCGCGGACGGCGGGGGAGGCGTCGGGGCGGCGACCCTCGGGTCGACGGGGGCGGCCGCGGGAGGCGCCACCGGAGCGGCCGCGGGGGCTGCCGCCGCCGGCTCCTCGTCCACCGAGACGCCGAAGTCGGTGGCGATGCCGGCCAGCCCGTTGGCGTACCCCTGGCCCACGGCCCGCGCCTTCCAGGCTCCGTTGCGCAGGTAGATCTCCACGACCACCAGCGCCGTCTCCGCGCCGAGCTGCGGCGGGGTGAAGGTGGAGAGGACGCTGCCGTCGTCGGCGTTGCGGATCGTCGCCGTCGGTTCGACGCCCTGGAACGTCTGGCCCGCCGCGTCGGGGCTCGCGGTGACGACGATCCTCTCGATGCCGGGCGGCACCGCGCCGGTGTCCACCACGATCGCGTCGGGAGCCGTGCCGCCGCCGGAGCGGTAGGTCACACCGGGGCCGGACGGCTGGTTGTAGAAGATGAAGTCGGCGTCCGAGCGCACCTTGCCGTCGGCGCCGAGCAGGAGGCCCGAGACGTCGAGCCGCACAGGGGCGGCCACGTCCACCGCCACGCGCGCGGCGGAGAGAGGGATGTTCGAGCCGGGGGTCATAGCGGTCATGCCAGGGCTAACGAGCGAGACCGCTTTGCCGTTCCCTTACCTTCGCTACCTTCGGCCACTCTGGTTACGGGGGTGGTTCCGGGCCGCGCGCTCGTTGCCGAACTTGTACGCGCCCGTCCACCGCGCCATGACGAGCTGGGCGTCCCCCGAACCGTCCTCGGAACCGTCCCCCGCAGCCACCTCCGCCAGGAACTTCTCCGCGCGTCCCCCGCGCAGGGTCCCCGCGGCGCGCCCGCGGTGGGTGATGACGACCGAACCGTCGGCGCGCTGCTCGAAGCTGAATCCATGAGGCTGTGGCATGACGGGCATCCTGCCCTCCGGGCTGTGGGCCCGTCATATGAATATTCCCGCGGCTCGTATTCTTGCGGCTCGTGGGTGGGAGCTCTTTTCGTACGCGGAACGTGGACGAGGCGCGGCAGGAGATCGACGCGCGGTACTACGCCAACTTCATGGACGTCATCGAGCGGCGGGCGCGTCCCTTCGCCGCCCGGTTCGACACAGTCGACCTGGGGGAGGTCGTCATCGGCGATCTGGCCTGCGGGGCCGACGTGCGGATGCGCTTCGGCGAGCTCGGGGCGTTCCACGTCAACGCCCCGCTCAGCGGGACGATGGAGATGCGCCAGGGCGGCCGGGCGGCGATGGTGGCGACGGCGACCGAGGCCGTGGTGCTCGACCCCTCGGGCGACACCTTTCTGGACCGCTGGAGCGGGGACTGCCGGACCGTGTCCGTCAAGATCGGCGCGGCGGCACTGCACGACCGGCTGGAACAGCTCCTCGGGCGCCCGCCCCGTGGCGCCCTCGCCTTCGCGCCGCGTCTGGACATCTCGCGCGGTCCCGGACTGAGCTGGGCGCGCTTCGCCCGGCAGGTGGCGCGCGAGGCGCTCGCCGCGGACAGCCTGGCCCACCACGCGCTGGTCGCGGGGCCGCTCCGGGAGGCGCTGCTCAACGGGCTGTTGCTGGCGGCCGAGCACCCCTGGCGCGAGGAGCTGGCCCACCCGGCGGAGCCGCTGCGGCCCGCGCCCGTCAAACGGGCCATGGACGCCGTACGGGACCGCCCCGAGCATCCCTTCACCACCACCGAACTCGCCGGCCTCGCCCGGGTCGGGGTGCGCCGGCTCCAGGAGTCGTTCCGGGAGCACGTGGGCATGTCCCCGATGGCGTACGTCCGTTCGGTCCGGCTCGAGCGGGTCCACGAGGAGCTGCGGGGCGCCGGGCCGGGGGAGCTGAGTGTCAGCGAGGTGGCCTGGCGCTGGGGCTTCGCCCACCTCGGGAGGTTCGCGGCGCAGTACCGGACCCGATTCGGCGAGACGCCCTCGCAGACCCTGCGCTCGGGCGCGTGACGGGCGGGACGGGCAGGCTTGCCGGGAGCGTCGGCCGGAGTCGGCCGGGGGGGGGCTACCGCCGGACTCGCCGCGTTCCGCGGACAGGGGCCGCGCTGAGCGGATCGCGGGGCTCCCTGCCGCCGCCGTAACGTTCCCTCTGTCGCGTGTGCCCGTGCATGCCGTGACCCGGGCCCCGGCCGGCGCCCCCGCATCAGTCCGGCCGGGCCTGCGTACGTCTCACCCGTCCTCGGCGTCCCCGGGCTCCCAGCGCAGCAGGTCTCCCGGCTGGCATTCGAGCGCCTCGCAGAGCGCGGCGAGCGTCGCGAAGCGCACCGCCTTGGCGCGGCCGTTCTTGAGGACGGCCAGATTGGCGGGGGTGATCCCGACGCGTTCCGCGAGCTCTCCCACGGACATCTTCCGCCGCGCCAGCATCACGTCGATGTCGACGGCGATCGCCATCAGATCACTTCCTCCAGCTCGGCGCGCATCCGCGCCGCTTCGACGTCGCGCGCGACGGCCTGGGCGAGCAGCATCCGCAGCACGAGCACGATGAGCGCGACTCCCAGGATCGCCACACCGAGCCCGCCCAGCAGCAGGACCACGCCCGGCGCGACGGCCTCGCCGGGGGCCAGGACGACCCCGAGCGCGAAGACCAGGAGGGCGGCGGCCACGATCGCGCCGATCACGACATGGACGTACCGGAAGGCCGCCGGGGAGAAGACCGTGCCGCGCCGCACCATCGTCACCAGCCGCCATACGCAGACCAGGACGACCTGGACCGCCATGACGCCCAGGACCACGATCACGAGGAACGGGGCGCGCAGGTACGCGTAGTCCGGGTCGAGCCCGTCCAGGTCGGCGGCGAGCAGCGGCACCATCACCGTCTGGACGAACAGCGAGCCGCCCAGCAACACCACGAGCACGGCACGCAACGCATGCACGGTCAGCTTTCCCATTGCCTCTCCCTCAATCGAGCCACGATCGAAATCTATCGATTCTCGATAGCCATCGCAAGGCCGGGGAGAGGGGACCGCCTAGTACGGCCAGCGCGGAGGGTCGACGCAGAAGTGGCCGCCCAGGTTCGCGTCCGCCGGATCGTCCTCCGCCGGCAGTCCCTGTTCGGCGATGATCCGCTCCGCGTACGGCTCCGAGTCGTCCCGCGGCTCGTAGCCGAGCGCCCGGGCCGAGGAGAGGTCCCACCACAGCCGGGTGTTGGCGGACGATCCGTACACCACGGTGTGGCCCACGTTCTCGGCGGTGAGCGCCGCGTGCAGGAGTCGCGCGCAGTCGTCGGGGCTCAGCCACATCGACAGCATCCGGACCGAGGTCGGCTCGGGGAAGCATGATCCGATCCGGACGGAGACGGTCTCCATGCCGTGCAGGTCCCAGTAGAACTGGGCGAGGTCCTCGCCGAAGCACTTGGACAGGCCGTAGAGGGTGTCCGGCCGGTGCGGGGTGTCGACGGGGATCACCGGCTCGTCCCCGCGCGGGCGGGGGGTGAAGCCGACGGCGTGGTTGCTGGAGGCGAACACGATGCGCCCCACACCCTCCTCGCGCGCCGCCTCGTAGAGGTGGTGCAGGCCGGTGATGTTCGCGGCGAGGATCTTCTCGAACGTCGACTCCAGGGAGATGCCCGCGAGATGGATGATCGCGTCGACCCCCCGGACGGCCTCGCGCAGCGCCTTGCGGTCGGTGAGGTCGGCGATGATCGCGTCGGGTGCGCCCTCGATGGGGGCCAGATCGAGCAGCCGGAGCTCGTATCCGTACGCGGGCAGCAGGTCGCGCATCAGGGTGCCGACGCCGCCGGCGGCACCGGTGAGCAGGACGGTGCGGGGTGTGGGCATGTACGTCAGTCTCCGTCCGTGGATCGCATTCACAACCATGGACAAGGTAGGGAGCCGTCTCATGGGCCGTCAAGACCGCGCGAGGAGCGGGTGGAAAGCGGGTTTGGAGGCGTGCGTGCGCCTTGACCGGCGCTTTGGCGCTGCTCTAGCGTGAAGCTGTTCAAGAATATGGACAACAGTCAGAACTGTGCACGACGGACTTCTCAGGGAGCGCCCGTGACCTCAGCCCCGCCCGCCGCCCCGCTCGCCGCCCGGCTCGACGGCCTGCTGTTCTTCCCCGTCACCGCCTTCGGACCGGACGGCACCGTCGACCTCGACACCTTCCGCGCCCATGTCCGCGGCGGCATCGAGGCGGGCGCCGCCGCGGTCTTCGCCTGCTGCGGCACCGGCGAGTTCCACGCGCTCACCCCCGAGGAGTTCCGCGCCTGTGTCGCCGCCGCCGTCGAGGAGTCCGCCGGCCGGGTCCCCGTCGTCGCCGGCGCCGGCTACGGCACCGCGCTCGCGATCCGGTACGCCCAGCTCGCCGAGGAGGCCGGCGCCGACGGGCTCCTCGCCATGCCCCCGTACCTCGTCGTCGCCGACCAGGCCGGGCTGCTGCGCCACTACACCGACCTGGCCGCCGCCACCTCGCTCGACGTCATCGTCTACCAGCGCGACAACGCGATCCTCACCCCCGAGACGGCCGTGGCCCTCGCCCGCGCCGAAGGGATCATCGGCCTCAAGGACGGCCTCGGCGACCTCGACCTGATGCAGCGGATCGTCAGCGCCGTCCGCGCCGAGGGCCTCGGCCTGCTCTACTTCAACGGCCTGCCCACCGCCGAACTCACCGGGCTCGCCTACCGCGGCATCGGCGTCACCCTCTACTCCTCCGCCGTCTTCTGCTTCGCCCCCGACATCGCCCTCGCCTTCCACCGGGCCCTCGCCGCCGGCGACGACGCGACGGTCGACGTGCTCATCGACGGCTTCTACCGCCCCCTCGTCGAACTGCGGGCGAAGGGGCGCGGCTACGCGGTCTCGCTCGTCAAGGCGGCGGTACGCATGGGAGGTCTGGACGTCGGCGAGGTGCGACCGCCGCTGAGCGAGCCCGCGCCCGAGCACCTGAAGGAGCTCGCCGCGATCATCGAGCGCGGCCGGGCGCTGCTCGCGAGCCGGGAGGGCGACGCATGAGGGCCGGGACCTTCGTCTACCCGTGGGACGTCGTCGGCGACCCGGCGGCGCCGGACCTCCTCGCCGGCCTGGGCGTCGCGCAGGTCACGCTCGCCTCCGCGTACCACTCCACGCGCGCCCTGACGCCCCGGCACCCCAGGCACCGGATCGTCACCGCCGAGTACGCCGCCGTGCTCTACCCGCCGGACGGGAACCGCTGGGCGGGGCGCGGACTGCGACCGTACGAGGCGGGGGAGTGGGCGCCCGGAGACGCGTACGGGGAGGCGGCGGACGCGCTCGCGGGCGCGGGCCTCGAGGTGCACAGCTGGGTGGTCCTGGCCCACAACTCCCGTATGGGCGCCGACCATCCCGAGACCTCGGTCGTCAACGCCTACGGCGACCGCTACCCCTGGGCGCCGTGCATCGCCCGGCCGGACGTCCGTACCCACCTGGTGGAGCTGGCGGTGGAGGCGGCGGTACGGCCCGGCGCGGCCGGCACCGAACTGGAGTCCTGCGGTTGGTACGGCTTCGCGCACCTGCACGCGCACGACAAGACCGCGGGGGTCGCGCTCGGGGACCGGGAGCAGTACCTGATGTCCCTCTGCTTCTGCCGCTCCTGCCGGGAGGGGTACGGGGAGGAGGGCGCCGACCCCGACGCGCTGGCGGCGGCCGTGCGGGGCGCGCTGGAGCCGGTGTGGGCCGGAGTCGCGGCGGGCAGCCTCGGCGCCTTCGAGGCCCCCGCCCTGGCCTGGCGGCTCCGGTGTGCCCGGGCCCTCCAGGAGGCGGCCGTGGCCGCGGTCCGGGCGGCCGCCCCGCCCGGCTTCCGCGTCCTGCTCCACGCGGACCCCCACCCGCACCGCTGCGGCGCGAACGTCGGCACCGACCCGGCGCACGTGCTCGCCCTGGCGGACGGCGTGGTCACCCCGGCCGCCCTGGTGGCCCCCTTCGCGGGCCCCGCGGCCCCGGACACCGTCCTGGCGGCCAACTTCCCCGTGGTGACCGGCATGGGCGGCTCCCCGTCCACCCTGATCGAGGACGCGAAGCGGGCGGCCTCGGAGGGAGCCACCGAACTCCGCCTCTACCACGCGGGCCTGGCCTCGGACGCCGACCTGGCCACCGTCCGGGAGGCTCTGCGGGCGCTGGGCTGAGACGAGGGCGGCGGGGCGGAGGCCGCCTCCTCACCCGCGCGCGGGAGGACGCCGTCGTCCCGCCCTCCGGGGTGCGGCCAGGGCGATCGCTCCGGCCAGGCCCGCGACGGTGAGGAGGGGCAGCAGCAGGCGGATGTCGAGGACGGCGATCAGACCCGCGCCCGCCGCCAGGGCGAGCGCGTTCGGGACGAAGACCAGGGTGTGGGCGGTCGCCGCCGCGCGGCCCACGGCTGCCTCCGGCGCCTCCCGTTGGACCGCCGTCATGACGGCGATCAGGACGCAGGGCAGGCCCACGCCGATCAGCGCGCTCGCCACCAGCGCCACCCCGTCGTGCGGGACCGCGCGTACGCCCGCCGCCAGGGCGAACAGGGCCAGTCCCGCGGCGGACAACAGCCGTTCGGGAACACGGCGCAGCAGCGGTCCGGCCGCCAGGCCCGCGAGGACCGAGCCCGCGCCCTGGACGGCGTACAGCACGCCCGCGTAGGCGGGGGAGTGGCCGAGTCCGCGGTCCACGACGGCGTAGACCGCCGCGCCGTTCACCCCGGCGAGCAGCATCGTGAACGAGCCGGCCAGGACGAGGCGGCGTAGCACCGGGGAGGCGCGGAGCGTCCGCAGGCCCTCCGCCGTGTCACGGAGCCAGTGCGCCGACGCCGGGCGCACCGGCTTCTCCTCCCGTACGCGCATCAGCGCGAACACCCCCGCGGCCAGCGCGAACGTCGCCGCGTCCAGCAGCGCCACCGGCCCGCCGCCGTACCGGGCGAAGAGACCGGCCGCGGCGAGCGGGGCGATCAGCTTCACGCTCTCGTTGACCGTCATCCGCAGCCCGTTGAAGTCCCCGAGCAGCCGCTTGTCGAGCGCGCTCGCGGCCAGCGCGACCTCCGCCGCCTCGTGGACGGTGCCCTGGATGCCGTACAGCACGAGCACGGCGAACAGCAGCCACACCCGGTCCGTCGCGTCCACCCACAGCAGGGTCGGCAGCAGGGCCGCCATCGCCACGTTCGACCACACCATCAGGGGCCGCCGCCGCAACCGGTCCACGACCGTGCCGAGCAGCGGACCGACGAGCGCCGGCGCCCAGAGGGCGAAGACCGTCAGCGCCGCCAGACTGTCCGAGCCGGTCAGGGACTTGACCCAGATCCCTGACGCCAGCCACATCGCCGTCGTGCCGAAGCCCGACACCAACACCCCGGTCAGATAGAGACCGGCCGTCCACCTCTTCATGCCCGCAGCCTGGCGTCTGAGGTGGCGCGACCGGATCGGGCAGATTCCCTAGGGACAGCTGCTCGGCGTCACGTAGCCCCGTCGGTACGGGCCCGGTTCTCGTACCGCAGCGCGGCCCCCGTCACCACCGCGCCCAGGCCCTCCCACAGGCCCACGCCGAGGAAACCGGCGGGTGCGCGGCCGGTGACGACGGCGAGGGTGAAGACGGCACAGGTGAGGAGACGGAACGGAACCGTCCAGCGGAAGAACGGCTTCCAGTCCGCGAGCGAGGCCAGGACGTAGTAGACGCCCATATTGAGCGCGGCCATGGAGGAAGCGGTCAGAAAGACGAGGGTGTGGTCCCCGTCCGCGCGGCTCGCATCGGGTAGGGGTTCGAAGCCCATGACGGTGAGCATGATGTCGGGCGCCACCAGTCCCACCACCCCCAACGCGGCGGCGAGCAGCCCGAAGACGGCCATGGTCCAGCCGGACAGGGAACGGGGCAGGCGCACGGCGGTCCTCCGCTGGGTCGAAACTATGCTCGATGCATGAGTGACCTTGCATACCGTGTCGCGGGGCCCGACGACCAATCCGCCGTCGCCGCGCTCGACAACTCCTTCACGACGGACTACGTCTACGACGTCGCGGGCGGTGACCTCGGCTTCGGGCTGCGGCTCGTCGCCGTCGACCCGCCGCTGGTCAAGGTCTTCCCGGCGGAGGACGAGGACGACGCGGGCGACGCGGGCGACGGCGACCCGGCGGCGGACGTGCACGAGATCGTCGCCGTCGGCACCGACGGGGCCGTCGCCGGGTACATCGCCGTCGCCGTCGAGGAGTGGAACCGGCGACTCGTCGTCCATCAGGTCACCGTCGCCCCCGCCCACCGCGGCCGGGGCATCGGCGGCGAGCTGATGCGCCGCGCCCTCGCGTACGGCCGCGAGCGCGGAGCGCGTACCGCCTGGCTGGAGGTCACCAGCGTCAACGTCCCGGCGGTACGGGCCTACCGGCGCATGGGGTTCCGGCTCTGCGGCCTGGACACCACGCTCTACACCGGCACCGAGTCCGAGGGCGAGACCGCGCTCTTCATGGCCAGGCCCCTGGACCGGTAGCCACGACCGGGATCACGACCGCGACCGGGATCACGGCCGGGATCACGACCGGTAGGTCACCTCAGCGCCGCCCGCATCATCTTCTGTGCCACCGGGGCCGCGAGCCCGTTCCCGCTGACCTCCGAGCGCGCCGCGCCGGAGTCCTCGATCAGGACGGCGACCGCGACCTCCTTCCCGGTCGTCGCGTCCTTGGCGTAGGACGTGAACCAGGCGTACGGCGTCTTGCTGTTGTTCTCGCCGTGCTGGGCGGTCCCGGTCTTGCCGCCGACCTCGGCGCCGTCGATGGCCGCGTTCGAGCCCGTGCCCTTGTCGACCACGGTCACCATCGCGCTGCGCAGCTGCTCCGCCGTCGAGGACGACACGATCCGCCGGGTGTCCCCGTCCTCGAAGGACTCCAGGGCGTCTCCGTCGGAGTCGACGACCTTCGAGACCATGTGCGGGGCGGCCATGAGACCGTCGTTGGCGATCGCCGCGGACACCATGGCCATCTGGAGCGGCGTCGCCGTCACATCGAACTGGCCGATACCGGTGAGCGCGGTCTGCGCCTTGTCCATGTCGGACGGATACACACTCGCGTACGCGCGCACGGGCACGTCGCGCTCGTCGTCGTTGAAGCCGAACTTCTCCGCCATCGCCTTCACCTTGTCCTGGCCGAGATCGACGGCGATCTTGGCGAAGACGTTGTTGCAGGAATACTGGAGCGCGGTGCGGAGGGTGGCGTTCTCGCAGGGCGCGGAGGGGTTCTCGTTCTCCAGATAGCGGGTCGAATGGGGAAGTTTGTACGGGTCGGGGCTGTTCGTCGCCGTGTCCACGGAGCCGTAGAGCCCGTTCTCCAGCGCGGCCGCCGCGACGACCAGCTTGAACGTGGAGCCCGGCGGCAGCGGCTGCCGCAGCGCCCGGTTGACCAGCGGCTTGTCCTCGTCCGTGGTCAGCTCCCGCCAGGCGGAGCCGTCGGTCAGGCCGGCGATCCTCGACGGGTCGTACGACGGGGTGGAGACCATGCCCAGGATCCGCCCGGTCTTCGGGTCGATGGCGACGGCCGCGCCCTTCTTGTCGCCGAGCGCCTTGTACGCGGCCTTCTGCACCGCCGGATCGATCGTCGTGACCACGTCACCGGGCTCCTGCTGCTTGCCGGTGAGGGCGTCCAGCGGGTTCTTCAGCCGGGTGTCGGTTCCGTCCAGGACATCGGAGTAGATGCCCTCCAGCTGCGTGGCGCCGAAGGCCTGTGAGCTGTAGCCGGTGACCGCTGCGTAGAGCTCACCGTCGGTGTAGCCGCGCTTGTACGCGAGGTCGCTGCCCTCCGTCTCCTTCGAACCGGTGACCGGTGAACCGGCCACGATGATGTTCCCGAGCGGCTGCGCGTACTGCGCGATGACGTTCCGCCGGTTCTTCTTGTCGTCCGCGAGGGCCTTGGCTTCGTACGCCTGCACCCAGGTGGCCCGGCCCAGCAGGGCGAGCACCAGGAGCAGCGAGAAGACCGAGGCGCGCCTGATCGTCTTGTTCATCCCATATGCGGGACGAGCGGGACGGGGCCCACCGTTCCGGATGTGTCCCGTTTCTCAGGGAACCTTCATCCGGCACGGGCGGTGTCCTCGGGGCCGAGTGAACCCGAGGGCGCCCGCCGTCTCACCGCGCCCCGACGAACCCCGACTCGTACGCCAGGATCACCGCCTGCGTGCGGTCACGCGCGCCCGTCTTCGACAGGACCGCCGCCACATGCGTCTTCACCGTCGCCGGGCCCACGCCCATCCGGCCGGCGATCTCCGCGTTCGTCAGGCCCGTCGCCACCAGGCGCAGCACCTCCGCCTCCCGCTCGGTGAGCCGGGCCACCCAGGGCGGCGCCGCCGGGGGACGGCGGCGGGCGTGCTCGGCGGCGAGCCCCCGTACCGCCGCCGGATAGAGCAGCGAGTCGCTGCGCGCGACCAGCCGGACCGCGTCCACCAGCTCCTCGGCCGCCGCCCGCTTCAGCAGGAACCCGGCCGCGCCCGCCCGCAGCGCGTCGTACACGTACGCGTCGTTCTCGAAGGTCGTCACCACCACGATCCGCGGGGGCTCCGTCATCCCCGCCAGGATCTGCTCGGTCGCCCGGATCCCGTCGATCTCCGGCATCCGCACGTCCATCAGCACCACGTCCGGCCGCCGCTCCCGCACCACCGACACCGCCTCGGCGCCCGTCGACGCCTCGCCCACGACCTCCAGGTCGGGCTCCGCGTCGAGGATCACCCGCAGGGCCGTGCGCACCATCCGCTCGTCGTCCGCGAGCACGATCCTGATCACCGGGAACCCGCCTCTCCGCGGATCGGCCCGCGGGCCGCTCCCAGCGGCAGCCGCACCGCCAGGCGCCAGACGCCGACCACCGGGCCGACCTGTGACGTGCCGCCCAGGAGGCGGGCGCGTTCCGCGATGCCGAGGAGGCCGCGGCCGCCGTCGGGGCGGGCCACCGGCGCGCGGGCGGGCAGGGGGTTCTCCATCGTGATCTCCAGCTCGTCGTCGTGCAGGGCGAGCCGCGCGGTCACGCGCTCGCCGCCCGCGTACCGGGCCGCGTTCGTCAGGCCCTCCTGGACGATCCGGTACGCCTCCCGCGACACCGCCTCCGGCACCCGGTCCAGGTCTCCGGTCACCGACAGCTCCACCCGGGGACCCGCGCCCCGCACGAGCGCGTCCAGCGCGTCGAGCGGCAGCCCCGGCAACTCCCCGTCGGCCCCGTCGTCGCCCTGACGCAGCAGGCCGAGGACCGAATCCAGCTCGCCGACGGTGCGCCGGGTGGTCTCCTCGATCGCGGCCAGCGCCTCCCGTACGAACTCCACATCGGTGTCCAGGACCCGCCGTGCCGCGCTCGCCTGGAGCGTCACCGCGCTCAGCGCGTGGCCGACCGAGTCGTGCAGCTCACGGGCGAGCCGGTTCCGCACGGCCAGCTCGGCGGCGCGCCGCTCGGCCGCCGCCAGCCGGTCCGCCGGGCTCGGCCCGAGCAGTCTCGGCGCCTGCCGGGCCAGGAACTCCCCGGCCGCCGCCACGACGGCGGCGAGCGCGAGGAGCATCAACAGCCCGGCCGGGACCCCGAGCCACTGCACCCACGGCCGGTCGATGCCCCAGACCATGACCGGCTCCGAGGCCCGCAGGCGCGCCGAGAACGGCAGCGCCATCACCGTGACCGCGAACGGGGGCAGCGCCAGCGTCGCCCCGCTGACCAGTGCCCCGATCCCCACATGGAGCGTGTACCAGCCGGCCGTCCGCGCCGTGGCGCTCCGGCCCCGGGCCGGGCCGTCCGCGAGCCGGTCCGCCCGGATCCCGCACAGGGCACGCGCCGCCGCCACCGACATCGGCCGGGTCAGCGGGAAGAGCGAGGTGACCGCGGCGAGCGGCAGGCCGATCGCGTACGCCCCGAACTGCACGGCCGGGCTCGCGGCGAACATCGGCTGCCCGCCGAGGAGCCCTCCCATGACCACGGTGCCGACCAGCCAGTACGGCATGAACAGGGCGCCGCCCAGGATCAGATGGACCCAGCGGAGCCTCGCCCGCTGCCCGAACAGCACACCTCCCAAGCGCCGGGTCACGCGCCCGCGCTCCGGCGCCGGAGGAAGACGGCCAGGCAGCCGGCCAGCAGGAACCCGGTGATCATTTCCCCAGCGTAGGTCAGCCGCATCAGCCCCGTGGCCTGCTTGGCGGGATCGGTCTCCGGCAGGAAGGTCACCAGGAGCAGATAGCCGCCCCAGCAGCCCACCCCGCCCGAGCCGACCCAGCCGAGCCCCAGAACCGTACGCACCGAGGCCCATCGACCCCACTGGAGGACCAGGGCCAGGACGTAGGCCACGGCGAGCGCGAGGAACAGCAGACGCAGCCCTTCGAGGACGAAGAAGTCCCCGTCCCGCTGGGTGATCCGCGACGTCGGGAGCCCGGTCGTGGAGCCCGCGGCCCACAGGACGTGGACCGTGGTGGGGACGAGGGCGACCAGGGTCGCCGTGACCGCCGTGACGCGGACACCGGTACCGGAGAAGCGGGCGGGCAGGTCGCCGAGCGTGCCGCGCCAGACATGGCCCCAGCGGTCGCGGGCGTAGAGGGCGAAGAGGGTGCCGAGCGCGACCCCTTGGACGATGAAGCCTCCGTAGACGGTGCCGAAGACCCACTCGTCGAGGAAGGGTTCGCGGCTGCCGGCGGGCTCGGGACCGGACAGGAGCCCGACGACGGTCTGGGCCGGAAAGCCGATCATGATCGGGGCGAGCAGGCCGGCCGCCACCCACATCGGGAAGGCGAGCAGCCAGGCCGGCACGCGCCGCCCCCAGCCTTGCGTGAGCAGCAGGGCGAGGACCACGACCGCGGCGTCCATCACCACCGAGATCGCGTTGACGGCGGCCATCAACTCCCGGTTGTCCAGGAGCGTGCTGCCCGCCGGGATGCCGATCTCGCCGCCGGCCACCCAGGCGATCTTGAGCGAGATGTACGGGAGGCAGGCCGCGACGGCCAGGAAGCGCAGGACCCGGCGGGCGGTGCCCGGCCGGCCGGGGGCCGGGTCCCGGAGTCGGGCGGGGAGAGGAGCGGTCTTCGTCATGGCCCCACGCTCCCGCGCGGGCCCCTCCCCCCACCTCCTGCCCGCCGACGAACCCCCTCCGCCGCACGGGGGAGGAGGCCCTCCACCTCCCCGAATTGACCCATGTTCTTGGAGGGGAAATGCACCCCTCGCCCGGTCACCGGGTCCCCTAAAGTGATCTTCATGAACACGACGCAGCCCTTCGCCCCGCTCCTCACCCGCGCCGCCACCGCCGAGACCACCGCCGACCCGAGCAGCGTGATGACGCTCCTCGCCGACTCCGACACCACCGGCGGGCAGCTCACCAGCTACCGCTCGACCTTCGCGAAGGGTGCCGTCGGCGCCCCGGCGCACTTCCACACGAAGGCGTCGGAGATGTTCTACGTGATCGGCGGCTCGCTCCAGGTGCTGCTCGGCGAGGAGCTGACCGTCCTGGAGCAGGGCGACTTCCTGCTCGTGCCGCCGCACACCCCGCACGCCTTCGCCGCGGCGCCGGGCGCCGAGGCCGACGTCCTGTTCACCTTCACCCCGGGCATGGCCCGCTTCGACTACCTGCGGCTGCTCGGCCGCGTGATGCGGGGTGAGGCGAGCTTCGAGGAGATCAAGGAGTCCTCGGAGACGTACGACAACCACTACGTCGACAGCCCGGTGTGGCAGAAGGCGCTCGCCGACCGGGCGTGATCAGAGGCGACGCGTCGCCAGCGTCAGCCGGTCGCGCGCGTCGAAGAGGGCGTCCTTGATCATCTGCTCGTGTCCCGGGGTGAGCCGGGCCACCGGCACCGAGCAGCTGATAGCGTCCCGCGCCGGGGTCCGGTACGGGATCGCGATGCCGAAACAGCGCAACCCGAGGGTGTTCTCCTCGCGGTCCACCGCGTAGCCCTGCTCGCGGATGAGGTGCAGCTCCTCGATGAGCTTCTCGCGGTCGGTGAGGGTGTGCTCGGTCAGCGCCGGCAGCGTCTCCGGGAGCAGCTTACGGACCTGCTCGTCGCTGTGGGTGGCCAGCAGGGCCTTGCCGAGCGAGGTCGAGTGGGCGGGCAGCCGGCGGCCGACACGGGTGAACGGCCGCAGATAGTGCTGCGACTGACGCGTCGCCAGATAGACCACGTTGGTCCCGTCGAGCCGCGCCAGGTGGATGGTCTCGGTGGTGTCGTCGGAGAGCCGGTCCAGGGTGGGCCGGGCGGCGGCCACGACCTCGTCGCCGTCGATGTACGAGGTGCCGACCAGCAGGGCCCGCACCCCGATGCCGTACCGCGTGCCCGTCGCGTCCGTCTCCACCCAGCCCAGCTCGACCAGGGTGCGCAGCAGCATGTACAGACTGGACTTGGGGTAGCCCACGGCCTCCTGGACGGCGGCGAGCGAGTGCATCCCGGGGCGCCCGGCGAAGTACTCGAGCAGTTCCACCGTGCGTACAGCGGACTTGACCTGGGCCCCGCCCGTGTCGGCAGTCGACATCGCCCTCGCCCCTCTCGTCGGTGCCTCTTGTGGAGAGGGCACGCCCGTCAATAGAGTCCCGTTCATCTACAGGAACCCTGTTCAGAATAGCGAACAGAGCGTGAAGAGGGGCGTGGCCGTGGCAGCGGAACCAGTGTGGAGTGTGGACCCCCGGACGGGGAAGCCGCGGGAACAGGTTGCGGTGGAGGCCACAGCCGAGGAGGTCGACCGCGCCGTCCGCGCCGCGGCCGCCACCCGTGAGGCGCTCGCCGACCGTACGGTACGGGCCGCCCTGCTCCGTACCGCGGCGGACCTTCTCGACGAGGCCGGTGAGCACGTCGTCGAGGCGGCCGACGCCGAGACCGCCCTCGGGCCGGTCCGGCTGACCGGTGAACTCGCGCGCACCACCGCCCAGTTGCGGTCCTTCGCGGACGTGGTCGACGAGGGCTCCTTCCTCGACATCCGGATCGACCTGCCCGACCCCACGACCACCCCGCCCCGGCCCGACCTGCGCCGCTGGAAGATCCCGCTCGGCGTCGTCGCCGTCTACGCGGCCAGCAACTTCCCGCTCGCCTTCTCCGTCCCCGGCGGAGACACCGCCAGCGCGCTCGCGGCCGGCTGCCCCGTCGTGATCAAGGCCCACCCCGACCACCCGGCGACGTCCGAACTCTGCGCCTCCCTGCTGCGCCGCGCCGCGGCCAAGGTCGGGCTGCCCGAGGACGTGGTCGTCCTGATCCACGGCTTCGACGCCGGCGTCCAGCTCGTCCGGCACCCGCTGATCGCGGCGGCCGGCTTCACCGGCTCCATCCGGGGCGGGCGGGCGCTCTTCGACGCGGCGGCGGCCCGCCCCGTCCCCATCCCCTTCCACGGGGAGCTCGGCTCCCTCAACCCGGTCGTGATCACCGAAGCGGCCGCCGAGGAGCGGGCCGCCGAGATCGGGGCGGGGCTCGCGGCCTCCATGACCCTGGGCCAGGGCCAGTTCTGCACCAAGCCCGGCTTCGTGCTGGCACCCACGGGCGAGGCGGGCGACCGCTTCGTGTCCGCTGTGACGGACGCCGTCAGCGAGAGCGAGCCCGGCGTGATGCTCGACCACCGGATGCTGGGCTCGTTCCTCACCGGCACCGCCGAGCGCGCCGGACTCCCCGGTGTCACCGCACCCGTCAAGCCCGGGCCCGGCGGACCGCACACCGTCAACGCGGGCTTCCTCACCGTCGACGCCGGCGCCCTGCTCGAAGGCGACCACGACGCGCTCCTGGAGGAGTGTTTCGGCCCGGTGACCGTCGTTGCCCGCTACGACTCCCGGGAGGAGATCAGCGCGGTCCTCTCCCGCCTCCCCGGCAACCTCACCGCCACCCTGCAGATGGCGGAGGAGGACCCCGACGCGGCCTCCCTGCTCGCCGAACTCACCCCGCTGGCAGGCCGCGTACTCGTCAACGGCTGGCCGACCGGCGTGGCGGTGGCCGGCGCCCAGCACCACGGCGGGCCCTACCCGGCCACCACCTCCACCTCCACCTCGGTCGGCGCGACCTCGATCGAGCGCTGGCTGCGCCCGGTCACCTACCAGTCGACGCCCGAGCACCTGCTCCCGCCGGAGCTCCGGGACGACAACCCGCTGGGGCTGCCGCGCCGCTGACCCGGCCCGTTCAGACGCGCACCACGATCTTCCCCGTGTGCGTGTTCGACTCCATCAACCGGTGGGCGTCGGTGATCCGCTCCAGACCCTCGAAGGTCTCGGCGATCACCGGCGCCAGCGAGCCGTCCCGCAGACCGGAACCGATGAACCCGGCCATCCGCCGCTGCCCCTCCGCCGTACGCACCACCGCGCCGTTGGCGTAACCGCGCACGGTCAGCGGCCAGTTCATCGGCACGGCCGCCGGACGGTGGTCCAGCCAGCCGTACAGCACCGCCGTGCCCCCGGTCTCCAGGGCGTCGCCGAGCTCCGCGAACCCCGGCCCGCCCACGGCGTCGAAGGCGACCCGCGCGCCCCGGCCACCGGTGAACCGCTTCACCTCCTTGACCAGGTCCTCGTCATCGGTGACGACCACCCGCGCCGCACCCAGGTCGAGCAGCCGCCGCCGCTTCTCCTCACGGCGCGTCGTGGCGATCGGCACCGCGCCGACCCGCAGGGCCACCTGGATCGCGGCCGTCCCCACGCCGCTGGACGCCCCGGTGATCACCACGGGATCGCCGGGCCGCAGCCCGCCCGCCTCCACCATGCCGCCGTACGCGGTCGAGTACGTCAGCCACGAGGCGGCCGCGGTCGTCGCGTCCACCCCCTCGGGCCGGGGCACCACGTACTCCTCCGGCAGCACCACGCGTTCCGCGTACACCCCGTGCACCCCGAAGTCGAAGTTGGCGGCCGCCATCACCGGATCCCCGACGGCGTACGCGGTCACGCCCGCGCCGACCGCCTCGACCACCCCCGCCGCCTCGTAGCCGAGCCGGGAGCCGGGGAGCGTGGCCCGGTAGTAGTACGTCCCCGCGCGGAACAGGGCCTCGGCCCGGTTGAGACCGATCGCCTCGACCCGGAAGAGCACCTCGCCGGGGCCGGGGGCGGGGAGCGGAACCTCCTCCACGGTCAGCACCTCCGGCCCGCCGAGCTCGTGGAACAGCACCGCACGTGTCATCTGTCGATTCGTCATGCCTCGACCGTAGGCAGCCGCCCCGAGACGTTCCATGTCCCAGGACCTCCCGCCCATGTCCGGGCGTCTCGCGGTACGGTGCGGCCATGGACGTACTGAGCGATGCCGTCACGGCGATGCGCACCGGACGACCGCACTCCTCCCGGACCGTCAACTCCGGCTCGTGGGGCTTCCGCTTCCCGCCGGGCAAGGGAGCCGGATTCCACGGTCTGGTCCAGGGCACGGCCTGGCTCATCCCGCCTGACGGCGGAGAGCCCGTCGAACTGCGCCCCGGGGACGTGGTGCTGCTCGCGCACGGCACCGGTCACGGGATCGCCGCCCACCCCGACGCCCCGCTCGTCGACGCCGTGCGGGCCGCCGACGGATCGTGGCCCACCCCGCCCGCCCGCGCACCCGCCCGCGCGGACGAGACCCTGCTGGTGTGCGGCGCGTACCAGGTGAGCAGGGCCCGGGCCCATCCCCTCTTCACCGAGCTGCCGCCGTACGTGCACATCCCCGCCCGGGCCGGCGCCCACCCCCGGCTGCGCGCCGCGGTCGACCTGCTCGGCGCCGAACTCGCCGACCCCCAGCCGGGATCCGACGCGCTGGTGCCCGCCCTGCTCGACACCCTGCTCGTCCTGATGCTGCGCACCTGGTGGCTGACCGAGCGCCCCGACCGCACCACAGGCTGGTCCGCGGCCCTGAGCGACCCTGCCGTCACCGCGGCCCTCCGCGCGATCCACGCGGAGCCGGCCAGGGCGTGGACCGTGGAGGAACTCGGCGCGGAGGGCGGCCTCTCCCGCGCGGCCTTCGCCCGCCGTTTCACCACGCTGGTGGGCAGGCCGCCCCTGGCGTACCTGACGTGGTGGCGCATGACCACGGCGGGACGGCTGCTCCGCGCGGACGACGCACCCCTGCGCGCCGTGGCCCAACGGACGGGCTACACCTCGGAGTTCGCCTTCGCCAAGGCGTTCAAACGGGAGTACGGAATGGCGCCGGGACGGTACCGCAGGGGCGGCGGTCCCGCTGTCCCGGCCGAGGTCAGGAGCTCGTGAGGACGACGAGCCGCTGCGTCGCCCGGGTCATCGCCACATAGCGGTCGACCGCTCCTTCGATCCCCTCGCCGAACGACTCCGGGTCGACGAGGACGACCAGGTCGAACTCGAGCCCCTTCGACAGCTCCGGCGACAGCGACCGGACGCGGTCCGTCTCCCACTCCGAGCCTGCGCCGATGCCGCCGGTCCCGATCACGCAGGCGGTCCCGTCGCCGTGCTCGGCGAGCCAGTCCTGGAGGATCGCGTCCAGGTCCGCGACGGACCCGTGGACGACGGGGACGCCGCTGCTGCGCACCGAGCTCGGCACATTGGCGTCCGGGAGCACGGCCCGGATGACCGGCTCGGCCTCCGTCATGACCTCCTCCGGCGTGCGGTAGTTGATGCTCAGGGCGGCCATCTCGATCCGGTCGAGCCCGATCCGCTCCAGCCGCTCCCGCCACGACTCCGTGAACCCGTGCCTGGCCTGCGCGCGGTCCCCGACGATGGTGAAGCTCCGGGACGGACAGCGCAGCAGCAGCATCTGCCACTCCGCGTCGGTCAGCTCCTGCGCCTCGTCCACCACGATGTGCGCGAACGGTCCGGCGAGCAGGTCCGGCTCGGCGCCCGGCAGCGCGCTCTCGTCGATCAGGCTGTCCTGCAGGTCCCGCCCGCGCAGCATCGTCACCGCGCCCTCACCGTCGGCGTCCGCCGCGAGCACGTTGTCGATGACGTCGGCCATCCGCGCGCGCTCGGCCGCGACGGAGGCCTCGCGCCGCCGCCGGCGCAGGGAATCCTCCGGGTCGCCGAGCCGCTGCCGGGCCGCGTCCAGGAGCGGCAGGTCGGAGACCGTCCACGCCTGGGCGTCCGCGCGCCGCAGCTTCCGCACCTCCTCGGGGCTCAGCCAGGGCGCGCACATCCGCAGGTACGCGGGTACCGACCACAGGTCCCCGACGAGGTCGGCCGCTTCGAGCAGCGGCCACGCGCCGTTCAGGGCCCCGTTCAGCTCCTCGTCGTGCAGCAGCGCCCTCCGGAGCTGGTCCTCGGGGACGTCCTCGTCATGCTGGTCGCGCACGATCGTGAACAGCTCCTCCCGGATCTGCTCGCGCGCCTCGTTGTGCGGGGTGCCCGGCTCCGCCGCCTCGAACGCCTCGGCCCAGTCGCCGGCGCTCAGGTACACGTCGGTCCAGGGTGTCGTGACCGTCATCCCCTCGGTGGGCGGCGTCTCGTAGAACGCGACGGCCTTCTCGATCGCCCTCACCATGGCCACGGAGGACTTCAGCCGGGCCACCTCCGGGTCGGTCTCGGGAGCTGCCTTCGCTCCCTCGGCGACCAGGTCCCGCAGGACGCAGGTCTGCACGCCCTCCTCCCCGAGGCTCGGGAGCACGTCGGCGACGTAGTCGAGGTACGGCCGGTGCGGACCGACGAAGAGCACGCCGCCCCGACGGTGACCGAGGCGGGGGTCGGAGTGGAGGAGATAGGCGGAGCGGTGCAGGGCGACGACGGTCTTTCCCGTACCCGGGCCGCCGTCGACGACGAGCGCGCCGCGGGAACCCGCCCGGATGATGGCGTCCTGGTCGGCCTGGATGGTGGAGAGGACGTCGCGCATCCGGGCCGAGCGGTTGCTGCCCAGGCTCGCGATGAAGGCGGACTGGTCGTCGAGCGCGGCGTGCCGCTCCAGACCGTCGGCGGTGAACACCTCGTCCCAGTAGTCGCTGATCCGGCCGCCGGTCCAGCGGTACCTGCGGCGGCTCGCCAGACCCATCGGCCGGGCGTGGGTCGCCGCGAAGAACGGCTCGGCCGCGGGGGAGCGCCAGTCGAGCAGCAGCCGACGGCCCGTGCTGTCGGTGAGCCCGAGCCGTCCGATGTACACCGGCTCGGGGTCGTCCGCGCGGACGATGTGTCCGAGGCACAGGTCCAGACCGAAGCGGCGCAGGGTGCGCAGCCGACCGGTCAGCCGGTGGATCTCCATGTCGCGCTCCATCGCCTCCCGGCCGACGCCACCGGGCGCCCTGCGCTCGGCGTCCAGCCGGTCGGACAGGTCGACGACGGTCTGATCGAGGCTCTTCGCGATGGCCGCGAAGTGCTGCTCGTCACCGCCGATCAGGGCCGGGTCGCACTTGGCGGAGAGACGGTCGGGGAGGTCGAACGCACTGGTGGGCAGGTCGTTCACAGGCACGTGGTGGATCTCCGATGTCCGCGGGTTCTGGGGGTGAGGACGTGATTCTGCGGCACGACGGGGGCCTTGCGGCAAGCCCCCCGGTGCGCTATAAGTTAAGAGTGGCAAGGGACGCGGACGCTCCTTTGCCTTTCTTTTTTGCCCTCCGGCACGGAATGAATCGGGCACCCCCGCGCGTTGCGGCCACGGTAGACATCACGCCCCCCGCGACCCCGGAGAGAAGCAGAGAACATGCGCGTCGAGATCTGGAGCGACATCGCCTGCCCCTGGTGCTACATCGGCAAGGCCCGCTTCGAGAAGGGGCTCGCGGCCTTCGCCCACCGCGACGAGATCGAGGTGGTGCACCGCTCCTTCGAGCTCGACCCGAACCGGCCCAAGGGCGACACGGCTCCCGTGATCGACATGCTGGCGAAGAAGTACGGCCGGACGCTGGACGAGGCCCGTGCCATGGAGGCCCACGTCGCATCCAACGCGCACTCCGAGGGACTCGGTTACCGCACCGAGGGCCGCGACCACGGCAACACCTTCGACATCCACCGCCTGCTCCACCTGGCCAAGGACCGCGGCCGCCAGAACGAGCTGCTCGACCTCACCTACCGCGCCAACTTCGCCGAGGAGCGCTCCGTCTTCGACGCCGAGACCCTGGTGCGGCTCGGTGTCGAGGCCGGCCTGGACGAGGCCGAGGTCCGGTCCGTCCTCGCCGACGGGAACGCGTACGCCGAGGCGGTACGGGCGGACGAGCGCGAGGCCGCCGAACTCGGCGCCAACGGTGTGCCGTTCTTCGTCCTCGACCGCCGCTACGGCATCTCCGGAGGCCAGCCCGCCGAGGTCTTCACGCAGGCGCTGGAGCAGGCGTGGCAGGGCCGGGCGCCGCAGCCGGTCGGCGGGGACGCGGCGGCGTGCGACGCCGACGGCGCCTGTGAGGTCTGAGCGTCCCGCCCGGGGCCCGGGCTTCCCCTTGATCATGCGTCGTTGACGCGGGGCCGGGGGGAGCCCAGGCTGGAGCCATGGATGCCATGGACCCCCTCGGCGGCGCCGAGTTCGCGCCGAAGCAGACGTATCTGAACACCTCCGCCTGCGGGCTGCTGCCCCGGAGGACCATCGAGGCGATCACCCTCCTCGCCGAGGAGACCGCGGCCGGCCGCCCCGACGGGGCCGGGAGCTTCGACATCGTCGACGAGGCGCGGGCCCGCTTCGCCCGGCTGGCCGGCGTCCGCCCCGACCGGGTCGCCGTCGGCAGCTCGGTCTCCGTGCACGTGGGGATGATCGCGCAGTCGATGCCGGCCGGGGCCGAGATCCTCTTCCCCGAGGGCGACTTCAGCTCCGTCATCAACCCCTTCACCGTGCGCGGCGACCTCAAGACGCGGTTCGTGCCGCTGGAGCGGCTCGCGGAGTCCGTCCGGCCCGAGACCGCGCTCGTGGCCTTCTCCGCCGTGCAGTCCGCGGACGGCCGGACCGCCGACTTCACGGCGGTACGGGCCGCGGCGGCCGCCCACGGCGCCCGTACGCTGCTCGACGCCACCCAGTCGGCGGGCTGGCTGCCGCTGAGGGCGGGGGAGTGGGACTACACCGTGGCAGGCGGCTACAAGTTCCTGCTCTGCCCGCGCGGGGCGTCCTTCCTCACGGTCACGGAGGAGGCGCAGGACACCCTCCTGCCGATCCACGCGGGCTGGGTCGCGGGTGAGGAGCTGTGGGTCAACAGCTACGGCCCGGTGCGTGAACTGGCCCGTTCCGCGCGGCGGTTCGACGAGCCGGCGGCCTTCCTCTCGTACCACGGTGCCGCGCGCTCCCTGGCGCTGCTCGAAGAGATCGGCATCGAGCGGATCGAGGCCCACAACACGGCGCTCGCCGCCCGTTTCCGGGCCGGGCTCACCGCTCTGGGGCATGTGCCCGTCGCGGACGTCTCCGGCGTGGTCGCGGTCCCCGGCCTCGGCGACCGGCAGGAGGCGCTCCGGGAAGCCGGCATCCTGATGTCCGCCCGCGCGGGCAACCTGCGCGCCTCCTTCCACCTGTACAACGGCTCGGCCGACGTGGACCGCGCCCTGGAGGTGCTGAGCTGACCCGCCGGGAGGGCGGACGCCCCCGGGCGCCAGGCCACCGCCTGGCGCCCGGGGGCGTCCGCCCTCCCGGGGAGCGTCTCCCGGGGCGCGCCCGTCACCGTACGGGAGTGAAGTCCCGCGCCCCGATGAACTCCGGCCGCCGCACCGGCGCCGCGAACGGCTCCACCGCCGTGTTCTCCACGCTGTTGAAGACGATGAAGACGTTGCTCCGCGGATACGGCGTGATGTTGTCGCCCGAACCGTGCATCGCGTTGCAGTCGAACCAGGTTGCCGAACCCGCGCGGCCCGTGAAGAGCCGGATGCCGTGCGCGTCCGCGAGCGAGGTCAGCGCCTCGTCCGACGGCGTACCCGCGTCCTGCATCTGCAACGAGCGCTTGTAGTTGTCCTTCGGGGTGGCCCCCGCGCAGCCGAGGAACGTCCGGTGCGAGCCCGGCATGATCATCAGGCCGCCGTTGGTGTCGTGGTTCTCGGTCAGCGCGATCGACACCGACACGGTCCGCATGCGCGGCAGCCCGTCCTCCGCGTGCCATGTCTCGAAGTCCGAGTGCCAGTAGAAACCGGAGGCGCCGAAGCCCGGCTTCACGTTGATCCGCGACTGGTGGACGTACACGTCCGAGCCGAGGATCTCGCGGGCCCGGCCCACCACCCGCTCGTCGCGCACGAGCCGGGCGAAGACCTCGCTGATCCGGTGGACCTCGAAGACCGACCGTACGGACGCGGACTTCGACTCGACGATCGCGCGCGGGTCGGACCGTACGGCCGGATCGGCGATCAGCCGGTCGAGCTCCCGCTTGTACACCGCGACCTCGTCGTCGGTCAGCAGATCGGGCTCCGCCAGGAAGCCGTCACGGTCGAACGTCTCCAGGCCCGGGGCGTCGCTCCACACCACCGGGTCGCGGCGGGGCGTGAGCACCTCGTCGGTGCCCCGCGTGGGATACAGATCCGTCAGTACGTCGGTCATGTCAGCCCTCCTCCGTCAGCAGGGGATACACCCCGTTCTCGTCGTGGTCCTCCCGGCCGGTGACCGGGGGGTTGAAGACGCAGACGCAGCGGAAGTCGGTCTTCGGCCGCAGGGTGTGCCGCTCGTGACCGTCGAGCAGGTACATCGTGCCCGGCTCGATCCAGTGCGTCTCGCCGGTCTCGTCGTTCGTCAGCTCCGCCTCGCCCTCGACGCACAGGACGGCCTCGATGTGGTTCGCGTACCACATGGACGTCTCGGTGCCCGCGTACAGCACGGTCTCGTGGAGGGAGAAGCCGACGCGCTCCTTGGCGAGGACGATCCGCTTGCTCTCCCAGGTGCCGGAGGCGGACCGCACATGGCGTTCGGTGTTCTCGATGTCCTTGAACGATCGGACGATCACGGTGACTCGATTTCCCTTCGTCTACGGGTGGTTCAGACGGTCTCGCGGACCGCACGGGACAGCGTGCGCAGCCCCTCGTCCAGCTCCTCCGGGGTGATGGTCAGCGGCGGGAGGAGTTTGACGACCTGGCTCTCCGGGCCCGAGGTCTCGAGGAGCAGCCCCAGCTCGAAGGCGCGCGCGCAGACCTTCGACGCCCGCGACCGGTCGGCGAACTCCAGGCCCCAGACCAGGCCCCGGCCGCGGTAGTGCGCGCCGTCGGCGGAGTTCTCCTCGCAGAGGGCGAGGAGCGCCTGCTCGACCTGCTCGCCGCGGCCCAGGGTCTGCTTCTCCATCTGGCCGTCGGCCCAGTACGCGTCGAGGGCGGCGGCCGCGGTGACGAAGGCCGGGTTGTTGCCGCGGAAGGTGCCGTTGTGCTCGCCCGGCTCCCACACGTCCAGCTCCGGCCGGAACAGGCACAGCGACATGGGCAGCCCGTACCCGCTGATCGACTTCGACAGCGTGACGATGTCCGGGGTGATGCCGGCCTCCTCGAAGGAGAAGAAGGCGCCGGTGCGGCCGCAGCCCATCTGGATGTCGTCGACGATCAGCAGCATGTCCTGGCGGCGGCACAGGTCGGCGAGCGCGCGCAGCCATTCGTTGCGGGCGACATTGATGCCGCCCTCGCCCTGGACCGTCTCCACGATCACGGCGGCCGGCTTGTTCAGGCCGGAGCCCTGGTCCTCAAGGAGCCGCTCGAACCAGAGGAAGTCCGGGACCTGGCCGTCGAGGTAGTGGTCGAACGGCATCGGCGTGCCGTGCACCAGCGGGATGCCGGCCCCGGCGCGCTTGAAGGCGTTGCCGGTCACGGCGAGCGAGCCCAGGGACATGCCGTGGAAGGCGTTGGTGAAGGAGACCACCGACTCGCGGCCCTTCACCTTCCGCGCCAGCTTCAGCGCGGCTTCCACCGCGTTGGTGCCGGTCGGCCCCGGGAACATCACCTTGTACGGCAGGGAGCGCGGCTTCAGGACGACGTCGTGGAAGGTCTCCAGGAACGTGCGTTTGGCGGTGGTCGCCATGTCGAGACCGTGGGTGATCCCGTCGCGCTCCAGATAGTCGATCAGCGCCCGTTTCAGTACGGGATTGTTGTGGCCGTAGTTGAGCGAACCGGCGCCGGCGAAGAAGTCGAGGTACTCGTGCCCGTCCTCGTCGGTGAGGCGGGCGCCCTGCGCGCGGTCGAAGACGGTGGGCCAGCCGCGGCAGTAGCTGCGGACCTCCGACTCCAGGGTCTCGAAGACGCTCAGTTCGGGCGGGGTGATGGTCACAGCGATGCTCCCGTGGAGTGGAAAGGGCCGATGCGGTGCAGAACTTCGGGCAGATGGGCGGCGCCGGACGCGTCGGGGAAGAGGTCCCCGTCGAAGAGGACTTCGCGCTCCAGAGGGAGCCCGTGCCGTGCGGCGTAGGCGGCGAAGAGCCGGCCGGAGGCCGTGTTGTCGGGGGTGACGGTCGTCTCGAGGGCCTCGGGGGCGACCCGCGCGGTGAGCGCGTCGAGAAGCACCCCGGCAAGACCTCGCCCGCGGTACTCCGCGTCGACGGCGATCTGCCAGACGACGAGGGTGCCCGGGCGGTCCGGGCGCATGTAGCCGGTCACGAAGGCGACCGGCTCGCCGTCGGCGGCGCGCGCGACCAGCGAGGTGGCGGCGAAGTCGCGGCTCCACAGCAGATAGCTGTACGGGGAGTTCAGGTCCAGTACCTCGGAGTCGCGGGCGATGCGCCACATCGCGGCTCCGTCCTCCACGCGTGGGCTTTCCAGAGTCATGGCTGCTTGTGCTGCGGTCATGCCGGGGGAATTTACCGAGCAATTTCTTGAATTGCATGTGGCGGTGGGGTGTGACGAAGACGCTCGATGTGTTATTCGCGCGAGCGCGAATCGCTACCGTTCTGCCCGGATATGTCCGGGCAAAAAGGGCGCGATGTGGAGTCCGTCACAAGATCGCACCGCGAGATGAATGCTGATGAAATCTTGGCGTTTAGGGTCGCAAATCGGGGGCAGAAGAAGTGCGGAAGGTGTCCGGGTAATTCGCGCGAAGAATGCACGTCGGTATTTCCCTGGAATTCACGGGATCAGGGATCACGGGAATCTTCGGCGGAGGCCGCACGGGTGTGGGCATACGAAACGGGCGGGGCCGCCGGCCCCGCCCGTCACCCGCGTACGTCGAAGGCTCTAGGCCCACGCCTCCGTCACCGCGCGGCGGGCGCCCTCCAGGTCCACCGGGTGGCCCGCCTCGCCGAGCGCGGCGCCCAGGGCCGCCAGCGAGGACCGGACCACGCCCGGAGTCGCGTCCACGCCGTAGTGGTTGACCCGGATCATCTCCTTCGACAGCGCCCCTCCGCCCGCGATCAGCGGCAGCGACGGGTCGGCCGCCAGCGCCTTCGCGACCAGCTCCGAGGCGTCCACGCCCGCCGGGGTACGCAGCGTCGTCGCGACCGGGGCCGCCTCGCGGGCCTCGTGGACGTACGGCCGCAGACCGCCGCCCAGGGCCAGCGTGCCCGCCCGGGTCGCCGCCGCCGCGGCGGCGTGACGAGCCATCAGCGCGTCCAGGCCCTCGGCCTCGATCCGCTCCACGCACGCCTCCAGGGCCAGCATCTCCAACTGCGCCGGAGCGTGCAGCAGCGCCTTGCGGCCGCCGTCGATCCAGCGCTCCTTCCAGTCCAGGAGCGAGAGGTACGAACGGCGCGGCGCCCGCGGGTTGGCGGCGAAGCGCTCCCACGCGCGCTCGCTGACGGAGACCGCCGAGACGCCCGCAGGACCGCCCATCGCCTTCTGCGCGCCGATGATGCACATGTCGACACCCCACGCGTCCGGCAGCACCGGCTCCGCGCCGATCGACGCCACCGCGTCCAGGTAGAACAGCGCGCCGTGCGCCCGTACGACCTCACCGATCTCGGCGACCGGGTTGGTGTTGCCGGTCGCCGCCTCCGCGTGCACCAGCGACACGAAGTCGATCTCCGGGTGCTCGGCCAGCGCCTGCTCCACCTGCGCGGCCGTCACCGCCGTGTGGAACGGCACCGCGAGGTCCACGACCGTGGCACCGCAGTCCCGCAGCCAGTCCCCGAAGGTCTGGCCGTAGGGCCCCGTGACGATGTTCAGCGCGGTCGAGCCGGGCCGCGCTCCGCTGCGGATGCACCCCTCCAGGGGCAGCAGCGCCTCGCCCTGGGTGATCACCACGTCCTGCTCGGTCGAGAGCAGCGCGGCGACCCGCCGCTCGATGGACGCGAAGTGGGCGGCGGTCAGCGGGGCCAGGTCCAGAAGCGGGTGTGTCACGGTCACGGTGGTGCCTTCTTCGGATCAGTTCGAGCAGGTGGGGCCAGGGTGGAGCTTCGGTTCAGGGTACGGGCCGCTCGCGCGCGGCGACCGGCGGTCGACCGCCGTGTGACGGGTCACCCGCCCCTCGTAGAGTGCTGACATGAGCGATCACGTGGTGCTGCATGTGAAGGGGCGGGTGCTCGTCGGCCCGGAGGACGTACGGGACGAGCTCTGGGCGGTCGACGGGCGGATCACGTACACCCGGCCCTCCGGCGACGCCCTGACCGTGGAGGGCTGGGCCCTGCCGGGCCTCGTCGACGCGCACTGCCATGTCGGCCTGGACCAGCACGGCCCGGTCGACGACGCCACGAGCGAGAAGCAGGCGCTGACCGACCGGGACGCGGGCACGCTCCTGATCCGCGACGCGGGTTCGCCGTCCGACACCCGCTGGATCGACGCGCGCGAGGACCTGCCGAAGATCATCCGCGCGGGCCGCCACATCGCCCGGACCCGCCGCTACATCCGCAACTACGCCCATGAGATCGAGCCCCCGGAACTGGTGGCGTACGTCGGACAGGAGGCCCGGCGCGGCGACGGCTGGGTCAAGCTCGTCGGCGACTGGCTCGACAGGGAGTCGGGCGACCTGGGTGCCTGCTGGCCCCGGGCCGAGGTCGAGGCGGCGATCGCCGAGGCCCACCGGCTGGGCGCGCGCGTCACCGCGCACTGCTTCGCGGAGGACTCGCTGCGGGACCTGGTGGAGGCGGGCATCGACTGCATCGAGCACGCCACGGGACTGACCGAGGAGACGATCCCGCTCTTCGCCGAGCGGGGCGTCGCGATCGTCCCCACGCTCGTCAACATCGCCACGTTCCCCAGGCTCGCGGAGGGCGGCGAGAAGAAGTTCCCGCGCTGGTCGGCGCACATGCGACGGCTGTACGAGCGCCGGTACGACACGGTCCGCGCGGCGTACGACGCGGGCGTGCCGGTCTTCGTCGGCACGGACGCGGGCGGCTCCCTGGCCCACGGGCTCGTCGCGGCCGAGGTCGAGGAACTGGTCAAGGCCGGCATCCCGCCGCTCGACGCCCTCTCGGCGACCGCCTGGGGCGCGCGGGAGTGGCTCGGGCGCCCCTCCCTGGAGGAGGGCGCGCCCGCGGACCTCGTCGTCTACGCGGAGGATCCGCGGGCGGACGTGCGCGTGCTCGCGGCGCCGCGGCGGGTGATCGTGAACGGCCGCGTGATCGGCTGAGGCGGCCGCCGCTTCCCGGTCAGCGCGTCAGGAACGCCAGCCGTGCCTTCTTCTCCGGGATGAAGACCTCCGGCAGGTCCACCTCGGGCAGGACGACCTCGGGGCCGAGCTCGAATCCGGACCGGACGAGCAGGCCGATCGCCTTCTCGTTGGCGGCATCCGGCTCGCCGACGATACGGGTCCGGCCGCCCGACAGCGCGAAGTCGATCAGCACGGTCAGGAGTCCCGTGGAGAAGCCGCGTTCGGGGGCGGCCGTCGGCGCCAGGAAGAGGTGCACGCCGATGTCGCCGGCGAGCACGTCGTAGCACTCGCTGACGCGATCGGCCTCGGGGTCGTACGTCTGGAAGATCGCGACCGGCTCGCCGTCGCGGCGGACCAGGAAGCCGTGGTGCGTGGTGAGCGAGTCCAGGTGCGCGTAGACGTCCCGCACCTGGTCGACGGTCGTCCCGCCCATGCCCCAGAACCGGGCGCGCTCCTCGTTGACCCAGCCGTGGATGAGGGCGGCGTCGCGGTCAGGGTCGACGGGGTCGATCCGGACGGTGCCGAAGCCCTCGACGGTCTGGAGGTGGAGGGGCTCAGTCATGCGGGAACTCCTTGGTGAGGTGGTGCCAGGCGGTGGTGACGGGGGCGAGCTCGCCCCGCAGCCACAGAGGCAGTTGGTCGCGGTGGTGGGGCTGGCCGGCGACGCCGGAGGCGCCGAACGGCACCACCCAGAGGCTGTTGTCGCGGTCGGCGAGGTCCCAGACGTAACGGGCGGCCGAGGCCCGGGCGCTGCGGTCGGTGAACCCGGGCACGCTGGACGTGGACAGCACGCAGTCGTGGTCCCCGCCCAGGCCCGGCCACTGCGCGTCGTCCTCGTCGGGAAGCGCCTGCCAGGGCGCGAGCCGGTGGGTCACGCCCCAGGCGGGCGGTTCGTCGCCGGCGGCGACCTCTTCGAGGGCCGCTCGGACGATCTCCGCGATGTCGGCGGCCGGTACGGGCCCGGAGACGAGCAGCGTCTCCAGCGCGAAGGCCACGCGCGGCCCGAGGGCGAGCCACGGCTGGAACAGCGCGGGGTGCGGCGCGGGGTCGCGCAGCGCCGCGAACGCCGGATGCCCGGCGACCCGCCGCACGACGGCCCCGCGCACGGCGGCGTACAGCCCGGCGTCGACGCTGTCCGCCTCCATCCGCCGATCCCACCCGAGCAACCGCGCCCGCACGGCGAGCGCACGGGGGGAGAGCGCGAGCCCGCCGCGAGGGCCGTCGGCGCCTTGCGTGGCCTGGCGGGGTGCCTGGCCCGTGGCGGGCTGCGGGCCCGCGTTGGTGGGGGACGGCTGAGGGCTCTCGGCGCTCTGCGCGGCCTGGCCGGACGTCTGCCCGTGCCCGGGCTGCGGGCCCGCGTTGGTGGGGGACGGCTGTGCGCTGTCGGCGCCCTGCGCGGCCTGGCCGGGCGGCCAACCGTCGCCAGGCGCTCCTGCCTCGGCGGACGCCCCGCCCTGGCGGGACGGCCCACCATCACCGGGCTGCGGGCCCGCGTTGGTGGGGGGTGTCTGAGCGCTGTCGGCGCTCCGCGCGGCCTGGCCGGGCGCCCTGTCCTGGCCGGGTGCCTGGCCCGTGGCGGGCTGCGGGTCCGCGTTGGTGGGGGACGGCTGTGCGCTGTCGGCGCCCTGCGCGGGCGGGGCGGGCGGCCCACCGTCGCCGGGTGCTCCCGCCTCGGCGGAGGTCCCGCCCTGGCGGGACGGCCCGTCGGCGCCGGGCTGTTGGTCCGGTCCGGCCGTACCCGTCGGGGTCTCGGCCAGCCGGCGGATCGCCTCCAGGAGGCGGGCCGCCGAGGGGTTGGCCGTGTCCGTGTGGATGGTGGGCATCGCCGTCGGCGTCCAGGTCTGCGAGCCGTCCAGCAGCTCGGCGATGCGGGCCGCGCGGTGGCCGGGGGCGAATTCCACGCCCAGGGGGGCCGCCAGGCCCCGTGCGTTGGCCATGACGGCGCGGCCCTCGACCTCCGCGCGGGGTGTCGGGGCCGGGCCGTCCTGCCAGGCGTGGGCGGGCTCCCAGGCCGGGACCACCCGGAGGGAGTTGGCGCGGTCGCGTACGGGGACGTACCCGGCGACCCGGTGCAGCAGACCGCCGTCCACGTCCGCCGCCTGGAGGACGTTGACCGGCTCGACCCAGCCGTCGACCGCGCGGTCCACGTCCGCGACCGTCCGGGCGGCCAGCAGCGCGGGCAGGACGCCGAAGCCCAGCTCGCCGGTCACCCGCGGCGGATGCCGCAGACTGATGGCCTCCCAGGAGCCCTCGTCCGGACCATCCGCGTCCACGCCGATGATCACCGGCCCCCGCTCCGTCTCGATCACCTCGATCCCGACCGGCTCCGCGCCCGCGACCTCGACGGACTCCCGGTGGACGGACGCCGCGCGCCAGCCGTCCGGGCCGAGGGCCTCCACGCCGCTGTCCGCGGTCCGCCGCAGCCGCTCCCGGTACAGGTCCTGGTAGTCGGCCATCGCGTTGGTGATCGCCCAGGCCACCTGCCCCGTGTGCCCGAAGTGGGCGAGGCCCGGGACGCCCGGCACCGCGAGGCCCAGCACGTCGTACTCCGGGCACGCGAGGCGGATCTGCTGGTAGACCCCCGGCGCCTCGATGAAGCGGTGCGGGTCGCCCGCCACGATCGCCGCGCCGCTCGCCGTGCGGTCACCGGAGACCACCCAGCCGTTGGAGCCCGCCGTCCCCGGCCCGTCCGTGGCGAACAGCTCCGTCCACTCCTCGCCGAGCCGGCGCGCGACCTCCTCCCGCCACAGCTTGGTGGGGAAGCCCGCGAAGAGGATGTGGGTGGAGAGCCAGACCGCCAGCGGCGTCCACGGCTCCCAGCGCCCGGGCGCGAGCCCCGTCGTCGCGAACTCGGGCGCCCGGCCGGCGCCTTCCGGCAGGCCCGCGTTGACCCCGTCCACGTACGCCCGTACCCACCGCGCCGTCCCGGCGTCCAGCCGCTCGAAGCAGCGGCGCGCGGTGTCGGCCAGCCGGGCCTGCCGTACGAAGGTGTCCCAGCCGGCCTCGCCCGCGCCGAGGAACGACGCCGTGGTGCCCTGCGCCCGATGCCGCTCCACCTCCAGCTGCCAGGCCCGGTCGACCGCGGTCACCCGCCCCTGCGCGAAGGCGAGTTCCTCGGGATCGGCGGCCCTCAGGTGCGGAATGCCCCAATCGTCCCGGTAGACATCGATGCTCAATCCGATCCCGATCCCGTCCGTGATGCTTAGGTAAGGCTGACCTAAATTAATCTACAGCTTCGCGGGAGAGGGGAGCGCGGTGGGGCTCGTCCTCCCCGAGGGGCGGGCGCACTCCCTCGGGTACTGGCGCGCCTCCTGACCGACGGCTCGCCGAGGCGTCTGGTTGACCGTCCGTTACCCGGCGACGGCGCGCGTCGTTGAATCACTTCCCGCGTGCGCCCGCGTGAGGCGCAACACGCGGGGCGCGCGGGAACGCGTGTGCCGAAAGAATCGAATATGGGCACGGAAACCCCCCTTTGGAGTGAACTCGCGCCAGGTGTCTGCCGGTTCACTCTCCGTGCGTAAAGATTCCGGTGTCTCAAGTCGCCGACGCCGTGCCGACCCCGTGTCCCCGTGGCGAGCGGCAGGCGACGCCATGTCTCTTGTGGGGGTTCCACCATCTTGAACAGCAACACCTTCCGTATGCCCGTACGCCGTACCGCGGCCGCCGCGACCGTCGCCGCGCTGGCCGTCGGGCCGGTGGTCCTCCTGGCCCCCGCGGCGCACGCCACGGGCGGCGAAGGACGCGCGACCGCCGTCGTCCTGCGGACCGGCCTCGACGTCTCCCTGCTCGGCAAGACGGTGAACGTGCCGCTGCGTGCCTCCCTCAACGAGGTCGAGGCGCCGGCGAGCAAGAACATGACCGCGCTGACCGTGAAGGTGGAGGGCGCCGAGAACGGCCGGCCGATCGACGTCCTGCGCGCCGACGTCGCCACCTCGAAGGCCACGGTGGACGCGAAAAAGGCCGAGGGGCACGTGAACCTGGTCAAGGCGCGGGTCCATGTCCCCGGCATCCGGGCGCTCTCCCTGATCGAGGTCGAGAAGGTCACCTCCAAGGCGGTCTGCGAGGCCGGTAAGCAGCCGGTCGCCGAGTCCAACGTGCTCGGGCACGTGACGGTCTTCGGCAAGAAGACCACCCTGTCGACGGGCGGCCGGACCAAGGTCACCGTGCCGGGCGTCGGCGAGGTGACCCTTGACCTGTCCCGTACCTCCACCACCTCGCGCACCGCTGCCGCGACCGCGCTCGAACTGAAGGTGGACGTCGACCCGCTGCAGCTCGGCGTGGCCCAGGTCAACGGCGTGGTGACCCTCGCCGAGGCCACCTGCGAGACGCCGAAGGGCACGAAGCCCACCCAGAAGCCCACTCAGAAGCCGACCGAGAAGCCCTCGGCCGAGCCCACCGACGCCGGCGGCGTGGAGACCCAGAACGGCGGCTCCGGCCCGGCCGACCAGAACCTCGCCGCGACCGGCGGCAGCTCGATGACCCCGTACCTGCTCGGCGGCGCCGTCGTCCTGCTCGGTGCGGGCGGCGGCGCCCTCGTCCTGGCGCGCGGTCGCGCCCGCGGCTGACCGACCCGAGGGGGGCCTCAGGGGGGAACTGGGGGAAATGGGGAAAGGGGAGGCCGAGGGCGGTCGTGACGACTACCGCCCTCGGCCTCCCGGCCGATCAACAGCCCCTGATCAGGAGGGCCTGGTCCAGGGCCTGCAGGAAGCGGTTCGTCGTGACCCGGTCCCGAACCGCCAGTCGGAGCCAGTTCCTGTCCAGACCCGGGAACGTGTCCCCGCGCCGCGCCGCGAAGCCCAGCGCCCGCAGCCGATCCCGCACCTCGTCCGCCCGCTCGATCCGGATCAGGACGAACGGCCCCTCGGCCGCCTCGACCGCCCGGACCTCGTCGAACTCCGCGAGCCCCGCCAGCAGATGCGCCCGCTCCACCCCGATCCGGTGCGCCGCGTGCTCCGCCTCCGCGAGCGCCGCGCGGGACATGCACGCCTCCGCCGCCACCAGCGCCGGCGTGGACACCGGCCACAGCGGCTGCGCCCCGGTGAGGGCCTCGATCGTCTCCGGCTGCGCGAGGACGTAGCCGATCCGCAGGCCGGCGAGACCCCAGGTCTTCGTCAGGCTCCGCAGCACGACCAGGCCCGGAACGTCCGTCCGCCCGGCCAGCGACTCCCGCTCGCCCGGCACCGCGTCCATGAACGCCTCGTCCACCACCAGCGTCCGGCCGGGGCGCGCGAGCGAGGCGAGCGTCTCCGCCGGGTGCAGCACCGACGTCGGGTTCGTCGGGTTCCCGATCACGACCAGGTCCGCGTCCTCCGGAACGGCCGCCGGATCGAGCCGGAAGCCGTCCTCCTCACGCAGCAGTACCCGGCCGACCTCGTGTCCGGCGTCCCGCAGCGCCGCCTCGGGCTCGGTGAACTGCGGGTGCACCACCACCGGTCGCCGCGTCGGAAGCGCCCGCGCGAGCAGGACGAACGCCTCCGCCGCCCCGGCCGTGAGCAGCACCCGTCCGGCCGGCAGGTCGTGCCGCTCGGCGACGGCGGCCCGCGCCACCCGCCCGTCGGGGTAGTGCGCCAAACTGGTGAGCGAGTCCGCGATCCGCTCGCGCAGCCATTCCGGCGGCGTGTTCGTCCGGACGTTGACCGCGAGGTCGATCAGCTTCTCGTCCCGTACCTCCGCGTCACCGTGGTGCCGCAGATCGTGGACGTCTGTGTGCGCGTGGATATCCATGGCCGCCGTCGGGTGGTGAGTGGGGGGTGTACGGGGCTCCGTCTGACCAGCGATGTACCCCTGTCCCTGGGGCAACAACCGTACGGCGGAGGCATCTTCGTTCGGACGAACGGGGAGAGACCGGGCGATAGCGCACGTCACGCGCCGCGTTTTCCGCTTCGGTACGAGAAGTTCGGCGCCCGGACCCGCCGCGAGCAGCGCAGCGGCCTCCGCCACCGACGCCGTCCCCGTCGCCGCCAGCGGAGCTACTGACGGATGCGGTACGGACACGGCGGCCAGCTCCTCGGCCCCATACGCCCGTAGGGGCACGCCGAGCCGCCCGGCCGCGGCAACGAGACCCGGCTCGGCCGCCCGCGCCTCCAGCGTGGCGAGTGCCGTCACGTGCGGGCCCGTGAGACCCGCCTCCCGCAGCGCCTCCGTGACCAGGGCGAGGACCTCGTCCACCGACACCCCCGAGCGCGCCCCGACGCCCACCGCCACCCCGTTCACCGCCGCCCCGCTCACCGCGTGCCCCAGACCAGGAACACGGGGGCCGCCGGAGCCATCGTCGAGGAACCGTCCGGCAGCGGGAGCAGTCGCTGGGAGTGCAGCAGCACCCCTTCGGCCGCGAACCCGCACGACTCCAGCGCCGTGCGGACCGGGGTCACCTGCTCCAGAGCCGTCACCGCCACCACCACCGCCCGCCGCGCCCGCCGGGCCGCCGTCAGCACGATCGACCTGAGCTCACGGCCACCGCCGCCGATGAACACCCCGTCCGGATCGGCCAGATGGGAGAGCACCGTCGGCGCCGCACCGTGCACCGCACGCACCTCCACACCGTGCGCGGCCGTGTTCGCGCGGATCCGCTCGACACCGGACGCCGTCTTCTCCACGGCGACCGCCGCCGCGCCGAGCCGGGCACACTCCACGGCCACCGCACCGCAGCCCGTCCCGATGTCCCAGACCAGGTCCCCGACCCGAGGCCCGAGCCGCGCGAGCGCCAGCGCCCGTGCCTCGTACGGCAGTACGGAACCGTCCTCCGCCCCGAACTCCCGGTCCGGCAGCGCCCATCGGCCCGGCCCCGACAACGGACCCGTCACCACCGGCGGCGGCCCTTCCGCCCGCGACTCGTCGAGGCACAGGACCAGGCTCACCCCCTCCCAGCTCCGGCACATCGCCTCTGCCGGCTCCACCCGCTCGAAGCGCTCCCGGAACGGATCGCCCAGCGCCGTGAACACCACCAGCGTCCGCGACTCCACCCGGTGCACCAGCTCCGCGCCCAGCTCCGCCGGGCCCACTCCGGGCCCGGGCAGCACGGCCACCTTCGGACGGGCCCGGCACACGTTCACGACCCGGGCCAGCGCGCTCCCGTACGCCTCCGCGCCGCGCACCTCCCTGCCGTCCACCACGAAGGCGTCGTCCCACGGCAGCCCGAGGCGCGCGAAAGCGAGCCCCACCGCCGTCGGTGCGGGCGACACCTCCAGTCCCGCGGGCCCGAGGCGCTTCTCCAACGTGCGTACCGGCCCGAAGAATCCGGGATCTCCCAGCACCCGCACGACCACCCGCGCCCCGCCCCCGTCCCCGGCCACGTGCTTCTCGATCAGGTCGAGTTCCGTGTCCGTCAACTCGTCGCCCCGCACGTCCACCACCAGTGCCGCCTCGCCCGGCCAGGAGCCCGCGTCGGCGCCCGCACCGCCACCGATCACCGTGATCACGCGACCAGCCTCCCCACACCGCCGCCTCTGATGTGCGCGGGACGCGCACGATCGGATAGCAAGGGCGCATGGCCGTTTTCGTCGCGCTCGGCGCGTTCCTCATGACGCTGTTCGGCGGCTGGACGGCGCAGCGCGTCACCGACCGACGCCACCTGGTCCTCGGCCTCGCCGGCGGGCTGATGCTCGGCGTGGTCGGACTCGATCTCCTGCCGGAGGCTCTGGAGGCCACGACCGCCACGGTCTTCGGCGTGCCGCAGGCCCTGCTCCTGTTCGTGGGTGGCTTCCTCCTCGCCCACGCCGTCGAACGACTGCTGGCCGTCCGTCAGGCCGCGCACGGCGTCGGTGCCGACGAAAGAGTGCCGCAGGTCGGACTCACGGCGGCGGCCGCCATGGTCGCCCACAGCCTCATGGACGGCATCGCGCTCGGCGCCGCCTTCCAGGTCGGCGGAGGAATGGGCGCCACCGTCGCGCTCGCCGTCATCACCCACGACTTCGCCGACGGATTCAACACGTACACGATCACCAGCCTGTACGGGAACGCCCGGCGCAAGGCGATCGCCATGCTCGTCGCGGACGCCCTCGCCCCGATCGTCGGCGCCGCGTCGACCCTGCTGTTCACCCTGCCGGAGGAACTGCTCGGCAGCTATCTCGGGTTCTTCGGAGGCGCCCTGCTCTACCTCGCCGCCGCCGAGATCCTCCCCGAGGCCCACCACGAACACCCCGCCCGCTCCACCCTGCTGTGCACGGTGGCGGGCGTGGCCTTCATCTGGCTCGTGGTGGGCGTCTCCGGCGGCTGATCTCACGCGGCGGGCCCGTTCCCACAGTGCTCCACGAACCGCACGGCCGCCTCCGGGGCACCCGCCCAGTGGGTGTGCACATAACTGGCGTGCACCCCCTGCTGTACGAAGCCCTCCACCCTCCGCTCCGGCTGACGCAGCCCCCAGGCCACCGCCGCGCCCGCGCCCGGCTCGATCACGGTCCGGTGGAACTCATGACCCCGCATCCGCGCCCCGGCCGCGGCCAGTGAACTGTCGTTCACCGCCACGGCGTCCCGGTACCCCAGGGTAAGGCGTGACGACATCCGCGCGTCGGCGTCCAGGACCCCGCACATCGGCGTCCCGTCGAGCGACCGGGCGAGGTACAGCAGCCCGGCACACTCGGCGGCGATCGGCGCACCGGAGGCGGCGAGCTCGGCGACGGCCTTGCGGAGGGGGTCGTTGGCGGACAGCTCGGAGCCGTACATCTCAGGAAAGCCACCCCCGATGACGAGCCCGGAGGTCCCTTCGGGAAGACGTTCGTCCCGCAGAGGATCGAACGTGACGACCTCGGCCCCGGCGGCGGTGAGCAGCTCAGCATGCTCGGCATACGAGAACGTGAACGCTGCGCCACCAGCTACAGCCACCACCGGCCTTGTTGTGGGCAACAGTTCCGCTGGGGCGGAACGGGTGGGCACAACCCGACCACCGGCGGTCAGTCGCTCGACGACCTCAGGTGTCCACGCCTCGGCGTGCAGTTCAGGCGCGCTGCGCGCGAGGGCCAGCAACCCCTCCAGGTCGCACCCTTGAAGAACCTGCTCCGCCTGCGCGGCCACCGCCTCCACGGCCTGGGCCTGCCGTTCGGCCACCGGCACCAGCCCCAGGTGCCGCGACGGCGTCGCAACCGCCGGCGCCCGCCGCAGCACGCCAAGCACCGGCACCCCCGACTCCCCGAGCGCCTCCCGCAGCAGATGCTCGTGCCGATCGGTCGCGACCTTGTTCAGGATCACCCCGCCGATCCGGACCTCCGGGTCCCACGACGCGAACCCGTGCACCAGCGCCGCCACCGACCGCGACTGCGACGACGCGTCCACGACCAGCACCACCGGCGCCTTGAGCAGCTTCGCCACCTGCGCCGTGGACGCCAGCTCGCCCTGATCGGCGGCACCGTCGTACAGGCCCATGACACCCTCGACGACCGCCAGGTCACAGCCCCGCGCCCCGTGCTCGAAGAGCGGCGCGATCAGACCCGTACCGCACATGTACGCGTCGAGGTTGCGGCCCGGCCGGCCGGTCGCCAGCGCGTGGTAGCCCGGGTCGATGTAGTCCGGGCCGACCTTGTGCGGGGAGACCGCCAGACCACGGCCGGCGAACGCGGCCATCAGGCCGGTCGCGACCGTGGTCTTGCCCGCGCCGGAGGACGGCGCGGCGATGACGAGACGTGCTACCACTCGATGCCCCGCTGGCCCTTCTGACCGGCGTCCATCGGATGCTTCACCTTCGACATGTCGGTGACGAGATCCGCGAAGTCGACCAGTTCCTGCGGCGCGTTGCGGCCGGTGATGACGACGTGCTGCTGCCCGGGGCGGTCGCGCAGCACCTCCACGACCTCCTTGGTGTCGATCCAGCCCCAGTGCAGCAGGTAGGCGAACTCGTCGAGGACGTAGAACCTGTACTTCTCCTCGGCGAGGTCCCGCTTGACCTGCTCCCAGCCCTCGCGCGCCTTGTCCTCGTGCGACTGCTCGCCCTCCGCGACCTCGCGCTGGATCCAGGACCAGCCCTCACCCATCTTGTTCCAGGTGACGGTCCCGCCCTTGCCGGTCTCGCCGAGCGCCTTGAGGGCGTTCTCCTCGCCGACCCGCCACTTGGCGGACTTGACGAACTGGAACACCCCGACCGGCCAGCCCTGGTTCCAGGCGCGCAGCGCCATGCCGAACGCGGCGGTCGACTTCCCCTTGCCGACGCCCGTGTGCACCATCACCAGCGCGCGGTTGCGGCGCTGGCGGGTGGTGAGACCGTCGTCGGGAACGACGGTCGGCTGTCCCTGCGGCATTAAGCGGCCCTCCTCGTGGCGTGCTCTGCTTGTACGTCTCTGACGAGCCCGGCGATCGAGTCGGCGCGCAGCTCGTCCAAGGTCACGGCGGTGCCGCCCAGTTCGCGGGCGAGGTTCCCGGCCAGCCCCAGTCGTACGGGCCCGGTCTCGCAGTCCACGACGACGGCCGCGGTGCCCTCGGAGGCGTGCAGCCGCGCCGCGCGGGCGGCGAGCGCCACGGGGTCCGCGCCGCCGCCGGTCGCCCGCCCGTCGGTCACGACGACGAGCAGGGGGCGGCGCGAGGGGTCGCGCAGCCGCTCGACGCGGAGCACGTCGTGGGCCTTGAGCAGCCCGGCCGACAGCGGCGTACGGCCGCCCGTCGGGAGCTGTTCCAACCGCGCGGCCGCCGCGTCCACGGACGAGGTCGGCGGCAGCGCCACCTCGGCGTCCCGGCCCCGGAAGGTGACCAGACCGACCTTGTCGCGTCGCTGGTAGGCGTCGAGGAGCAGGGAGAGTACGGCTCCCTTGACGGCGCTCATCCGCTGCCGGGCCGCCATCGACCCGGACGCGTCCACGGCGAAGAGCACCAGGTTCCCCTCGCGCCCCTCCCGGGTCGCCTGCCGCAGATCGTCCCGGCGCACCACGAGCCCGGGGCCGGACCGTCCGCGCGCCTTCTGGTGCGGGGCGGCGGCCTGCACGGTCGCCGTGAGGTGCAGCTTGGTCAGCGCGCCCCGGGGCCGTACGGCGCCGGTCGTCCTGCCGTGCTCGGTACGGGCCCGGGAGCGGCGCCCGGCCGCCCCCTCGCCGAGTCCGGGCACACTGAGCATCTTCGTACGGAAGGGCTCCGCGGCCTTGACGGCGGCCCGCTCACCGGCGCCTCCGGAGCCCTGCGGGGCGGGTGCCGGGGCGCTCTCCGGCGCCTCGGCGGACTCGGGCGCCGGACCGTCGGGCCCCTCGCCCTGCGGCGGAACGCCCCCGCCGCCACCGGGGCCCTCCGGACCCGGGTCCGGATCTTCGTCGCCCTCGCCTTCGCCCTTGAACCGCTCCAGGGTCTCGTCGAGCTTGTCCTCGTCGAGGCCGGGGGCGTCGAAGGGGTTCCGCCGCCTGCGGTGGGGGAGGGCGAGCAGCGCGGCCTGCCGTACGTCGTCGGAGGTGACGTCCGTCCGGCCCGCCCACGCGGCGAGCGCCGTCGCGGTGCGGGCCATCACGATGTCCGCGCGCATCCCGTCCACCTCGAACGCGGCGCAGGTCGCGGCGATCTGGAGCAGCGCGGCGTCACCGAGCACCACGCTCGGCAGCAGCTCGCGCGCGGCGACGATCCGGTCCCGCAGCGCGGTCTCCTCACCGGCCCAGCGGGCGGCGAAGGCGGCCGGGTCGTCGTCGAACGCGAGCCGCCGCCGCACGACCTCGACCCGCTGCTCGGGCTCGCGCGAGGCCGCGACCTCGACGGTGAGACCGAAGCGGTCCAGCAACTGCGGCCGCAGCTCGCCCTCTTCGGGGTTCATCGTGCCGACCAGCAGGAAGCGGGCCGCGTGCCGTACGGAGACGCCTTCGCGCTCGACGTACGAGGCGCCCATCGCGGCGGCGTCCAGGAGCAGGTCGATCAAGTGGTCATGGAGGAGGTTCACCTCGTCGACGTACAGAATCCCGCGGTGCGCGTCCGCGAGGAGCCCCGGCTCGAAGGCCTTCACGCCCTCCGCGAGCGCCCGTTCGATGTCCAGCGCGCCGACGAGCCGGTCCTCGGAGGCACCGACGGGCAGCTCGACCATCCGTGCGGCGCGCCCGCCGGCCGGGGCGGCCTCGTGCGGCCCGTCCGGGCACTGCGGATCGGGCGCGCCGGGGTCGCAGCTGAACCGGCAGCCGGTGACCACCGGCACCTCGGGCAGCAGGTCCGCCAACGCGCGTACGGCGGTCGACTTCGCGGTGCCCTTCTCGCCGCGCACGAGCACACCGCCCACGGCCGGGCTGACGGCGTTCAGCAGCAGCGCGAGCCGCAGGTCGTCCATGCCGACGACGGCGGTGAACGGATACCGGGTGCTCATCGGGCGGTCACTCCTTCAACTCGTTGGTGTGCGGCGGTCGTCGTGCTCACGGCGCACCCGGCGGCACGAACGGCAGCCCCGAGGGCGCGCCGTTCTCGATCAGCCGCAGCAGCGCGTCGGTGTCCGCGTGTTCCTCGATCAGGTCGCCGAGGCGGTCCAGCTGCTCCTCCCGGAGCGTGCCGAACGAGGTGTCGGGGGCAGGGACGAAGCGCCGTCCGGCCGCCGCCGCCACCTCGCGCAGGAACGCCCGGCGGAAGCCGTCGCTCTCCAGCGAGCCGTGCCAGTGGGTCCCCCACACCGCGCCGACCCGGCACCCGTCCAAGAAGCCTTCGCCGCCGAGGACCTCGGCGACGCCGTGGTGGATCTCGTACCCCTCCACCCGCTCACCGAGCGCCTCGCCGACCGGCCGGGCCAGGGTCTTCTCGACCGCGAAACGGACCCGCACCGGCAGCAGTCCGAGACCGTCCACCGCCCCGGCCTTCGACTCGACCTCGTCCTCGATGTGTTCGCCGAGGACCTGGAAGCCGCCGCAGATGCCGAGCACCGGCCGGCCCTCGGCCGCCCGCCGGGCCAGCGCGTCGGCCAGGCCACGCTCGCGCAGCCAGGCCAGCGCCTTGACCGTCCCCCGGGTCCCGGGCACGACCACCAGGTCCGCGTCGACGAGCTCCTCGGCCCGGTCCACGAACCGCACCACCACGCCCGGTTCGGCCGCCAGCGCGTCCACGTCGGTGAAGTTCGACATCAGCGGTACGGCGCACACCGCGACCCGCAGCACGTCCTCGCCGACCGGTGGCGCCACGACCGACTCGCGGACGGCGCCCCGCAGGGAGACCCGCAGGCCGTCCTCCTCGTCGATGCCGAGCCCGTGCGCGTACGGCAGGACACCGAACGTCCGGCGTCCGGTCAGGCCGAGCAGCATGTCCAGGCCCGGCTCGAGGAGCGTCACGTCGCCACGGAACTTGTTCACCAGATACCCGGCCACGAGCGACTGGTCCTCGGGGCTCAGCAGCGCCGTGGTCCCGAAGAACTGGGCGAAGACCCCGCCCCGGTCGATGTCCCCGACGACGAGCACCGGCAGCCGCGCGGCCCGCGCGATGCCCATGTTCACGATGTCCGTGCGCCGCAGATTGATCTCGGCCGGGCTGCCCGCGCCCTCGCAGATCACGGCGTCGTACGTGCCCCGCAGCTCCTCCAGGCACGCCAGCACGGGCTCGAAGAGCTCCTTCTGGCGCCCCCCGTGGTAGCCGCGCGCACTGAGTTCACCGACGGGCTTGCCCATCAGCACGACCTGGCTGGAGCGGTCGCTGCCCGGCTTCAGCAGTACGGGGTTCATCAGCGCGGTCGGCTCGACGCGCGCGGCCTGCGCCTGCATGGCCTGCGCCCGGCCGATCTCCGCGCCCTCCCGCGTCACGAAGGAGTTCAGGGACATGTTCTGGCCCTTGAACGGGGCGACCTTCACGCCCTGCCGGACCAGCCAGCGGCAGATGCCCGCCGTGACGACACTCTTGCCTGCGTCGGACGTGGTCCCCGCGACCAGCAGTCCGCCTCCGCGTCCGCCTCTCATGCACGCCTCCGCTTCATGGCCGTCACGGCCAGCCGTCCACCCACACACACCGCCAGCGTCAGCGCGGTCACCCGGCGCGACAGCCGTACCGCCCGCTCGATGTCCCCGACCTCCACGGCCCGGCCCTCCCCGTTCAGCACGGGCCGGTGCTCGACCCGCCCGCCGTACGAGAGCGTCCCCCCGAGCCGTACGCCGAGGGCCCCGGCGAACGCGGCCTCCACCGGGCCCGCGTTGGGGCTCGGGTGCTTGGCCGCATCGGCGCGCCAGGCCCGCAGGGCCCCTCGGGGATCGCCGCCCGCGACCGTCGCGAGCGCGGCGGTCAGCCGGGCGCCCGGCCAGCCGGCCACGTCGTCGAGCCGGGCCGAGGCCCAGCCGAAGCGGCGGTACGTCGGGGACTTGTGGCCGACCATCGCGTCGAGCGTGTTCACGGCCCGGAAGCCGAGCAGGCCCGGAACCCCCGCCACGGCTCCCCAGACCAGGGCGCCCACGACGGCGTCGGAGGTGTTCTCGGCGACGGACTCCACCACCGCGCGGGCCATCGCCGGACCGTCCAGGGTCTGCGGATCCCGCCCGACCAGATGCGGCAGCCGCTCGCGGGCCACCTCCAGGTCCCCGGCAGCCAGGGCGCCGCCGATCGCGCGGGCCTCCCGGCTCAGGGTCGTACCGCCGACGACGGCCCAGACAGAGGCGGCGGTCAGCGCGACGGAGGCGGCGGGACGGTCCCGTACGGCACGCGCGGCGAGGGCCCCGAGGGCCGCCGTACCGCCCGCGCAGACGGCCGTGTGCAGCGCGCCCCACCCGCGGTGGTCGCGCCGGAGAAGCTTCTCGACGGAGCCGGCGGCCCGTCCGAACACGGCGACGGGATGGCCGCGGCGGGGGTCGCCGAGGATCAGGTCCGCGGCCAGTCCGGCGGCGGCGCCGTACGCGAATACACCTGTGGCTGCTCTGCGGCCGGGCATGGCGCTGTGTCCTCACTCAGGGTCCGCGCCCTGGCTCGACGTGACCGGCGGCGAGAGTTCCTGGCTCCCGGGGATCGACTCCCCGGTCACAGTGGCGGGACCGCGCCGGATTCGCACCGGACTTCCTCTACTTGCCGCCGTATTGGCCCCGGAAGTCCACCACGCTGTGCGAACACCCGTCAACTCACCCTTGACCTGCGGTGAGACAGTGTGCGAAGCACCACACGAGGCCCGCGAACGACGGCGGCGAACGACGGACCGGGCGGGCCGCACCCGAAGGTGCGGCCCGCCCGGCCGTCGAAGCGTGTGGCGTCAGGCCACGATGAGAGAGATGCCGTACACGACGGCCGCCGCGCACAGCGCGAAGCAGGCGTACGCGCCGGTACGCGCCAGGGTGGCCGAGCCTCCCTGGGCGGCGGCCTGCTCCTGCTTGGAGAGGCCGACGATGCCGAGGGTGAAGAGGCCCACGAGGGCGACGGTCGCCACGAGGCTGACTCCGAAGACGGAGCCGAGAGCTGCCCAGTCGATCTTCATGTCGTTTCGTTCCTTACACCGCGGCAGAGGCGGCGGGGGCTGCCGGGTCCGCAGGGGCCGGCGAGGGGATGGTGGTCTTCAGGTCCTCGTCCGCGACGGCGGCGACGGAACCGGCCGGCGGCGGGGTGACGGCCGCCATGGCGGTGGTCACGACGCCCGCGGGCTCGGCCTCGACGTCGTTGACGTTGGTGTGGTCCACCACCTGGCGGCGGGAGACGAGCCAGATGGCGACGCAGGAGGCGACCAGGAAGGCCGCGACGGTGTAGACGCCCCAGTCGCCCTGGCGGGCGACGTACTCGGCTCCGGCTCCGACGAGGCCCGCGGCCGGAAGGGTCAGGCCCCAGGCGACGAACATCCGGGTGGCGGTCGACCAGCGGACGACACCGCCCTTGCGGCCCAGGCCCGCGCCCATGACGGCGCCGGAGCAGGAGTGCGTGGTCGAGAGGGAGAAGCCCAGGCTGGAGGAGGCGAGGATGACCGTGGCCGCGCTGGTCTGGGCGGCGAAGCCCTGCTGCGGCTGAAGGTCGGTGAGGCCCTTGCCCATCGTGCGGATGATGCGCCAGCCGCCGAGGTAGGTGCCGAGCGCGATCGCCACACCGGCGGAGACGATGACCCAGACGGGCGGGTTGGAGCCGGGGACGAGGACACCGCCGGCGACCAGGGCGAGGGTGATGATGCCCATCGTCTTCTGGGCGTCGTTGGTGCCGTGGGCCAGGGAGACGAGACCGGCGGAGGCGATCTGGCCGGCCCGGTAGCCCTTCTCGGTGGTCTTCTTGCCGGCGTTCCGGTCCAGGCGGTACGTCAGGCGGGCGGCGAGCATCGCGGCCAGGCCGGCGACCAGCGGGGCGGCGATCGCCGGGATGAGCACCTTGGTGACGACGACCCCGCCGTTGACACCACTGAGGCCGATCGAGGCGATGGTCGCGCCGATCAGGCCGCCCATCAGGGCGTGCGAGGAGCTGGACGGCAGGCCGACCAGCCAGGTCAGCAGGTTCCAGAGGATCGCGCCGACGAGCGCGGCGAGGATGACCTCGGGTTGGATGCCCTCCTCGTTGACGAGTCCCTTGGAGATCGTCTTGGCAACCTCCACCGACAGGAACGCACCGACCAGGTTCAGCACGGCGGACATGGCCACCGCCGTCTTGGGCTTGAGGGCACCGGTCGAGATGGTCGTCGCCATCGCGTTGGCGGTGTCGTGGAAACCGTTCGTGAAATCGAACACGAGAGCTGTCACGACCACAATCGCGAGCAGCAGCGTGATGTGTTCCATTTACCCAGGCAATCGTTCGACGTCAGTGGCTCGACGAACGTAGGCAACCTGAGTGAACGGAAGGTGAACTGGGTCGGGCTGTGTGGTGTCCCGATCCGGTGTCCTGAGATTCCGCTTAGTGCTCCCGATAGTGCTCCCGACGCGGTTCTGTCCACGATGTGGTCACCCCGCAACCACGGGTAAGCCGTGCCCTTACGGGACAGAAGCGACGCCCTTCACTTCCGTCCCTCCCGCCCGTGTCATCAGCCGGACGCCTCGCGACCCCTGTCAGCCGATCGGGGGACCCGTCGAGGAGATCCATGTCACTCGCGCGAGGCTTTCGGCGGGCCCGCCCGCTGGCATTCGGCCCCCGTCCTGCCGACACTGGGACGGTGCGCCCCGCTACAGCGACGGCAGCGGCCGTCACCACTCTGCTCGGTGTCGGCGCGGCCGCGGTCGCGGCCGGCCGGTACGCCAGTGACGCCGCCCTCAAGGCGTCGTCCGGACCGCCCCTCCCGGGCGACCCCCGGCTCACGGTGCACGCCACCGAGTCCGGCCGGGTCACCCTCACCCGCAGCCTCGCCTCCCTGCGCCCCGGTACGTACGGGATCGAGGGCCCCGGCGTCCACGCCGTCGTCGGACCCGTCCTCGACCGCGTCCCGCACACCGCGGACACCGTCGTCCGCCGCCTGGAACGGGTCGAGCTCGGCACCCTGGAGTCCGGCGCCAAGGTCCGGCTCACCCCCGAGCTGCACAGCGGCACCCCGCGCACCGCGCTGGGGATCGACCACGAGGACGTCGAGATCCCGGGCGAATTCGGCACCCTGCCGGCCTGGCTCGTCCCCGGCCCCCGTCCCACCTGGGTGATCGCCCTGCACGGCATGGGCACCACCCGCCGGCACCCCCTCAACCTCGTCCCCTTCCTCTCCCGACGGCAGATCCCCGTCCTCTGTGTGGCCTACCGCGGGGACGAGGGCGCGCCCCGCTGCCCGGACGGCCTCGGCCACCTCGGCGACTCCGCCTGGCGCGACGTCGACGCGGCCGTCCGCCACGCCGTCCGCAGGGGCGCCCAGGAGGTCGTCCTCTACGGCTGGGGGACCGGCGCCGCGATGGCGCTGCACGCCGCCGCCGACTCCGGCGTACGGGACGTGGTCCGCGGACTCGTCCTCGACTCCCCGGTCCTCGACCGGGAGGCCACCCTGCGCAACCTCGCCGCGGCCCGCCGCGTCCCCGGCCCGCTGATCCCGCTCGCGGTCCGCGCCGCGCAGGGCAGGACCGGCGGGCGCGGCGGCCTGCTCCGGGAGGTCGCCGACCCGGCCGCCCTGCGCGTGCCGACACTGGTCGTCCACGGCCCCGACGACACCATCGCCCCCTGGGAGCCGTCCCTCGACCTGGCCGCCCGCCGCCCGGAACTGGTCACCCTGCACACGGTCCGCGGTGCCCCGCACGCCTCCATGTGGAACGCCGACCCGGTGCGCTACGAAGAGGCCCTGCGCCGTTTCCTCACCCCCCTGCTCTGACCCCCCGTCCGGGGGCGTTCCACCGGCGCTCCCGATTCCGATTGGGCTTTCGGGCCGTCAGCGGGAAGACTGCCTCCGTGACGTCTCGAAAGCCTGATGAGCAAATGGCGCGCAACTCCAGACTCCGACTCGTCCGTCCGCGGGCACTCGCCACCGCCCGACGGGCCGTGACGACCCGGCGCACCCGGCCCGCGCCGCGGCCGCCGGAGGGCACTCCGCCCCGCGCGGAACTGGCCCGACAGGCACGGATCGTCCTCGCCGACGCCGTACGGATCGCCCGCTGGGCCGCCGTCGACCGCGGGGCCGAGCCCACCGCTCCGACCGGCCCCGAGCCCGTCGCTCCGACCACCCCCACGCCCGTCGCTCCGACCGCCCCCGAGGCGGGCATCGAGGCCGTCCCGGCCCAGGAACGCGCCGCTGTCGCACTGGGCCTGACGCCCGGCCAGATCCGGGCCGGCTGGGACCGGGCTCGGCTCGCCGGACTCGTCGAACTCCACGGCGGCACCGCTCGCCCCGGCTGGCGGCTGCGGGCCTGGGACCGCGACGACTCCGCCGTGCTGCGCGGCTGGGTCGCCCTGTTCGACGCCTGGTCGCTGGTGCACCCCGCTCCCGAGGACGTGCCGCCCAGCGCCGTGGCCGAGGTCGTCGAGGCCGTCCCCCAGGTGCTGTCCCTCCTCCAGCTCTCCGCCGGTCCCGTGCTCGTCCCCGCCCTTCTCGACCTGCTCCAGCAGCGGGTCGAGGAGCTGCGCGAGGAGCGCTGCGAGGTCCCCCTCCAGGGCGCGGCCACCGACGCCGCTCCGGCCGACCCCGGCGCCGACGGGCTCTCCGCCCTGCTCGACTGGGCCCTGGAGGGTCTCGCCGCCGTCGGCGCGCTGACCCTCGACGAAGGCCCCGAAGGCCCCGAAGGCCCCGAAGGCACTGAAGGCCGCGACGGTGCCGACGGCCGCCAGGCCACCCTCACGCCCCTCGGCAACTGGGCGGTCTGGGTCAAGCTGGAGCAGATCTGCGTCGCCGCCCAGAGCCCCGCCGGGAACATCGAGCAGTCCGCCGAGGACATGCTCCGCGGCTGCGCCCGCCTCACCCCCGGCCCGGCCCGCGACGAGTACCGCGCCTGGCTCGCCGCCCGCACGCTCTCCAGCGCGGTCACGGAACTCCTCGCCGTCGCCCGCGGCGAGGACGCCCTGCTGCGCGGTCTCGCCTTCGAGGCGCTCCGGGTCGTCGGAGCCCCCGCCGAGGCCGAGGTCCGGGCCGCCGCGAAGGAGACCTCGCTCCGTCCCTACGCCCTGCTCTGGCTCGCCGAGTACGACGGCGCCGACCCCGACGACGCCCCGGACGTGCTCACCCGCCAGGAGGCCACCTGGCTCTGGGTGGACACCGCCGCGGCCGTCGCCGACCACGGCGAGAGCGCGCTGCTCGTCCGCCATCTCGACTCCGCCGTGCAGGGCACCGTCCCCGCGCTCCTCGACGAGGTCCGGGCCGTCGGCCACCCCCGTACGGTCCAGGTCCTGGTGGCCCTCGCCGCCGCCCACCCCGACCCGGCCCTGGCCAAGGCCGTCCGCAGGGCGGCCTTCCAGGTCCACACCGGGGGAGCGTGAGCGGCCGCTACTCCGCGCCGCCCGGCAGATACGTCCCGAAGCTCCAGATGTTCCCCTCGGCGTCCCGGGCCATGTAGTCCCGCGAGCCGTAGTCCTGGTCCGTCGGCGGCATGAGGATCTCGATGCCGTGCTCCACCGCCCTCGTGTGGTGTGCGTCCACGTCGTCCACGTGGACGTACACCCCGGCGGGCCCGGACCCCTCCATCAGCTTGTCGAACTCGCTGCCCGTCCCCTTGCTGCCGAGCATCACCATGCCGTTCCCGTACGACAGCTCGGCGTGCGCGACCTTGCCGTCCTCGCCCTCGTACACCGCGGTGCGGGTGAAGCCGAACGCCTCCGTGAGCTGTTTGATCGCGGCGTGGGCGTCGTCATAGGTCAGGGTCGGACAGATGTGGGGTGCTTCAGCCATCCCGATCACTCCTTATCGCCTGATGGGCCTGAAACCTCGGAATGTGACCTGGGTCTCAGTCTGGCATGTGGCACCGACAACGAGCCGCGTCAGCGGAAGGTGTTGCACCGCGCCATGTCGCCCGTCGTGAAGCCGGTACGGAACCACTGCTGGCGCTGCGCGGCGGAGCCGTGCGTCCAGTTCTCCGGTGTCACCCGGCCCTGGAACTTCTCCTGGATCCGGTCGTCGCCCACCGCGGCCGCCGCGTCCAGACCGTCGCGGATGTCGGCGTCCGTCAGGCTCGTCAGCAGCGGACGCCCCGACTTCTCGTCCGGCGTCGTCGTCGCGTGGCGCGCCCAGACCCCGGCGTAGCAGTCCGCCTGCAGCTCCACCCGTACGGCGTTGGATTCCGCGCCCGTCCGCCCGTCCTGGGAGCGGGCCAGGGTCCCCATCATGTTCTGCACGTGATGGCCGTACTCGTGCGCCACCACGTACGCCTGCGCGAACGGGCCGCCGCTCGAGCCGAACGTGGTCCGCAGCTCGTCGAAGAAGCCGAGGTCGAGATAGACCTGCCGGTCCCCGGGGCAGTAGAACGGCCCGACCGCCGAGGTGGCCGAGCCGCAGGCGGTGGAGACCCGCTGGGAGAACATCACCGTGCGCGCGTCCCCGTACCGGCCGCCCCGGCGCTCGTACTCCGCCCGCCAGAAGTCCTGCACGCTGTTGACGACGGCCACGATGCGGCAGTCCTCGCGGGTGTTCGCGTCCGCGCCGGTCCGGCAGGTCCGCTCGACCTGGGCCAGTGAGGAGGAGGTCGGCACCGGCTCCGGGTCGCCGGAGGAGAGCCCGAGCTGCTCGGGACCCACCCCGAACAGCATCCCCAGGATCAGGGCGATGAGGCCGACGATTCCGCCGCCGACGGTGGCCTTCCCGCCGGGGATGCGGCTGCCGCGGACGTCCCGTACCTCCGAGGTGTCCAGGTTGGCGTCGTCGTCGAACCGCATGGGGCACCACCTCCGCCGTCTCTGCCGCGGCAGTGGCCGCCGCCCTGCGCCCGAGTATCGGCGAATCGGTCAGGGCTCGCCCCTTTTGCCGGTCATGGGCGGGACGCGCGGGGATGTGGCGGGACGCGCGGGGCGCGGTGCCGGCGCCTCCGGCCCTTCGGGCATGGCCGAAAAGCAGTTGCAGGGGCCCGTTAGACTGGCCGCATGGCCATTCTCCTCGTGCACTAGCGGCGTCGATCCGCCCAAGAGCCCTTCCGCCGTCCATCCCCCGCCCTGGAGTCTGTCCGTGATCACCGCTTCCGGCATCGAGCTGCGCGCCGGCGCCCGCATCCTCATCGAGTCCGCTTCCTTCCGCATCGCCAAGGGCGACCGCATCGGTCTCGTCGGCCGCAACGGAGCGGGCAAGACCACCCTCACCAAGTGCCTCGCGGGCGAGGGCATGCCCGCCGCCGGGCAGATCGCCCGCTCCGGCGAGGTCGGCTACCTCCCGCAGGACCCGCGCACCGGCGACCTCGACATCCTGGCCCGCGACCGCATCCTCTCCGCCCGCGGCCTCGACGTCCTGATCAAGAAGATGCGGATGAACGAGGAGCGGATCGCGACCGGCTCCGGCGCCACCCGCGACAAGGCGATGAAGCAGTACGAGCGCCAGGAGACCGAGTTCCTCACCAAGGGCGGGTACGCCGCCGAGGCCGAGGCGTCCACCATCGCCGCCGCGCTCGGGCTCCCCGACCGGGTCCTCGGCCAGCCCCTGCACACCCTCTCCGGCGGTCAGCGCCGCCGGGTCGAGCTGGCGCGGATCCTCTTCTCGGACGCCGACACCCTGCTCCTCGACGAGCCCACGAACCACCTCGACGCCGACTCCATCGTCTGGCTGCGCGACTACCTCAAGACCTACCGCGGTGGCTTCATCGTCATCTCCCACGACGTCGACCTCGTCGAGACCGTGGTGAACAAGGTCTTCTACCTGGACGCCAACCGCTCGACGATCGACGTCTACAACATGGGCTGGAAGCTCTACCAGCAGCAGCGCGAGGCCGACGAGAAGCGCCGCAAGCGCGAGCGCCAGAACGCCGAGAAGAAGGCCGCGGCCCTCAACTCGCAGGCCGACAAGATGCGCGCCAAGGCCACCAAGACCGTCGCCGCCCAGAACATGGCCAAGCGCGCCGAGCGTCTGCTCTCCGGCCTGGAGGCGGTCCGCGTCTCCGACAAGGTCGCCAAGCTCCGCTTCCCGGAGCCCGCGCCCTGCGGCAAGACCCCGCTGACGGCGGAGGGCCTGTCCAAGTCGTACGGCTCACTCGAGATCTTCACCGATGTGAACCTCGCCATCGACAAGGGCTCGCGCGTCGTCATCCTCGGCCTCAACGGCGCGGGCAAGACCACGCTCCTGCGTCTGCTCGCCGGGGCCGAGACCCCCGACACCGGCGAGGTGACCCCGGGCCACGGCCTCAAGCTCGGCTACTACGCCCAGGAGCACGAGACCCTCGACCCGGAGCGCACCGTCCTGGAGAACATGCGCTCCTCCGCGCCCGACCTCGACCTCGTCGAGGTGCGCAAGACGCTCGGCTCCTTCCTCTTCTCCGGCGACGACGTCGACAAGCCGGCCGGGGTCCTCTCCGGCGGCGAGAAGACCCGGCTCGCGCTGGCCACCCTGGTCGTGTCCTCGGCGAACGTGCTGCTCCTGGACGAGCCGACGAACAACCTCGACCCCGCCAGCCGCGAGGAGATCCTCGGCGCGCTGCGCACGTACAAGGGCGCCGTCGTCCTCGTCACCCACGACGAGGGCGCGGTCGACGCGCTGGAGCCGGAGCGGATCATCCTGCTGCCGGACGGCGTCGAGGACCTGTGGGGCCCGGACTACAAGGACCTGGTGGCCCTCGCCTGATCATCCCGGTCTGGATCATTCGGCTCATGGGTGATCCATCATCTGAGTGAGTGCGTCTCATACCCCCGGCGCGGCCCCGATGAGGAATCCTTCCCTCGGGGCCGCGCCGCCCTTGTGCGCCGGGCACGGCGCTGACCTGGCACTTCCCGGCCCGAGCGGCTCCGGGCCGGGGGCCGCGCCCTGCGGAATGCGAGATTCCGGTCGTGACGGGACCTTCCACGGTTGCCAACCTTGTGGCACGGACCTTGTCGAATGGGTGGCCAGGACGTCCGGAAGGGGTGATCATGAGAAGTCCAGAGCGCACTTCCCATGAGGAGGCACGGGTGGCCGAGACTCTGAAGAAGGGCAGCCGGGTGACCGGCGCCGCGCGCGACAAGCTCGCGGCAGACCTGAAGAAGAAGTACGACTCCGGTGCGAGCATCCGGGCGCTGGCCGAGGAAACCGGCCGCTCCTACGGATTCGTCCACCGGATGCTCAGCGAATCCGGAGTCACGTTGCGCGGACGCGGCGGGGCGACACGGGGCAAGAAGGCTGCCTCGGCCTGAGTCGGTCGCGGTTCGTCGGGTCCACCGGTTCCGCGGTGGCCACCCGGTCGACCGTGCGGTCGGCCGGGTGGTTACTGTGCAGTCACTTAGCAGTGCTGCACCGGAACCGGAGGCGCCCCATGACTTCGCTCGACTCTGTGCTCGTGTTCGACAAGGACGGTGTACGGCTCACCGTCGAGGACGCCGTTGCCACGGTGACTCTGACCAACCCGGCGAAGCGCAACGTCCAGTCTCCCGCTCTGTGGCGGGCGTTGACGGAAGCCGGACGGTCACTGCCGGGCAGCGTGCGGGTCGTGATCCTGCGGGGCGAGGGTACGTCCTTCTCCGCCGGGCTCGACCGGCAGGCGTTCACGCCCGAGGGCTTCGACGGCGAGCCGTCCTTCCTCGACCTGGCACGTGGCTCGGACGACGACCTCGACGCGGTCATCGCCGAGTACCAGGAGGCGTTCACCTGGTGGCGCCGCGGCGACATCGTCTCGATCGCCGCTGTCCAGGGGCACGCCATCGGTGCCGGATTCCAGCTCGCCCTCGCGTGCGACCTGCGGGTCGTCGCCGAGGACGTGCAGTTCGCCATGCGCGAGACCAGCCTGGGCCTCGTGCCGGACCTGACCGGCACGCACCCGCTCGTCTCGCTCGTCGGCTACGCCCGCGCGCTGGAGATCTGCGCCACGGGCCGCTTCGTCCACGCGCAGGAGGCCGAGCGCATCGGCCTCGCCAACATCGCCGTGCCCGGCGACGAACTCGACGCCGCGGTACGGGACCTGAGCGCCGCGCTGCTCGCCGCGCCGCGTGACGCGGTGATCGAGACCAAGGCGCTGCTCCAGGGCGCCGCGGGCCGCTCCTACGAGGACCAGCGCACCGCCGAGCGCGCCGCCCAGGCCCGCCGCCTGCGCGATCTGGCCGGCCTCGGCGACTGACACCGCCGCTCAGCGGATCTCCGACACCAGGACCGTGACCGCCGTTCCCTCGGAGGCGGTCGCGGTCGCCGCGGCGCGCACGGCCCGGGCCACGTCCAGCGGGCGGTGCCCCGCGGTCACCGCCACCTCCACGCGCAGTCCGCCCGGGCCGCGATGGAACGCGCTGCCCAGCACGTCGGTGAGCGCCGCCACGCCCTCGACGGCGAGCACCGCCGGGGCCGCCGGATCCTCCGACGACGGCGACGTTCCCCCGGGTGGGGGAGTGGCGGCCGATGCGTCCGGGGCCTTCTGCGCGCGCTCGGCGATGCCCGTCACCCGAAGATCCACCGCCACGACGTTCAGCCCCAACTGCGCTGTGGCCGAGGCGAACAGTGCCTCGCGCACCTCCGCGGCGAGCGTCGGCAGCGGCCTGCTCGCCTCCGTTCCGTACTCGGCCGCGAACTCGGCCGAGATCCCGAGCGTCCCCGGCGGCAGTCCGCCCGGCGGTACGGGGAACGGCTCCTCACCGCTCGCCTCCACGAGCCCCACCCGGAGCACCCCGGGCACCACTCCTCGTACGGCCTCCGCCGCCCTCAGCAGCACCGCCCGCGCCGCCCGCTCCGTCAGCCACGCGCCGTCCGCCGCCTCCCCGAGAGGGAGCAGCCGACCTGGCCCGAGCCGCTCGCGTACCGCTGCCGCCCATCCCGTCCCCGCTGTCGTCGTCATGTACCCAGACTGCCGCATCCCTGGCGCGAGATAGGGCAAGCGCACTTAATGTGGGCGAAGGAGTACGAATCCGCAGGGAAGGGATGAGGACCATGAACGACCCCGCGCACCCCAAGGACCCGAACGTGACCAAGCGCGGCGGCGGTGACCCCGCCTCCCGCGGCCGGACCACCATCGCCGACGGGGTCGTGGAGAAGATCGCCGGCCTCGCCGCCCGCGACGTCGTGGGCGTCCACGCCATGGGCAGTGGAATCTCCCGCACCCTCGGTGCCGTACGCGACCGGGTGCCGGGCGGCGGCGGGGCCAAGTCGAACGCCACGCGAGGCGTGAAGGCCGAGGTCGGCGAGGTGCAGACCGCGCTCGACCTGGAGATCGTCATCGAATACGGCGTCTCGATCGCCGACGTGGCCGGGGCCGTGCGCGAGAACGTCATCGCGGCCGTGGAGCGGATGACCGGTCTGGAGGTCGTCGAGGTCAACATCGCGGTCAGCGATGTGAAGCTCCCCGACGAAGAGGACGAGGACGAGTCGGAGCAGCGGCTCCAGTAGCCGTGGTCAGCCCGGCGGAAAGGGGCACAGCATGAGCATGTCGGTGGTCGGCCTGGTGGCCGGAATGGCCCTCGGTTTCGCCGGGTACTTCGGCGGCTTCGGGGCGTTCGTCCTGGTCGCGGCCTTGGGCGCGATCGGTTTCATCGTCGGACGGTTCGTCGAGGGGGACCTCGAACCCGGCGACTTCTTCCGGAGTCGCGAGCGCGGCGAGCGGCGGCGGTGACGGGGGGTGGCAGCAGACCCGGTACAGCCCGCCGGTCGGGGGGCGACGACCATCGCCGACCGGGTCGTCGCGAAGATCGCCGCGCGGGCCGCGCGGGAAGCCCTCGACGCACTGCCCCCCGGTGCTTCCAAGCCGCATGCGACGGTCGTCGTGCAGCGTGATTCGGCGCGGGTCTCGGTGAGCCTGGAACTCGGACACCCCACGGACCTCGCCCGGCAGTGCGGCGCGGTCCGCAAACAGGTGACGCGCCGGGTGCGGGAGCTGGCGGGTCTGGAGGTACCCGAGGTGGCGGTCCATGTCGAGCGTCTCCACTCGCCGCGTACGGCGCGCGAGTCGGCCGGACGGGGGCTGCGATGAGCACGGTCGGCGACCCCGGAACCGTACCCGTACTGAAGGAAGAGCCACCGGTCACGGCCCAGGCGCGCCGCTTCTGGTCGGCCCGGCGGATCCCGGCGGCCCTGGTCGCCCTCGTCCTCCTCGGCGCCACCGGCCTGCTCCTCTACGACGTGGCGGCCGTACGGGCCGGCCACGGGGCCATGGCCTGGCGCCGCGAACTCGCCGACGCCCTCGCCACCCGGCCCCTCGACAACGGCTGGGTCCTGACCGGCGCCGTTCTCGCCGTCCTGCTCGGCGCCTGGCTGCTGGTGCTCGCGTTCACCCCCGGGCTGCGGGCCGTGCTCCCGATGCGGCGCGAGCACGCCGACGTACGCGCCGGACTCGACCGCGAGGCGGCGGCCCTGGCCCTGCGGGACCGGGCGATGGAGGTCTCCGGCGTGCAGTCGGTACGCGTACGGATGGGGCGCCGGAAGGTGAGGGTGCGGGCGGTCTCGCACTTCCGCGAACTCGACGAGGTGCGCGCCGACGTGGAGAGCGTCGTCGCCACCGGCATCGGCCGGCTGGGGCTCGCCCGCCCGCCCACGCCGAACGTACGGGTGGCCCGTCCACCGAGGAAGGGATGAAGGAGTGACCGTCATTCTGCGGCGCGTCAACCGGGTGCTTCTCGGACTGGCGGGCCTGCTGCTCCTCGCCGTCGGCGGGGCGGTCCTCGCGGCCGGATTCGACCTGCCGGTGCCCTCCTGGTGGCCCTGGTCGGGGCCCTCCGACGTCCTGCTGAGCGAGGCGGACCGGCAACGATGGCGCGACGAGGGCTGGTGGTGGCCCGTGGTCATCGCCGTCCTCGCGCTCCTCGTGCTCCTGGCCCTGTGGTGGCTGCTCGCGCAGTTCCGCCGGGCCCGGCTCGCGGAGGTCCTGATCGACACCGGCGACGGGGAGGGAGCGGCGGTGCGGGGCCGGGCGCTGGAGGCCGTCATGGAGGCGGACGCGGTGGCACAGGACGGGGTGTCCCGTGCCCGGATCGCCCTGACCGGCCGCCGTACCGCCCCGCGCACGCGGGTGGCCCTGCGCCTGGAGCCCTACGCCTCCCCGGGCGACGCCCTGACGTCCCTGACCACCGAGGCCCTGGCCAACGCCCGTACCTCGACGGGCCTGCCGTCGCTCCCGACGGAGGCCCGCCTCCGCGCGGTCAAGCACCGCGCCCGCCGCGTGACCTGACGCGGCGCCGGGACCGTCGGTCAGAACCCGTGCCGCGCCCCGCCGTCCACGTTCACCATCACGCCCGTCACGTACGACGCCGCCGGCGACAGCAGGAACGCCGCCGTGCGGCCGAACTCCTCCGGCGTGCCGTACCGGCGCAGGGGAATGCGGGACTCGCTCGCCGCCCGCGCCGCGTCCGCGTCGCCCGACATCGCGTCGAGCGACCGGACCCGGTCCGTGTCGATGCGCCCCGGCAGAACGCCCACGACCCGGATGCCCCGCGGCCCCAGGTCGCCCGCGAGGGACTTCGCGAAGCCGGCGAGCCCGGGGCGCAGCCCGTTCGAGATCGTCAGGCCCGGGATCGGCTCGTGGACGGAGCCGGAGAGCACGAAGCCGATGACGCCGCCCTCGGACAGGGTCTCCGCCGCCGCCCGGGCCATCCGTACCGCCCCCAGGAAGACCGTGTCGAACGCCGACGCCCACTGCTCGTCGGTGTTGTCGGCCCCGAAGCCGGGCGCCGGGCCGCCCACGCTGACGAGGACGCCGTCGAAGCGCCCGAAGCGGGAGCGTGCCTCGGCGATCAGCCGGCCGGGCGTCGCGGGGTCGGCGTTGTCCGCCGCGAGACCGGCCGCTCCCGGGCCCAGCTCCCCGGCCGCCTCGGCGACCGACTTCTCCTCGCGCCCGGTGATCAGCACCTTCGCGCCCTCGGCGAGCAGCGCCTCGGCCGATGCCCGGCCGAGCCCACGCGTCGCGCCGGTCACCACGTACACACGGTCCTTCAGTCCAAGATCCATGGGCCTATCCTGCCGGGTCCTGCCACGGCAGCGCGACGGCGGTCCCCACCAGCCCGACGTGGCTGAACGCCTGCGGGAAGTTGCCCAGCTGCCGCCGCGCCACCGGGTCGTACTCCTCCGCGAGCAGTCCCACGTCGTTGCGGAGGGCGAGCAGATGCTCGAAGAGCTCCCGCGCCTCCTCCTCCCGCCCGGTCATCCGCAGCGCGTCCGCGAGCCAGAAGGAACAGACGAGAAACGTTCCCTCGCCTCCGGGCAGGCCGTCCACCGAGACCCCTTCGGTGCTGTAGCGCCGGAGTAAACCGCCGTGCGTCAGTTCCTTGCGCACCGCGTGGACCGTCCCGACCACCCGCGGATCGTCCGGCGGCAGGAACCCGACCCGAGGGATCAGCAGCGTCGCCGCGTCCAGCTCCCGCGAGCCGTACGACTGCGTGAAGGTGTTGCGCTCCGGGTCGTACCCCTTCGCGCACACGTCGGCGTGGATCTCGTCCCGCAGCGTGCGCCATCGCGCCGCCTCCCCGCGCAGCGACGGATCCATCTCCAGGGCGCGCACCGCGCGGTCGGCGGCGACCCAGGCCAGCACCTTGGAGTGCACGAAGTGACGGCGCGGCCCCCGTACCTCCCACAGCCCTTCGTCCGGCTGCCGCCAGTTCGACTCCAGGAAGTTCAGCAGGCTCAGCTGCAGGTTCCAGGCGTTCCGCTCGGCCGGGATCCCCGCCGCCCGTGCCATGTCGAGCGAGTCCATGACCTCGCCGTACACATCGAGCTGGAACTGGTCCACCGCCGCGTTCCCGATCCGTACCGGCGCCGAGTCCGCGTAGCCGCGCAGCCAGGGCAGCGTCATCTCCGGCAGCCGCCGCTCGCCGGCCGGCCCGTACATGATCTGCAGATCGGCCGGATCGCCCGCCACCGCCCGCAGCAGCCAGTCGCGCCACGCCGCCGCCTCCTCGACATAGCCGGCCGACAGCAGCGCGCCGAGCGTGAGGGTCGAGTCGCGGAGCCAGCAGGAGCGGTAGTCCCAGTTCCGTACGCCGCCCAGCTCCTCCGGGAGCGAGGTGGTGGGCGCGGCCACGATGCCGCCCGTCGGCGCGTAGGTGAGCGCCTTGAGCGTGATCAGCGAACGGATCACCGCGTCGCGGTACGGGCCTTCGTAGGTGCACCGCGCCGACCACTCCCGCCAGTCGGCGAGCGAGTGCTCCAGGGCGTCGTAAGGGTCGACGAGGGCGGGGCGCGGCTCGTGCGACGGATGCCAGGTGAGGACGAACGCCACCTTCTCGCCCTCGCCGACGGTGAACGACGAGCAGGTGGCGTACTGCTGCCCCCAGGTCTTCACCGGCGGCTCGCTGCGCAGCCACACCGAGTCGGGCCCGGCCACGGCCACCCGATGGCCGTCGCTGCGCCGGACCCACGGCACGATCGAGCCGTAGTCGAAGCGCAGCCGCAGCACCGAGCTCATCTCGACACGGCCGCTGACGCCCTCCACGATCCGCATCACATCGGGCGCCTTGTCGCGCTGCGGCATGAAGTCGACGACCTTCACGATGCCGGTGCGGGTCTCCCAGTACGTCTCCAGGACGAGGGAGTCGCCCGCGTAGCTCCGCCGGGTGCAGGTCGTGGCGTCCTTGGGCGCGATCCGCCAGTGACCGTTGTCCTCGTCGCCGAGCAGCGCGGCGAAACAGGCGGCCGAGTCGAAGCGCGGCAGACACAGCCAGTCGATGGATCCGTCGCGGCCGACGAGTGCGGCGGTCTGCAGATCGCCGATGAGGGCGTAGTCGTCGATACGTTGCGTCACGCTCTGGCGTGTTCCCGAAAGCGACGACGGTCAATCAACGGGGCGCGGTGGGCTGGACAGCCGCAGGCTCCGGCTCGGGGGTCCCCGCGCCCGCGTCGGTGCGGGCCGCCGCTTCGCGATCGCGCTTCTCGCGGCGTACCAGGATGACCCAGCCGACCGGCACGCCGGCCGTGAAGAGCCACCACTGCACGGCGTACGCCATGTGCGCGCCGATCGAGTCGTGGTCCGGCTCGGGAACCAGCTCGGGCGTGTCGCCCGCGGGCTCGGGCGCCGTCTGCTCCAGGTAGCCGCCGAGGACCTCGCGGCCGAGCAGCTCGGCCTGCTGCGCGCTGTTGATCAGCATCACCTGACGGTCCGGCAGGCCGCGCAGGTCCTTGATGCCGCTGGCGTCGGTCGTCTCGTCGGCCTTGAGGCGGCCGGTGACGGTGATCTCGCCCTCGGGGGCGGGCGGCACCTCGGGGTACGCCTTCTGGTCGGGGGCGGCCGGGACCCAGCCGCGGTTCACCAGGACGACCCGGCCGTCCTTCAGGACCAGCGGGGTGAGCACCATCACACCCTGGCGGTCGTCGGCGTTGGTGCGGCGCCGGACGACGACCTCGTGCGCGGTGTCGAAGGTGCCGGTGGCGGTCGCCTGCCGCCAGTAGTCGGCGCGCGGAACGGTGTGACCGGGGGAGGTCAGCTCCTGGACCGGGAGCGGCTTCGCCTTCAGGTTCTCCGCGATCAGGGCGTTCTGGGCGACCCGGCGCTCGTGCCGGTGGAACTGCCAGAAGCCCAGCTCGACCATCGTCGGGACGAGGGCGAGGGCGACGAGGGTGAGGATCACCCACTGCCGGGACAACAGGAAGCGGTACACCCCATGACCGTACAACTCCGGGCATGGGGTGCACGCACGGGGGTTCCGGTCCCGGGAGCCGGGCCGGAGCTCAGACGTGGTCGACGATCCCCGCCTTTCCCTCCGCGCGGGCGCAGTGGCCGCCGCAGTACCAGCTGCCCTCGACCTCGACGCCCTGGCCGATGATCTGCACCTTGCAGTGCTCACAGATGGGCGCCATGCGGTGAATGGCGCAGGAGAAGCAGTCGAAGACGTGCACCGCGCCCTGCGCGTGCACCTCGAAGGACATGCCGTAATCGTTTCCGCAGACCTCACAACGTGCCATGCGCCACAGGGTGCGGTGCGCGCCGGGCGAAGCGCGGGCGGCACGCCCGGTGCGTCACCCGTCTGCCGGGGCCACGTCCCGCAGCAGCTGGGTGAAGGCCGCCTCGTCGACGACCGGAGTGCCGAAGGCCTTCGCCTTGACCGTCTTGGACGTGGCCGCGTCCGGGTCGTTCGTCACCAGCAGGCTCGTCAGGCGGGAGACGCTCGTGGCCACATGGAGCCCCGCCTCGACCGCGCGGTCCTCCAACAGCTCGCGGTCGATGGAGGTGTCGCCCGAGAACGCCACCCGCATGCCCTGCTTGAGCGGTTTGTCTGTTTCGTAACGCCCGGGATTGGGATGCGGGCACGGCGGCCGCTTCCGCGAAGGGCGCCAGCTGTCCGCGTGGTACGAGGCCTGGTAGCCGATCCGCGGGGCGGGCGGGGTGGACACCCACTCCGTCAGCGGCCGGCATTCGAGCAGCGGCAGCCGTACGTTCCGCTCCGCCGCGGTGTGCAGACTCGGCCGGAACGCCTCGGCCAGCACGCGCGCGTCGTCCAGCGCGTGGTGCGCGCGCTGCTGGACCACGCCGAAGTGCGCGGCCAGCGACTCCAGCTTGTGGTTGGGCAGCGGAAGCGACAGCTCCTTGGAGAGGGCGATGGTGCACAGTCGCTGCCGCACCGGCGCGGTGCGCTCGGCCCGCGCGTACTCCCGGGCGATCATCTGCCAGTCGAAGATCGCGTTGTGCGCCACCAGGACCCGGCCGTCGAGCCGGGCGGAGAACTCGGCGGCGATCTCCGGGAAGAGGGGCGCTCCCTCCAGGACGTCACTGGTGAGCCCGTGGATCCAGACCGGCCCCGGGTCCCGCTCCGGATTGACGAGGGTGTACCAGTGGTCCTCGACGTTGCCCTGGGCGTCGAGGCGGTAGACGGCAGCGGACACTATCCGGTCGTCGCGGGCGAGTCCGGTGGTCTCCACGTCGACGACCGCGTACCCCTGCGGGTAGGCGGCCGGCCACGTCGCTGCTGTCGTACGGTCGTCGAGCATGGTCACTGAGAATACGGGCAGCCACCGACAGGGCGGCCCCCGGTGTCCACATCCCGCCGCCGCGATCCGGCCGCCGGGTTGACGCCAGAGGCCCACGAGCGGCTGCCCGTACGGCAGTTCGCGTGCGCTCACCTCGGGTCGGCCCCACGCGCGCGGGGAGCCGGATCAGTCCGGGGATCCGCCACTCTCGCCCCGGGTCGCCAGCAGGCCGTCCACCAGGGCCCGTACGGACGTGATGAAGAGGCGCTCCGTGTCGATCGGCGAGGCCAGGGCGCGCGCGAGGGCGGGGTCGGCGGGGTCCGTCGTCCGCGGCTCCCAGAGCTCCACCTCGGCGGGCGACTGGACCGGGGCCCGCTCGCGGTTGCGCTCGACCAGGACGTGACCGACCACCTGGAACTGCACCGCCCGGACCACCTCCGCCGCCCGAGCGCCGCGCAGGCCGGCCGCGTGCACCTCGTGGGCGAGGGCGCGCTGCGCGGGCAGGAACATCCGCTCCGTCAGGCCCCGCTCGTGGACCATCGCCACCAGATGCGGGTGCTCGCGCAGGTCGCGGCGGAGCGCGCGGGCCACCGAGACGATCCGCGCGGCGGGGGTGCGGCCGCGCGGGGTGATCGCGGACAGATCCGCGACCGTCCGCTCGACCAGCGCGTCGAGCAGGGACTCGCGGTTGCCGACGTGCCAGTAGATCGAGGTGACCGCCGTGCCGAGCTCGGCGGCGAGCTTGCGCATGGTGAGGGCGGCGGGGCCGTGCTGCTTCACCATCGCGGCGGCGGTCTCCAGGACCTCCTCGCGGCTGAGTGCGGTGCGCGCCATCGTCCGTCCCCCGATTCTCTTGCCCGCGCGGCTCTTTACCCTTCATCGCCATCGGTGTAACTGTGTTACAGACCCGACCCCTTGAAGGGTGGTACGTCATGGCACGAGTACGGTACGGGGCGCGCACCGACGCCGAGATCACGGCGGCCCGCACGAAGAGCGCGAAGCTCCCCGACATCTGGTCCACCGGAGTGGTCGCCGTCTGGGAGACCGATCCGGACGTGGTGGCGGCCGTCCTGCCGCCCCCGCTGAAGCCCACCGAGCGGCCCCTCGTGCGGGCCAACATCTCCCAGGTCGACCTGCCCGGCTACCCCCTCGGTGCCGGCTCCGTCGCCGTCGCCGCCGGCCACGGCGACCAGGAGGGCTGGTACCCGCTCGTCATGCCGATGACCCTGGAGCGCGCCCTCGTCGGCGGCCGTGAGGTCTTCGGCGAACCGAAGAAGCTCGGCGAGGTCGCCGTCGAACGCGACGGGCTCGTCGTCCGCGCCTCGCTCGCCCGCCACGGCATCGCCTTCGTCGAGGTGCGCGGTGCGGTCTCCGGCACGCTGCCCCTGCCCGAGCCCGCCGAGAAGACCGACTTCTACTTCAAGTTCCTGCCGGCCGTCGATGGCGCCGGCACCGGCTTCGACGCCGACCCCGTCCTTGTCCACTGCGTCCGGAACGAGAAGGTCCGGAAGCTGGAACGGATCACGGGCGACATCGTCCTGCGCGAGTCCATGTACGACCCCGTCGCCGACCTCCCCGTCCGCCGGATCGTCGAGATCACCATCGGCGAGAAGACCACCGACCAGAAGGGCCGGGTCGTGGAGCGGGTGAGCGCCCAGGCCCTCCTGCCGTACATCCACCAGCGGTACGACGACCCCCAGCAGATCCTCGACGCGCCCCCGGAGGGGTCGACCGGGGGGAGTGTCTGATGGAGCTGCGCGAGGGACAGGTCGCCGTCGTCACCGGCGCGGCGAGCGGCATCGGACTCGCCATGGCGCGCCGCTTCGCCGCCGAGGGGCTCGCCGTCGTCCTCGGCGACGTGGAGGAGGCCGCGCTCGCCGAGGCGGCCGAGGAGCTGATGGAGGGCGGCGCGCAGATCCTCGCCCGTACCGTCGACGTCAGCGAGGCCGCCTCCGTACGGGCCTTCGCCGACGCGGCCTACGACACCTTCGGCGCCGTCCATGTCCTCTGCAACAACGCCGGGGTCGGCTCCGGCGCGGAGGGCCGTATGTGGGAGCACGAGCCCAACGACTGGAAGTGGGCCTTCGCCGTCAACGTCTGGGGCGTCTTCCACGGCATCCAGGCGTTCGTCCCGCGCATGCTCGCCGGCGGCGAGCCCGGACACGTCGTCAACACCTCGTCCGGGGACGGCGGGATCGCCCCGCTGCCCACCGCCTCCGTGTACGCCGTCACCAAGGCGGCCGTGGTGACGATGACCGAGTCGCTGTACGCGCACCTGAAGGCGGAGCACGCGCGCGTGGGGGCCTCCGTGCTCTTCCCGGGCCCGCACATGCTGCGCACCGGCCTGTGGGAGTCGCACCGCAACAGGCCCGCGCGGTACGCCAAGGAGCGGCCGCGCAAGACCCCGTACCGCAGCCTCGACCAGTGGGAGGCGGCCATGAAGGACGCCGGTCACGAGGTGGCCTTCACCCCGGTGGAGGAAGTCGCCGAGCACGTCGTCGACGGCATCCGCGCCGACCGGTTCTGGATGCTCCCGGCGAGCGAGCACAGCGACCGGCAGATCAGGGCGCGCTCGCGGTCGATGCTCGACCGCGCCGACCCGTCGTACCTGGAGAGCTTCATACTCGACTGAGGGACGTGACCATGAGCCACGAGGACCCGTACCTGATCATCTCCTCCGACTGTCACGCCGGTCTGCCCACCGAGCTGTACCGGCCCTATCTCGACTCCCGCCACCACCGCGCCTTCGACGAGTTCCTCGCCGGGCGGGAGGCCCGCCGCGAGGCCATGACCCGGCTCGGGGTGCGCAACGAGGACTTCGCGAACAAGTGGTTCAGCGACAACGAGGAAGGGCTGCGGGGCGGCTGGGACGCCGCGCAGCGGCTCAAGGAGCTGGACGGCGACGGGGTGGCCGCCGAGGTCGTCTTCCCCGACGCGGACGCCGTCGACAGCCGGACCGCCGCGCCCTTCGGGGTCGGCCTCGGGCTCTCCGGCGACCAGGACCCGGAGCTCGGCATGGCGGGCGCGCAGGCGCACAACCGCTGGCTGGCCGAGTTCGTCGGGCAGAATCCCGAACGACACTGCGGGGTCGCGCTCCTCCCGATCACGGCCGAGCCCTCGCGCGTCGTCGCCGAGATCCACCGCGCCAAGGAGTCCGGGCTCGGGGCGCTGATGATCCCCTCCATGTGGGTGGACAAGGAGCCGTACCACGACCGGCGCTACGACCCGGTCTGGGCGGCCGCCGCCGAGACCGGGATGCCGCTCGTCACCCACTCCGGCGCGGCGCCGCGCGAGGAGTACGGCGACCATCTCGGGATCTACGTCAGCGAGGTGACCTGGTGGCCGGCCAGGCCGCTGTGGTTCCTGCTCTGGTCCGGCGTCTTCGAGCGCCACCCGGGGCTGAGGTTCGGCGTCGCCGAGTCCGGCTGCTGGTGGCTGCCGAATCTGCTGTGGTTCATGGACCGGCTCTACCTGGGCGCGCACGGCGGGAAGAAGCTGTCCCCGTTCGCGGAGCTGAAGCGGCCGCCGAGCGAGTACCTGGACCGCCAGATCTTCGTCTGCGCCACCAACACCAAGCGGCGCGAGCTGGCGCAGCGGTACGAGATCGGCGTGGACAACATCCTGTGGGGCTCCGACTTCCCGCACCCGGAGGGGACCTGGCCCGCCACGCGCGCGTGGCTGCGGAACACGTTCCACGACATCCCGGTGGAGGAGACGCGCCGGATGCTGGGCCTGGCTGCGGCGGAGGTCTTCGGATTCGATATTCGAATATTGGATCCGATCGCCCGCCGCATCGGCCCTACCCCCGCCGAGCTCGGCCAGTCGCCCGACCAGGCGGCGGTGGAGGCGTCCTGGGCGCGCTCCCGCGAGGTCGGCCGCCACTGGCTGACGGACCACGACTTCCCGACCCTGGGAGTGACGCCATGACGGACCGTTACACGGTCGTCTCGGCGGACTGCCACGCCGGCGCGGACCTGCTGGACTACAAGCCGTACCTGGAGAAGAAGCACCACGAGGACTTCGACGCGTGGGCGGCCGGCTACGTCAACCCGTACGAGGACCTGCTCGCCGACACCGCCGACCGCAACTGGAACTCGGAGCGACGGCTGTGCGAGCTGGAGGCGGACGGGATCGTCGCGGAGGTCGTCTTCCCCAACACCATCCCGCCGTTCTTCCCCTCCGCCTCGCTGATGGCACCGGCCCCGACCCGGGCGGAGTTCGAGCAGCGCTGGGCCGGGCTGCGCGCGCACAACCGGTGGCTGGCCGACTTCTGCGCGGCCGCGCCCGGCCGCCGGGCGGGCGTGGCGCAGATCCTCCTCAACGACGTCGACGAGGCGGTACGGGAGATCCGCCGCACCAGGGAGGCGGGCCTGACCGGCGGCATCCTGCTGCCCGGCGCCCCGCCCGGCAGCGGGGTCCCGGAGCTGTACTCGCGTACGTACGACCCCATCTGGGCCGTCTGCGCGGAGCTGGACATCCCCGTCAACCACCACGGCGGCTCCGCCTCGCCGCCGCTCGGCGACGAACCGGCCGCGCGTGCGGTGTTCATGGTGGAGACGACGTGGTTCTCGCACCGGGCGCTGTGGCACCTGGTGTTCGGCGGAGCGTTCCGCCGCCACCCCGGCCTGAAGCTCGTCCTGACCGAGCAGGGTTCGGGCTGGATCCCCGGGGTCATGGAGATGCTGGACTACTACCACGCGCGCCTGGTCGCGGCCGCCTCGCGGGCCGCCACCGCCGAATCGAAGTTCGGAGCCGGCCTCGCGGAGTCGATGGGCAAGGGTCCCAGCGAGGTCTGGCGGGACAACTGCTTCGTCGGCGCGAGCTTCATGCGCCCGCACGAGGTGCCGCTGCGCGACCGGATCGGTCTCGACAAGATCATGTGGGGCAGCGACTACCCGCACGACGAGGGCACGACCCCGTACTCCCGCGAAGGCCTCCGCATCGCCTACGCGGGGCTGCCGAGGGAGGAGGTCGCGGCGATGGTCGGCGGCAACGCGGCCCGGGTCTACGGCTTCGACCTGAGGCTCCTGGACTCCCTGGCGGCCGTGCACGGCCCGACCGTCGAGGAGATCGCCGAGCCCCTGAAGGAGGTCCCGCCGGACGCCACGAGCCCCGCCTTCGCCCCGGGCGGGTCGGTCCGCGTCTGGTGAGGGGCCGGGTGAGACCCTCCCGGTTGTGACTGATGCCCCTGTGCACGACGAAGCCCATGGCGGCGGTCTCGGAGTCCGTCTCAACTGGCTCCGGGCCGCCGTGCTGGGAGCCAACGACGGCGTCGTCTCCACCGCCGGACTCGTCGTCGGCGTCGCCGGCGCGACCGAGTCGCAGGCGGCGCTCCTGACCGCCGGTCTGGCCGGCCTGCTGGCCGGTTCGATGTCGATGGCGGCGGGGGAGTACGTCTCGGTCTCCACCCAGCGCGACTCGGAGAGGGCGGCTCTGGCGGAGGAGAAGCGCGAACTGCGGGAACAGCCGGAGGCCGAACTGGCCGAGCTGACCGGCCTGTTGTCGGACCGCGGCCTCTCCCCGGACGTCGCCCGCGAGGCCGCGGAACAACTCACCGAACGCGACGCGCTGCGCGCCCACGCGCGCGTGGAGCTCGGTATCGACCCCGACGAGCTCACCAACCCCTGGCACGCCGCCGGTGCCAGCTTCCTCGCCTTCACGGCCGGCGCCCTGCTCCCGCTCCTCGCGATCGTCCTCCCACCCGCCTCGATCCGCCTCTGGGTCACGGTCCTGTCCGTCCTCGCCGCCCTCGCGGTCACCGGCTGGTGGAGCGCCCGCCTGGGCGCGGCCCCACCGGGCCGAGCGGTCCTGCGCAACATGGGCGGCGGGGCCTTGGCGATGGCGGTGACGTACGCGGCGGGGTCGCTGCTGGGAGCGGCGGGGGTGTGAGAAAGCGCGGTCCTTGTCGGAAGGTGCCAAAGCCTGCTGACAAGTCGTCTCGCATACTTGTTGGTAACAACGTCTAGCCGCGCCCCGACCCCCACCTCTACCGTCGTCGGCATGCCGAACCTGCCCGATGTCGTGCTCTGGTCCATACCGGCGTTCGTCCTGCTCACCGTCCTCGAGATGGTCAGCTACCGGCTCCATCCCGACGAGGACGCCGCCGGATACGAGACCAAGGACGCTGCCACCAGCCTCGGCATGGGGATCGGCAGTCTCGCCTTCGACTTCCTCTGGAAGATCCCGATCGTCGCGATCTACACCGCGGTCTACGAGCTCACCCCGCTCCGGGTGCCCGTCCTGTGGTGGACGATCCCGCTGATGCTGCTCGCCCAGGACTTCTTCTACTACTGGCAGCACCGCGGCCACCACGTCATCCGCATCCTGTGGGCCTGCCACGTCGTCCACCACAGCAGCCGCAAGTTCAACCTCACCACCGCGCTGCGCCAGCCCTGGACCAGCCTCACCTCGTGGCCGTTCTACCTGCCGATGATCGCGCTCGGCGTCCACCCGGCCGCCGTCGCCTTCTGCTACTCGGTCAACCTCGTCTACCAGTTCTGGATCCACACCGAGCGCATCGACAAGCTGCCCCGCCCCTTCGAGTACGTCCTCAACACGCCCTCCCACCACCGCGTCCACCACGCCTCCCAGGGCGGCTACCTGGACCGCAACTTCGGCGGCATCCTGATCGTCTGGGACCGCATGTTCGGTTCCTGGGTGGGGGAGACCGCCAAGCCCGTCTTCGGGCTCACCAAGAACATCGAGACCTACAACCCGCTGCGCGTCGCCACCCACGAGTACGCCGCCATCGCCCGCGACGTACGGGCCGCCACCAGCTGGCGCGAGCGCGCCGGACGGGTCTTCCGCGGGCCCGGCTGGCAGCCCGGTCCCGCCGCCGGCAAGGGCCCCGGCCCCGCCGCCGCGGAGCCGGCCGCGTGAGGCCGTCGTCCCGAGTCCTCCTCGCCGCCTTCGCGCTCGCCGTCGCCGTCGACCTGGTCTCCCTCCTCGCGGGCGCCGAACTCGGGCACCGGATCGCCAAGCCGCTGCTCATGCCGCTGCTCGCCGCGTACGCCGCCACCCGCGGCGCCCCGAGGCTCCTGCTCGCCGCACTCCTCTTCGGCTGGGGCGGGGACGTCTTCCTGCTCTCCGACGCCGACTGGGCCTTCCTCGTCGGCATGGGCTCCTTCGCCGCCGGTCACGTCTGCTACCTGGTGCTGTTCGGACGACGGCGTACGTCCCTTCCCCTCGGGATCGCGTACTCCGCCGCCCTCGTCGGCACCGTCGCGCTCCTGTGGCCCGACCTCCCCGCCGAGCTGCGGATCCCCGTCGCCGGCTACTCGCTCCTGCTGACCGCCATGGCGTACAAGTCCAGTGCTCTGGGCCTCACCGCGGGGGTCGGCGGCGCGCTGTTCCTGCTCTCCGACACACTCATCGCGAGCGGGGTCGCCGACTGGCCCCAGCCGCCGGTCCCCGACTTCTGGGTCATGCTGACCTACATCGCCGCCCAGTACCTGCTGACCGCGGGCGCCCTGAAGGCGGAGTGCGGCGAACGTCGTACGACCGGCTGACGGCGAGGACCGCCCGCCAAGCGCGCCACCACCATCCACGCGCCGCTGCGCGGCGGCGTCGCGCCGGTCCGGGCGTACATCCCCGAACTGCTCCCGGACGTCCTCGACGGGACGATCGACCCGTCCCCGGTCTTCGACCTGACCGTCGGCCTCGACGGCGTACCGGACGGCTACCGGGCCATGGACGAGCGCACCGCGCCGAAGGTCCTCGTCACGCCGTGAGCCAGGCCGGGTCGTCTCCGCCCTGGCGGCCCGGCGGACGTGACCAGCTCGCCGGGCCGCCCTCGTACGAGACGGGCGAGAGCGCGTGCCGCAGCCGGCCCAGCGGCCCGTCCGTCTCGGTCAGGTACCGCTCCGGCTCGTACCGGGGGAGCGTGTGCGTCAGCCAGTGGCCCGTCTGCGCCAGCGCGAGACGTACGAGACGGGTGCCGCCGTCCCGGTCCTGCTCGGTCAGGGAGCGCAGCACGGCCGCCGCGAGCAGATACCCGGAGCCGTGGTCCAGGGCCTGGGCCGGCAGCACGCCCGGCTTCTCCTCGGAGCCCTCGGTCGCGGCGATACCGGTCGCCACCTGCACCAGGCTGTCGAAGCCGCGCCGCTCGCCCCAGGGGCCGTAGTCACCCCAGGCCGAGAGCCGCGCGATCACCAGACCCGGCCGGTGGAGGCCGAAGCGGTCCAGGGCGCCCGGGCGGTATCCGGTGACCAGCACGTCGGCCGCGTCCAGCAGCTCGTCGAACGTGCGGCGGTCCGCGGAGCGGTCGAGATCGAGCGCGGCCGTCCGCTTGCCGATGTCCGTGTCCGCGTGCTGGTCGGGCAGCTCGGGGTTCTCCGGCGGGTCGATCCGCAGCACGTCCGCCCCGAGCAGGGCGAGCGTCCTCGTCGCGACAGGCCCGGCGATGACCCGGGTCAGGTCCAGCACCCGGAGGGGACCCGAACGCCGCCTCGGCGCCGCGTCGTCCAACCGCTCACGCGTCAGCGGCGGCCGCTTCGCCACCTCCCGGCCCTGCTCGGACGCCGCCCACTCCTCCGGGGTGCGCAGGGCGACAGCGAGGCCCCCGGCCGCGTACACGGCTGTCTCCAGCTCCTCGGCGCCGCGCCGCCCGATCGCCGACCTGACGGCCTCCGGCGACTCCTCCCGTACCTCCAGCGCGCGCAGCAGCGCCGCCCGATGGTGCGGGTAGTTGGCGTGGGTACGGATCCAGCCGTCGGCGGCGCGGAAGAAACCGGACAGCGGCGCGAAGTTCACCGGTGCCCGCCCGTCGACGCGGAGATGACGCTCGCTCACGAACGCCGTGGCGACCGCCCCGTCGTCGACCCGGACCGGACCGGGAAGGCCCGCCCGCTCCACCGCCGCCAGGCCCGCGACCGCGACCGTCGCCCGGGCCAGGTCCATCACCGGCAGCCGGGCCGGCAACAGCCCGGAGGGCCCGCCGTACGACACCCGGTCGACCAGGGCGGGATCGCCGCCGAGAGCCGACCACAACAACTCCGTACCTGTACGTACTGTGTTGACCATGACCGCATGATGGCACTCGGTGCCATGCGAAGGGGCCCTGGTGTGGCGTACCCCACCAGGGCCCCTCCCTCACATGCGTGCCGGTCAGCGGCGCACGGCGTCGAGCGCGTCGACCATGCCGGCTCCGTAGAAGCCGTTCTTGTTGACACCGCCCTCGCAGACGGCGTCGACGGTGCCGTTGCCGTCGATGTCGTACGGGTTCGTGCAGGCGCGGTCGTCGGCCTGCGCGTAGAGCAGAGCCTTGAGCGCGGCCGGGCTCGCGTGCGGGTGCGTCGACTTCAGCAGCGCGAGCACACCGGCGGCGTGCGGCGCGGCCATCGACGTACCGGCCTTGTAGTTGTAGCCGCCGTTGACCGTGGTCGACAGGATGCGGCCGTTGACCGCCGGGGCGGCCGGGGTCTGGTACTCGGTGCGGTCGCCGCCGGGCGCCGCGATGTCGATGACGCCGTCACCGTAGTTCGAGTACGAGGACTTCAGGTCCTTGGCACCCGTCGCGGAGACCGTGACCACGCCCGGCAGCATGGCCGGGTAGTCGAGGCACTCCCGCGGGTCGATGACGCGGGTCACCGGCGTGGTGTCGTTCGGGCTGGTGACGTCCGTGAGTTCGTCCGCCGCCAGGTCCATCTTGGAGTTGCCGGCCGCCGCGACGTTGACCGTGCCCTTGCGCTCCGCGTAGCGGGTGGCGCGGGTGACGGCCTCGATCAGCGCCTTCTGGTCGGCGTCGTTCTTGCACGCGAACAGCCACGGGTCCGTGTAGTAGCTGTTGTTGGTGATCTCGATGCCGCGCTCGGCCGCCCACATGAAGCCGCAGACGACGGCCTCGGTGTAGAAGAAGCCGTCCGGGGTGGACACCTTGATGCCCGAGATCTTCACGCCCGGCGCGACGCCGGTGACGCCGATGCCGTTCTTGGCGGCGGCGATGGTGCCGGCGACGTGCGTGCCGTGATCGCTCTCGCCCGGGTTCGGACGCCACGAGCCCGGCGTCGTGTCCGGAGCGCCGGTCACGCAGTTGGCGGAGGCGGCGGCGTCGAAGTTCGGCGCCAGGTCGGGGTGGGTGTCGTCGACACCCGTGTCGATGACGCCGACCGTCACCTTGCTGCTGCCGAGCGTCTTCTGGTGGGCCTTGTCCGCCTTGATGGCGGGCAGGTCCCACTGCAGGGGCTCGAGCGGGTCCTGCGCGTCCGTGGCACCGGCCGCGGCGGCCGTCGCCTCGGCCGCGGTGAGCGCCTGGGCGCCTTCGCCGACCGAGGTGTCGGTCTGGGCGGAGAGCGGCGCGGTACGCGTCGAACCGGCGGACACCACGCCGTCGGCCTGGCGGATCGTCTTCGCGAACTCGGGGTTCTGCGAGTGGACGACGATGACACCGATCTGGTCATAGGAGATGACCACCGTGCCACCGGCCGCGGCTATCGCCTTCTTCACCGAGGCGGCCGTCCAGCGGCCTCCCTCGATGTTCACGACGTACGACAGCTTGGGGCCGTCCGTCGAGACGGCGGCCGTCGCCGGGGCGTCGCTCACCTCGGCGGCGGATGCGCCGGCCGGAAGGAAGCCGAGGGAGGCCGTGAGCGCGAGTCCGGCAGGCAGAGCGAGTACTCGGCCGCGTCTCGATCCCAGATGAGCCATGGGTTCTCCACATCATCCGTATGTACTGCCCGCGCGCGGATTACGGACGGGCAGGTGCATGACGAGTGAAGTTATCGCTGATCTTGCCGACCCTTCAATGAGTTGAGCCGACTTGATACAGATCAGGAGGAAGATCCAGGACGGGTCCCCGGGAGAAAAAATCCGCGGTGAACCGCGTCGCCCCGGCCTCCGTGCCGTTGTGCAGGGGAGGAGCTCCGCAGCGGAGCGCCGTCCCCCACCCCCCAGCGAGGCCCCTTTGTCCATGCCCACCGCACCCGCGTCCCGAGGAGAATCCGTGGCCACCGAAGCACCACCGCCGCCCCCGGGCGGCACGGACGCCGCTCCCCACGGCCCCGTCCAGCCCACGACCGAGGCCTTCGTCGAGGTGCAGGAGAGTGCGGAATTCGGCGAACTGCGCCGCACGTACCGCTCCTTCGCCTTCCCCCTGACGGTCGCCTTCATCGCCTGGTACCTGCTGTACGTGCTGCTCTCCAGCTACGCGGGCGGCTTCATGGGGATCAAGCTCTTCGGCAACATCAACGTGGCGCTCGTCCTCGGCCTCGGCCAGTTCGCCACCACCTTCCTCATCGCCTGGCTCTACTCGCGGCACGCGGCGAACCGCCTCGACCCGAAGGCCGAGGCCATCAAGTCCCGTATGGAGCGCACGGAGGCCGACGCGTGAGCAGCACGACTCTTCTCCTCGCGGCGGGCAACGCCACCAGCGAGCACCGACCGCTGATCATCGCCCTCTTCGGTGCCTTCGTCGTCGCCACGCTCGTCATCACCGTCTGGGCCGGCCGCCAGACCAAGAGCGCCGCCGACTTCTACGCCGGCGGCCGCCAGTTCACCGGGTTCCAGAACGGCCTGGCGATCTCCGGCGACTACATGTCCGCCGCGTCCTTCCTCGGCATCGCCGGCGCCATCGCGCTCTTCGGCTACGACGGCTTCCTGTACTCGATCGGCTTCCTGGTCGCCTGGCTGGTCGCCCTGCTCCTGGTCGCCGAGCCGCTGCGCAACTCCGGCCGCTTCACCATGGGCGACGTCCTCGCCTACCGGATGCGCCAGCGCCCCGTCCGTACCGCCGCCGGCACCTCCACCATCGTCGTCTCGATCTACTACCTGCTCGCCCAGATGGCCGGCGCCGGCGTCCTCGTCTCGCTGCTCCTCGGCATCACCAGCGACGGCGGAAAGATCGCCATCGTCGCCCTCGTCGGCGTGCTGATGATCGTGTACGTCACCATCGGCGGCATGAAGGGCACCACCTGGGTGCAGATGGTCAAGGCCGTCCTGCTCATCGCGGGCACGCTCCTGATCACCTTCCTCATCCTGCTGAAGTTCAACTTCAACCTCTCCGACCTGCTGGGCGCGGCCGCCACCAACAGCGGCAAGGGATCGGCCTTCCTGGAGCCCGGGCTCAAGTACGGCGTCAGCGGCATCTCGAAGCTGGACTTCATCTCGCTCGGCATCGCGCTCGTCCTCGGCACGGCCGGACTGCCGCACATCCTGATCCGCTTCTACACGGTGCCGACCGCCAAGGCCGCGCGTAAGTCGGTCAACTGGGCCATCGGTATCATCGGCGCCTTCTACCTGATGACGATCGTCCTCGGCTTCGGCGCCGCGGCCCTGCTGAAGAACAGCGACATCATCGCCTCCAACAAGGCGGGCAACACGGCTGCCCCGCTGGCGGCCCTGGAGATCGGCGGAGGCGCCGGCTCCACCGGCGGCGCGATCCTGCTCGCGGTGATCTCCGCCGTCGCCTTCGCCACCATCCTCGCGGTCGTCGCCGGACTGACCCTGGCCTCGTCCTCCTCCTTCGCGCACGACATCTACGCCAACGTCATCCGGCGCGGAAAGGCCACCGAGAAGGAGGAGGTCCGTGCCGCCCGCTGGGCGACCGTCCTCATCGGCGTCGTCTCGATCGCGCTCGGCGCGCTCGCCCGCGACCTCAACGTCGCCGGCCTGGTCGCCCTCGCCTTCGCGGTCGCCGCCTCCGCCAACCTGCCGACGATCCTCTACAGCCTGTTCTGGAAGCGGTTCACGACCCAGGGCGCGCTCTGGTCGATCTACGGCGGTCTGATCTCCTCGGTCGTCCTGGTGCTGTTCTCGCCGGTCGTCTCCGGCAAGCCCACCTCGATGTTCAAGACCGTGGACTTCTACTGGTTCCCGCTCGAGAACCCGGGCCTCGTCTCCATCCCGCTCGGCTTCCTGCTCGGCTGGCTCGGCTCCCTCCTCTCGAAGGAGGAGCCGGACAAGGGCAAGTACGCGGAACTGGAGGTCAAGTCCCTCACCGGTGTCGGAGCGCACTGATCCGCACACGGTGCGCGACCGCGCGGCGGCCGCGTCGTAGGGTCCTACGACGCGGCCGCTCCGGTCCTCGTTCCAATCGGCCCCTGCTGGTTGTCGGCGCTCTCGCGTAGGCTCGCTGTATACATCACCGGAAGACGGGGAGGGGGCCCACAGTGCTCATCGACACCTACGGCCGTGTGGCCACTGACCTGCGTGTTTCGCTTACCGACCGGTGCAATCTGCGGTGTACGTACTGTATGCCGGAAGAGGGCCTGCAGTGGCTGGCCAAGCCCGATCTGCTGACGGACGACGAGATCGTCCGGCTGATACGGATCGCGGTCACCGATCTCGGCGTCACCGAGGTCCGCTTCACCGGCGGCGAGCCTCTGCTCCGCCCCGGCCTCGTCGGCATCGTCGAGCGGTGCGCGGCCCTGGAGCCCCGCCCCAAGATGTCCCTGACCACGAACGGCATCGGGCTCAAGCGCACGGCCGCCGCCCTGAAGGCCGCGGGCCTGGACCGGGTCAACGTCTCGCTGGACACGCTGCGGCCGGAGGTCTTCAAGACCCTCACGCGCCGTGACCGCCACCACGACGTGCTCGACGGCATGGCCGCCGCCCGCGACGCCGGTCTCACCCCGGTCAAGGTCAACGCGGTCCTGATGCCCGGGCTCAACGACGACGAGGCCCCCGACCTGCTGGCCTGGGCGGTGGAGAACGCATACGAGCTGCGCTTCATCGAGCAGATGCCGCTCGACGCCCAGCACGGCTGGAAGCGCGACGGCATGATCACCGCCGGGGACATCCTGCAGTCGCTGCGCACCCGCTTCACGCTGACCCCCGAGGGCGCGGACGAGCGTGGCTCGGCCCCCGCCGAGCGCTGGGTCGTGGACGGCGGGCCGCACACGGTCGGCGTCATCGCCTCCGTCACCCGCCCGTTCTGCCGGGCCTGCGACCGGACCCGGCTGACCGCCGACGGTCAGGTGCGCACGTGTCTGTTCGCCACCGAGGAGACCGACCTGCGGGCCGCGCTGCGTGCGGCGGAGCCGAGCGAGGCGTCCGACGCGGAGATCGCCCGGATCTGGAAGCTGGCGATGTGGGGCAAGAAGGCCGGCTCCGGCCTGGACGACCCGAGCTTCCTCCAGCCGGAGCGCCCGATGTCAGCGATCGGCGGTTGAGTCGGACGAGTCGGCCGAGCCCCACTCCGCGAGCGGGACGACGTCCTTGAGGAACCCTCGTACGCCGAGGAACTGCGAGAGATGCTCGCGGTGCTCCTCGCAGGCGAGCCAGGTCTTGCGGCGCTCGGGCGTGTGCAGCTTGGGGTTGTTCCAGGCCAGCACCCACACCGCGTCGACGCGGCAGCCCTTGGCGGAACAGATCGGGGTTTCGTCACTCACCCGATCATTGTCCAGCAATGGCGATGCCGGGCAGCCACGGGGGGAGCTGCCCGGCATCGGTCCGTCGCTCCGACGGGGGATGCGGAGCGCGTAGGAAGTATGTCATGGGGAATGGGGTGTGGTGCACCGGAACTTCATGATTGATCTGAGCTTTTCTTGAGCCTTTAAGTCGCTGTAATGATCAACTCTGACCGTACGAACGTTCCGTACGCGCTTCCGCCGAGGTGTCCGCCGAGGTGTCCCCCGAGATGTCCCCGGGTTCCCCGGTAGGGAGCTCCGGACGGGGCGGCACCGACACGAACGTGGAGGGAAGGGACGGCGGCTTCTCCCGGCCCGCGTTGGCGATGACCACCGCGACGTAGGGGAGCAGGGCGCCGAGAACGAGCGCCACGATGGCCACATGCCGCTCGACGTTCCACAGGCAGACCGCGGCGATGACGGACAGCGTCCGCACCGACATCGAGATCACATACCGTCGCTCCCGGCCGCGGACATCGTCGGACAGGCCCTGACGAGCTCCGGTGATTCGGAAAACCTCTGCTTCGCCATGCTTCCGCATCGCATTCCACCAGCCAGTGTCACGCCGGACTCTCCCCGGTCCGGACCTTTCTCCACGGTACGCCCGTCGGCCGAGGTCGCGAAGGCCGGGTCCCGTATGGCTCCGTCCGACATGCGTCGTATGGCGAAGAGGCCGAGACTGGGCCCACATGCGCAGATTGCGCCGCATGAGGAGGCGAGGCGACCATGAGTTGGTTGTGGGCAATCATCGTGGGCTTGGTGCTCGGCCTGATCGCGAAGGCGATCATTCCGGGAAAGCAGCAGATCCCGCTGTGGCTGACGGTCATTTTCGGCATCATCGGCAGTATTCTCGGCAATTCCGTCGCGGCCTGGATCGGGGTCGAGGACACCAAGGGGATCGACTGGATCCGCCACCTGCTCCAACTCGCCGGCGCGGTCGTCGTGGTGGGTCTGGGCGACATGCTGTGGGCCGCGATCCGGGGCGACAGACGCCGGGCGTGACCCAGCCGCGAGCATGACCCAGCGCCGGGCATGACCCAGCGCCGGGCGTGATGGCCCGGACGGTGCCTGGACACGTCGGAGGCCGGAACGCGCTCGATGCGCGTACCGGCCTCCGGCGTGTCGAGCTCCGGGCCTCAGCCCTCCGAGCCGACCTCGATCGCCGCCAGGTTCTTCTTGCCCCGGCGCAGCACCAGCCAGCGGCCGTGCAGCAGCTCCTCCGCCGACACCTCCGCGTCCTCGGCGGTGACCTTCACGTTGTTCACGTACGCCCCGCCCTCCTTCACCGTCCGGCGCGCCGCCGACTTGCTCGGCGCCAGACCGACCTCGGTGAACAGGTCCACGACCTGCCCGAGCTCCGCCACGCGCGCGTGCGGCAGCTCCGAGAGCGCGGCGGCCAGCGTCGGCGCGTCCAGCTCGGTGAGGTCACCCTGCCCGAACAGCGCCTTCGAGGCGTTGATGACGGCCGCGCACTGCTCGGCGCCGTGCACCAGCGTCGTCAGCTCCTCGGCGAGCGCCCGCTGGGCGGCCCGGGCCTGGGGCCGCTCGGCGGTCTGCCGCTCGAGCTCCTCGAGCTCCTCGCGGGACTTGAAGGACAGGATCCGCATGTAGGTGGAGATGTCCCGGTCGTCCACGTTCAGCCAGAACTGGTAGAACGCGTACGGCGTCGTCATCTCCGGGTCGAGCCACACGGCCCCGCCCTCGGTCTTGCCGAACTTGGTGCCGTCCGCCTTGACCATCAGCGGGGTCGCCAGCGCGTGCACCTCCGCCCCGGGCTCCAGCCGGTGGATCAGGTCGAGGCCCGCCACCAGGTTGCCCCACTGGTCGGACCCGCCCTGCTGCAGCGTGCAGCCGTAGCGGCGGTACAGCTCCAGGAAGTCCATGCCCTGGAGCAGCTGGTAGCTGAACTCGGTGTAGCTGATGCCCTGCTCGGACTCCAGACGCCGGGCGACGGAGTCCTTGGTCAGCATCTTGTTGACCCGGAAGTGCTTGCCGATGTCCCGCAGGAACTCGATCGCCGACATGCCGGCGGTCCAGTCCAGATTGTTCACCATGATCGCCGCGTTCTCCCCCTCGAAGGAGAGGAACGGCTCGATCTGCGTCCGCAGCCGGTTCACCCAGTTCGCGACCGTCTCCGGATCGTTCAGGGTGCGCTCGGCGGTCGGCCGGGGGTCACCGATCTGGCCGGTGGCCCCACCGACCAGCGCCAGCGGCCGGTGACCGGCCTGCTGGAGCCGGCGGACGGTCAGCACCTGGACCAGGTGGCCGACGTGGAGACTGGCCGCGGTCGGGTCGAAACCGCAATAGAACGTGACGGGACCGTCCGCGAGAGCCTTGCGCAATGCGTCCTCGTCAGTGGACTGGGCGAAGAGCCCACGCCACTTCAGCTCGTCGACGATGTCCGTCACGATGTTCGGTCTCCTTGATCGATGGTCGTCGCGCCGTCACTCAGTCTAGGCGGGTCATACACCCTTGCTGACCGAGCTCATGTTGAAGTCCGGCACCCGCAGCGCCGGCATCGCGGCCCTGGTGAACCAGTCGCTCCATTCGCGCGGCAGCGTCTTCTCGGTCCGTCCCGCCTCCGAGGCGCGCGACAGCAGGTCCACCGGCGACTCGTTGAACCGGAAGTTGTTCACCTCGCCGACCACCTCGCCGTTCTCGACGAGGTAGACGCCGTCCCGGGTCAGCCCGGTCAGCAGCAGCGTCGCCGGGTCGACCTCGCGGATGTACCAGAGGCAGGTCAGCAGCAGGCCGCGCTCCGTGGAGGCCACCATCTCCTCCAGCGAACGCTCGCCGCCGCCGTCCAGGACCAGGTTCCCGGCCCCGGGCGCCACGGGCAAGCGAGTAAGCGCCGCGGTGTGCCGGGTCGTGATCAGGTGCTCCAGCTTCCCCTCCCGCACCCAGTCCGTCGCCGCCAGCGGCAGACCGTTGTCGAAGACGGAGGAGTCGTCGCCCGAGGAGTGCGCGATCACGAACGGCGCGGACTCCAGACCCGGCTCGTTCGGGTCGCTGCGCAGGGTCAGCGGCAGCGGGGACAGCGTCTCACCGAGCCGGGTCCCGCCGCCGGGCTTCGAGAAGACGGTGCGGCCCTCCACCGCGTCCCGGGCCGCCGAGGACCACAGCTGGTAGATCAGCAGGTCGGCCACGGCGGTCGGCGGCAGCAGCGTCTCGTACCGGCCGGCCGGCAGCTCGATCCGGCGCTCCGCCCAGCCCAGCCGCCGCGCCAGGTCGGCGTCGAGCGCCGCCGGGTCGACGTCCTTGAAGTCGCGGGTGGAGCGCCCGGCCCAGGCGGAGCGCGAGCGGTCGGGCGACTTGGCGTTGAGCTCCAGGGTGCCGTTCGGCTGGTCGTGCCGCAGCCGCAGCCCCGTCGACGTACCGAGGTAGGTCGAGGTCAGCTCGTGGCTGGCGAAGCCGTACAGCTCGCGGCCGCCGGCCCGGGCCCGGGCGAAGGACTCGCCCAGCGCCGGCGCGAAGTCCGCGAAGACCGCCGAGCTGGTCTCGGCGGGCGCGTCCATGAAGTCGGGGGAGGCGTCGACGCCCTCGACCAGCGGCTGCGCGTCCTCCGCCGGCCCCGCGGCCCGGGCGGCGGCCTCCGCGGCCCGCACCAGCGGCTCCAGGTCGTCGGCGGTCACCGCCGAGCGCGAGACGACACCGGACGCGGTGCCCTGTGCGCCGTCCACGGTGGCGACGACCGTGAGCGTACGGCCGCGGGTGACGCCGTTGGTGGTCAGCGCGTTGCCCGCCCAGCGCAGATTGGCGGAGGACTCCTCGTCCGCGATCACGACACACCCGTCCGCGCGGGACAGCTCCAGGGCCCGCTCGACGATCTCGTACGGCTTGCTGACGCGGCTCATCGACCGGCCTCCTGCGTGGTGTTCAGAATGTTGACGCCCCTGAAGAGGGCGGAGGGGCAGCCGTGGGAGACCGCCGCTACCTGGCCCGGCTGGGCCTTGCCGCAGTTGAACGCGCCACCCAGGACGTACGTCTGCGGGCCGCCGACCTTCTCCATCGAGCCCCAGAAGTCCGTCGTCGTCGCCTGGTACGCGACGTCCCGCAGCTGCCCGGCCAGCTTGCCGTTCTCGATGCGGAAGAACCGCTGCCCGGTGAACTGGAAGTTGTAGCGCTGCATGTCGATCGACCAGGACCGGTCGCCGACCACGTAGATGCCCCGCTCGACACCCCCGATCAGATCCTCCGTGGAGAGCCCGCCCGGGTCCGGCTGGAGCGAGACGTTCGCCATCCGCTGCACCGGAACATGCCCCGGCGAGTCGGCGAAGGCGCAGCCGTTCGACCGGCCCAGGCCCGTGAGCTTCGCGATCCGCCGGTCCAGCTGGTAGCCGACGAGCGTGCCGTCCTTCACCAGGTCCCACGACTGCGCCTCGACGCCCTCGTCGTCGTACCCGACGGTCGCGAGCCCGTGTTCGGCGGTGCGGTCACCGGTCACGTTCATGATCGACGAGCCGTACGCCAGCTTCCCCAGCTGGTCGAAGGTGGCGAAGGAGGTCCCGGCGTACGCCGCCTCGTACCCCAGCGCCCGGTCCAGCTCGGTGGCGTGGCCGATCGACTCGTGGATCGTCAGCCAGAGGTTCGACGGGTCGACGACCAGGTCGTACGTCCCCGCCTCCACGCTCGGCGCCCGCATCTTCTCGGCGAGCAGCCCGGGGATCTGCTCCAGCTCCGCGTCCCAGTCCCAGCCGGTGCCGGTCAGATACTCCCAGCCGCGCCCGACCGGCGGCGCGATCGTCCGCATCGAGTCGAACTCGCCGGTCGTCTCGTCCACGGCGACCGCGGTGAGCTGCGGGTGCAGCCGGACCCGCTGCTGGGTGGTGACGGTGCCGGCGGTGTCCGCGTAGAACTTGTTCTCCTGGACGGTCATCAGCGAGGCGTCCACATGCGCCACGCCCTCCGCCCGCAGCAGCCGCTCGCTCCACTCGGCGAGCAGCGCGCTCTTCTCGGCGCCGGGGACGTCGAAGGGGTTGATCTCGTACGAGGAGATCCAGGTCCTCTCCGCGTGCACCGGCTCGTCGGCCAGTTCCACCCTCTCGTCCGACCCCGCCGCCGCGATCACCTTCGCGGAGAGCTTGGCCATGGCGACCGCCTGCGAGGCGACGCGCGCGGCCCCGTCCATGGTCAGATCGACCCCGGAGGCGAACCCCCAGGCCCCGCCGTGCACCACCCGCACCGCGTACCCGAGGTCCGTGGTGTCCGAGGAGCCCGAGGGCTTGGCGTCGCGCAGCCGCCAGGAGGCGCTGCGCACCCGCTCCAGACGGAAGTCGGCATGGTCGGAGCCGAGCGCACGCGCGCGTGCGAGCGCGGCATCGGCGAGCGCCCGCAGCGGCAGCGCCGTGAAGGCTTCGTCGAGTGAATGAGACCCAGAGGGCACAGTCGTCTCCTGTCGTGTGAGACCGGTCGCCCCCGATCATGTCGCGCTTTGGGCCGCCACGCCCAGAGCTTTATGTAGGGACCCGACAGTGACATCCGTACGCCACTGTCAGGGGTCGATTCCTCGCGGAAGGGGCCGGACCGATAGGTTTTCGGTATCCAGACCGCTATCGAAAGGGTGATCCGTTGAGCCGCTCGGTTCTCGTCACCGGAGGCAACCGGGGCATCGGCCTCGCCATCGCCCGCGCGTTCGCCGAAGCCGGCGACAAGGTCGCGATCACGTACCGCTCCGGTGAGCCGCCGGCCGCCCTGACCGATCTCGGCTGCCTCGCCGTCAGGTGCGACATCACCGACGCCGAGCAGGTGGAGCAGGCGTACAAGGAGATCGAGGAGAAGCACGGTCCGGTGGAGGTGCTGGTGGCCAACGCCGGCGTCACCAAGGACCAGCTGCTCATGCGGATGTCGGAGGAGGACTTCACCTCCGTACTCGACACCAACCTCACCGGCACCTTCCGGGTCGTCAAGCGCGCCAACCGCGGGATGCTGCGGGCCAAGAAGGGCCGCGTGGTCCTGATCTCCTCGGTCGTCGGACTCCTCGGCTCGGCCGGGCAGGCGAACTACGCCGCGTCCAAGGCCGGCCTGGTCGGCTTCGCCCGGTCCCTCGCCCGTGAGCTCGGCTCGCGCAACATCACGTTCAATGTCGTCGCGCCCGGGTTTGTCGACACCGACATGACCAAGGTGCTCACCGAGGAGCAGCGCAAGGGCATCGTGTCCCAGGTGCCGCTCGGCCGCTACGCGCAGCCCGAGGAGATCGCCGCCACGGTGAGGTTCCTCGCCTCCGACGACGCCTCGTACATCACTGGAGCCGTCATCCCGGTTGACGGCGGATTGGGCATGGGTCACTGATCACCATGAGCGGAATTCTCGAGGGCAAGCGCATCCTGATCACCGGTGTGCTGATGGAGTCCTCCATCGCCTTCCACGCCGCCAAGCTGGCCCAGGAGCAGGGCGCGGAGATCATCCTCACCGCCTGGCCCCGGCCGACGCTGACCGAGCGCATCGCCAAGAAGCTGCCCCAGCCCGACAAGGTGAAGGTCCTGGAGCTCGACGTCTCCAACGACGAGCACCTCGCCCGTCTGGAGGGACAGGTCCGCGAGCACCTCGGCGACCGCCTGGACGGCGTCGTGCACTCCATCGGCTTCGCGCCGCAGGACGCGCTCGGCGGCAACTTCCTGAACACGCCGTTCGAGTCCGTGGCCACCGCCATGCACGTCTCGGCCTTCTCCCTGAAGTCCCTGACGATGGCGGTCCTGCCGCTGATGAGCGAGGGCGGTTCGGTCGTCGGCCTCACCTTCGACGCGCAGTTCGCCTGGCCGCAGTACGACTGGATGGGCCCGACCAAGGCCGCCCTGGAGGCCACCAGCCGCTACATGGCCCGTGACCTGGGCAAGCAGAACATCCGCTGCAACCTGGTCTCGGCCGGCCCGCTGGGCTCGATGGCCGCGAAGTCCATCCCGGGCTTCGGCGAGCTGGCGAGCGTCTGGGACAGCCGTTCCCCGCTGGAGTGGGACCTGTCCGACCCGGAGCCGGCGGGCCGCGCCATCGTCGCGCTGCTCTCCGACTGGTTCCCGAAGACGACGGGCGAGATCGTCCACGTCGACGGCGGCCTGCACGCGATCGGCGCGTAACCGGTCGGCGCCTGAGCGCTTGTACGAAGGCCGGGTGGCCCCTCCGCGGAGGGGCCACCCGGCCTTCGTCGTACCCGCGCCCGCTCCCCGAGTCGAAAAGTCGGGCGAACCACCTCACACTGGATCGGAGCGTGACATTCCAGCTACTGACGGGGAGGAGGTAGGGACATGCGCGCGCCGCACCGCAGGGCCGCCGCACTGGCCTCGGCCGCCGCACTCCTCGCCGGGCTCGCCGTCGCCGCCGAGGTGCGCGCGGCTCCCCCTCCCGCCGAGGACCCGCCGCCCGCCGTGGCCCAGGAGCCCGAGGACTTCGGGGCCTCCTGCCGCACGGTCGTCGAGGGCTCCCGGGTCACCGCGTACTGCCACAACCCCTATCCCCGCACCGACCGCGTCCGGCTGCACGTCGAGTGCGACCGGTGGTGGGACGTGGACACCGACAGCGCCCCCGTAGAGGTGGGTCCGACGGTCTACGCCCAGATCGGCGGCCGCTGCTGGAAGGAAGTCCGTTCCGCCTGGCTCACGCACGAGCCGGCGGAGCCGGCTCCGCCGGCCCCAGGTTCCTGAGGCACATGAAGGGATACCCGGCCGCCTCGGCCGCCGCCGTGTCCGCGTCGCCGGCCCGGATCGCCTCCACCAGGCGCGCGTGGTCCATGTGGTGCTCGGGCCGCAGCTCCTGGCCCACGTCGTCGCGCAGCCACTGCCGCAGGACGTCCCCGAGGTCGGCGTAGAGCTCGGTCAGCACGTCGTTGTGCGAGGCGACCACCACCGCGTGGTGGAACACGGCGTCCGCCGTCACGAACCGCTCGGCGTCACCGGACCGCCACGCCTCCTCGCGCCCGGCCAGCAGCGCGTCGAGCTGCTTCAGGTCGCGCTCCGTGCGCCGCCGCGCCGCGAGCCGCGCGGCCGAGGATTCCAGCGTCGAGCGCACCTCGGCGATGTGTCGCGGGTCGGACCCGGCGAACCGCCGGTGCATGACGCCGGCGAGCTCGCTGGTCGCGACGACGTAGGTGCCCGAGCCCTGCCGGATGTCGAGCAGCCCGTTGTGCGCGAGCGCGCGGACCGCCTCGCGCACGGTGTTGCGGGCCACGCCCAACTGCTCGACCAGTTCCGGTTCGGTCGGGATCCGCGACCCGACCGGCCACTCGCCGGAGGTGATCTGGTTCCGCAGCTCGGTGATCACCTGATCGGAGAGCCCGGAACGCCGGGGAGAGCCGAGCGCCATGGTGCACCTTCCATTTCGTTCCGGATTGGACAATCAATCATCCCATGATTCTATGATGGCCCTCATGCATGACGAGCCGCAGACCCTCGAGACCGCCGCATCCCCGGCCCGTACGGCCCAGCCGGCCGCCGCCGTGGGGGACTCCTCCGCACCGGCCCGGTCCGCCCCCTGGATCATCCGGATCGTCCTCGTCGGACTCGTTCTCGCCGCGCTCAACCTCCGCCCCGCCATCACCAGCCTCGGCGCCCTCCTCGAGGAGGTCCGCGACGGGCTTCACATGAGCGGCAGCGTCGCCGGCGTCCTGACCTCCGTGCCGCCGCTCTGCTTCGCGGTCTTCGGCATCACGGCGCCCCGTCTCGCCCGCCGCTTCGGCCCCGCCGCCGTCGTCTGCGCCGGCATGGCCGCGATCTTCGCGGGCCTCGCCGTCCGCCCCTTCGCCTCGGGCACCGCGGGCTTCCTCGCCGCCAGCGCCCTCGCCCTCATGGGCATCGCCGTCAGCAACGTCCTCATGCCCGTCATCGTCAAGCGGTACTTCCCCGACCGCGTCGGCTCCGTGACCGGCCTGTACTCCATGGCGCTCGCCCTCGGCACCTCCCTGGCGGCCGCCGCGACCGTGCCCATGACCGACGCCCTCGGCGGCAGCTGGCGCACCGGCCTCGGCGTCTGGGCGATCCTCGCCGCCCTCGCCGTCGTGCCCTGGATCCCGCTGCTGCGCGACCGCGGTACGGGTCCGGCCACCGGCGCCGCCGACGTCCCGGCCCAGGCGACGGCCCCCTCCGCCGCCCCGCTCCGGATCACCCGCAGCCGTACCGCCTGGGCCCTCGGCGTCTTCTTCGGCCTCCAGGCCACGGGCGCGTACATCACGATGGGCTGGATGCCACAGATCTTCCGCGACGCCGGCGTCCCCGCCGGTACGGCCGGTGTGCTGCTCGCCGTCACCATGGTGATGGGCGTACCGCTCGCCTTCGTCATCCCGCGCCTCGCGACCCGGCTGACGAACCAGGGGCCGATCGCCGTCGCCCTGGCCCTGTGCGGCCTGGCCGGGTACACCGGCCTGTACCTCGCGCCGGCCTCCGGCGCCTGGGCCTGGGCCCTGCTCCTCGGCGTGTCCAACTGCTCCTTCCCGCTCGCCCTCACCATGATCGGGATGCGCTCGCGCAGCAGCGCCGGCGTCGTCCGGCTCTCCGCCTTCGCGCAGAGCGTCGGCTACCTCATCTCCATCCCGGGCCCGCTCCTGGTGGGCGTCCTCTATCAGCACAGCGGCGGCTGGGGCCTGCCCATCGCCCTGATGGCCGGGCTCATGGTCCCGCAGATGATCGTCGGTACGCTCGCCGGAAGGGACCGGACGGTCGAGGACGAATGCTGAGATGCGAGACTGTCCGCATGCCAGTGCTCGACCCGAACCCCCAGAACGGCCAGAAGAAGCTCCTGCTCGTGCTCGGCGCGATGCTCGGGATCTCGGTCGTCATCGCCGTCATCGCCACGATCGCCTCACCCTGACCCGACCCTGATCCGCCTCGCACCGCCCTCGCGGTGGGGTCAACCCCCCGTCCCCTAGGGGGCGAGTCTCAGGGGGAAGTGGGTGGATCACCGGATGGGCCCGGCGGACCGCTCTTTCGTAGCGTGGAGACATCGCGGCAGGCACCGCCGCGGAAGTCCCGACCCACGGAGGCGGCCATGGCGGCCCGTACGCACACCCGGCCCCTGTCCCCGTCCCCGTCTCCGTCCGCCGGTGGCGTCGACACGCGGCTTCCCTGGTGGGCGCTCGCCCTGCCGGTGGCCGCGTTCGTCGCCCTCCTCCTGCTCATAGCGGGGCCCGGCGGGGCCCACGCGGCCGGAGGCCAGGCGTCGGTCGGGCATCTCCTGGAGCAGATCCAGCAGACGCTGCCCCACTGACCCACGGCCCCGCCCCACTGACCCAACACCCTGCGCCCGGTGGCCCGTTTCATGCGAAGCTGGAGCCCATGAGCGTCGATACACCCCGCAGGATTGTGCTGCTCCGGCATGCCAAGGCCGACTGGCCCCAGGTGTCCGACCACGAGCGACCGCTCGCCGAGCGAGGGCGCACCGACGCCCCCGTGGCCGGCCGCCGTCTCGCCGACACCGGAATCTCCTTCGACCTGGCCCTCTGCTCGTCCGCCGTCAGAACCCGCGAGACCTGGAAGCTGGCCGTGGCGGAGCTGCCGCACCGGCCCAGGACCGTCTACGAGGAGCGGCTGTACGAGGCCACTCTCGGCGAACTGATCGCCCTGCTGAACGAGGTCTCCGACGACGTCGAGAACCTTCTCGTCATCGGCCACAACCCCGGGATGCACGCCCTCGCCGACGCCCTTTCGGGTTCGGCCGACGGCGACGCGCTGACCCGGATGAACCGAGCCGGCTTCCCGACCGCCGCGTTCGCCGTCGTCGGCTTCGACGGCTCCTGGAAGTCCGTCGAGCACGGTGTGGGCAAGCTGCTCGACTACTGGGCCCCGCACAGCTGATCCGTTCCGGTACGACGAAGGGCCCGGTCACCGTGCGGCGACCGGGCCCTTCGCCGTACGAGCGGGGTTACGGCGCGCTGCGCTCAGTGCAGCAGCTCCTCGTCGCCGTCCGCCGCCTCGACCTCCTCGCGGGTGATCCCCAGCAGGTAGAGGACGGTGTCGAGGAAGGGGACGTTGACGGCGGTGTGGGCGGCCTTGCGCACCACCGGCTTGGCGTTGAAGGCCACACCGAGACCGGCCGCGTTCAGCATGTCCAGGTCGTTGGCGCCGTCGCCGATCGCCACGGTCTGGGAGAGCGGCACCCCGGCCTCCGCCGCGAACCGGCGCAGCAGCCGCGCCTTGCCCGCCCGGTCGACGATCTCACCGGTGACCCGGCCGGTCAGCTTGCCGTCCACGATCTCCAGGGTGTTGGCGGAGGCGAAGTCGAGCCCCAGCCTCTCCTTGAGATCGTCCGTGACCTGCGTGAACCCGCCGGAGACCACACCGACCTGGTAGCCGAGCCGCTTGAGCGTACGGATGAGGGTGCGGGCCCCCGGGGTGAGCCGTACCTCGGCACGTACCTTGTCCACCACCGAGGCGTCGAGCCCGGCCAGCAGCTCCACGCGCGCGTGGAGGGACTGCTCGAAGTCCAGCTCGCCGCGCATCGCCGCCGCCGTGACCTCGGCGACCTTGTCCTCGCAGCCCGCGTGCGCCGCGAAGAGCTCGATCACCTCGTCCTGGATCAGCGTCGAGTCGACGTCCATGACGACCAGCCGCTGCGCGCGGCGGTGCAGCCCCGCCGAGACGACGGCCACGTCCACACCGATGTCGTGCGCCTGGGTGGCCAGGGCGGTCCGCAGCGGCTCGGTCTCACAGCCCGAGACGGCGAACTCGACCGCCGTCACGGGGTACTTCGCGAGGCGGAAGATGCGGTCGATGTTGCCGCCCTGCTCGGCGATCCTGGCCGTTATGGCGGCGGTCTGCTCGGCGGTCAGCGGGTGACCGAGCACGGTGACGTGCGAGCGGCCACTGCCGCGGGGACGGTTGTCGCCGGTGCCGGAGATGATCTCCGCCTGGAGCTTCAGCGACTCGGCCCAGCTGTGGACGGTCGCCCGCAGCTCGCCCTGGGAGGCGACGGTCGGCTCGGTGACGAGCGCGCACAGGACGAGGCGGCCGCGGGACACGACCTGCTCGATGTCCACGACGTCGACGGAGTAGGCGGCGAGGGTGTCGAAGAGCCCGGCGGTGATCCCGGGACGGTCCTTCCCGAAGATCTTGACGAGAAGGGTGGGAACGTCTGAGGTCTGCGATGCGCTCATGGTGGTTCCACCGTATCGGGCACTGGGTGCCACCAGTCCCCCCGTCCCGCGTACCGGACACCTGGCTGGTCGCCCTCCTGCCACGGTAGCCCCCCGCGGACGTACCCGCCCGGCGCCCGGCTCGCCCGGCGATCGAGGCCAGAATCACATCGATCGGTACCGGCCGACGGCCATCGCCTTCCGCGCCCACCAGAACCCCACGGTTCGTGGAGAGTTGTCCGATTCACTCATGATCGTACGCACTCGTGGGTGCTTACCCCGCCCCGGTCGTTTCCTCCTCGCGTCAACGGCCCGCGCGGGGGCACTCCGAGGGTGGCCGAAGCGTGCCTCTGCGGGGTCTTCACACCGCCCGACTTTCCCCGTACGGGCAGGGCCTGAAATAGTTCCCCCCGGATGTTCGCCATCCCTGGACTCCCTGTGACGGGGGTACATCGGGGGACAAGTAGTGGGGCATGGAGTGCCAGAACTCGTACTGGAATTGAACGGAAGGACCTGGACTCTCGATCCGTCCAGGTCGTACACCCTGGGACGTGATCCGCAGGGCGACCTCGTGATCGACGACGCCAGGGTCTCGTGGCGACACGCCACCATCAGCTGGGGCGGCCGGAGTTGGGTCATCGAGGACCACGGCTCGACCAACGGCACCTTCCTGCAGGGGCAGCGGATCCAGCAGGTGGAGATCGGCCCGGGCTCGGCCGTCCACCTCGGCAACGCGACCGACGGCCCGCGGCTGAATCTCGCCGCCGGCGCCCCGGCCCAGCAGCAGGCAGCGGCCCAGGCGCCGCACGCGGCGCAGGCAGCCCACGCCGCCCCGAACGCCCAGCAAGCCGCCGCGCAGGCCGACTGGGCCACCCACCAGGCCCCGCCGCCGCACCAGGCGCCCCAGCACCAGGCCTGGCAGCAGCAGCCGGCGCAGGCCCAGGGACACGGTCAACCGCAGTTCCCGCACCAGCAGGGCGGCCCTGCCGAGCAGTTGGCGCAGAAGGCGCCCGGCCAGGGTGGCGGCGTCGCGGGGGCACCGCCGGTCTACGGCGACCGCAGCCCGACCACGTTCCACCAGCTGGCCCTCGGTCACGTCATGCGCATCGGTCGTGCGCTCGAGAACGAGCTGGTCGTCTCCGACCTCCAGGTCTCGCGCCACCACGCCGAGTTCCACGCCACGCCCGACGGCCGCTTCGAGATCCGTGACCTCGGCTCGCACAACGGCACGTACGTCAACGGTCAGCCGATCGCCAAGGGCGGCTCCGTCCTCATCGGCCCCAACGACATCGTCGGTGTCGGTCACTCGACCTTCCGGATGGTCGGCGGCCAGCTCGAGGAGTTCGTCGACACCGGTGAGGTCTCCTTCTCGGCCCGCCACCTCACGGTCACCGTGGACGGCGGCAAGCAGATCCTGAAGGACGTCTCCTTCGGCGTCCCCGAGAAGTCGCTGATCGGCGTCATCGGCCCGTCCGGCTCCGGCAAGTCGACCCTGCTCAAGGCGCTGACCGGCTACCGCCCGGCCAACGAGGGCGATGTCCTCTACGACAACCGGAGCCTCTACAAGCAGTTCGCCGAGCTGCGCCAGCGCATCGGACTGGTCCCGCAGGACGACATCCTGCACAAGGAGCTGACCGTCCAGAAGGCGCTCCGCTACGCGGCCAAGCTCCGCTTCCCCGGCGACACCGCCCCGGCCGAGCGCGAGGCCCGTATCGACGAGGTGCTGCGCGAGCTCAAGCTGGACATCCACAAGGAGAAGAAGGTCACCTCCCTCTCCGGTGGCCAGCGCAAGCGCGTCTCCGTCGCCCTGGAGCTCCTCACCAAGCCGTCGCTGATCTTCCTGGACGAGCCGACCTCCGGCCTCGACCCGGGCATGGACCGCGACGTCATGCAGCTGCTGCGCGGCCTCGCCGACGACGGCCGCACGGTCCTCGTCGTCACCCACTCGGTGGCGGAGCTGGGCCTGTGCGACAAGCTCCTCGTCATGGCGCCCGGCGGCTCGGTGGCCTACTTCGGTCCGCCGGAGGAGGCGCTGAACTTCTTCGGCTACAGCACCTGGGCCGATGTCTTCTCCGCCTTCGAGAACTACCGCGACTACGACTGGGCGGGCCGCTGGAAGGGCTCGCAGCACTACCAGATGTACGCCGCGGACATCGACGCCGTCGCCGCGCAGCCGGTCCACATGCCGCAGCAGGCGATGGCCAGGCAGCCCAAGCCGCAGGGCTGGGGCTCCCAGCTGTGGACCCTGATCCGCCGCTACTCCTCGGTCATCGCCTCCGACAAGGGCTTCATGGGCCTGATGGTGATCCTGCCGGCCGTCCTCGGCCTGGTCTCGGTCGTCATCCCGGCCGACTTCGGCCTCGCCGCGCCCAAGCCGCCGTCCCGCTTCAACGGCGACGCCGGCACGATCATGCTGATCCTCGCGGTCGGCATGTGCTTCTCGGGCGCCGCCAACTCCGTACGAGAACTGATCAAGGAACGGGTCATCTACGAACGGGAGCGGGCCACCGGCCTGTCCCGCTCGGCGTACCTGATGTCCAAGGTCATCGTCCTCGGCGTGATCACCGCCATCCAGGGCGTCATCATCTGCGGCATCGGCTTCGCCACCCGCGAGCTGCCCGCCGAGGGTCTGGTCATGCCGCCGGCCGTCGAGCTCTGCGTCACGATCATCGCGCTGGGCTTCACCTCGATGATGTTCGGCCTGGTCATCTCCTCGCTGGTGAAGACCGCCGAGAAGACGATGCCGCTGCTCGTGATGTTCGCGATCGTCCAGGTCGTCTTCACCGGCATCCTCTTCCAGGTGTACGGATCGCCCGGCCTGGAGCAGTTCGCCTGGCTGATGCCTTCCCGCTGGGCCATCGCCGCCGCGGGCTCGACGCTCGACCTCGCGCACCTGATGCCGCCGTGGGACCACAAGGACCCGACCAACCTGGACCCGCTGTGGGACCACACCGTCGGCCAGTGGGGCTTCAACCTCACGGTCCTGCTGCTCATCGGCGTCGCCTGCGGCGTCGCGGTGGCGCGCCTGCTGCGCCGCCACGAGCCCGAGGTCATGCGGAAGTGATCGCGGTCCGGAAGTGATCGCGGTCCGGACGCGCCGAAGGGCGGCACCCCAGCACGGGTGCCGCCCTTTCGGCGTGTCTGCTGCTCAGCGTCCGTCAGTAGGCGCTGTTGACGTTGTCCATGGAGCCGTAGCGGTCGGCGGCGTAGTTGCAGGCCGCGACGATGTTGGCGACCGGGTCGTACTGGTCGAACTTGGTGCCCGGCACGTGGTAGGTCTTGAAGGTCGGGTAGATGACCTGGAGCAGACCCTTCGACGGGACGCCGTTGATCGCGTTGATGTCCCAGTTGTTGATGGCCCGGGGGTTACCGCTGGACTCCCGCATGATGTTGCGGTGGATGCCCTCGTAGGTGCCCGGGATGTTGTGCTTCTTCATGATGTCCAGCGACTCGCGGATCCAGCCGTCGAGGTTGTTCGCGTAGACCGGCTTGCGGGCGGCGGCGCGGCTCGCGGCCGCCTTCGCGTCGGCACGCTTCTTCGCGTCGGCCTTGGCCTTGGCCTCGGCCTTCGCCTTGGCGTCAGCCTTGGCCTTCGCGTCGGCCTTCGCCTTCGCGGCGGCCTGGGCGGCGGCCTTGGCCTTGGCCTCGGCCTCCTGCTTGGCCTTCAGGCCGATACTCGTGTGCTGGTCGGTGAGACTGGCGTGCAGGGCCTTGGCCTGCGCGCTGTCCGCGTTGTAGCCCCAGGCCACCTGCTGCGTGTTCGCCAGCGCCTGCGGCTCGGTCTGGGTGGCGGCGTTGGCCGGCACGAGGGTGAAGCCGAGGGCCGCGGCGCCGATAAGGGCGACACCGGCGATGGAAGCCTTGTGGGTCTTGTTCAGACGACTGTGACCAGAAGTGTTCGCAGACATGCAGGACTACCTCTTCGAATAGCAGGGGGTCGCTCAGGCCGGGCGGCGCTGCGCCCTTTCGGCGGCGACGGCTGCAATTCTTAGCGGCAGCAAAATGCTGTGGCAAAGGTGTGACGTACGACCCCAGGTAGTGGATCAGGGGCCCGTGCACGAGGCACGGACACCCGCCCGTGACCCGCTCACACCGTCCTCATCTGCCTTTTATCCCTCCACTAGGGAGATTCGTAAGTGACGTGGGTCCTATGCGCGGGCTCACATCGGGCACGTAACAGACTCACCGCGAGTTGCGTCAGCAATGCGTACGGTGAGGGGCCTCATCCGGCAGGATGAGGTGGACGTCCCCGAACTCGTGCCAGAGGTAGAGCTCGCGTACCGCTTCCGTATAGGCACGGTGCAGGGCAGGCCCCCCGGCGACCGCCTCCAGCATCAGCAGATGCGAGGCCTCCGGCTCGTGCAGCCCGGTCAGCAGCCCGTCGACGACCCGCACCCCACGGGCCGGGGTGACGACCAGATCGGTCCACCCCGAGGCCGCCCGGACCACCCCCGCCGCGTCCGCTGCCCCCGCCCCCGCGCCAGCCCCTGCCGCGTCCGCCTCCGGCCGGCGCGGCACGGCCGCCGACTCGAGGGCCCGGACGGCCGTCGTCCCCACGGCGATCACCCTGCCCCCGCCCGCCTTCACCGCGTTCACCAGCCATGCCGTCGACGCCGGGACCTCGAAGCGCTCCGGATACGGAGGCTCGTGGGCCTCCGTCGACGCCACCCCCGTATGAAGGGTGAGCGGAGCGAACTGCACACCCCGCCTCACCAGCTCCGCCACGAGCCCCGCCGTGAAGGGCCGGCCCGCGCTCGGCATCTCCGCCGACCCCGAGCCGTCGGGGGAGGACAGCGCGAACACCGTCTGATACGCGGCCAGCGGCTGGTCCCGCTCCGTGTACCCGTATCGGATCGGCCGCCCGTACCGCGCGAGCAGCGCCGGTACGGACGTGTCCACCCGCGCCCACCACAGCCGGGCCGCCCCGGGCCCCCGGGGCGCGGAGAGGGGCTCCTCCAGCACCAGACGCGCCCGGCCCGGCAGCCGGACCACCGCTCCCTCCGGGCCGCCGGGCCGCGGCCGGGTGCTCCCGGCCCCGTCCGGCTCCCGCAGCTCCACCGCCCACCGGCCGTCGTCCCCACGCGTCGAGAAGTGCACGACGACCGCCTCCCCGCCGGCCTCCGGACCCAGCCGCCCGGTCACCGCAGCGGCGAGCGTCGTACTCGTGTTCACGACGAGCACGTCCCCGGCCCGCAGCTGCCCCGGCAGCTCCCGGAACGCGTGGTGCGACACCTCCGTCCCGCGCGACACCATCAGCCGCACGTCGTCCCGCCCGCGACCCGGCCCGCGCTGTTCGGCCGGCACCCTCGCCGACAGCTCCTCGGGCACCCCTACGTCCACCGACACCCCCACCGGACCCCTCCTGCCGACGCCGTCCCGGCACCGCTCGACCCCGACCTCGACCTCGACCCCGACCTCGCCCCTGACCCCGGCCCCAGGCCGCCGGGAGGTCGCCGCACTCATCGGACCGCCTCCATCAGCTCCGCGGCCGCGTACCGGCCGCTCACCGGCCTACGGTCGAGCAGCGCGAGGAACCCCGGCACCACCGACACCGGCTCCGGCCGCGGATCGTCGTCCTCCGGGACGGCCGCCGCGTACAGATCCGTCGCCATGTCACCCGGATCCACCGCCCACACCCGCAGCCCCGGCTCCTCCACCGCCAGAACCGCCGCCAGCTGGTCGAGCGCCGCCTTCGACGCCCCGTAACCGCCCCACGTCTCGTACGCCCCGACCGCCGCGTCCGAACTCACCGCCACGACCGCCCCCGCCCCGCTCTCCCTGAGCAGCGGCAGTCCTTCCTGTACGAGACCCAGGGCAGCCACCACGTTCGTCTCGAGCGCCGTCCGCAGACCGTCCAGCGGCAGCGTGGCCAGCCGCACCAGCGGCTCGGCGCCCAGCGCGCTCGCGTTGCTCACCAGCAGATCGAGCCCACCGAGCTCCCCCGCGGCCGCCACCAGCTCCCGACGGTGCGCCGCGTCCGTCACGTCCCCGGGCAGCGCCACCACCCGTGCGCCACGCGCGCGTGCCGCCTCCGCACTCTCCTCGAGCACCTTCGCCGTCCGGGCGTCGAGCACCAGATCCCATCCCCGCCCGGCCAGCGCGCCCGCCAGCGCCCGGCCAAGGCCCTTCGACGCCCCCGTGATGATCGCAACCGGCATGACACCCATCCCCTTCTCCTGACGATGGATCCACCCTCCGGCCGCGGCCCGTACCGCCGCCTCGTCCGCGGGCCCCGACCGCACAAGGCACTTCGACCTAGTCCCGCGGTCCCAGGAGACGGCCGTCCACAGGCGGATACGCACCGTCACGGGGCACCGGTACGGTGAATTCATGAGCCACCGACCCAGCTCAGGCCTGGCCGCCGTGAGCACCGCGCTCCTGGCGATGAGCCGCCACCTGGAGGTGCGCGACGTCCTCAAGACGATCGTGGCCTCCGCCCGTGAGCTCCTCGACGCCGAGTACGCGGCCCTGGGAGTCCCCGACGACCACGGCGGCTTCGCCCAGTTCGTCGTCGACGGCGTCAGCGAGGAACAATGGCGGGCCATCGGGCCGCTGCCCCGCCAGCACGGCATCCTCGCGGCCATGCTCCACAAGGCGGAGCCCGAGCGGCTCGCGGACGTCCGCAAGGATCCCCGCTTCGAGGGCTGGCCCGCGGCCCACCCGGAGATGTCCGACTTCCTCGGCCTGCCCATCCAGGACGGCGAGGAGACCATCGGCGCCCTCTTCCTCGCCAACAAGCGGTGCCCCAAGCGGGACGGCGGCTGCGGTTTCACCGCCGAGGACGAGGAGCTGCTGTCGATCCTGGCCCAGCACGCCGCCATCGCCCTGACCAACGCCCGGCTCTACGAGCGGAGCCGCGAGCTCACCATCGCCGAGGAGCGCTCGCGCCTCGCCCACGAGCTGCACGACGCCGTCAGCCAGAAGCTCTTCTCGCTCCGGCTCACCGCTCAGGCCGCGGCCGCCCTCGTCGACCGGGACCCGGCCCGCGCCAAGGGCGAACTCCAGCAGGTCGCCGCCCTCGCCGCCGAGGCCGCGGACGAGCTGCGCGCCGCCGTCGTGGAGCTGCGGCCGGCCGCGCTCGACGAGGACGGACTCGTCCACACCCTCCGTACGCAGGTGCAGGTCCTGGACCGGGCCCACAGCGCCCGGGTCACATTCGAGAGCTCCGCCATGCGCGCGCTGCCCGCCGCCCAGGAGGAGGCCGTGCTCCGGGTCGCCCAGGAGGCCCTGCACAACGCCCTGCGGCACGCGGAGCCGAAGCACGTCTCCGTCTCCCTGGTCCGCAGCGGCCAGGGCGCGCTGCTGACCGTCACCGACGACGGCAAGGGGTTTGACCCCCGTACGGTCCGCAGGGCGGGCCGGCACCTCGGCCTCGTCTCCATGCGGGACCGGGCCGGCGGGGTCGGCGGCACACTCACCGTGACATCGGCACCGGGCCGAGGCACCACGATCGAGATGGAGGTCCCCGGTGGCTGACAAGGTCATCCGCGTCCTGCTGGTCGACGACCACCAGGTGGTCCGCCGTGGCCTGCGGACCTTCCTGGAGGTCCAGGACGACATAGAGGTCGTCGGCGAGGCGGCCGACGGCGCCGAGGGCATCGCACGCGCCGAGGAGCTGCGGCCCGACGTCGTCCTGATGGACGTCAAGATGCCCGGCATGGACGGCATCGAGGCGCTGCGGAAGCTGCGCGAGCTGGCCAACCCGGCGAAGGTTCTGATCGTCACGAGCTTCACCGAGCAGCGCACGGTCGTGCCCGCCCTGCGCGCGGGCGCCTCGGGTTACGTCTACAAGGACGTGGACCCGGACGCCCTGGCCGGCGCCATCCGCTCCGTCCACGCCGGGCACGTGCTGCTCCAGCCGGAGGTGGCCGGGGCGCTGCTCTCCCAGGAGGAGGGCCAGGGCGGCACCGGCCGCGGCTCGACGCTCACCGAACGCGAACGCGAGGTGCTCGGCCTGATCGCGGACGGCCGGTCCAACCGGGAGATCGCCCGGGCGCTGGTCCTCTCGGAGAAGACGGTCAAGACGCACGTCTCGAACATCCTGATGAAGCTCGACCTGGCGGACCGGACACAGGCGGCGCTCTGGGCGGTGCGGCACGGTCTGACCACGTGAAACGTGTGAGGCGGAGGAGGCACCTCCGTTCCCATCTTCATACTGTCGGGTGGATGTCCCCCGTTTGGCGCAACCCGGCGAGGGTGGCGGCGTTCTTCAGGGCGTGCTGCGGCGGCCGGCCGCGGCGAATACCAGGAGGAACCTGAAAGTGAAGAACCTCAAGAAGGCCGCTGCCCTCACCATGGTCGCCGGTGGCATCGTCGCCGCCGGTGCGGGTGTCGCCTCCGCCCACGGCGCGGACGCGCACGGCAAGGCCGTCGGTTCGCCGGGCGTCGGGTCCGGCAACCTGGTGCAGGCTCCGGTGCACGTTCCCGTGAACGTCTCCGGCAACACGGTCAACGTGATCGGCCTGCTCAACCCGGCCTTCGCGAACGGCGCCGTCAACCACTGACGCCCCCACGAGACGAGCCCGGCCCCTGGACGATCCCCCGGGGGCCGGGCTTCTCCCTTTCCCGCCGCGCGCCGCTCACACCCCTGGGCGTCACTTCGGTCCGCTGCGCCGGACTCCGTCCGTCGGAGTGGCGCCGCTGCTGGGCGTCAGCGCTCGCGTTCCTTCTCCTCCACGTACGCGTTGTACGCCGCCACCTGCGCCCGCCTGGCCACCCGCTCCACCGGCCGCAACGCACTCCCTCGCGCCGCCGGCCTCTCCTTCCTGACGCGTCGCTCGCACCGCTCGGCGCCGGGGCGCCTCACGGGCTTCGGTCCGCTGCGCCGGACTCCGTCCGTCGGAGTGGCGCCGCTGCTGGGCGTCAGCGCTCGCGTTCCTTCTCCTCCACGTACGCGTTGTACGCCGCCACCTGCGCCCGCCTGGCCACCCGCTCCACCGGCCGCAACGCACTCCCTCGCGCCGCCATCTCCGAGGCGCTGACCGCGCCGCCGTGGCCGTGGTCGTAGGCGAGGTCGACCAGCAGACCCACCCGCTGGGCCAGCTCCAACACCCGTACCGCACGTGGCGGATAGCCCGGGGCCAGTACCTCGCGGCCCACCTCCGCCCGCGCCCGGTACGCCTCGCGGGCCGCGTCCGCCACCGGACCCGACGCCGCGACGTCCAGCCTCGTCAGCACGGCCGTCGCCTCGCGCAGCGCCTCCGCCAGCTCCCGCTCCGCCTCCCCGAGCGACGGCACGTCCGCGGGCGGCGCCTCCCGCACGGTCAGGCAGTGCCAGACCACCTCCACGTGCACATCACCCGGCGGACCCACCTCCGTGACCTCCGGCACCAGACCGTACGGAGCGCCGAACCCAACCACCGCCTCCTCCGCCTCCAGCGCCCGCGCGTTGAAGTCCGGCGGCCCGCTCAGCCCCAGCGGATGCCCCGGCGCCGGCAGCGCCACCCGCCACCCGGACACCCCGAGCCGCCGCAGCCGGCCGAGCGCCAGGGTCAGGCCGACCTGCCCCGCCTCGCCCGGCAGCCCCTCGACGCGGTGCACCGCGTCGTCCCCGACGATGGCCAGCGCCGCGTCGTCCGGCGATACCGATCCGGCCGACAGGGCATTGCCCCAAGCGGCCAGGCGTCCTGAGCGTGGTTCCGAAAGCATGCCCCCAGCCTAGGGACTCCCCGCACCCGAGCGGGGAACCACCGGACTAAGGGCACACCTAAGGACCGGCCCGCTCCGGCAGTGGCGTAGGTTTTCCCTGGACGCCGCGCCCACAGGCGCACGGCGACGACTCGACTCGACCGCAAGGGGAGACAACGCGCTCATGAGCGATGTACTGGAGCTGGTGGACGTATCCGTGGTCCGCGACGGACGGGCTCTGGTGGACGATGTCTCGTGGTCGGTCAAGGAGGGTGAGCGCTGGGTCATCCTCGGCCCCAACGGCGCCGGCAAGACCACGCTCCTCAACATCGCCTCCAGCTACCTCTTCCCCTCCGCCGGCACCGCCCGGGTCCTCGGAGAGCAGCTCGGCGGCGTCGGCACGGACGTCTTCGACCTCCGCCCCCGCATCGGCATGGCCGGCATCGCCATGGCGGAGAAGCTCCCCAAGAAGCAGACCGTCCTGCAGACCGTCCTCACCGCCGCGTACGGCATGACCGCCACCTGGCACGAGAACTACGACGAGGTCGACGAGCAGCGCGCCCGCGCCTTCCTCGACCGCCTCGGCATGACCGAGTACCTGGACCGCAGGTTCGGCACCCTCTCCGAGGGCGAGCGCAAGCGCACCCTGATCGCCCGCGCCATGATGACCGACCCCGAACTCCTCCTCCTCGACGAGCCCGCCGCCGGACTCGACCTCGGCGGCCGCGAGGACCTCGTCCGCCGCCTCGGCCGCCTCGCCCGCGACCCGTACGCGCCCTCCATGATCATGGTCACCCACCATGTCGAGGAGATCGCCCCCGGCTTCACCCACGTCCTGATGATCCGCCAGGGCAAGGTACTCGCGGCCGGCCCGATGGAGACCGAGCTGACCTCCCGCAACCTCTCCCTCTGCTTCGGCCTGCCGCTCCTCGTCGAGCACGTCGGCGACCGCTACACCGCACAGGGCCTCCCGCTCAAGTAGCCGCAGGCGTACGGAAACCGGGAACACCGGGCGTCGTTTCTCCGCACAGAGCCGCGCCCTGTCCCCGACCCACCCCACCGCCCTACCATGACCATGTGGACATCGACGCATGGGTCTGGTGGCTGATTGGCGCGGTAGGACTGGGCATTCCCCTGGTTCTGACCGCGATGCCCGAATTTGGCATGTTCTCCGTCGGTGCGATCGCCGGAGCCGTGACCGCAGGTCTCGGCTTCGGCATCGTCGCGCAGGTGGTCGTCTTCGCCGTCGTCTCGGTCGCACTCCTCGCGGTGGTACGCCCCATCGCTGCCCGCCACCGCAACGGCCCACCCCAGCACGCCAGCGGCATCGACGCCCTGAGGGGCCGTCAAGCCGTCGTCCTGGAACGGGTCGACGGCAACGGCGGCCGCATCAAGCTCGCCGGCGAGATCTGGTCCGCCCGTACGCTCGACTCCGGACAGTCCTTCGAACCGGGCGACCAGGTCGACGTCGTCGAGATCGACGGGGCGACCGCCGTGGTCATGTGACCGAACCCCCCGAACCCCCCACACGACGGCGTGCCGTCTGGGAAACTCGATCATCGAAATCAACCCGGCAGTCAACCGGTAGCGAAGGGCACGGGGAAACACGATGTCAGCAGTCATCATCGTCCTGATCATTCTGGTGGTGCTTGTCTTCATCGCCCTGATCAAGACGATCCAGGTCATTCCGCAGGCGAGCGCCGCCATCGTGGAGCGCTTCGGCCGCTACACCCGCACGCTCAACGCCGGCCTGAACATCGTCGTCCCCTTCATCGACTCCATCCGCAACCGGATCGACCTCCGCGAACAGGTCGTCCCGTTCCCGCCCCAGCCGGTGATCACCCAGGACAACCTGGTCGTCAACATCGACACCGTCATCTACTACCAGGTGACCGACGCCCGGGCCGCGACCTACGAAGTCGCCAGCTACATCCAGGCGATCGAGCAGCTCACCGTCACCACCCTGCGCAACATCATCGGCGGCATGGACCTGGAGCGGACCCTCACCTCCCGCGAGGAGATCAACGCGGCCCTGCGCGGCGTCCTCGACGAGGCCACCGGCAAGTGGGGCATCCGCGTCAACCGCGTCGAGCTCAAGGCGATCGAGCCGCCGACCTCCATCCAGGACTCGATGGAGAAGCAGATGCGCGCCGACCGCGACAAGCGCGCCGCGATCCTCACCGCCGAGGGCATCCGCCAGTCCGCGATCCTCACCGCCGAGGGCGAGAAGCAGTCCGCGATCCTCCGCGCCGAGGGTGAGGCCAAGGCCGCCGCCCTGCGCGCCGAGGGCGAGGCCCAGGCCGTCCGTACGGTCTTCGAGGCCATCCACGCCGGAGACCCGGACCAGAAGCTCCTCTCGTACCAGTACCTCCAGATGCTCCCGAAGATCGCCGAGGGCGACGCCAACAAGCTCTGGATCGTGCCCAGCGAGATCGGCGACGCCCTCAAGGGCCTCTCCGGCGCCTTCGGCAACCTCGGCAACGGCGCCCCCGGCTTCAACACCGGTGCGGTGCCCGGCAGCCGTACGGGCAACGAGACCGAGCGCCGCGAAGCGCCCCCGGTCGACTGACACGTACACGTAGTCGTGCATGATCGGTGCGAGCCCCTCGACCCCGACGGACGTCAGGGCGGGGAGGCGAGCCACTGATCCTGTAAGGAGATGGCGTTGTCCATCTGGGAAGTCCTGGCGGTCTTCGCGGCCGGCGTCGGAGCCGGCACCATCAACACCATCGTCGGATCGGGAACGCTGATCACGTTCCCCGTCCTCCTCCTCACCGGACTGCCCCCGGTGACGGCCACCGTCTCCAACGCCCTCGGCCTCATCCCCGGCTCCATCAGCGGAGCCATCGGCTACCGCCAGGAACTCAAGGGCCAGCGCCGCCGCATCCTGCGCCTCGGCACCGTCGCCGCGATCGGCGGACTCGGCGGAGCCGTCCTGCTGTTGATGCTCCCGGCCCGGGCGTTCGAGACCATCGTCCCCGTCCTCGTCGCCCTCGCGCTGGTCCTGGTCATCCTCCAGCCCCGGCTCTCGAAGGCCGTACAGGCCCGCCGCGAACGCAGCGGCCACCACGGAGACCCGGACGGCGGACCGCTCCTGCTGACCGGACTGCTCCTCGCCAGCGTCTACGGCGGCTACTTCACCGCCGCCCAGGGGATCATCTACCTCTCCCTCATGGGCATGCTCCTCGCCGACACCCTCCAGCGCCTGAACGCGGTCAAGAACGTCCTCGCCGCGATCGTCAACAGCATCGCCGCGCTCTTCTTCCTCTTCGTCGCCGACTTCGACTGGACCGCCGTCCTGCTCATCGCCGTCGGCTCGGCGATCGGCGGCCAGATCGGCGCCAAGGTCGGCCGGCGCCTCCCGCCACCCGTCCTGCGCGGCTTCATCGTGGCCGTCGGCACCGTCGCCATCGTGCAACTGCTGCTCCGCTGAACGACGAGGGCCCGCCCCCCGAACAGGAAGCGGGCCCTCACCCGTACACAAACCCGTTATCACGCCGCCGAGTTGGCCAGCCACTCCGGCAGCTCCGACCGCTCACCGGCCCGCATCGCCAGCAGCATCGCGTCCGCCGGCGACGGCACGAACGGCTCGTGCAGCAGCGGCATCCCCGCCTGCTCCGGCGTACGGTCCGCCTTGCGGTGATTGTCCTCGGCACAGGACGCCACCGTGTTCAGCCAGCTGTCCCCGCCACCCTGCGCCCGCGGCACCACATGGTCCACGGTCGTCGCGCGCCTCCCGCAGTACGCGCACCGGTGCTGGTCCCGGACCAGCACACCCCGCCTCGACCACGGGGCCTGTCTTCGGAACGGCACCCGTACGTAGCGGCAGAGTCTGATCACCCGGGGGACCGGAATGTCCACGGCGGCGGCACGCATGCGAAGATCGGGATGCTCCTGCTCGACGACGGCCTTGTCCTGCAGGACAAGCACCACCGCACGGTTGAGTGTGACCGTCGACAGCGGCTCGAAGCTCGCGTTCAGTACCAGCGTGTCCCGCATTGGTGCCCACCTCCCGTGTGCCGGCCCAGCCCCGTGGCAGGGCTCCGGGCTGGGATCAACTCTGGCCGGGCGCGCCGGGTTGGACAACGCAATATCGTGCGCAACGAAAGATGCCCGCTTCTGATCTCTCCAAGACCAGAAGCGGGCAAACAACAAACGAACGCTCAGCTGTCCGCGGGAACCTCGTACTCGCCGATCAGCTGGGCGCGCCCCAGCGCGTGGAAGCGCAGGTGGAAACCGACGGCCGCGGGCGAGGCGTCGGCGTCCGGACCCAGCTTCTCCCGGTCCACGGCGTACACCGTGAACACATAGCGGTGCGGACCGTCCCCGGCCGGGGGAGCGGCACCGCCGAAGTCCCGGGACCCGTAGTCGTTCCGCACATGCACGGCACCCGCCGGCAGCCCCTCGAACGACCCCGAGCCCGCGCCCGCCGGCAGTTCCGTCACCGACGCCGGGATGTCGAACAGCACCCAGTGCCAGAACCCGCTGCCCGTCGGCGCGTCAGGGTCGAAGCAGGTGACGGCGAAGCTCTTCGTCTCCGCGGGGAAACCCTCCCAGCTCAGCTGGGGCGAGGTGTTCCCCGCCGCGTACACCTGCGCGTCCTTCAGCACACCGTCCGGCACGATGTCGTCGCTCACCACGGTGAACGCCGGCACCGGCGGATGGAAGTCGTGAGGGAGCGGTGCCCTCTTCCCCTCGGCCACGTCCGTACCTCCGTATCGCTGCCTTGCTGTACGAGGCCCGAGCCTAGAGCCAGTTGCGCTTGCCACCGACGTCGGCGAGCCACTGGTTGAGGTAAGCCGCCCAGTCGGTCGTGTGGAAGTCGCTCAGCCCCACCTTGAACGCGCGGAACGAGTCGCTGCCCTCGCCGAACAGACCCGGCTTCTTGTCCATCTCCAGGACGACGTCCATCTCACGGTCGTCCGCGATGAAGCTGATCTCGACCTGGTTCAGACCGCGGTACTGCTGCGGCGGGAAGAACTCGATCTCCTGGTAGAACGGCAGCTTCTGCCGGGTCCCCCGGATGTGCCCACGCTCCATGTCCGCGTTCTTGAAGCGGAAGCCCAGCTGGATGAAGGCGTCCAGGATCGCCTGCTGCGCCGGCAGCGGGTGGACCTTGATCGGGTCCAGGTCGCCGGAGTCCACCGCACGCGCGATCTCCAGCTCGGTGGTCACACCGATGTTCATACCGTGCAGCTGCTGGCCCGCGATGACGGTGACCGGCGTCTCCCACGGAATCTCGAGCCCGAACGGTACGACGTGCACCGCACCGGCCTGCACCGTGAAGGCACCGCCGAGCCGGACCTTCAGGAACTCGATGTCCTGCTTCGTCTCCTGGTCCGCCCCCTCGACCTCGACCCGGGCCTGCAGTCCTACGGACAGCCCCTCGATCTGCTGGTCGACCGAACCGCCCTGGATCCGCACCTCACCCTGGACGACGCCGCCCGGGACGACGTTCTCCTCGGTGAGCACCGTCTCCACGGACGCGCCGCCGGCACCCAGGCTCGCGAGCAGCTTCTTGAACCCCATGAACACTCCCTCTTGTTCCAGCTTGGTCTCGACCCCTACATACGCGCGACGACCGTAGCCGGTTCCCCCACTTCCAGGGGCTCCCACTACGCTCGGACGCCATGAGCGAGAGCCCCGACCGTACGCCGCTCCCGCGGGCCTTCTTCGACCGCCCCGTCCTGGAGGTCGCGCCCGACCTGCTCGGCCGCACCCTTGTGCGGACATCGAAGAAGGGCCGCATCGAACTCCGCCTCACGGAGGTGGAGGCGTACGCCGGCGCGATCGACCCCGGCTCCCACGCCTTCCGCGGCCGTACCGCCCGCAACGCCGTCATGTTCGGCCCGCCCGGACACGCGTACGTCTACTTCACCTACGGCATGTGGCACTGCCTCAACCTGGTGTGCGGCCCGGAGGGGCACGCGAGCGGGGTCCTGCTGCGCGCGGGCGAGATCCTGGTGGGCGCGGAACAGGCCCGTGCCCGTCGACTCTCGGCCCGGTACGACAGAGAACTGGCCAAAGGCCCGGCCCGCCTGGCCACAGCCCTCGACGTCACCCTCTCCATGAACGGCACCGACACATGCGGGGACGGGGACGCCCCGCTGTCCCTCCTTACGGGCACCCCACCCCCGCCCGACCAGGTACGCAACGGTCCGCGCACGGGCGTGGGCGGCGAGGGGGCTCCGCACCCCTGGCGCTTCTGGATCGACGCCGACCCGACGGTGAGCCCGTACCGCGCGCATGTGCCCCGCAAGAGGACCTCTTGACCGGACTTGACTCGCGTGCTGCGGGTGCCTAATGTAGTCCGAGCCGCAGGAACCGGGCAGTGCTTGCTCAAGCGCCCCCGGAGCGGCCATCCACTACCTACAACGAACCCCAAAGGGTACGGATCTTCGGCATGCCGGGAATCCGAACCGAATGGCTCGATTATGAGTCGCCGGGGAATTCGGCTAAAGTAGTGAACACGCCGGAAGGGCCCGGAGCGAAAGCAAAGGGACCGGAAAGCACCGAGGAAATCGGATCGGAAAGATCTGATAGAGTCGGAAACGCAAGACCGAAGGGAAAAGCCCGGAGGAAAGCCCGAGAGGGTGA
>NZ_JBIAPJ010000007.1:0-473113 GCF_042888285.1 Streptomyces sp. NPDC003035 | reverse complement strand
GCCCGGTTACATTCCGAACCCGGAAGCTAAGCCTTTCAGCGCCGATGGTACTGCAGGGGGGACCCTGTGGGAGAGTAGGACGCCGCCGAACAATCTTTCAGGACCCTTGGTCCCAGCGTTCACGCTGGGACCAAGGGTCCTTTTGTTTTTCCTTGAACTGTTCGAAGCGCGTCGGAGTGCCGACTGCGCGAGAATGACTGCAGTACCCGAAGACAGGAGTCACGTCGATGTCCACCAACTCTCCCGACGACCGTCCGGAGCGCGAGCCGCGTCGTAGGGACGGTGGCGACCGGGGCGGCTACCGCGGGCCCCGTCGTGACGACAACCGAGGCGGCGGCGACAACCGTGGTGGTGGCGGTTTCCGCCGCGACGACAACCGTGGCGGTGACAACCGCGGGGGCGGCGGCTTCCGTCGTGACGACCGTGGTGGCGAGCGGCCGGCCTTCCGCCGTGATGACCGTGGTGGCGACAACCGCGGTGGCGGTGGCGGTGGTTTCCGTCGTGACGACCGTGGCGGTGACAACCGTGGCGGGGGCGGCGGCTTCCGCCGTGACGATAACCGCGGTGGCGACACCCGTGGTGGAGGTGGCTTCCGTCGCGATGACCGCGGTGGTGACAACCGTGGTGGCTTCCGTGGCGGTGACACGCGTGGTGGCGGTGGTTTCCGCCGCGACGACCGGCGTGATGAGCGTCCTCCCTTCCGTCGGGATGACCGTCGCGATGCCCCCCGTGACGACCGTGGTGGTGAGCGCCCCGCGTTCCGCCGCGATGACCGTGGCGGTGACAACCGTGGTGGTGGCGGCGGCTTCCGGCGCGACGACCGCCGGGACGAGCGTCCTCCCTTCCGTCGTGACGACCGTGGTGGCGACAACCGCGGTGGTGGCTTCCAGCGGGACGACCGTCCGTCGTTCCGTCGTGACGACCGTGGTGGCGACAACCGCGGTGGTGGCTTCCAGCGGGACGACCGTCCGTCGTTCCGTCGTGACGACCGTCCCCGTGACGACAACCGTGGCGGTGGCTTCCGGCGCGACGATCGTCCGCGTGATGACCGTCGTGATGACCGTCCGCCGTTCCGTCGTGACGATCGGCGCGACGACAACCGCGGTGGCGGTGGCGGCGGCTTCCGGCGTGACGACAACCGCGGTGGTGGTTTCCGGCGCGACGATCGTCCGCGTGATGACCGGCGTGACGACCGTCCCCCGTTCCGTCGTGACGACCGCCGTGACGACAACCGCGGTGGCGGCGGCGGCTTCCGCCGCGACGACAACCGCGGCGGCGGCGGCTTCCGGCGCGATGACCGGCGGGATGAGCGTCCGTCGTTCCGTCGTGATGACCGCCCCCGTGACGACCGCCGTGATGAGCGGCCCCGTGGGCCCCGTCGTGAGGACAGCCGCGGTGGTGGCTTCCGCCGTGACGACCGTCCCCGTGACGACCGCCGCGACGACAGCCGTGGTGGCTACCGCGGTCGCGACGACCGGGGTGGCTACGGCCGTCGGGACGACCGCGACCGGGACCGTCCGGATCGCGCGCCCATCAAGCGGCTGCCGATCCCGGACGACGTCACGGGTGACGAGATCGACCAGGACGTGCGCCAGGAGCTCATGAGCCTGCCCAAGGGGCTCGCCGAGGATGTCGCGCGCAACCTCGTCATGGTCGCCAACCTGATCGACGAGGACCCGGAGCAGGCGTACGCGTACTCCCGTATCGCCCTGCGGCTCGCGTCCCGCGTCGCCGCCGTCCGCGAGGCGGCCGGATTCGCCGCGTACGCCACGCAGAAGTACTCCGAGGCGCTGGCCGAGTTCCGGGCCGCGCGGCGGATGACCGGTGGTGTCGAGCTGTGGCCCGTGATGGCCGACTGCGAGCGTGGCATGAGCCGGCCCGAGCGGGCCCTCGCCATGGCCGGTGAGCCCGAGGTGCAGAAGCTGGACAAGGCCGGGCAGGTAGAGATGCGGCTCGTCGCCGCCGGTGCCCGCCGGGACATGGGGCAGCTCGACGCCGCCATCGTGACCCTGCAGAGCCCCGAGCTCGCCTCCACCGCCGTCCACCCGTGGACCGCGCGCCTGCGGTACGCCTACGCCGACGCGCTGCTCGCGGCCGGGCGCGAGGCCGAGGCCCGTGAGTGGTTCGCCAAGGCGCTGGAGTCGGACAAGGACGGCGCCACGGACGCCTCCGACCGGCTCGCGGAACTCGACGGCGTCGAGTTCGTGGACGCGATCGACGAGCTGGACGAGTCCGAGGACGTCGTCGGGACCGACGCCGTCGACGAGGCGGACGAGGACCACGACGACGAGGACGACGAGGACGCGGACCTCAAGGACTGACGTTGTGTGATGAAGGGCGGCACCCCCTGCGGGGTGCCGCCCTTTTTCGTGCGCTCAGTCCAGCGCGAGGCTTCTGAGGACCAGGCCCGTCGCCGGCTTCGGTCCGAAGGAGGTCGACTTGCGCGGCATGGTGACGCCCTGCCGGGCCAGGTCCCGTACGACGTCCTCCCGTACCGGATGCATGAGCACCGCCGTACCGCCACGGCGTTCGGCCTGGTCGACGGCGGCCTCCGTGTCGTGGATGTAGCTGATCTCCTCGGGCGTGTCCGGAAGGTGCCAGACATGGTCGAGGAGCGTGGAGTGCAGGACCGTGGCGTCCAGGGTGCGCCATGCCTCCGGGCGGTCCGCGCGGATCGTGCGGGCCAGCAGCTCCGGGTCGGGCCGGTCGAGGAGGTGGAAGGCACCGTCGCCGGCCAGGAGGAAGGCGTTGCCTTCGGCCGCGGCGGACTCCAGGGAGTCCATGGCCGTCGACAGTGGGCCCTCCACGCGGCGGACGCGGAAGCCGTCACCGAGAGCGGCGAGCGCGTCGGCGACGGGGAGGCGGTTGAGGAGCCGGTGGATGGCCCGGACCCGGAGCGGGTAGCGGGCCGTGTCGATGAGGAGGACGAGGCCGTAGTCCCACGGGCTGGGTCGCGCGTGTTCCTCGCGCAGCCGCAGGTACGTCGCCCAGCGGTGGTGGCCGTCGGCGATCAGCGCCTGGTGCTCCGCGAGGCCGGCGGAGACCGCCGCGAGGTCGGCGGGGTCGGTGATCCCCCAGAGCCGGTGGCTGAACCCGTCCTCGGTGGTCGTGGCGAGCAGCGGTTCGCTCCGCGCGGTGCGCTCGATGACCTCCGCGGCTCCGTTGCCGTCGCCCCGGTACGTGAGGAGGAGCGGCTCCAGATTGGCGGCCGTGGTCCGCATCAGCGCGGCACGGTCCTCGACCACGTGCGGCATGACGTCCTCGTGGGGGAGCACGACGCCCTCCTCCGGGGTGGAGAGCTCCAGGGCGCCGATGATGCCGCGCTGCAGGATGCCGTCTCCGCTCTGCTCGTACACGTACAGGGCGGGCTCGGGGTCCGGGGCGAGGACGCCGTCGGCGAGCCAGCGATCGAGGGTGACGGCGGCCTTGCGGTGGCGGGTGCCGGCGGTGATCGCCTGCGGCAGGATCAGCCGGACGATGTTGTGGGGGTCGGCGGACTCGAGGTGGTGCAGTCCGTCGGGCCGTACGACGACGTCGTACGGCGGAGAGGTCACGGCGGCCAGGCTGCCGACCCGTTCGGGGACGTAGCGCAGTCCCCGGAACGGGACCATGTGCAGACCGTCGGCGCGGACGTCGTCGGCCGCGGGACCTGAGGTGTTCATTACGCAATCGTAAGTGGGCGGTGGCAATGAGCGATGATCGGGGGAGACGGGGAATGGCGTGATCGTTTCGCGGTGATGTGAGGAGTACGAGGTCATGGGTGACGGCGGCCGGGGTCGGCGGGGCAGGAAGCGGCCGGGCGGGAGCGTGCGGGCGCTGAGCGAGGCGTATGACACGGCGCTGCTCGATCTGGACGGCGTGGTGTACGCGGGCGGGGAGGCGATCCCGTACGCGGTCGAGGCGTTGGGTGCGGCGCGGGCGGGCGGGATGCACCTCGCGTACGTCACCAACAACGCGCTGCGGACGCCGGAAGCGGTGGCCGCGCATCTGACCGAGCTGGGGGTGCCGGCGGAGGCGGGGGACGTCATCACGTCGGCGCAGGCGGTGGCGCGGCTCATCGCCGACGATGTGCCCGCCGGGTCACGGGTGTTGGTGATCGGCGGGGAGGGGCTTCGGGTGGCGCTGCGGGAGCGGGGCCTGGTGCCGGTGGAGTCGGCCGACGAGGACGGTCTGGCGGCGGTGGTCCAGGGGTACGGCGGGCCGGAGCTGCCGTGGGGCCGGTTCGCGGAGGCCAGCTATGCCGTGGCGCGCGGGGTGCCCTGGTACGCCTCGAACACGGACCTGACGATTCCCGGGGCGCGGGGGATCGGGCCGGGGAACGGGGCGGCGGTGGAGGTCGTGCGGATCGCCACGGGCGGTGTCGCGGAGCCGAAGGTGGCGGGGAAGCCGTTGCCGCCGATGCACCGGGAGACGGCGCTGCGGACGGGTGCGGAGCGGCCGTTGGTGGTCGGGGACCGGCTGGACACGGACATCGAGGGGGCGTTCAACGGGGGCGTGGACTCGTTGCTGGTGCTGACCGGCGTGACGGACGTGGCGCAGCTCCTTGCGGCGGTGCCGGAGCACCGGCCGACGTATGTGGACGCGGATCTGCGGGGGTTGCTGGCGGGGCAGCCGGAGGTGGTGGAGTCCGGCGGGGGCTTCGAGTGCGGCGGATGGACGGCGTCGGTGAGCGGGGGAGCGCTCGTGCTGGAGGGCGAGGGGGACGCGATGGACGGGGTACGGGCGTTGTGCGGGGCGGCCTGGTCGGAAGCGGGGGCGGGTGCGTGCGGCGTGGACGCGGGGACGGCGCTGGGGCGGTTGGGATGGTGAGCGGACGGCGGTCGAGGTGGTGAAGGCACGGCGGCCGGGGTGGTGAAGACGCGGCGGCTGGGGTGGTGAAGACGCGGCGGCCGGGGTGGTGAAGACGCGCGCCGCGGTGGGCCGCTGAGCGGCTTGGGCTGCTCAGACGACATACAGAGATCGAACAGCCATAGCAGGGTAGGCTAACCTAACCGGGTGTTGGTCGAGAGTCCCTCCCGAGCGAGCGCGGAGTCGACCGGTCCTGCCCAGACGCCGACGCGCCGGCATTCCGTGCGCGCCGTCGGGTTGGTGGCGGCCGTCGGAGTCCTGCTGCTGGTCTGTGTCCTGAGCATCATGATCGGCGCCAAACCGGTGCCGCTCGCCGATGTGTGGCACGGGCTTTTCCAGAACACCGGTGTCGGGAACGACGTCATCATCCATGACGTACGCGTCCCTCGGACCCTCCTCGGACTGCTCGTCGGCATCGCCCTCGGCCTCTCCGGGGCCGTGATGCAGGGCCTCACCCGTAACCCTCTCGCCGAGCCCGGCCTCCTCGGCGTCAACGCCGGGGCAGCCGCGGCCGTCGTCTCCGCGATCGCGTTCCTCGGGGTCACGGACGCCGGCGACTACGTGTGGTTCGCGTTCGTCGGCGCCGCCGTCGTCTCCGTCGTCGTGTACGTCCTCGGGGGCAGCCGCAGCTCCACCCCCGTACGCCTCGCGCTCGCCGGAACCGCCGCCACCGCCGCGCTCTACGGCTACGTCAACGCCGTACAGCTGCTCAACTCCGCGGCACTCGACCGGCTCCGCTTCTGGATCGTCGGCTCGCTCGCCTCCGCCGACATGGAGACCGTGCGCCGGGTGGCGCCGTTCATCCTCCTCGGCGTCGTGCTCGCCCTGCTCATCTCCCGGCCCCTCAACGCCATGGAGATGGGCGACGACACCGCCCGCGCGCTCGGCGCCAACCTCAACCGCACCCGCGTCATCGCCATGGCGGCCGTCACGCTGATGTGCGGCGCCGCGACCGCCGCCTGCGGACCGATCGTGTTCCTCGGGCTGATGGTCCCGTATCTCGTACGGGCCATCACCGGCCCCGACATGCGCTGGATCCTCCCGTACGCCGCCGTCCTCTCGCCCGCCCTCCTCCTCGGCTCCGATGTGATCGGCCGGCTCGTCGCCCGCCCCGCGGAGCTCCAGGTCGGCATCGTCACGACGCTGGTCGGCGGGCCCGTCTTCATCCATCTCGTACGCCGCAAGAGGATGGCCCAGCTGTGACGCCCAAGGCTGTGACGCCCAAGGCTGTGACGCCCAAGGCTGTGACGCCCAAGGCCGCGATGCCCGAGGCCGTGACCACCAAGGCCGTGACCACCCGGTCGATACGGACCGGTGGCGGACTCTCCGTACGGTACGAGCCCCGCGCCGCGCTCTGCGTGCTCGCGCTGCTCGTCCTCACCCTCGCCGGCGGCGTCGTCCTCATCGGCAGCGGCGACTTCCCCATCGCGCCCGGAGAGGTCCTCGCCACCCTGCTGGGCGACGGCACCGTCGCCCAGGAGTTCGTCGTCCAGGACCTGCGCCTGCCGCGCGTCCTCGTCGCCGTGTTCGTCGGCGCCGCGCTCGGCATCGGCGGCGCGGTCTTCCAGTCCATCTCCCGCAACCCGCTCGGCAGCCCCGACGTCATCGGCTTCGGCCAGGGCGCGACCGTCGGGGCGCTCACCGTCATCGTGCTCTTCCAGGGCAGCGCCGCCGCCGCCGCGGGCGGAGCCGTCGTCGGCGGCCTGATCACCGGCGCCGCGATCTACCTGCTCGCCTGGAAGCGCGGGGTCCACGGCTACCGCCTCGTCCTCGTCGGCATCGGCGCGGCCGCCATGCTCACCTCCGTCATCCACTACCTCATCACCAAGGCGAACCTGGTCGACGCGACCCGTGCCACGGTGTGGATGACCGGCTCGCTGGACGGGCGTGACTGGGAGCAGTTCTGGCCGCTGCTCGCCGTCTGCTGCGTCCTGATCCCGCTGGTCCTCGGGCACGGACGGGCGCTGCGGATGCTGGAGATGGGCGACGACGCCGCGTACGCCCTCGGCGTGCGGGTCGAGCGGACCCGCATCGTGCTGATGGGCTCCGCCGTGCTGCTCGTCGCCGTCGCCACCGCCGCCGCAGGACCCATCGTCTTCGTCTCGCTCAGCGCGCCCCAGCTGGCCCGCCGGCTGACCCGTTCGCCCGGCCCCAACCTCGCCGCCTCCGCCCTCATGGGCTCCGCGCTGCTGCTCGTCGCGGACTGGACGGCGACCAACGCCTTCGGCGACCGGCAGCTGCCCGTCGGCGTCATCACCGGTGTGCTCGGCGGCTGCTATCTGCTGTGGCTGCTCGTCACGGAACGCAAGGCGGGACGGATATGAACGAGAAGAACCTCAGGAGCACCCCCATGGACGGTCAGACCCAGCGGCTCAGCGCGGAGTCGGTCACCCTCGCCTACGACCAGCGGATCATCGCCCGCGACCTGTCCGTCGTGATTCCCGACAACTCCTTCACGGTCATCGTCGGGCCCAACGCCTGCGGCAAGTCGACGCTCCTGCGCGCCCTGTCCCGGATGCTCAAGCCCTCCCAGGGGCGCGTGCTCCTCGACGGGCAGACCATCCACACCATGCCCGCGAAGAAGGTCGCCAAGACCCTCGGCCTGCTGCCCCAGTCCTCCATCGCCCCCGACGGCATCACGGTCGCCGACCTGGTGGCCCGCGGCCGCTACCCCCACCAGGGGCTGCTGCGCCAGTGGTCGCCGGAGGACGAGCGGATCGTGCAGGAGTCGATGGCCGCGACCGGCGTCGCCGAGCTGGCGGAGCGGTACGTCGACGAGCTGTCCGGCGGCCAGCGCCAGCGCGTGTGGATCGCGATGGCGCTCGCCCAGCAGACCCCGCTGCTGCTGCTCGACGAGCCCACGACCTTCCTCGACATCCAGCACCAGATCGACGTCCTGGACCTGTGCGCCGAGCTGCACGAGACCCAGGGCCGGACCCTGGTCGCCGTCCTGCACGACCTCAACCACGCCGCCCGGTACGCCACTCATCTCATCGCCGTCCGCGGGGGCGAGGTGGTCGCGGAGGGGCCGCCGTCCGAGATCGTGACGGCCGAGCTGGTGGAGCGGGTCTTCGGGCTGCGCTGTCAGGTCATCGAGGACCCGGAGACCGGGACGCCGCTGGTGGTGCCGGCCGGCCGGAAGGCGCGGGCCGCGAGGCAGGAGCCCGCGCTACAGAAGTGATCGCAGCCGGAGCAGATCGCGGAAGCCGGCCTCCAGCCTGACCCGGCCGGAGGCCCAGGCCTTCGCGAAGTTCAGCTCCCCGTTCACCATCGCCACCAGGTCGTCGCCGGTCATCGCCAGACGGATCTGCGCCTTGGCGGGCGGTGGCCCCGCCACTGTGTCCTGGACCTCGATCCGGCCGCCCGCGAGACGGCCCGTGAACGTCGTGTCCAGGTCCTTGATGTGGCAGCTCAGGGTGCGGTCGAGCGCGGCGGCGCTGCGTACCTCGCCGTCCGCGCGGGTGAGATTGTCCGAAAGCTTGTCGAGTGCGCTGCGGCACTCCTCGATCGTGGCCATCGTGATCGACCGTACCCCAGGGCTTCGCGATAGCGTCGGGGGATGGACGACGTGATGCCGGAGCCGCAGGACACCAGGGCGGGAGCGGACGAGGACGCGGCCTTCGAGCCCGCCGCGCCCGCGCCCATGGGCGTGCCGCTCACCCCCACCGGGCACCCTGGCGTGGACGCCCTTCTCGGCCGTCTTTCGGACGCGGACCACCTCCCGGCCGACGGACACCTGGAGGTGTACGAGGATGTACACCGTGGGCTGCGCTCCGAGCTGACCTCGCTCGACGCCGTCCGCCCCGGACCGACACCCGGCCCTGGACCGACCCCGCCGACATCGTCGTACAACCACAGGAGCTGAACCCAACGTGGCAGGAGTGGCACGCCGCCGTCTGGACGCCGAGCTGGTACGCCGCAAGCTCGCCCGCTCGCGCGAGCACGCCAGCCAGCTGATCGCGGCGGGGCGGGTGACCGTCGGCAAGACCGTGGCGACCAAGCCGGCCACCCAGGTCGAGACCGCCGCGGCCATCGTCGTCGCCCAGGACGACGCCGATCCCGACTACGTCTCGCGCGGCGGCCACAAGCTCGCCGGGGCCTTCGCCGCCTTCGTACCGCAGGGTCTCCGGGTCGAAGGGCGGCGGGCCCTCGACGCGGGCGCGTCGACCGGCGGTTTCACCGACGTCCTGCTGCGGTCCGGCGCCGCGCACGTCGTCGCCGTCGACGTCGGCTACGGACAGCTCGCCTGGTCGCTGCAGAGCGACGACCGGGTCACCGTGAAGGACCGTACGAACGTCCGCGAGCTGACCCTCGAAGCGATCGACGGAACGCCGGTCGACCTCGTCGTCGGCGACCTCTCCTTCATCCCGCTCGGCCTCGTGCTGCCCGCCCTGGTGCGCTGCACCGCCCCCGACGCGGACCTGGTGCTGATGGTGAAGCCGCAGTTCGAGGTGGGCAAGGAACGGCTCGGCACCGGCGGCGTCGTCCGCAGCCCCGAGCTGCGGGCGGACGCCGTACGGAACGTGGCGCGCCAGGCCGGCGAGCTCGGGCTCGGTGTACTGGGCGTGACCGCGAGCCCCCTGCCCGGACCGTCCGGCAACGTCGAGTACTTTCTGTGGCTGCGGGCAGGGGCGCCCGCGCTCGATCCGGCGGATGTCGACCGCGCCGTGGCGGAAGGACCTCGTTGAGCTCAACGACAGCAGCACAGCGCACCGTTTTCCTGCTCGCGCACACCGGCCGGCCGGCCGCCGTGCGCAGCGCCGAACTCGTCGTCCTCGGGCTGCTGCGCAGCGGGATCGGCGTCCGCGTCCTGGAGGCGGAGGCGGTCGACCTGCCGCTGCCGCCCTCCGTGGAGGTGGTGCCGGAGGCTTGCTCCGACGCGTTGGAGGGGTGTGAGCTGCTGGTGGTCCTCGGCGGCGACGGGACCCTGCTGCGCGGCTCGGAGTTCTCCCGGGCGTCCGGCGTGCCGATGCTCGGCGTCAACCTGGGGCGGGTCGGCTTCCTCGCGGAGGCCGAGCGCGACGACCTCGACAAGGTCGTCGACCGGGTCGTCACGCGCGCGTACGAGGTCGAGGAGCGGATGACCCTCGACGTCGTCGTGTACGAGAACGGCGACGTACTGCACCGGGACTGGGCCCTGAACGAGGCCGCCGTGCAGAAGGTCTCCCCGGAGCGGATGCTGGAGGTCGTGCTCGCCATCGACGGCCGGCCGGTCACCGGATTCGGCTGTGACGGGGTGATCTGCGCGACCCCGACGGGCTCGACGGCGTACGCCTTCTCGGCCGGCGGACCGGTGATCTGGCCGGAGGTCGAGGCGCTGCTGATGGTCCCGATCGGGGCGCACGCGCTCTTCGCCAAGCCGCTGGTGACGACTCCGGAATCGGTGCTCACGGTGGAGGTCGAGCCGCACACCCCGCACGGCGTGCTGTGGTGCGACGGGCGGCGGACGGTCGAACTCCCGTCAGGCGCACGGGTGGAGGTGCGGCGCGGGGAGGTTCCCGTACGGCTGGCCCGACTGCACCACGCCTCGTTCACGGACCGCCTGGTGGCGAAGTTCGCCCTGCCGGTGTCGGGCTGGCGCGGCGCGCCGCACTAGCACCGGACCGGCCCCCGCCACGGGCCGCGCTCCCCCCACCCCCACGGGTGACAGCCGTATTCGCGACCTGCGTGTTCGCACCGTTCCGGCAGGGGCCGTCGCACAGCCGGGCCTCGACCTCGTAAGGTCTTCCCCGTGCTGGAGGAGATGCGGATACGGTCGCTCGGGGTCATCGACGACGCTGTTGTCGAGCTGTCACCCGGTTTCACCGCGGTGACCGGTGAGACCGGTGCGGGCAAGACCATGGTCGTCACGAGCCTGGGGCTGCTGCTCGGCGGACGCGCCGACGCCGCCCTGGTGCGCATCGGCGCGGGCTCGGCCGTCGTCGAGGGGAGGATCACCCTGCCCGAGGGTTCGCCGGCCGCCGCGCGGGCGGAGGAGGCCGGTGCCGAGCTCGACGACGGTGCCCTGCTCATCAGCCGGACCATCTCGGCCGAGGGGCGCTCGCGCGCCCATCTCGGCGGGCGCTCCGTGCCCGTCGGCCTGCTCGCCGAGCTCGCCGACGAACTCGTCGCCGTCCACGGCCAGACCGACCAGCAGGGCCTGCTCAAGCTGGCCCGGCAGCGCGGGGCCCTCGACCGCTACGCGGGCGACGCCGTCGCCGTACCGCTGGCCGCGTACGGGGAGGCGTACCGGCGGCTGCGGGCCGTCGTCGCCGAGCTGGACGAGATCACCACGCGGGCGCGGGAACGGGCCCAGGAGGCCGATCTGCTGCGCTTCGGCCTCGGTGAGATCGAGGCCGTCGAGCCGCGGGCCGGGGAGGACACCGAGCTGGCCGCGGAGGCGGAGCGGCTCGGGCACGCCGAGGCCCTCGCCTCCGCCGCCGCCCTGGCGCACGCGGCGCTCGCCGGACAGCCCGAGGATCCGGAGGCCGTCGACGCGACGACCCTGGTCGCGGGTGCGGGGCGCGCCCTGGAAGCCGTACGCCTCCACGATCCGGCGCTCGCCGCGCTCGCGGACCGGATGGGGGAGATCTCCATCCTGCTGGCCGACGTGGCCGGGGAACTGGCCGGGTACGCCGACAACCTGGACGCCGACCCGCGTCGGCTCGCGGCCGTCGAGGAGCGGCGGGCGGCGCTGACCCAGCTCACCCGGAAGTACGGCGCGGACGTCTCCGCCGTCCTCGCGTGGGCGCAGGAGAGCGCGGCCCGGCTCACCGAGCTGGAGGGCGACGACGACCGGATCGGGGAGCTGACGGCCGAGCGGGACGCGCTGCGGACGGAGCTGTCGGTCCTCGCACAGGCGCTCACCGACGCCCGTACGGAGGCGGCGGCACGGTTCGCCGACGCCGTCACCGCCGAACTGGCCTCGCTGGCCATGCCCCACGCGCGCGTGTCCTTCGACATCCGGCAGACCGAGGACCCCGAGGGTGTCGAGGTCGGCGGACGGACCGTGGCCTACGGGCCGTCCGGCGCGGACGAGGTCGAACTGCTCCTCGCCCCGCACCCGGGGGCCCCGCCGCGCCCGATCGCCAAGGGGGCGTCCGGCGGTGAGCTGTCGCGGGTGATGCTCGCGGTGGAGGTCGTCTTCGCCGGTACGGATCCGGTGCCGACGTACCTCTTCGACGAGGTCGACGCGGGCGTCGGCGGCAAGGCGGCCGTGGAGATCGGCCGCCGTCTGGCCAAGCTCGCCAAGTCCGCCCAGGTCGTGGTCGTCACGCACCTTCCGCAGGTCGCGGCCTTCGCCGACCGGCAGCTGCTGGTGGAGAAGACGAACGACGGGTCCGTGACCCGGTCCGGTGTCACGGTCCTGGAGGGCGAGGACCGCGTGCGCGAGCTGTCGCGCATGCTGGCCGGCCAGGAGGACTCGGAGACGGCCCGGGCGCACGCGGAGGAACTGCTGGCGACGGCGCGGGCGGACGCCTGACGGTGGGTGCGGGGGGTGGGGCGAGAGCCCTGCCCCGCTTCCCTCGTGCCCCGAGTCCTAGGCTGGGCTCCATGATCGGGAAGCTGGGCAGGCTCGGGACGTTCGCGGTGGCCGCGGGGGTGAGCCGGGCCGTGTACGCCGGGCTGCGGCGCGGCGACGACGAGCGGTGGCGGAGGAAGAACTACGCCGGGCGGAGCGTCGACCTGTACGCGGGGCCCGCGATCGCCGTCGGGACCGCGATCGCCGCCGGGACCGCGTCGGCCGCTCGGGGAGGACCGGCCGCTCGGGGAGGACCCGTTGCCTTTGCCGTTCTCGCCGCCGGCGCCTGCGGGGCGTACGACGACCTGAGGGGCGACCACCGGAGGGGCTTCCGTGCACACCTCGATGCCCTGCGCTGCGGCGAGGTCACCAGCGGCGCCGTGAAGCTGTTCGGGATCGGTGCGGCCGGGCTCGTGGCCGGGGCGCTGCTGAAGGAGCGTCCGGTGGACAAGGTCCTGGCGGGCGTGGTCATCGCGGGGACCGCGCACTTCGTCAACCTCGTGGACGTGGCCCCCGGGCGCGCCGCGTTGACGGTACTGGGGCTCGGCGCCCCCGGACTGCTGCGCGGTCCGTTCGCCGCCGCGCCGATGGGCGCCGCGGCCGCCGTCCTCGCCGACGACCTCGGTGAGCGCACCATGCTCGGGGACGCGGGCGCGCACGCGCTCGGCGCGGCCGTCGGTTGCGCGATCGCCGCCGGGAACGGGCGGCTCGGACTCGCCGTCCACGCGGCGGGGCTCATCGCGGCGGCGGTGTGCGGCGAGCGAAGCGAGATGGGGGTCCCCCGGCCGGAGGCCGGGGGAAGGTCAGTGCCTTCGTGCGCTCACCCATGTGAGTGATCCCGCCCGGCGAGTTGAGGGCTCGGACACGGGAACGACGCGGCTTCGGTGCCGGAACGTGCGTACGGGCTGGCATCCTTGGGCGCGTGACACAGCTCCGTACGGTCCAAGTGCTGGGCGGCGGCAGCGCGGGCAGCAGCGCTCACGTCAGATCACTTGCCTCGGGGCTGGTGGCGAGGGGCGTGCGGGTGACCGTGTGCGCCCCGGCCGAACTCGACCGCGCCTACGACTTCATCGGTGCCGGCGCGCACTTCGTGCCCGTCCCGCGCCGCAACGACCCTGCGACGGTCACGGCGCTCCGCAACGCCTGCATCGGCGCGGACGTCGTGCACGCGCACGGACTGCACGCCTCGGTGCGGGCGATGCTCGCGCTGGCGGGCGGGGCACGGACGCCATCGCTCGTGACGACCTGGCACACCCGCCATCACGCGGAAGGCGCGCGGGGCGGGCTGTTGCGGCTGCTCGAACGAAGGACCGTACGGGCGGCGGCGGTCGTCCTCGGCACCTCCTCCGAACTCGTCGACCGGGCACGGCGGCGCGGGGCACGGGACGCCCGGCTCGCGCCGGTGACGGTGCCGGCGTCGCGGGCACCGGTCTGCCTGCACGACGGGAAGGCGCGGGCGGACCTGGGGGCGGTGGACCGGCCGTTGCTGATGGCGGTCGGCGCGCTGGTCCCGGAGCGGGGGTACGGGATGCTGCTGGACGCGGCGCGGTTGTGGCGTGACCTGGATCCGCAGCCGCTGCTGGTGATCGCGGGGGAGGGGCGCGAGCGGGCGGCGCTGCAGCGGCGGATCGAGGAGGAGGGCCTGGCGGTCCGGCTGATCGGCAGCCGGGACGACGTGGCGGAGCTGCTGGCCGCGGCGGACGTGGCGGTCCTGCCGTCGCGGTGGGAGGCCCGCTCCCCACTGGCGCAGGAGGCACTGCGGCTCGGTGTCCCGCTGGTCGCGACGGCGGTGGGCGGGGTGCCCGAACTGGTCGGCGACGCGGCGGAGTTGGTCCCGTGGGGCGACGCGGCGGCGCTGGCGGAGGCGGTGCGGGGCCTCTTGACGGACGTGGACCGCCGGATGGACCTGGCGGCGGCGGGGCGGGTGCAGGCGGGTACGTGGCCGACCGAGGACGAGACGATCGCGCACGTCCTGAGCGTGTACGACGAACTCTCGGACCGCCGCCGCTGAGCGCGGCGCGGGCGGACAGCCCCCCACCCCGCCCCTCCCCGAAACCCTGACGGGACCGGGGGGCTCGGCCCCGTGGACCCCCGCCGGGGTGGCCGCCCCGAGGCCGGGGCGGCCACCCCGTTGTGGGCAATCGTCCCGCGTGGGGCCCCCAGGGCGAAGCCCTAGGGGGAGGGACGGGTGGGCACAACGGACGGCGCCCTGGCGGGCGCGTCCGCTCCGCGTGGCCCGGTGGTCGCGGCGGCGCTTGGCCCTGCGCGGGCGCGCTCATGGGCGGCCGCCCGGTGGGACGGTGGGCATGGCCCCGTATGGGCGTCGCCCACAGGCGCCCCCGGTGCCCACGGGGGCGTGGCCCTGCGCGGGAGTCGCGCACGAGCGGTCCCGTCGCCACAGGGGCGTCGCCACGGGGCCCGGTGGGGAACGGCGCCTTGGTGGGGCCGGCCGTGTCGAGAGACCCGCCGCCCCAGCGTGTCGCCGCTACGCGGTGTGGCGTCTTGCTCGGAGCGCCAGTGACAGCGCCAGGACCGTCTGAGGGTCGTCCAGGTCCGTGCCGAGGAGTTCGGAGATGCGCGCCAGGCGGTTGTAGAGCGTCTGGCGGTTCAGGTGGAGTTCGCGGGCCGTCTCCGCCTTGCGGCCCGCGTGGGCCAGGTACGTCTCCAGCGTCGGGAGCAGCGGCGGTCGCGAGGTGCGGTCGTGGTCCCGCAGCGGGCCGATCGCGCGGTCCACGAACGCCGCCAGGTCCGGGTGCTCCCGCAGGCGCCACAGCAGCAGGTCGATGTCCAGGCGTCGCGCGTCGTACCAGGGGCGGTCCGACAGCCCCTGCGCCGCCGTCGCCGTCTCGCCCGCGTGCCGCAGGGACGCCGACGCCGCCGCCCAGCCGCCCGCGATGCCCACCACGACCACCGGCGGGTGCGCGCCCGCCCTTTCGAGGCCCGCCCGCTCCACGCCCGCACGCAGCGCCGCCGCGACCCGGTCCGCCACCGCCGTACGCTCCGACTCCGACCGCAGGCCCAGCAGCAGCGGCACCCGGCCCTCCACCGGGCGGACGCCCAGCAGGACGGGGACCCCCACCGACGAGAGCTCCTCCAGGACCGCCCGGGCGAGCAGCGCCCAGTTGCCCGAGGGGGAGAGCTCGGAGGCGAGACGCATCACCACCGGGAGCAGCGGCCCGTCGCCCGGGCGGAAGCCCAGCACCCGAGCCTGCGCCGGCGCGTCCTCCGCCGTGATCCGCCCCTCCGCCAGGTCCGTCAGGAAGTCCCCTCGCCCGCGGGCCGCCAGCTCCTCCTCCTGCCGGGCCTGCATCAGGACGACCGCCAGAATCCCCGCCGCCCGCTCCGCCGCCATCCGGTGCACCAGGGAGAGAGGACCCGAGACGGACAGCAGCACCAGGCGCGCACGGACCGAACCCGCCCCCGGCCCGCCGCCCGGCACGTCCACCAGCACCGACCCCGTCGGCGGGCCCGACTCCCGTGCCGCCCGCTGGCCCCGCAGCCCGTCCCACACCTGGAGCGGGTCCGCCGGGGCCGACTCCGTGCCGGCGGCGTAGAGCAGCTGCCCGTCCGCCGTCTCCAGGAAGACCGGGTTCGCGGTGAAGTCGGCCAGGATCCGCAGGACCTGCGGCACCCCGCCCCCACCGAGCAGCGCCTCCGTGCACTGCCGGTGGACCTCCTCCGCCTGCCGCAGGAGCGCGTAGTGGCCGTTGACGATCTCGGTGTGGATCTCCTCCGTCACCGCGACGAACGGGACCTCCCGATGGAGCTGCACCAGCGGCAGGCCGGCCGAACGCGCCGTATCCACGATCGTCGCCGGCAGTCGCGAGAAGCGCGGGCCCAGCTCCACCACGAGCGCGGCGATGCCCCGCTCCGCGAGCCGCCGTACGAACGCCCGCTGCTCCGCCGGGCGCGTGCCGAGTCCCAGGCCCGTGGTCAGCAGCAGCTCACCGCCCTTGAGCAGGGACGCGATGTTCGGGACCTCGCCCGCGTGCACCCAGCGCACCGTCCGGTGCAGCCGGTCCGCCCCGGCGACGACCTCCGGGAGGCCGCCACGGAGTCCGGGCAGCTCCAGCGCCCGCTGCACGGTGATCCCGCCCTGATTGTCCATGGAGCCGGACGCTACCCGCGGACATGTTGCGACGACATCACCCGACGGTCACGGGACCCGACACATCGTCCGCACTGTCGACAACTCGTCGCCCCAACAGGCCGATTGTGCGACCGCATGTCGATTGTGGCGTACGTCACCCCGGAGGATCCTTTCCGGCCATGGCACAGAACCCCACCCCAACCTCCGCCCCCGAGGTGCACCGGCTCAAGGCCAACTCGGTCGGGCTCGTCGGCGTCGTCTTCATGGCCGTCGCCACGGCCGCCCCGATCACGGCGATGACCGGCAACCTCCCCATCGCCGTCGGCTTCGGCAATGGCACCGGCGCCCCCGCCGGCTATCTCTTCGCGACGCTCGTCCTGACCGTCTTCTCGGTCGGCTACGTCGCCATGGCCAAGCGGATCACCGCCGCCGGCGCCTTCTACGGCTACATATCGCACGGCCTCGGCCGGATCGCCGGCATGGCCTCCGGCATGCTCGCCGTCCTCGCGTACATCGTCTTCGAGGCGTCGATCGTCGGCGTGTTCGCCTACTTCACCAAGACGACGGTCGCCGATCAGCTCGGCGTGGACCTGCCGTGGATCGTGTACGCGGCGGCGATGCTCGCCGTCACCGCCGTCCTCGCGTACTTCGACATCAACCTCACCGCCAAGGCGCTCGGCGTCATGCTGATCGCGGAGATCGCCGTCCTCTTCGCGGTCGCCACCGCCGTGCTCATCGCCGGTGGCGGACCCGACGGCATCCCCGTCGAGCCGATCAACCCCGCGAACGCCTTCACCGGCGCGTCCGCCGGCCTCGGTCTCTTCTTCGCCTTCTGGTCCTGGGTCGGTTTCGAGTCGACCGCGATGTACGGCGAGGAGTCCCGCGACCCCAAGCGCGTCATCCCTCGAGCGACCCTCATCTCCGTCGTCGGCGTCGGCCTCTTCTACATCTACGTCTCCTGGATGGCGATCGCCGGCAACGGGCTCGCGGGTTCGGTCACGCTGTCGTCCTCGGCGAACCCCCTCGACCTGTTCTTCGCGCCCACCCAGACCTTCATCGGCGCCTGGGCCGTCGACGCCTTCCAATGGCTGCTGCTCACCGGCTCCTTCGCCTGCGGCATGGCCTTCCACCAGTGCGCCTCCCGCTATCTCTACGCCATCGGCCGCGAGGGCTTCCTCCACCCCGCCCTCGGCCGGACGCACCCCAGGCACGGCTCCCCGTACATCGCCTCCTACGTCCAGAGCGCCATCGCGGTGCTGCTCGTCGGCGCGTTCTGGCTCACCGGCCAGGACCCGTACATCCACCTCTACACCCTGCTCGCGATCCTCGGCACGATGGCGATCCTCATCGTCCAGACGCTCTGCTCCTTCGCCGTCATCGGGTACTTCCGCAAGAACCACCCGGAGGACCGGCACTGGTTCAAGACGCTCACCGCGCCCCTCCTCGGCGGCATCGGCATGACCGCCGTGGTCGTGCTGCTGATCATCAACATGGAGACCGCGGCGGGTCTCGCCGCCGACTCGCTCTTCTTCAAGGCGATCCCGTGGATCGTCGGAGCGGTCTTCTTCGGCGGCCTCGGCCTCGGCCTCTACCTCAAGGCCAAGCGTCCCGAGCGCTACGAGATCATCGGCCGGATCGTCCTGGAGGACGCCACCGAGCGCGCCGACGACGAGCAGCCCGCCCCCGCCCCGACCGCCGTCACCCAGAGCTGACCCTCACCCCTCCAGGAGCGCCCCCATGGCACGCACCAACCCGATGCACCTCCTGAAGCGCCTCGCCGCCGAGCACGCAGACGCTCGACGGCTGGGCCTTCCCGTCGACGAGCTGAGGGAGATGCGGTCCGACACCCTCGGACGGCGCTCCCTCCTGAAGTACGCCGCAGCCGCGGGGATCGCCGTCTCCGCGGGCACGGCCGTCTCCCGGCCCGCGGTGGCCCGGGCCGTGACCCCCGCCCGCGTCGCGGTCGTCGGCGCCGGCATCTCCGGGCTCACCGCCGCCCTCACCCTCCAGGACGCCGGCGTCACCCCGACGCTCTACGAGGCCAACCCCTCACGCGTCGGCGGCCGCATGTGGACCCAGCGGAGCCACTGGGCGTACGGGCAGACCTCCGAGATCGGCGGCGAACTGATCGACACCAGCCACAAGAAGATCCTGGAGCTCTGCCGCCGCTTCGACCTCCCCGTGGAGGACTTCCTCGGCGGCGGACCCACCGGCGCCGAGGAGGTCCTCTGGTTCAACGGCACCTACTACCCGCGCCACCAGGCCGACGAGGACTTCAAGGCCGTCTACCAGTCTCTGCGCCGCGACCTGTCCGAGGCGGGCGAGGTCATGTGGAACCAGACCACGCCCACCGGCACGGCACTCGACAACATGTCGATATACGAATGGATCGAGTCCCGGGTCCCCGGCGGGCACTCCTCGCCGCTGGGCAAGTTCATCGATGTCGCCTACAACGTGGAGTACGGCGCCGACACCACCGAACAGTCCTCGCTGGCCCTCGTCCTGCTGATGGGCTATCAGACCAATCCGGGCCACTTCAACGTCTGGGGCCTGTCCAACGAGCGGTACCACATCACCGGCGGCAACGACCAGCTCCCGAACGCCATCGCGGGCGCCCTCGCCCCCGGCACACTGCGGCAGGGCTGGTCGCTCACCGCCGTACGGGCCAACGCGGACGGCACCCAGACCCTGACCTTCACCGAGGCCGGCGCCGTACGGACCGTCACCGCCGACCACACGATCCTGTGCCTGCCGCTGCCGATCCTGAAACAACTCGACCTCAGCCGGGCCGGGTTCGACCCGCTCATGCAGAACCTCCTGCGGGACGCGCGGATGGGGTACTGCACCAAGCTCAACATGCAGTTCGGCACCCGCCCGTGGCGCGGCACGGGCGCCTGGCCCGGTGTCTCGGCGGGTGACTGCTTCACCGACACCGAGGTCCAGCAGACCTGGGACACCACCAAGATCCAGGGAGGCACGGGAGGCATTCTCATCCAGTACGGGGGCGGCAGCCTCGCCAAGGCCCTCACCCCGGCGGGGCCGTTCTCCACCGAGTCCGACCCGTACGTACGGGACCTGGTCAGCCGGTACCTGCGCGGCATCGACGCCTTCTTCCCCGGGACCTCGAAGGCGTACACGGGCCGCGCCCAGCTCTCCGCCTGGCACCGCAACCCGTACACCCTCGGCGCGTACTCCTGCTGGCCGGTCGGCTATCTGCACCGGTACGCCGGGTACGAGGGCACCGCCCAGGGCAACGTCCACATCGGCGGCGAGCACTGCAGCTACGACTTCCAGGGATTCATGGAAGGCGGCGCCACCGAGGGCGAGCGGGCCGCCCGGGAGGTGATCGACGCCCTGAGGTGAGTCAGCGGGCCGGTGTGATGTTGTGGTTGAGACGGAAGACGTTGTCGGGGTCGTACACGGCCTTCACCGCGGCCAGGCGTCGGTAGTTGTCGGCGCCGAACCCGGCGACGACCCGCTGTTCGCCCTCGGAACCGATGAAGTTGAGGTAGACGGCGTCCATCGACCACGGCTGCGCATCGGCCCGCACGTCCCGTACCCACTGCCTGACGCGCTCGTCGTCGGCCGGGTCCTCCCAGGTCCCGAAGGGGTGGACGACCCAGGGTGCGGTCCGCCAGGCCAGCGGGTACTCCGACGGGCCCGCGGCCACGGCCCCGCCCATCATGAACAGCACGTGCTGGGTGGTGGTGGGCATCGGGATCAGCCCCCCGCGCCGGCAGAAGACGTCCACGGCCTCGTCCGGGAACGCGGTCAGATACTCCGCGGACCAGTAGTTCCGCAGCCCGGGCGGGTCGTCGATCATGCACTGGAGGTCCGCGTACGGAACGTCCGTGACGATCTGGACCTCGGGCTTCAGTGCCAGCAGCGGCGCCGCGAACTCGTGGACCCCGTCGACCGGGCCCGCGTACGTGACCATCACGCCGCAGACCAGCTCGCCGACGAGATGCTCGGGGACGAAGGGTTCGGGCGGCGCGGGGAAGTAGATGACGCCGCCGCCCACCTCGTCCGGGGCGGTCGCGCCGAGGTCGCGGAAGGTGCGCATCACCTCGGGCGCGGACTCGGGGAGGAAGAGGAGCAACGCGAAGCTCATGACCGGCAGTTCGTGCACCCGCAGGGTGAGCGAGGTCGCCACCCCGAAGTTGCCTCCGCCGCCGTGCAGCGCCCAGAACAGCTCCGGGTGCTCCTCCGCGTCCGTGTGGACGTGTTTCCCCTCCGCCGTGATCAGGTCGGCGGCGAGCAGGTTGTCGCAGGCCAGCCCGAACTTCCGCTCCAGCCAGCCCGATCCGCCGCCCAGGGTGAAGCCGCCCACGCCCGTGGTGGACACCCGCCCACCGGTGGTCGCCACATGGAAGGGCCCGCAGGCGCGGTCCAGATGGCTCATGGCCGCGCCGCCCTCGACCCGTACGGTCATGCCCTCCGGATCGACGACCACCGCGTGCATCCGGCGCAGGTCGACGACGAGACCGCCCTCGACGACCGAGGTCCCCGCGACGCTGTGACCGCCGCCGCGCACCGCGATCGGCAGCTCCGTCTCCCGGGCGAAGAGGACCGCGTTGGAGACGTCCGCCTGGGTGGCGCACTGGGCGATCACCGCGGGCCGGCGGTCGATCATGCCGTTGTGGACGATCCGGGCCTCGTCGTAGCCCGGATCACCGGGTACGTACACCTCACCGGCCAGATCCTCGCGCAGTCCGGTGAGCGCGGCTTCCGGGACGCCGTACTGGGGAGCCATCGGACGCCCCCCTTTCCTCGGGGGGACAGGACCCTCTCAGCGTATTCCGGCGCGCCGCGCCCCGCGCCTCAGCCTCCGTACGCCCCGCTCGCCGTCAGCCGCAGCGCCGTGTCGATCAGCGGGACGTGGCTGAACGCCTGCGGGAAGTTGCCCACCTGCCGCTGCAGCCGCGGGTCCCACTCCTCCGCGAGGAGCCCGAGGTCGTTGCGGAGCGCGAGCAGCCTCTCGAAGAGCTTGCGGGCCTCGTCCACCCGCCCGATCATCGCCAGGTCGTCGGCGAGCCAGAACGAGCAGGCCAGGAAGGCGCCCTCGTCGCCCTCCAGGCCGTCCACCCCGGCCTCCTCGCCCGCGGTCGGATAGCGCAGCACGAAGCCGTCCTCCGTGGACAGCTCCCGCTGGATCGCCTCGATCGTGCCGATGACCCGCTTGTCGTCCGGCGGCAGGAAGCCCATCTGCGGAATCAGCAGCAGCGAGGCGTCCAGCTCCTTGGAGCCGTACGACTGCGTGAAGGTGTTCCGCTCCTGGTCGTAGCCCTTCTCGCAGACGTCCCGGTGGATCTCGTCGCGCAGCTCGCGCCAGCGCTCCAGCGGGCCGTCGGCGTCCCCGGACTCGATGAGCTTGATCGTGCGGTCGACCGCCACCCAGGCCATGACCTTGGAGTGCACGAAGTGCCGGCGCGGGCCGCGCACCTCCCAGATGCCCTCGTCGGGCTGGTCCCAGTGCGTCTCCAGGTACCGGATGAGCTTCAGCTGGAGGAGGGAGGCGTAGTCGTTGCGGGACAGGCCCGTCATGTGCGCCAGGTGCAGCGCCTCGGTGACCTCGCCGTAGACGTCCAGCTGGAGCTGGTTGGCGGCCCCGTTGCCCACCCGGACCGGCCCGGAGTTCTCGTACCCGGGCAGCCAGTCCAGTTCGGCCTCGCCGAGCTCGCGCTCGCCCGCGATCCCGTACATGATCTGCAGGTTCTCCGGGTCGCCCGCGACCGCGCGGAGCAGCCAGTCCCGCCAGGCACGGGCCTCCTCGCGGTAGCCGGTGCGCAGCATCGAGGACAGGGTGATCGCCGCGTCGCGCAGCCAGGTGTAGCGGTAGTCCCAGTTCCGGACGCCGCCGATCTCCTCCGGCAGGGAGGTGGTCGGCGCGGCGACGATGCCGCCCGTGGGCGCGTACGTCAGCGCCTTCAACGTGATCAGGGAGCGGACCACGGCCTCCCGGTAGGGGCCGTGGTACGTGCAGTGCTCGACCCACTCGCGCCAGAAGTCGACCGTCGCCTCCAGCGAACCCTCCGGGTCCGGCAGGGCGGGCGGCTCCTTGTGCGAGGGCTGCCAGCTGATCGTGAAGGTGATCCGCTCCCCGGCCGTGACGGTGAAGTCGGAGTACGTGGTCAGATCCTTGCCGTGGGTCTCGATATCGGTGTCCAGCCACACCGAGTCGGGCCCCGCGACGGCGACCGTACGGTCCCCGACCTTGTGCACCCACGGCACCACACGTCCGTAGCTGAACCGCATCCGCAGCGCCGAGTGCATCGGCACGCGACCCGTGACGCCCTCCACGATCCGGATCAGCTGGGGCGCCCCGTCGCGCGGGGGCATGAAATCGGTCACCCTGACCGTGCCGCGCGGCGTGTCCCACTCGGATTCGAGGATGAGCGAGTCACCGCGGTAGCGGCGCCGGTCGGCGTGCGGCGGGGTGGCGCCGTCCGCCACGGCGGGGGCGACCCGCCAGAATCCGTGTTCCTCCGTGCCGAGAAGTCCGGCGAAGACGGCGTGGGAATCGAAGCGGGGCAGGCACAGCCAGTCGACGCTGCCGTCCCGGCAGACCAGTGCGGCGGTCTGCATGTCTCCGATGAGTGCGTAATCCTCGATGCGCCCGGCCACGTGCTATCTCCAGTCGAACGGCCAACGTCCGCCCCGCGGGGCGCTTCCTACAGATGGTGCCAGCAGTCAAGGGATCGTTGACGAGCTCTTGCTTCCGGTTGACTGGCGGGGGTGGTGCCGATGGCCGGTCCGGCTCGGCTAGGGAGTGTCCGAGCAGGATACGTCGCACCCTAGGCACGGGCAGCAACGTACTAGTAACGGCGCTGAGCCGAACGAGTGAGGCTCCTGTGACCTGTCCCGTGACCTGTGATGTCGCGGTGCGTGTGCACTCGACTGCCCCGTGTGGCCGGAAGCGGTCTCCCGTTGTCGCTGATACCCTGGTACCCCGTGGACCGGTGGGAAACGGCGACAGCCGAGCCCCCGCAACCGCAGCGACGGCACCCCCCGATTCTTCCGGAGGGCACGCCGGAACGCACCTCCAGAACGCGACCACGGGAGCCCCCTCTTGGCGATGCCGCCCAAAACCACGACGACCAAGCACATCTTCGTCACCGGGGGTGTCGCCTCCTCCCTCGGCAAGGGCCTGACCGCCTCCAGCCTGGGTGCGCTCCTCAAGGCACGGGGCCTGCGGGTCACGATGCAGAAGCTCGACCCGTACCTGAACGTCGACCCCGGCACGATGAACCCCTTCCAGCACGGTGAGGTGTTCGTCACCAACGACGGCGCCGAGACCGACCTGGACATCGGCCACTACGAGCGTTTCCTCGACGTCGACCTCGACGGCTCGGCCAACGTCACCACCGGCCAGGTCTACTCGCAGGTCATCGCCAAGGAGCGGCGCGGCGAGTACCTCGGCGACACCGTCCAGGTCATCCCGCACATCACCAACGAGATCAAGTCCCGGATCCGCCGCATGGCGACCGACGACGTCGACGTGGTCATCACCGAGGTCGGCGGCACGGTCGGCGACATCGAGTCGCTGCCCTTCCTGGAGACCGTCCGCCAGGTCCGCCACGAGGTCGGCCGCGACAACGTCTTCGTCGTCCACATCTCGCTGCTGCCCTACATCGGCCCCTCCGGCGAGCTGAAGACCAAGCCGACCCAGCACTCGGTCGCCGCGCTGCGCAACATCGGTATCCAGCCGGACGCGATCGTCCTGCGCGCCGACCGTGACGTCCCCACCGCCATCAAGCGCAAGATCTCGCTGATGTGCGACGTGGACGAGGCCGCCGTCGTCGCCGCCATCGACGCCAAGTCGATCTACGACATCCCGAAGGTGCTGCACACCGAGGGCCTGGACGCCTACGTCGTGCGCAAGCTCGACCTGCCGTTCCGCGACGTGGACTGGTCGACCTGGGACGACCTGCTCGACCGGGTCCACAACCCGGAGCACGAGGTCACCGTCGCCCTCGTCGGCAAGTACATCGACCTGCCCGACGCGTACCTCTCGATCACCGAGGCCATGCGCGCCGGCGGCTTCGCCAACAAGGCGCGGGTCACGGTCAAGTGGGTCACCTCCGACGACTGCAAGACGCAGGCCGGCGCCCAGAAGCAGCTCGGTGACGTCGACGCGATCCTGATCCCCGGCGGCTTCGGCGACCGCGGTGTCAACGGCAAGATCGGCGCGATCCAGTACGCCCGTGAGAACAAGGTGCCGCTGCTCGGCATCTGCCTGGGCCTGCAGTGCATCGTGATCGAGGCCGCCCGGAACCTGGCCGACATCCCCGAGGCGAACTCCACCGAGTTCGACGCCGCGACCGCGCACCCCGTTGTCTCGACGATGGAGGAGCAGCTCGCGTTCGTCGAGGGCGCCGGCGACCTGGGCGGAACGATGCGCCTGGGCCTGTATCCGGCGAAGCTCGCCGAGGGCTCGATCGTGCGCGAGGTCTACGACGACCAGCCGTACGTCGAGGAGCGCCACCGCCACCGCTACGAGGTGAACAACGCCTACCGCGGCGAGCTGGAGAAGAAGGCCGGCCTGGTCTTCTCGGGCACCTCGCCCGACAACAAGCTCGTCGAGTACGTCGAGTACCCGCGCGAGGTGCACCCCTACCTGGTCGCCACGCAGGCCCACCCGGAGCTGCGCTCGCGTCCGACGCGTCCGCACCCGCTCTTCGCCGGTCTGGTGAAGGCAGCCGTCGAACGACAGCAGGATGCGCGGAAGACCGGCAAGTAGTACCTGGCGTTACCGTTGCCGGGGTACGGGTCCTTCGTGACGCGTACCCCGGTTTTCGCATGTGGGAGGCTTCAGATGCAGGTGCAGGACACCCCGGAGGAGTGGCAGGTCGTCGCCACGACGACCCCCTTCAAGGGAGCGAAGACGAGTGTCCGTACGGACGACGTGGTCATGCCCGACGGCACGGTCGCGCGCCGCGACTACCAGGTCCACCCCGGCTCGGTGGCGGTCCTCGCCCTCGACGACCAGGACCAGGTGCTGCTGCTCAAGCAGTACCGGCACCCCGTGCGGCAGAAGCTGTGGGAGATCCCGGCCGGGCTCCTCGACGTGCCGGGGGAGAACCCGCTGCACGCGGCGCAGCGCGAGCTGTACGAGGAAGCGCACGTCAAGGCCGAAGACTGGCGGGTCCTCGCCGACGTGTACACGACGCCCGGCGGCTGCGACGAAGCGGTACGGATCTTCCTGGCGCGGGATCTGTCGGACATGGAGGGCGAGCGCTTCGAGGTCGCGGACGAAGAGGCCGACATGGAGCTGGCCCGGGTTCCGCTGGCGGAACTGGCGCGGGGCGTCCTGGCGGGTGAGCTGCACAACAACTGCCTGGTCGTGGGCGTCCTTTCGGTGCTGGCCGCCCGCGCGGGCGACGGCCTCGACGCCCTCCGCCCCGCCGAGGCCCCTTGGCCGGCCCGCCCCTTCGAGGCGTAGCCCCCCCCACCGGTTGTGGGCACCCGGGTCCGGCCGGTGCGCCCACAACGGAGCGGAGAGGCGGTCTGAAGATCTGCTGATCCGATCGGGGGATCTGTCCGCCCTGCTCCGCCGGGTCCGGCACATGCCCTGAACTACGCTCGGGATCGCCCGTGCGGAGCCCCCCGCGGGATCGGCTCGTGCGCAGGTGGACGGGAGCGTGGCCCGTGACGGATCAGGCGGTGGCAGCGGGCGCAGTACGGAACTTCTTCGGGCGGCAGCGGGAGCTGAAAGCCCTGCGCGCCGACATCGAACGGACCGGACTCGACACCCTCGCCGGCCGCAAGGCCCCCCGCGCCCGCGTCCTGCTGATCGCGGGCCGTCCCGGCTCGGGGCGGACCGCGCTCGCCGAGGAACTCGTCGCCGGGCTCGCGGCCACCTATCCCGACGGGGTCTTCCGCGCCCGGCTGACCGAGCCGGGCGGCGACCCCGTTCCCACCGGCCGCGTCGCACAGGGTCTGCTCCAGGACCTGGGCGTCGCCGAACCCCCCGGCGCCGCCGAGGACGAGCTGACCGAGCTGGTTCGCGAGGCCCTCGCCGTACGCCGTACCGTCCTCGTCCTCGACGACGCCGTCGACGCCGAGCAGGTCGACCCGGTCATCCCCGACAACCCCGACGCGCTCGTCGTCGCCGTGGCCAGGGGCCCCCTGACCGGGATCCCCGACGTCCGCCCGTGCACCCTCGGCGGCCTCGACCCCAAGTCCTCGATCGAGCTGCTCACCACCTATACCGGTTCCGTGCGGGTGACCGTCGACCCGCAGGCCGCCGAGACCCTCGCCGAGGAGTGCGGCGGCCAGCCCGCCGCCCTCGTCCTCGCCGGCGGCTGGCTCGCCGCCCGCCCCAAAGCCTCCGTCGCCGACCTGGCCAAGCGGCTGCGCGCCCTCTCCGGCGACCCGCTCTCCCGGGCGTTCCAGCTGGTCCACGACTCGCTGGCCCAGCCGGCCGCCCGGATACTGCGATTCCTCTCCCTCGCCCCCCTCGGCCGCGCCGACGCGCACACCGCCTCCGCCCTGGCCGGCTGCTCCGTCTCGGCGGCCGGGAACACCCTGGCCGGCTTGGTCGCGCTGGGTCTCGTCACGGACCGCGGGGACGGGCAGTACGAGGTCCCGGGCCATCTCGTCCCCCTTCTCCGCACGCAGATGGAGGAGCGCGACCGGCCCGCCGAGGTGCAGCTCGCCCGGGCCCGGATGCTGGAACGGACCGTACGGCTCCTCCAGTCCTGCCGGGCGGTCACCGAGCCCGAGGGGTCCTCCGCCCGCAAGAAGCTCGCCGGGCTGCCCCGCGCCCTCCGCTTCCCGAACGTGCCCGCCGCCGCCGAGTGGCTGACCGGCCGGCGGCCGGTGCTGCTCGCCTCGGCCCGGCTCGCCGTCGCCGACGGCGAGCTCGACACCCTGGCCCGCCGGCTCGTCGCCGCCCTGGTCAGGGCCGAGACGGCGCACCGGGGCGCGGAGGCGGCGGCGCCGGATCTGTACGGACTGCACCGGCTGGTCCTGGACGTGGCCGAGCGGCGCGGGCTGCACCGGGAACGGGCCGCCGCCCTGCTGAACCTCGCCGATCTCGACGCCCGCACCGGCCGCACCCAGGACGCCCTCGCCCGCTACCGGACCGCTCTCGACGCCGGACGGGCCGCGAACGACCCGTACGCGATCGGCCGGGCGATGGAATCCGTAGGCGGTTCCTACCAGGAGCTGGGGGACTGGCAGCGGGCCGGTGACTGGTACGGCCGGGCCCTCGCCCAGCGCCTCGCCCGCGACGAGCGGGCCGACCAGGCCCGGCTGTACGCACGGCTCGGCGCGGTGCAGACCTACGCGGGCCGTTACGGCGAGGCCCTGCGGAACTGGCGCGCCGCCGCCGCGGGCTACCGGCGGCTCGGTGATCTCCCGGGCTACGCACGGGCGTTGAGCGAGTCGGCCCGGGTCCAGGAGTACGCCGGCCGGCCCGAGGAATCCCTGCGGACCTGCGAGGAGGCGGTGGAGTGGGCCCGGCGGGCCCAGGACGTACGGCTCCAGGCGGCGCTCCAGCTCAGGCTGGCCGACACGCTCGACCGGCTCGGCGACCCCGCCGCGGCCCGTTTGCATCGGTCCGCGGCCGAAAGACTTCTGGGAACCGAAGCTTCCGCCTACGAAATCCGCAGTGCTTCTCTGGAAGATTAATGCTTTGCAAGGCTAGACAGGGAGAACTCCTTCATTAGACTGGGTGCGCCGCGTTCGATCGCGGTCTGTCCCGGTGCGTCGCAGCGCATGCGGGTATGTATCGCATTGCCCCCAGTTATCCCCCCCCTGATTCAAGGACCGTGATCGACGATGAAGGTCGGCATCCCCCGCGAGGTCAAGAACAACGAGTTCCGCGTGGCCATCACCCCCGCCGGTGTCCACGAGCTCGTCCGCAACGGCCACCAGGTCTTCGTCGAGCAGAACGCCGGTGTGGGCTCCTCGATCACGGACGAGGAGTACGTCTCCGCCGGTGCCGAGATCCTGGCCACCGCCGACGAGGTCTGGGCCACCGCCGACCTCCTGCTGAAGGTCAAGGAGCCCATCGCGGAGGAGTACCACCGCCTTCGCAAGGACCAGACGCTCTTCACCTACCTGCACCTCGCCGCCTCCCGCGAGTGCACGGACGCCCTGCTGGAGTCCGGCACCACCGCCATCGCGTACGAGACCGTCGAGACCGCGAACCGCGCGCTGCCGCTGCTCGCCCCGATGTCCGAGGTCGCGGGCCGCCTGGCCCCGCAGGTCGGCGCCTACCACCTGATGCGCTCGGTCGGCGGCCGCGGCGTGCTCCCCGGCGGCGTCCCCGGCACCCACGCCGGCGAGTGCGTCGTCATCGGCGGCGGCGTCTCCGGCTGGAACGCCACCCAGATCGCCGTCGGCATGGGCTTCCACGTGACCCTGCTCGACCGTGACATCAACAAGCTGCGCGAGGCCGACAAGATCTTCGGCACCAAGGTGAAGACGATCGTCTCCAACGCCTTCGAGCTGGAGAAGGCCGTCATCGAGGCAGACCTCGTCATCGGCGCCGTCCTCATCCCGGGCGCCAAGGCCCCGAAGCTGGTCACCAACGAGCTCGTCGCCAAGATGAAGCCCGGAAGTGTCCTTGTCGACATTGCGATCGACCAGGGCGGCTGCTTCGAGGACTCGCACCCGACCACCCACGCCGAGCCGACCTTCCAGGTCCACAACTCGGTCTTCTACTGCGTCGCCAACATGCCGGGCGCGGTGCCGAACACCTCCACGTACGCCCTCACCAACGCCACGCTGCCCTACATCGTGTCGCTGGCGAACAACGGCTGGGTCGAGGCGCTGCGCCGCGACTCCGCGCTCGCCCTGGGCCTCAACACCCATGACGGCAAGGTCGTTTACAAGGAGGTCGCCGAGGCGCACGGCCTCGAGCACGTCGAGCTGAACAGCCTCCTGGGCTGACCCTCTTGGACGGCGCGTCAACGCGCGCCGTCAACCTCACACATCCGGCCGGACCTTGTGCACCAAGGTCCGGCCGGATGTGCTTCCGGCCACGTGGAGCGCCTTGTTCAACTCGCCTCGAACGTAACCCTTTAACCGTTTCGCACACCCCTGAAACGTACGGATGCGTGGCTGCGCACCCTTGACAGAGGGGTGTTCGGTTGCCGACACATCGGGCCGGGTCCGGCGGATTGTGTTGCTGCGGACCGGTGACACGCCATAGAGTCGCCAACCGTCGGCATGGTGCCACGCTGACCTATCGATAAATGTTCCTGGTGACATCCAAGGAGGTAAGACGACTTGTGAATGAGTCGACATTTACTCCCGGGGGCGGACAGCCAGGAATCCCTGTCGGCTCCGTCGCTGTCCGCACCTTCGCGACCCACGCGACGCCTCAGCCCATGACGACAGCCCACACGATGAAGATGATGGACGGCCTACACGTGAACGCCACGGCCGGCAACGAGAGTGGCCGAGAGTCCACCCACTTCGCCGCCTACGACGAGGTGCCCGAGGGGCACTTCTACGACCCCGATGCCGAGTACGAGCCCGACCCGGAGTACGCGGCCACCCTCGCACCCGACGCTGCCCGGCAGCGCCGCGAGCGGATCGGCCCCACCGGACGGCCCCTGCCGTACTTCCCGATCCCGGGCCCGCTGACCGATCACGGACCCGCGAAGATCATCGCGATGTGCAACCAGAAGGGCGGCGTCGGCAAGACCACGTCGACCATCAACCTGGGTGCCGCGCTCGCGGAGTACGGGCGACGGGTGCTGCTCGTCGACTTCGACCCGCAGGGAGCCCTGTCGGTCGGTCTCGGCGTGAACCCGATGGAGCTCGACCTCACCGTCTACAACCTGCTCATGGAGCGGGGCATGTCGGCGGACGAGGTACTGCTCAAGACCGCCGTGCCCAACATGGACCTGCTGCCCAGCAATATCGATTTGTCAGCGGCCGAGGTGCAGTTGGTCAGCGAGGTCGCGCGCGAGTCCACGCTCCAGCGCGCCCTGAAGCCGCTGATGAACGACTACGACTACATCGTGATCGACTGTCAGCCCTCGCTGGGCCTACTGACCGTGAACGCCCTGACGGCGGCTCACAAGGTCATCGTGCCGCTGGAGTGCGAGTTCTTCGCGCTGCGCGGTGTGGCTCTGCTGACCGAGACGATCGAGAAGGTCCAGGAGCGGCTCAACCCCGAGCTGGAGCTCGACGGCATCCTCGCCACGATGTACGACTCGCGGACGGTGCACAGCCGTGAGGTGCTCGCGCGGGTGGTCGAGGCCTTCGACGATCACGTCTACCACACGGTGATCGGCCGGACCGTGCGCTTCCCGGAGACCACGGTCGCCGGCGAGCCCATCACGACGTACGCCTCCAACTCCGTGGGCGCCGCCGCCTACCGCCAGCTCGCCAGGGAGGTGCTCGCCCGGTGTCACGCCGAGTGAGTCTGCCCGGCGCCGACGAACTGTTCCGTACGACCGGGGGGATGGCGCTGCAGTCCTCCTCGCCCCGCAGGGGCGAGGCGCCCGCCGCCCGCGTCCCGGCTCCGGCGGGCGAGAGCGACACGGAGGCGGCGGAGGGATCCGGCTCGGCCTCCGCGGAGCACTCGGCGGCGGAGCCCGCGGAGCAGGGCGAGCCCCGGGCCCGCACGGCGGAGCCCGCGCCGCAGCGCCGACGCGGCAGGTCCCCGAACCGGCGCCCGAGCGGACGTGAGCGGCACGACGAGAAGATCACGGTCTACGTCTCCGCCGAGGAGCTGATGGACCTGGAGCACGCGCGCCTCGTGCTCCGTGGCGAGCACGGGCTCGCCGTGGACCGCGGGCGGATCGTCCGCGAGGCGGTCGCGGTGGTTCTCGCGGACCTGGAGTCCCGCGGCGACGCGAGCATCCTCGTGCGCCGCCTGCGCGGCCGCTGACGATAGCCTGCGGGCTGCCGCGTCCCCGCTCTTCCCTGGACCCCGATGCCCCCGCCCCCCGACGAAACGTCCCGCCCGGCCCGCCGCCGCGCCCTGGGCCGCGGCCCGGGCACGTCCCACCCGGCACCCCCGCCCGGGAACCCCGGGGCCACTGACGGCGCGACGACTCCGCAGCCCCCGCCCACCGCGCCGGCCTCGCCCGGCGGCCCGGCGGAAGAGGCCCTGGGGCCGGCTCCGGAGACTCCGTTCACGTCGGACGTCGGCCTTGTGCCCGGGCTCGACCCCGTCGGCGGCGAGGCAGGGGAGGCCCCCGGACCGGCCCCGCTGACTCCGTTCACGTCGGACGTCGACCATGTGCCCGGGCTCAATCCCGTCGCCGGCGAGGCAGGGGAAGCCCCCGGACCGGGCCCCGCGACTCGGCGCGGCCGGGAGCCGGCCCCGGAGACCCCGTCCGTGCCGGACGGGACACAGCCGGGCGGCGGCCGCCATGCCGCTCCGTCGGGCGGTGACGCCGCCGCTGACGTACCCCTGCCCGCCGGAAGCGGGCCGGAGGCGCACGCGGGCCCCGAGCGGGCCGTCGGTTCGGCCGGTGACCCGCCCGGCCGCGAGGGTGCCCCCAGGCCGGGTATCGCCGATGCGGTCGTCACGGCCCCCGCCGGGCCCGGTGGGGACGACGGGCGGTTCACCGTGCGGCTGGCGAACTTCGAGGGGCCCTTCGACCTGCTGCTGCAGCTCATCTCGAAGCACAAGCTCGACGTCACCGAGGTCGCCCTCTCCAAGGTCACCGACGAGTTCATGGCGCACATCCGCGCCATGGGGCCCGACTGGGACCTCGACCAGACCACCGAGTTCCTCGTCGTCGCCGCCACGCTGCTCGACCTCAAGGCCGCCCGGCTGCTGCCCGCCGCCGAGGTGGAGGACGAGGCCGATCTCGCGCTCCTGGAGGCCCGCGACCTGCTCTTCGCGCGGCTCCTGCAGTACCGCGCGTACAAACAGATCGCCGAGATCCTCGCCGAGCGGTGGGACACCGAGGGGCGGCGGTACCCCCGGACCGTCGGCCTCGAGGCCCACCACGCCGAGCTGCTCCCCGAGGTCGTCATCAGCATCGGCGCCGAAGGCTTCGCCAAGCTCGCCGTCAAGGCCATGCAGCCCAAGGCCAAGCCGCAGGTGTACGTCGACCACATCCACGCCCCCCTCGTCAGCGTCCGGGAACAGGCCCTGCTCGTCGTCGCCCTGCTCAAGGAGCGGGGGACCGTCAGCTTCCGTGAGCTCGCGGAGGACGCCCCCGACACCCTGACCGTCGTCGCCCGCTTCCTCGCCCTCCTGGAGCTGTACCGCGAGAAGGCCGTCGCCCTCGACCAGGAGGACGCCCTGGGCGACCTCACCGTCACTTGGTCCGGCGCCGCCGACGTCCACGTCACCGACGAGTTCGATCAAGAAACGGAGGCCCCGGCGTGAGCGACCTGAAGCCCGCCCTCGAAGCCGTCCTCATGGTCGTCGACGAGCCGGCCACCGAGGCCCATCTCGCCAAGGTCCTGGAGCGGACCCCGCGCGAGGTCGGCGACGCCCTGCGCGAGCTCGCCGACGAGTACACCGCCCAGGGCCGCGGTTTCGAGCTGCGGCTCGTGGCCGGTGGCTGGCGTTTCTACAGCCGCGCGGAGTTCGCCCCGGCCGTCGAGGCGTTCGTCCTCGACGGGCAGCAGGCCCGCCTCACCCAGGCGGCCCTGGAGACCCTCGCCGTCGTCGCGTACCGCCAGCCGGTCAGCCGGTCCAGGGTCTCCGCGGTCCGCGGAGTGAACTGCGACGGGGTCATGCGCACCCTCCTCCAGCGGGGTCTCGTGGAGGAGGCGGGCGCGGAACCCGAAACAGGTGCGATCCTGTACAGGACGACGAACTACTTCCTGGAGCGAATGGGCCTGCGCGGCCTGGACGAGCTCCCGGAGCTCGCGCCCTTCCTCCCCGAGGCGGACGCGATCGAGGCGGAGACGCTGGAAGGGGTCCCGTCGTTCGACCCGGACGCACCAGATGCGCCGGGTTCCGAGGACGCAGACGACAAGACGGAACTTTGATGCGAAGCAGCAGCGGCAGGAACAGCAGCGGAAACAACGGCGGGAGCCGTGGTGGCAACAGCGGCGGCCGCGGAAGCGGCAGCAGCAGCGGCGGCCGCGGTGGCAGCGCGGGCGGTGGTGGCTACCGGGGCTCCGGTGGCAGCAGCGGTGGCGGTGGTGGCTACCGCGGCTCCGGTGGCGGCAGCGCGGGCGGTGGTGGCTACCGCGGCTCCGGTGGCAGCAGCGGTGGTGGCGGCGGCTACCGCGGCTCCGGTGGCAGCGGCGGTGGCGGTGGCCGTGACGACAGGCAGGGTGGCGGCGACCGGCCGCGCAACCCGCGCCCGGAGGAGCGTCGCTACGACGTCGGCGGCACGCCCGAGGCCCCGAAGAAGGGCCGCGGCGCCGCGGCCCGCGGTGGCGCCAAGGGCGGCCCCAAGGCGCCCCAGGGCATGCCGCCCCGTCGTGGCCCGCACGGGCAGCGGCAGGCCCCGGCCCGGTCGCGCGAGCTCGACGCCAAGATCGAGCAGCGCAACCGCGACCGGTACGCGGACCGGCCGGAGATCAAGACCCCCAAGACCTTCCCCGGCGCCGAGCAGGAGGGCGAGCGGCTCCAGAAGGTGCTCGCCCGCGCCGGCATGGGCTCGCGCCGCGCGTGCGAGGAGCTGATCGAGCAGGCCCGTGTCGAGGTCAACGGCGAGATCGTCCTGGAGCAGGGCAAGCGCGTCGACCCGGAGAAGGACGAGATCAAGGTCGACGGCCTGACCGTCGCGACCCAGTCGTACCTCTTCTTCGCGCTGAACAAGCCGGCCGGCGTCGTCTCCACGATGGAGGACCCCGACGGCCGCCAGTGCCTCGGTGACTACGTCACCAACCGCGAGACCCGGCTCTTCCACGTCGGCCGCCTCGACACCGAGACCGAGGGCATCATCCTCCTCACCAACCACGGTGAGCTGGCCCATCGCCTCACGCACCCGAAGTACGGCGTGAAGAAGACCTACCTGGCCGCCATCACCGGCCCGCTGCCGCGCGAGGTCGGGAAGCTGCTCAAGGAGGGCATCCAGCTGGAGGACGGCTACGCCCGCGCCGACCACTTCCGGGTCGTCGAGCAGGTCGGCAAGAACTACCTGGTCGAGGTCACGCTGCACGAGGGCCGCAAGCACATCGTGCGCCGGATGCTCTCCGAGGCGGGTTTCCCGGTCGAGAAGCTGGTCCGCACCGCCTTCGGCCCGATCGGGCTCGGCGACCAGAAGTCGGGCTGGCTGCGCCGGCTGACCAACACCGAGGTCGGCATGCTGATGAAGGAAGTCGGCATGTAGACCCGCCGGGTTCGTACGACGAAGAGGCCCGTGACCGCCCGACAGCGGTCATGGGCCTCTTCGCGTGCGGGTTCGTACTTGTGGCCGAAGCCCGCCGCACTTTATAGTCATCATGACTCTTAAGGAGGCGGGCGTGAGCCTCGCGAACATCCTCGAACCCCTGCAGCGGCCGCTCTTCACGATCCTGGACACCCCGGTCAGCTGGACCGAGGTGCTCGGATTCGGCAGCGGAGCGCTCTGCGTCTGGCTCGTCGCCCGCCAGCACCTCGCCAACTGGCCGATCGGTATCGCGAACAACCTCTTCTTCATCCTGCTGTTCACGCAGGCGGGGCTGTACGCCGACGCCGGACTCCAGATCGTCTTCATCACCCTCGCCGTGTACGGCTGGTGGACCTGGACCCACGGGGGTGGACCAGGCTCCGACACCCTCCCGGTGCGCCGCACCTCGCGCACCGAGTGGACATGGCTGCTCACGGCGGGGGTGGTGGGGACCCTCGGGCTCACCCTGCTGCTCGACCGCGCCACCGACTCGACCGTCCCCTTCTGGGACGCCCTGACGACCGCGCTCTCCCTGATGGCGACCTACGGCCAGTGCCGGAAGCGGCTGGAGTCCTGGTGGCTCTGGATCGCCGCCGATGTCGTGTACGTGCCCCTGTACGCGTACAAGGAGCTGTACCTGACCTCCCTGCTGTACATCGGCTTCATGACGCTCTGCGTCCTCGGCCTGCGTAACTGGAACCTCTCCGTACGACAGCGCCCGGTGGAGGCGACGGCATGAAGCGCTACGGACACGGCCTGGTCCTCGGCAAGTTCTATCCGCCGCACGCCGGCCACCACCACCTCGTGCGCACGGCCCGCGACCGCTGCGAGCGCCTCACCGTGCTCGTCTGCGCCTCCTCCGTGGAATCGCTGTCCCTGGAGGACCGCGTCGACTGGATGCGCGAGATCCACCCCGACGTCCTCGTCGTCGGCGCCGTCGACGACATCCCCGTCGATCTCCACGACCCCGATGTGTGGGCCGCCCACATGGCCGTCTTCCGGGCCGCGGTCCCCGAACGCGTCGACGCCGTCTTCACATCGGAGCCGTACGGCGAGGAGCTCGGCCGCCGCTTCGGCGCCGAGTCCGTGTGCGTCGACCCGGACCGTACGCTCTTCCCCGTCTCCGGCACCGCCGTCCGCAAGGACCCCGTCGGCTGCTGGGACTTCCTGGAGCCGCCGGTACGGGCCGCGCTCACCCGGCGCGTGGTCGTCCTCGGCGCCGAGTCCACCGGCACCACCACCATGGCCCGCGCCCTGGCCGACCACTACCGGAACCGGGGCGGCGTCTGGGCCCGCACCCGCTGCGTACCGGAGTACGGGCGGGAGTTCAGCGAACTCAAGCTCGCCGAACTCCGCGCCGAGCGCCCCGGTGCCTCCTGGGAGGACGTCACCTTCCGCTCGGAGGACTTCCCGCTCATCGCCCTGCGCCAGGCCGAGCTGGAGGAGGAGGCCGCGCGCGCCGGCTCGCCCGTGCTCTTCTGCGACACCGACGCCTTCGCCACCACCATCTGGCACGAGCGGTACATGGGCACCACCAGCCCCGCCACCGGAGAGGTCGCCGCCCGCGGCCGGCAGCATCTGTGGCTGCTCACCGACCACCACGGCGTCCCGTTCGAGGACGACGGGCTGCGCGACGGGGAGCACCTGCGGCCCTGGATGACGGCCCGCTTCGTCGCCCAGCTCTCCCACAGCGGGCGGCGCACCGCCGTCCTCACCGGCCCGCACGAGGAGCGGCTCGCGGCCGCCGTCGCCGCCGTGGACGCGCTGCTCGCCGAGGGCTGGGACCTCGCCGACCCCCTCCCGGAGCGCCGATGACCTCTCCCCGCGCCCCCGAGGGCTACGACCCCCACGCCTTCGAGCCGTTCGCCGTCACCGTCGACCTCGCCGTCTTCACCCTCCGCGCGGAGCGGCTGCACGTCCTGCTCGTCGAGCGCGGCCACGAGCCGTACGCGGGGGCGTGGGCGCTGCCCGGCGGCTTCGTGCTGCCCCGGGAGTCCGGCGAACGGGCCGCCCGCCGCGAACTGGCCGAGGAGACCGGCCTGTCCGAGGACACCGTCTCCGGACTGCATCTCGAACAGCTGCGGACGTACAGCGAACCGGACCGCGACCCGAGGATGCGGGTCGTCTCGATCGCGTACACCGCCCTCGTCCCCGACCCTCCCGAACCGCGCGTCGGCGGCGACGCGGCGCGGGCACGGTGGATGCCGTACGGGAGCCAGGAGACGGGGACGTACGGGCCCCTGGCCTTCGACCACGACCGGATCCTCGCCGACGCGCACGAACGGGTCGGCGCCAAACTCGAGTACACCTGTCTCGCCACCGCCTTCTGCCCGCCCGAGTTCACGCTGGGCGAGCTGCGGCAGGTGTACGAGACGGTCTGGGGCGTCGAGCTCGACCGCCCCAATTTCCGGCGCAAGGTCCTCGCCACACCCGGCTTCGTCCGGCCCGTGGAAGGACCGCCGCGCCTCACCGGCGGACGGGGGAAACCGGCCGCTCTCTACCGGGCGGGGGAGGCCACGGCCCTCCACCCGCCGCTGCTGCGACCGGAAGGACGATCCACATGACGAAGCAGGCTGCCACGGGGGCGATGGTCGGGCTCGCGCTCGGTGACGCGCTGGGCTTCCCGACCGAGTTCAACGACGTGCCGTCGATCCTGGCGAAGTGCGGCCCGTGGCGGGGGATGGAGCTGCCGGGGAAGGGCGGCATCGCGCACATCACGGACGACACGCAGATGACGCTGGCCCTCGCGAGGGGCATCAGGACCGCCATGGACCGGGGCGTGCTCGCTCCGCTGCGGCTGGCGCGGCCGGTCCGGGAGGAGTACGTCGACTGGTACCACTCCCCGGAGAACAACCGGGCGCCGGGCAACACGTGTCTGCGCGCGTGCATGCTCCTCGACAGCGAGCGCGCCTGGCAGGACGCCAGCCAGATCGGCTCCAAGGGCTGCGGCGCCAACATGCGTGTCGCGCCGCTCGGGCTCGTGCCCGGCCTGAGCGAGGAGCAGCGGTCCGGCGCGGCGCAGTTGCAGTCGGCCCTCACCCACGGGCACCCGACGGCGCTGGCCGCCTCCGACCTGACGGCCCGCGCCGTGTACCTGCTCGCCCAGGGCGTCGACCCGACGGGGCTGGTGGGCCACCTGCGCTCGTACGCGTACGAGAACCGCTCCGTCTACCGCGACGACTGGCTCGGCGACCTCTGGACCCGCTCCCAGGACCCCTCGGCCCGGCACTTCATCGAGCGCGGGTGGGACGAGTGCCTGGCCGTGCTCGAGCGCCTGGACGCCGTCCAGCGCACCGCCGATCCCGAGCTGGACCCGTGCGAGTACACCGGCGACGGCTGGATCGCCGAAGAGGCCCTGGCCACCGGCCTCCTCAGCTTCCTGCTCTTCCCCGAGGACCCCCTCACCGCCCTCCGCCGCGCCGCCTGCACCCGCGGCGACTCGGACTCGATCGCCTGCCTGGCGGGCGCCTTCGCGGGGGCACATCTGGGCGCCGGCGCCTGGCCGAAGGAGTGGGTCGAGCGGATCGAGCACCGCGACGAGCTGTTGGCGTTCGGGGCGCTCTGGGACGCTTGATCCATGACCGTCGCTCTCGTACCCGAAGTCGACCTCTCCGCCGTGGTGGCGGAACAGCCCGATCCCCTGGTCTTCGCCACCGTCTCCGGGGCGCACCTGTACGGATTCCCGTCCCGAGACTCGGACGTGGACCTGCGCGGGGTGCACCTCCTGCCGGTGGAGGGGCTGATCGGGCTGCGCGAGCCCGAGGAGACCCGGTCCCGGATGTGGGACCGGGACGGCGTGGAGATGGACCTCGTCACGCACGATCTGCGGAAGTTCGTCCGGCTGATGCTGCGCCGCAACGGATACGTACTGGAGCAGCTGCTGTCCCCGTTGGTGGCGCACACCTCCGAAGCCCATGCCGGGCTGGTCTCGTTGGCGCCGCATGTGCTCACCGCCCACCACGCGCATCACTACCGTGGGTTCGCCGCGACGCAGTGGCGGCTGTTCGAGAAGTCCGAGGAGCTGAAGCCGCTGCTCTACACCTTCCGCGCGCTGCTCACCGGGATCCACCTGATGCGCGCGGGTGAGGTCCAGGCGCATCTGCCCACCCTGGTGGGGGAGGTGGCCGAGGCGCCCGCGTACGTGCCGGAGCTGATCGCCGCGAAGGAGACGGCCGAGCACGGGCCCGCGGAGGTCGACCTCGCGCGCGTCCGCCGTGATGTGGAGGCGCTGCACGGCGTGCTGGACGCGGCGCAGGCCGCCTCGGGGCTCGGCGACGCCCCGGGGGCCCACGACGCCCTGCACGACTTCGTCGTACGGACCCGGCTGGAGAGGACGCCCAGGACGGCCAGGACGTCCTAGAGCGCGCGCAGGGCCGAGGCGCGGCGGGCGCGGAGCAGGAAGTCCTCGACGCGGGCGTGGTCCGGGGTCGCGGGCAGGGGGCTCGTGGTGGAGGCGTGGTCGGCCTCCTCCGTGAGGCGGGTCATCCAGGACTCGACCTCCGGCCACGGCACCTCGCCGCGCTTCACGGCGAGCAGGCGGTCGCGCTCGTCGCCCACGTGGATGGTCAGTTCGCCGGTGCGCAGCAGGTCGCGGCAGCTCATCAGCAGGCGCAGCAGGTGCATGGCGTGCTTCCAGCGGGGCTCCCCGTACTGGCGTACGTCCGCGTCGAGCTTCCTGCGCTGGCCGCCCGCGTAGCGGACGAAGGTCTGGTGCGCCTGCCGGGAGAGGAACGCCTCGCGCAGCGCGACGAGTTCGCGGCCGGTGTCGTCGATGTGCTCGACCTCGGGGGAGTGCAGACACTCCAGGACGTTGGGGTTGGCACGCAGGGCCAGCTCGCAGAAGCGTTCCAGCTCCCAGCTGAACTGCTCCTCGCCCGGCCCCTCGACCTGCGCGGGCGGCTTGTCGAAGCGCCAGAAGAGCGGGGTCGGGGCGAGGAAGACGCCCCGTCGGTCGGTGTCGCTGCTCTCGGTGGCCAGACCGAAAGCGCGCGACCCCATGACGCAGGAGTAGATCGTGTGGTCACGCACCAGGTCCTTCGGAGTCATGCGCGACAGGGTACGCGAGGGTGATGGTGTCTCCGGACACGGTGATCTGCTCGGCCGGGAGCGGCCGCGCGGCCGGGCCTCGGGCCACCGAGCCGTTGGCGATACGGAACTTGGAGCCGTGGCAGAGACAGTCGATGGTGCCGTTCTCGACCTTGGCGACCGTGCAGCCCTGGTGGGTGCAGATCGCGGAGAACGCCTTGAACTCGCCGGCCGTGGGCTGGGTGACGACGACCTTCTCCTCCTTGAAGATCGTGCCCCCGCCGACCGGGATCACCGAGGTCTTGGCGAGAGCCTTCCCGGCGGGCGCGGAGGAGGCCGGCCCGGACGTCGGCCCGGACGTCGGCCCGGTCGTCGGGCTGGACGTCGGATCGGGCGTCGGAGAGGTCGAGCCGCCGTCGTCGCCGTCCGATCCGCAGCCGGTGGCCAGGGCGGCGGCGGAACCCGCACCGGCCAGCAGCACGGTACGACGGGGCGTGGCTTCAGGTGTCATGCCGTACAGCTTGCTGGCGCACCCCGCCAGGGGTCCGCAACACGCCTAGACCCAGGGGGTCAGCTCCCTCGCACGGCCGTCGGCGTCCCGGCGCACCTCCAGGAGAGCCGTGACGGCCGCCCGCTCGATCGGCCCGTACACATGCGGGAACAGCGTGTCCTCCGACCCTTCCCAGCGGACCTCGGCGCTCAGCCGGGTCTCGTCCAGGACGAGGACCAGGAGCGGTCCGTGGACGCCCCGGTAGTGCGCGTCGGCGACGGTGAGCGCGGACGTCTCGTCCGGTGAGCAGTGGACGAAGCCCTCGGAGGTCAACGACGGTGGCGCGTAGGGGAGTTCGGGATCGGCGGACCATTCGTCCAGCGGTACGACGTGCAGCAGCATGCCGACAGTTGTACCGCGACCGCAGCGCACGCCGGGTGACCGTGAGTGGCGGCATGGTCGGGTTCAGGTGACATTGTCCCTGCAGAAGGTCGCGGCCGACACCGGCCTCAGCCGCGAAGAGGTCGCCACCGAGGTCGCCCGGTCCCTGCCGCAGCTGACGCCGGACGGCTCGCTGCCGCAGGGCGACACGTCGCTGGAGGAGCTCATCCGCCGACAACGCCTCTGACGCCGGCTCGGTGCACCGGCGGCCGCCCCTCCCGTCTCGGAGGGCGGTCGCCGCGGTGGCGTGTCCGTGCGGCTGACTAGGCTGGTCGGAGCAGAGGTCGGGTCAGGCAGGGAGCACCACGTGGTGGTACGGGACGAGGTCGGTCACATGCACGAGCAGGTCAAGGAGTCCGCCCGATGAGAACCGCGCTCGTCATCGGCACCGGCCTCATCGGCACCTCGGCGGCGCTCGCCCTCGCGGGACGGGGCATCGCCGTCCACCTCCGCGACCACGACCCCGCCCGCGCCCGTACGGCGGCGGCGCTCGGCGCCGGTACGGACGAGGCTCCCGAGGGGCCCGTCGACCTCGCGATCATCGCCGTACCCCCGGCCCACGTGGCGACCACGCTCGCCGCGGCGATGCGCGACGGGCTCGCGCGCGGCTACCTCGACGTGGCGAGCGTCAAGGGCGGCCCGAAGCGCGAGCTGGAGGAGCTGGGGCTCGACCTCACCGCGTACATCGGCACCCACCCCATGTCGGGCAAGGAGCGCTCCGGCCCGCTGGCGGCGACGGCGGACCTCTTCGAGGGGCGGCCGTGGGTGCTCACGCCCGGCCGCGACACCGACACCGAGGTCCTGAACCTGGCCCTGGAACTGGTCGCGCTCTGCCGCGCCGTCCCGGTCGTCATGGACGCGGACGCCCACGACCGCGCGGTCGCGCTCGTCTCGCACACCCCGCAGTTGGTGTCGTCCATGGTCGCCGCGCGCCTGGAGGAGGCGGACGAGACGGCCGTACGGCTGTGTGGACAGGGCATCCGCGACGTCACCCGGATCGCGGCCTCCGACCCCCGCATGTGGGTCGAGATCCTCACGGCGAACCCCGGGCCGGTCGCGGACGTCCTCGCCGGCGTCGCCGCCGACCTCGACGAGACCGTCCGGGCCCTGCGCTCCCTGCAGTCCACGGACGAGGAGAAGCGGCGGGAGGGCACGAGCGGCGTCGAGGACGTCCTGCGCCGCGGCAACGCGGGGCGCGCCCGGGTTCCGGGCAAGCACGGCGCGGCACCGGCGCAGTACGAGACCGTCGCCGTCCTCATCAGCGACCAGCCCGGCGAGCTCGCCCGCATCTTCGCGGACACGGGCCGCGCGGGGGTCAACATCGAGGACGTCCGCATCGAGCACGCGACGGGCCAGCAGGCGGGTCTGGTCCAGCTGATGGTGGAGCCCTCGGCCGCCCCGGGGCTGGCGGCGGCGTTGAAGGAACGGGGCTGGGCGCTCAGGGCGGGGTGAGCGGGCGGCTCCGCCGAGCCGTGGGAACGGGTGGGCACGCGTCGCGAGGGCGTGCCGTTCGGGAGCGGTGAGCCCCGCTCGGCCAGATGGGTGGCCGGGACTCGGTAACCTTGTGTAGGCCGCGCACGTCCGCGAGGCCGCACCGCTCACCCCAGGAAGGTGTTCCCCACCGTGGAAACCGTGATCGTCGCCATCGACGGGCCCTCCGGCACGGGCAAGTCGAGCACCTCGAAGGCGGTTGCCGCCAAGCTGGGGCTGAGCTACCTGGACACCGGCGCGCAGTACCGGGCGATCACCTGGTGGATGATCAGCAACGGCGTGGACGTCGACGACGCCGAGGCCGTCGCCAACGCGGCCGCCAAGCCCGTCCTCGTCTCCGGCACCGACCCGGCCCGCCCGACGATCACCGTCGACGGGGCGGACGCCGCCGGGCCCATCCGTACCGAAGAGGTCACCTCCAAGGTCAGCGCCGTCAGCGCCGTCCCCGAGGTGCGGACCCTGATCACCGAGCTCCAGCGGACCATCGCCAAGAGCGCCGAGGGCGGCATCGTCGTCGAGGGGCGCGACATCGGCACCACGGTCCTGCCGGACGCCGACCTCAAGATCTTCCTCACCGCGTCCCCCGAGGCCCGCGCCGCCCGCCGCTCGGGCGAGCTCAAGGGCGCCGACGTGGCCGCCACCCAGCAGGCCCTGATCAAGCGGGACGCGGCCGACTCCAGCCGTAAGACGTCCCCGCTCGCCAAGGCCGACGACGCCGTCGAGGTCGACACCACGGACCTCACCCTTGACCAGGTCATCGAGTGCGTCGTGACCCTGGTCGAGGAGCTGCGGACCACGAAGAGGGCGGCCGCCCAGTGACCCAGCCCTCCGCGAAGGGCGCCGCCGTCGGGCGTGGCATCGGCATCGGGCTGATGTACGGCCTGTGGAAGCCGCGCGTCCTCGGCGCCTGGCGGGTGCCGGCCGCCGGCCCCGTCATCCTCGCCGTCAACCACGCGCACAACATCGACGGCCCCATGCTCATGGGCACCGCACCCCGCCCCGTGCACTTCCTGATCAAGAAGGAAGCCTTCGTCGGGCCCCTCGGGCCCTTCCTGGAGGGCATCGGGCAGGTCAAGGTGGACCGTGACAGCACGGACCGGAACGCCATAGGCAACGCCCTCGCGGTCCTGGAGCACGGCGGCGTCCTCGGGATCTTCCCCGAGGGCACGCGGGGCGAGGGCGACTTCGCCTCCCTGCGTGCCGGCCTCGCCTACTTCGCCGTCCGCAGCGGGGCGCCGATCGTGCCTGTGGCGGTTCTGGGAAGTTCCGAGCGTCCTGGACGGTTGATCAAGGCACTGCCCCCGCTGCGCAGCCGCGTCGACGTCGTCTTCGGCGACGCCTTCGACGCCGGCGACGGCAGCGGCCGGCGCACCCGCAAGGCGCTCGACGACGCCACCGTACGGATTCAGGAGCGGCTCACCGCCCACCTGAAGAACGCCAGGCGCCTCACCGGGCGCTGAGTGAGACTCTGAGTAGTGGGTTCGCACCCACCGACCACGAATGATCAAGGAACGGACTTCATGAACGACCAGCACGACCACGGGGCACTTGGCGACGCCGAGTACGCGGAGTTCATGGAGCTCGCCGCGGAAGAGGGCTTCGACGTCGAGGAGGTCGAGGGCGCGATCGAGGAGGCCGGGCACGGCCCGCTCCCCGTCCTCGCTGTCGTCGGCCGCCCGAACGTCGGCAAGTCGACCCTGGTGAACCGGATCATCGGCCGTCGCGAGGCCGTCGTCGAGGACAAGCCCGGCGTCACCCGCGACCGCGTCACGTACGAGGCCGAATGGGCCGGCCGCCGCTTCAAGGTCGTCGACACCGGCGGCTGGGAGCAGGACGTCCTCGGCATCGACGCCTCCGTCGCCGCCCAGGCCGAGTACGCCATCGAGGCCGCCGACGCCTGTGTCTTCGTCGTGGACGCCACCGTCGGCGCCACCGACACCGACGAGGCCGTCGTCAAGCTGCTGCGCCGCGCCGGCAAGCCCGTCGTGCTCTGCGCCAACAAGGTCGACGGCCCCTCCGGCGAGGCCGACGCCACCGCCCTGTGGTCGCTCGGCCTCGGCGAGCCCTACCCCGTCTCCTCGCTGCACGGCCGCGGTACGGGCGACATGCTCGACGCCGTCCTGGAGGCCCTGCCCGAGGCCCCCGCGCAGACCTTCGGCAACGCGATCGGCGGCCCCCGCCGCATCGCCCTCATCGGCCGCCCGAACGTCGGCAAGTCCTCGCTCCTGAACAAGGTCGCCAACGAGGACCGCGTGGTCGTCAACGAGATGGCCGGCACCACCCGCGACCCGGTCGACGAGCTGATCGAGCTCGGGGGCAAGGTCTGGAAGTTCGTGGACACCGCCGGTATCCGCAAGAAGGTCCACCTCCAGGAGGGCGCGGACTACTACGCCTCCCTGCGCACCGCCGCCGCGGTCGAGAAGGCCGAGGTCGCGGTCGTCCTGATCGACACCACCGACAACATCTCGGTCCAGGACCAGCGCATCATCACCATGGCGGTCGAGTCGGGCCGCGCGCTCGTCATCGCGTACAACAAGTGGGACGAGCTCGACGAGGAGCGGCGCTACTACCTCGAGCGCGAGATCGAGACCGAGATGCAGCAGGTCGCCTGGGCGCCCCGGGTCAACGTCTCCGCCAAGACCGGCCGCCACATGGACAAGCTCGTCCCGGCCATCGAGACCGCGCTCGCCGGCTGGGAGACCCGCGTCCCCACCGGCCGTCTGAACGCCTTCCTCGGCGAGCTGGTCGCCGCCCACCCGCACCCGATCCGCGGCGGCAAGCAGCCCCGCATCCTCTTCGGTACGCAGGCGGGCACCAAGCCGCCGCGCTTCGTGCTCTTCGCCTCCGGCTTCCTGGAGGCCGGCTACCGTCGCTTCGTCGAGCGCCGGCTGCGCGAGGAGTTCGGCTTCGAGGGCACCCCGATCCACATCTCGGTCCGTGTCCGCGAGAAGCGCGGCCGCAAGAAGTAGTCGCGGGACGAGAACGGCGGTACGGCGGAGGGCCGGGGCGATGTGCCCCGGCCCTCCGCCGTACCTGCGCCAGTCCTACAGCCCTCTGCGGGGCCCCGGCGGCAGCGCCGCCTGGGTGTGGTGCTGCGCCGACCACGCCGTCGGATACGTTCCGTACCGGCTGCCCTGCCCGGACCCCGAGCCGTAGAGCCCGGAGCCCACCGGCGTACCGAAGGACCGGAAGCCCAGATCGTCCTCGCCGCTGCGGTCACCCGGCAGCGCCCGGAACGACCGGCGGAACTCCGAGTACAGGGCGTCGTAGATCGGCGTGGCCGACTGGCCCGACGTGACGTCCTGCGCGGGGCGCATGGAAGGGATCTGACTCGGATACTGCTGGCGGAGTGGGTCGTAAGTGTGCACGTATGTGCCAACGACCTCGTGGTCCGTCGGATGCGGGCGGCTCTCGGAAACCGGCGCCCGCCGGGGGCGGGGAACGGTCGGCACCCAGGGACCGGCCCCGTACGGCCCTAAGCCGGTGCGCCCGTGTTCCGTCACGTGCCGGCCAGCGGCATCGCGGCGGCGACGAGCCGGCCGTTGGCCGCCGCCTTCTCCAGGGCGTCGCGCAGCAGGTCCTCGCGCGGCTGCTGACCGATCGAGCCGACCGGGGCGGCGAAGACCAGGACCGTGTGCGACCTGTTGGCCGCGGCACGCCAGCCCTCGGTGACCTGGAGCGGCTGGTGCGCCTGCCACCAGGCGACCTGGCCGCTGCCGCCCGTACCCGGCTGGAGCACGGAGTGCAGCTGGCCCATGGCGACGAGCACGGACCAGCCGGGCAGGATGCCCGGCTTCTGGTTCAGATCGGCCACGGTCCTGAAGCCCTGCTCGATCAGGAGCGGCAGGAACTCGTCGCTCAGCCCGTCCGAGCCCGGGCGGGCGACCGGCGCGGTCGGTTCGACGACCAGGGCCGGGTGCAGCTCGCCCTCGATCAGTACGAGTCCGCTGGTCACCCCGAGGACGGCCTGCTCGGGGTGGGCGGCACCGAGCGCGTCCGCCGCGTCCGTCGCGGCGATGGAACGGACGGCGCCCTGGAGCTGCTCCTCGGCGACCTGGACCACCTGGGAGGGAATGCAGCTGGCGTGGGCGAACGCCAGGACGGCGGTCTCCTCGCCGACGAACAGGACGGTGCTCGTCCGCTCCTGCTCGGAGTCGCCCGGCGTGCGGCAGGAGGTGCAGTCGTAGCTGCCCGGTGCATTGTCGCCGGCCAGCAGCCGGTCCGCTTCTTCGTCGCCGATCTCGGCGCGTACGTCCTCGCTGACGTCGAGCATGCGCGGCACGGGGGGCTCCCTGGACTCGGTACGTGCGACGCCGGGCGGTTCCCGGCTCGTCTCATGACGAGTTCAACGGGGAAGGATCGGCCGGGGTCACGCGTCCCGGTGCGGCAACTTGTGTGACTCCGACCGGGTGGGGGATGGGGGCCGCCCCGCGCGGCACGGCGCCGGAGCGCGGGTGCCGCGCCTAGCCTGCCGCGATGTCGAAGATCAGATTGTGGACAGCCGGGGCGTCCGCCGCCGCGCTGATGGCCCTCGTCCCGTCACCGGCCCAGGCCGAGCCGGTGGCGCGGGCTCAGTCGGCGGCGCAGGCGTCGCATACGTCCGCCGCTTCCGCTTCCGCTCCCGCCTACGCCTGCGCGAAGGACCAGTGGCCGTGGGGCTGCGTCGCCGAGTGCGAGAGCAGCGGCCGCTGGCACATCAACACCGGCAACGGCTTCTACGGCGGACTCCAGTTCTGGCAGCCGACCTGGGAGGAGCACGGCGGCCTGCGCTACGCCCGGCGCGCCGACCTGGCGACCCGTCAGCAGCAGATCACCATCGCGGAGGAGGTCCTGCGCACCCAGGGGTGGGCGGCCTGGCCGGCCTGCTCGAAGCGGTACGGGCTGAGCGGGCGGGCCCATGTGGTGCAGCCGGGCGACACGCTCAGCTCGGTCGCCCGGCGCTTCGGGATCGCCGGCGGCTGGCAGGCGCTGTACGCGGCGAACCGCGCCCTGGTCGGGCCGGACCCGAACCGGCTCATGACCGGGACGATGCTGCGCATCTCGCCCCTCACCGTCCTGCGGTGAACTCGGCGGCCTCCCCGCTGAACGCGAGGGAGCCGCGCCGCAGTCCGTGCAGCAGCGTGCCGGGCGGCAGCCCGGGCGGGGGCCGCTGCTCCGCGAGCACCACGGCGGCCCCGCCCGGTCGGGCGAGGGCGGCGAGCAGCCGGTACGTACGGGAGGAGACCGCGGGCGACATGCCGAGGGACGGCTCGTCCACCAGGACCACCCGGGCGGGCGTCAGCAGGGCCCGGGAGAGGGCGAGCATCCGGCGCTCGCCGCCGGACAGGGTGCCGGCGGGGCGGGCGAGGAGGGGCGCGAGCTCGGGGTACGCCGCGAGTGCCCGGGCCGGGTCGCCGGGGGAGAGGTCCAGGTTCTCGGCGACGGTGAGCGTCGCGTACGCCGCACGCAGATCCGGTACGAAGCACAGGCCGCGCCGGGCCCGGTCGTGGGCGTGGAGACGGGTGACGTCCGCGCCGCGCCAGAGGACGGTGCCGGATGTCAGGGGCACGGTCCCGGCGAGCGCGCGCAGGGCGGTGGTGCGGCCGGAGCCGTTGCGGCCGACGAGGACGGTGACCGTGGCGGCCGGGACGGGCAGGTCGAGGCCGTGCAGGGCCTCCAAGGGGCCGTAGCGGACGTGGGCGGACCGCAGGGCGATCTCGACGCTCATGACACGATCCGGCCTCCCTCCATGGTGTGCACGGTGTGGGCGAGGCCGGCGACGAGCTCCGGGTCGTGCTCGACGACGAGGAGGGTGAGGCCGTCGGCGGCGAGGGCGGCGAGGACCCGGGCGAGGGCGGCGGTCTCCGCGGCGTCCAGACCGGCGGTGGGCTCGTCCAGGAGGAGGGTGTGCGGGCCCCCGGCGAGCGCGCGGGCCAGCTCGACCCGGCGCAGGGTCCCGGTGGGGAGGCCGGCGGCCGGGCGGTGTCGGACGGCGCCGGAGAGGCCGAGGAGGCGGAGCGCCTGTTCGGTGCCGGCGGGGGAGCGGTGGTGGCCCTGCTCGGCGCCGAGGCGGACGTTGTCCTCGACGGTGAGGGAGGGGAAGACGGCGAGCTGCTGGAAGGAGCGGGCGACGCCGAGCCGGGTGCGGGCGTGGGCGGGGCGGGCCGTGATGTCGGTGCCGTCGAGGGTGACGCGGCCGTGGGTGGGGCGGAGGGTGCCGGCGAGACAGTCGAAGAGGGTGCTCTTGCCGGCGCCGTTGGGGCCGACAAGGGCGGTGACGCGGCCGGGGACGAGGTCGATGCTGACGTCGGCGAGGGCGGTGAGGCCGCCGGGGTAGGTGAGGCTGAGATGACGGGCGCGGAGCCGCGCGGGGGGAGGTGGGGGCCGGCGGGGGTGGCGGTGTTCCCCACCCCGCCCGTCCGCGCGACCGGCAGAGGCGTCCCCGGGCCCACCCGCGGCCGGAGCAGTCCCGCGGCCGTCGGCCGGGGCCGGTGTCGGGGCCCCGGCTGGCATCGGGCGCGGCGCCGCGGGTTCACCCGCGGCAGGCACAGTCCCGTCGGCGGCTGCCGCGTCGCGGCTGTCGGCCGGGACCCCGGCTGTCATGGGGCCCGGCCCAGCGGGTCCGCCTGCGGCTGGCACAGTGCCGTCGGCGGCCGGGCCGCGGCCGTCGGCCGGGGCGGGTGTCGGGGCCCCGGCTGGCATCGGGCGCGGCGCCGGGGGTCCGCCTGTGAGCGGCACCGTGCCGTCGGCGGTGGGCAGGAGGCGCGAGGGTGTCGGCTCCTCGGCCGGCCGGGGCGCGGCGCTCGGTCCCTTCGCGGTCGGCCGGCTGCGCGTCGGCAGCCAGGACGTCAGCGGGGGCAGCCGGCCCACCAGCGCCGCGAGGACGCCCACCGCGGCCGCCGCCACGCCGCCCCGCGTGCCCGCGTCCAGGCCGACCAGGAGCGCCGCGGCGGCCAGCGGGGAGAGGAGGCTGTCGGCGCCCAGGACGATGATCGCGGCGAACCAGAGGAGGCCGCGGACCGGATCGTACGCCTCCGGGTCGAAGGCCCGCAGGCCCATGCCCAGCAGGCCGCCGCCCAGGGCGGCCAGGGCCGCGCCCAGGACGAAGGCCAGGAGCTTGAGGACGCTCACCCGGACCCCGGCCGCCTCCGCGCCCGCCTCGTGGTCGCGCAGGGCGGCGAGCGCCCTGCCCGTGCGGCCCCGGCGCAGCGCCGCGACCAGGAGGAGACAGCCGGCCAGGACCACGAGTTCGAGAGCGTAGTAGCGGCGGTCGTCGGAGAAGCCCGCCGGGCGGCCGAGCTCCAGGCCGGCCGTCGCGTACGGCTGCGCGAAGACGAACCGGCTCACCGCCACCCCGACCGCCAGCGTCGCCAGCGCCAGCGCCAGCCCGTGGCGGCGGATCGCCGGCCACCCGGTGACCAGGCCCAGCGGGGCCACGAGCAGCACCGCGAGCCCCAGTGCCACCAGCTCCGGCAGGCCCCCCGCCGCCAGGAGCGCCGTGAACAGCGCGCCCAGACCCGCGTACGCCGCCTGCCCCAGCGCGATCTGCCCGCCCCGCCCCGTCACCACGACCAGCGACAGCAGCACGATCGCGAGCGCCGGTACCTGGACCGAGGTGTGCAGGTCCGAGCCCGCGAAGCCCAGGGGGAGCAGGAAGAGCACACCGGCCGTGAGCCACGCCCCGGCCGGGACCCGGGGCAGCCCCGCGGGCGGCGGGGGCAGCGCGTCCCGCCCGCGGCCCCCGACCCCCGGCAGGACGAGCGCCGCCACCAGCAGCGCCACCACGAACAGGTTCGCCCCGACCGCCTGCACCAGCGGCCCCGCGAAGCCCTCCGGGTGAAGGCGGGTCAGCTGCGCCTGGGCCACGCCGATCGCGAGCGCGGTCACGATCGCGACCGGCAGGCTCCGCATCCGCGCCACCACCGCGACCGCGATCACCTCGACGACGAGGAGCGGCATCCCGTACGGATCGAGGCGTACGTGAGGCGCGAGCAGCACCCCCGTCAGGCCCGCGGTGAACGCGCCGAAGGCCCACCCCACGGCCGACACCCGGTCCGCGTCGATCCCGGCAAGCATCGCCAGCAGCCGGTTGTCGACGACGGCCCGCAGCTCCCGCCCGAACCGGGTCCACCGCGTCACGGCCCCCACCGCCACGGCCAGCAGCACGACCACCGCGAGCTGGACCCACGGATCGTCGCCGAGCAGTACCGGCGCGTCCGCCCGCGCTCCGCCGCCCCACACCAGCGCCGCCCCGCCCACGAGCAGCACGAAGACCCCGATGGAGGCCACCAGGGTCTGCGCGGGCCCGGAGCCGAGGAGCGCCAGCGGCCGGAAGACGGCCCGGTCGAGGACCAGACCGATCCCGGGAGCGACCACCAGCAGGGTCAGGAGGGCGCCGAGCGGCAGCGGCCAGCCCCACTCCACCACCAGCTGCCGCACGAAGTACGCGCAGACCATGGCGATCGCGCCGTGCGCCAGGTTGAGCACGCCGGTCGCGCGGTACGTGACGATCAGCCCGATGCCGGTGAGTGCGGCCGCGCTGCCGACCGCCAGACCGGCGAGCGTGAGGTCGTACGTCAGCGAGGCCACGGCTCACACACCGGACAGGGGTCGAGCTCCGCGTCCCCGGCCGGTCCGGCATCCTCCCGGCCGGCCACCAGCGGGCAGTCCGGCCGGTGCGCGAGCGTCCCGCCCGGCACCCGTACCGGAGGCTCGTCCGAGGAGGGCGGAGGCGTGTCCTCCGGTGCCTCGGCGGGAGGCACGGGCCCGCGCACCGGAGTCCGGCCCGCCGCCCCGATCAGGACCGCCCCGGCCACGATCAGCGCGGCCCCCGGCGCCGTGCACGAGGCGAGATAGGGCAGCTGCCGCTCCGCGAAACGTTCACCGGAGATGCCGTACCACCCGAGGACGCAGAGCACGGCGCCCCCGGCGGCCGTCGCGAGGCCGCTCCACAGCAGTACCCGGGACGTCGGCACGGGACCTCCCTCGGCTCTGTCCCCGATGCCCTCTTCCTTGCACTATGCCCGGAACCGGCACACCCTGGAATCATCAGGCCGTCCGGCCTCGACGGACACCCGGTGGTGAGCCAGATGGTTCTCGAGAGACACGGTGGACGCCCTCGCCCACATCCTCGTGCCCGCCCACGCTCGCGTCTCGCGGCTCTGGCGGCCGCGTCGGTGCTGGTGCTCGGGCCCGTACTCGCCGGCTGCGGGGACGACGGCAACGGCTCCCCGTCGAGCGAGACGACCCCCGTCGTACCGCCCGCGCCGACACAGACGACACCGACCGAGCCGGCGGGTGACCAGCCGTCCGACCCGGCCGCCGCCAAGGCGGAGATCACCAAGAACTGGACGGCGTTCTTCGACCCGAAGACGCCCGTGGCCGAGAAGGAGAAGCTGCTCGAGAACGGCGAGGAGATGCGGCCCGTCCTCGGCGCCTTCGCGGGCGACAAGAACGCGGCGATGTCCTCCGCGAAGGTCAAGGGCATCGCGTTCACCTCGCCGAACGACGCGGACGTGACCTGGGACCTGCTGGTCGGCGGTTCGCCCGCCCTGCCCGACTCCAAGGGCACGGCCGTCCTCCAGGACGACACCTGGAAGGTGTCCGTGAAGACCCTCTGCGGCCTGGTCCAGCTCAGCGGTGCGAACGTTCCGGGCTGCTGAGGCCGGCACGGCGCTGCTCCTCGCCGCACTGCTCGCCCTCGCCACTGCCTGCGGCAGCCGGCTCCCGGAGCGCGCGTTCGAGACGCGGCCCACCGTCACTGTCCCCTCCGGCGGTGAGCCGCTCCGGGTCGGTGTCATCACCAGCGCCACCAGCCCCGTCGGCGGCGACACCTTCACCGGTCCTCGCGACGGGGCCCGCGCCTGGTTCGACGCCCTCAACGCCCGCGGGGGCCTGAACGGGCGCCGGGTCGAGGTCGTCACCTGCGACGACGGCGGCAGCGGCGTCGGCAACAACGCGTGCGTGCACCGGCTGCTCGACGAACGGAAGGTGTTCGCCCTGGTCGCCACCACCGCACTCGACTACGCCGGAGCCCCGCTTGTCGCCAAGGCCGGCGTCCCCGACATCGGGGGCCAGCCGCTCACCCCCGCGTACGACACCTATCCGCATCTGTACGGGATCTACGGCAGCTCCGCCCCGCGCACCGGCGAGGCGCCCGGCTGGGACGGGGTGCTGTACGGCGGCACCGAGGTCTACCGCTGGTTCAAGCGCGAGCACGGCGCCCGTACCGCCGCGGTCGTCGCCTACAACCAGGCCGCCTCGACGTCCTACGCCCGGCTGATCTCCGAGGGACTGCGGGCCGAGGGGTACCGGGTCGTCGACGAACAGGTCGACTTCGCCCTGCCCAACTTCCGCGCCGTGGCGGCGGATCTGCGGGCGCAGGGCGCCGACCTCGTCTTCGACGCCCTGGACACGCACGGCAACGCCCGGCTCTGCGAGGCGATGGACGCACTGGGCGTCCGCGTCACCGCCAAGGTGACCAATGTGCAGAACTGGTCCTCGACCGTCCCCCGTGACTACGCCGCGTCCCCCGCCTGCCGCGAGGCGCTCTTCGTGACCGGCGCCAGCCGCAACTACGAGGACACCGGCCATCCCGCGGTACGGGAGTTCCGGGCCGCGATGGGGGACCGGCCGCTCTCCCAGTGGCAACTGGAGGGCTGGGCCGCCGCCATGTGGTTCACGGACGCGGCGCTGTCCTGCGGGGACCGGCTCACCCGCGGCTGCGTCGAGGAGTTCGTCAACCGGCCGGAGCCGTACACCGCCCGCGGTCTGCTGCTCCCCGTCCGCTTCGAGAAGCTCGCCGAACCGCCGAAGAACCGTCACACCTGCCTGTCCGTGGCCCGTTGGCAGGACGGGCGGGGCTGGATCACGCAGGGAGACATGTCCACGAACTGCGCCACCGTCCCCCAACTCGGCTACCGACCGTGAGGCGGCGCCGGAGCGGGCGCCGGGGCGGGCGGTGCGGCGGGCAGTGCGGGCGGCGGTACCGGGAGAGCAGTACAGTCGCCACCGACCGACCACTTGACCGGGGGGAACCGGCAGCCCGATGCGCATCTCATTTCTGCTCCACAACGCCTACCACATCGGCGGAACCATCCGGACGACGTTCACCCTCGCCCAGGTCCTCGCGGAGCGCCACGAGGTGGAGATCGTCTCCGTCTTCCGCCACCGCGACGAGCCGATCCTGGGCGTCCCCCCGGGGGTGACCCTGCGTCACCTCGTCGACCTGCGGAAGGACAACCCCGGCTACGACGGCGAGCACCCCGACTTCTCCCGGCCGGCCAAGGTCTTCCCGCGCGGCGACGGCCGGTGGAAGCAGTACAGCGCGCTCACCGACGCCCGCATCGGCGCGCACCTGGCGGGCGTCGAGGCCGACGTGCTCGTCGCCACCCGCCCCGGACTCAACGTCCACCTCGCCGAGCAGGCCCGGCGCGGGCCGGTCCTGGTCGGCCAGGAGCATCTCGTCCTGACCGGTCACACCTTCCGGCTCCGCCGTGAGATCAGCCACCAGTACGCGCTCCTGGACGCCGTCACGACGGTCACCGAGGCCGACGCCCGGTCGTACCGCTCCCGGCTGAAGCTGCCGGGCGTACGGATCGACGCGGTGCCCAACAGCGTGCCCGCGCCGAGCGTGCCGCCCGCCGATCCCGCCGCGAAGATCGTCGTCGCGGCCGGCCGGCTGACCCGGATCAAGCGGTACGACGTGCTGATCGACGCGTTCGCCGAGGTGGCCGCGGCCCGCCCGGACTGGAAGCTGCGGATCTACGGCACCGGGGACGCGGTCGACAACATGAAGCCCGCGCTCGCCCGGCGCATCAAGGACCGCGGCCTGGAGGAGAACGTCTCCCTCATGGGCTGGGCCAACCCGATGGAGCCGGAGTGGGTGAAGGGGTCGATCGCCGCCGTGACCTCTCTGCGCGAGTCCTTCGGCATGACCATCGTCGAGGCGATGCGGTGCGGCCTCCCGGTCGTCTCCACCGACTGCCACGGGCCTCGCGAGATCATCGAGGACGGGGTCGACGGCCGCCTGGTGCCGGTCGACGACGTGGCCGCCGTCGCGCGGGCCCTGCTCGAACTCATCGAGGACGACGAACGGCGCGCCAAGGCCGCGCGCGCCGCGCTGACGGCGTCCGAACGCTTCGACCCGGTGCGCATCGCCGCCCGCCACGAGGAGATCTGGACGGAGCTCGTCGCCCGGGGCGCGAGCCGCCGCACCCATGGCGGTGTCGGCGACGGCGTCCACCGGGCCGTCGGCGCTGCGATCGACGCCGTGTACGAGCTGAAGCGCCGGGTCGGGGTCCTCGTCCGCCGGTTCCGCTGAGCGGCCGCCGGGTCACCAGGCCGCTAGGCCGCCGGGTGCCCGGCCGTCAGGTCGCGGTCGCCGGGGCACCGTACGGTCAGGGACCGGTTTTCCCGGGCCCTGGAGCGCTCGGCTCGCTGAGTTCCCTGAGCTGTTGCTCCTCGATGGCCGCGAACTCCGGGTGATGCAGGTCGAAGGCCGGGGACTCGGAGCGGATCTTGGGGACGGCCTCGAAGTTGTGGCGGGGCGGCGGGCAGGACGTCGCCCACTCCAGCGAGCGGCTGTACCCCCAGGGGTCGTCCACCTCGACCTTCGTCCCGTACCGGGCGGTCCGCCAGACGTTGTAGAGGAACGGCAGCGTGGAGATGCCGAGCAGGAACGCGCCGATGGAGGAGGCGGTGTTCAGCGCGGTGAAGCCGTCGGCGTCCAGATAGTCGGAGTACCGCCGGGGCATGCCCTCCGCGCCGAGCCAGTGCTGCACCAGGAACGTCAGGTGGAAGCCCATGAAGAGGGTCCAGAAGTGAACCTTGCCCAGGCGCTCGTCGAGCATCCTGCCGGTGAACTTGGGCCACCAGAAGTAGAAGCCGGCGAACATGGCGAAGACGACCGTGCCGAAGACCGTGTAGTGGAAATGGGCCACGACGAAGTACGTGTCGGTGACGTGGAAGTCCATCGGCGGCGAGGCGAGGACGATGCCGGTGAGACCGCCGAAGAGGAACGACACGAGGAAGCCCACCGACCACAGCATCGGGGTCTCGAAGGACAGTGAGCCCTTGAGCATCGTGCCCGTCCAGTTGAAGAACTTCACGCCGGTCGGCACGGCGATGAGGAACGACAGCATGGAGAAGAAGGGCAGGAGCACCGCACCGGTGACGAACATGTGGTGGGCCCACACCACCACCGAGAGACCGGTGATCGACATCGTCGCGGCGATCAGCGTCGTGTAGCCGAAGAGCGGCTTGCGGGCGAAGACGGGGATGATCTCGCTGATGATGCCGAAGAACGGCAGGGCGATGATGTAGACCTCGGGATGGCCGAAGAACCAGAAGAGGTGCTGCCACAGCAGCGTCCCGCCGCTCTCGGGCTGGAAGACCATCGAGCCGAACCGCCGGTCCGCCTCCAGGACGAGCAGGGCGGCGGCGAGCACGGGGAAGGCCATCAGCACCAGGACCGCGGTGAAGAGGATGTTCCAGGTGAAGATCGGCATCCGGAACATGGTCATGCCCGGCGCCCGCATCCCGATGATCGTCGTGAGGAAGTTCACCGAGGTGAGGATCGTGCCGAAGCCGGAGAGCGCGAGCCCCGTGATCCACAGGTCGGCGCCGATGCCGGGCATCCGCTCCAGGCTGTTGAGCGGGGCGTAGGCGGTCCAGCCGAAGGCGGGCGGCCCGCTCGGTACGGCGAGGGAGGCGACCACCATCAGGCCGCCGAAGAGGAACAGCCAGTACGAGAACATGTTCAGCCGCGGGAAGGCGACGTCGGGGGCGCCGATCTGGAGCGGCACCAGCTCGTTGGCGAAGCCGGCGAAGGTCGGTGTCGCGAAGAGCAGCAGCATGATCGTGCCGTGCAGGGTGAACGCCTGGTTGAACTGCTGGTTGTCGATCAGCTGCAGTCCGGGACGCGCCAGCTCGGCCCGCATCAGCATCGCCATGAGCCCGGCGACCAGGAAGAAGAGGAACGAGGTGCCCAGGTAGAGGTGCCCGATCTTCTTGTGGTCCGTGGTGGTGAGCCAGTCGATCAGGACCCGTCCATGCCGTTTCGGCGCTGATTCGACGGCCGCGCGCGCGGTCTCGGTGCCCATCGCTGCCTTCCGGTGGTCCGGTCGTCCGGACATGATGCGCGCCCCCGGCGCGGGAGCGCGGGAGGCGGCAGGCGGCGCTGCTCCGGTCGGCGGAACGTGTGTGCGTCGTGCGGGGAAACCGTGAATGCCCGGCGGCCGTGCCGGATCACTCAATTCCCTTGTGCGGTGCGCGCGAAGGAATTCCGGAAGCTCTTGTGGGAAGGCCCGGAGAGGGCCTGCAATTGCTGGAGATTCGGCCGGAAACAGCCCTCGCGGGTGACGGCGCTCGTGTCAAACATATGTCGAGAAGCTGTGACACAAGCGTGACCGGTAAGGGACTAACGTGAGTTGCATGACATCGAAGCAGAGCTCTCCCGTACCGCCGGAAGACTATGTGGGGCTCGCCCGGGAGCAGGCCGAACGGCTCGCCCGGGACCACGGCTGGAGCGTGGTGCGGTCCCTGCCGCCCGGCTCGATCATCACCATGGAGTACCTGGAGGGGCGCATCAACTTCGAGGTGAAGGAAGGCACCGTCACCCGCTGCTGGGTGGGCTAGAGCCTGTCTCCTGCCCGATCCCCGGAGCGGGAACGGGGAAGGGCCCCGGCCGTGAGGCCGGGGCCCTTCCCCGTACGTACGGTCGTGACGGGGGCTCAGCCGCCGGTGAGCGGCCGCGAGTGCCCCGGGCGGCGGCTGCCGGCCGGGGAGACCGGTGTCCGCTCGGAGCGCACGACGTGCGCCGCGTGCGCGGTGTGCGCGCGGGAGGCGGTGAGCGGCGGGGCCAGCCGGCCGTCGCCACGAGCGGCGGGCCGCCCGCTCCTGGCGCCGACGGTCTCCCGTACCGGCTCCTCGGCCTCCACCGGACGCGGCGGAAACATCGCGGGGCGCGGTCCACCGGTCGCGACGGGCAGCGACGGCACCAGCCGACGGCGGGCCCGCAGCTGCTCGCGCAGCCGGTCGCGCAGGCTCAGGATCAGCGTCTCCGCCCGGCCGATCGGCGGCTCGCACCACGGCAGGGCCAGCAGGATGAGCAGACCCGCGGCCCAGCCGAGCAGGACATCGCTCAGCCAGTGCGTACCGATGTAGACGGTGGTGAGGCCGACGCCGAGCGCGACCACGGCCGAGAGAGCCGACAGATAACGCCGGGCCCGCGGAGTGGTGGCCAGATAGGCCAGGATGCCCCAGGTCACGACCGCGTTGGCGGTGTGTCCGGACGGAAATATATCGCCGCCCGCGAAGAGCTCGGCGGAGCCGATCTGCGTCGCGTAGTGGGGGCCGAGACGGCCGAGGCCGATCTTGACCGCGCCGACCGTGACGTTCAGCAGGAGCAGCGCGGCGCCGAGCGTCAGGAGCGGTCGCAGCGTGTGCTGGCGCCAGGAGCGCCAGCCCAGCCAGGCCGCCACCATCACGGCGGTCGGACCGCGCTGGCCGAGGACGACGTAGTAGTCGAGGAAGGCGTGCAGGTCCGGCCACTGCTGATAGGGCCGGAAGAGCATGATCTTCCAGTCGAGGGTCACCAGCCAGGTCGACAGGAGCACGGCCACGACGATGGCGAGATAGAACGCCAGCGTCCCGCCGAAGAGGGCGAGACGCGTGCGGGTCATCCGCGGGACCTCTATCTTCGGCGGTTCCGGCTCCCGGTCCAGCCGGGCAAAGATGTCGGTTCGCACCCAATCGACGTTACAGGGAGTGAGTAGCGACCTTGGTCGTTCCGGTCTCTTCGTGATGACGATGTGATGTGGAGTAGGTCTCGGCCGGTGCCTATTCCTGGCGTACGTCTGAGAATCCGATGACCTTCTGCCCTATTGCCGCCGGGTGACTTTCCGGAAGTCTGTTTGTACGCCGCGGAAATGCCTCAAACGCTTGTGCGCGTGGAATTCCATGCGACGCGCGGCGCGGGCGGAGTGGCGTACGCCACACTCCGCGGCCCACCGGGGTGAGAGCTGCACCACGCACCCAGGCCGTGAACTCGCGTACGCTGACGGCTCACTCGCCCGTCGATGCCGGGCCGCCCCGAGGCCCGCGCCCCGGTCAGGCGCCCACCGAGCGCGAGGGATCCACTGGGAGGTACGTACATGCAGCGGACGATCACGGCCGGAGCACGGCTCCGCGCCGCCGCCGGCGGAGCCAACCGCTGGGTCGTCCTCGTCGTCCTCTGCGTCAGCCTGCTGCTGGTCGCGCTGGACGCGACCGTGCTCCATGTCGCCGTCCCCTCCCTCACCGAGGACCTGCGCCCCAGCTCCACCGCGCTGCTGTGGATCGTCGACGCCTACCCGCTGATCTGTGCCTCGCTGCTGATCCTCTTCGGCACGCTCGGCGACCGGGTCGGACGGCGGCGGGTGCTGCTCCTCGGTTACGCGCTGTTCGGCCTCGCCTCCGCGGTCGCCGCCCTCGCCACCGCGCCGGAGGTCCTGATCGCTGCCCGCGCCCTGCTCGGCGTCGGCGGCGCGATGATCATGCCGGCCACCCTCTCGATCCTCCGGGCGGTCTTCCCCGACCGACGCGAGCGGGCCACCGCCATCGGCATCTGGACGGCGGTCGCCGCCGTCGGCGCCGCCACCGGGCCCGTGCTCGGCGGCTTCCTGGTCGAGCACTACTGGTGGGGCTCGGTCTTCCTGATCAACATCCCGCTGATGGCGCTGATCCTGCCGCTCGGCCGCTGGCTGCTCCCCGAGTCCAAGGGCCGGGCCGACGGACCCTGGGACGTGCTCGGCGCGCTGATGGCCGCGGCCGGCGTGCTCGGCATGGTCCTCGGGGTGAAGCGGGTCGGCGCCGGCGAGAACCTCTTCGCGTACCCGACGGCCGGGCCGCTGCTCATCGGGGCGGCTCTCCTGACCCTCTTCGTCCGGAGGCAGAGGCGCCGGGCGCACCCGCTGATCGACATGCGGCTCTTCTCCCGGGCCGCGTTCACCACCTCCGTCGGCTGCATCGTGCTCGCCATGCTGGCCCTGGTCGGTCTGGAGCTGATCGCCGTCCAGTACCTCCAGCTGGTCCTCGGGCTCAGCCCGCTGGAGACCGGACTCCGGCTGCTGCCGCTCACCTTCGCCGCCATGGCGGCCGGCGCCACCGGCTCGTACACCCTGCGCCGGATCGGACCGCGCCGGATGGTCGGCTGGGGCTTCGTGCTCACCGCCGCCGCCGTACTGCTCCTGGTCCTCATGGGTCAGCACGACCGGCCGCTCCTGCTGACCTGCGGCTTCGTTCTGCTCGGCTTCGGGCTCCAGACGACGCTCTTCTCCGCCTACGAATCGATGCTCAGCGAGGCCCCGCCGGAGAGCGCCGGCGGCGCCGCGGCCATCGGCGAGACCTCGTACCAGCTCGGCGCGGGCATGGGCATCGCGCTGCTCGGCAGCGTGATGAACGCGGCGTACGCCCCCGGGCTCTCCGCCGTCCCCGGTGTGCCGGACGCCGCGAGCCGGGCCGCGGCGAACTCGCTGGGGGAGGCGTACCAGGTGGCCGACCAGCTCGGCGGTGCGGCCGGCACGGCGCTGCACCACGCCGCCCGGCACGCCTTCGTGGACGGACTGCATGTGACGCTGTTCGTCAGCGCGGGCCTGTTGCTCCTCGGTGCGCTGATGGCACTGCGGCTGCCGCGGGTGATGGAGTGCCCGGTGGATCCGGAGGACTTGGTGGACGCGGTGGGTCCGGTGGAGTCGGAGGGCCCGGTGGCCCTGGTGAAGCCGGAGGGTCCGGTGGCCGTGGCTCCCGAGAAGGTGCGGGTGCCCGCCTCCCGTGAGCCGATCGAGCCGGCCGGTTCCGGACGCTCGGCGCACTGAGCCGCGCACACTGAGCCGGCGCCGCGGTTTCAGCTCTGGTTGAAGAAACCGTCCTGCGAGCGGCCCGCGGGCTCTCCGCTGATGATCTGGGTGTCGGCCGGGGTCAGCAGGAAGACCCGCGTCGCCACCCGCTCGATCGAGCCGCGCAGACCGAAGGCGAGACCGGCGGCGAAGTCCACCACGCGCTTGGCGTCGGAGGGCTCCATGGCGGTGAGGTTCACGATGACCGGGACGCCGTCCCGGAAGAGCTCGCCGATGCCCCGGGCGTCGCGGAACCCGTCCGGGGAGACGGTCGCGATCCGGCGGCCCTGCTCCTGCGCCGAGTCGGACGCGACCCGGACCCGGGGGTCCGTCACCCAGGCGTCGCCGCTCTCGGCACCCTCGGCGTACTCGTCGTCGTAGTAACGCTCGTCGCTGTCCTCGACGAGTCCCAGCCAGGCACTGGCCTTGCGCACCGATCCCATGGACGCCTCCTTTCAACGCGGTCACTTGTGGTTCCGCATGTCCCTATCGTCGTCCATGATGCGGATCGCGCGCCAAGTGGATAGTCGGCGCGCGCGGGTTTCGTGACGGTACTGGTGCAGAACGTGAGGCCGGTTTTCTGGCGATTCGTCAGGAAACTTGCGGTATACGGGGCCTGACGGAGGTTCCGCAGGGGGTGTGCAACTTAAAATATGAAAGTCGGGCCAGAAGGGTGACGGCCGGAGCGTCCGGGTGAACGGGTGGCTCGATACGATGCCTGACATTGCGCCGCAGCCCACGCGCGCGACTCACGGGGGAGTCTCTTGTTCGGAATCGTCAGGCCCTGCACGCACCGGCTCACGGACGGCCTCAAGGCCGAGTGGATGGCGCATCTCTGCGGCCTCTGTCTGGCACTTCGGGCCGATCACGGGCAGTTCGCCAGGGTGGTCACCAACTACGACGGCCTGATCGTCTCGGTCCTGACGGAGGCTCAGACGGGCGCGGTGTCCGGCGGGCGTCGTACCGCGGGCCCCTGCCCGCTGCGCCAGATGAAGAGCGCGCCGGTCGCGCAGGGCGAGGGCGCCCGCCTCGCGGCCGCCGTCTCCCTGGTCCTCGCCTCGGCGAAGGTGCGGGACCACGTGGCCGACGGGGACGGGCTGTTGGCCCGCAGGCCGGTCGCCGCGGCGGCCCGCCGGGTCGCCAGATCCTGGGACCGGGCGGGCGCGCGGACCGGGCGCGAGCTCGGCTTCGACACCGCGGTCCTGGTGGACGCCGTCGACCGGCAGACCGGGATCGAGGCGCTCGCGGGGCCCGGCACCCCGCTCCTGGTCGTGACCGAGCCGACGGAGACGGCGACGGCGGCGGCCTTCGCGCACACGGCGGTCCTGGCGGGCCGGCCGCGGAACGTGGAGCCGCTGGCCGAGGCGGGCCGGCTCTTCGGCCGCCTCGCGCACCTGCTGGACGCCGTCGAGGACCAGCGGGCCGACGCCGCGTCGGGCGCGTGGAACCCGCTCACCGCGACGGGCACCTCGCTGGAGGAGGCGCGCCGGCTCGCGGACGACGCGCTGCACGGGATCCGGCTGGCGCTGCGGGACGCGGAGTTCGTGAACGGCAGGCTGGCGCACGTGCTGCTCGCGCACGAACTGCGTCGGTCGGTGGACCGGGCGTTCGGGGCGACGAACTGCGCGCACGGGGCGGGCGCACCCGAAGGGGCGCACCAGCCGGGGCCGTACGGGCCGGGTCCGTACCAGCCCGGGCCGTACGCCCCCGGTCCGGTGCCGGGCAACCCGTACGCCCCCGGCCCGGGCGGACCCGGGGGTCCGGGCGGCCCGCTGCCGCCCGAGCCGCCGGACCGGCGCCGCGGCCTGATCGCCGGGTGCGCGGTCTGGGCGGGCCTGGCCTGTACGTGCCAGCTGTGCTGCGGCACGTACGAGGACCCGTGGAGCCGGGAGCGCCGCGAGGGCGCGTGCAGCAACTGCGACTGCAGCGGCTGCTGCGATTGCTGCAACTGCTGCAACTGCGGGGGCGGGGAAGGGGAGGGCGACGGGGGTTGCTGCGACTGCGGGTGTGACTGCGGCTGCTGAGCCGGGTCACCCGCTCGCGTGACGTCGTCGCACGCCGGAGGCCGACCGCCCGGCCTGCCCCGTACCGACAGCTCACGCCCTGTGGAAGGGTGGAACGCCATGAGCACGGATCCCCAGCAGGGCGCCCAGCAGGACTGGCAGCACTGGCACGAGCAGCGCACGGCGGCGGTCTCCTCGTCGTACGGTCCGCTCTCCCTCACCGGCACGTACTGGCTCTCCGACCACCCGGAGGGTCGAATTCCGGCCGTTCCCGGCCAGTGGCGCGAAGACAGCGACGAGGTGGTCCTGACGGCGGGCGCCGAGGACGCGATCACTGTCGACGGCAAGCCCCTGATCGGCAGCGTCCGGCTCACGGCGGACCACGCGCCGATCCACGAGTCCCGGGTCGAGTCCGCCGGGCGCCGTCTTGTCGTCATGCGCCGCGAAGGGCTGTGGGCGGTACGGGACTTCGACCCGGAGTCGTCGGCGCGCCGCGCCTTCCGGGGCATCGTGGCGACCCCGTACGACGAGCGCTGGGTGGTGCCCGGCACCTTCCGCCCGTACGAGAGGGCCCGCAGCGTCCGGGTGGAGAACGCGGACGGGAAGGAGCGCGGGCTCGGTCTCGCCGGTGAGCTCTCCTTCGCGCTGCAGGGCGCCGAGCACACCCTCCAGGTCGCGGTGGAGGACGACGGCACGCTGTGGGCGGTCTTCGCGGACGCCACCAGTGGCCGGGACAGCTACCGGTTCCGCTTCCTGCGCCCCGCCGCCCCCGCGGCGGACGGCTCGGTGACGGTCGACTTCAATCGCGCGCTGCTGCCGCCGTGCGCCTTCGTGGACCACTTCATCTGCCCGTTCCCGCCGCCGGGGAACACCCTCGACACGGCGGTGCCGGCGGGGGAGCGGCGGCTGGTCGAGGGCTGACCTGGGGTTCTTCCGGCAGGGGCGCGGACGGCCACGGAGCCGTGCGGTGCCCGTTCGGTGTGCGGTCTTGTGCGTCCGGCATCCGGGGGCCACTATCACAGGCGGTGCATGTCAGGGACACATCACCCTGACGGCGCCTCACGGGCCCGCCACCCACGGGCCCCTCCGCTCTTCCCCTGAGGAGACACGTGAGACAAGTGAGGATCAAGAGCACCCGACTGCTCGCCGTCGCGGCGGGCCTGGCGGCCGCCACCGCCCTCGCCCTGCCCGGTGCCCACGCGGCCCCCGTCCCCGGGCCCGCCGGAGCGGCCCAGCTCGCCCGCGCCGACGCCGCCGTGCTCAAGGCCGACGTCGGAGGAACGGCCTGGTACGTCGACCGGGCCGCCGGCCGCGTCGTCGTCACCGCCGACGCCACCGTCTCCGACGCCGAGATCGCCACGATCCGCAAGACCGCCGGGGCCGACGCCGGTGCGCTCACCGTCCAGCGCACCCCGGGCGTCTTCAAGCCCCTGCTCGGCCCCGGTGACGCCATCTACGGCAGCGGCTACCGCTGTTCGCTCGGCTTCAACGTGCGCAGCGGCAGCACGTACTACTTCCTCACCGCCGGCCACTGCGGCAACGTGGTGAAGACCTGGTACGCCAACTCCGCCCAGTCCACGCTGATCGGCGCCACCACCGGGTCCAGCTTCCCCGGCAACGACTACGCGCTCGTCCGCTACGACAACACCTCGCTCGCCCACCCCGGCGGCTTCACCGCAGCCGACGCCTACGTCGGCGAGCCCGTCAAGCGCTCCGGCTCCACCACCGGCACCCGCAGCGGCACCGTCACCGGCCTGAACGCCACGGTCCACTACTCCGGCGGCGGCACGGTGCGCGGCATGATCCAGACCAACGTCTGCGCCGAGCCCGGCGACTCCGGCGGCGCGCTCTACGACGGCACCAAGGCCCTCGGCCTCACCTCCGGCGGCAGCGGCAACTGCTCCACCGGCGGCACGACCTTCTACCAGCCGGTCCCCGAGGCCCTCGCCAAGTACCGGGTCAGCCTCTACTGAGTCGCATCAAAGCCCTTGAGCCGCCCGGTAGTTGACCGTCGTACGGCCGAAAGGCGCCCTTGCGGCACCGTCCCGGGCGGCCCGAGACTCCCCCACAGCGCCGGCCTCGGGCCGCGCCTCACGGGTCCGGCACCCCACTGCGGACCCCCGATTCCCCTCTGGAGGAACGACAAGTGAGGATCAAGCGCACCACCCCCACGAGAACCGTCCGTCTGCTCGCCGTCGCCACCGGCCTCGCGGCCGCGGCGGCGGTCGCGGTCCCCGCCGCGAGCGCCGACACGGCGCAGACCTTCAGCGCGTCGCAGCTCTCCGCCGCGGGCGACGCCGTGCTGGCCGCCGATGTGGCCGGTACCGCCTGGCACGTCGACCAGGCCACCAACACCCTGGTCGTGACCGCGGACTCCACCGTCTCCCAGGCCGAGATCGCCAAGATCAAGCGCCAGGCCGGTGCCAACGCCGGCGCGATCCGCGTCGAGCGCACCCCCGGCAGGTTCAACAAGCTGATCTCCGGCGGCGACGCGATCTACGCCACCAGCTGGCGCTGCTCCCTCGGCTTCAACGTCCGCGACAGCGCGGGCAACTACTACTTCCTGACCGCCGGTCACTGCACCGACGGCGCGGGCACCTGGTACGCCAACTCCGGCCGGACCACCGTGCTCGGCTCCACCTCGGGATCCAGCTTCCCGAACAACGACTACGGCATCGTCCGGTACACCAACAGCACCGTCACCAAGTCCGGCACGGTCGGCAGCGTCGACATCACCAGCGCCGCCAACGCCACCGTCGGCATGTCCGTGACGCGCCGCGGCTCCACGACCGGCACCCACAGCGGCTCGGTGACCGGCCTGAACGCCACGGTCAACTACGGCGGCGGCGACATCGTGTACGGCATGATCCGCACCAACGTGTGCGCCGAGCCCGGTGACTCCGGCGGCCCGCTCTACTCGGGCAGCCGCGCCATCGGTCTCACCTCCGGCGGCAGCGGCAACTGCTCCACCGGCGGCACGACCTTCTTCCAGCCGGTCACCGAGGCGCTGAACGCGTACGGGGTCAGCGTGTACTAGCCGGAGGCCGTATCTCCGTAGCACCATGACACCCAGCAGTGGATCAGGTCCCCCGGCCGCACGACGGCCGGGGGACCGACGCGTGGTGGGGGAGAGCACGTGACCGTACGGCCCAGTGGACCGATACCGCAGTCCGACGCGCAGCGACGGGTCCGGCGCAGCCCCTTGCTCTACACGGCGCCGATCGTCCTGCTCGCCCTGCTCACCGCCGTCCTCGGCTGGGAGATCGTCCGCGCCAACATGACGGAGGCCGCCAGGACGGACTGGCCCTGGCGGCTGCAGCTCCTGGACATGGAGCCGCTGGGCAGCCTGCTGGCGGTGGCCGCCGCCGCGGTCCTGGCGCGGGCGCAGTACGCCCGTACCGTACGGCCCTATCTGGGCTGGCGGAGCGACTGGACGACCGGGCACCTGCGGGGGAACGCCGTCGAGTGGCAGGTCGGCCTCTTCAACGGCGGCCAGCACACCGCCGTCGTGGAGAGCTACGAGTCCCGGGTCGTGCTGAAGGGCGATCCCGATCCCGCCGCCACCCCGTGGACGGACACCGCGGGCGCCGTGGCCGTCCTGACCGCCGCCGGCCTGACCGTCGGGGAGGACTTCCAGATCAGGACCATGGGCAACACCCCGCTGGTGGGCACCGGGACCTACGAGACGGTGATGGTCGGGGCGTTCTCGCGGCGCTTCGTCGAGGAGGTCGACGCCCTCTATCTGCGGGTGCGGGTCGTCGACACCGTCGGCGACAGCCACGAGCGGATCATGGACTGTCTCAAGGGGGCGCGGTCCGGCGGCTACGTGCCGCCGGTCCCTTGAGCCTCCCGGCTCCCTAGCCACTCCAGGACGCGGGGCAGGGCGTGCGACCCGCCGGCCGGGCCGTTCCATGGTGGGGAGCGGAGGGGCGAACCCTCCTCGGCGCGCCTACTCCGCCCGTAGCTCTCCGAGCGGGCGGGCGAACTCCAGCCGGTCGGCGATGTTCACGTACCCGGCCCGCTCGAAGGCCCTGGCCATCGCCACGTTGGCCGCGTCGCAGTCCCCGCGGATCTCCGTGGCCCCGGCGGCGGCCAGGACTCGGGTGCCCCGGATCACGACCGAGCCGGCGTACCCCTTGCCGCGGTGCGCCGGGACGACACCGACGAAACCGATCACCGGAACGCTGGGGTTCTCGGCGGGCAGGCTGATCACGGCGGCGGTGCCGTCCGCGTCGTACCCGAGCTCCCACCACTCCGGCTCGTGCTTCAGCTCGGCCGTCTCCTCGAAGAGCAGCTCGGCCGCGCGCCGCGGCCCGTGCCGGCGTACGTCGTCCGCGAGCCGGGCGTCGGCGGTGTCCGTGAGCAGCTCCGCCAGGACGGTGACGAACGGCTCGGGGCCGAGTTCGGCGAGCGAACGGAAGGTGAGGCGCGGATCGTCGGCGGGCAGGCCGTCGGTGGGCGGCTCCCCGGTCGTCGGCACGTCGAGACGGAACCGCCGCCCGTCGCGGACCACTCCGTATCCGGCCGTCCGCAGCAGCTCGCCCCGGCGCTCCGGGTCCCGCTGGAACTGCGGCGCCTGCGCGGGGGAGTCGACGACATGCCCCAGTTCGGTCGCGCCCAGCTTCCGGGCCATGGCGGCCGCCGCGTCGAGCAGCGCGATCCCGGTCTCCGGTGCGTCCGTCGGCGCCTCGAACAGCACGACGGCGAGCGGGACCTCGTGCCCCGGGATGGTCCACAGCACCACGCTGCCGCTGAGCCGCCCCTCGCCGTCCTCGGCGACCAGGCACCACTCGGGCCGGGTGCACCCGCTGTCGAGGAGCTGGCCGAGATAGGCACGGGTGGCGGCGTTGCGCTCGGGGTCGCCGGGGTGTTCGACCAGGGCGGGGAGTTCGTCGGGACGGGCGGGGCGAACGAATGTCACGGAGAGCCTTGTCGGTTCGGGGGCGGCCGGAACTGCCTCGCGAACGTAGCGGCCTCTCGGCCGGTGGGCCAGCGCTTTTCGCTCAGGGAGTCGCCGCGGTGACCTCCTCGGCGATCGGTTCCGACTCCGGCGTGCGCTTCAGCGAGGACATGACCAGCGTGATCACGCTGCCGACGACGGCCCAGGCGGAGAGGACCAGGAGCGAGCCGGTGATGTCGTTGCCCCTGAAGTACGCGATCGAGCGCGCCGCCCAGGTGCCGGCGCCCGGGGGCAGGGCCGGGCCGATCGCGTTCCAGAACGGTGGCAGCATCGGCAGCGGGAAGGCGCCGCCCGCGCTCGGATTGCCCGCGACCACGATCAGCAGGATCGCCAGGCCGATGCCGACGATGCCGAAGACCGACTGCAGGGCCAGGGTCGCCGCGCCGACCGCGAAGACGACCAGGGCGCCCAGACCCCACAGGGCCGCGACGCTGCCGGGCAGCGCGCCCAGGATCGGGCCGACGATGACCGCGCCGCCGAGGCCGCCGAGGACCGAGTAGAGGGCGAGCACCCCGAGCCGGATGATCGCGCGCTCGCGGTTCGCGGGCCGGGAGCCCGCGCTGATGGCGAGGATCGCGGCGCAGATGTAGCCGCCGACGCACCAGCCGACGACCAGGTAGAACGCCGAGAGACCGTCGAAGTCCTGTGTCGAGGCGGGGGCGATGTCGACCGTCCTGATCGTGCGCCCGTTGGCGCCCTCGACCCGGGTGAAGAGCGTCTCCAGCGCGGAGGAGAGCACCGTTCCGCCGCCGGAGGCGACGAGCAGGGTGTCGGTGGTCCCGCCGGGGTTCACCACCAGGGCGCCGTCGAGGTCCCGGTTCATGATCTGCTTCCGCGCCTCGGCCTCGTCCGTGACCGTCCGTGGGTCGAGCGGTTCGCCGGGGAGTCTCTCGAGCTGCCCGATGAGCTGGGCGAAGACCTGCTGCGGCGCGACGACGCCGAAGGGCACGTCCTTCGGCTTCGGGTTGTGCAGCGCCCCGACGTACGAGGCGATGAACAGCAGCTGGAGGGCGAACACGCCGACGACGAGCAGGGCTGCTCGCGGGGTGACGGCGCTTTTCAGTTCATCGACGAGACTCATGCCCCCACGCTCCGGGGCCGGGGGTGTTCGCGCAGGTGGGATGGGGCCGAACGGATGAGGCGCGCGGCGTATCGTACGCACGTTCGAAATGGGTTAGGGTGAGAAGGAGGGGGTGGGAACGTACGTACGAATCTATGCGGGAGGTGCACATGCCGGGGTTCGCGCATCTGCACACCGCATCGGGCTTCTCCCTGCGCTACGGCGCCTCGCACCCCGAGCGGCTGGCCCGGCGCGCCGCCGAGCGGGGCATGGACGCCCTCGCCCTCACCGACCGGGACACGGTCGCGGGCGTGGTCCGCTTCGCGAAGGCCTGCGCGGAGGAGGGGGTGCGCCCCCTGTTCGGCGTGAACCTCGCGGTCGAACCGGCCGGCTCGGGCCTCGGCCCCGACGCCGGCCCCGGCGGTCCGGGCCGGACCTCCGCGCGCCGCGTCCCCGTCCGTGGTGGCGCCTTCGTCGACGAGTCCGCGCCCCGCGTCGTCTATCTCGCCCGCTCCCGGGCCGGCTGGGCCGCGCTCTGCCGGATGATCAGCGCCGCCCACGCCCGGGACGAGAGCGCGGGGACGGCGAGAAGCAGCACGACCGACAGTCCCCTGTTGCCCTGGGACGCCCATCACGGCGACGACCTGACCGTGCTGCTCGGGCCCGCCTCCGACGTCGGCCAGGCCCTCGCCGCCGGCCGCCCCGACCGGGCCGCCCGGCTCCTCGTCCCCTGGCGCGAGCGGTACGGCGACGCCCTGCGCCTGGAGGCCGTCCATCACGGCCGCTCCGGGGCCGGCCCCGGCTCCCTCCGGCTCGCCGCCCGTACCGTCGGTTTCGCCGCCGAGCAGGGTGTCCGCCCGGTCCTCACCAACGCCGTCCGTTACGCGGACCCCGGCCAGGGCCCCGTCGCCGACGTCCTCGACTCCGCCCGCCGCCTCGTCCCCATCGACCCCCGCAAGGAGCTCGACAGTGGCGAGGCCTGGCTCAAGGACGCCGCTGACATGCTGGCCACCGCCGAGCGGATCGTCGAGGCGGCCGGCTTCCGCCGGGACACCGCGCACCGGCTGCTCGACCAGACCCTGGCGGCCGCCGCCGACTGCGTGGTCGACCCCCGGGACGACCTCGGCATGGGCTCCGCCCACTTCCCCGAGCCGTACCTCGTCGGCGCCGAGCACCGCACCGCCCAGCGCGTGCTGGCCTCCCGGGCCTCCGCCGGCATGGTGCTGCGCGGCCACGACCGCCGCCCCGAGCGGCGCGTGTACTGGGACCGGATGCACCGCGAGCTCGACATCATCGCCCACCACGGCTTCGCGACCTACTTCCTGACGGTCGCCCAGGTCGTCGACGACGTGCGGAGCATGGGGATCAGGGTCGCCGCGCGCGGCTCCGGCGCCGGCTCGCTCGTCAACCACCTCCTCGGCATCGCGCACGCCGACCCGGTCGAGCACGGACTCCTCATGGAGCGCTTCCTCTCCAAGAACCGCACCGCACTCCCCGACATCGACATCGACGTGGAGTCCGCCCGCCGCCTGGAGGTCTACCGCGCGATCATGGACCGCTTCGGCACCGAGCGGGTCGCCACCGTCGCCATGCCCGAGACCTACCGGGTCCGTCACGCGGTACGGGACGTGGGCGCCGCCCTCTCCATGGACCCGGCCGAGATCGACCGGATCGCCAAGGCGTTCCCGCACATCCGGGCCCGCGACGCCCTCGCCGCGCTCGAGGAGCTGCCCGAGCTGCGCGAACTGTCCAGGGAGAAGGAGAAGTACGGCAAGCTCTGGGAGCTGGTCGAGGCCCTCGACAAGCTGCCCCGCGGCATCGCCATGCACCCGTGCGGGGTGCTGCTCTCGGACGCCTCGCTGCTCACCCGTACCCCCGTCGTGCCCACCAGCGGCGAGGGATTCCCCATGTCCCAGTTCGACAAGGACGACGTGGAGGACCTCGGGCTGCTCAAGCTCGACGTGCTCGGAGTGCGGATGCAGTCCGCGATGGCCCACGCCGTCGCGGAGATCGAGCGGGCGAGCGGCGAGCGGGTGGACCTCGACGACCCGGCGCGGGTGGCGCCCGGTGACCCGGCGACGTACCAGCTCATCCGGTCCACCGAGACCCTCGGCTGCTTCCAGATCGAGTCGCCGGGCCAGCGCGATCTGGTCGGCCGGCTGCAGCCCGCCACCTTCCACGACCTCGTCGTCGACATCTCGCTCTTCCGGCCGGGGCCGGTCGCCGCCGACATGGTCCGCCCGTTCATCGAGGCCCGCCACGGCCGGGCCCCCGTCCGCTACCCGCACCCGGACCTGGAGGAGGCGCTGAAGGAGACGTACGGCGTCGTCGTCTTCCACGAGCAGATCATCGAGATCGTGCGGATCATGACCGGCTGCGGCCGGGGCGAGGCAGACCAGGCCCGGCGCGGGCTCTCGGACCCCGAGTCGGAGGGGCGGATCAAGGTCTGGTTCGCCCAGCGGGCGGAGCGGCGGGGGTACGACTACGAGACGATCGCCCGCACCTGGGAGATCGTGGAGGCCTTCGGCTCGTACGGCTTCTGCAAGGCGCACGCGGTGGCCTTCGCCGTGCCGACGTACCAGTCGGCCTGGCTCAAGGCGCACCACCCGGCGGCCTTCTATGCCGGGCTGCTCACCCACGACCCCGGGATGTATCCGAAGCGGCTGCTGCTCGCCGACGCGCGGCGGCGCGGGGTGCCCGTGCTGCCGCTGGACGTGAACCGGTCCGCGGTCGCTCATCGGATCGAACTGGTGTCCGGTCCACCGGAGCGGTGGGGGCTCCGGCTCGGCCTCACCGACGTCCACGGCATCAGCGAGGCGGAGAGCGCGCGCATCGAGGCCGGACAGCCCTACGCCTCACTGCTCGACTTCTGGGAGCGGGCCCGTCCGCGCAAGCCCGTCGCCGAACGGCTCGCGCAGGTCGGCGCGTTGGACGCCTTCGGCGCCAACCGCCGGGATCTGCTCCTGCACGTGACCGAACTCCACCGCGTCCAGCGCGGAGCCGCCTCCTACGGCGGCCAGCTCCCGCTCGCCCAGGGCCGCAAGACCGCCCCCATCGGTCTGCCCGACCTCGACGAGTCGGAGCGGCTCAGCGCCGAGCTGGGCGTGCTCGGCATGGACGCCTCGCGCCACCTCATGAGCGACCACCACGCCTTCCTGCGTGAACTCGGCGTGGTCTCCGCCAAGCGGCTGCGCGAGGCCCCGCACGGGCAGACCGTGCTGGTCGCGGGCGCCAAGGCGGCCACCCAGACCCCACCGATCCGCTCCGGCAGGCGGGTCATCTTCACCACGCTCGACGACGGTACGGGCCTGGTCGACCTCGCCTTCTTCGACGACTCCCACGAGGCCTGCGCCCACACCGTCTTCCACTCCTGGCTGCTCCTCGTCCGGGGCGTGGTGCAGCGGCGCGGACCGCGCAGCCTCAGCGTGGTCGGGTCCGCGGCCTGGAACCTCGCCGAGCTGGTCGACCTGCGGGCGACCGGAGGCCTTGAGGCGGTGGGGGAGCGGCTGGCCGTCCGGCCGGAGAGCGCCGGCGAGCGGACGGACAGCGGGCGGCGCGTCAGGATGTCGACCGGGTACGAGATGAACCCCTGGGCCGACCTCCAGCCGGCCGGCGAGGGCGCGGCGACCCCGCCGCGGAAGTTGTGGCACAGCAGTCCGGGGAGCGCGGGATGATCCTCTGCGTACGGTTCCGGCTGGAACCCATGGACGAAGCGGTGCTTCCGCGACTGGTCGGCCTGCTCGGCGAGTTCACCCCGGTCGTCGAGGCCGCCCCGCCCGACACCCTGCTCGCCGACGTGCGCGGCGCGCTGCGCTACTTCGGCTGGAGCTCGGCCGAACTGGCCTCGGTGGTACGGGTCAGGGCGCTCGCCCTGTACGGCGTCGACTGCGTCATCGGGGCGGGCCCGAACCCGATGCTGGCCCGGATGGCGGCCCGCGAGGCGCGCCCCGGCGCCACCCTGGTCGTCGAGGACCCGGCCGCCTTCCTGCGGGACCGCCCGGTCGCCGCGCTCGACGGGGTCGGCCGCGCCACCGCCCGTACCCTCTGCGCGTACGGACTCGACTCCATCGGCCGGGTCGCGGACGCGCCGCTCGCCGTGCTCCAGCGGCTCGTCGGCGCGAAGACCGGCCGCGAGCTGGCGGAGCGGGCCCGGGGGATCGACCGCACCGCCGTCGTGCCGAACGCGCTCTCCCGTTCGATGGCGGCCGAACGGTCCTTCCCCCAGGACGAGCTGGACCACTCGGCGCATCGCAGGGCGCTGCTCGCCCTCGCCGGGGAGCTGGGCGCCCGGATGCGTACGGAGAAGCAGGTGTGCCGTTCCCTGACGGTGACCGTGCGGTACGCGGACCGGTCCACCACCACCCGGACCCGTACGCTGCCCGAGCCGACCGCCCACTCGGCGGCGCTCACCGCCCTCGCGTACGCGATCCACGACTCGTTCGGGCTGCAGCGGGCCCGGGTGCGGGGGATCGCGCTGCGCGCGGAGGGGCTCGCGCCCGCGGAGGGAGCCGCGCATCAGCTCACCTTCGATCCGACGGACGAGAAGGCCCGGCGGCTCGAGGCGGTGGCGGACCGGGCGCGGGAGAAGTTCGGCCCGGGGGCGATCGTGCCGGGTTCGCTCGCGGCCTGACGGGGCGAGGCGCTGGGCGCGCTCACGGTCTGAACGCGACGATCGTGCCGGGCGTACTCGCGGCCTGACGTTCGGCTGTTACTCCTTATTGACGAGAAGTCAGTTTTTACCGACGCGTAACTTCCCTGTCGCGGCTACTCCTGCGTAGCTTGGCATGAGCAGAGCAATCCCCGCGTGTGGTCCGGGCCGCATGGCTATCTGCCGTCGTTCGTCACAGATTTCCCTTGAGCCGCAAGGAGATCGCACGATGCTGCCCTGGAAACCCGCCCTCAGAGCGTTCTCGGTCCTGCTGCTGACCGCCGCCGCCACCCTCGCCCCCACGGCCTCGGCCCAGGCCGACACCGGCCCCAGCCGGGGCTGGAACGACTTCTCCTGCAAGCCCTCCGCCGCCCATCCCCGCCCGGTCGTCCTCGTCCACGGCACCTTCGGCAACTCCGTCGACAACTGGCTGGTCCTCGCGCCGTACCTGGTCAACCGGGGCTACTGCGTCTTCTCGCTGGACTACGGCCAACTGCCGAACGTGCCCTTCTTCCACGGCCTCGGCCCGGTCGACAAGTCCGCCGAACAGCTCGACGCGTACGTGGACAGGGTCCTCGCCGCGACCGGGGCGGCCGAGGCCGATCTCGTCGGGCACTCGCAGGGCGGCATGATGCCGCGCTACTACCTGAAGTTCCTCGGCGGGGCCGAGAAGGTCAACGCGCTCGTCGGGATCGCCCCCGACAACCACGGCACGAACCTCCTCGGCCTCACCAAACTGCTGCCGTACTTCCCCGGCGTCGAGAAGTTCATCACCGAGAACACCCCGGGCCTCGCCGACCAGGTGGCCGGCTCACCGTTCCTCACCAAGCTCAACGAGGGTGGCGACACCGTCCCGGGCGTCACCTACACGGTCATCACGACCAAGTACGACGAGGTGGTCACCCCGTACCGCTCGGGCTTCCTCGACGGTCCGAACGTCACCAACGTCGTCATCCAGGACAAGTGCGCCCTGGACCTCGCGGAGCACGTGGCGATCGGGACGGTGGACCGGGTCACGTTCCACGAGGTGACCAACGCGCTCGACCCGGCCCACGCGACCCCGACCACCTGCGCGTCCGTGATCGGCTGACGTCAGGGGTACGGATCAGCGGCCGTGCCGGCCCGCGGGCGCCGACCTGCGGCGGACGGCCGCGAAGAGCAGGGACGCGCCGAGCGCCAGGACGGCGGCGCCGCCGACCGCGATGTACGGGGTCGCGGCGTCGCCCCCGGTCTCGGCGAGACTCTCACCCGGGCCGGAACCGGCGGCGGCGGGCTCGTTGGGCGCGGTGGGCGCGGCAGGCGTGGTGGGCGTGGCCGGCTCCGAGGATGCGGGCGCGGCGGAGGTCGTGGTCGTGGCGGCCGGCGCGGCGGCCGTCTCCTTCGCCCCGGTCTCGGCCTTGTCGTCGCCGTGCCCGCCGTGCTCCACGGAGGACTTGTCCTTTCCGTCCTCGATCTCCTCGTCGGTCGGCGCGGACGCCACCGGAGCCGTACCGGCGCTGTCCTTTCCGAAGACGACGTCGGAGCAGGTGTAGAACGCCTCGGGGGAGTCGGAGCGCTGCCAGATCGAGTAGATGAGGTGGCGGCCGGACTTGTTCGGCACGGTCCCGTCGAAGACGTAGTCACCGTTCTCCATCCGCGGGTCGGTCACCGTCGCGAACGGCTTCTCCTCCAGGTCCGACCACGTCAGAGGCTTGGTGGGGTCGTAGCCGTCCTTGGTGACGTACAGCTCGAAGGAGCCCCTGTGCGGAGCGGTCCCCTTGTAGCGGAAGGTGTGCGTGCCGGAGTTCAGCGGGCTGGCCGGCCAGTCGCCGCGCGCCAGGTCGAGCCCCCGGTACTTGTCGTTGCCGGCGCTGCACAGCTTGCCGTCCGGGATCAGCTCGCGGTGCTTCCCGGCGGCGTTGGCGATGTTCACCGCGTTCCAGTCGTAGAACGCCTGCGCCCCGCTCGCTGCCACCGCCGCCTTGCACGCCGCCGAATCCGGGCTCTCCGGCCCCTCCGCGTAACAGGCCGAGACGCGGCTCACCGGGTCCGTCATCGACCCGTGGGCGGAGGCGGGTGCGGCGGCCAGACCGGCGAGCGCGAGGGGCGCGATGCCGAGGGACAGAGCGGTGGCGGCCGTGCGGCGGCGAACGGACATGCTGAGCAACTCCTTCAGGAGGTGTGTGGGGTTGCTCAGCAAGCTAGCCGCCGGACGGCGCGAAAACGGCGGCCGGGGCGCCGGGACGGCGATCCTTATGGTCGTTTTAAGGAGCCTCTAAGCGGCGGCTCAGGAAGCAACTGCTGCTCTGCGTCGAGGTGCTGGTCGGGCTTGCTCTTCCAGTCCGCGGACGTCCACCTGCGTCCGCCAGATGTCGTATCCGTTGGCTCCCTGTGTGGCTCTCGCGGGGAGCCACACAGGGAGCGGTGCCTACTCGTGGGAGCGGACGGTTCGAAGGTTCTCCCTTGGGTAGCGCCGCCAACCGGTCACCGTTGGTCCACCGAGGAACAGACACACTCGACTGGCCAGGGGGTGCGCTCTGTGCGTCGCCCCCAAGGGTGATGAGGCGTGGACTCGCTCGATCTGCGAAAGCTGTCTGACCTTGACTTCGAGAGTCTACGAAGTGGTTCGCAAGAATATGAGGCTGTGGCTTAACGACGCCACGATCCTTGAGGCAATGATTTCAAAGAATGTGATTCAGAGATCATTGCATCTCGTTGATCACATCAAGCACACGCTGCGTACATATGCACCGAGCGACAATTTGCACGAGGTAGAGGCACTGACCTTGAGGCTCGCCTCAAAGTCGCTGCTGAAATCTGTGAGGCCAACTGTCCCAGCCGCTGAGGGTGTCTCCCACTTCATGACTGGAGGGCCTTTGGCGCGAAAGAGTGTTGCTGGTCGCACCAGCTTCCGGAAGAGTTCCACTGTTCAAGGTTGCAGGGGGGCGCAGTGGTCTCCAGTGGCTGTACCGCTGGGGCGGCTGGCGGCGAGTTCGGGGGAGCGGATGGCAGCGCGGGAGCAGCACGAGGACCGGGGGAGCCAGAGCGTGTTCGGTCCACCGCCGAGTGGGTTGTGGGCGGCAGGCAACGGCACACCCGTCCCGCCGGTGCCGTCCGGCATACCCGGCGGGACGCCGCAGTTCCCGCCGTTGCCACCGTATCCGCCCGGCCCGCCTGGCGGGGGCCGTGGTCCCCGCCTCCCGGCGGGCAGGCGTGCGGTGCTGCTTCTCACCGCGGTCGTGGGCGTCCTCGTCCTCGCGCTCGTCGCTGGACTCGTCCTCTTCGGCGGCGACGGCACCCGCGGTCCGGCGGTTGGCGGCAAGCGGGAGGCGAAGGCCGACATCCGGCTGCTCGCGCCTTACCGTCTCGCCCTCGTCGACCTCGTCACCTCTCCGGGACTGCGCTACAAGGACGCATTGCCGGGCGGTCTGATGAAGCGCGAGGTTACCGTCACCTCCGCCGGGAGCCGCTTCGGCAGTACCGGATTCGGCCGTGAGGAACTCGACCGTGAGTTCCTGAGCGTCGGAGGGAAGACGTTCACCCGGTGGCGTCTGGACCCTGCAGCGAAGGTCGGTGAGAAGAAGCCGAGCAGGTGGGACGCCGGGACGGGCCAGGACAACGGGCTCACTGACGAGCTGACCGAACACCGGCCGGCGCCCCCGGAGCTCGCTGCTTCGCTGCTGCAGGCCCTGGCCGACCTCGAGGCCGCCCCGAGCGGCGACGGATACGCCTCCCAGCGCAGGGACGTCGGTGGTGTTCCCGCCCAGGCGCTCGAGACCTCTGCCGGGCGCATGGTGATCACGGCCCACGAGCCCTACCGGCTACTGCGGTTGGAGCCGCCCGCGGCCGCGGCATCGGGGGCGACGCCGTCCGGCGGGCGAACGGCGGCGGACAGTGTCGCGCGGACCGTGGCCCACACCGTCACGGCCGACGGCGGCGCAATGACGGCGGGGGAGGGGCTGTTCGACGGCAAGGACACCCAGGCACTGGACCTTGAGCCGGTCGGTCCCGAAAAGGCCCCCGCGATGTACGAAACCCTGGAGAAGCAGACCAAGGAGCTGAGCCAGGCAGAAGACAGCGGCATTTCCCTGTCCCTACAGGGCGGAGGGTCGGTGCGGTGCAGTTCCGGCGGCTGCACCGCCACGGGAAGCTTCTCGGGACAGATCACCGCGAACGCCAAGTCGCGCCTGACGGGCGGTCAGGTCACTGCGGTGATGACCTCCAGTTTCACCATTGACGGACGCTCGGGCGGGAGCTGCACCAGCCCACCGGCGACGTTCCCGGTCACCGGCAGCGGCGTCTCCGGCAGCCTCACCTGCTCCAGCCCGGCGGCGGGCGCCACCTTCGCCTCGGTGGAGACGCAGAAAAAGGCCGAGGCCCGCGCCCGCTCGCGCGCCAACGGCGGCCGGCCCGTGCAGTACACGATCCCTCTCCAGGCCAACTCCGCAATCAACGCACGAGCCCTGGCCACGGTCGAGGTCAAGAGGCTCGTGGAGAAGGTCGGCAAGGAGCGCAAAGGTGTTGAGCCGTGCTCCGCCCCGCATGCATCGAGCTCCCGTTTCCTTGCGCCGGAGGCCTCCTCGCGCGGGGGCGTGCAGCAGATGCGTACAGACACCGGACTGCAAACCGAGCGTACGGCAGCACGCAAGAAGGATCCGCTGAACTTCGGCAGCGGTTACACTGGTCGGCTGGACCGATTTGAGATCGGCAGTACGTCGGATTTCGAAATCCATGTCTACAAGAACGGCAAGGAAATCGGAGTTTTCGGCAGCACCGGATGGTTCTCCAAGCACGGAAAGAGTGCCGACGTGACGGTGCCGCGCGAAACCTACAATCTCCTGAAGGGGCTGGCAGTGTCCCAGATGAGGGCCGATGGCCGCATTGGCCCCAAGGGTACGGGGAACCTCAAGGGCGACAACTGGAAGCGTCCCCGGATCACCGGCGGCTGCCGATGAAGTACGTCAACGTGCGACCACTGGCGGACGTGTACGGATTTCACCTGGATCCTCGGGAATACCTCCGCGTCCTCCCAGGGCTACTGCCCGACCTACCTACCGGTGCAGCAGAGTTCGCCTCGGATCCTGACCACTACGACTTCGGCAGTTCACGCTGCGTCAAGGACCTGACACTGCATCGAGTAAACCTTTTTGACGATCACGGACGCGTGTCGCTTGAGCTGTCGTTGGCCCCGAACGAATGGAAGCATGAAGGCGGTCTGTATGTCCGATATTCGGGCGTCCGGTCTTTCCGGGTGAACGTCGACAGTGCCGACAGTGCCGAACCCCCGGAAGCGGTCGGATTCGCGGAGGTGGCCGATGCCTCCCCATTCACCGAGCGCGCCGATGGACCGCCCCGGCTGGGAGATCTCCAACTAGACGAACTGCTCCCGCATCCGCAAGGCGTCTCGCACGAAATCACCTTTACAGAGGGGTCCCTTCTCGTGGTGAGCGCCGACCTCGTCGCGCGGTGGCACAGGCCTGGCCTCTCGCCCTGAGAGCGCGAAACGGCATACCGCAGTGGTGGCAGAGAACGGCCTCCTTCAACGTGCAGCCTGATCTGTCGGACCGCGCGCCCACACCGGGACCCGGGAGCTGAGGAAGGAGTTGGAAGCAGGGGTCAAGACCTCTGCCAGCTACACGGTTGAGCAGGCCGTATCGGAATGGCTGAAGCAGGGACTCAAGGGATTCGGACCGAAGAAGTGAGGCCACTCAAGTGGAGGCACGTGAAGCTGGACGTACCTGCCGACACGGTGCCCCACGTGGAGGTCTGGCGCTCGGTACGGCGCAGAGGGGAAACAAAAACGCTGAAGAGCCGGCGGACCTTGGCCATGCCGCACCAGCTTGTTGTGGTCCTTCGAGCCTTGAGGAGCGCGCAGCAGTCGCAGAGGGCAGCCCTGGGGCTCTCCTGGAGCGACGAAGATTTCGTGTTCGGCACGGACAGTGGCGAGCAGCGCAGCGCCCACGACGTTCGGCGAGCGTTTCGGGTCCTGCTCGGAGAGGCGGGGTTCGAGAATCCCGAGGCCTGGACGCCAAGGGAACTCAGGACGAGCTTTGTGTCGGTCCTGTCGGATCACGGGATTCCCATCGAGGTGATCGCCCGAGTGGCGGGACATAGCACCACTGAGATCACGGAACGCGTCTACCGCTAGCAGATTCGCCCTGTCATCACTCAAGGGGCTGAGGCCATGGACGCGATCTTCCCTGAAGATGTGGACCCGCATCCGTAGACCCCTGCTCCATTCCGGTGGCTCGCTCTATGGCTCCCCGCAGCGAGCGCTGCGGGGAGAGGAAGGGCGCAGAACACTGTGTGACCAGCGCTTTCGACCGGGGGGCTCCGAAGGTCCTCACTTACGGAGCCTCTAAGCGGCACCACAGACACCGTGTCCCGTCGGCCTATGTGAGCCGCGTCCAGCGCTGGGACGCCTCGCCGGCACACGTCGACGTCACCAGACCGCTGGCCATGGCCAGGTCGAGGCAACCACCGTTGGAGACGCTCCGCAGGCTGCCGTTCGCGCCCGAGCTCCACACGGCGGCGTTCTGGGCGCAGTCGCCCACGAAGACGGCCTGGCCGAGCATGTTGGCGTAAAGACACCCGCCCGTCTGCTTGTTGACCAGCGTGAAGCCGCCGCCCGACGCGCTGCGTACGGTCCACCGGGCGGTCGAGTCGGAGCAACTGCCGTGGTCCGAGGAGCCGTACACCTGGACGATGCACGCGCCGTTGTCGCCGTTGCGGTAGCGGTAGGGGCCCGTACCGGAGGCGGGGGGAGCGGTGGTCGGGGGTGGCGCCCCGCCGCCGGACGTGCTGGATCCGCCGGAGGTACTGGATCCGCCGGAGGTACTGGAGCCACCGGTACTGGTTCCGCCCGACGTGGTCGAGCCGCCGGAGGTGCTGGGACCCGAGCCTCCGGAGGTGCTGGGACCCGAGCCTCCGGAGGCGGAGCTTCCGCCCGCGCCGTTCTGTGAGCCGGTCGCGGCGCCACCGGCGACCGCGCCCGCGGGCCCGCCCGTCGCCCCCGGTCCCTGGGTCTTGCCCGGGGGCGTCGGCTGTGACGTCGTGCCCGACGGGCTTCCGGCCGTCGTCGGCGCCGTCGGGTCGACCGGCGCAGAGACCGAGGTGGACGGGGCGGCCCCGGCGTCGGTGCCCGGCGAGGACGTGTGCGGCAGGTACTGGAGGGCGAGGGTCGTACCGCCGGTGACCACCACGACGGGGAGGACGGCGAGGGCGATGCGGGTACGACGGCGCTCCGACTTCTCCCGCTTTTCCGCCTTCTCCGTCTTCTCCGGCTTCTCGGGGCCGAGCGCGGCTTCGGGCTTCGGCTCAGGCTCCGTCACCGGTTCCGGCGCCCTCGCCGTCTTCCCTTCCGCTTCCGCTCCCGCTTCCGGCTCTCCGCCGACGAGCGGGATCGTGGGTACGTCGATCCGCTGGACGTCCGCGGCGAAGGCGGCCCGCTCGGACAGCCGCTCGGCGATGCCCGCCGGCCACAGCGTCCCGCCGACCGTCGGGCAGCGCTCCTCGGCGCGTTCGAGGAGTTCCGTGGCGGTCGGGCGGCCCTCCGGGTCCTTGTCGAGGCAGGTGGCGACGACGTCGGCGAGGTCCGGGTCCAGAGCCCGCAAGGGCGCCAGGTCCGGTTGCTCGTGGACGATGCGGTACAGCACGCCATGCCCCGACTCGTCACCGAAGGGCGGCCGGCCGCACGCCGCGTACGCGAGGACCGAGCCCAGCGCGAACACATCGGTGGCGCCGCTCAACCCCCGTGTGCCCGAGGCCTGTTCGGGCGCCATGTAGGCGGGCGTGCCCACGACCATGCCGGTCCTGGTCAGCTGGCTCTGCTCGGCCGCCCGCGCGACGCCGAAGTCGATGAGGGTGAGTCCGTCGACGGTCAGCATGACGTTGGACGGCTTCAGGTCCCGGTGCACCATGTCCAGCGCGTGCACCGCCGCCAGCCCCGCTGCCGCCTCCCGCAACAGCAGCCACAACGCCTCCGCGGGGAGGGCGCGGCCGTGCAGGTCCACCGCCTCCCGCAGGGTGAGCCCGGGTACGTACGCGGTGGCGAACCACGGCGGCCGTGCCGTGCGGTCGCTCGCCAGCAGCGGCGTGGTCGCCCCGGCGGGCAGCCGGGCCAGGTTGTCCAGCTCGTGCCCGAACCGGCGCAGGAAGTCCGCGTCCTCGCCGACGACGGAGGCCAGCAGCTGCTTGACGGCGACGTACCGGCCCTCGTGGACGCCGAGGTACACCCGCCCCATGCCTCCGACCCCGAGCCGGCCCGCCAACGGAATCGGCCCGATCCTGAGCGGATCCTCCGCTTCCAGCGGCTGGGCCCCGCTCCCCCTCAGCTCCACCACGCGAACCCCGTTAGAATTGGAATCATTTTCTAGAAACCTACTCTAGTTCGAGAGAAGAACACCATGAGCCCCAAGCAGCAACGCGGCGAGCAGACAGCCGACTTGCTCCTTGACGCCGCGCTGCGTCTGTACGCCGCCGAGGGGGAACGGGGCATCACGGTCAGCGCGGTCACCCGGGAGAGCGGCGTCAGTCTGGGCAGCCTCTACCACCACTTCGGCAGCGTCGACGGTCTCGTCGCCGCGCTGACGTACCGCTGGCTCAGCCGCCTGTTGACCGAGCTCGCGACGTCCTTGCAGAGCGCCCGTACCGCTCGTACCGGCATCCGCGCCCTCGTCCGGACCTATCTGACGTTCATCCAGGAACACCGGGACGCCGCCCTGCTCCTGCACTCCTCCACGGCCGACCGCATCGGCATGGCGCAGGGCAGGGAACTGCGCGACGCCCAGGAGGCCAGGCTCTCGGCCTTCGCCCAGTGGATCCAGCCCCGCGTCGCATCCGGCGAGATCGCCCCTCTTCCGCTGCCGTTGATCGAGTCCCTGGTCCTCGGGCCGGTCGTCGCCGTGGTCCGCCGCTGGCTCTCGGGCATCGACGACGTCGATCTCGACGCGGCCGCGCGGATCCTGCCGGACCGGATCTGGCGTTCACTGGCCCCCTGAGCGCGAAGCCCAGCCCGCTGAGGTCAGCCGAGCCGCCGGTAGCGCCGCTCCGGGCGGCCCGTTCCCCCGTACCGCAGCGTGATCTCCGCCCGGCCCGTCTCGGCGAAGTACTCCAGATAGCGCCGGGCGCTGACCCGGGACAAGGAGCCCGCCTCCGCGCACTCCGTCGCCGACAGGCCCTCCGGATGCGCCCGCAGGATGCCGTCCACCAGCTCCGCCGTGGGCGCGGCAAGGCCCTTCGGGAGTTCGCGCGAGCCCGGCGGGCGGGTGCCGAAGATCTGGTCCACGTCCTCCTGGCGGGCCTCGTCCAGCGCGTCCAGGCGCGTGCGCAGCGAGGCCACGTGCCGCAGCTGCTCCTGCAGGGCGGCCTGGTTGAACGGCTTGATCAGATAGTGCAGCGCCCCCGCCCGCAGCGCCGAGCGGATCATGCCCGCGTCCCGCGCCGCGGTGATGAACAGGGCGTCGACGGCGAGACCGGTCCCGCGCAGCTCGCGCAGCACACTGATCCCGTCCATGTCGGGCAGGAAGATGTCGAGGAGCACCAGGTCGGGGCGCAGCCGGTCGGCAAGGCGCAGCGCGTCCGCGCCGCTGTGCGCGACCCCCACGACGGAGAAACCGTCGACAGCCGACACATAACGGCTGTGCAGCTTCGCGACCATGAAGTCGTCGTCCACCACCAGCACCTTTGTCACGCCGACACGCTAGGTCGCGACCACAAGGACCACAACGTCCGTTGATTGCGGAAGAGAGACAGCTTCTTAACGCGCAGGCAACATGTGGGCCACTTCACAGTCCCTATCGAGAGGCGGCACACGTGCGTCTGCGCACCCCCCTCGCCCTGCTCGGGGCCGCGCTGCTGGTGTTGGTGGGGCCGCCCCTGCTCTCCACCGGCAGCGGCTCCGACACCGGCACACAGATTCCCGGCCTGCGGTTCATGGTCCCCAACACGCCCGGCGGCGGGTACGACATCACCGCCCGCACCGCGGCCAAGAACGCCGAGGACGCGGGTCTCACCACCGACATCGAGGTCTTCAACCTGCCCGGCGCCGGCGGCACCGTCGGCCTGACCCGGCTGGTCGGCGAGCACGGCAACGGCCGGCTCGCGATGTCCATGGGCCTCGGCGTCGTCGGGGCGGTCCACACCAACAAGACCCCGAAGACCCTCGCCGACACCACTCCGATCGCCCGGCTCACCATGGAGCAGGACATCGTCGTGGTCGGCAAGAACTCCCCGTACAAGACCATCCAGGACCTGCTCGCCGCCTGGAAGAAGGACCCCGGCAAGCTGCCCGTCGGCGGCGGCTCCTCGCCCGGCGGACCGGACCACCTCGCCCCCATGCTGATGGCCCAGGCCGCCGGCATCGCGCCGAAGAGCGTCAACTACATCCCCTTCGACGGCGGCGGCGAGCTCCTCGCCTCCATCCTCGGCAACAAGGTCGCCTTCGGCGTCTCGGGCGTCGGTGAGTACCTCGACCAGATCAGGTCCGGCGAGCTGCGGCTCCTCGCCGTCACCGGCGCCGAGCGGGTCCCCGGCCTGGACGCCCCCACCCTGCGCGAGGCCGGACTCGACACGGAGTTCATCAACTGGCGCGGGATCGTCGCCCCGCCCGGACTCTCCGACGCCGAACGCGAGAAGCTCGTCGGCCTCGTGACGAAGCTGCATGACTCCCCGCAGTGGCGCGAGTCGCTGAAGAAGAACAACTGGAACGACGCGTTCCTGCCCGGCGAGGAGTTCGGCACCTTCCTCGCCGAACAGGACCGGCGCGTCGCCTCGGTGCTGAAGGAGCTCGGTCTGTGAGCAGCACGACAACAGCGAAGAAGTCCTGGCTGCGCGAGCACAGCGAGCTCGGCGTCAGCCTCCTTCTCCTCGTCATCGGCGTCCTCGTCCTCACCGACGCCCTCACCATGAGCGTCGACATCACCCAGCGCGGACCCGTCGGCCCCAAGACCGTCCCGGTCGTCGTCGGCGCCGGTCTGCTCGTCGTCGCCGTCCTCCTCGCCATCGACGTCCTGCGCGGCGGCCGCGGCGAGGCCGAGGGCGGCGAGGACATCGACCTCTCGGAACCCAGCGACTGGCGTACGGTCCTGCTCCTCGCCGGAGTGTTCCTCGCCTTCGCGGTCCTCATCGGACCGGTCGGCTTCCCCGTCGCCGGAGCCCTGCTCTTCTGGGGCGCGGCCTACGCCCTCGGCAGCCGCCACCTCCATCGCGACCCGCTGATCGCCGCCGGACTCTCCCTCTTCACCTACGTCGTCTTCAACAACCTGCTCGGAGTTCCGCTGCCCGGCGGCCCGCTGATGGGAGTGCTCTGACCCATGGACTCACTGAACTCCCTGATAGACGGGTTCGGTACCGCCCTGACCCCGATGAACCTGCTCTGGGCCGCCATCGGCGTGCTCCTCGGCACCGCCATCGGCGTCCTGCCCGGCATCGGCCCGGCGATGGCGGTCGCGCTGCTGCTCCCGGTGACGTACGGACTCGAACCGACCGGCGCCTTCATCATGTTCGCCGGCATCTACTACGGAGCCATGTTCGGCGGCTCCACCACCTCGATCCTGCTCAACACCCCGGGTGAGAGCGCGGCCGTCGTCGCCGCCATGGAGGGCAACCCCATGGCCAAGGCGGGCCGCGGCGCACAGGCGCTCGCGGCCGCCGCCATCGGCCACTTCACCGGCGGCATGATCGGCACGCTGCTGCTCGTCGCCCTCGCCCCGACCGTCGCCGCCCTCGCCGTCGACATCGGCGCACCCGACTACTTCGCCATCATGGTCCTCGCGTTCATCGCCGTGACCTCCGTCCTCGGCTCCTCCCGCATCCGCGGGCTCGCCTCGCTCCTCATCGGCCTCACCCTCGGCCTGGTCGGCCTCGACCAGATGACCGGCCAGCAGCGGCTCACCTTCGGCTCCCTCCAGCTGGCCGACGGCATCGACGTCGTCATCGTCGCGGTCGGCCTCTTCGCCATCGGCGAGGCCCTCTGGGTCGCCGCCCATCTGCGCCGCACGGCGGGCGAGGCCATACCGGTCGGACGTCCGTGGCTCGGCAAGGACGACGTCCGGCGCACCTGGAAGTCCTGGCTGCGCGGTCCCCTCATCGGCTTCCCCTTCGGCGCGATCCCGGCCGGCGGCGCGGAGATCCCCACCTTCCTCTCGTACGTCACCGAGAAGCGGCTCTCGAAGCACAAGGACCAGTTCGGCAAGGGCGCCATCGAGGGCGTGGCGGGACCCGAGTCCGCCGCCTCCGCCTCGGCGGCCGGCACGCTCGTCTCCATGCTGACCCTGGGCCTGCCGACGACGGCCGTCGCCGCCGTGATGCTCGCCGCCTTCCAGCAGTACGGCATCCAGCCCGGGCCGCTGCTCTTCGAGCGGGAACCCGACCTGGTCTGGGGCCTGATCGCCTCCCTCTTCGTCGGCATGGTCCTGCTCCTCGCGCTCAACCTGCCGCTCGCGCCTGTCTGGGCCAAGCTCCTGCGCATCCCGCGTCCGTACCTCTACGCCGGCATCCTCTTCTTCGCCGCCGTCGGCGCGTACGCGGTGGGCGGCGAGGCGCTCGACCTGGTCATCCTGCTGATCATCGGCCTGATCGGATTCGGCATGCGGCGTTACGGACTCCCGGTCCTGCCGGCCGTGATCGGTGTCATCCTCGGCCCGGCCGCCGAGCAGCAGCTGCGCCGCGCCCTGCAGATCAGCGACGGCTCGCTGACCGGCCTGGTCGACACCCCGTTCTCCGTCACCGTGTATGCCGTGATCGTGCTCCTGCTGGCCTGGCCCCTGCTGAGGAAGGTGATCATCCGCCGCCGTAACGTGTCGGCATGATCAAGGAGACACCACGCCCGGCCGTCGCCACCGACGTGCCCGCAGTGAAGGCCGTGACCGACGCGGCCTTCCACCACTACATCGAACGCATCGGTCTCGTACCGGCTCCGATGGAGTACGACCACGCGGCCAACGTGGCGGCGGGGAGGGTCTTCGTCGTCGGCGAACCGGTGGTCGGCCTGGTGGTGGTGATCCCCGAGGCCGACCATCTCTACCTGGACGAGATCGCCGTCCACCCCGATGCCCAGGGCACCGGGGTGGGCCGGCTGCTCCTCGACTGGGTGGAGACGCGGGCGCGCGCCCTCGGCCTGCCCGAGGTGCGGCTGCTCACCAACGCGCTGATGTGGGAGAACCAGAAGCTGTACGAGCGGTACGGCTACGAGCTCGTCGAGCGGCGCCTGGACGGACCGTACGACCGTATTCATTACCGGAAGGTGCTCAACGCGCCCCCGATAGGGTGAGTTTCGGACAGTCGGCGGCTTGATCCGATATCCCTGGCGGGCGACACCACCCCCCACACCCCCGAAGGGACATCCCTGATGCGACTCCGTCTCGCTCTCGCCGCCGGCTCCCTCCTGGCCGCCGCCACCGCTACCGCGACCGCCGCGCCCGTCGCCCACGCGGGCGTCGGCGACAAGGTCTCCGTCGACAGCTACGGAACCGTCGCCGCCGACGGCACGGTCACCGTCTCCGGCACCTACCGCTGTATGGACGACAGCGCCGGCCCCGTCTTCGTCAGCAGCACGCTCGTCCAGCAGGAGCACTCCGCCGGGATCGGCGGCACCCGGGCCGTCTGCGACGCCCGGGAGCGCACCTGGTCCAACTCGGGCGTCGTGAAGGAGCCCGTCTACCGCGCGGGCGCCGCCCGGGTGAAGGCCACCCTGATGCAGCTCACGACCAGCGGCCCGACGGGCCTGCCGCTGCCCGCCTTCCTCGTCGCGGAGGAGTCGGACGTCACCCTTCGCTGAGCAGGGTGAGCAGGCCCTCCCTGCCATAGGCCGCGAGCTCGTCGAGGGCCGCGACCGCGCAGGCCGCCGCCTCCGGATCGGAGGCGGCCAGGCCGCTCGCCTCGAACTCGTCCTCGTCGAGCCGCAGCACCTCGCTGCCGTCCGCCGACACCCACAGATCCAGATCCAGGTCCTCGACCACGACCTCAGCGCCGCCGATCACGGCCGGCCGGGTGACATCGCAGTACCAGCCCTTGAGGGTCCCGTCGGTGGAACGGACCTCCTTCACCGCGTACCAGCGGTCGCGCCAGTAGTGCTCCACGAAGACGTCGCCGGGCTCGAACCGTACGAAACCGAAGTCCCGCACCCCCTCGGCCGCCCACGGAGCGCGGACCGAGAGCCGGGTGCCGTCGTCGGCGACGACCTCGGCCGCGTAGCGGATCTTCGTGCGCCCCGCCTTCACGAGCACGACCTCAACCGAGCGTGCGGACATGACGCACCTCCGTCGCGCAGATCTCGTAGCCGAACCACTTGTTGATCGCCAGCATCGGCTCGTTGCCGGCGTCGTTCCCGGTGAACGCCTCCGTGCAGCCGGCCGCGCGGGCCCGGTGCAGGGAGTGGTTCTTCGCGAGCTTGGCCAGCCCGCGCCCGCGGAAGGCCGGGTCGGTGCCGGTCATTCCGGTGCTGTAGCGGCCCCGCCCGTCGGTCTGGGCGGCGCTGAAGGCGACGGGGCGTCCGTCGACGACCGCGACGGCGGTCAGCTCCCGGTCGAACAGCGGGTGGTTCCAGGTGGTCTCCAGCCAGTGCTCGTAGTCCGTCAGCTCGGTACCGACGTCGCCGGGCTCGTCGGCCGTGGTCAGCGCGTCCAGCACGAACAGCGGCCGGGGGTCGGCGGCGAACTCGGCGGCCGTGCGCAGCTCGACACCGGCCGGCGGCTCCTGGAGCGGCGGCAGGCCGGCGGAGGCGAGGTCGAGGCGGAGGAAGTGCGCGGAACGGCGGGCGGTGTACCCGTGGCGCTCGGCGAACGCACGGAACTCCGGCTCGTCGAGCACCCAGCTGTAGAGCGTGGTCGCCCCGCACCGCGCGAGGTGCTCCTCGGAGGCCCGCACCAGCAGCGTGCCGACGCCGAGGCCCCGCTTCTCCGGATGGACGTAGACGTTGACCGAGCCGACACCGGGCTCGGGCGCGTCGTGCGCGATACGGAGCTGGGATGTGCCGACGATCTCCCCGTCGATCTCGGCGACCAGCGGACGCGCGTGCGCGTCGGGATGGGAGTGGGCCCAGTCGAAGGTCGCCTGGGCGGCGCTCGCCAGCATGAACGGGAGAGCGGCGCGCCGGACACGGGCGTACTCCGCGGCGTCCTCCGGCAGTGCATCACGGACGATCACAGTCATGGTGCCGCACGCTACGTGCCGGTGTGGCGCGGCCGCCTCCCCTTTTTCCCGGGGGCGGGGGCAGAATCGGGCCGTGACATTGCGAATCACCGTGGACACGGACTCGTCGACCGCCCCGTACGAACAACTGCGCGCCCAGATCTCGGAGCGCGCCCGCTCCGGCGTCCTGCCGGTCGGCTACAAGCTGCCGACGGTACGCGGCCTGGCGGAGGAACTGGGCCTCGCGGCGAACACGGTCGCCAAGGCGTACAAGTCGCTGGAGGCGGACGGCGTGATCGAGACGCGGGGCCGCCACGGCACGTTCGTCGCGGCGGCGGGCGACGCGGCGACCCGCCTGGCGGCGAGCGCGGCGGCGACGTACGCGAACGAGGCGAGACGGCTGGGCCTGAGCCGCGAGGCGGCGGGAGCGGCGGTGACGGACGCCCTGCGGGCCGCGTACGGAGGGTGAGGGCCCGCCGGGCCGCCCCAGGGACGGAGCCCTCGCCCTGAAGGCGGGCGCCTGGCCCCCGGCCCGCGGCCCCCGGCCCGCGGCCCGCGGCCCCGGGCCGGGCCGCGGGGCCCGGTCCGGGAGGCGCGACCGCGAGTGCTGGGCCGGGCCATTGGCTTCCCACCCGGGGGCATGGCCGCGGGTGCCGGGCTGTCGGCCCCGCCCAGAAGGCGCGACCGCGGGGCCGGGCTTGTCGGCCCGTCAGGTCGGCGTGGCCCCGGTGCGCCTACAGGTACAGCCCCGCGTCCGGGGTCCTGGGCTCCGGGAGGCCGGGCGGCGGCGTGCCGCGGCGGAGGGCGTACAGCTCCGCCAGCGTCGCGCCGTCACGGCCCACCCCCTCCTCCGTGCCCAGCCACCCCACCGCCTCGTTCCGCGTCAGCCCGCCCACTTCGATCCGCGCCAGGCACCGGCCCGGGCGGACCACCGCCGGATGCAGCCGCTCCAGGTCCTCGTTGGTCGTGACGCCGACGAGGACGTTGCGGCCCTGGCCGAGCAGGCCGTCCGTCAGGTTCAGGAGCCGGGACAGCGCCTGGCCCGCCGTGTGCTTCGCCTCCCCACGGATCAGCTCGTCGCAGTCCTCCAGGAGGAGCAGCCGCCACCGCCCCTTCGCCGTGCCCTCGTCCTCGCCGATCGCGATGTCCATCAGATACCCGACGTCGTTGAAGAGCCGCTCCGGGTCCAGGACGCAGTCCACCTGGCACCAGTCACGCCACGACCGGGCGAGCGTGCGCAGCGCGGACGTCTTGCCCGTCCCCGGCGGGCCGTGGAGCAGCAGCAGCCGCCCCGCGATGTCGTCCGGAGTGACCTTCATCAGCCGGTCCATCGCGTCGGCGACCGGCGCCGTGTAGTTCGACCGGATCTCCTCCCACGTCCCCGCGCTGATCTGACGGGTCGTACGGTGCGGGCCGCGCCGCGGCGACACGTACCAGAAGCCCATCGTCACGTTCTCGGGCTGCGGCTCGGGCTCGTCCTTCGCCCCGTCCGTCGCCTCCTTGAGGATCTGCTCCGCCAGCTCCGCCCCGGTCGCCGTGACGGTGACGTCCGCGCCCCGGTTCCAGCGGGAGATCAACAAAGTCCAGCCCTCGCCCTCGGCGAGCACGGCGCTGCGGTCGTCGTCCTTGGCGGCGCGCAGCACCGTCGCGCCGGCCGGGAGGAGCGTCGCCGTGGGCTTCACCCGGTCCAGGGTGGTGCTGTGGGAGTGCGGCTGCTCGCCGGTCGCGAAGCGGCCGAGGAACAGCGCGTCGACGACGTCGGCGGGCGAGTCGCTGTCGTCGACGGTGAGCCGGATCGGCAGCGCCGACTGTGGTTCCGATGGCCCGGATGGCGTGGCAGACATGGCGACCATGATCCGGCAATCGGGCATTCCGTGCACGGTGTTTTGAACGGGACGATCCGCAGGCCGCATCCGGCGAAGTCCCTGCCGATCACATGATCCGTCAGGTGGCCTGATATCGCAGGTGGTTGACGGGCTGTCGGCGAGTTCTCGCCATCTTTTCTTGGCATGGACACTTCCAGCATGGCCGATGCGCTGCTACTACCTGGTAACGCAGAGGTTCTGCTCCAGGGAGGTTCCATGAAACTGTCCCGATTCGCAGCGTTCTCATCCTCACTCCTGCTCGGCGCCGTCCTCGCCCTCACCGGGGCGGGAGCCGCCCAGGCCGCCGAAACCGCCGCGCTCGACTACGTGGCGCTCGGCGACTCGTACTCCTCCGGTGTCGGTGCCGGGAGTTACGACAGCGCCAGCGGCAACTGCAAGCGCTCCACCAAGGCCTTCCCCGTCCTCTGGAAGAACGCCAACGCACCCTCGTCCTTCGCCTTCACGGCATGCTCGGGCGCTCGTACGGGTGATGTCACGAGCGGTCAGCTCGGACCCCTCTCCACCGCCACCGACCTGGTCTCCCTCACGGTCGGCGGCAACGACGCCGGCTTCGCCGACGTCATGACCACCTGCGTCCTCCAGTCGGAGGCCACCTGCATCAACCGCGTGAATCAGGCCAAGGCCTATGTCGACACCACGCTGCCCGGACAGCTCGACGCGGTGTACTCGGCCATCAGGAACAAGGCTCCGAACGCCCGTGTCGTCGTCCTCGGATACCCCCGCTTCTACCAGCTCAGCGGCAGCTGCGTCGCCGGACTGAGCGAGAACGAGCGTCGCGCCATCAACGGCGGCGCCGACCACCTCAACGCGGCCACCGCCAAGCGCGCGGCCGACCACGGCTACACCTTCGCGAGCGTCGTCCCCGCCTTCACCGGACACGAGATCTGCTCGGGGGCGTCCTGGCTGCACAGCGTCAACTGGCTCAACATCGGCGAGTCGTACCACCCCACCGCCGCCGGACAGTCCGGCGGCTACCTGCCCAGCTTCAGGGCCGTGGCGTAGTCGACCCGCTCGGGGAGGTGACCCCGTCCGACGGGGTCGCCTGCTCGCAGGTCACCGAGAACCCCACCCAGTTCGAGCGCGCCTCGACCGGGGCGCGTACCTCCAGCCGGATCCGGTCGCGACGCGTGTCGTCCGCCCGGTACGTCAGTTCGGTGTGCTCCACCCTCTTCTCCAGCGGGCCGTCCGCCGCGAACTCCAGCGTCCGCCAGTCCGCCGCCGAGCTCTCACCGCTCTCCGTCACCCAGCGGTACTCCACCGAGACGGGCGTACGCCCCACGGTGACCGCCGCGGCGAACGCGGGAGCCGAGGACTCCGGTGGCGGACAGGCCCCGCGGTAACCGCCGCGCAGAGCCCGCACATGCACCAGGACCCGTTGGGCCGGCGGCGGCGTGGTCCGCGTCGTCGACGGGCTGCTCGTGGTGGTCGTGGTGGCCGGGCTCGTCGACGGAGTGCCCGTCGCCGGTGGGCTCGTCGCCGGGGCGCTGCTCGTCGGTCCTCCGCCCGTGCCCGTACCGACGCCCTGGTTCCGCAGCAGCGCGTACGTCAGTCCGGCCAGCGCCAGCAGCAGCAGAACGATCCCGACGGCGAGCGCGGTCCCGGCGCGGCCCGGGCGGTCCGGGGAGCCCCGGTCCCGATCCCGGTCCTCGGGGCCCGGAGGGAGCGGCGGGGACGGCAGGGGCAGGGGCGGAGTCGGCCCGCCGGTCCCGTCCCGATCGCCCCGTCCGTACGGCTCCGGGCCCACGGGCACCGACCGCACCGGTCCCGAGCGAGGAGCCCCGCCCGCACCCACCAGGCGCAACTCGCGCTCCGCCTCATCCGCCCGGAGCCGATCCTGCGGCTCCTTGCGCAGCAGCCCTTCGAGTACGGGGGTCAGCGGGCCCGCTCGGCGGGGCGGCGGAAGCTCCTCGTCCACCACGGCGCGCAGGGTGCTCAGCGGAGTGTCCTGCCGGAAGGGCGAGTTGCCCTCCACCGCCGCGTACAGGAGCACGCCCAGTGACCACAGGTCCGAGGCCGGCCCCGGCGTGCGGCCCAGCGCCCGTTCGGGTGCGAGGAATTCCGGCGAGCCGATCAGCTCGCCGGTCATCGTGAGGTTGGACGTGCCCTCGACCGCCGCGATGCCGAAGTCGGTCAGGACGACCCGCCCGTCGTTGGCGAGCAGCACGTTGCCCGGCTTCACGTCCCGGTGCAGCACCCCCGCCTCGTGCGCGGCGCGCAGCGCGGCCAGCACCTCGGCCCCGACGAGCGCGGCGCGCCGCGGGGGCATCGGGCCCTCCGCCTCCAGGACCTCGGAGAGGGTGAGGCCGCGGATCAGCTCCATCACGATCCAGGGCCGGCCGTCCTCGGTGGCCACGTCGTACACCGTCACCACGTTGCGGTGCGAGATCCGGGCGGCCGCCCATGCCTCACGCTCCAGGCGGGCGTAGAGCCGGCGCTCGTCCGCGCCGGCGATCCCGGCCGGGGCGCGGACCTCCTTCACGGCGACCTCGCGGGCCAGGACCTCGTCCCTGGCCCGCCACACCGTGCCCATGCCGCCCTGCCCCAGGACGTCGAGGAGTCGGTACCGCCCCGCGATCACGGTCATGGCGTGTCCTGTTCGTCGTCCATCGGTGGAGCATGTCTGCCCCCGCTCCGGGTACTTCGAACACCGGGTCCCCCCGTCGGGGGTGATCTTGGTGGTGGAGATCACACTCCGTCAGATGACCGCGGGTGGCGGACTTGCGTGCAGGATGGTTCGTGACGGTTCGGCAGGTGTTCGAGTGCTGTCCAACTCACCCTGGAATCAGATGGATTCGGACAGTAACCGTCAACCCCCGTACGAGTGCGGTGAATCCTGCCGCCGGGATACACGAGTGTCACAGCGGGGCGATAGGGTTAACGTGCCCGGGTCGGGTGCCCTCGTCAGGGTGGGGAGTGACATGGAACAGATAGCAATGCGCAGCAGGCCGCGAGTGCCTGCCATCACGTGCGGGAGCACCGCGACCAGTTCGCGGCTCGACCGCCATCTCGCGGTGCTCGGCGGGCCTGTCGTGCCGCAGCGCGAGGCGGCCGAGGCGACGCTTCTGATGCGGGAGCTGACGTCGCGGGACGTCGCGCACAGCCGCCGCAGCAAGAGTGCGCGTGTCTCGCTCTTCGCCCCTCTGCGCCGTCTGCGCCGCTCCCTCTTCGGCAGTCACGGCTAGGTTGCCCCTTTCGGGGGTTCCCCCGGACGAAGTCCGGGGGAGGGCGGGCATGAACCCGTCACGCCACGACACCGTCCGCCCGTAGCGCTTCCAGCTCCGCCGATGTGACCCCCAGCTCCCCGAGCACCGCATCCGTGTCCTCTCCCAGCGAGGGAACGCGCCCCATGGCCGCCTCCGGCCCGTCCGGGAACGTCACGGGAGGCAGCAACGCCCGCAGCGCCCCCACCGGCGACCCCACCTCCCGCCACCGGTCCCGCGCCGCCAGCTGCGGGTGCTCCGCCAGGTCCGCGACCGTGTTCAGCCGCGCACACGCGACCCCTGCCGCGTCCAGCCGCGCCAGCGCCTCCGCCGCCGTCAGCGGAGCCAGCGCCTCGGCCACCACCGCGTCCGTCCTCGCCCGGCCGGCCACCCGCGCCGTGTTCGTGGCGAAGACCGGGTCGTCCGCCAGCTCCGGCCGGCCCAGGACCTGTTCGGCGAGCCGCCGCCACTCGCGGTCGTTCTGGACCGACAGCAGTACCAGGCTCCCGTCGGCCGTCGGATAGGCGTCGTACGGGGCGATGACGGCGTGCGCCAGACCCGTGCGCGCCGGTGCCGTGCCCCCGTGCATCCCGTGGTGCAGCGGATGCCCCATCCACTCGGCCAGCGAGTCGAGCAGGGACACCTCCACCGGCCCGCCCCGCCCGGTCGTCCCGCGCCGCACGAGCGCGGCGAGGACGCCCGCGTACGCGTACATCCCCGCCGCGATGTCGGCCGCCGGAATCCCCGACTTGACCGGCCGTTCCTCGGTCCCGGTCACCGAGACGAGCCCTGCCTCGCACTGCACGAGCATGTCGTAGGCGCGCTTGTGGGCGTACGGACCGCCGGGCCCGTACCCCGAGACGTCCACCGCGACCAGCCGTGGATGCGCGGCGCAGAGCGTGGCCGCGTCCAGGCCGAGCCGGGCCGCCGCGCCCTGCGCCAGGTTCTGTACGAAGACGTCGGCACCGGCCACCAGCCGGCGGACCAGGCCGAGCCCCCGCCCGTCCTTGAGGTCGACCGCCACCGACTCCTTGCCGCGGTTGCACCACACGAAGTGCGAGGCCAGACCCCGGGCCGCCGTGTCGTAGCCCCGGGCGAAGTCCCCGCCGTCCGGCCGTTCGATCTTGACGACGCGGGCGCCCAGGTCCGCGAGCTGACGGGTGGCGAAGGGGGCGGCGACGGCCTGCTCGACCGCCACGACCGTGATCCCCTCCAGGGGGAGTGGCTGAGTGCTCATGACTGCCCTGCCTACCCGCCCGGCACCCCCCTTGTCACTGCGGCCCTTCTCACCCGCGCGCGTACCGCCGCACCGCGAGCGGCGCGAAGACCGCGATCAGCCCGAACGACCACAGCAGCGCCCCCGCCTCCGGATGCGCCACCGGCCACGCCGCGTCCGCCGGTACGGCCACGTCGCCGAAGAGCTCGCGTACCGCCGTCGTGACCGCCGAGATCGGGTTCCACTCGGCGACCGTCCGCAGCCAGGGCGCCATGTTCTCGGTCGGGATGTACGCGTTGGAGAGCAGCGGCAGCATGAACGTGGCGCTGCCCAGCTGGCCGGCCGCCTCCTCGCTCCGCGAGGCGAGACCGAGCAGGATGCCCACCCAGGTCATGGCGAAGCGGAAGAGCAGCAGCAGGCCGAAGGCGCCCAGCGCCTCCAGAGCCGTGCCCTCGATCCGCCAGCCCATGGCGAGCCCGACCAGGATCATCGGGACCATGCCGACCGCGCTCGTCACCAGATCGGCGAGCGCCTGCCCCAGCGGAACGGCGGCCCGGCTCATCGGCATGGTCCGGAAGCGGTCCATCACGCCCCGGTGCGAGTCCTGGGCGGCCTGGAACATCCCCGTCATCAGCCCGCCCGCGGCCGTCGCCACCAGCAGACCGGGCACCAGATACGCCCGGTACTCGGCGCTCGGCATCGCGAGCGCGCTGCCGAAGACGTACCCGAAGAAGAGCAGGAAGACGATCGGCATCGTCTGCGTCATGACGAGGATCGCCGGGGCGCGCCGGATCTTCCGCAGATGACGGCCGAGGACCGCGGTTCCGTCGTGGGCGAGTGCGCTCATGCGGCGAGCTCCTTCCGGTCGGTGAGGCGCAGGAAGACCTCGTCGAGGGTGGGCGGACGCAGGGACGCGTCGACGATGTGGACCCCGGCCGCGTCGATCGCGCGGACGATCCGGGGAAGCGTGAGCGTGGTGTCCGTGGTCACCGCGCCGACCGTGCGCCGCTCGGCGTCCAGAGCCGGGGCGGAACCGGTCAGCTGGTCCAGTACGGCCGCCGCGGCGTCCAGCAGCGCCGCGTCGCCGACCACCACCTCCGCCCAGCTGCCGATCATCGCCTTGAGCTCCGACGGGGTGCCACGGTGCGCGGCCCGGCCCTCGTCGATCAGCACGATGTCGTCGGCGAGCTGGTCGGCCTCCTCCAGATACTGCGTGGTCAGCAGCACGGTCGTGCCCTGGGACGCCAACCCGCGTACGGCGTCCCAGATCCCGTTCCGGCTGTGCGGGTCGAGCCCCGTCGTCGGCTCGTCGAGGAAGAGGACCCGCGGCGGTACGAGCAGGCTCGCCGCGAGATCGAGCCGACGCCGCATGCCGCCCGAGTAGGTCCGGGCGGGCCGCCCGGCCGCCTCTGCGAGCCCGAACCGCTCCAGAAGCTCGTCGGCGCGGGAGCGCGGGGCGCGCAGCAGCTTCGCGAACAGCCGGAGGTTCTCGGCGCCGGTGAGATCCCCGTCGACCGAGGCGTACTGCCCGGTGACCGCGATCCGCTTGCGCACCCCCGCCGGGTCGCGCACCACGTCGTGGCCCGCGACCCGGGCGCTGCCGGCGTCCGGCGCGGCCAGCGTGGTGAGGACCCGGACGGCGGTCGTCTTGCCCGCGCCGTTGGGGCCGAGGATGCCGCAGACCGTGCCCTCAGGGACGGCCAGATCCAGCCCGCGCAGGGCGTGGACCTCACCGTACCGCTTCTGCAGACCCTCACTAAGTACAGCGTACGTAGTCGTCATGGCTCGACCATACTCCACTACGTACGCTGTACGTAACTAGGATGAGGGCGAGGTGATGATCCATGGCAGGCCGAGCGGCCGAACCGGAAGTGATCTGGGCGCGCCCCGAGCGCACGGGCCGCGGCCCGAAACCGGCGTACAGCAGGGCCGACATCGTGGCCGCCGCGGTGCGCCTGGCCGACGCCGACGGGATCGACGCGCTCTCGATGCGCCGGATCGCGGCCGAGATCGGCTGCGGCACGATGTCGCTCTACAACTACGTCCCCCGCAAGGAGGACCTGTACGAGCTGATGGTCGACGCCGTCAGCGGTGAGTACGACCTCCCCGATCCTCCGAGCGGGGACTGGCGCGCGGACATGTTCCAGGTCGCCCGCGAGGCCCGGGGGATCCTGCGCCGCCACCCCTGGGTGATCAGACTGATGACGACCGGGTACGCCTTCGGGCCCAACGCCCTGCGCTTCCTCGAAGGGTGTCTGGCCTGCCTGGAGGGGCTCGACCTACCCGGCGGCACCAAGATGGAGCTGATCGCGACGGTCAACGGCACCGTGATGACGATCGTCGCCAACGAACTCGCCATGGCCGAGCGCGCCCGCGGACTGCCCTGGTCCGAGGAGCAGGAACAGGCCGTCCGCGCGGCCTACCTGAGGGGGCAGCTGGCGCACGGCGCCTACCCCCGGCTCGCCGGGGTCTTGGGGGAGGCCGGTGTGGGGCGCCTCGATCCCGAAGAGATCTTCGAGCGGACACTGGGTCGGGTGCTCGACTCCTTCGCGCCCGGCTAGAGCAGCGCGAACTGCCCCTCCGGGCCCTCCTCTTGATGGTCCAGTACGGAGGCGGGGCGGCGGGCCGCGTCCGGTGGCGGCAGCACCCCCGCCTCCCGCAGCGCGGCCCGGGGCAGGAGCGGGCCGCCCGCCATGAGTGCCGCGCGCTCCCGGTCCCGTTCGGCGAGCAGCGCGAGAACCGTGATCAGCTCCAGGAGTTCCGAGGTCCACTCCTGCGGCCAGGCCGCCGGTCCGATCGCGTCGAGGCTGCCCGGCGCGGCGGGCGCGGTCCGGTGCGCGAACCACTGCTCGAGCATCCGTACGCCCCCGACGTGGAAGTCCCACGCCTCGACGGGCACGGGAGAGATCCTCCCCATGGACTCACCCGGGGCGCCCTCATCCTCGGAGAGGCTCAGGGTCTCCTCCGCGGGCTCGTACGAGAGCGTCGTCGGGCGGGCCGGGAGCGGCGCGCGCACATAGGGGCGCCGGCCGCCGGGCAGGCGGGGCCGCTCGCCGCCGTGGGCGCCCCGCAGCTGGATCTCCATGAGCCGCCGGCCGAGCTCCACGCCCGTGACCCAGACGTCCGCGTCCGCCGTGAGCGGGATGCGACAGCCGGCGGGGGAGGGCCGGGCGGCCGCCACGGCCCAGGCCAGGACCTCGGGTGCGGTGACCTGACGTCCGTACCGCTCGCTCAGTACCGGCAGCAGTCCGGGTGTCACGTTCGGCTCCTCGCCCCCGGGGCGGCGGAACAGCGGACGGATCCGTCCCGGGCGGCCCGCGGGGGAGCGGCCGGCGGGCAGCGCGGCGGTCACCAGGAGCGGGGGACCGGCCGCCCCCGGCACGTGTCCCTGCTCCACGACGAAGAGCTGCCGCTCGTCGGCGACGCGCCACAGCTCGGGCCGGGCGGTGTCGATGAGCCGGTGGTCGGGGAGCAGCCACTGCACGTCGAACGGGCCGTGGGCGAGCCGTACCGGCTCCGGGCACGGCCCGGACTCACGGGCGAACCGGACCGTCCCGGTCCGCTGTCCGGGCAGCGCGGCCACGGAACTCGACGGTGTGCGCGCCCGGCTGGGCCGGAACAGCTCCTCGCGCTCGGCCCCTTCCGCCGCGACCAGCCGGCTCCAGCGGGCGCGCAGCGTACGGACGTCGGGCGCGACGATCCAGGACCGGCCGAGCCGCAGGGGCGCGACGGACCACGGCATCAGCTCGTCCAGGAGGGGCGCGTCGTCCAGCGGTACGTCGTCGGTCACGCCCCGGATGCTAGCGAGCGGGCTCCGTGCGGCTCCACCGTTCAGCGACCCTCCACCGATCCGTACGCCTCCACCGATCCGTGCGCCTCCACCGGTTACTGCGCCTCCACCGTCACGGTGAAGGAGAACCGGTCGCCCCGGTAGCGGATCCGGGCCACGTCCACCACCCGGCCGTCCTCGTCGTAGGTCACGCCGGTGTAGTGGAGGATCGGCGAGAGCAGCGGCACCTCCAGGAGCGCCGCCGTCTCCGGATCGGCGAGGCGGGCCTCGACGGTGTCCGTGATCCGGCTGATGCGGACCCCCATCACATCCCGCAGCACCTTCGTCATCGGCCAGCGCTCCAGATCGGCCGGGTCGAGGCCGGCCGCGATCTCCGGCCGTACCGCGTTCTGCGCCCAGTTGGTCGGCTCGCCGCTCTCCCCGTCGCGCCGCAGCCGCCGGTACGCGACCACCTCCGTCACATCCGGGAAGTACTCGGCCAGCTCGCCCGGCACCGGCTCGGTGCCGTGGCCGAGGACGGTGGTCCGCTCGCCGGACTGCTGGGCCACGATCGCGTCGATCGAGCCGAGCAGCCGGCGCGGGGTGGAGCGCCGGGCGCCCGGCTCGATGAACGTGCCGCGCCGCCGGTGTCTGCTGATCAGGCCCTCCTCCTCCAGCTCCTTGAGGGCCTGGCGCATGGTCAGCACGCTCACGCCGTAGTGCGCGGCGAGCTGCTCCTCGGTGGGCAGTCGCAGCGAGGCGTCGGGCGTGCGGCCCAGTATGGAGGCGCGCAGCGACTGCGAGACCTGATACCAGAGCGGCAGCTTGCGGTTCAGGACCAGCGAGTCGGGGGCGAAGGCGGTCACGGCGTTCTCCGTACGACGACGACGAGGCTCGACGGCTACGAGTCCCGGGCGGCCACGAGGCCCGGGACTCGACGGCTTCGAGACCCTACGGCCGGAAGTGGCGCTCCAGACCCTGCCATACGTCGTCGTAACCCTTCTGCAGATGGTCGGCGCCGGCGGCCTGACCGGTGGCGGTGACCGGCCAGCGGGTCTCGAACATGAAGGCCAGACCGTCGTCGATCTTCTGCGGCTTCAGCTCGGCGGCGCTGGCCCGGTCGAAGGTCTCCCGGTCCGGGCCGTGCGCGGACATCATGTTGTGCAGCGAGCCGCCGCCGGGCACGAAGCCTTCGGCCTTCGCGTCGTACGCGCCCTCGATCAGGCCCATGTACTCGCTCATCACGTTGCGGTGGAAGTACGGCGGGCGGAAGGTGTCCTCGCCGACCAGCCAGCGCGGCGCGAAGACCACGAAGTCGACGCCCGCGAGGCCCGGGGTGTCGGACGGCGAGGTGAGGACCGTGAAGATCGACGGGTCCGGGTGGTCGTAGGAGATCGTCCCGATGACGTTGAAGCGGTGCAGGTCGTAGACGTACGGGGTGTGGTTGCCGTGCCAGGCGACGACATCGAGCGGGGAGTGGCCGTACGTGGCCGACCAGAGGTTTCCGCAGTACTTGTTGACGACCTCGACCGGACCCTCGACGTCCTCGTAGGCGGCGACGGGGGCGCGGAAGTCACGGGCGTTGGCCAGACCGTTGGCGCCGATCGGGCCGAGGTCGGGGAGCTGGAACGGGGCCCCGTAGTTCTCGCAGACGTATCCGCGGGCGCTCTCGTCCAGGAGCTCGACGCGGAAGCGGACGCCGCGCGGGATCAGGGCGACCTCGCCGGGGCGGGCGGCGAGCAGGCCCAGCTCGGTACGGAGCAGGAGTCCGCCGCGCTCGGGAACGATCAGCAGCTCGCCGTCGGCGTCGCTGAAGACCCGGTCCATGGACGCGTTCGCGTGGTACAGGTGCACGGCCATGCCGGTGCGCTGGGTGGTGTCGCCGTTGCCGCCGAGCGTCCACAGGCCGGCGAGCCAGTCCGTACCCGGGGCCGGGTCCGGCAGCGGGTTCCAGCGCAGCCGGTTGGGGTCGGGGACGGTCTCCGTGAAGGGCGCGGACCGCACGGCGCCGTTGTCGATCCGGGTGAACGGCGGGTGGGCGGCCGAGGGCCGGATCCGGTAGAGCCACGAGCGGCGGTTGTGCGCGCGCGGCTCGGTGAAGGCGCTGCCGCTGAGCTGCTCGGCATAGAGGCCCAGGGGAGCGCGCTGCGGCGAGTTGCGGCCGTGCGGCAGGGCGCCGGGCACGGCCTCCGAGCTGTGCTCGTTGCCGAAGCCGGTGGTGTACGTCAGCGCCTCGGCGGTCTTTCTCGCCTGCGCCGTCGTGTGGTCCGACGGCTGGCCCGTCGCCTGTTCCGTGGTCATCGCCCGCTCCTGTCCTGAGCCCGCAAGGGAATCCTATGGATGACCGTAGGATTCCGCGACCGCTCACGTCAACGGGGTCTCGATTCGACGTGTTCTGTGCCGAGGGGGTTCCAAAAGGTGAACATTGCTCTACTCTCACGCGCATGTCGCGGACCCGCAGGCTCCTTGTCGCGCTCTCGGTCGTTCTCACGGCGCTCGCCGCCGCCCTTGTCACCGCCCCAGGGGCCCGGGCCCACGAGGAACGGCCCGTCACCTTTCCCGACGGTTCCGGCAGCGTGCCGACGCTGCGCACCGGGGAACCCGATCTGCTGGTCTGCAAGACCGACCGGGCCGAGTTCACCCGCCGGATCTCCGGCTTCCCGGCCGAGGTGAAGGCCCGGAACCTGGCCCTCTTCGAGCGGTGCGCGCGCGGCGGCCACCGGCATCTCCAACAGGCCGTCGACGCCGTCGACAGACCCGGCATGACCATCGCCGTGCTGCCCGGACTGTACGAGGAGGAGCCCTCGCGGCCCGCGCCGACCGGAGCCTGCGCCGCGCTCAAGGCGCCCGAGTCCGCGCTCGGCTACCAGGTCCTGTCGTACGAACAGCAGAAGCAGTGCCCGCACAACCAGAACCTGGTCGCGATCCTCGGCAAGAAGAACCTCCAGATCGAGGGCACCGGCGCCTCACGCCTCGACGTCGTCTTCGACGCCGGATACACCAAGCTCAACGCGATACGGGCCGACGAGTCCGACGGCATCTACTTCCGCAACTTCACCGCCCAGCGCACCACCTTCAACTCGCTGTACGTGCTCGCCGGTGACGGCTTCGTCATCGACGACGTGCTGACCCGGTGGAACGACGAGTACGGCTTCCTCACCTTCGCCTCCGACCACGGCCTCTACAAGAACTGCGAGTCGTACGGCAACGGGGACTCCGGCATCTACCCCGGCTCGGCCTCCGACATCAACAACGGCCGCGGCTACGAGGTCCCCCGCTACTCCATCGAGATCACCGGCTGCCGCAGCCACCACAACATGGTCGGCTACTCCGGCACGGCGGGGGACTCCGTCCACGTCCACGACAACGAGTTCGACCACAACATGGGCGGAGCGTCGATGGACTCCGCCTTCCCCGGCCACCCCGGGCTGCCCCAGAACCACGCCCGCTTCGAGCGGAACCTCATCCACGACAACAACCAGAACTACTACCGGTACGTCGCCGACGGCACCTGCGCCAAGCCGCCCGTCGAGCGCGGCTACGAACAGGGCGTCGTCTGCCCGCAGATCTCCATGCCGCCCGGCACCGGCATCATCACGGCGGGCGGCAACTGGAACCTGTACGAGAACAACTGGGTGTACGGCCACCAGCGCGCCGCGTTCTTCCTGAGCGCCGTCCCCGCCTTCATCCGCGGCGAGTCGGCCTGGGGCAAGCAGACCGACACCTCCCACCACAACCGCTACGCCGGCAACCACCTGGGCGTCGACCGGTCCGGCGTGTCCCGTCCCAACCGTACGGACGTGTGGTGGGACGGCCAGGGGGGCGGCAACTGCTGGCAGGCCGACGCCGGGGCGTCCAGCCCGGGTGCCCTGCCCGCGTGCGGGGCGCGGTGGGGCGAGGTCTCCGGGAACACCGACCGGCTCGTCGGCGAACCGGCCAAGCTTGCGCACCTGCTGGTCTGCGCCGACTACAGCGTCCAGGCGCGGCGGCTGCCGGCCGGCTGCGACTGGTACGGGGCGCGGGGGATCCAGCGCGTCGAGACCCAGCTCGCCCTGGCGTTCGCGTTCATCCTCGCCCCGGTCGGCGGGGTCCTGTGGTGGCGCAGGCTCCGCGGCGTCCGGCTCGCGGGCGCGGCGACCCTCGTGGGTCTCGGGGGCCTGGCGCTGGACGTGGCGGGCTCGACCCTGGGCCTGTCCTCGGGCCCCGTGCCCGCCCTGGCGCTGCTCCTGGTCGGCGCCTGGTGGACGGCGCTCGGAGTGTCCCTTCGACCGGCCCGCCCCGCCTTCGCCTGGATGACCCTCGCCCTCGGCGCCCTCACCCTCCTCGACGCCTTCGACAAGGCGGTCCTGATGATCCCCTGGATCCCCCTCAGCCCGGCCTGGCTGCGCGGGCTGCTCGCGGTGGTGTGGATCCTGTGGGCGGTGGCGGCCGCGGGCCGCCGGGCGCCTGGCGAGCCGACCCCCTCGGCACCGACCACCGCGCCGAGCGCCGGAGCGACACCGTGAGCCGGCGGCCCGCCGCTTGGGCGACCGGGCCTGCCGCCCGCGGCGGGCGGGGTCCGGGGGGCGTTCGCCGTCCGTGGGGGGTCGTTGTCCTCGCCGTCGTGCTGCTCGCCGCCGGGTGCGGCGGGCGGCCCACGACGCACCACAAGCCGGGCACCAGCCACCAGGAGGTCACCGGCGGCAGCGGCACGCTGCTCGCGGCGCGGGACGAGAGCGGGCACCGGCTGCGGGAGGTGCCCGCCGAGGGCGCCCCCGCCGTGCGGATCGCGTCGCGGCCCGACACCGCGGGCGGCTGGAACATCCATTTGACCGTGGAGCGGTTCCGCTTCACCCCCGAGAGCGTCGGCGGTGCCGCGATCCCCGGCCGGGGCTACGCCCGGGTCCTCGTCGACGGCAAGGAGGCCGGCCGGGCCTACGGCCCCTGGCACCACATCCCGCCCGGCGCCCGCGCCGTGACCGTCCGCCTCCACGCCGACGACCACACCGTCTGGGCCGTGGCGGGCAAGCCGGTCGAGGCCGCCCTCCTTCTCGGCTCGACGCACGCCCCCGCCCCGACGCCGACCACCGGCCGGACCGTCGAGATCACCGTCACCGGAACCTCCGTACAACCACCTCCCTCCCGCGTCGAGCTGAAGAAGGGCGAGCACCTCACCCTCCACGTCACCGGCGACCGCGCCGACACCCTCCACGTCCACGGCTACGACCGCGAACTGCCCCTCGCCCCGGGCCGGCCCGCCACTCTCACCCTGACCGTCGACCGCACCGGACTCTTCGAGGTCGAGACCCATGGGTCCGGGCTCCTGCTGACCCAACTCGTCGTCCGGTGACCGCCCCCGCGTCCCTCCTCGCCCACGGCGTCGGCTCCCGGCACGACCTCCCCCTCTCGCCCTTCTACGCCTACGCCGGCGCGTTCGCCGCGCTCTTCGTCTCCTTTCTCGCCCTTGGCCTGCTCTGGTCCTCCTCCCGCTTCCGCGGCGACCGAGCGGGCCGCCCCCTGCCCGCCGCCCTCCAGCGCCTCGCCGACGCCCGGGCCACCCGCGCCGCTCTCCGCCTCGCCGGCAGCGCCGCCGCCCTCGCCGTCCTGCTCCACCTCCTCCTCGGCCCCGACGACCCCGACCGCAACCCCGCCGCCGGCGCCGTCTACGTCCTGCTCTGGGTCGGGCTCGTCCCCGCCTCCCTGCTCCTCGGTCTCGTCTGGCGCCTCCTCAACCCCCTGCGCGCCCTCCACGCCCTGCTTCCCGCACCCCGCAGACCCCGCCCCCTCCCGGCCCGCCTCGGCATCCGCCCCGCCGCCGCGGGACTCCTCCTCTTCGCCTGGCTGGAACTCGCCGCCCCCGACCCCGCGTCCTCCACCACCCTTCTCACCTTCCTCGCCGTCCTCACGGCGACCGGCCTCCTCGGCGCCGCCCGCCACGGCCCCGACTGGTTCGCCCACGCCGACCCCTTCGAGGTCTACTCCACCCTCCTCGCCCGGCTCTCCCCGCTCGGTCGCCGCGCCGATGGCCGGCTCGTGCTGCGCTCGCCCTTCGACGGCCTCGACTCCACCCCTCAGACCCCCGGACTCGTCGCCACCGTCTGCGTCCTCCTCGGCTCCACCGCCTACGACGGCGTCTCCGACAACCCGCGCTGGATCACCACCCTCCAGACCTCCCCGCTCGGCCCGACCGCCACCGCCACCCTCGGCCTGCTCACCGCCGTCGCCCTCGTCGCCGCCCTCTACGCCCTGTGCGCAGGCACCCTGCGCCTGATGTCCCGCACGCTCAGCCACCCCCTCACCGCCTTCGCCCACTCCCTTCTGCCGATCGCCGTCGGCTACCTCGTCGCCCACTACTTCACACTGTTCGTGACCGAAGGGCCACGTACCGTCATGATGGCAGTGGGCACTGACAACGCCCCCGCGCCCGCCCCGCCTCTGGCCCCCGGCGGCCTCGCCACCCTCCAGGTCGCCGCGATCGTCACCGGCCACGTCCTCGGCGTCGTCGCCGCCCACGACCGCTCCGTGCGCCTCTTCCCGCCCGCCCGCGCCGTGGCCGGCCAGCTCCCGCTGTTCGCGCTGATGATCGCGTACACCCTCGGCGGTATCGGCCTGCTCATCACCTGACCGCGCACCGCCGGAACCCCCGCACCGCCCGACCCCGCGCATCGCCGGTCCCTCGCGGCGACGGAGCGGCATCATGGACCCCGTGCCCCCGCCATCCCTCCGCCGCACCCCCGTCCAGCAGCGCAGCGCCGAACGCCTCGCCCGGATCCTCGACGCCTGCGCCGAACTCCTCGACGAGACCGGCTATGAGCAGCTGAGCACCCGCGCCGTCGCCCTCCGCGCGGGCGTCCCCATCGGCTCCGTCTACCGCTTCTTCGGCAACAAGCGCGCCCTGGCCGCCGCCCTCGCCCAGCGCAACCTCGACCGCTACGCCGAGCGGATCTCCGCCCGGCTCGCCGCCGCCGGACGCGTCGACGCGTACGGCGCGATCGACGCCGTCCTGGACGAGTACATCGCCATGAAGCGCACCGTCCCCGGCTTCGCGCTCGTCGACTTCGGCGTCCCCGCCGCCCCCAGCGACGAAGGGTCCGGCGAGGACGCCAACCACCTCGTCGCCGATCGCCTCTGCGGGCTCCTCGCCACCCATCTCGGCCGCACCGCCGACGACGTCCTGCACCGCAAGGTGCTGGTCGGCGTGGAGGCCGCCGACGCGCTGCTCCAGCTCGCCTTCCGTACGGACCCGTCCGGGGACCCGGGGCTCGTGGCCGAGACCCGCGAGCTCCTCTACGCCTATCTGGCGCCCTCGATGACATGACCCTCCCCACCGTGCGTACCGGTCGGTATGCTCGCTGGTGCCCGCGCGTCGCCGTCGCCTGCCGCCCCAGGGAGCCCCCATGCCCACCGCTCTGCGCATCTGCCCGCTCTGCGAAGCCACCTGCGGGCTGACCCTCACCCTCGACGGCAGCCGGGTCACCGCCGCCCGCGGAGACCGCGACGACGTCTTCAGCCGGGGCTTCATCTGCCCCAAGGGCGCCTCCTTCGGCGAGGTCGACGCCGACCCCGACCGGCTCACCCGGCCCCTCGTCCGCAAGGACGGCATCCTTCAGGAGGCCACCTGGACCGAGGCGTTCGACACCATCGCCGCCCGGATCCGGCCCCTCGTCGACGAGCACGGTCCGAACGCGGTGGGCATCGTCCTCGGCAACCCGAACGTCCACACCATGGCCGGCGCCCTCTACCCGCCCCTCCTGATCGGCGCCCTGCGCACGCGGAACCTCTTCACCGCCTCCACCCTCGACCAGATGCCCAAGCACGTCTCCAGCGGACTGCTCTTCGGCGACCCCTTCGCCATCCCCGTGCCGGACCTGGACCGCACCGCCCATCTGCTGATGCTCGGCGCCAACCCCCTGGAGTCCAACGGAAGTCTGTGCACCGCCCCCGACTTCCCCGGCAAGCTCAAGGCGCTGCGCAAGCGCGGCGGCACCCTCACCGTGGTCGACCCGCGTCGCACCCGCACGGCCCGGCTCGCCGACCGCCACGTCGCCATCCGCCCCGGCGCCGACGCCCTCTTCCTCGCCGCGCTCGTCCACACCCTCTTCGCGGAGGACCTCACCGACCTCGGCGCGCTCGCCGAGCACGTCGAGGGAGTCGAGGAGGTACGGGAAGCGGTACGGGACTTCACGCCCGAGGCCGTCGCCGCGGCCTGCGACGTGGACCCCGCCACCGTCCGCGCCGTCGCCCGCGAACTCGCCGCCGCCCCCTCGGCCGCCGTCTACGGCCGCATGGGCAGCTCCACCGTCGCGTACGGCACCCTCGCCAACTGGCTCGTCGACGTCCTCAACGTCCTCACCGGCAATCTCGACCGCCCCGGCGGCGCGCTCTTCCCGCTCTCCGCCACCGCCCCCGCGCCCCGCCCGGCCGGACCGGGCAAGGGCTTCGCGCTCGGCCGCTGGAGCAGCCGCGTCTCCGGCCACCCCGAGGCGAAGGGCGAGCTCCCGACGGCCGCTCTCGCCGAGGAGATCGAGACCGAGGGCGAGGGCCGCATCCGGGCCGTGATCACCATCGCCGCCAACCCCGTCCTGTCCGCACCCGACGGGAGGCGCCTCGACGCCGCCCTGGACGCCCTCGACTTCATGGTCGCCGTCGACCCGTACCTCAACGAGACCACCCGCCACGCCGACGTCGTGCTGCCCCCGCCGCCGCCGTCGCAGAGCGCCCACTTCGACTTCGCCTTCAACGGATTCGCCGTCCGCAATCAGGCCCGCTTCACGCCGGCCGCCGTCCCTCTGGAAGAGGGACGCATGGACGAGTGCGAGATCCACGCCCGGCTGATCCTCGCCGTCTCCGGGATGCACGGCGCCCCGCCCTCGGCCGTGGACGACCTCGCCGTCGACACCACCCTCGCCAAGGCCGTCGCCCAGGAGCACTCGCCCGTCCACGGCGCCGATCCGAAGGCCGTCGCCGCCACCCTCACAGGCGCCACCGGGCCCGAACGCCGCCTCGACATGATGCTCCGCCTCGGCCCGTACGACCTCACCCTCGACGACCTTCTCCGGGCGCCCCACGGCATCGACCTCGGCCCGCTGAAGCCCCGCGTCCCCACGCTCCTCAAGACCCGCAGCGGCCGCGTCGAACTGCTGCCCGCTCCCCTCGCCGCCGACCTGCCCCGGCTGCGCGCCGCCCTGGACGCGGCCCCGGACGGCCTCGTGCTCGTCGGCCGGCGGCATCTGCGCTCCAACAACAGCTGGCTGCACAACGCGCCGTCCCTCAACGGCGGCTCCAACCGGTGCACCCTCCAGATCCACCCGGACGACGCCGACCGCCTCGGCCTCGCCGACGGCAAGCCGGCCCGCGTCAGGGCGGAGGGCGGCGAGCTGGAGGTCGAGGTGGAGATCACCGACGCCGTACGGATCGGGGTGGTGAGCCTGCCGCACGGCTGGGGGCACGACCGTCCGGGCACCCGCCTCACCGTCGCCGCCGCCCGTCCCGGAGTCAACGTCAACCAGCTCCTCGACGGCTCCCGGCTCGACCCGCTCTCCGGCACCGCGGTGCTCAACGGCTTCCCCGTGGATGTATCGCCCCTCCTGTGACCTGGTGTTTTGCTCGTATTGCTCACGCGTCAACATCTTGTTAACGGCTGAAGAGGGCACCTAACGTCGTCGCGACCGCCGTTCTGGCGGGAGCCTCCCCGGTGGGAGTTCAAGGGTGAACGTGAGGTGTCCTCGATGCTGACCATCCTCGGCTTCGCCATGATCGCGACCTTCCTGGTCCTGATCATGACGAAGAAGATGTCGCCGATCGCGGCGCTCGTGCTGATACCGGCGCTCTTCTGCGTCTTCGTCGGACAAGGTGCCCAGCTGGGCGACTACGTCATCGAGGGCGTCGGCAAGCTCGCGCCCACCGCGGCGATGCTGATGTTCGCCATCGTGTACTTCGGCGTGATGATCGACGTCGGCCTCTTCGACCCGATCGTCCGGGCCATCCTGCGCTTCTGCAAGGCCGACCCGATGCGGGTCGTGGTGGGTACGGCCGTGCTCGCCGCGATCGTCTCGCTCGACGGCGACGGCTCGACCACCTTCATGATCACCGTCTCGGCGATGTACCCGCTCTACAAGAGGCTCGGGATGAGCCTGGTGGTCATGACCGGTGTCGCCGCCACCGCCAACGGCGTCATGAACACCCTGCCCTGGGGCGGCCCCACCGCCCGCGCCGCGACCGCGCTGAAGGTGGACGCGGCCGACATCTTCGTGCCGATGATCCCGGCGCTCGGCGTGGGGCTGCTCTTCGTCTTCGTCCTCGCGTACGTCCTCGGCCTCCGCGAGCGCAGGCGCGTCGGCTACCTCTCCCTGGACGAGATCCTGGAGCCGGAGGCCGAGACGGTCCTGGTCACGGCGGGTGGCGGCTCCGGCAGCTCCGGCGGCTCCGGCTCCGGCGGCCCCGGTGACGCCCCCTCCGGCGCCGCTCCCGCGCTGCCCGAGGGCGCCGACGAGGGCTTCCAGGGCCTCGACCCGAACCGTCCGACCCTGCGCCCCCGGCTCTACTGGTTCAACGCCGGCCTCACCGTCGCGCTGCTCACCGCGATGATCCTCGAACTGCTGCCGATCCCCGTGCTCTTCCTGCTCGGCGCCGCGCTCGCGCTCACCGTCAACTACCCCGACATGGCCGACCAGAAGGCCCGTATCGCCGCCCACGCCGACAACGTCCTCAACGTCGCCGGCATGGTCTTCGCCGCGGCCGTGTTCACCGGAGTCCTCACCGGTACGGGCATGGTCGAGCACATGGCCGACTGGCTCGTGGGCGCCATCCCCGACGGCATGGGCCCGCACATGGCCCTGGTCACGGGTGTCCTCAGCCTCCCGCTGACGTACTTCATGTCGAACGACGGCTTCTACTTCGGCGTGCTGCCGGTCCTCGCGGAGGCGGGCGCGGCGCACGGCGTGTCGCCCCTGGAGATCGCGCGCGCCTCGATCGCCGGCCAGGCCCTGCACATGTCGAGTCCGCTGGTTCCGGCCGTGTACGTCCTCGTCGGCATGGCGAAGGTGGAGTTCGGCGACCACACCAGGTTCACGGTGAAGTGGGCGGCGCTCACGTCGCTGGTGGTCCTCGCGGCGGGGATCCTCTTCGGCGTCATCTAGCGGGCGCCCTGGGGCGGGGTGAGTGGGCGCCTCGGCCGGGAGAGTGAATACGGAGGGTGTCGCGGCGCGGCTGCCACCCTCCGTATCCATGCCATGACAGATAGTCAGATTATCGGCTGATAGTCCGACGTCTTCATGACTGGAGGAACCCCCGCATGACCGCTTTGGCAGTCCGCCCCCTGCTGTCCACCGCCGTGGCGACCCTCGCCCTCGGCGGTGTCGCCCTCGCGGGCGCCCCCGCGGCGTTCGCAGCCCCCGGCGACAACGGCGACATCAAGATCCACCGGGCTGGTACCCAGGAACCCGATCAGAGCACCCACACCAAGGTCTGCCAGTTCTACATCGCGGCCTTCAACTTCGACGGGCTCGACCAGGTCCGCTACGACATCTTCCACCAGCCGGGCGGCGGCACCCCGGTGGAGAGTGGAACCGTCACGCTCGACATCAACGGCGACGGCAGGGCTCCCGAGCTGACCAACCTGAAGCTGAACGACGGCATGTACAAGGTCGAGTGGACCTGGCAGGGCCAGTTGGGCGCCAAGAAGAGCAAGGTCTTCCGGGTCGACTGCCCGGACCCGAACGGCAACAACGGCGGGAACGGAAACGGCGGAAACGGAGACAACGGCAAGCCGCCCCACCACAAGCCCCCGCACGGCCCGGTCGGCGCCGGCGGTGGCGGTAGTGCCGAACTCGCGTCCGACAGCTCCACCTTCGGGATCGGAACGGCCATCGCCGCCGGCGTCGCCGGCACGGCGGGTCTGATCCTCGTCCGCCGGTCGCGCCGCCGCACCGATGGCGCCGCGTAGGTCCCGCACCACGCGCCGACAGCGGCGCCTCCTCCGGCTCGCCCGGACGGTGGTGGTGACCCTGTCGCTGGTCGTCGGCGGCGTCTGGTGGGCCGAGGACGAGGAACCGTCCGGCCCGCCGGTCGCCGCCGCTCCGGCCGCGCCCGGGGCGGCCCCGGACTCCGGTGCCGCCCCGGGTGGACCGGGGCGGCACCCCGACCAGAAGCCCCAGGCTCAGCCCCGGCCCGCGGCACCGGTCCAGCCCCAGACGCAGCCCCCGCCCGCGGCACCGGTCCGGCCCAAGCCGCCGCCCGCGCCCCTGGGGCGCTCGCGCGCCACCAACCTCGCCATCCCGGCGATCACGATCGAGGCCCCGGTCATCGGCCTGGGGCTCGACCGTGCCGGGCAGCTCGGCACCCCACCGGCCGACAATCCCCGGATCGTCGGCTGGTACAAGGACGGCCCCAGTCCGGGCGAGCGCGGTACGGCGATCGTCGTCGGCCACCGCGACACCCGCACGGGTCCGGCCATCTTCCTCAACCTCAACTCGCTCAGCCCAGGGAACACCGTCCGGGTCGCGCGGGCCGACGGCCGGGTCGCCGTCTTCACCGTCGACAAGGTCCGCACCTACACGAAGGCGGAGTTCCCCGACCAGGAGGTGTACGGCTCCACGAACCGCCCCGAACTGAGGCTGCTCACCTGCGGCGGCTCGTTCGACCCCAAGACGGGGTACGAGTCGAACGTCGTCGTCTTCGCCCACCTCACCGACATCGCCCGGCAGATCTGACCCGGGCGCCGAGGGCGGGGCACCGCCACGGGGAGGCGGGTGCCCCGCTCCCGCCGTTCCCGGCCCCGAACCACAAGGACGCGCACATGCCCCTCCGTCTTCCGGTCACCCGTACCCACACCCGTACCCGTGTCGCCGTCGCCGCCGCCGGGCTGCTGCTCGCGGCCGGCGCCCCCGCCGCGTACGCCACCCTCGGTGAGGACACGGCCTCGCCGACCGCGCCCATGGCGCAGACGCGCGGCAAGGCCTACGTCGAGACGCGGCTGTTCTTCGGGACGGAGCGCCCCGACGGCGGCCCGGACGTCAGCGACGAGCAGTTCATGGCCTTCGTCGACAGGGAGGTCACCCCCGCCTTTCCGGCCGGCCTGACCGTCCAGAACGGGCGTGGACAGTGGCGTGACCGGACCGGCACCATCGAGCGGGAACGTTCGTACGAACTGATCCTGCTGTACCCGGCGGCCCAGGCGCCGCTGCACGACCCGCGGATCGAGCGGATCAGGGAGGCGTACCAGCAGGCATTCGGGCAGGAGTCCGTGGCCCGGCTGGAGGAGCCGACCCTGGCCGACTTCTGAGGCAGCGGAAAGCGGCTCTGGCGCCACAAAACTATCAGCGCTAGTTTGGTCTGCGGACGACGAACCGGCCGGTAGGCGCAGAGGAGACAGCGGATGAAGAGCCACGACGCGATGTACATCGGCGGGGAGTGGCGCCCCGCCTCCTCCGACGACACGATCGCGGTGATCAACCCGGCGGACGAGCAGGTCATCGGCCATGTCCCGGCCGGCACCGCCGAGGACGTCGACGCCGCCGTGCGCGCCGCGCGCGCCGCGTTCCCCGGCTGGGCCGCCACCCCGCCCGCCGAACGCGCCGCCCTGATCGGCGCCCTGCGTGACGCCCTCGCGGCCCGCGCGGAGGAGATCGCCGCCACCGTCACCGCCGAGCTCGGCGCTCCGCCCCAGCTCGCCGCGGCCGTCCACACCGGCCTGCCGATCGCCGTCGCCGGTTCGTACGCGGAACTCGCCGCCACGCACCCCTTCGAGGAGAAGGTCGGCAACTCCACCGTCTACTCCGAGCCCGTCGGCGTCGTCGGCGCGATCACCCCGTGGAACTACCCGCTCCACCAGATCGTCGCCAAGGTCGCCCCCGCGCTCGCCGCCGGCTGCACCGTCGTTCTCAAGCCCGCCGAGGACACCCCGCTGACCGCCCAGCTCTTCGCCGAGGCCGTCCACGCGGCGGGCATCCCGGCCGGTGTCTTCAACCTCGTCACCGGCCTCGGCCCGGTCGCCGGGCAGGCGCTCGCCGAGCACGAGGACGTCGACCTCGTCTCCTTCACCGGCTCGACCGCCGTCGGCCGGCAGATCGGCGCCACCGCCGGCGGAGCCGTCAAGCGGGTCGCCCTGGAACTCGGCGGCAAGTCCGCCAACGTCATCCTGCCGAGCGCCGACCTCGGCAAGGCCGTCGCCGTCGGCATCGCCAACGTCATGGCCAACTCCGGCCAGACGTGCAGCGCCTGGACCCGGATGCTCGTCCCCGCCGACCGGTACGACGAGGCGGTGGCGCTGGCCGCCGAGGCCGTCGCGAAGTACGTCCCCGGCGAGCGCGTCGGCCCCCTCGTCAACGCCAAGCAGCAGCAGCGCGTGCGCGGTTACATCGAGAAGGGGGTGGCCGAGGGCGCCCGGATCGTCGCCGGCGGCCCGGAGACCCCGCGGGAGACCGGCTACTACGTCTCCCCGACCGTCTTCGCCGACGTCACGCCGGACATGACGATCGCCCAGGAGGAGATCTTCGGCCCGGTCGTCTCGATCCTGCGGTACGAGGACGAGGAGGAGGCCCTCGCCATCGCCAACGGGACCGTGTACGGCCTCGCCGGCGCCGTCTGGGGCGAGCAGGAGGCGGCCGTCGCCTTCGCCCGCCGGATGGAGACGGGTCAGGTCGACATCAACGGCGGCCGCTTCAACCCGCTGGCCCCGTTCGGCGGCTACAAGCAGTCGGGCGTGGGGCGCGAACTCGGGGCGCACGGCCTCGCCGAGTACCTCCAGACCAAGTCCCTGCAGTTCTGAGCGCCCGAGGAGTTGTGAGCGTGATCCGCGCCGCGATACTGCCCGCCGTCGGCTCCCCCCTGGAGATCGCCGGCATCGAACTGCCCGAGCCCGGCCCCGGCCAGGTCCGCATCCGCCTCGCCGCCGCCGGGGTCTGCCACTCCGACCTGTCCCTCTCCAACGGGACCATGCGCTTGCCCATGCCCGCCGTCCTCGGCCACGAGGGCGCCGGGACGGTCCTCTCCGTCGGCGAGGGCGTCACCCATGTCGCTCCCGGCGACGCGGTCGTCCTCAACTGGGCGCCGTCCTGCGGCACCTGCCATCCCTGCTCGATCGGCGAGATCTGGCTCTGCGCCGACGCCCTCACGGGCGCGGCGAACGTGCACGCCGTGACCGAGGACGGCACCGAGCTCCACCCCGGCCTGAACGTCGGCGCCTTCGCGGAGGAGACCGTCGTCGCGGCCGGCTGCGTGCTGCCCGTACCGGACGGAGTGCCGCTCACCGACGCCGCCCTGCTGGGCTGCGCCGTCCTGACCGGCTGGGGCGCGATCCACCACGCGGCGCGGGTACGCCAAGGGGAGTCGGTGGCCGTCTTCGGCGTCGGGGGCGTCGGCCTCGCCACGCTCCAGGCCGCCCGGATCGCCGGCGCCTCGACGATCGTCGCGGTCGACGTGTCGCCCGAGAAGGAGGCCCTGGCCCGGGCCGCCGGAGCCACCGAGTACGTCGTCGCCTCCGAGACCACTGCCAGGGAGATCCGGAAACTCACCGGCGGTCAGGGGGCCGACGTGGCCGTCGAGTGCGTGGGCCGCGCCGTCACCATCCGTACCGCCTGGGACTCCACCCGGCGCGGCGGCCGCACCACGGTCGTCGGCATCGGCGGCAAGGACCAGCAGGTCACCTTCAACGCCCTGGAGCTCTTCCACTGGGGCCGGACCCTGTCCGGCTGTGTGTACGGGAACTCCGACCCGGCGAAGGACCTGCCCGTCCTCGCCGAGCACATCCGGGCCGGCCGCCTCGACCTCAGCACACTGGTCACCGAACGGATCACCCTGGACGGCATCCCCGGCGCCTTCGACAACATGCTCGCGGGCAAGGGCGGCCGGGCGCTGGTCGTCTTCTAGAGCCGGGCTCCTAGACCGTTTCCGGCGCCGTCTCGGCGCTCTCGGCCGTCTTCTCCACGGACTTCGGCCGAGAGCGCGAGACCGCGACACCGGCCAGGCACAGCACGCCACCGGCCAGCGTCAGCAGCCCCGGCAGCTCGCCCAGGAACGCCCAGGCCATGACGACCACCAGCGCCGGCACGGCGTACGTCGTCGCGCCCATCCGGCCCGCGGTCGTCCGGGCCAGGGCGTAGGCCCAGGTCGTGAACGCGAGGGCGGTCGGGAACACCCCGAGGTAGACCATGTTCAGGGTCGCGGAGAGCGGGGCGCGACCCGCCTCGTCGATCAGCTGCCCCGCGAACGGCAGGCAGGCCACCGTGCCGACCAGGCACCCGAAGGTCGTGACCTGAAGGGCGCTTCCGTGGGCGAGCGCCGGCTTCTGGGCGACGACACCGCCCGCGTACGCGACGGCGGCGAGCAGGCAGAGCACCACACCGAGGACCGAGGCGTGGCCCTCGCCCGACATGGACAGGCCCACGGCCACGGCCCCCGCGAACGACACGCCCATCCCCGCGATCAGCCGCGGCGGCAGCCTCTCGCCGAGGAACCGGGCACCGAGCAGCGCGATCAGGATCGGCCCGATGTTCACGACCATCGCGGCAGTACCCGCGTCGACCTCCTGCTCACCCCAGTTGAGCACCACCATGTAGGCGCCGAACCACAGCAGTCCGGACACCGCGATCCCCGGCCAGGCCGCCCGCGACGGCAGCCCCTCCCGCCGTATCAGCAGGACCGCTCCGAGGACGAGAGCCCCCGCGAGGAGCCGGCCGAGGGCGAGCGCGCCGGGGGAGTAGGCGGCTCCGGCGCTGCGGATCGAGACGAAGGCGGAGGCCCACAGGACGACGGTGACACCGGCCGCGGCGAGAGCCAGGCGCGAGGTGGCGGGGGAGTTGGTCATGGGGTGACCGTAGGCCCTGGACCCTTCGGCGCTCACCGCATTATCGACGGGTCGATGCCGAGGACCCGGTGGAGGGCGTCCTCCCCCTCCGGAGTCACCTTCACGGCGCGCTCGGACCCGATCCGTACGCACCAGCCGCTGTCCAGCGCATGCGCGCAGAGCGCCGCGCCGGCGATCCCCGCGAGATGCGGCTTGCGCTCGGTCCGGTCGAGGCAGCCGCGCGCGACCGGCCGCCGCCCCGAGGCGGTCAGAGGGATGCCGCGCTCTCCGAACCACGCGACACCCCGGTCGGTGAGCGCGAACCCGGTGTCCTGGCGCAGCAGCCCGCGCCCGGTCATCGCCTCGGTGATCGCGATCCCCAGGCGCCCGGCGAGATGGTCGTAACAGGTACGTCCCCGGGCCATCGCCTGCCCCACGCTCGCTCCCCGCAGACCGCGGGGCGGGTGCCGCACGGCGGGTTCGGCGCGGGTCGCGAGGTCCTCGACGAGGTGCGCGATCCCGGGGTCGGCGAGGCGCACGTACCGGTGCCGCCCCTGCCGCTCCTCCGCGAGCACCCCGCCCGCCACGAGCTTCCCGAGGTGCTCACTGGCGGTGGACGGCGCCACGCGCGCGTGCCGCGCCAGCTCCCCTGCGGTCCAGGCCCGCCCGTCGAGCAGGGCGAGCAGGAACGCGGCGCGGGTCTCGTCCGCGAAGAGCGCCGCGAGGGCGGCGAGGTCTCTGGGTGCCATGGGACCAGGATGGCGCGCTCACGTTGCGGTGGCGGCCGAACGGTCGTCCCGGCGCCACCGGTGGTGGATCAGCGCGTCGACCCGGTGATCGTGCTCGAACTCAGGGCCCGTGAGCGGTCCCACCCGCTCGTACGCCTCTTCGGTGCGCGGATCGTCCCGTCGCGCGAGCCCGTGGGCGCCTTCGAGGCGCAGCTGCTGATCCTCCTCGCCGCGCAGCGCCCACAAGGCGGCCGACGCCTCCGGGGAGCGGTCCTCGGACAGGGCGAGCGCCTCAGCGCCCCGCCGCCGCACCCCGGGATCGGGGTCCCGGGTCAGATCGAGCAGGGCACGGCCGACCTCGGGGCTCAGGTCGTGCCACTGGCCGAGGACGCTCCCGGCCGCCGAGCGCACGCCGGGGTCGGGATCACGGGCGAGGGCGAGCAGCGCCGTACGGGCCGCGGGCGTCAGCGGCGCGCCCTCGGAGCCCAGCGCGTACGGCACCTCCGCGCGCACCGGTGCGTCGGGATGGTCCGCGTACCGCAGGCCGATCGCCTCCTGCTCCGGATGACCGCGTCCGAGGAAGAAGTCGAGCAGGTCCCGAAGAAGCTCCGGGTCGGTCTCCTCGGCCGCCCAGGCGGCGAGCAGATCGGTCTCCTCGCGCTCGTACGGGCATGGGTACACGAAGCGGACGACATCGGCGTAGCGCAGCACCCGGAGCACGAACCCCCTGCGGTCGCGGTCCGGGTGCCGGCGGTCTGCCACCACCGACGACCAGGTCTCCCTGTCGCGCCGCTCGCTCAGCGCGAACGCGGCCGCCCACCGCTCCACATGGCCCGGGTCCGTCCCTGCGAAGGCCCGCGCCATCAGCTCCTCCCGGGGCGTCAGGATGCCAAGGTACGACTCCAGCAAGGTGACGATCGCCCTGTGTCCGGCCCGGACGCTCCGCCCGCCGAGCGACACCAGGTCCACGGTGCCGTGACCGAACGCGCCGTCCTCGACCGTGACGGACTCCGCCGGCCCCGACGCCTCCGTCCTGCGTCGCAGTTCGGCCTCGGTCCCCGTCTCGACCCAGCCACGGGCGAGGGCGAGCAGCCGTTGCCGCTCCGCCTCCGGGAGCAGGCGGAGGTCACGGCCCAGGGCGGAGGTGAAGACGGCGGGGGAGCCGCCGTCGACCGCGCGCCACAGCGGGGTCGTCCCGTCCGGGAGAAGGCGGTCCGGGTCCGACCCGTTCTCCACCAGGGCCCGCACCACCTCGTCCTCGTACGCCGCGATCGCCGCGCACAGCACTGGGAGGCCGTCCTCCCCGGTGGCGTCCGGACTCGCGCCGGACGACAGCAGGTCACGGACGGCCCACGCGTCCCCCGCCCGTACCGCCGCTACGAGTCGCTCGTCGCGTCCTGCCTCGTCCATGTCCCCCGCACTCCCGCCTCGTACTGCACCGCCAGGCCGTCGAGCAGCGCCCGTAGTCCCGTCTCGAACGCGCCCTCGTCGACCTTCTGCCGGTGTTCCGCCAGGAGGTGCGCCTGGCCGAGGTGAGGGTAGTCCGCCGGGTCGTAGGCCGTCTCGTCGTCGACGAAGCCGCGGGCGAAGGAGCCCAGCGCCGAACCGGTGACGAAGTACCGCATCAGCGCGCCGATGTACGTGGCCTGGGCGGGCGGCCAGCCCGCGCGGACCATCGCGCCGAAGACCGCGTCGGCGACCTTCAGACCCGCCGGGCGGCGGCCGGGGCCCTGCGCCAGGACCGGGACGATGTTCGGGTGGTCGGCGAGGGCGGCGCGGTAGGAGGCGGCCCAGTCGCCCAGCGCCGTACGCCAGTCGCGGCCGTCGCCCTCCTCGAACATCGACAGGTCGACCTTCGCGCTGACCGCGTCGGCGACGGCGTCGAGGATCTCGTCCTTGGTGCGGAAGTGGTTGTAGAGCGACGGCCCGCTCACCCCCAGCTCGGCCGCGAGCCGCCGCGTGGAGACGGCGGCGAGACCCTCCGCGTCCACGAGCGCGCTCGCCGTCTCGACGATCCGGTCTCGGCTGAGGAGGGGCTTGCGCGGTCGGGCCATGGCGCACATAGTAGGCCCTGCGCACTCTAAACTAGCAGTGCTAATTTAACTCGTCCCGAAGGTCGGTGTGGCAGTGAACCTGGAGCTCAGCGAGGAACAGGAAGCCGTACGGCGGCTCGCCGAGGATTTCGTCGCGCGCGAGGTCGCTCCGCATGTCGTCGCATGGGACCGGGCCGAGAACGTCGACAAGTCGATCGTCAAGAAGCTCGGCGCCGTCGGCTTCCTCGGCCTCACGATCCCGGAGGAGTACGGCGGCTCGGGCGGCGACCACCTCTCCTACTGCCTCGTCACCGAGGAGCTCGGGCGCGGTGACTCCTCCGTGCGCGGCATCGTCTCCGTCTCGCTCGGCCTCGTCGCCAAGACCATCGCCTCCTGGGGTACCGAGGAGCAGAAGCGCGCCTGGTTGCCCCGGCTCAGCTCCGGCGACGCCGTCGGCTGCTTCGGGCTCACCGAACCGGGCACGGGGTCCGACGCCGGAAGCCTCGCCACCAAGGCCGTCCTCGACGGGGACACGTACGTGATCAACGGCTCGAAGATGTTCATCACCAACGGCACCTGGGCCGATGTCGTCCTGCTCTTCGCCCGCACCGGCGACGCGCCCGGTCACCGGGGCGTCTCCGCCTTCCTCGTCCCCACGGACACCCCGGGCCTCACCCGCCGCACCATCCACGGCAAGCTCGGGCTGCGCGGCCAGGCGACCGCCGAGCTGGTCCTGGAGGACCTCCGCGTCCCCGCCTCCGCGATGCTCGGCCCCGAAGGCAAGGGCTTCTCCCTCGCCATGTCCGCCCTGGCCAAGGGGCGGATGTCGGTCGCGGCCGGCTGTGTCGGCATCGCGCAGGCCGCGCTCGACGCGGCCGTGCGCTACGCGGGGGAGCGCGAGCAGTTCGGCAAGCCCATCGCCTCGTACCAGCTGGTGCAGGAGCTGATCAGCGACATCGCCGTCGACGTGGACGCGTCACGGCTGCTGACCTGGCGCGTCGCCGATCTGATCGATCGGGGCCAGGAGTTCGCCACCGCCGCGTCGAAGGCCAAGCTGTACGCCTCCGAGGCCGCCGTCCGCGCCGCGAACAACGCCCTCCAGGTCTTCGGCGGCTACGGCTACATCGACGAGTACCCGGTCGGGAAGCTGCTGCGCGACGCCCGGGTGATGACGCTGTACGAGGGCACCAGTCAGATCCAGAAGCTGATCATCGGACGCGCCCTGACGGGCGTCTCGGCCTTCTGAGGGCGCAGCGGCGCGAGGCCGGGTGTCCCGGCCAGGGCCCGTCCGGGGAGGCTCCGTGCTCTAAGCGCTTGCTCAGCTTCGTTGTATGGTGTTCGTCCTGACGGCTGGAGTAAGGGGCGAACGATGAGCGCGGCGGACGCGGCGGAGGAGACGCCCGGCGGCGAGGACGTGCCGTGGGGCGAGGTCACGCCCGAGGCGGCCAGGCGGCTGCTCGTCGCGGCCGTCGAGGCGTTCGCCGAGCGCGGCTACCACGCCACCACGACCCGGGACATCGCGGGCCGGGCCGGCATGAGCCCGGCCGCGCTCTACATCCACTACAAGACCAAGGAAGAGCTGCTCCACCGGATCAGCCGCATCGGCCACGACAGGGCCCTGGAGATCCTCCGGGCCTCGGCCGACGGCGAGGGCACGGCGGGCGAGCGGCTCGCCGACGCCGTACGGTCCTTCGTGCGCTGGCACGCCGAGCGGCACACCACCGCGCGGGTCGTGCAGTACGAGCTCGACGCGCTCGGCCCCGAGCACCGCGCCGAGATCGTCGAGCTGCGCCGCGAGTCCGACGCGGCCGTGCGCCGGATCATCAACGAGGGTGTGGCGGCGGGGGAGTTCGACGTGCCGGACGTGCCGGGCACCACCGTCGCGGTGCTCTCCCTCTGCATCGACGTGTCGCGCTGGTTCACCACGCAGGGCCGCCGGACGCCGGACGAGGTCGGCGCGCTCTACGCCGACCTCGTGCTGCGGATGGTGGGCGCTCAGAAGTAGTAGCGCGAGACCGACTCGGCGACGCAGACCGGCTTGTCGCCGCCCTCGCGCTCCACCGTCACGGTCGCGGTGACCTGCACGCCGCCGCCGGCCTCCGTCACCTCGGTCAGCACGGCGCTCGCGCGCAGCCGTGAGCCGACGGGTACGGGGGAGGGGAAACGGACCTTGTTGGTGCCGTAGTTGATGCCCATCTTCATGCCCTCGACGCGCATGATCTGCGGGACCAGGGTCGGCAGCAGGGACAGCGTCAGATAGCCGTGCGCGATCGTCTTCCCGAACGGCCCGGTGGCCGCCCGCTCGGGGTCCACGTGGATCCACTGGTGATCACCGGTCGCGTCGGCGAACAGGTCGATCCGCTTCTGCTCGATCTCCAGCCAGTCGCTGTGGCCCAGCTGCTCGCCGACTCCGGCGCGCAGCTCCTCGGCGGAGGTGAAGATCCTCGGCTCAGCCATGTTTCCTCGTCCCTTCTGTACCTGTGAGCACCTGTCTCAGCACTGTCTAAGCGCTTGCTCAGCATGTGGGGTGAGGGGCCCACTGTCAACGGACAGTAGGGTTCGAGGGGTGCCGCAGATTCCAGAGAAGATCCACGAACTCACCGTCGGCCAGCTGTCCGCGCGCAGCGGCGCCGCCGTGTCCGCCCTGCACTTCTACGAGGCCAAGGGCCTGATCAGCAGCCGCCGCACCAGCGGCAACCAGCGCCGCTACGGCCGCGACATCCTGCGCAGGGTCGCCTTCATCCGGGCCGCGCAGCGCGTCGGCATCCCGCTCGCGACCGTCCGCGAGGCGCTCGCCGAACTCCCCGAGGAGCGCACGCCCACCAATGAGGACTGGGCGCGGCTCTCGGCGGCCTGGCGCACGGAGCTGGACGAGCGGATCAAGCAGCTCGGACGGCTGCGCGACCACCTGACCGACTGCATCGGCTGCGGCTGCCTGTCGCTGCAGAACTGTGTGCTGTCCAACCCCGACGACGTGTTCGGCGAGCGGATGACGGGCTCGCGCCTGCTGGCGGAGAGCCGGGACGCCTCCTAGGTCGTGTCCGTACGGAGAGGGGCCCGCCACCCCCGTGGACGGGCCCCTCGGTTCCGGTCGGCCGGACAGATCACTCGTACTCCGTGCCGCCCTTGCGGGTCAGATAGGCCGGGCTGACGGCCTTGGCGATGGCGCGGCCCCCGACGACCGGGCTGTACCGCTCCGTCACCGGGCGGATCACGACGCCCTCCCGCAGATGCAGCTCGCGCCCGGACACGGTCTCCCGGCCGCTCGCCAGCTCCAGCACCCGATCCGGGTCGTACGGCCCGGTGTACAGCCGCGGTACGAGCGGCAGTTCACCGGCCTCCAGGACCTCGGCCGGGTCCAGCCACCGCACCTGGCCGTCGATCTCGGCCGACACGTCGAAGACGGCGTAACCGATGTCCTCGGCGCGGGCGTTCGCGCCGTAGCCGAGGTCCTGCACCCCGGCCCCGTACACCTCACCGAACAGCCCGACCCGGCGGGCGCCCAGCCGCTCGGCGAGCCGCGCCGCGACGGCCGGCACGCCGTGCCCGTGGATCGCGCGCCAGTACAGATTGCGCGGGTCCTCCCGGAGCGCGAGCCCCTTCGCGCCGAACCCCTTCGAGGAGACGCGCAGCCGGCCGTCCTCGGCGACGTACGTCGCCAGGCAGGCCGAACCGTGCAGCTTCTCCGTCAGGACCACCGGCTCGCCGGGCTCGAACATGTCCGGATACCGCTGCAGGTTCTCGATGTCGACCCACGGCAGCAGATCCGGCGCGGACTCCACGTCCCCGCTCATCGTCGGCGGGATCGGCGGCACCCACTTGGTGATGCCCAGGAGCCCGGCGAAGTCGGTCCCCTCGGCGGCCGCGGCGGCCAGATCGACCTCCGCCAGCGCCTTGGGCCGGCACACGATCCCCTGCGACAACTCCCCGCGCAACCGCACCGCCTTGACCCGGTCCGACGCCCTCCCGGCCAGCCGCCCGGTCAGCCCGAGCTCGTCGACGAGCGAGGCGGGCAGCACGGCCTGCTCCGGGATGTACACGGCGACATCACCGGTGCGGTACGCGCCCTTGGCGACGACGGCTCGATAGAGGCCCACCTGGGCCAGCTCGAGCGCGTCGGCGTTGGGGTGCTCATGGACGGTCAGTGGCTCGGCGGTGACGCGCAAGGTCGACATGTCGGTGCTCCGGTGGCTCGGGTCTCGGTCTCATCGGCGGACACTGTGCCGGTGCGAAAACCCCGTGAGCCAGCGGATTTTATGCTGCTAGCCTCGCTGTCCCCCTACTCGGGGACGGTCACCGGGACCGCGGCCGAGACGAGCTGAGCGTTCGACCTCGCCGGGGTCCCGTCCGGCAGGAGGAGGGTGTCCTCCAGGCCGATCCGGGTGGACAGGCCCAGGCGACGAGCCAGGCGGAGGACCGGCCAGGTGCCGGCGTTCTCGCCGTGGAGGAGGATCGGGCGGCCGTGGGCGGTGCCCAGGTCGGTCAGGAGAGCGCGGGCCGTGGACGCGGCGGTCCTCGGATCCGGGTCGGTGACCTCCGCGAGGATCCGCAGCACCCGGGGCGCCAAGGGCGAGCGGAGGAAGCGCTCGGGGCCGTCCGTGCCCGACCAGAGGCCCGCCTCCACGCCGACGCCCCGGTCAAGGAGCGCCGCCGCCAGCTCCTCGGCGCCCGGCTCGTGCCAGTTCACGGAGGCGTGGTCGGGAAGGACCGTCCAGGCGCGGACGCGCTCCACTCTCCGCACCGGATCGGGCTCCGCCCAGGCGCCCGTCGTCACACCGACCGGAACGTCCACGGCCTCCCGTAGCGCCGTCAGGGTCTCCGCCAGCACGCGGGGCGACAGCGTGTCGCCCCCGCACGGAGTCTTGGGGTGCACATGCACGTCCGAGGCCCCGGCCGCGACCGCCTCCGCCGCGGCTTCCGCCATGGCGGCCGGAGACATCGGCACGGCCGCCGAATCCCCCGGCCCGCGGCCCCCGTTCAGACAGACCTGGATCATGCCACCGACGCCAGCCGCGGAACCGACTCTCCGCGCGCCCGGGCCCGCGCCAGGGCCCCCGCCGTCAGCACCGCCCGAGGCACCACCACCCCGCAGTCCCCGCACACCGGACCGAACCACGGCTCGTCGTCCAGATCCGGCCGCCACTCGATCCGGGGCCCCGCGCACACCGGGCAGTGCTCCCCGGGATCGGACTCCAGGGCCGCGATCAGCCGCCGCAGCACCTCGGCGAGCGGCTCCGACGGATGCACCGCCGGATCGTCGCACCGTGCCACGCCGTTGCCGCCCCAGGTCCGCCGGTGCCAGTCGTCCAGCGCGCCGGGCCGGCGCAGCCCGAGGTGCTTCTCGTGCCGCCGCCGCGCCGCGAACTCCTTCTCGTACGCGAGCCACACCGCCCGCGCCTCCTCCAACTCCTCCAGAGCGGCCACCAGCCGCCCCGGATCCAGGTCCCGGTCCTCGGGCCCGAACCTGTGCCTGCGGCACAGATGGTCCCAGGTCGCGCGGTGCCCGTACGGGGCGAACCGCTCCAGGCACTTGCGCAGCGAATACCTCCGCAGCGCCGTGTCGCACCCCGGATCGCGCACCTGTCTCGCAAGACTCCGGAAACCCGCCATCGCTCCGCACCTCCGTCGGTGGTACTTCGGCGTCAAGGACGTTATGGGATGGACGAACGACTGCCCCGTCGTGTTCCATCGAAAATCCGATGGGGCCCATCAGAGGCGTGAATTCGACGGGCCCGACAGAGGCGTGCGGGAGCGAGCTGGGGCGAGACGTACCGGCCGGGACTCGCCCCAGGGGGTGTCTTGCCGATCATGCCGGGCTCGCTAGCGCCTCCCGATCCGGCCCGCCGACGCCACCACCCGTGCCAGTTCCGCGTGGCAGATGTCGCTGTGCTCCCCGACCACCTCCGCCGCGTCGACGCTCACGCACCCCGTCGGCGGGATTCCGTCGCGCAGCGCCGCCGCCAGGGTCAGCACGGGCGTGCCGGGGACCGCCTGGACGCCGTCGTGGCCGATCGCGCCCCACCGCTTGTCGCCGGCGAGCAGTGACTCGGCGTCCCGGGCCAGGCGCGAGGCCAGCGGATAGATCACGCGCAGGGCGGTGTCGTGCCGCGAGTAGCAGGCGACCACCGGACCGTCGACCCGCCGCTGGAGATCGCGCAGCGAACCGCCCCGGCCCGGTTCGTGCGGCAGCCGGGCCGCGAACGCGTAGTGCGAGAAGGCCCCTTGGAGCAACGTCACCGACGCCACGTTCCGTGCCCCGGCGGGCAGCCCGCGCAGGGCGTACGAGACGAGCCGGGCGCCCATGCTGTGCCCGACGAGATGGATCCGCAGCCCGGGGGAGGAGCGGGCGAGTTCGCCGAGCAGCGGACCGAGTCCCCGCTCGCCGACCGTGCCGGACCGGCGCTTCATCGTGTAGTACGTGGCCTGCCGCAGGGCCTCCCGCGCGCCCTTCCAGTACCGCGTCAGCCTGCCCCCGAACGCCTCGCGCGGCGTGGGCACGCTCCCCGGCCCCGCCGCCTCCTCCAGCGCGTCGGCGAACATCGCGCAGACGGCCACCGGGTCCCCCAGCAGAAAGTCCGGCACGTCCGGGCCCTCCTGCGCGAAGGCGCGCGAGCCGTTCGTGTCCGTCAACTCCCGCAACAGCTCGCCGAATTCGGCGAGGGCCGCCTCGTCGTCCGGCTGCTCCCGCAGCAGCATGGCCAGCCGCCCCACCACCGCCTCCTTGCCCGGGTGCACGGCCGCCACCGCCTCCATGTCGGCGACCGGCTCGTCCGGAACCACCCCGGCCACGGACTCGAAGTCGGGGATCGGCTCGTCCGAGAACATCATCGACGGCCACACCACCCCCGCGTACCCCACCCGCACATCCGGCCTCAGGGCCTCCGGAAACGGGGCGAAGAACGCCCCGTACAGACGGGTGGCCACGGAGCGGGAGTTGTTCCACCCGTGGGCGAACATCACCAGATCCGTGACCCCCTGACGGGCCAGCCCCGCGAGCGCCTCGTGCTGCCCGGCCGCCCCGTCGCCGTCCTTGTCGAAGGTGATCTCCCGGTACGGCTCCACACTGATCCCGGCCATGGTCTGTCCGTCCCTCCGCGTCGGGGAAGCGCTTGAGGAGTCGCTTCCCGCGCCAGCATCCTGCGCACACGGAGGGACGGCCAGGCTTTCAGCGCAGACGCGCCGCGGAGATCTCCGGGAAGTGGACGAGCAGGTCGTACGAGGTGGAGAGCCGGACCGGCGCCTGGCTGCCCTCCCACGGGTAGGCGGTACCGATCAGCCAGGCCGGGCGGTGCACGGCCAGCCAGTCCCGGGCGGCGGGCGTCGTCGCGCGCAGGTCGAGGTAGAAGGGGCGCGCCGACACCCGGTCCAGCGTCTCGGCGCCGCTGCCCTCGCCCGGCAGGCCGACCGTGAAGCTCCGGATCGGTTCGCCCGGCGTCCCGGTGTCATGGGCGTTGAACGAGCCCCGCCCGAAGGAGGCGCCCATGCTGACGTAGTCCCGGCCGAGCGCGTCGCGCAGGAAGGCGCCCTGGAGCCGCGGGTACTGGTCCGGCTTGGTCGTCTCGTAGCCGACGTGACCGTTGTGCGCCGACAGCACGATCCGGTCACCGGTCCGCCGCTGCCACCACACGGTGTTCTCGGCCATGATCCGGTCGCGGTAGAGCATCGCGTCGGCGACGCCCGTGCCCGTCATGTCGTGCGCGTACTCCGTGCCGACCTGGGCGATCACCCGTGCGTGCTGGACCGTCCAGGCGTGCTCCTCGCGGTCCCGGCCGGGCTTCTGGCGCTCCAGCAGGGCGAGCGCGCGGTTCACGTCCGCCGCCATCCGCCGGCGTTCCTCGTGCGGCTTGACGAGGTACGCGTTCATCCAGGCGTCGACCTCACCGACCGGCCGCGAGGCCCGGTACAGCTGCTGGAAGCGCGGCAGCAGCCGCGGGTGGGTGCGGGCCACATAGCCGGTGACCGTGTCGAAGAGGTTCGGCCCCGCGTAGCCCAGGTCGTTGCCCATGAACCGCACCTGATGATCCGGGTGGCGCAGATTGTGCCGCCGCATCCAGGTGATCAGGTCGAGGTACTCCTCGGTGTTCCAGAAGCGGTACGCATTCTGGAACTCGTCGCGCAGGATCTGCCGGGGGTCGCCCTTGCCGAAGCGTACGTAGTCGTCGATCAGCAGGCCCGTGGACCAGTTGGCCTCCAGGGCGAAGGTGGTGAAGCCCTTCTCCTCCACCAGGTGCTCGAAGATCCGGTGCTTGGTCTCGAAGAACTCGGCCGAACTGTGGGTCGCCTCCCCGATGCCGACGACCTTGGCCGAGCCGATCATCCGGTCCAGGGGCTCCAGGTCGTCCAGGGGTCGTGCGGTGCGGGCCAGTTCACGGGCGGGGTCCGGCGTGGCCGGTGCGTCCGCCCGGGCTGCGGCGGGGGCGAGGGCGGCGAGGCAGAGGGCCACGACCGCCCCCACCAGCGGTAACCGATGTCGTGTGAGCGTGTTCATGGACCAAGCCTGCCGACGGACGGGCCGCCGCGACCACCATGCCAACACCCCTGATCATGCGGGGGTTTGCCCCCGGCGCCCTCCCGATTCCTTCCCGGGGGCCCACCGTCACCGGTAGAGCAGGTACCCCTCCCGTACGGCACGGAACGCGGCCAGGTCGGCGCTCCACGCACCCACCACCTCGTCCGTGTCCGCGCCCGCGTCGATCAGGGTCCGTACCCGCGTCGAGCCCGTCAGCTTGTCGATCCAGCGGTCCTGGCGCCAGGCGAAGCCGCTCCACGAGCGCCTGGCGCTGATCAGCAGGCCGATCCCGGTGCGTACGGGGTCGAAGGCCGCCCGGTCGTGCACCTGCACCTGCACGCCGCCGATCGTCTTCCCCTGGAACTTGGAGAAGGTCGGGGCGAAGTACGCCTCGCGGAACCGCACCCCGGGCAGCTCCAGGGCGTTCGCCGCCTCCGCCCACCCCCGGTCGATCCCCTCCGCGCCGAGCAGCTCGAAGGGGCGGGTGGTGCCGCGCCCCTCGGAGAGGTTGGTGCCCTCGAAGAGACACGTGCCGGAGTAGACGAGCGCGGTCTCGGGCGTGGGCATGTTGGGGCTCGGCGGCACCCACGGCAGCCCGGTGGCGTCGAAGAAGTCCCGCCGCTTCCACCCCGACATCTGTACGGTCTCCAGCTCCACCGGCCGCGCCAGGAACTCCCCGTTGAACAGCCGGGCCAGCTCCGACACCGTCATCCCGTGCGCCTGCGCGATCGGCTCGCGCCCCACGAAGGTCGCGAAGGCACGGTCGAGGACCGGGCCGAGCGCCGCCCGCCCGGTGACCGGATTCGGCCGGTCCAGGACGACGAACCGTTTCCCCGCCAGCGCGGCCGCCGCCATGCAGTCGTAGAGCGTCCAGATGTACGTGTAGAAGCGCGCGCCCACGTCCTGGATGTCGAAGACGACGGTGTCCACGCCCGAGGCGGTGAAGACGTCCGCGAGCGGCTGCCCGCTCTTGAGGTACGTGTCGTAGACGGGGAGCCCGGTCGCGGGGTCGTCGTAGCGGCCCTCGGAGCCGCCCGCCTGCGCCGTGCCCCGGAAGCCGTGCTCGGGGCCGAAGACGGCCACCAGGTCGACCCGGTCGTCGGCGTGCATGACGTCGACGATGTGGCGGACGTCGGAGGCGATCCCGGTGGGGTTGGTGACGACGCCGACCCGCTGTCCGGCGAGCGGGGCGTACCCGCCGGCGGCCAGCCGCTCGAAGCCGGTGCGGACCCGGCGGCCGCCGTCGTGCGCCACGGCCACGGGCGCCGCCGCGGCCCCCAGGCCGACCGCGCCGCCCGCGGCGAGCAGGCTGCGTCGGGACAGTCCGGACAGGCTCATACGGAAACCTCCTTGATCGCCTTCCCTGACATGGGCACGCACGCTAGCGCTCCTGACGGCCCCAGGGAACGAGGCGTGCGCGGACGCCGGGGCGGAGGTCGTTCCAGAGGTCTTCCGCTGTCACATACCGACTGGTTAGTCTGCTGGGACTGTCGTAACGGAGAGGCGGGTCCCGATGAGTACGGTGCAGGGTGCTGGAGTGGTCGTCACGGGGGCGGGGGGCGGAATCGGAGCCGCGCTGGCCCGTCGGTTCGCCGCCGAGGGCGCCCGGGTCGTCGTCAACGACCTCGACCCCGCCCGCACCAAGGCGGTCGCCGAGGAGATCGGCGCCACCGCCGTGGCCGGAGACGCCTCCGCGATCGTCGAGGAGGCCCGCGAGGCCCTCGGCGGCACCGTTGACGTCTGGTGCGCCAACGCCGGACTCGCCTCGCCCGGCGACGCCTTCGCCGACGAGGCCGTCTGGGCCGCCGCCTGGGACGTCAACGTCATGGCCCACGTCCGCGCGGCCCGCGCCCTGCTGCCGGACTGGCTGGAGCGCGGCACCGGCCGCTTCGTCTCAACGGTCTCCGCCGCAGGACTCCTCACCATGGTCGGCGCCGCTCCCTACAGCGTCTCCAAGCACGGCGCGTACGCCTTCGCCGAATGGCTCTCCCTCACCTACCGCCACCGCGGGGTCAAGGTCCACGCGATCTGCCCGCAGGGCGTGCGTACGGACATGCTCACCGCCGCCGGATCGGCCGGCGACCTGGTCCTCGCCCCCACCGCCATCGAGCCCGAGGATGTCGCCGACTCCCTCTTCGACGCCATCGAGGCCGACCGCTTCCTGGTCCTGCCGCACCCCGAGGTCGCCGCGTACTACCAGGCGCGGGCGACCGACCCCGAGCGCTGGCTCGGCAACATGAACCACATCCAGCGGAAGTGGGAAGGAGCCGGCGCATGACCCCGACCGAGTCGGTCTACGCGGCCAAGCCCTGGCTCGCCCAGCTCACCGAGACCCAGCGGGGGCCCATCACCCCGCCCGCCACCGTGCTGCACGCCTTCCGGGCCGCCGCCGCCCGGGCACCCGAGCACCCGGCCCTCGCCTACTTCGACGGCCGCCTGACCTACCGCGAGACCGACGCCCTCTCCGACTCGGTCGCCGGACACCTCGCCGCGCGCGGGCTGCGCCGGGGCGACCGGGTAGCGATCATGCTCCAGAACAGCCCGCACTTCGTCCTCGCCCTGCTGGGCGCCTGGAAGGCGGGCGCGACCGTCGTCCCGCTCAACCCGATGTACAAGTCGGGCGAGGTCGGGCACGCCCTGCGGGACTCCGGCGCCGCCGCGCTGATCTGCTCCGACCGGGCCTGGGAGGCGTACCTGCGCGACACCGCCGCCGACTCGGGCGTACGGATCGCGATCACGGCCTGCGAACGCGACCTGCAGACCCGCGACGACCCCCGGGTGCTCGGCGAGCGAAGCGAGATGGGGGTCCCCCCGGCCGAAGGCTGGGGGAGCGTCGAGACCGAGACCGACGACCTGCTCACGGTCGCCCGCGCCGGGCACCCCGTCCCCGCCGACCGTACGCCCGCCGCCGACGACGTCGCCCTGATCAGCTACACCTCCGGCACCAGCGGCACCCCCAAGGGCGCCCTCAACCTCCACCGGGGCATCAGCTACAACGCCGAGCGCCAGCGCACCGGGCACCCCGTCCCCGAGGGAGCCGGCTACTTCGCGCTCGCCCCGCTCTTCCACATCACCGGCCTGGTCTGCGAGCTCGCCGCCTGCTTCGGCAACGCCGGCACCCTCGTCCTCGCCTACCGCTTCGACGCCGGCGTCGTCCTCGACGCCTTCCTCGAACACCGCCCCGCGTACACGGTCGGCCCCTCCACCGCCTTCATGGCGCTCGCCGCCCACCCGGGGGCGACCCGTGACCACTTCTCCTCGTTCCTGGTCATCTCCTCGGGCGGCGCGCCGGTGCCCCCCGCCCTGGTGGAGAAGTTCCGTGCCGGCTTCGGCCCGTACATCCGCAACGGCTACGGCCTCACCGAGTGCACCGCCCCCTGCGCCGCGGTGCCGCCCGAGAAGGAGGCGCCGGTGGATCCCGCCTCGGGCACCCTCTCGGTCGGTGTCCCCGGACCCGACACGCTCGTCCGCATCCTCGACGAGACCGGCGCCGAGGTGCCCTTCGGCGAGCCGGGCGAGATCGCGGTGCGCGGCCCGCAGGTCGTCCCCGGCTACTGGCGGCTCCCGGAGGCCACCGAGCAGACGTTCCCCGACGGAGAGCTGCGCACCGGCGACATCGGTTTCATGGACGCGGACGGCTGGCTCTACGTCGTCGACCGCAAGAAGGACATGATCAACGCCTCCGGCTTCAAGGTCTGGCCGCGCGAGGTCGAGGACGTGCTCTACACCCACCCGGCCGTCCGCGAGGCCGCCGTCGTCGGCGTCCCGGACTCCTACCGGGGAGAGACGGTCAAGGCGTACGTCAGCCTGCGCCCGGGCGCCGTCGTCGAGCCCGTCGAGCTCTCCGCGTACTGCGAGCAGCGGCTCGCCGCGTACAAGTACCCGCGCGAGGTCGAGATCCTGGCGGAGCTGCCCAAGACGACTAGTGGGAAGATCCTGAGGCGGGAACTGCGTTCCCCCCGGCAATGACGATCACGAGTGAAAGGCGGCGGCGCATGGCCAGGACGACGGACGGGAGCGGTACACCCGTCCCCCAGAGGCTGCTGGCCGCCGCCACCCGGCTCTTCGCGGAGCGTGGCTACGACCGCACCTCCGTCCAGGAGATCGTGGAGGCGGCGGGCGTCACCAAGGGTGCGCTCTACCACTACTTCGGCTCCAAGGAGGACCTCCTCCAGGAGGTCTACTCCCGGGTGCTGCGGCTTCAGCAGGAGCGGCTCGACGCCTTCGCGGACGCCGACGCCCCGGTCGAGCGGCGGCTGCGCGACGCCGCCGCCGACGTCGTGGTCACCACGATCGAGAACCTCGACGACGCCTCGATCTTCTTCCGCTCGATGCACCACCTCAGCCCGGAGAAGAACAAGCAGGTCCGCGCCGAGCGGCGGCGCTACCACGAGCGGTTCCGGGCGCTGATCGAGGAGGGCCAGCAGGCCGGGGTGTTCTCCGCGGCGACCCCCGCCGACCTGGTCGTGGACTACCACTTCGGCTCGGTCCACCACCTGTCCACCTGGTACCGCCCGGACGGCCCGCTCACCCCGCAGCAGGTCGCCGACCAACTCGCCGACCTGCTGCTCAGGGCGCTGCGGCCCTAGGGGGTGTCAGGCGCGGCAGCGCAGCATCTCCAGCGGAGGGTTGGCCCGGAAGTCCGCCCAGAAGTCCGCGCCGAACGTGTCCACACCGGCCTCCGACACCGTCAGCGGGACCCAGGTCAGGTCCCGGAAGCCGGCCGCCCGCAGACAGTTCTCGTACACCTCGCGGCGCGGCCGGTTGGCGACGAACGAGACCGGCGGGTCGAGCAGCGCCGTGATCCGGACCTGCGGTCCGGTCTCGGCCTCCTCGCCGGTGAGCTCGCTCCGGAAGCCGTACCTCTCCGGGGTCGGCCCGTCGAAGCGGAAGTCGGGCGACTGGTTGAGCACGAAGAACTCGGCGCCGGGCTTCAGGCTCCGGCGCGCGTTGCGGCACATCCGCTCCGTGGTGGCGACGTCCGGCGCGTAGCCGAGCAGCTGGACCGCCAAGCCGATGTCGAACTGCTGCTCCAGCGGCCGCAGTTCGGACACATCGCCCACCTCGTAGCGCACCCCCAGCGGATGGTTCTTCTCCAGCTGCTGTGCGACGGCGACCATCTCACCGGAGATGTCGATCCCGAGCACCTCCGTGGCGCCGCGCCGCTTGAACTCCCTGCTGTAGAAGCCGGTGCCGGAGGCCAGGTCGAGGATCGACTTGCCGCGTACGTCCCCGACCAGGGCCAGGAAGCTGGGCACCACCGCGTACTGCTCCAACGGCAGAGCCTTGAACCCCTCGTACGCCTCACCGATCTCGTCGTACTGCTGCACGCTCATCGCGTCGTCCTCCCCTGTACTCGGTCGTGGCCGCAGCCCCCTCCGTCCCCAAGGGGGCCGCGGCTTCTCTTCGGCAGTCTCTACGGACTCCGACGGACCGTCGTATGGGTCGAAGCCACGAAGATGCGGACAGCGTCTTGGTCTCGTGTACGGGCGGGCGTACGGATGCGCGGCCGGCCCCTGGTCGGGGCCGGCCGCGCATCCAGGGGCCTGGCGCTCGGCTACAGGTACTTCTTCAGCTCCCGCCGGGCCAGCGACCGCTGGTGCACCTCGTCCGGGCCGTCCGCCAGCTTCAGCGTCCGCGCGGCGGCCCACAGTTCGGCCAACGGGAAGTCCTGCGACACCCCGCCCGCGCCGTGCACCTGGACCGCCTTGTCGATGATGTCGACCACCGCGCGCGGCGTCGCGATCTTGATGGCCTGGATCTCCGTGTGCGCGCCCCGGTTGCCGGCCGTGTCCATCAGCCAGGCGGTCTTGAGGACCAGCAGCCGCAGCTGCTCCACCGTCACCCGGGCGTCGGCGATCCAGTTCTGCACCACGCCCTGCTGCGCGATCGCCTTGCCGAAGGCGGTACGGGACACGGCGCGGCGGCACATCAGCTCGATCGCCCGCTCGGCCATGCCGATCAGCCGCATGCAGTGGTGGATCCGGCCCGGTCCCAGGCGGGCCTGAGCGATGGCGAAGCCGCCGCCCTCCTCGCCGATCAGATTCGAGGCCGGGACGCGGACGTCGTGGAAGAGCACCTCGGCGTGGCCGCCGTGGGAGTGGTCCTCGTACCCGTACACCTGCATCGCTCGCCGCACCTCGACACCGGGGGTGTCGCGCGGGACGAGGATCATCGACTGCTGGCGGCGCACGTCGGCGCCGTCCGGGTCGGTCTTGCCCATCACGATGAAGATCGCGCAGTCGGGGTTCATCGCCCCGGAGATGTACCACTTGCGGCCGTTGATGACGTACTCGTCGCCGTCGCGCGCGATCCGGGTCTCGATGTTCGTGGCGTCGGAGGAGGCCACCTCGGGCTCGGTCATCGCGAACGCCGAGCGGATCTCGCCGGCGAGCAGCGGCTCCAGCCACTGCTTCTTCTGCGCCTCGTCGCCGAACTGGGCGAGCACCTCCATGTTCCCGGTGTCGGGGGCCGCGCAGTTGAGGGCCGTGGGGGCCAACTGCGGGCTGCGGCCGGTGATCTCGGCCAGCGGCGCGTACTGGAGGTTGGTCAGCCCCGCGCCGTGCTCGGCGTCGGGCAGGAAGAGATTCCAGAGCCCCTGGCGGCGGGCCTCCGCCTTGAGGTCCTCGACGACCTGGGGGGTGTCCCAGGGCGAGGCGAGCAACGCCCGCTGCTCATGGGCGACCTGCTCGGCCGGGTACACGTGCTCGTCCATGAAGGCGAGCAGCTTCGTCCGCAGCTCCTCGGTGCGTGCGTCGAATGCGAAGTCCATGGCGGATCAGCCTTCCTGGAGGGTGGTGAGGCCGTGCTCGATGAAGACGGGGACGAGTTCGCCGATGCGGTCGAAGCCGGCGCCGACGGTCTGGCCGAGGGTGTACCGGTAGTGGATGCCCTCCAGGATCACGGCGAGCTTGAACCAGGCGAAGGCCGTGTACCAGGAGAGGGCGGAGGTGTCGCGGCCCGAGCGGGCCGCGTAGCGCTCGATCAGCTCGGCGGGCGTCGGATGCCCGGCGGCCGCGGCGGTCGTGCTGACGGGGGAGTGCGGGAGGTCCAGCCGCGCGCTGTACATCGCGAGCAGACCGAGGTCGGTCAGCGGGTCGCCGAGGGTGGACATCTCCCAGTCGAGGACGGCCTTGATGCGGTCGTCCTCGCCGATCAGGACGTTGTCCAGGCGGTAGTCGCCGTGGACGACCGTCGGGGTGGGGGAGGCGGGGAGCGCGCGGCCGAGGGCGGCGTGCAGCTCGTCGATGCCCGCGAGATCGCGATTGCGGGAGGCGTCGAGCTGCTTGCCCCAGCGGCGCAGCTGCCGGTCGAGGAAGCCGTCGGGGCGCCCGAAGTCGCCCAGGCCGACCTCCGCCGGGTCGACGGCGTGCAGCTCGACGAGGGTGTCGACCAGCCCGAGGACGGCCTCGCGGGTGCGCTCGGGGCCGAGCGGGGCGAGCTGCTCGGCCGAGCGGTACGGGGTGCCGGCGACGAACTCCATGACGTAGAACGGCGCTCCGAGCACGCTGTCGTCCTCGCAGAGCAGCACGGTCCCGGGGACGGGCACCGCCGTGCCGTGCAGGGCGCTGATCACGCGGTGCTCGCGCTTCATGTCGTGCGCGGTGGCCAGGACGTGGCCGAGCGGAGGCCTGCGGACGACCCACTGGCCGGTGCCGTCGGTGACGACGTACGTGAGGTTGGACCGGCCGCCCTCGACGATCCGGGCGTCGAGCGGGCCGCACACGAGTCCCGGCCGCTCGCGGTCGAGGAATCCGCGCAACTGCTCGGGGTCGAGACCCGGCGGCGGTGCTGAACTCATCGTGCGTACCTCCAGTAGGTGGCTGGTCGGCGTTCATGATGACCGACCAGTCGGTATGTCGTCCAGAGTCGGGAACGGGTCAGGCGCGGGTCAGGGAGGGAAAGCGGTGTCACCGGTCTGGCCGAAGGTCCTCCGGCTGAATATGGTTCACATATGAATCCCGAGCTGATCGTCGAGGAAGTCCGGCTGACCCCGATCCTGATCTCCGACCCTCCGCTGCTCAACACCCAGGGCGTCCACCAGTCCGCGACGCCCCGGCTCGTGGTCGAAGTGGTCACCCGGAGCGGAGTCACCGGCATCGGTGAGACCTACGGCGACACGACGTACCTGGAGCTCGCCCGACCGCTGGCCGACGCGCTGCCCGGCCGCTCGGTCACGGACGTGAACGGCCTCTTCTTGCTCGCCGCGCAGGTGTGCGGCGACTCACGGGCCGTCGACGAGCGGGTCGACGCGGGCGGGCTGCGCGGGGTGCAGACCGCCGACAAGCTGCGCCTCTCCGTCGTCTCGGCCTTCGAGGTCGCCTGCCTGGACGCCCTCGGCAAGGCCCTCGGCCTGCCTGTGCACGCCCTGCTCGGCGGCAAGGTCCGCGACTCCGTCGAGTACAGCGCGTACCTCTTCTACAAGTTCGCCGGGACGGACGGCGGGACGGACGACTGGGGAGCCGCCCTCGACCCGGCGGGGATCGTCGAACAGGCCCGCCGCTTCGACCGGACGTACGGCTTCCGCTCCTTCAAGCTCAAGGGCGGCGTCTTCCCGCCCGAGCAGGAGATCGCCGCCATCCGCGCCCTGGCCGAGGAGTTCCCCGGCCGGCCGCTCCGCCTCGACCCCAACGGCGCCTGGTCCGTGGAGACCGCGCTGACGGTCGCGCGGGAGCTGAAGGACGTCCTGGAGTATCTGGAGGACCCGGTCACCGGCACGGACGCCATGGCCGAGGTCGCCGCCCGCACGGACGTGCCGCTCGCGACGAACATGTGCGTCACGACCTTCGAGGAGGTCCCGGAGGCCTTCGCCCGTGACGCGGTACGCATCGTGCTCTGCGACCACCACTACTGGGGCGGTCTGCACCGCACCCGCGCCCTGGCCGCGATCTGCCGCACGTACGGCGTCGGGCTCTCCATGCACTCCAACACCCACCTCGGCATCAGCCTGGCCGCCATGACCCATGTCGCCGCGACCCTGCCCGACCTCGACCACGCCTGCGACACCCACTACCCCTGGCAGACCGAGGACGTCGTCACCACCCGCCCCGACTTCCGGGCCGGTCGGCTCACCGTCTCCGACTCCCCGGGCCTCGGCATCGAACTGGACCGCGACCGCCTGGCGGAGCTGCACCGCCGCTGGCTGGGGGACGACGGCACGCTGCGCGACCGCGACGACGCGGCGGCGATGCGCAGATACCGGCGATTCCACGGCGAGGCATGATCCGACGCGGTGCCTGGCGCGCGGTAGTGCCCCTCAGGTCCCGGAGGGGCGCGGCTGCTCCGGCGGGACCGAGCTCTCGGCGACCGCCATCCACTGGTCCAGATCGGCCTGGGTGAACTCTGTCCACGGGGGCACGTCGGGGAGCTGCCGGAGGATGTCGTAGGCCTCGGGGATCCGGGGGCCGCGGAGGACCGGGCAGTGGCAGCCGGCGATGACCTCGGCGTCCAGGTGCTGGAAGTCGGTGACCACCGTCCCGAACTTCTGGGCGTCCAGCAGGGCGACCCACGGAGAGACCAGGCGTCCGCCGAAGAACTGGCCGTCGCGGAAATCGTCCGGCGACAGCGCTGCCGTTTCGGGCATGGGGGTCGGCACGTTCGTGGCGAAGGTGTCGACGGCCCAGAGGACGTGGGTCTTCGAGTCGAAGAGCGCGCGGGTCGTGGGGTTGTCGAACAGGGGCGGTCGCTTGGCGACCAGGGTGCGGTCGCCCGCGTCGATCGTGTCGCCGTCGGTCATGAAGCGGCACCGGTTGATGGGGGTCTCCCACTCCTCGGCCATGCGGCCGATGGAGAACCAGGTCGTCAGCAGGGTCGCGTTGGGGCACGCGGCGAGGACCGCCAACAGGTTGCCGGCATGGTCGCGGTCGTCGTGGGTGAGGAAGATCCACCGTACGTCCAGGGGATCCACCACGGACCAGGCCGCCTCCAGCCACTGGGAGCGCACCGCGGGCGCCCCGGTGTCCACGAGAACCGGTTCGGCTCCCCGGATCACCATCGAGTTCATCGGGAAGTGACCGACCGGCGGGGCCTCGAGGGCCCACGGTATGACGAAGGTCTCCTCGGCGATCTTGTGCGGCTGCAGAAGGTCGAACTGTTCCGTGGTTGTCATCGCCGCTCTCCCTAGGACGGAGTCTCGCAGCGTCCATGAATCCAGTGCAGTCCCGTGGGGGGCTGTCGTCAAACGGAGAACGCGTGACGCTCGCCTGCCAGCGGGGCCGGCCCGGGGGAATCCGGCGATCGTGGGATCAGTGGTCGTCCCAGTGGTTGCCGTGCGCCGCGTGCCGGTGCCCGTCGTGCGCGTAGTCGACGTGGTCGCCGTGCGTGACGGCGGTGTGTCCGCAGTCCGGCCCGTGCGTGTGGTCGGGGTGGGTGTGCTGGACATGGGCCGTGGGCTCGCACTCGTCCCAGTGTCCGGCGTGCTCGCGGTGCAGGTGCCCGTCGTGGGCGTAGTCGACATGGTCCCGGTGGACGACGGCGGTGTGCCCGCACGAGGGGCCGTGGCTGTGCGCGTGGGTGGGGTGCTCGTGGTGCAGAACGGTCATGACATCGCCTCTGTGAGGGGAGTGGGGACCATCTCAGGCTAGTCCGAAATGCCTGTCTCGTCCGCGTTCCACCCCTGTGCGTCGGCGAACGCGTCCCCGTACTCCGCGGACCACCGCCCGAGCGCCTCGATCGGCCCGACGAGCGTGCGGCCGAGCTCGGTCAGGGCGTACTCCACACGGGGCGGCGACTCGGCGAACGTCCGCCGCTCGACCAGGGCGTACCCCTCCAGCCGGCGCAGCGTCTCGGTGAGCACCTTCGAGCTGATCCCGCCGATCCCGGCGCGCAGTTCGCGGGGGCGGCGCGGCCCCTCGGCGAGGGCGTACAGCACCACCCCGTTCCAGGTGTTCGCCAACAGGTCGAAACCCAGCCGCGCGCGGCAGTCGGCGAGCAGACGGTCCGTCATCGGAGGTCACGCACCATTCGGTAACCGAGGTCCTCTCTAGCGTCGTTCACGTCACTCCAGACGACCACAAGGAGGCGCGCATGCGCATCGGAATTCTCGGCACCGGAAACATGGCCGAGGCACTCGGCGGCCCATGGTCCCGGGCCGGCCACGAGATCCTCGTCGGCGGCAGGGCCCCCGAGCGGGCCCGGGCGCTCGCCGAGCGGATCGGCGCCCGCCCGGGCACCCTCCACGAGGCGGCCCACTTCGGGGACGCGGCCTTGCTGGCCCTCCCGTACGACGCCGTGTCCGGCGTACTCGCCGAAGTGGGGGAGCTGCGCGGCCGGGTCCTCATCGACTGCACCAACGCCATCGGGCCCGGCCTCGTCCTCACCACCGGCGAAGGCCCCGGAGCGGCCCGCCGCATCGCGGCCGCCACCGGCGCCCGGGTCGTGAAGGCGTTCAACCATGTCACGCCCGCCGTGTGGAGCCGCACCCCGCCGGTCTTCGCGGACGGGCCCCTCACCGTCCCGCTCTGCGGAGACGACGAGGAGGCCCTGGCCCTCGTCGCCACGTTGGCGAAGGACATGGGCTGCGCCCCGCTGGTCGTCGGCCCGCTCGCCCGCGCCGACCTGCTGGAGGCCGCCACCGCCTTCCTCATCGGCCTCTGGCACTCCGGCCACGACCCGCGGCTCATGCTGCCGCCGCCCGCGGCGCTGGGCGGCTGACCGGACGCCCCGCCGCTTCCGGACCGCTCTGCCGGGGGAGTCCGGCTTGCGGGGCGCGGGGGCCACCGTGATCGTTCGGGGTATGAAGGCGATCAGCTACAGCCGGTACGGCGGACCCGAGGTGCTCGAGTACGGCGAGCGGCCCGACCCGAAGGTCGGTCCCGACGACGTCCTCGTGAAGGTTCGGGCGGCCGCTGTGAACCCGGTCGACCGGAAGGCCCAGGCCGGCCACCTCGACGGGATGATGGACGCCGTCTTCCCCGTCGTGCCCGGCTGGGACGTCTCCGGGGTGGTCGTCCAGCCCGGCGTGTCCGTCACCGAGTTCACCGTCGGCGACGAGGTCATGGGATACGTCCGCGAGGACTTCCTCTGCCGTGGCACCTTCGCCGAGTACGTCGCCGCCCCCGTACGCACCCTCGCCCGCAAGCCGCGCACCATGGGCTTCGAGGAGTCCGCCGCGCTTCCGCTGGCCGGACTGACCGCCTATCAGGTGCTCCACCAGGCCCTCGCGGTCCGTTCCGGCGAGACGGTCCTGGTGCACGCGGCGGCCGGCGGGGTCGGTTCCATGGCCGTCCAGATCGCCCGCCACCTCGGCTGCCGGGTGATCGGCGCGGCGCGGGAGGCGGGCCTGGAGCGGATCAGGGAGCTGGGCGCCGAGCCGGTCCTGTACGACGAGGGCACCTTCGCCGAGCAGGTCCGCGAGCTGGCGCCGGACGGCGTGGACGCGGCGTTCGACACCATCGGCGGCCCGTTCCTCAAGATCACGGCGGATGTGCTGGCCCCCGGGGGCCGCCTCACGTCGATCGCCGACGGCGAGGTCATCAGCCTCGGCGGCCGCTACTTCTGGGTCCGCCCCGACCCCCAGGACCTGGCCGCGCTCGCCGGCCTCGTCGAGGAAGGCGTGCTGACCGTACGGGTCGCCCGGACCTTCCCCCTGGACCAGGCGGCCGACGCCCAACGCGCGAACGCCGAGGGCGGCCTGAACGGCAAGGTCGTGGTCACGGTGGAATGGCCCGACTGATGCGTCGGAACACCACCGGGGCCACCCGGTAGGCGCACCGCCGCCGTCCGACCCGTCAGAGCACCACCGCGACCGCCAGCGCCGCCAGTGCCACCGTGCAGGCCGTCGCGAGCAGGACGCCCCGCGGCGAGAGCGGCCCCGGCCGCGCCGCGTCCAGGGCGTGGATCCGGCGGTGGGCGACGGCCAGGAACGCCACCCACACCAGCGCCGTCAGCGCGGCGCCCGCGATCCCCGCCGCCGTGACCTCGTCGCGGACCGCCGACTTCGCGGCCAGCACGGCCACGACCGTGCACGCCAGCGTCGTACGCCGCCAGGCGAGCCGCGTCCGCTCCGGCTGGAGCCCCGGATCCCGGGCCGGCGTCACCGCCTGCGTCACCGCCCGGCCCAGCCGAAGACGATGACCACCACCATCGCCAGCGCCACCACCGCCACCGCGAGACTCAGCACCGTCGGGAACCGTGACACCGGCAGGTCCTCGCCACGCCGCATCGCCCGCTCGCACCGCACCCAGTGGTTCACCGCCCGCAGCGCGCACAGCCCGCCCGCGCCGAGCAACGCCAGCGCGAGCCCGACCCGTACCCCCCAGCGCAGATCCGGCAGGAACTGGTCGACGGCGAAACCGCCGCCGACGAGCGCCAGCGCGGTCCGGATCCAGGCGAGGAAGGTCCGCTCGTTGGCGAGCGAGAACCGGTAGTCCGGAGTCTCGCCCTCGTCCCGGATCCGCTGCGGCGCGAACCACAGCCGCAGGCTCTGTACGAAGTCACTCACCCGGGCACCTTAACCGCGGTGCGCGCGCAGGTGTTCGTAGGCGGCCAGGCCGTCCGGAACCCATTCCCACGTCCCGAGCCGGGACACCAGGTCCTCCTCGGGCAGGAACGCGTGCCAGGCGACCTCCTCCGCCTGCGGGTTCACCGTCAGCTCGCAGCGCACCTCGTAGACGGCCGACCACCACTTCCCGGCGACGCCCCCGGAGTCGTACAGGAAGCGGAACAGGGGCTCGGGACGCGGCAGTCCGCGGACCCCCAGCTCCTCCTCGGCCTCGCGCAGGGCGGCGTCGTCGTACGACTCGCCCGCGCCGACCACACCGCCCACGAACATGTCGTACAGCGACGGGTAGACCAGCTTGGTGGGGGTGCGCCGGTGCACGAAGATCCGGTCCTCGGCGTCCCGTACCTGGATGAACGCGCAGCGGTGGATCAGGCCCCGCGCGTACACCTCGGCGCGCGGGGCCCGTCCGACGACCTCGTCGTGCTCGTCGACGACGTCCAGGAGCTCTTCGGCAGGGTTCATGCCCCCATCACATCACCGACCATCACCGGCCCATGACGTACGTGACCGTCGGCCCGGCCGTCCAGCCGCCGTCCACGGCCAGCTCCGCGCCCGTCACGTACGAGGCCGCGTCGGACAGCAGGAAGACGACGGCGCCCGCGATCTCGGGCGCCTCGCCGACCCGGCCCATCGGCGTGTTCGGGTACTTGCCCTCCCCGCGCTCGATGCCGACGGGGGCGGTCATCGGGGTGTACGTCATGCCGGGATGGACGGAGTTGACGCGGATCCCCGCCGTGCCCAGCTCCACCGCGCCGATCTTCGTCAGCCCGCGCACGCCCCACTTGGAGGCGCCGTAGCCCGCGGTCAGCGCGAGCCCCATCAGACCGGCCGCCGAGGAGATGTTGACGATCGCCCCGCCGCCCGCCTCCTTCATCGCCGGGATCGCGGTCTTCATGCCGATGAAGACACCGGTCAGGTTGATGTCGAGCACCCTGCGGAAGTTCTCGACGGACTCGCTCTCCAGGAAGGCGCCGGAGGCTATGCCGGCGTTGTTCACGAGCCCGTGCAGACCGCCGAACTCCGCGACGGCGTACGTCACAGCGGCCGCCCACCCCTCCTCGGAGGTGACGTCGTGGTGGTGGAAGCGCGCCCGTTCGCCCAGCTCGGCGGCGGTCGCCCCGCCCTCGTCGTCCAGTACGTCGGTGATCACGACGTTCGCCCCGGCGGCGACGGCCTGCCGCGCGGCCTCGGCGCCCAGCCCGCGGGCGCCTCCGGTGATCAGGACGGTCTTGCCGGTGAGGACGTTCCCGGTGAGGTCGTTCATGAAAGGTCCCTTCGGAGGGTGGGCGGCGGGGCGTGCAGCCGGGCACCGTCGACGCCCTGGGCGGCGAAGACCTCCTCCGCCGCGCGGATCGGTCTGTCCCGGGTCGCGGGCCCCGATGTCCTCGCCATGGAGCCACGTTATGCCCGGCATGAGAAAACGGGAGAGGTGCGCGGAGATCGTCCGGACTGTTGACTCGATACATCGGTGTATCCAAGATGCGTCCATGTCGTACGACGCTGATGTGATCGTGATCGGAGCCGGCCTCGCCGGGCTCGTCGCCACCGCCGAACTCGTGGACGCGGGCCGGCGCGTGATCCTGCTCGACCAGGAGCCGGAGCAGTCCCTCGGCGGCCAGGCCCACTGGTCCTTCGGCGGCCTCTTCCTCGTGGACTCGCCCGAACAGCGCAGGATGCGGATCAAGGACAGCCACGAGCTCGCCCTCCAGGACTGGCTCGGCACCGCCGGGTTCGACCGCAAGGAGGACCACTGGCCGCGGCGCTGGGCCGAGGCGTACGTCGACTTCGCGGCGGGCGAGAAGCGCAGCTGGCTGCACGCGCGCGGGGTGCGCTTCTTCCCGGTCGTCGGCTGGGCCGAGCGCGGCGGTTACGACGCGAACGGGCACGGGAACTCGGTGCCCCGCTTCCACATCACCTGGGGCACCGGCCCGGGCCTCGTCGCCCCCTTCGAGCGGCGGGTCCGCGAAGGGGTCGCCCGGGGCCTCGTCACCTTCCGCTTCCGCCACCGGGTCACCGGCCTCGGTCGCACGGCGGGCGCCGTGGACACGGTGACCGGGGAGATCCTGGAACCGTCCGGGATCGAGCGCGGGCAGGCGAGCAGCCGGGAGGTCACCGGCTCCTTCGCACTCCGGGCCCAGGCGGTGATCGTCACCTCGGGCGGCATCGGCGGCAACCACGATCTCGTGCGCGCGCAATGGCCCGACCGGCTCGGCACCCCGCCCGCGAAGCTGCTCTCCGGCGTTCCCGCCCATGTGGACGGACTGATGCTCGGCATCACGGAGGAGGCGGGGGCCCACCACATCAACCGCGACCGGATGTGGCACTACACCGAGGGCATCGAGAACTGGAACCCGATCTGGGCCAGGCACGGCATCCGTATCCTGCCCGGCCCGTCCTCGCTCTGGCTGGACGCCCGCGGCCGCCGACTGCCCGTCCCCCTCTTCCCCGGCTTCGACACCCTCGGCACGCTCGAACACATCATGCGCACCGGGTACGACCACACCTGGTTCGTGCTCGACCAGCGCATCATCGGCAAGGAGTTCGCCCTCTCGGGGTCCGAACAGAACCCCGACCTCACCGGCAAATCGATCCGGGACGTCATCGGCCGGGCCCGCGCGGACGTGCCGGGCCCCGTGAAGGCGTTCATGGACCACGGCGTCGACTTCGTCGTGGAGAAGGACCTGCCGGCCCTCGTCCGGGGCATGAACGCACTGACCGACGAGCCGCTGATCGACGAGGCGGAGCTGCGCCGCGAGATCACCGCCCGGGACCGCGAGATCGCCAACCCCTTCACCAAGGACCTCCAGATCACGGCGATCCGGGGCGCCCGCACGTACCTGGGCGACAAACTGATCCGTACGGCTTCCCCGCACCGCATCCTGGACCCCAAGGCCGGTCCGCTGATCGCCGTACGGCTGAACATCCTCACCCGGAAGTCGCTCGGCGGCCTGGAGACGGATCTCTCGTCGCGGGTGCTCACGGAGGGCGGCGAGGTGCTGGAGGGGGTGTACGCGGCGGGAGAGGCGGCCGGGTTCGGCGGCGGAGGCGTCCACGGCTACCGCTCGCTGGAAGGCACCTTCCTCGGTGGCTGTATCTTCTCGGGCCGCGCGGCGGGCAGGGCGGCGGCGAAGGCCGTGGGCTAGGGGGCGAGACGCCCCCGAGGGAAAGCGGTTGAGCAGCCCGCGTGCCGCCGGGCTTGCCCGGCGCGTCGGCGGGTACGACCCCTCCCGTACGGATGTCGCGGAAGCGGCCGAAGAGCGAGGAGTGTCAGAAGTGATTCGAAAGCTGCAGGCGGTCGCCCTGGACTGCGCCGATCCGGTACGGCTCGCAGGGTTCTACGCGGAACTGCTCGGCGGACGGGTGGTCGCGGACGCTGACGATGACGACTGGGTCGAGGTGCACGGGTTCGAGGGGACACCGCTGGCCTGCCAGCGGGTGGACGGCTACCGACCGCCCGAATGGCCCGGCCAGGAGCGCCCGCAACAACTCCACCTGGACTTCGACGTGGACGATCTCGACGGTGAGGAGAAGCGGGCGCTCGCCCTCGGCGCGACCGTGCTGGAGCGGACGGACCAGCTCCGCCCGGGGGCCAACTGGCGGGTCTACGCGGACCCGGCCGGCCATCCGTTCTGCCTCTGCCTGCACTGAGTCCACCGGGCTGCCGCCCTGGCTCCCGGGCGGTGGGCGCACCCCCAGGGCGTGCCAGGCGTCGCGGGCTGGGGGCACCCCCAGGCGAAGCTCTGGGGGAGGGACTTTCGAAACACGCCCTAAGGCGCGTCCCGCCCCGCGGTCGGCCGCTTCGGTGACTCCTCGGAGGCGGGCGGGAGCAGTTCCACCACCCGGAAGCGCTCCGCCACCACCATCGTCGCGTCGTCGACCGTGAACGCCGGGTCGCCCATCGCCTCGCGCATCTCGTCGCTGTGCCAGAAACGCTCGTGATCGGCCCGCCACCCGGCCACCGACGTGTGTCCCTCGCCCTCGTCGAGCGCGTGCTGGAGATCGACGTCGCCCAGCGGCAGGACCCGTACCTCCGTCACCTCCACGACCGCCACCTCGCGCCCGTCGGAGTCGATGAGCGCCGAGCGCTCGCCCACTTCGGGCAGCTCCTCCTTCTCCGCCTCCCACTCGGCGAAGAGCCCGGTCGTCGCGGTCTTCTCGCCGGAGAGCACCGCGGCCACCAGTCGGTCCCGCAGCGGTCCGGGAAAGGCGAGCAGGAACGGCTTGAGCGCGTGAGGGCCGGTCATGGCCGACAGTGTGTCAGCCACGACCGGCCCGCGCCGCTCGATTGCGTACGGCTACAGCACCAGGGTTCGTACGACTACAACACCAGGGAGAGCAGCAGCACGAAGACGATGCCGACAACCGAGATGATCGTCTCCATCACCGACCAGGTCTTGATCGTCTGGCCGACGTTCATCCCGAAGTACTCCTTCACCAGCCAGAATCCGACGTCGTTCACATGGCTGAAGAAGAGCGAACCCGCACCGATCGCCAGGACCAGCAGGGCCGTCTCGGTCGTGCCCATGCCCTCGGCGAGCGGGGCCACCAGGCCGGCCGCCGAGATCGTCGCCACCGTCGCCGAGCCCGTCGCGAGCCGGATCGCCACGGCGATCAGCCAGGCGAGCAGCAGGGCCGGTATCGACCAGTCCTTGGAGAAGTCCAGGATCATCTGGCCCACGCCGACGTCGATCAGCGTCTGCTTGAAGCCGCCGCCGGCGCCGACGATCATCAGCACGCCCGCGATCGGGGCGAGGGACTTCTCGACGGTCGAGGAGAGCCGCTGCTTGGTGAAGCCTGCGGCGCGGCCCAGGGTGAACAGGCCCACGAGCACGGCCGCGAGAAGGGCGATCAGCGGCGAGCCGATGACGTCGGTGACCTTCTGCAGGCCGTTGTCCGGGTTGTCCACGACGATGTCGACCAGCGCCTTGACCAGCATCAGGACGACGGGCAGCAGGACGGTCGCGACCGTGGCACCGAAGCCGGGGCGCCTCTCCAGGTCCTCCGAGGGGCGCGGGGGGATCATGTTCTCGGGGGCCGGGATGTCCACCCAGCGGGCGGCGTACCGGGAGAACAGCGGACCGGCGATGATCACGGTCGGGATGGAGACCAGGACACCCAGCGCGAGCGTGACGCCGAGGTTGGCGCCCAGCGCGTCGATGGCGACCAGCGGGCCGGGGTGCGGCGGGACCAGTCCGTGCATGACCGACAGACCGGCCAGCGCGGGGACGCCGATCCGCATCAGCGAGTAGTTGCCGCGCTTGGCGACGAGCAGGACCACCGGGATCAGCAGCACGATGCCGACCTCGAAGAAGAGGGGCAGGCCGATGACGGAGGCGATCAGCACCATCGCCCACGGCATCGCCCGCCCGCCCGCCCGTCGCCCGCCGCCACCCTTCTGCGGAAGGGCCTGCGGCCCAGCCCCTCCCCATTTCGCGAGGATCGTGTCGACGATCTGGTCCGCGCCGCCGGAATCGGCGAGCAGCTTGCCCAGGATGGCGCCGAGCGCGATCAGCACGCCCACGCCGGCGACGGTCTTGCCGAGGCCGGTCGTGAAGGAGTCGATGGTCGCCGCGAGCGGCGCCCCGGCGAACGCGCCGAGGGCCAGCGACCCGATGGTCAGGGCCAGAAAGGCGTGCAGCTTGAACTTGGTGATGAGCAGGACGATGACGGCGATGCCCGCGAGCACGGCGATGCCGAGCTGGGCGTTGCCGGCCGAGGTGATCGGCTCGACGGCGTCCGCTGCCAGCATCTCGACGCTGAGACTGGTCACGGTGATTCCTTAGGGGACGGGTGGGGGCAGGAGGGGGGAGGGGCGGTACGGGGATCAGTGGGCGGCGGGTTCGGCGAGCCCGCGCAACGCGGCGACGGCCCGCGCGGCGATCTCCTCCGGGGAGCCGCTGACATCGACGGCGACGCCCGCCTCGTCGTCCTGCAAGGGCTGCAGGGTGGCGAACTGCGAATCGAGCAGCGCGGTCGGCATGAAGTGGCCTCTGCGCTCGGCCATCCGCTCCTCGATCAGCTCGCGCGAGCCGGTCAGTTGGAGGAAGACCAGGCCCGGGGCCGCCGCCCGCAGCCGGTCCCGGTAGATCCGCTTCAGCGCGGAGCTGCTCACCACCCCCCCGCGGCCTTCCCGGCCGTGCGCCCACCGCCCGATCGCGTCGAGCCAGGGGCCGCGGTCCGCGTCGTCCAGCGGGATGCCGGCCGACATCTTGGCGACGTTCGCCGCCGGGTGGAAGTCGTCGCCCTCGGCGTAGGGGACGCCGAAGGCGTCCGCGACGAGCGGGCCGATGGTCGTCTTGCCGGTTCCGGCGACGCCCATCACGACGACGACCTGGGCGACCGTCGGGGAAGGGGTGCTCATGGGTGGTGCCTCGCTGTCTTCTTCGACATCGATCTCGCGATTCCGTCGCGCTCATGAAACCCATTGGGTACGACGTATTCAAGAGCCTGTGACATTAAAGTCATACTTTTTGTTGCCGATCTTGGTCCGCCCGTAGGCTGACCCCATGACGACACCGGCCCAGGGGCTCCATTCGCACGTCCTCGCCACCCTGGGTCTCGCGATCACCGCGGGGGAGTACCCGCCCGGCAGCGTGCTGCGCACCGACGAGCTCGCCCAGCGCTTCGACGTCTCCCGGACGGTGGTCCGCGAGGTCGTCCGCGTCCTGGAGTCCATGCACCTGGTCGAGTCCCGGCGCCGCGTCGGCGTGACCGTGCTGCCGACGGCGCAGTGGAACGTCTACGACCCCCAGGTCATCCGCTGGCGCCTGGCCGGCGCCGACCGGCCCCGTCAGCTGCGCTCGCTCACCGTGCTGCGCTCCGCGGTCGAACCGGTCGCGGCCGGACTCGCCGCCCTGCACGCCACCCCCGGGCAGTGCCGCGAGCTGACCGAGCAGGCCCTCGGCATGGTCGCCACCTCGCGCGGCCGGCAGCTGGAGGCGTACCTCGTCCACGACATCGCCTTCCACCGGGTCGTCCTGAACGCCTCCGGCAACGAGATGTTCGCCCGGCTCGGCGACGTGGTCGCCGAGGTCCTCGCCGGCCGTACGCACCACCAGGTGATGTTCGAGGACCCCGACCCGGCCGCCGTCACCCTCCACGTCCAGGTCGCCGAGGCGGTACGGGAGCGAAACGCGGCCCGCGCCGAGGAGCTCACCCGCCAGATCGCCGTCGGCGCGCTCAAGGAACTGGACGTTCTCGCCCCGTAAACCCGGCACCCCCCGGCATTTCGCCCCCGAGCAACCTCAGAAGTAGCTCAAATAAGGGCGTTCAGTGACATTGGCCACTGCTCAGAACGCCGCTTGCCGTGAGTATGTCCGCTGGCCGTGCGATGGAAGACCTCCACGCGCGCGCGGCCGGGTACCGCACAGACCCTCCCCCCTCACGAAGGCGAACAACTCCATGAGTGACCGCACCCTCCCTGCGGCCGACACGCTGTCCGCCACGCCACCCGCGGCGGCATCCGGAGCGTCCCCCCACGTCGACGCCGGTGACGCCGGGTACCGCAAGGACCTCAAGTCCCGGCACATCAACATGATCGCCATCGGCGGCGCGATCGGCACCGGCCTCTTCCTCGGCGCCGGTGGCCGCATGGCCAACGCCGGACCGTCCCTCTTCATCGCCTACGCGGTCTGCGGCGTCTTCGCCTTCTTCGTGGTGCGCGCCCTCGGCGAGCTGGTCCTCTACCGCCCCTCCTCCGGCGCGTTCGTCTCGTACGCCCGCGAGTTCATGGGCGAGAAGGGCGCCTACACGGCCGGCTGGCTCTACTTCCTCAACTGGTCGACCACCGCCATCGCGGACATCACCGCGGCCGCGACCTACGCCCACTTCTGGGCCATGTTCAGCGACGTCCCGCAGTGGATCCTCGCCCTGATCGCCCTCGCCGTCGTCCTCGCCGCCAACCTCATCTCGGTGAAGTACTTCGGCGAGATGGAGTTCTGGTTCGCGATCATCAAGGTCGGCGCCCTCGTCGCCTTCATGCTGATCGGCATCTTCCTCATCGTGACCTCGCACGACGTCGGCGGCCACACCCCGGGCCTGTCCACCATCACCGACAACGGCGGTATCTTCCCCAGCGGTGTCATGCCGATGCTGCTGCTGATCCAGGGCGTCGTCTTCGCGTACGCCTCCGTCGAGCTGTGCGGCGTCGCCGCCGGTGAGACCGAGAACCCCGAGAAGATCATGCCGAAGGCGATCAACTCGATCATGTGGCGCGTGGGTCTCTTCTACGTCGGCTCCGTCGTCCTGCTCGCGCTGCTGCTCCCGTACACCGCGTACTCCGGCGACCAGAGCCCCTTCGTCACGGTCTTCGACAAGCTCGGCATCCCCGGCGCCGCCGGCGTCATGAACCTGGTCGTCCTCACCGCCGCGCTCTCCAGCCTCAACTCGGGTCTCTACTCGACCGGCCGGATCCTGCGCTCCATGTCGCTGTCGGGCTCCGCGCCCAAGTTCACCGGCGTCATGAACAAGGGCGGCGTCCCCTACGGCGGCATCCTGCTGACCGCCGCCTTCGGCGTCCTCGGCGTCGGCCTGAACTACCTCATGCCCGGCGAGGCCTTCGAGCTCGTGCTGAACTTCGCCTCCATCGGCATCATCGGCACCTGGGCCATGATCATGGTCTGCTCGCTGCTGTTCGTGAACCGCTCCAAGGACGGCCGGGTCACCCGCCCTGGCTACCGGCTGCCCTGGGCCCCCTACACCCAGATCGTCACGCTGGTCTTCCTCGGTTCCGTCCTGGTCCTGATGTGGATGGACGGCGGCATCAGCCGCACCACGGTGAACTGCCTCCCGCTGATCGCGCTGATGCTGGTCGGCGGCTGGTTCCTGGTCCGCAAGCGGGTCCGGGCGACCGCGGCGACGTACAAGGGCTGACCCCCTTCCGCACCCCCCACGGGTAGAGACCCCCGCAGGTGCCACCTACGGGGGTCTCGCCGTCTGTCAGGAGATAGTGGTACCCAAGAGCCTTACAGAGGAAGGGAAGTGCCCTATGCCGCAGCAGGTCCAAGGGGTCATCGCCCCCGGCAGGAACGAGCCCGTACGGGTCGAGACGATCGTCGTCCCCGACCCGGGACCGGGCGAGGCGGTGGTGAGGATCCAGGCATGCGGGGTCTGCCACACCGACCTCCACTACAAACAGGGCGGCATCAACGACGACTTCCCCTTCCTGCTCGGTCACGAGGCGGCGGGCCTTGTCGAGTCGGTCGGCGCGGGCGTCACCGACGTCGCCCCCGGCGACTTCGTGATCCTCAACTGGCGCGCGGTCTGCGGCGCCTGCCGCGCCTGCCTGCGCGGCCGCCCCCAGTACTGCTTCGACACCCACAACGCGCGCCAGAAGATGACCCTCCTGGACGGGACGGCACTTTCCCCGGCGCTCGGCATCGGCGCCTTCGCCGAGAAGACCCTCGTCGCCGCCGGCCAGTGCACCAAGGTCGACCCGTCCGTCGCCCCCGAGGTCGCCGGACTCCTCGGCTGCGGAGTGATGGCAGGCATCGGCGCGGCGATCAACACCGGCGAGGTCGGCCGGGGCGACACCGTCGCCGTCATCGGCTGCGGCGGCGTCGGCGACGCGGCGATCGTGGGCTCCCGCCTGGCGGGCGCCGCCCGGATCATCGCCGTCGACATCGACGACCGCAAACTGGAGACCGCCCGGACGATGGGCGCCACCCACACCGTCAACTCGCGCTCCACCGACCCCGTCGAGGCGATCCGCGAGCTCACCGGCGGATTCGGAGCCGACGTCGTCATCGAGGCCGTCGGCCGCCCGGAGACGTACAAGCAGGCCTTCTACGCCCGCGACCTCGCCGGAACCGTCGTCCTCGTGGGTGTCCCCACCCCCGAGATGACGCTCGAACTCCCGCTCCTGGACGTCTTCGGCCGCGGTGGCGCGCTGAAGTCCTCCTGGTACGGCGACTGTCTGCCCTCCCGTGACTTCCCCATGCTCATCGACCTGCACCAGCAGGGCCGTATCGACCTCGCCGCCTTCGTCACCGAGACCATCGGCCTCGGCGACGTGGAGAAGGCCTTCGCCCGCATGCACGAGGGCGACGTCCTGCGCTCGGTGGTGATGCTGTGATGACGGCCCGTATCGACCACCTGGTCACCTCCGGCACCTTCCGCCTCGACGGCGGCACCTGGGACGTCGACAACAACGTCTGGATCGTCGGTGACGACTCGGAGGCGATCGTCATCGACGCTGCCCACGACGCCCCGGCCATCCTCGCCGCGCTCGACGGCCGGACGCTGCGCGCGATCGTCTGTACGCACGCCCACAACGACCACATCGACGCGGCCCCGGCCCTCGCCGCGGCCACCGGCGCCCGGATCCTGCTCCACCCGGACGACCAGCCGCTGTGGAAGCAGACCCACCCGGACCACACCCCGGACGGGGAACTCGCCGACGGCCAGACCCTCACCATCGCGGGCACGGACCTCAAGGTCCTGCACACCCCCGGTCATGCCCCCGGAGCGGTCTGCCTCCACGCCCCCGACCTCGGCACGGTCTTCACCGGCGACACCCTCTTCCAGGGCGGCCCCGGCGCGACGGGCCGGTCCTTCTCCCACTTCCCCACGATCGTCGACTCGATCCGCGACCGCCTCCTCACCCTCCCACCGGAGACGGTCGTCCGCACCGGCCACGGCGACACCACCACCATCGGCGCCGAGGCCCCGCACCTCCAGGAGTGGATCAACCGAGGCCACTGAGCCGCAGCCGGCTCTCGAACCTCCTCGGAACGCCCGAGAACGGGTCGGTGAACTCCAGCGTCCGCGCGAGCAGTTGTAGCGGACGTGAGAAGTCCTCCGGCCCGTCCTCGCGCACCACGGGATAGACCGGATCGTGCAGGATCGGCAGCCCCAGGGCGTTCATGTGCACCCGCAGCTGATGGGTCCGCCCGGTCGCCGGCAGCAGCCGGTACCGTCCGAGCCCGCCCCGCCGCTCGACCAGCTCGATCCGGCTCTCGCTGTTCGGCTCGCCCGGCTCCTCCCGGGCGGCCATCACCCCGCGCTCCTTCACGATCCGGCTCCGCACGGTCACCGGCAGCGCGACCGCCGGGTCGTACGCCGCCACCGCCTCGTACTCCTTGCCGACCAGCCGGTCCCGGAACAGCGTCTGGTACGCCCCCCGGTCCTCCGGCCGCACCACACACAGCACCAGCCCCGCCGTCAGCCGGTCCAGCCGGTGCGCGGGCTGCACCTCGGGCAGCCCCAGCTCCCGCCGCAGCCGCGCCAGCGCCGTCTCGGTCACATGCCGCCCGCGCGGCATCGTCGCGAGGAAGTGCGGCTTGTCGACGACCACGATCCGCTCGTCCCGGTACACGACCCCGATCTCGAAGGGCACCCGCTCCTCCACCGGAAAGTCCCGGTGGAACCACAGATACATCCCGGCGGTGTACGGCTCCTCCCCGGACACGACCCCGTCCACCCCGACGAACCGCCCGCCCCGCACCATCTCCGCCACCCGCGCACCCCCGACGGCACCCCCGAAACGATCCCGCAGATGATCCCCGACGGTCCCCCAGACCCCGTCCACATCCTCGGGCAACCGCACCCGGACCGGATCGATCCCCTCCCGCTGGGGCAACGGCGCGGCCGGGGGCTTCGTTCTGCGTCTCACCGGAATCACCGCCGTGTCATCCACAAACAAGCATGCATCCACAAACAAGAAGGACCCCACATGGTGTGGGGTCCTTCGCTGGTGTCCGAGGGGGGACTTGAACCCCCACGCCCGATAAAGGGCACTAGCACCTCAAGCTAGCGCGTCTGCCATTCCGCCACCCGGACAAGGTGTCTGTCTTTCCGGCCGCTCGGCCGTTCCGACGTGGAAAACCATAGCAAACATTCAGAGTGGCCGATCACCACCCCCGTTCCGGCCGGGAACCGTGTGACAGCCGTATGTCGGCCGGTGGCCGCCCTTGGGTCCCGGGGGCCGCGCGCGGGAGGATGGGGACGACCGGCAGCAAGCACGTGGGGCACGTAGTGGGAGGAAGCAGCGTGAGCGAGTCGAACACGGCCCGGAGCGTCACCGGTGAGGACGAGGTCGTCGACCTCTGTCGGGACCTCATCCGCATCGACACCAGCAACTACGGCGACCACTCCGGCCCCGGCGAGCGGGCGGCGGCGGAGTACGTCGCCGAGAAGCTCGCGGAGGTCGGGCTCGAGCCGAAGATCATCGAGTCGCACAAGGGGCGCGCCTCCACCGTCGCCCGTATCGAGGGCGAGGACCCCTCCCGGCCGGCCCTGCTCATCCACGGGCACACCGACGTCGTGCCGGCGAACGCCGAGGACTGGACCCACCACCCGTTCTCGGGCGAGGTGGCCGACGGCTGCGTCTGGGGCCGGGGAGCGGTCGACATGAAGGACATGGACGCGATGACCCTCGCGGTCGTACGGGACCGGATGCGCAGCGGCCGCAAGCCCCCGCGCGACATCGTCCTCGCGTTCCTCGCCGACGAGGAGGCGGGCGGCACCTACGGCGCCCGCTACCTGGTCGACAAGCACCGGGGCCTCTTCGACGGGGTCACGGAGGCCATCGGCGAGGTCGGCGGCTTCTCCTTCACCGTCAACGAGAACCTGCGGCTCTACCTGGTCGAGACGGCCCAGAAGGGCATGCACTGGATGCGGCTGACCGTCGACGGCACGGCCGGCCACGGCTCGATGACCAACAACGACAACGCCATCACCGAGCTGTGCGAGGCCGTGGGACGTCTGGGCCGCCACCAGTGGCCGGTGCGGATGACCAAGACCGTACGGTCCTTCCTGGACGAGCTCTCGGACGCCCTGGGCACCCCGCTCGACCCGGAGGACATGGAGGCCACGCTCGCCAAGCTCGGCGGTATCGCCAAGATGATCGGCGCCACGCTGCGCAATTCCGCCGCCCCGACGATGCTCGGCGCCGGGTACAAGGTGAACGTCATCCCGGGTCAGGCCACGGCGCATGTCGACGGACGGTTCCTGCCCGGTTACGAGGAGGAGTTCCTGGCCGACCTCGACCGGATCCTCGGGCCGAAGGTCAAGCGCGAGGACGTGCACGGGGACAAGGCCCTGGAGACCAGCTTCGACGGCGACCTCGTCGACGCCATGCAGCTGGCCCTCAAGGCGGAGGACCCGATCGCCCGTGCCGTGCCGTACATGCTCTCCGGTGGCACCGACGCCAAGTCCTTCGACGACCTCGGCATCCGCTGCTTCGGCTTCGCCCCGCTGAAGCTTCCGCCGGAGCTCGACTTCGCCGGGATGTTCCATGGCGTGGACGAGCGCGTTCCCGTGGACGGTCTGAAGTTCGGCGTCCGTGTCCTCGACCGGTTCATCGACGCGTCCTGAACCTGCCTCGCTCGCATGGCTCCAGTAATCAGGCGCGCGTGCGAACGTCACCGGAAAGGGTGAATGAACTCATACGCTCGTAGCCATAAAACTTTCCCCTCGTTACAGGTGATGCGGTCCGTGGTTGGGGCCGCATTTGCCAACAAGGAGGAATAATGATCAAGAAGGTCGTCGCTGCTGCGGCTGCCACGGGCGGTCTCGTTCTCGCGGGTGCGGGCATGGCCGTTGCCGACTCGGGTGCTCAGGGTGCTGCTTTCGCTTCCCCCGGCGTGATCTCGGGCAACGTCGTCCAGGTGCCGGTTCACATCCCCGTGAACGTGTGCGGCAACACGGTCTCCGTGATCGGGCTGCTGAACCCCACCTTCGGCAACACCTGCGTCAACGCCTGACGTTGTGCCTCGACCCGTAAGGGTCTGAGCCGGTCCGGCCCTGGAGTGCGTGCCATGCACTCCGGGGCCGGTGGCCATTCCAGCCCCGGGCGTGGCGCCCGGTGGCCCTCTTCTTCTGAAGCTCAGAAGCCAGAAGCCGAGAAGGCAGGGAACAACTATGCGACAGGTCACGCGCAAGGGCCTGATCACCATTGCGGCCGCGGGCGGTGTGCTCGCCCTCGGGGGTGGTCATGCGCATGCGGATTCGGGCGCGAACGGCACGGCCTCGAATTCGCCGGGTGTGGCGTCCGGTAATTCGGTCCAGGCGCCGGTTCACGCTCCGGTGAACGTCTGTGGAAACAGCGTCAACGTCGTCGGGCTGCTCAATCCGACGTTCGGCAACAAGTGCGCCAACGTCTCCGAGCCCGGCAAGCGGGGCGGCGGCTCCTCGGCGGAGGGCGGCACCAGCGATTCGCCCGGTATCGGTTCCGGCAACAACGTCCAGGCGCCGGTCCATGTCCCCGTGAACGTCTGCGGGAACAGCGTCTCGGTCATCGGCGCCATCAATCCGGCGTTCGGCAACGAGTGCGCCAACGGCGTCGAGCCGACGCACCCGGGCCACCCCGGCGAGCCGGGCAACCCGGGCAACCCGGGTAATCCCGGCAACCCTGGGAACCCCGGCAACCCGGGTAATCCTGGGAACCCCGGCAACCCGGGCACGCCCGGCAACCCTGGGACTCCCGGTGGCCCCAGTGACGCGGGTGAGTCGGACGGGCCCGGGACGCCGATCGGGCCGAACACGCCCGATACGCACACGATCACCCAGCCCGAGGCGACCGAGGAGCTCGCGGAGACGGGATCCGGTCCGCTCGGGATGATCGTCCCGGCCGGCGCGGGCCTGCTCCTCGCAGGCTCGGTGCTCTACCGCCGTGCCCGCCGGTCCGCCTAGGACCGTCACGCACCGCGGAGGGGCCCCGCACGGCGGGGCCCCCTTCTCATGTCACCAGGTGGCGCGGACCTGACGGATGATGCGCCGGCGCAGCCGCACCCTGCGGCTGCCGTCCCGGTGCAGGCTCAGTCGGTCCAACTCCCAGTGCCCGTACTCGGCATGGTCGGTCAGAAGCCGCGTCGCCTCCTTGCGGGAGACGCCGCGCGGCACGTACACGTCGACAAATTCGTATTCCGGCATCGCATCTATTGTGCGGGCACAGCCCCGGTACGGATAGCGTGCGTCCCATGTCTGATGCTGCGCAGCCCACCGCTGCCGAGGTACGTGCCGCCGCCGAGGCGGTCAAAGCCGCACTGGACCGTCACCTCGAGGCGGTCGAACGCCGCTCGGGGGACGACGACCCGGCCGTCTACGAAGCCTTCAACGCCCTCGCCTCGGCGGCCGAGGCCTATGACGAGCGGCTCTACGACCGGTACGACGAGGTCACCCCCTTCGAGATCCCGGGAGCCGACGATTCGCTGCCGCCCTACGCCGGTCCCGAGGAGCCGCACGCCCTCAGCGTGCTGATCCGTCGCGACTACGCGGTGGTGGAGCCACAGCGGCTGCTCGCCCAGGCCCAGCGCATCGCCGATCTGGAGAACGACGAGGAGGACTCGGAGGCGGTGCCCGTCGTCGGCGCCAGCACGCACGCGGCGCTCGGTGTCCTCTTCGGCGAGTACGAACCGGACGAAATCGCCTCGCGGCACAAGGAGTTCGGTCTGGAGGAGGGGGACTCCACCCTCTGGGTCTCCGCCGCCGAAGAGCTGCCGGAGCCGGGGGAGTGGCTGAACGCCCCCTTCGAGCAGGCCGATCCCGAGCGGATCGTCTGCCGTTTCGACGTCAGCGCGGTCTTCGACGACGAGCTGGACGACGGCCTGGAGCAGCAGAACGCCTGAGACAGCAGAACGCCTGAGACAGCGGGACGTCCGAGGCAGCGGGACGTCCGAGGCGTACGACAGAGGGCGGGACACCCACACGGTGTCCCGCCCTCCGCCGTACGTCACCCGCCCCGGGTCATTCCTCCTCGACGGCCAGGAGAGCCTCCAGGAGCGGCCGCAGCCGGGTCGTGCGCTCCTGGACCACCCCCTCGGCCACGGCGCGGGGCAGCGCCTGGTCCACGCCGTGGACGACCGACAGATGGCGTTCGCCCCGGCCGAAGGCCGTGTACACCCAGGCCCGGCTCAGGCCCTGGGCCGCATCGCCCGGCAGTACCACCACCGCCGCGGGCCAGCGCATCCCGGCCGCCTGGTGCGCGGTGAGCGCCCAGCCGTGGCGCAGGGCCGACTCCACCCGCTCCTTCGGTACGACGAGCTTCTCGCCCTCGCACTCCAGCCACAGACCCTCGGCGTCGGCCGAGACGACCGTCCCGATCACCGTGCGGCCCGGGGCCGGGACATACGCCACCCGGTCGCCCGGGTCGAAGCCGCCGAAGCGGCCCGGACCGGGGTTGAGCCGCTGCTTCAGCGCGGCGTTCAGCGCGCGGGTGCCCGCCGAGCCGCCGTGGCCGACCGTGATCACCTGCGTCTGCTCGGCCGGGACACCGATCGCCCGCGGAATCGAGTCGGCGACCAGCTGGACGGACCGGTGAACGGCCTCGCCCGCGTCCCGGACCGGGACGATCACGACCTCCTTGCCGGGCGCGGCCACCTGGTTCAGCTCACCGATGCCGATGCCCGAGACGAGTTCGCCGAGCGGGCCGGGATCGGGGACGCGGGACGCGACCTGCGGGCACACCCGGGCGGCCAGCACATCGCCGAACACCCGGCCGGCACCCGCCGAGCCGAGGACACCGGGGTCGCCGCTCAGCACCAGACGGCAGCCGTCGGGCAGCGACTCCACGAGCATCGCGGCGGTCTCGACATCCAGCTGCGGCGCGTCGAGCACCACCAGCAGGTCCAGGGCGAGAGCACCCTCCTCGTCCCGACCCGGTCCTGCCGCGCCGGACAGCAGGGCGGAGACCGTGAGCGCCTGCGTACCGAGGCGACGGACCCCGTTCTCGCTGTGCGCCGCCACCGCGACCCGCAGGCCCCGCTCCCGTGCGGCCTCGGCGAGCGCGACCGGCTCGCTGCGGGCCGCCTCGCCGCCGGTGTGCGCGACGAGCCCGTGTGCTCCGGCGGCACGGACCAGCTCCGGCCCGTCCCAGGTCGCCGCGGTGACCGTCTTGGCCAGCCGGGCGAGGCCGTCGGCGAGGCTCTCCTCGGCGAGGGCGTACCGGTCGAGCCCGAGCAGGACGGGGACGTCCGGGGCCTCCGGCGCGGGCTCCCGCTCGTCCTCGGTGTCCTCCTGGACGGCCTGGTCGTCCTCCTCCTGGAACACGAGCACCGCGCCCTCGGAGATCGCCTGCTGGACGGCCTCGTCCGGGTCGGGCACCGACAGCGAGGCCAGTCCGGTCCGGACGGCCGCCTCCTCCAGGGCGGTATGCCCCTTCAGCGCGGCCCGCTCCAGCAGCCAGGCCACGAGGGCGACCGCCCTGCGTGGATCGCCTGGGCCGCACTCCGCGCCGAGCAGGGCCCGCGCGAAGCCGTCCGCGTGCTCGGGCTGGACCCCGGGCACCGACAGCAGTCGCCACGGGTCTTCGCGCAGCGCCTCGGGGGCGCCCTCGCCGAGCACCGCGGCGACCTGCCCGGTCAGCGCTTCCGGCGCGCCTCCGCGCGCCAGGACCTCCCGCACGGCCGCCAGCGTCTCGGTGGAGGCCGCGGCCTTCTCGACCGGGGCCGGGCGCACCGTCGTGGCCGGCGCCGCCGCGGGGGCGGGACGCCGGGGCTCCGGCTCGGGCGCCTCCAGGAACGCGCTGCCCGCTGTCGTACCGCTCTCGACGGCACGCACCGCCGCGAGCAGATCGGCCGCCTTGCCGCTGAGCTTGGCGCCCGCGGCGACGGGGCCCGCCTTCTCCGCCTTGCGCTGCTCGATCCGGGCCCGCAACTCCCGCTGCGCCGCGAGCTCGGCCTGTGCCTCGGAGAGCTCGGCGGCCGCCTTGGCCGCCTCCTCGCCGTCGGCGGCCCCGACCTCTCCGCCGTCGGTGCTCACGACCTCGTCGGCCGAGTCGCCCACCGAAGCCTCGTCGGCGGCGCCGTCGGTGGCTCCGTCGGCGGTCTGATCGGGAGTGCCCTCGGCCGGGCCGTCCTGTTCGGACGGCTCGCCCGTGGCCGACCGGGCGTCGTCGCCCTCGGTCTCCGCCGGCGCGTCGGCGGAGACCGCATGGTCTCCGACGCCGTCGGCGCCCTCCGCGGGGCGGTCCGTCGCGGCCTCGTCCTCGCCCGGCACGGGCTCGGCTGCCTCGGGAGGGGTCTCCCGGGAAGGCTCGGTCACAGGGTGCTCCAGTCCTGGTCCGGATAGCGGTGCACGGGTGCGGACACATCGTCGAGCGCCCGGCAGATCTCGTCAGGAAGACTAAGGCTCTCCACTGACAAAGCCGCCGTGAGCTGCCGCGCGTTGCGCGCGCCGACGATCGGGGCGGTCACCCCGGGCCGGTCGCGCACCCAGGCGAGCGCCACCTGGAGCGGCGTCGCGGACAGGCCGTCCGCGGCCGTCGCGACGGCGTCCACGATCCTGCTCGCCGCCTCGTCCAGATACGGCTCCACGAAGGGAGCCATGGTCTCCGAACCGCCCCGCGAGTCCGTCGGGGTGCCGCTGCGGTACTTGCCCGTCAGCACCCCCCGGCCCAGCGGTGACGACGGCAGCAGACCTATCCCCAGATCGAGGGCGGCCGGCAGCACCTCCCGCTCCACACCGCGCTGCAGCAGCGAGTACTCCATCTGCGTCGCCGCCAGCCGGGTCCGCGCCGCGCCGGAGGCGCCGAGCTGCCAGGTCCCCGCCTTCGCCAGCTGCCACCCGCAGAAGTTCGACACCCCCACGTACCGCGCGCGTCCGGTGCTCACGGCGATGTCCAGCGCCTGCAGGGACTCCTCCAGCGGGGTGTGCGGATCGAAGGCGTGGAGTTGCCACAGGTCCACGTGGTCGGTGCCGAGACGGGCCAGGGAGGCGTCGAGCGCGGCCAGCAGATGCCCGCGCGAGCCGTCCATCCGGCGGTCGGGGTCGGGTACGCTGCCCGCCTTCGTGGAGATGACGAGGTCGCGCCGCGGCACCAGCCGCTCCATGAGCTGCCCGAGCACGTACTCCGCCTCGCCGCCGCCGTACACGTCCGCGGTGTCGACCAGCGTGCCGCCCGCGTCCCAGAACGCCTTCAACTGGTCGGCGGCGTCGTGCTCGTCGGTGTCCCGGCCCCACGTCAGGGTGCCGAGCCCGATGCGGGACACGCGCAGGCCGGTACGTCCGAGATGCCTCTGCTCCATGGGCGCGAGATTACTGGCCAAGACCGTACGCGGAGAGAGCCTGTGGACAACCTCCTCCTGACGGATCGCGTACCCGCGCGCTAGAGTCCGGCCCAAGGGACGTTACTGATCAGTAAAGAGGGTGCGGATATGCGGCTCGGCATCAACCTCGGCTACTGGGGCGCGGGTATGGACGGCGACAACCTCGCCGTGGCGCAGGAGGCGGACCGCCTCGGCTACGACGTCTGCTGGGCCGCCGAGGCCTACGGCTCCGACGCCCCGACCGTGCTCTCCTGGGTGGCCGCCAAGACGGAGCGGATCGACGTCGGCTCCGCGATCATGCAGATCCCGGCGCGCCAGCCCGCCATGACGGCGATGACCGCCGCCACCCTCGACTCGCTCTCCGGCGGCCGGTTCCGCCTCGGCCTCGGGGTGTCCGGGCCGCAGGTCTCCGAGGGCTGGTACGGGGTCAAGTTCGACAAGCCGCTGGCCCGCACCCGCGAGTACGTCGAGATCGTCCGCAAGGCCATGGCGCGCGAGCGCCTCACGTACGAGGGCGAGCACTGGACGCTCCCGCTGCCGGACGGCCCGGGCAAGCCCATCAAGCTCACCGTCCACCCGCAGCGCGAGCACATCCCCCTCTACATCGCCGCGATCGGCCCGAAGAACCTGGAGCAGACCGGCGAGATCGCCGACGGCGCGCTGCTGATCTTCCCCTCGGCCGAGCATCTGGAGGAGACAGCGCTGCGCCCGCTCCGCGCGGGCCGCGAGAAGGCCGGGCTGACCATGGACGGATTCGACGTCCACCCCACGCTGCCGATCGCCCTCGGCGACGACATCGACGCCCTCGCCGACATCTTCCGCCCCTACACCGCTCTGTACGTCGGCGGCATGGGCAGCCGCAAGCAGAACTTCTACAACCAGCTCGCCCAGCGCATGGGTTACGAGAAGCAGGCGGCCGAGATCCAGGACAAGTACCTGGCCGGTGACAAGACGGGCGCCGCCGCCGCCGTACCGCGGCAGCTGATCGACCAGACCACCCTGCTCGGCTCCGTGGAGCGGATCGCGGACCGGATGAAGGCCTACGCGGAGGCCGGTGTCACCACTCTCACCCTCGCCCCGGCCGGTTTCACCCTCGACGAGCGGGTGGCGGCGCTGCGGGCGGGCACCGAGGCCCTGGAGCACGCGGGCCTCGCCTAGGAGCGGAGCGGTCCGGAGCGGTCAGGATCGGGCCGGAGGAAGTCTGCGGCCGTGGTGGGGGCTCGGGGGTCTTCCCCGCCACGGCCGTCATGCAGCACAACGCTCCACGGACCTCCTGGTTACGAGCGCCGGCCGTACTTCTTTCGGCGGAGTCACCCGCCGTTCCTGTTGCCCACGCGCCCGTACCGCACTTGACTCGTTCTCTGCGGACGTGCGGCGTGCGGACGCCCGCATGGAGGTGGCACCATGCTGACGGCCAAGAGCCTGTTCCAGGAAATCATCGACGACGACGAGTCCTTCCAGCTCTTCTGCTCCATCGCCGCCAGCGGCGAGGCCCAGGGCGGCTGGGAGAACGCCCGGATCGCGGCCCTCGTGCCGCCGGGGATGCGGGACATGGCCCCCAAGATCACCCGGCACGGGGCCGACGAGGACAAGCACGGCCGGATCTTCAACGCGTTGCTGAAGAAACGCGGTCTCGAGCCCGTGCCGGTGCCGCCCGACACGGACTACACGATGCTCCTCGAACAGCGCGGCATCGGCCTCGCCCATGACAAGCTCCGCCGCGACGAGCCGCTGAGCGAGGAGGACATCATCGTCTACCTCGCGCACAGCCGGGTCACCGAGCAGCGGGCCGCGGACCAGATGGACATGCTGGTCACGTACTTCGGGGACCACCCCGAGCTCGGCAAGGCGATCCACATGATCGACAACGACGAGGCGAACCACCTCGCCTACTGCCACGAGGAGCTGCTGCGCCTCGCGTACGCCGGACACGGCCGGCTCATCCACCACACCCTGCGGGAGTCCGCGCTCGCCGAGATCCGGGTGTACCGCGATGTGAGCCTCGCCGTGATGAGCCACATGGGCCGCATCCTGCGCTGGCCCAAGGCCAAGTCCGCCGCCCTCGCTGCCGGGATCCACGGCATGTACGCGTGGGAGCGGGTGGGCGGCTGGCACAAGATGGTCGACCTCACGATGCCCGAGCGGCGCAACGCGCTCGGCGGCCCGCCCACCCCGGCGCCCGCGTTCTGAACCATCCCCACGACACCCCGGCGGGCGCTACATCCAGCCCCGGCGTTTGAACAGCCTGTACAGGCTGACGACGGCGCCCGCCATCAGCAGGATCACCACGGGGTACGACCAGCCCCACCGCAGCTCGGGCATGTGGTCGAAGTTCATGCCGTAGATCCCCGCCACCATCGTGGGGACCGCGGCCATGGCCGCCCACGCCGAGATCTTCCGCATGTCGTCGTTCTGCCGCACACCCATCTGCGCCAGATGCGCCGACAGCACGTCCGACAGGAGCCGGTCGAGGCCCTCGACCTGTTCGGTCGCCCGGGTCAGATGGTCGCTCACATCCCGGAAGAACGGTTTCGCCTCCTCTCGCACGAACGGTACGGTGCCGGCCGCGAGGCGCTCCATCGGCGTCGCCAGCGGGCTGCTCGCCCGGCGGAACTCCAGCACCTGGCGCTTGGCGGTGTAGATCCGCTCCGCCGTGTTCCCGGGTTTCCCGCCCGTCGGGGCGAACACGTCGGCCTCCAGCTCCTCCAGGTCGACCTGGAGTTCGCCGGCCACCTCGATGTAGTGGTCCACGACCTCGTCACTGATCGCGTACAGGACGGCCGTCGGACCGTGCCGCAGCAGCTCCGGGTCGGCCTCCAGCCGGTGCCGTACCGCCGCGAGCGGAGCGCCCTCGCCGTGCCGCACGGTCACCACGAACGAGTCGCCCATGAAGACCATCACCTCGCCCGACGAGACCCGGTCGCTCTCCGGCTCGTACAGGACCGGCTTGAGGACCACGAAGAGCGAGTCGTCGTACACCTCCAGCTTGGGCCGCTGATGGGCCTTCAGCGCGTCCTCCACGGCCAGCGGATGCAGGTCGAACTCGGCCGAGACATGGTCGAACTCCTGCTCCGTCGGCTCGTGCAGCCCGATCCACAGGAACGCGTCGCCGGCCGCTCTCGCCTGCTCCAGGGCATCGGACAGATCGGCGGGGCCGTCCGTACGGCGCCCGTCCCGGTAGATGGCTGAATCCACGATCACGCGGCGTATTGTTCCCCGACTCCGTCACCCCACGCGCGTCCGTGGACTCCTTTCTGATCTCCGTTCTCGGTTCCCGTCCCGCTCCACGCGCGCGTGGAGCGGCCTACTCTTGCGGCCATGGCCACGCTGATCCTCGTCCGTCACGGACGTTCCACCGCCAACACCTCCGGGGTCCTCGCAGGACGGATGCCCGGCGTCGCCCTCGACGAGCGGGGCGCCGCGCAGGCCGCCGCGCTGCCCGGACGACTGGCCGGGGTGCCCCTCGCCGCCGTCGTCTCCAGCCCGCTGCAGCGCTGCCGCGAGACCCTGCGTCCGCTCCTGGACGCCCGGCCCGGTCTGGCGTTCCACACCGACGAGCGGATCAGCGAGTGCGACTACGGCGACTGGTCCGGCCGCAAGCTCGCCGAACTGGGCGACGAGCCGCTGATGCAGATCGTCCAGGCCCACGCCTCCGCCGCGGCCTTCCCCGGCGGCGAGTCGATGCGCGCCATGCAGGCGCGGGCCGTCGACGCCGTGCGGGACTGGAACGCCCGGATCGAGGCCGAGCACGGCGAGGACGCCGTCTACGCGATGTGCTCGCACGGAGACATCATCAAGTCGATCGTCGCCGACGCCCTCGGGATGCACCTCGACCTCTTCCAGCGGATCCATGTCGACCCCTGTTCCGTCACCGCCATCCGCTACACGCGGCTGCGCCCCTTCCTCGTGCGCCTCGGCGACACCGGTGACTTCGCCGCGCTCACCCCGCGCGAGAGCGGCGACGGCGGCGGGGCCGCGGAGGTCGGAGGCGGTGCGGGCGCACCGTGATCCATCCGCGCAGTAGGGTGGACGGGCCGCTGTAGCGCGGGCCTTCACCGCTGTCGAGACTCAAGGGAGTCAGGGACGTGTCCCGTCAGGTGTTCCTCTACGACCCACCGGAGCGTTTCGTGGCCGGCACGGTCGGGCTGCCTGGCCGCCGTACGTTCTTCCTGCAGGCGTCCGCGGCGGGCCGGGTCACCAGCGTGGCCCTGGAGAAGACCCAGGTCGCCGCGCTCGCCGAACGCATCGACGAACTCCTCGACGAGGTCGTGCGCCGCACCGGCGGCAACGCCCCGGTCCCGGCCGTCGCCCCCGCGGACATCACGGACACGGCCCCCCTCGACGTCCCGGTCGAGGAGGAGTTCCGGGTCGGCACGATGGCACTGGCCTGGGACGGCGAGGAACAGCGCATGATCGTCGAGGCCCAGGCGCTCGTCGAGCTGGAGGCCGAGACCGACGAGGACCTCGCCGAGGCGGAGGAGCGGATGCTCCAGGACGAGGAGAACGGCCCGCCGATGCTGCGGGTCCGGCTCACCGGCGCCCAGGCCAGGGCCTTCGCCAAGCGGGCCCTCGACGTGGTCAACGCCGGCCGGCCGCCGTGCCCCCTGTGCAGCCTGCCGCTCGACCCCGAGGGCCATGTGTGCCCGCGCCAGAACGGATACCGGCGCGGAGCATGAGCGGTCCCGACAGCCGGGCGGTCCTCGACCTGCTCACCCACGGGGAGCTGACCGTCCGCGGCCAGGTCCGCGAGGCCTCCAACGCGGTGCTCTACTGCTCCGTCGCCCACGAGGGCGAGGAGGCCTTCTGCGTCTACAAGCCCGTCGCGGGCGAGCGGCCGCTGTGGGACTTCCCCGACGGCACCCTCGCCCAGCGCGAGGTCGCCGCCTTTGAACTCTCCGAAGCCACCGGTTGGGGTCTCGTACCGCCCACCGTGCTGCGCGAGGGTCCGTACGGCGAGGGCATGGTCCAGCTGTGGATCGAGGCCGCCCCCGGTGCGCGCCTGCTCGCCCTGACCGAGGACGAGGAGGCGGGGGAGGGCTGGAAGGCCGTCGGGCCCGCCCAGGTCGGCGAGGACCGCACCGCGTTGCTCGTCCACGCCGACAGCCCGGACCTGCGCCGGCTCGCCGTCCTGGACGCCGTCATCAACAACGGCGACCGCAAGGGCGGCCACCTGCTGCCCGCCCCGGACGGGCGTCTGTACGCCATCGACCACGGGGTGACCTTCAACGTGGACGACAAGCTGCGCACCCTGCTGTGGGGCTGGGCGGGCGAGGAGCTGCCGCCGGAGGCGGTCGAGGTGCTCGACCGGCTCGACGGGGAGCTGGCCTCCGGCACGCCGCTCGCCACCCGGCTGGCGGAGCTGCTCACCGCGGCCGAGGTGGACGCCCTGCGCGGCCGGGTGAAGGCCCTGCGCGCCACCGGCCGGCACCCCGAGCCCTCCGGTCAGTGGCCGGCGATCCCCTGGCCACCGGTCTGACCGATCGGATCCGGCCAACCCGCGATCCGTGGACCCGCACCCCCCAGGGGGTATGCATGAACGGGCGCGAGCTGCAAGAGCGCCTCATCGGTCAAGATCCCGCATCCGGTTCGTATCCGGAACACCTGTCCGGTTACGCTCAGGGCATGCATGCCTGGCCCGCTTCTGAGGTCCCCGCCCTGCCCGGCAAGGGCCGCGACCTCCGGATCCACGACACCGCGACCGGCGGACGAGTGACCCTCGCCCCCGGCCCCGTCGCCCGCATCTACGTCTGCGGCATCACGCCGTACGACGCGACCCACCTGGGTCATGCGGCGACCTACAACGCGTTCGACCTCGTTCAGCGCGTGTGGCTCGACACCAAGCGGCAGGTCCACTACGTCCAGAACGTGACCGACGTCGACGATCCCCTCCTCGAACGGGCGATCCGCGACGGCATCGACTGGGTCGGCCTGGCCGAGCGCGAGACCGCCCTCTTCCGCGAGGACATGACCGCCCTGCGGATGCTGCCGCCGCAGCACTACATCGGCGCGGTCGAGGCCATACCGGGCATCGTGCCGCTGGTCGAGCGGCTGCGGGACTCCGGCGCCGCGTACGAGCTCGAGGGCGACATCTACTTCTCCGTGGAGGCCGACCCGCACTTCGGCCAGGTGTCGAACTACGACACCGAGCTGATGCGCCACCTCTCCGCCGAACGCGGGGGCGACCCGGACCGTCCGGGCAAGAAGAACCCGCTCGACCCGATGCTGTGGATGGCCGCCCGTGAGGGCGAGCCCAGCTGGGACGGCGGAAGCCTCGGCCCGGGCCGCCCCGGCTGGCACATCGAGTGCGTCGCCATCGCCCTCGACCACCTGGGCATGGGCTTCGACGTGCAGGGCGGCGGCTCCGACCTGATCTTCCCGCACCACGAGATGGGCGCCTCCCACGCCCAGGCGCTGACCGGCGAGTTCCCGATGGCCAAGGCGTACGTCCACGCCGGCATGGTCGCCCTGCACGGCGAGAAGATGTCGAAGTCCAAGGGCAACCTGGTCTTCGTCTCCGCGCTCCGCCGCCAGGGCGTCGATCCGGCCGCCATCCGGCTCGCGCTTCTCTCCCACCACTACCGCGCCGACTGGGAGTGGACCGACCAGGTCCTCCAGGACGCCCTGGCACGCCTGGACCGCTGGCGCGCCGCGGTCTCCCGCCCCGACGGCCCGTCCGCCGACGCGCTCGTCGAGGAGATCCGCGAGGCGCTGGCCGACGATCTCGACGCACCGGCCGCGCTCGCCGCGGTCGACCGCTGGGCCGCGCACCAGAGCGCCGAGGGCGGTACGGACGAGTCCGCGCCCGGCCTCGTCTCCCGCGCCGTCGACGCGCTGCTCGGGGTGGCTCTGTAGCGGGGCCCTCCAACTCCCTTTCGGACAGCCGCCCTCGGACTTCTCCACGAAGTCCGGGGGCGGTTCCTTTTTGTCCTGGCTCCGTGCTCGTTTCTGCGCTAAATACGCTCCATGCAATCAATAGTGCGCATGAAAGCTGCACTCTCCGGTGCCGTGCTCGGGCTCCTCGCCGTGCTCGCGGGACCGGGCAGTGCCCAGTCCGCCGAGCCGCCACCCACCACCGTCGGGGACGTCACCGGCTTCAACGCCGACGGATCCGTCTACCGCCTGACCGCCGGTGAGGCACAGGCACGCGTCAGCTTCGTCACCGACGAGACCTTCCGCATCGAACTCGCCCCCGACGGACGGTTCACCGACCCCACCGGACGGGACATCGTCCTGCCCCAGGGCCCGCCGCCCGCCACCCGCTGGTACGACCGCGGCGACCGCTACGAACTCACCTCCGCGAAGGTGACCGTGCGCGCCTACAAGGCGCCCCTCCACTTCGCCGCCTTCCGCGCGGACGGCACCCCCCTGTGGTCCGAGACCCAGGGCCTGACCTGGAACCAGGACCGCACCACCCAGTCCCTGGCCCGGGGCGCGGGCGAGCAGTTCTACGGCGCCGGGATGCAGAACGGCCGCGGCAACACCTCCCACCGCGGCAAGACCGTCGAGGTCGGCGTCGACTACAACTGGAACGACGGCGGGCACCCCAACTCCGTACCGTTCTACGTCTCCTCGGCCGGCTACGGCGTCTACCGCAACACCTACGCCCCGAACACCTACGTCTTCGGCGAGCCCGTCACCACCACCGCCCGCGAACAGCGCTTCGACGCCTACTACTTCGCGGGTGACGGCTCCGACGCCGTCAAGGACGTCATCGGCCAGTACACGAACCTCACCGGCAAACCGTTCCTGCCGCCCGTCTACGGCCTGGAGATCGGCGACGCCGACTGCTACCTCCACAACGCCAACCGCGGCGAGCGCCACACCCTCGACGCCCTGAAGGTCGCCGACGGCTATGTCCAGCACGACATGCCCAACGGCTGGATGCTCGTCAACGACGGCTACGGCTGCGGCTACGAGAACCTCGCCGAGACCGCGACCGGCCTGCAGCAGCGCAAGATGCAGCTCGGCCTGTGGACCGAGGACGGCCTCGACAAGCTCGCCGACCAGGTGAAGGCCGGTCAGCGGGTCGCCAAGCTCGACGTCGCCTGGGTCGGCGCGGGCTACAAGTTCGCCCTCGACGGCTGCAAGGACGCCTACGCGGGCATCGAGGCCCACAGTGACGCCCGTGGCTTCACCTGGGCCCCCGAGAGCTGGTCCGGAGCCCAGCGCTGCGGCGTGCAGTGGTCCGGCGACCAGTCCGGCACCTGGGAGTACATCCGCTGGCAGATCCCCACCTACGCCGGCGCCTCCATGTCCGGCCTCGCCTACACCACCGGCGACGTCGACGGCATCTTCGGCGGCAGCGCCAAGACGTACACCCGCGACCTCCAGTGGAAGATGTTCCTGCCGGTCACCATGACCATGGACGGCTGGGCCGCCAACGACAAGCAGCCCTTCCGCTACGGCGAGCCGTACACCTCGATCAACCGCGCTTCCCTCAAGCTCCACGAGTCGCTGCTGCCCTACATCTACTCGCACGCTCACCGAGCCACGAAGACCGGCGTGGGCCTCGCCCGGCCGCTCGTCCTCGAATATCCCGAGGACCCGAAGGCCGCCACCGAGGCCGCGAAGTACGAGTTCCTCAGCGGCGAGGACTTCCTCGTCGCCCCGGTCTACCAGGACGCCGTCGAACGCGACGGCATCTACCTCCCCCAGGGCACCTGGATCGACTACTGGAGCGGGCGCACCTACCAGGGCCCCGTCACCGTCGACGACTACAGCGCCCCCCTCGACACCCTGCCCCTGTTCGTACGGGCCGGGGCCACCGTCCCGATGTGGCCCGGCGGCATCCGTTCGTACGCCGACCGCACCCCGGACTCCCCGCTCGCCTGGGACATCTATCCGCAGGGCTCCTCGTCCTTCGAGCTGTACGAGGACGACGGCGTCACCCGCGCCCACCGCGCCGGCCAGTACGCCACCCAGACCGCGGAGGTCGGCGCGCCCGAACGGGGCGCGGGCGACGTGACGGTACGGATCGGCGCGAGCAAGGGCGCCTTCGCGGGCAAGTCCGCCGCCCGGCCGTACCAGTTCACCGTCCACACCGGCGACGCCCCGAGCGAGGTCACGCTCGGTGACCGCGAGCTGCCCCGCCTCACCTCCCGGGCCGCCTACGAGGCGGCGGGCCAGGGCTGGTGGTACGACCGCGACGACCGCGGGGGAGTGGTGAAGGTCAAGACGGCCGCCCAGCGCACCGACCGGGCCTTCACCCTCGAACTGGCGGACACCAGCGCCGTCGGCGGAGCCGTCCCGGGCGCCGCCGCCACCGTCGCCGTCCCGGCCGGACAGGAGCTGGGCGCCGGCGCACCCGGCACCGTGGCCGTCGACGTCACGGCGGGTACGAAGGACGCCACCGGTGTCCAGGTCTCGCTGACGACCCCCGCCGGCTGGCAGGCCACCCCGGCCGCGCCGGTCGCGCGCATCCCGGCGGGCACCACGAAGCGGGTCGAGGTCTCCGTCACCCCGGCCAAGGACGCCGAGCCCGGGGAGGCCACCCTCACCGCGACCGCCCGGCACCGCTCCGCGGGTCAGGACCGCACGGCCGTCCAGCGCTTCGCCGTCGGAGTGATGCCCGAGCCGCCGTCCACCGGTGCCTGGGCCAGTGATCTGGTCTGGCTGAAGGCCACCAACGGCTGGGGCCCGCCCGAACGCGACCGCTCCAACGGCGAGTCGGGCGCGAACGACGGCCGCACCCTCACCCTGGCCGGAAAGACCTACGAGAAGGGCATCGGCGCCCACGCCGACTCCGACATCGAGGTCTATCTCGGCGGCCGCTGCACCGCGTTCACCGCCGAGGTCGGCATCGACGACGAGATCAACGGCTACGGGGAGGTCGCGTTCTCGGTCGAGGCCGACGGCAAGGTGCTGTGGACCTCGCCGAAGCTGACCGGCGCCTCGGCGACCGTACCGGTCGACGTCGACGTCACCGGCGCCCGCCACGTCCACCTGCGGATCACCGACACCAACGGCTCCAAGAGCGGTGACCACGCGGACTGGGCGGCGGCTCGCTTCGCCTGCGCCTGACCGTCACGTCGTGCGAGGGGCCGGAGGGCATCACCGTCGGTCACAGCCCCTACGCCTGGGACGCGGGAAGGGGGGCCGCGCCGATCCCGGCGCGGCCCCCCTTTCCGTACTACTCGCGGTCGCCCTCGCCGGCGTCGCCCTCTTCCGGCGCGTCCGGCGCGTCCGTCTCCGGCGTGTCGGCCGCGTCCGGCGGTACCGGCTGGGAGCCCTCCGGCGCCGCCTCCGGCCCCGGCTGGTCCGGCTTCGGCGGCCGTGTCCGGCCGCTGCCGGTCTCCCTCAGGTACGAGGCGTCACCGCCGTCCGTCGCGAGGCCGGGGCCCTGGCCGGGACCCGGTCCGCCGTCACGCCGCCGCAGATACCGCTCGAACTCCCGGGCGATCGCCTCGCCCGAGGCCTCCGGCAGCTCCGCGGTGTCCCGCGCCTCCTCCAGCGTCTGGACGTACTCCGCCACCTCGCTGTCCTCGGAGGCCAGTTGGTCCACGCCCAGCTGCCAGGCCCGCGCGTCCTCGGGCAGCTCGCCCAGCGGGATCCGCAGGCCGATCAGGTCCTCCAGGCGGTTCAGCAGCGCCAGCGTCGCCTTCGGGTTGGGCGGCTGCGACACATAGTGCGGCACCGCCGCCCAGAGGCTCACCGCGGGCACGCCCGCGTGCGTGCACGCCTCCTGGAGGATGCCGACGATGCCCGTGGGGCCCTCGTAGCGCGTCTCCTCCAGATCCATCGTCCGCGCCAGATCCGGGTCGGACGTGACCCCGCTGACCGGCACGGGCCGCGTGTGCGGGGTGTCGCCGAGCAGCGCGCCCAGGATCACCACCATCTCCACGCCCAGCTCATGGGCGAAGCCCAGGATCTCGTTGCAGAACGAGCGCCAGCGCATCGACGGCTCGATCCCGCGCACCAGGACCAGGTCGCGCGGCTTGTCCCCGCCGACCCGGACCACGGAGAGCCTGGTCGTCGGCCAGGTGATCTTCCGGACACCGTTGTCCAGCCACACCGTGGGCCGGTTGACCTGGAAGTCGTAGTAGTCCTCGGCGTCGAGCGCCGCGAACACCTCGCCCTTCCATTCCCGGTCCAGATGGGCGACCGCGGTGGAGGCAGCGTCGCCGGCGTCGTTCCAGCCCTCGAACGCGGCCACCATGACCGGGTCGATCAGCTCGGGAACCCCCTCGAGCTCGATCACCCAGTGCCTCCTTTTCGACGTTCCTGTCGTACGGACCAACCTTACGGCTTTCCGGCGGCCCGTCCGCAGCCCTCGGACACGCCCGAAACCGTTCTCGGCCTTGATCGACTACCCAGGAACTCCCCTTGGCATCCCGCGAGTAAGGGGGCGGTCTCCGTGGAGACCGCCCCCTTGCCCGGTGAACCCGTCAGCGGCCGAGCATGTCCTCGACCTTGCCGCGGATCTCGTCCGTCGCCAGACCGCGGATCGTCAGGGTCGTCCGGCGACGCAGCACGTCGTCCGCCGTCTCGGCCCACTCGTGGTCACGGGCGTAGGCGACCTGCGCCCAGATCTCCGGGGCGTCCGGGTGGATCCGCTCGCCCAGCTCCGGGTTCTCGTTCGCCATCCGCGCGATGTCGAAGGAGAGCGAACCGTAGTGCGTCGCCAGGTGCTTGGCGGTGTCGGCGGCCATGCGCGGGCCGGGCGCCGGACCGTCGACGAGCAGCCGGTGCGCGACCGCGTTCGGGTTGGCGATGCCGGGCAGCGGCAGCCGCTTCGGCAGCGTCGACACCGACTCGTAATCCTCGCCGAGGGGGTGGCCCGGCAGGGACTCCAGCTTCTTCATCACCGTACGGCCGATGTGGCGGAAGGTCGTCCACTTGCCGCCGGCCACCGACAGCATCCCGCCGCGGCCCTCGGTGACGACCGTCTCGCGCTTGGCCTTGGAGGTGTCGCCGGGACCGCCCGGCAGCACCCGCAGGCCGGCGAAGGCGTACGTGATGAGATCGCGCGAAAGCTGCTGGTCGCGGATGGAGAACGCGGCCTCGTCCAGGATCTGGGCGGTGTCCTTCTCGGTGACCTCGACCTGGCCGGGGTCGCCCTCGTACTCCTCGTCGGTCGTACCGAGCAGCAGCATGTCCTCCCAGGGGAGGGCGAAGGTGATGCGGTACTTGTCGATCGGGGTGGCCAGCGCGGCCTTCCACGGCGAGGTCCGCTTCAGGACCAGGTGCGCGCCCTTGGACAGGCGGATGGAGGGGGCCGCGTTCGGGTCCTCCATCTTCCGCAGGTGGTCGACCCACGGGCCGGTCGCGTTCAGCACGAGACGGGCGGTGACGCCGAACTCGTCGCCGCTCGTGCGGTCCTTGAGCTCCGCGCCCGTGACCCGGCCGCGGGTGAAGCGCAGCCCGGTGACCTCGGCGTGGTTGAGGACGACGGCACCGGCGTCGACCGCGGCGCGGACCGTCATCAGCGCCATGCGCGCGTCGTTCATCTGGTCGTCGCCGTACACGGCCACGGCCTTGAGGTTGTCCGTGCGCAGCTCCGGCACGTCCTGCGCGGCCTTCGCCGGGCCGAGCAGGTGCCCGACCCCGTCACCGAAGGCGGACAGGGCGGAGTACGCGAAGACACCGGCGCCGAGCTTGGCCGCGCCGTGCGGGCCGCCCTTGTAGACGGGCAGGTAGAAGGTGAGGGGGTTGGCGAGGTGCGGCGCCACCTGACGGGAGACCGCACGCCGCTCGAAGTGGTTCTCCGCCACCAGCTTCACGGCGCCGGTCTGCAGGTAGCGCAGACCGCCGTGGAGGAGCTTGGAGGAGGCGGAGGAGGTGGCGCCGGCGAAGTCGCCGGCGTCCACCAGGGCCACCCGCAGACCCGACTGCGCGGCGTGCCAGGCGGTGGAGATGCCCAGGATGCCGCCGCCGATCACCAGGAGGTCGTACGTCGCCTTGGAAAGCTGTTCCCGGGTCTCGGCGCGGCTCGGCAGGGAACCGGCAGCCGGGCGCGTCCCCAGGGTAGGGACGCATCGCAGGGTGGTCATGTCGAATTACTCCTCGTCAGATCCGTCTTCGAGCCAGCCCATGGAGCGCTCAACGGCCTTCAGCCAGCTCTTGTACTCGCGGTCACGCTTGTCGGCGTCCATGCGAGGGGTCCATTCCGCCGCGCGGCGCCAGTTGGCGCGCAGGGCGTCGGTGTCCGGCCAGAAGCCGACGGCCAGGCCGGCGGCGTAGGCGGCACCGAGGCAGGTGGTCTCGGCGACCATCGGACGCACGACCGGCGCGTCGAGGAAGTCCGAGAGCGTCTGCATCAGCAGGTTGTTGGAGGTCATGCCGCCGTCGACCTTGAGCGCGGCCAGCTCGACGCCGGAGTCCTTGGTCATGGCGTCGGTGATCTCGCGGGTCTGCCAGGCGGTGGCCTCCAGGACGGCACGGGCGATGTGCGCCTTGGTGACGTACCGGGTGAGGCCGGCGATCACACCGCGGGCGTCGGAGCGCCAGTACGGGGCGAACAGTCCGGAGAAGGCCGGCACGAAGTAGGCGCCGCCGTTGTCCTCGACCGAGGACGCGAGGGTCTCGATCTCGGCGGCGGACTTGATCAGGCCCATCTGGTCGCGCATCCACTGCACCAGCGAACCGGTGACGGCGATCGACCCCTCCAGGGCGTAGACCGGCTTCTCGTCGCCGATCCGGTAGCCGACCGTGGTCAGCAGGCCGCTGTAGGAGTTGATGATCTTGTCGCCGGTGTTCATCAGCATGAAGGTGCCGGTGCCGTACGTGGACTTGGCCTCGCCCTCGGCGAAACAGGTCTGACCGAACAGGGCGGCCTGCTGGTCGCCCAGCGCGGAGGCGACGGGGACGCCGTCCAGGACGCCGCCCTTGACGGTGCCGTACACCTCGGCGGAGGAGCGGATCTCCGGCAGTACGGCCGCCGGGACCTCCATGGAGTCCAGGATCCGCTCGTCCCACTGCATGGTGTGGAGGTTCATCAGCATGGTGCGGGAGGCGTTGGTGACGTCGGTGACGTGGTGTCCGCCGTTCACACCGCCCGTCAGGTTCCAGATGACCCAGGAGTCCATGGTGCCGAAGAGGATGTCGCCGCGCTCGGCGCGCTCGCGCAGGCCCTCGACGTTGTCGAGCAGCCAGCGGACCTTCGGGCCGGCGAAGTACGAGGCGAGGGGGAGCCCGGTCTCGCGGCGGAAGCGGTCCTGGCCGACGTTGCGGCCGAGCTCCTTGCAGAGGGCGTCGGTGCGGGTGTCCTGCCAGACGAGGGCGTTGTGGACGGGCTCACCGGTGTGCTTGTCCCAGAGCAGGGTGGTCTCGCGCTGGTTGGTGATGCCGATGGCCTTGACGTCGGCGGAGGTGATGCCCGCCTTGTCGATGGCGCCCGCCACGACTTCCTGGACGTTGGCCCAGATCTCGGCGGCGTCGTGCTCGACCCAGCCCGGCTTCGGGAAGATCTGCTCGTGTTCCTTCTGGTCGACCGAGACGATCCGGCCGTCCGTGTCGAAGACGATGCAGCGGGACGACGTGGTGCCCTGGTCGATGGCGGCGATGAACGGGCCGGCGGTGTGTGCGTCGGTCACGGTGTGCTCCAAGGAGGTCTGGGTGGAAGGACGGCTCAGGCGAACGCGAGGTTGTAGATACCCGCGGCGAGTGCGCCACCGATCAGCGGACCGGCGACCGGGATCCAGGCGTAGCTCCAGTCGGAGCCGCCCTTGTTCGGCAGCGGGAGCAGGGCGTGCACGATGCGCGGGCCGAGGTCTCGGGCCGGGTTGATCGCGTAACCGGTCGGGCCGCCGAGCGAGAGGCCGATGGAGACCACGACGAACGCGGTGATCAGGGCGCCGAGGACGCCGAGGCCCTTGCCGCTGTCGTTGAGGCCCTGCGTGAGCACCGCGAGGACCAGCACGACCGTGCCGATGATCTCGGTGGCCAGGTTCTGCCAGACGTTGCGGACCTCGGGTCCGGTGGAGAAGACACCGAGCACCGGGCCGGCCTTCGGCGCGGCCTTCTGGTCGACCATGCCCTCCTCGTGCGGCGGAGCGGAGATGATCTCCGGGTCCGTGAGGTGGGCCTGGAACTGTCCGTAGTACGCGATCCAGACCAGGAACGCGCCGAGCATGGCGCCGAGCAGCTGACCGGCGAAGTACACCGGGACGTTGCTCCAGTCCCCGTCCTTGATCGCGATGCCGACCGTGACGGCGGGGTTCAGATGGGCGCCCGAGAGGGTACCCGTCATGTACACGGCGGTCATGACGGCGAAGCCCCACCCGAAGGTGATGGCGAGCCACCCGGCGTTCTGTGCCTTCGAGCGCTTGAGCACCACAGCGGCGACGACTCCGCCGCCGAGCAGAATGAGTACGGCGGTACCAATGATCTCGCCGATGAAGATGTCGGAGCTGGACACCCGCGACTCCTTTGTCCTTCGTCCAGGGGAAGGCGAACCCCGGGTCCCTCCGGTGGTCCGCGCCCTCGAATGAGGGCGTTGCCGGCCCGTGGCACTGCGACACTCTAGCGTGTATTGCCGGTAGGTGTTCGGCAATGCCGACCGATGCACGGAAGTTTTGCCCCAGGGTCAACAGCGCGTCAAGGGTTCGGTGGCTGATTGCGTCCCGCATGCCCCGATCGTTACCGACCGGTTCCCACCACGCGAGCGCGGACACGCCACGGCCCGGCCGCCATCGGGCGGCCGGGCCGGGATCCTGGTCCTCGAAAGGGCTGCTAGAAGCGCCGCGCGCCGAGATCGCGGGAGACGGCGCGTGCGCAGTCCCGTACCGCCGCGACCAGCTCCGAGCGCAGCTGTCCGGCGTCGCAGACCCGCTCCACCGCGCCCGTGATCGCCACCGCGCCCACCGGCATCCGGCGCCGGTCGTGGATCGGCGCGGCCACCGAGGCCACGCCCTCCCAGGTCTCCTCCACGTCCGCGGCCCAGCCCCGGGCGCGGGTCATGTCGAGCAGGGTCTCGAACTCCGTGAGGTCCGTGACCGTGCGGGGCGTGAAGCCCTCGCGCGGGACCTCCAGGACCTCGCTGTGGGCCACCGGGTCGTAGGCCGACAGCACCTTGCCCAGGGCCGTGGAGTGCAGCGGCTGCATGGCCCCCACCTCCAGGACCTGACGGCTGTCGTCCGGGCGGAAGACGTGGTGCACGATCAGCACGCCCTGCTGGTGCAGGACGCCCAGATGGACGCTCTCGCCGCTGGAGCGTGCGAGGTCGTCCGTCCAGACCAGCGCGCGTGCCCGCAGCTCGTGCACGTCCAGATAGCTGTTGCCCAGGCGCAGCAGCTCGGCGCCCAGCTGGTAGCGGCCCGAGGCCGCCTCCTGCTCCACGAAGCCCTCGGCCTGCAGCGTCCGCAGGATGCCGTGTGCCGTGCCCTTGGCCAGGCCCAGCGACGAGGCGATGTCGGACAGGCCGAGCCGGCGCTCGCCGCCCGCGAGCAGTCGCAGCATCGCCGCCGCTCGTTCAAGCGACTGGATGTTCTTCGCCATCGCCCGGCCCTTCTCCCTGTCCACGTCCCGGCGGTCCCACGATCCCGGCGGTCCCGTGATCTTACGGACAGCACCCCTGTTGTTGATGCTGTTCGACAATGCTGAACACTATCGGTCGATGCCGACCACTCTTTACCCCGACAGTGTCGGACACGAACAGGCGCGACCGGGAGTCCCCGGACACAGGATGCCGTCCGGCCCGTGGGACGCCATGTCCACCCCGGCGCGCTCACGGTTACTCTGGGCCCCGTGCACCCTCCACCGAGCGTGCAAAGCCGACAGCCGTCGCATCCCAGGGAGCTCATCCATGGCCTCGTCGCCAACCCCTTCCGCCGACAGCCGGACCCGCGCCGCAACCCTCCGCGAGGCACTCGCGACCCGAGTGGTGGTGGCCGACGGAGCCATGGGCACCATGCTCCAGGCGCAGGACCCCACCCTCGAGGACTACGAGAACCTCGAAGGCTGCAACGAGATCCTGAACGTGACCCGGCCGGACATCGTCCGCACCGTGCACCAGGAGTACTTCGCGGCGGGCGTGGACTGCGTCGAGACCAACACCTTCGGTGCGAACTTCGCCGCGCTCGGCGAGTACGACATCCCGGAGCGCGTGTACGAGCTCTCCGAGTCCGGTGCGCGGATCGCCCGCGAGGTCGCCGACGAGTTCACCGCCTCCACCGGACAGCAGCGCTGGGTCCTGGGCTCCATGGGCCCCGGCACCAAGCTGCCGACCCTCGGCCACGCCGCGTACACCACCCTGCGTGACGCCTATCAGCAGAACGCCGAGGGCATGCTCGCCGGCGGTGCCGACGCGCTCCTCGTGGAGACCACCCAGGACCTGCTGCAGACGAAGGCCTCCGTCATCGGCGCCCGCCGCGCCCTGGACGCCCTCGGCGTCGACGTGCCGGTGATCTGCTCCGTCACGGTCGAGACGACCGGCACCATGCTGCTCGGCTCCGAGATCGGCGCCGCGCTGACCGCGCTCGAGCCGCTCGGCATCGACATGATCGGCCTGAACTGCGCCACCGGCCCGGCCGAGATGAGCGAGCACCTGCGCTACCTCGCCCGGCACTCCCGTATCCCGCTCTCCTGCATGCCCAACGCCGGACTCCCCGTCCTCGGCAAGAACGGCGCGCACTACCCGCTGACCCCGGTCGAGCTGGCCGACGCCCAGGAGACCTTCGTCCGCGAGTACGGGCTCTCCCTGGTCGGCGGCTGCTGCGGTACGACCCCCGAGCACCTGCGCCAGGTCGTCGAGCGGGTCCGCGACCTCACCCCGAGCGTCCGCGAACCGCGCCCCGAGCCGGGTGCCGCCTCGCTGTACCAGACGGTCCCCTTCCGCCAGGACACCTCGTACATGGCGATCGGCGAGCGGACGAACGCCAACGGTTCGAAGAAGTTCCGCGACGCCATGCTGGACGGCCGCTGGGACGACTGCGTCGAGATGGCCCGCGACCAGATCCGTGAGGGCGCGCACATGCTCGACCTCTGCGTCGACTACGTCGGCCGCGACGGCGTCGCGGACATGGAGGAGCTCGCCGGCCGCTTCGCGACCGCCTCCACCCTGCCGATCGTCCTCGACTCCACCGAGGTCGAGGTCATCAGGGCCGGCCTGGAGAAGCTCGGCGGCCGCGCCGTCATCAACTCCGTCAACTACGAGGACGGCGACGGAACCGACTCGCGCTTCGCCAAGGTCACCCGGCTCGCCCAGGAGCACGGCGCCGCGCTCATCGCGCTCACGATCGACGAGGAGGGCCAGGCCCGCACCGTCGAGACCAAGGTCGCCATCGCCGAGCGGATCATCGACGACCTGACCGGCAACTGGGGCATCCACGAGTCGGACATCCTGATCGACACCCTGACCTTCACCATCTGCACCGGGCAGGAGGAGTCCCGCAAGGACGGCATCGCCACCATCGAGGCCATCCGCGAGCTCAAGCGGCGCCACCCGGACGTCCAGACCACGCTGGGCCTTTCCAACATCTCCTTCGGCCTCAACCCGGCCGCCCGCATCCTGCTCAACTCCGTCTTCCTCGACGAGTGCGTCAAGGCCGGCCTGGACTCGGCCATCGTCCACGCCTCCAAGATCCTGCCGATCGCCCGCTTCGACGAGGAGCAGGTCACCACCGCCCTCGACCTGATCTACGACCGGCGCTCCGAGGGCTACGACCCGCTCCAGAAGCTGATGGAGCTCTTCGAGGGCGCCACCACGAAGTCGATGAAGGCCGGCAAGACCGAGGAGCTCCTCGCCCTGCCGCTGGAGGAGCGCCTCAAGCGCCGCATCATCGACGGCGAGAAGAACGGACTGGAGGCCGACCTCGACGAGGCCCTCACGACCCGTCCCGCCCTCGACATCGTGAACGAGACTCTGCTGGACGGGATGAAGACGGTCGGTGAGCTCTTCGGCTCGGGGCAGATGCAGCTGCCGTTCGTGCTCCAGTCCGCCGAGGTCATGAAGACGGCGGTGGCCCATCTGGAGCCGCACATGGAGAAGGTCGAGGGCGAGGAGGGCAAGGGCACGATCGTGCTCGCGACCGTCCGGGGCGATGTCCACGACATCGGCAAGAACCTCGTCGACATCATCCTCTCCAACAACGGCTACAACGTCGTCAACATCGGCATCAAGCAGCCGGTCTCCGCGATCCTGGAGGCCGCGGAGGAGCACCGCGCCGACGTCATCGGCATGTCGGGCCTGCTGGTCAAGTCCACGGTGATCATGAAGGAGAACCTGGAGGAGCTGAACCAGCGCGGCCTGGCCGCCGACTTCCCGGTCATCCTGGGCGGCGCCGCCCTCACCCGGGCGTACGTCGAGCAGGACCTGCACGAGATCTACCAGGGCGAGGTCCGCTACGCCCGCGACGCCTTCGAGGGCCTGCGCCTGATGGACGCCCTCATCGCCGTCAAGCGGGGCGTGCCCGGAGCGGCGCTCCCCGAGCTCAAGCAGCGCCGGGTCGCGCAGCGCGCCACCGCCCTCGAGGTCGACGAGCCCGAGCAGGGCGGCCGTTCGGACGTCGCCACCGACAACCCGGTGCCGACCCCGCCGTTCTGGGGCACCCGTGTCGTCAAGGGCATCCAGCTCAAGGAGTACGCGAGCTGGCTCGACGAAGGCGCCCTGTTCAAGGGCCAGTGGGGCCTCAAGCAGAACCGGACCGGCGACGGACCGTCGTACGAGGAACTGGTCGAGACCGAGGGCCGGCCGCGCCTGCGCGGCTGGCTGGAGCGCCTCCACACGGAGAACCTCCTGGAGGCGGCCGTCGTGCACGGCTACTTCCCGTGCGTCTCCAAGGGCGACGACCTGATCATCCTCGACGAGCAGGGCAACGAGCGGACCCGCTTCACCTTCCCGCGCCAGCGCCGTGGCCGCCGCCTGTGCCTCGCGGACTTCTTCCGCCCCGAGGAGTCCGGCGAGACCGATGTGGTCGGCCTGCAGGTCGTCACCGTCGGCTCCCGGATCGGCGAGGCCACCGCCAAGCTCTTCGAGTCCGACTCGTACCGCGACTACCTGGAACTGCACGGACTCTCCGTCCAGCTGGCCGAGGCGCTCGCCGAGTACTGGCACGCGCGCGTGCGTGCCGAGCTCGGCTTCGCGGGCGAGGACCCCGCCGACGTCGAGGACATGTTCGCCCTGAAGTACCGCGGCGCGCGCTTCTCGCTCGGCTACGGCGCCTGCCCCGACCTGGAGGACCGGGCGAAGATCGCCGAGCTGCTGCAGCCCGAGCGGATCGGTGTCCAGCTCTCCGAGGAGTTCCAGCTCCACCCCGAGCAGTCCACCGACGCGATCGTCATCCATCACCCCGAGGCGAAGTACTTCAACGCGCGGTAATCGCGGAGCCGGTAAATCCGCGCACCTTCGCTGATCGAGACGTACACTTGTCGGTCCAGTGCAGGCCGGTCACCCTCCCCGTACGGGAGGGAGGCCGGCCTTCTCGTCCCTCCATGGAGGTGTGCCGGATGACCAGTACGGTCCCCGCGTCCTTGTTCCGTACCAGCGAGAGCTCCGCCCTGCAGGCGGTCTTCCTCGACATGGACGGCACCCTCGTCGACACGGAGGGATTCTGGTGGGACGCGGAGGTCGAGGTCTTCGCCGACCTCGGTCACCGGCTGGACGAGGCATGGCGCGACGTCGTCGTCGGCGGGCCCATGACCCGCAGCGCCGGCTACCTCATCGAGGCCACCGGCGCCGACATCACCGTCGCCGAGCTCACCGTCCTGCTCAACGAGAAGTTCGAGCAGCGCATCGCCCGGGGCGTACCGCTGATGCCCGGCGCCGAGCGGCTCCTCGCCGAACTGGCCCACCACAACATCCCCACCGCCCTGGTCTCCGCCTCACACCGGCGGATCATCGACCGGGTCCTCGCCTCCCTGGGGCGCGACCGCTTCGCCCTCACCGTCGCCGGTGACGAGGTGATCCGCACCAAGCCGCACCCCGAGCCGTATCTGACCGCCGCGAGCGGGGTCGGCGCCGAGCCGTCGCTCTGCGCCGTCATCGAGGACACGGCGACCGGCGTGGCCGCCGCCGAGGCCGCCGGATGCCGGGTGGTCGCCGTGCCGTCCGTCGCGCCCATCGCGCCCTCCGCCGGCCGGGTCGTGGTCCGCTCCCTGGAGGACGTGGACGTCCCCTTCCTGCGCACGCTCATCGCCGCGCCGCGATGATTCTGAGCTTTTCCTGAGCTTTCCCGGCCGCTCTTTCCCCGGCCTTTCTCCCGGAAATGCGCCGATGGAGACGCAGGGCGTCCGCGCGTGCCTTTTCCGTGACCGCGATCGCGAAATGAATCGGCCATCCGCCAGAAGTGCGTACGTGACCTTGGTCACCCAGCGTGCCGACCGACGGGTGGCCGTTCTGCGTCCGGTGTCCGGAACGCGGTGATTGGACCCTCCCTGTGTGTCCCGATTCGCGCACTCCCTGACGAATCATGCCCCCGCATGACTATCGAGTGCGCCGTATTCATGATCACTATGAGCAGCCGCTTCCGGTCGCCCGCGGTCCGGGCGACGCGGCCTCGCCCACTAATCTTTCGCGAGTACTTCGCCGCAATCCGCGTACACCGACGACCACCCAAGTCGCCGTGCACACAGGACCGATCGCACACCTTCCCGGCCCGATCCCCGCCCCGACCGGGCGCAGCGGCGGAGTGTCCGCCATCGCTGTATCCCAGTGCCGGATGAGGAGAACGTCCAGGATGAACCGCAAGACCTTGGCCCTGCCGGCCGTCGCCGGCCTGCTCGCCCCGCTGCTCGTCGCCTGCGGCGGCTCGGACGAGAACGGAGCCATCGTCGTCGGCACCACGGACCAGTTCCTCGCCACCGCCGAGGCACCCGCGCCCCTCGACCCGGCCTTCGCCTACGACACGGGCGCCTGGAACATCCTGCGGCAGACCGTACAGACCCTGATGCACGTGCCCCGCGGCGGCGGCGAGCCCGTCCCCGAGGCCGCGGAGAGCTGCCTCTTCAGCGACCGCGCCAGCGAGAGCTACCGCTGCACGCTGCGCGAAGGACTCACCTTCGCCGACGGCACCCCCCTCACCGCCGAAGACGTGAAGTTCTCCGTCGAACGCGTGCTGGCCATCAAGTCCGACAACGGCACGGCCGCCCTCCTCGCCAACATCGACACCGTCGAGACCAACGGCGAGCGCGACATCGTCTTCCACCTGAAGACCCCCGACGCGACGTTCCCGTACAAGCTCTCCACCCCGGTCGCCGGCATCCTCAGCAAGGACAAGTACGGCGCCAAGGAGCTCCGCGCGGGCTTCGACGTCGACGGCTCCGGGCCGTACACCATGAAGACCGAACGCCAGGGCGAGAAGATCCTCAAGGCCGTCTTCACCAAGAACCCGAAGTACAAGGGCGACATCACCCTGCGCAACGACAAGGTCGAACTGCGCTCCTTCGCCAACGCGGACACCATGGGCAAGGCCCTCGAGGACCGCGAGATCGACATGATGACCCGCTCCATGTCGCTCGACCAGGTCAAGGACCTCACCGAGAAGCCCAAGGAGGGCATCGACCTCACCGAGGTCCCCGGCCTGGAGATCCGCTACCTCGCCTTCAACACCGCCGACCCCTCCGTCAAGGACAAGGCCGTCCGGCAGGCCATGGCCGCCGTCGTCGACCGCGGCGCGCTCATCAACGGGGTCTACGGCACCACCGCCCAGCCGCTCTACTCGCTGATCCCCTCCAGCGTCACGGGCCACTCCACCGCCTTCTTCGACAACTACGGAGAGCCCAGCACCGCCAAGGCGGCCGGCATCCTCCGCAAGGCCGGTATCAAGAAGCCGGTCGCGATCACCCTCCACTACACCTCCGACCACTACGGCTCCGGCACCAAGAAGGAGTTCGAGGCGCTGCGCGACCAGCTCAACGCCACCGGACTCTTCGACGTCACCGTCCAGGGCGCCGAGTGGTCCACGTTCCGGCCCGCGCAGAAGCGCGGCGACTACCCCGTCTACGGCCTCGGCTGGTTCCCCGACTTCCCCGACCCGGACAACTACGTCGCCCCCTTCCTCGACGCCGACAACTTCCTCAACACCCCGTACGTCAACAAGGCCGTCCGCGACCGGTTGATCCCGCAGTCGCGCCGCTCGGCCGACCGCAACGCCGCGAGCCCCGTGTTCGGACAGATCCAGGAGATCGTCGCCAAGGACGTCCCCGTCCTGCCGCTCTGGCAGGGCAAGCAGTACGTCGCCGCGCGCGACGACCTGACCGGCGTCGAATGGGCGCTGAACACCTCCTCGGACCTGCTCCTCTGGGAGCTCGGCCGCGGCACCGCCTGACCCCGCAACCAGCTCGGTAACACCGGCCGCGCACCGGCGCGCCGGTCTGGCAAGAGATCAAGAGGCACGTTCTGTGAAGCACAACAAGTGGCTGACGGCCCCCCTCGCCGCGGGACTGTCCGCCGCCCTGCTCAGCGGCTGTGGCACGGAGCAGGGCGAGGGCGCCGCGAGCTCCGGTGACAACGTCCGCGTCGGCATGTCCGACGAGGTCATGGCCACCGACCCCGCGGCCGGCTACGACCCCGGCTCCTGGCTGCTGTTCAACAACGTCTTCCAGTCCCTGCTCAGCTTCCCCAAGGGCACCACCGAGCCCCAGCCGGAAGCCGCCGAGAGGTGCGACTTCCAAGGGGCCAGCACGGTCTACCGCTGCACCCTCCGCGAGGGCCTGAAGTTCTCCAACGGCAACCCGCTGACTTCGAAGGACGTCAAGTTCTCCTTCGACCGCGCGCTGAAGATCGACGACCCGGCCGGCCCGGCGCCGCTGCTGTCCACGATCAAGTCCATCGAGACCCCCGACGACCTCACCGTCGTCTTCCGGCTCAAGACCCCCGACGCCACCTTCCCCAGCAAGATCGCCTCCGGCGCCGGCTCGATCGTCGACCACCGCGAGTACGCCGAGGACGCGCTGCGCACCGACGGGAAGGCGGTCGGCTCCGGCCCGTACAAGCTGGAGTCCATCAGCGACACCGAGGCCGTCTTCTCGGTCAACACCGACTACCGGGGCAGCGCCAAGCCGAAGAACAGCGGCGTCACCCTCAAGCTCTACGGCGGCGACCGCGCCGCCCTCTCCAAGGCCATCGCCGACAACGACATCGACGTCGCCTACCGTGGTCTGTCCGCCGACGACATCGCCACCCTCGAGACGTCCGCCACCGCGGCCGACGAGGGCCTGGAGGTCATCCCGGGCACCAGCGCCGAGGTCCAGCACCTCGTCTTCAACGTCAAGGACCCCGTGGTCGGCAAGCTCGGCGTCCGCCAGGCCATCGCCCACCTCGTCGACCGCGAGGCGCTCGTCCAGAACGTCTACAAGTCGACCGCCACCCCGCTGTACTCGATCGTCCCGGCCGGCATCGCGGGCCACAACACCGCCTTCTTCGACACCTACGGCAGCCCCGACGCGGCCAAGGCCAAGAAGGCGCTGCGCAAGGCGGGCATCACCGACAAGGTGAAGCTCACCCTCTGGTCCACGCCGAGCCGCTACGGCCCCGCCACCGACCAGGAGTTCAAGGCGATAGCCGAACAGCTCAACAGCAGCGGTCTGTTCGAGGCCACCGTGCAGTCCGTCGAGTTCGAGCAGTACGAGAAGGACATCGCCGACGGCAAGTACGGCGTGTACGTCAAGGGCTGGGTCCCCGACTACCCCGACGCCGACAACTTCACCGCCCCGTTCTTCGGCCCGGGCAACGTCCTCGGCAACAACTACGAGAACGCCACCATCACCGACAGCCTCCTCCCGAAGACCTCGGCCGCCGCCGACCGCGCCGCCACCGGCCAGGACTTCGGCAAGCTCCAGGACCTGGTCGCCGACGAACTGCCCCTCCTCCCGCTCTGGCAGGGCAAGCAGTACGCCGTCGCCCGCGACGGCATCACCGGCCTGGAGTGGACCCTGGACGCCTCGACCGTCTTCCGCTTCTGGGAGATCAAGAAGGGCTGACCGGTCCCACCGGCCATCCGTACGGAAAGGGGCCCGGCGCGCCTGTCGCGCGCCGGGCCCCTTCCCGCATCCCGCAATCCCGCGGGTGCCGCTCCGTCGGCTACTGCCCGCCCGGGCGGACCAGGCCGCTCTCGTACGCGTACACCGCCGCCTGCACCCGGTCACGCAGCCCCAGCTTGGTCAGCACATGGCCCACGTGCGTCTTCACCGTCGTCTCGCTGACGAACAGATCCGCCGCGATCTCCGCGTTGGACAGACCGCGCGCCACCAGCTTCAGCACCTCGACCTCACGCTCCGTCAGCCTGTTCAGGGTGTCCGGCACCTGCTCGTCGCCCGACGGCAGATGTGCCGAGTACTTGTCGAGCAGACGCCGCGTGATCGACGGAGCCAGCATCGCCTCACCCGCCGCGACCACCCGGATCGCCTGCACCAGCTCGTTGGCCGGAGCGTCCTTCAGGAGGAACCCGCTCGCCCCCGCCCGCAGCGCCTCCACCACGTACTCGTCCAGATCGAACGTCGTGAGCACCAGCACCTTCGCCGGACCGTCCCGGCCCGGACCCGTGATCTGCCGCGTCGCCTCGACGCCGTCCATCCGCGGCATCCGGATGTCCATCAGCACCACATCGGGCTGCAGGGCCCGGACCTGATCCAGAGCCTGGAGGCCGTCCCCGGCCTCACCGACGACCGCGATGTCCTGCTCCGCCTCCAGAATCATCCGGAAACCGGTACGCAGCAGCGGCTGGTCGTCGACCAACAGGACGCGGATTGCCACGGGAACTCCTTCACTGCGCGGGCTGGACCGGCCCCATTCTGCCCTGCCCCGAATCGCCCGACTCCGGCGGGCGCGCGGAAACGATCTCCGGCCGGATCTCCAGCGGATACACCGGGGGAGTCCCCCCGAACTCCGGACACACCGCCTGGTGGTCGCACCAGCCGCACAGCTTCGTCGGACGCGGGCGCCACTCGCCCGTCTCCGTCGCCTCCCGGATCGCCTCCCACAGGGCGAGCAGCTTCCGCTCCACCCGCAGCAGATCCGCCTCCGCCGGGTCGTACGTCAGCACATCACCGCTGCCCAGGTACACCAGCTGCAGGCGACGCGGCACCACCCGCTTCAGCCGCCAGATCACCAGCGCGTAGAACTTCATCTGGAACAGCGCGCCCTCGCTGTACTCCGGTCGCGGCGCCTTGCCCGTCTTGTAGTCGACGATCCGCACCTCGCCCGTCGGCGCCACGTCGATCCGGTCGATCACGCCACGCAGCCGCAGCCCCGAGTCCAGCTCCGTCTCCACGAACAGCTCACGCTCCGCCGGCTCGAGCCGCGTCGGATCCTCCAGCGTGAACCACCGCTCCACCAGCTGCTCCGCCTCGCCCAGCCAGCGCGCCAGCCGCTCACCCTCCGCGTCCTCGGCGAACAGCTCGCCCAGCTCCGGCTTCGACTCGAGCAGCCGGTCCCACTGCCCCGGAATCATCGCCTTCGCCCGCGGCGCCGTCCGGTCCACCGCCGGATCGTCGAAGAGCCGCTCCAGCACCGCGTGGACCAGCGTGCCCCGCGTCGCCGCCTCGCTCGGCTTCTCCGGCAGCCTGTCGATCACCCGGAACCGGTACAACAGGGGACACTGCATGAAGTCGCTCGCCCGCGAGGGCGACAACGACATGGGTGTCCGGGCCCCGGAGGGCGGCTGCTCGCTCGTACTCATGACTCAGACCCTACGACCCGCCACCGACAGCGAGCCGAATACCATCGACGACAGACCACGTCACGCTGCATGATCGAAGAGTGACGCACGACGGGGGTCGCGCGGAAGGCTACGAGAGGAACCCGTGAACCAGGACGACGAGCGCGGCGAGAAGAAGCGGCCGCGGCCCGGCGCAGGGGAAGCGCCGGCCACCGCCAACTCCCGCACCCGGCGGAACGAGGAACCCGGCGGAGGAATCCTCATGGGCCGCCCCTTCGGCGTGCCCGTCTACGTCGCACCCAGCTGGTTCCTCGTCGCGGCCCTCATCACCTGGGTCTTCGGCGACCAGATCGAACGCGTCCTGCCCGAGCTCGGCGCCGCCCGCTACCTGGTCTCCCTCTTCTTCGCCATCGCCTTCTACGCCTCGGTCCTCGTTCACGAGCTGGCCCACACCGTCGCCGCGCTGCGCTTCAAGCTGCCGGTGCGCCGTATCCAGCTCCAGTTCTTCGGCGGCGTCTCCGAGATCGAGAAGGAGACCGAGACCCCGGGCCGCGAATTCGTCCTCGCCTTCGTCGGACCGCTGCTCTCCCTCGTCCTCGCCGGTGTCTTCTATCTCACCCTGTACGCCGTCGAGCCCGGCACCGTCCCCGGTGTCCTCCTCGCCGGCCTGATGATCTCCAACCTGATCGTCGCGATCTTCAACCTGCTGCCCGGCCTCCCCCTCGACGGCGGCCGCATGCTCCGCGCCGTCGTGTGGAAGATCACCGGCAAGCCCATGGCCGGCACCGTCGCCGCCGCCTGGGTCGGCCGGGCCCTCGCCGTGGCCGTCCTCATCGGCCTCCCGCTCCTCACTCGCACCGGCCTCCTCGGCAACTCCACCGACGACATCAGCGGCATGGACACCGTCATGGACGCCCTGCTCGCCGCGATCCTCGCCGCCATCATCTGGACCGGCGCCGGCAACAGCCTGCGCATGGCCCGGCTCCGTGAACATCTCCCCGAACTCAACGCCCGGGCCCTCACCCGGCGCGCCGTCCCCGTCGAACCCGGCACCCCGCTCTCCGAGGCCCTGCGCCGTGCCAACGAGGCCGGAGCCCGCGCCCTTGTCGTCGTCGACGGCAGGGGCAACCCCACCGGTCTCGTCCGCGAGAGCGCCATCGCCGGCGTTCCCCAGCACCGCCGCCCCTGGGTCGCCGTCAGCACTCTCACCCAGGACCTCGACGAGGGCATGAAGGTCCCCGCCGAACTCGCCGGGCAGCCCCTCCTCGACCACCTCCGCGCCAGCCCCGCGACCGAATACCTCGTCGTCGAGGAGACCGGGGAGATCTACGGGGTCCTCTCCGCCACCGACGTGGAACGCGCCTTCGTCAAGGCCATGGCAAGACCCTCCGCGTAACCCCGGTACTCTGGTCACATGTCCGAACCGACCGGTGCCGCCCGCCGTCGCGGGCCCTTCAAGGTCGGGGACCAGGTCCAGCTCACCGACCCCAAGGGACGCCACTACACGTTCACGCTCGAGGCCGGGAAGAATTTCCACACCCACAAGGGTTCCTTCCCCCACGACGAGCTGATCGGTGCTCCCGAGGGCAGTGTTGTCCGTACCACGGGAAACGTCGCCTACCTCGCGCTGCGCCCCCTGCTCCCCGACTACGTCCTGTCCATGCCCCGCGGTGCCGCCGTGGTCTACCCCAAGGACGCGGGTCAGATCCTGGCCTTCGCCGACATCTTCCCCGGCGCCCGCGTCGTGGAAGCCGGGGTGGGCTCGGGCTCGCTCAGCAGCTTCCTCCTGCGCGCCATCGGCGACAGCGGAATGCTGCACTCCTACGAGCGCCGCGAGGACTTCGCCGAGATCGCCAAGGGCAACGTCGAACGCTATTTCGGCGGCCCGCACCCGGCCTGGCAGCTGACGGTCGGCGACCTCCAGGACAATCTGTCCGACACCGACGTCGACCGCGTCATCCTGGACATGCTGGCCCCGTGGGAGTGCCTGGAGGCCGTGTCCAAGGCCCTCGTCCCCGGCGGCATCCTCTGCTGCTACGTGGCGACCACCACCCAGCTCGCCCGCACCGTGGAGTCCATCCGCGAATTCGGCTGTTACGCCGAACCGCAGCCCTGGGAATCCATGATCCGCAACTGGCACGTGGAGGGCCTGGCCGTCCGCCCGGACCACCGGATGATCGGCCACACCGGCTTCCTCGTCACCGCCCGCCGCCTCGCGGACGGCGTCGAGCCGCCCATGCGCCGTCGCCGCCCCGCCAAGGGCGCGTACGGCGAGGACTACGAAGGCCCCAACAAGGGCTGACGCCCCGACAACGAACGTGCGCCGCCGTCGAGTTCCCGCCCCGGAGCGGGGAACTCGACGGCGGCACCTTCACGTTCGGCATCTTTGCGGACGGCCCGCACCCCGACTGTTCCACCCGCCTGTGACGTATGGCACGATGCCCGCAACTCCTTCCGCGCCACTTTCACAGGAGACATCCCGCGTGCAGCCCCCCGCCGTCCCGGACCTCGCGCACACCCACGCCCGGCCGGTGCACTGGCTGGCCACCGCTACCGCCATGGCCGCCGTCGTGGCCGCCGCCGGGCTGCTGCAGCCCGGCCCCGCCACCGCGACCACCGCCGCCGCGAGCGGCGCGGCGGCCGCCCCACGACCGGCACCCGACGCCACCTCGGCCACGTACCCCATGGACTGCGGGGGAGCCTCACCCCAGGTCGCGCAGCGGGCCGGCGGGGACCTCGACGGCGACGGGAACCCCGAAACCGTCGCAGTCGTACACTGCGAAGCCGGATCCGGAACGCCTCCCCACGCCGTCTACGTCCTGACCCACACCAGAACGGGCCCGGACGCGCGCGTGGTCGCGACTCTCCTCGAGCCCTCCGAGCAGAAGAACGTCACCGACCTCGCCGTACGCGACGGGGCGGTCACCGCCACCCTGCTCGGCTACTCGTCCCCCGACGTACCCAGTTGCTGCCCCGACGAGCAGGAACGCGTCAGCTGGCGCTGGAAGGGCGGAACCTTCGTCCGGTCCGCCCCGGCCGACGCACGGAGCGTCTGACCCGTCACTCCGCGTCAGGCCCGTAGACCTCGACCCTGTCCGAAACCCGGCGCACGTGGATGCAGTCGCCCGGGCACTCCTTCGCGGAGTCCACCACGTCCCGCAGCAGCGGCAGCGGCACCGGCGTCGTCGCCCCGGCCTCCTGCAGCAGCTCGTCGTCCGCGCTCTTCACATACGCGAGCCCGTCGATGTCCAGCTCGAAGACCTCGGGGGCGTACTGCACGCAGATCCCGTCACCGGTGCACAGATCCTGGTCGATCCAGACCTCCAGCGCCTCGCCGGTGTCCGTCGTCGGGACCTCCTGCTGCACGGTCATGTCTCCTGCCGTTCCTGAGCGTCGAAAAAGATCGTTCTTCTAAGTCCGGTCAAGCCTGACGGGTGTTGACCACCGACGACGATACAACCGCCTGCTTTCCGATGTTGATGGGTGGGTATTCCCTTGGCGTGAGGGGAAGCGCAAGGGTGAAGATCGGACACACCCCAGAGTCTTTGTGATCTAGGGGTTTCAATCACCACCCACGCAGGTAGGGTCAGGAAGCGTCCAGCTCCCCTTGGAGGAGGTGAGGACCGTGGCAGCCCACGACGACGACATCAACCGCGGCATCCGGCCGGGGCGGGGGTCTGAAGACCCCGCCGGTCAGGTTGCCTATCTCGAGCAGGAAATCGCCGTCCTGCGCCGCAAGCTCGCCGACTCTCCGCGTCATACGAGGATTCTCGAAGAGCGGATCGTCGAGCTGCAGACCAACCTGGCCGGCGTGTCCGCGCAGAACGAGCGGCTCGCCAACACACTCCGTGAGGCCCGCGACCAGATCGTGGCCCTCAAGGAGGAGGTCGACCGGCTCGCGCAGCCGCCGGCCGGCTTCGGTGTCTTCCTGCAGGCCAATGAGGACGGCACGTGCGACATCTTCACCGGGGGCCGCAAGCTCCGGGTGAACGTCAGCCCCAGCGTCGAGCTCGACGAGCTCCGGCGCGGCCAGGAAGTCATGCTCAACGAGGCGCTCAACGTGGTCGAGGCCATGGCATTCGAGCGCGCCGGGGACATCGTCACCCTCAAGGAGATCCTCGAGGACGGCGAGCGCGCCCTGGTGATCGGGCACACCGACGAGGAACGGGTGGTCAGGCTCGCCGAGCCGCTGCTGGACATCACCATCCGTCCCGGCGACGCCCTGCTGCTCGAACCCAGGTCCGGCTACGTCTACGAAGTGGTCCCCAAGAGCGAGGTCGAAGAGCTCGTCCTCGAAGAGGTGCCGGACGTCGACTACACCAAGATCGGCGGCCTCGGCGGCCAGATCGAGATGATCCGGGACGCGGTCGAGCTTCCGTACCTCTACCCGGACCTCTTCAAGGAGCACGAACTGCGGCCGCCGAAGGGCATCCTGCTCTACGGCCCGCCCGGCTGCGGCAAGACGCTGATCGCGAAGGCCGTCGCCAACTCCCTTGCCAAGAAGGTCGCCGAGGTCACCGGCCAGCCCGCCGGAAAGTCCTACTTCCTCAACATCAAGGGACCGGAGCTCCTCAACAAGTACGTCGGTGAGACCGAGCGGCACATCCGCCTCGTCTTCCAGCGTGCCCGGGAGAAGGCGAGTGAGGGCACCCCCGTCATCGTCTTCTTCGACGAGATGGAGTCGCTCTTCCGCACCCGCGGATCCGGAGTCAGCTCGGACGTCGAGAACACGATCGTCCCGCAGCTGCTCGCCGAGATCGACGGTGTTGAGGGCCTGGAGAACGTCATCGTCATCGGTGCCTCGAACCGCGAGGACATGATCGACCCCGCGATCCTGCGGCCCGGCCGGCTCGACGTCAAGATCAAGATCGAGCGCCCGGACGCGGAGGCCGCGAAGGACATCTTCGCGAAGTACCTCACGTCTTCGCTGCCGCTGCACTCCGACGACCTCTCCGAGCACCAGGGCTCGAAGGAGGCGGCCGCCCACGCGATGATCCAGTCCGTGGTCGAGCAGATGTACGCGGAATCCGAGGAGAACCGCTTCCTCGAGGTCACGTACGCCAATGGCGACAAGGAAGTCCTCTACTTCAAGGACTTCAACTCCGGAGCCATGATCCAGAACATCGTGGACCGGGCCAAGAAGATGGCCATCAAGGCCTTCCTCGACCACAACCAGAAGGGCATTCGCGTCTCCCACCTCCTCCAGGCATGCGTGGACGAGTTCAAGGAGAACGAGGACCTGCCCAACACCACCAACCCCGACGACTGGGCCCGTATCTCCGGAAAGAAGGGCGAGCGGATCGTGTTCATCCGTACGCTCGTCACCGGAAAGCAGGGCGCGGACACCGGACGCTCCATCGACACGGTGGCGAACACCGGTCAGTACCTGTAGATCGCACACCGGCTGCGGATGTCCGGAACCACGGGCATCCGCAGCCGTCGTATTCCACCTCAGCACATATCACCACAGCAAAACCGTGAATCGATCTCCCCACCGGCGCGGAGTCGCTCTAGGCTCGTCGGTACTTGTTGCGCCGCACCCGAAGGGGAGCGCCGCCGGGCAAGGAGGGCCGCATGACCGTACGGCGAGTAATGGGCATCGAAACGGAGTACGGGATCTCCGTTCCGGGCCACCCGAACGCCAATGCCATGCTCACCTCGTCCCAGATCGTCAACGCCTACGCGGCGGCGATGCACCGGGCGCGCCGCGCCCGCTGGGATTTCGAGGAGGAGAACCCGCTGCGGGACGCCCGCGGCTTCGACCTCGCCCGTGAGGCCGCCGACTCCAGCCAGCTCACCGACGAGGACATCGGCCTGGCCAACGTGATCCTCACCAACGGAGCCCGGCTCTACGTCGACCACGCCCACCCGGAATACAGCGCCCCCGAGGTCACCAACCCCCGCGACGCCGTCCTGTGGGACAAGGCCGGCGAGCGGATCATGGCGGAAGCCGCGGAACGAGCCGCGCAGCTCCCCGGCGCCCAGCCCATCCACCTCTACAAGAACAACACCGACAACAAGGGTGCCTCTTACGGCACGCACGAGAACTACCTGATGAAGCGGGAGACCCCCTTCTCGGACATCGTGCGCCACCTGACGCCCTTCTTCGTCTCCCGCCAGGTCGTCACCGGCGCCGGCCGCGTCGGCGTCGGCCAGGACGGCCGTGAGCACGGCTTCCAGATCAGTCAGCGCGCCGACTACTTCGAGGTCGAGGTCGGCCTGGAGACCACGCTCAAGCGCCCGATCATCAACACCCGCGACGAGCCCCACGCGGACGCCGAGAAGTACCGCCGCCTCCACGTGATCATCGGCGACGCGAACCTCTCGGAGATCTCCACCTACCTCAAGCTGGGCACCACGGCGCTGGTCCTCTCGATGATCGAGGACTCCTTCATCAACGTGGACCTCGCCGTCGAGCAGCCCGTCCGTACGCTCCACGAGGTGTCCCACGACCCGACACTGCGGCACCTCGTCACGCTGCGCAGCGGCCGGACACTCACCGCGGTCCAGCTCCAGATGGAGTACTTCGAGCTGGCCAGGAAGTACGTGGAGGAGCGCTTCGGCGCCGACGCGGACGACCAGACCAAGGACGTCCTGATCCGCTGGGAGGACACCCTCAACCGGCTCGAGAACGATCCGATGAGCCTGGCCGGCGAACTGGACTGGATCGCCAAGCGGGAGCTCATGGAGGGTTACCGGCAGCGCGACAACCTGGAGTGGGACGCGCCCCGGCTGCACCTCGTGGACCTGCAGTACGCCGATGTACGCCCCGAGAAGGGCCTGTACAACCGTCTGGCGGCCCGTGGGCGCATGAAGCGCCTCCTGGACGAGGCAGAGGTCGAAAGGGCCGAGACAAAGCCTCCTGAGGACACCAGGGCCTATTTCCGAGGCCGCTGCCTTGAGCAGTACGCCGACGACGTGGCGGCCGCCTCCTGGGACTCGGTGATCTTCGACCTCCCGGGCCGCGACTCCCTCCAGCGGGTCCCGACCCTGGAGCCGCTGCGGGGCACCAGGAACCACGTCAAGGAGCTGCTGGACCGCTGCCGCACGGCCGAGGAGCTGGTGCGCGTGCTGTCCGGGAATTGATCTGCGGCCGATGTACGGCTGAAATGCCCGGGCACTGGGAATCATGGGACTAGTGCCCGGACGTTGTACCAAACTGCGGGGCCGATGTCAGACCTGGCTTGTAGGGTCTGATCTTGAGAGACCCAACCGAGCGGGCCGATTCGAGCGGGGTGAGGGATATGGCGACCAAGGACACCGGCGGCGGACAGCAGAAGGCGACGCGTTCCACGGAGGAGGTCGAGGAGACGACCGCGGAGGAGACCTCCGACCTCAAGGAACGCCAGGAGAAGCTGAGCGACGACGTCGACTCCGTGCTGGACGAGATCGACGACGTGCTTGAGGAGAACGCCGAGGACTTCGTGCGTTCCTTCGTGCAAAAGGGTGGCCAGTAGGGCCGCACGCCTTCGGATCGAAGGCCGGGGCGGGCCAGGCGGGGTGACCCAGGCGGTTGCCGGACGGTGCGGGCAGAGCTGCTCGCGCCGTCCGGTCGCGCGCGATGGCCGGGAAACCGTGCGGCCGGCTGCCCTCGAAGTCCATGTGGATCACCGTCACAAGACGGGTAGGGTCCGTGGCGTACTGTGCTTCAACTGCGATACGGCCATCGGCTTGTTGGGAGACGATCCCGACCGTTCGTCGGGCCATTTCATATCTGGAGGGACACGCGTGGAAGCCAACACTCGTAGCACCGGGCGTCTACCAGCTGCCTTCCTGACGCCGGGATCGTCCTCGTTCATGGACTTCCTCTCCGACCACTCGCCGGGGATGCTGCCGGGCAACCGGAAGCTGCCCGAGGGGGTCGTCGAGGCGCCGCACGGCACCACCATCGTCGCCGCGACCTTCCCCGGCGGCGTGGTGCTCGCCGGCGACCGGCGGGCGACCATGGGCAACATGATCGCGCAGCGCGACATCGAGAAGGTGTTCCCGGCCGACGAGTTCTCGGCCGTGGGCATCGCCGGCACCGCCGGTCTCGCCGTGGAGATGGTGAAGCTGTTCCAGCTGGAGCTGGAGCACTTCGAGAAGGTCGAGGGGACGACCCTCTCCCTGGAGGGCAAGGCGAACCGCCTGTCCACCATGATCCGCGGCAACCTGGGCATGGCCATGCAGGGCCTCGCCGTCGTGCCGCTCTTCGCCGGCTGGGACGAGGGCAAGGAGAAGGGCCGGATCTTCTCCTACGACGTGACCGGCGGCCGCTCCGAGGAGCACGGCTTCGCCGCGACCGGCTCCGGTTCGATCTTCGCCCGGGGTTCCATGAAGAAGCTGTACCGCCCGGATCTGACGGAGGAGCAGGCGACGACGCTGGTCGTGCAGGCGCTGTACGACGCCGCCGACGACGACTCGGCCACCGGCGGCCCGGACCTGTACCGCAACATCTTCCCCATCGTCACCGTCATCACCGACGAGGGCTTCCGCAGGCTCACCGAGGAGGAGTCCTCGGTGGTCGCCCGCTCGGTCACCGATCGGCGCCTGGAGCAGCCCGACGGTCCGCGCGCTGCCCTGCTCTGATCACTCGTCGTCCGAAGAATCCCAGAAGAAAGGGACGGGTAGCCGGTGTCGACTCCGTTCTACGTCTCCCCCCAGCAGGCCATGGCCGACCGGGCGGAGTACGCCCGCAAGGGCATCGCCCGCGGCCGCAGTCTGGTCGTCCTTCAGTACACCGACGGCATCGTCTTCGTCGGTGAGAACCCGTCCCGCGCGCTGCACAAGTTCAGCGAGATCTACGACCGGATCGGTTTTGCCGCGGCGGGTAAGTACAACGAGTACGAGAACCTGCGGATCGGCGGTGTGCGCTACGCCGACCTGCGGGGCTACACCTACGACCGGGACGACGTGACGGCCCGGGGCCTCGCGAACGTGTACGCGCAGACGCTGGGCACGATCTTCTCGAGCGCGGGGGAGAAGCCGTACGAGGTGGAGCTGGTCGTCGCCGAGGTCGGCGCGGAGCCCGAGGGCGACCAGATCTACCGTCTGCCGCACGACGGCTCGATCGTGGACGAGCACGGCTCGGTCGCCGTGGGCGGCAACGCGGAACAGATCAGCAGCTTCCTCGACCAGCGGCACCGTGACGGCATGTCGCTCGCCGAGGCGCTGAAGCTCGCCGTGCAGGCGCTGTCGCGGGACACCAACGGCAGCGAGCGGGAGATCCCCGCGGAGCGGCTCGAGGTGGCGGTCCTCGACCGTACGCGTCCGCAGCAGCGCAAGTTCAAGCGGATCGTCGGGCGTCAGCTGGTGCGTCTGCTGGAGGCGGACAACGCGGCGATCGCCAGGACGGACGAGCCGTCGGACGAGATCCCGGAGGACACGGAGGAGTAGTTCCCCCCTCGCGTACTCGACGGCCCCGGCCCGCTTCGGCGGGCCGGGGCTTCGTCGTGCTCAGGCCGGTGCCGGGCCGGAGGAGCCGCGGGGCATGAGGGTGACCGGGAGATCGCCGGGTTCGGGGGCCTCGCCCGCCAGGACGGTGAGGAGGGCGGCCATGCCGCGCTCCCCGATGCGTTCGGCGGGGAGGCGGACGGTGGTGAGTTCCGGTTCGACGGCGGTGGCGAGGGCCAGGTCGTCGAAGCCGGTGACGGAGACGTCCTCGGGGACGCGCAGACCGAGGCGGCGTACCGCCTTGCAGGCGCCGGCGGCGAGGATGTCGTCGTCGCAGACGAGGGCGGTGGGCCGTGGGCCGGGGCCGGTGAGGGCGCGCTCGGCGACGGCGCGGGCGCCGTCCACGTCGAGGGGCGCGCGCAGGGTGCGGACGGAGACCTCGCGCAGCGACTCGGCGAGGGCGGCCGCGCGTACGTCGAAGGTCCAGGACGGCACGGCCGAGGCGAGATGGACGAAGCGGCGGTGGCCGAGCGCCAGGAGGTGCCCGGTGACCTGGCGCATCCCGTCCGCGATGTCGAGGTTGACGTGGGCGGCCGCGCCGCTGTCGGACGGGTCGCTGTCGAGCATGACCAGCGGCAGGTCGGTGCCGCGGAAGGCCGCGAGGGCGTCCGCGGCCATGGAGGAGGCAATGACGCCGTCGAGTGCGGCGCGGGCGGAGGCGAAGGGGTCCTTCGCGGGGCCGACTCCGTCGGGGGACGGGTAGAGGACCACGCCGAATCCGTGCCGGGCGGCGACGGTGGCGGCGCCCGTGTAGACGCGGGCGAAGAACTCGTTGGTGAGGGCGGGGACGACGAGGAGCGCGGTCCTGGTGTGTCCGAGGCGGAGGTTGCGGGCGGCGAGATTCGGCCGATATCCGAGGCCGCGGGCGGCCTCGCGTACGGCCTCGACGGTGCGTGCGGAGACACGCCCGCGCCATTTGTCGCCGAGCACGAGGGAGACCGTGGCCTGGGACACTCCGGCGGCCCTGGCGACGTCCCGGCTGGTGGGCCGCGCTGCGCTGGGGGGTTCCGGGGTCTGCACTCGTTGCCTCCGCGAGGGATGGTTGCCGGCCGCGGGGTGGACCCGCGGGATCCCGCCATGGTACGTATGACGCCGCAAGTTATACGTAAAACCTCGGACCGGGTACCGGGGGAGAGGAGATGGACATGGCCACCGAGGCCAAGGAGAGCGGCGGCTATCTCGACATCCTCAGGGCGCCGCACGCCCTGCGACTGCTCACCGGCACCCTCGTCGGCCGGCTCCCGAACGGCACGGGACCCATCGCCATCGTGCTCTTCGTCCGCTCGGAGGGCGGCAGCTACAGCCTGGCCGGCGGGCTCACCGCCGCGTACGGGATCGCCACCGCCGTCGGCCAGCCCCTGCTGGGCCGGGCCGTCGACCTCAAGGGGCAGCCGCGCGTCCAGTTGCCCGCCGCGATCGTCTCCGCCCTCGGCATGATCGTCCTGGCCGTGGCCGGAATCAGCCCCCTCGTCCTCGCCTATGCGGCGGTCGTCGTCGCCGGGCTCTTCACGCCGCCCCTCGAAGGCGGACTGCGCGCCCTGTGGCCGAGCGTGCTCGGCCGCGAGGACCGGGTCCACCGGGCCTACGCCCTGGACGCCGTCGCCCAGGAAGTCATGTTCACCGTCGGACCGTTGCTGGTGACCCTCCTGGTCGCCCTCTGGTCGCCGGCCGCCGCGCTCCTCGTCATCAACCTCCTCGGCGTCCTCGGCGCGCTCTCCGTCGTCCTGTCCGAGCCCTCGCGCGCGTGGCGCTCAGCACCCCGAGAGGCCCACTGGCTCGGCGCCCTGCGCTCGCCCGGCCTGCTCGCCCTGCTCGGCTCGTTCTTCTTCGTCGGGCTCGCCCTCGGCTCCATCACCGTCGCGGGCCTCGCCTACGCCGACGACCGGGGCAACGAAGCGGCCTACGGCTGGCTGATGGCCGCGCTCGGCCTCGGCGCGCTCATCGGCGGTGTCCTCTACGGTGCCCGGCGCTGGGCGGGCGCGCCCGAGCGGCGGCTGCGGGTCATCATCGGGCTGCTCGCCCTCGGCTATCTGCCGCTCATGCTCACGCCGGGTGTCGTGCCGATGGCGGCCCTCGCCGCGCTCTCCGGCGTCTTCCTCGCCCCCGCCCTCGCCTGCGGCTTCATCGTCGTCGACCGGCACGCGCCGGCCGGCACCGTCACCGAGGCCTTCTCCTGGCTCGTCACCACCTTCGGTGTGGGGGCGGCCCTCGGCTCGGCCGTCGCGGGACCGGCCGTCGAACTCGCCGGGACCACCGCGGGCTTCGCCGTGGCCGGAGCCGGCGGCTTCGTGGCCCTGCTCGTGCTTCTGGCCACCGGACGGGTCCTCACGGTTTCCGGCCGGAGCGTGCGACACGCCGTCAGCGGTACCGCCCGGAGCACCGGACACGCCGAAAGGAACACGCACCCATCGGAAAATGATCGAAACGGGGCTGTCGAACCCGGTTTCAGCTCAGGCCATCAGGCGTAATGTTCAGACATGGACCGCCGCATTTTCGGGCTGGAGAACGAGTACGGCGTCACGTGCACGTTCAGGGGACAGCGCCGACTGTCACCTGACGAAGTGGCGCGCTACCTCTTCCGCCGTGTCGTGTCATGGGGCCGCAGCAGCAATGTCTTCCTGCGGAACGGCGCCCGCCTGTACCTCGACGTGGGTTCGCATCCGGAATACGCAACTCCCGAATGCGACAACGTGACCGAACTGGTCACGCACGACAAGGCGGGCGAACGCATTCTCGAGGGCCTGCTCGTCGACGCCGAACGCCGCCTGCACGAGGAGGGAATCGCCGGCGACGTCTATCTCTTCAAGAACAACACCGACTCGGCGGGAAACTCCTACGGCTGCCACGAGAACTATCTCGTCGCCCGCCACGGAGAGTTCTCCCGGCTCGCGGACATCCTCATTCCCTTCCTCGTCACCCGACAGCTCATCTGCGGCGCCGGAAAGGTGCTCCAGACCCCGCGCGGGGCGGTCTTCTGCGTCTCCCAGCGGGCCGAGCACATCTGGGAGGGCGTCAGCTCCGCGACGACCCGCTCCCGGCCGATCATCAACACCCGTGACGAGCCGCACGCGGACGCCGAGCGCTACCGCCGGCTGCACGTCATCGTCGGCGACTCGAACATGTCCGAGACGACCATGCTGCTCAAGGTCGGCGCCACCGACCTCGTGCTCCGCATGATCGAGGCGGGCACGGTGATGCGCGACCTGACCCTGGAGAACCCGATCCGGGCCATCCGGGAGGTCAGCCACGACATCACCGGCCAGCGCAAGGTCCGGCTCGCCAGCGGCCGCGAGGCCTCCGCCCTGGAGGTCCAGCGCGAGTACTACGAGAAGGCCGCCGACTTCGTCGACCGCCGCGGCATCCGTACGGGCACGGTCGCCCAGGTCCTGGAGCTGTGGGGCCGCACGCTGGACGCCATCGAGGCCGAGGACCTCGACCGGATCGGCACCGAGATCGACTGGGTCATGAAGTACAAGCTCATCGAGCGGTACCGGGCGAAGAACAACATGACCATGTCGCATCCCCGGGTCGCCCAGATAGACCTCGCGTACCACGACATCCACCGCCGTCGCGGGCTCTACTACCTCCTGGAGAGGAAGGGCCAGGCGGCCCGGATCTGCAACGACCTGAAGATCTTCGAGGGCAAGTCGGTGCCCCCGCAGACCACCAGGGCGCGGCTGCGCGGCGACTTCATCCGCCGCGCGCAGGAGCAGCGGCGGGACTTCACCGTCGACTGGGTCCATCTCAAGCTCAACGACCAGGCGCAGCGCACCGTGTTGTGCAAGGACCCGTTCCGGTCGGTCGACGACCGGGTGGAAAAGCTGATCGCCGGAATGTAGGACATCGTCGTACGAAGTGCCAGGGCCCCGTGCGTGTGACGTGCGGGGCCCTTGGCCTGTCCGGGCGGTCCCCTAGAGTATCGGGCAACTACTGTGCCGTCTGAGATCTGAGGAACACGTGCGCCGACTTGCCGGCCTACTGGTCGTCCCGCTGCTGCTGCTCTCGACAGCGGCCTGCGGCAGCGATGACAAGGGCTCCGATTCCGCCTCGATGAAGAACGGGCTGCCCGCCATCACCGCGGGTGAGAAGTTCGGGGAGAAGCCCACGCTCGCGAAGGGCGAGGGCGAACCGCCCAAGGACCTCAAGGTCAATGTGATCAGCGCGGGCGACGGCGCGGTCACGAAGAAGGGTGACGCCCTCCAGGTGAACTACCTGGGCCAGGCCTGGGACTCGGACACCCCCTTCGACAACAGCTTCGACCGCGGGCAGCCGTTCGAGCTGACCCTGGGCGCCGGCCAGGTCATCAAGGGCTGGGACCAGGGCCTGGAGGGCCAGAAGGTCGGCAGCCGTATCGAGATCGGCATCCCGCCGGAGCTCGGTTACGGGGCCCAGGGGCAGGGTGACATCAAGCCCAACGCCACCCTCGTCTTCGTCGTGGACATCCTGAAGGCCACCACGGTCCCGAAGTCCGCGGCGGGCACCGAGGTCGCCCAGGAGAACAAGGACCTGCCGAAGGTCGGTACGAACACCGACGGCAAGGCCCCCTCGGTGACGGTTCCGAAGGTCGACCCGCCGACCAAGCTCGTCTCCAACTACGTGCTGGAGTCCAAGGGCGAGGTCGTCAAGGCCACCGACACGGTCGTCGTGAACTACGTCGCCTCCCTGTGGAAGGACGGCAAGGTCTTCGACTCGACGTACGCGCAGGGCAAGACCGCGAACTTCCCGCTGGCGCAGCTGACGCTGAAGGGCCTGAAGGACGGCATCACCGGCAAGAAGGTCGGCAGCCGCGTCCTGATCGTCGCCCCGCCGGCCGAGGCGTTCGGGGACAAGGAGCAGCAGGGGATTCCGAAGAACTCCACGCTGGTCTTCGCCATCGACATCCTGGCGAAGATGTAAGACTGTCCAGGTCGCGCAGTTCATCGTTTGCGCGGTTCATCCGTTTGAGGAGCACACTGCAGTGAGCATCGAGAAGCCCGAGGTCGACTTCCCGGGCGGCGAGCCGCCGGCCGACCTGGAGATCAAGGACATCTGGGAGGGCGACGGCGAGATCGCCGAAGCCGGCGACTTCGTCAAGGTCCACTACGTGGGTGTCGCCTTCTCCACGGGTGAGGAGTTCGACGCCTCCTGGAACCGCGGCAACCCGCTGGACTTCCAGCTCGGTGTCGGCCAGGTCATCCAGGGCTGGGACAAGGGCGTGCAGGGTATGAAGGTCGGCGGCCGCCGCCAGCTGGTCATCCCCGCGAAGCTCGCGTACGGAGACCGTGGCGCGGGCAGCGCCATCGCGCCGGGCGAGAGCCTGATCTTCGTCTGCGACCTGGTGGCCGTCGCCAAGCGCTGACCGCTTCTGGTCCATGGAGGGCCCATACCGATCCCCGGACCTGGTCCGGGGGGCTCGGTGTGGGCCCTCGGCTTTTGCCGCGACACCCCGGGGCGGTACGGTCGGATGTCCGAGAAGTCAATCCGGCAGAAGAGGTGCAGGGCGTCGATGGCGATTGCCAAGGCCGAGCGGCTGATGAACCTGGCGCTGTGTCTGCTCGGAACCCGCCGCCCGCTGAGCAAGCGTGAGCTCCGCGGCTCCATCGAGGCCTATCTCGAGGCCGGAGCCGATGACGCCTTCAACCGGATGTTCGAGCGCGACAAGGACGATCTGCGCGAGCTCGGGCTGGTCATCGAGACGGTCGAGAACCTCGAGGGCGAGATCGGGTATCTGGCCCGCCGCGACTCCAACCGCCTCCCGCCGATCACGCTCGACGCCGAGGAGGCCGCCGCGCTGGGCCTCGCCGCGAAGGTGTGGCAGCAGGCCCGCCTCGCCGGAGCGGCCAGCGGCGCCCTGCAGAAGCTGCGCGCCGCCGGGATGCCCGAGGCCGAGGACTCGTACGACGCCCAGCACAGCGCGCTCGAGCCCCGCATCCCCGTCCACGAGACGGCCTTCGAGCCGCTGATGCTGGCCTGCCGTGACCGGCGCCCCGTCGTCTTCGAGTACCGCAAGGCGACGGCCGCCCGTCCGGAGACCCGCCAGGTGGAGCCGTGGACCCTGGAGTGCTGGCGCGGCCACTGGTACCTGGCCGGCTGGGACCGCGACCGCGGTGCCGAGCGCGTCTTCCGGCTCTCCCGCATCACCGGCAAGGTCCGCTCGCGGGCCGGCGCCTTCACCGCGCCGGTGCCCGACGTCGTGACCGTCCGCGAGACCGTCGAGAGCTGGGCGGGCGAGACCGCGACCCGCTCCGCCCGGATCCGGCTGCGCGCCGGCTGCGGCTATCCGCTGCGGGCTCGCGCCCAGTCCGTGACCGAGGGTACGGACGGCTGGGACGAGCTGGAGATTCCGTACGGGCACGGTCTGGACGCCTGGCTCGTGGAGTTCGGCCCCGATGTCGTCGTACTGGAGCCCGCGGATCTGCGGGCCGATGTGGTGGACCGGCTGCGCGCCGTGGCCAAGGGCTGAAGGGGAGACGTACAGCATGGCTGCGAACGCGATCGATCAGACGAGGCGGATGCTCTCCCTCGTCACCTACCTCCGGGAACGGCCCGGTGCACATGTCGCCGACGTCGCCCGCGCCTTCGGGATCACCGAGGACGAGCTGATCTCCGACCTCGATGTGCTGCCCATGTGCGGGACGAGCTTCCGCGGTGGCGATCTGCTCGACATCGACACCGACGGCGACCGGATCTGGTGGCGCAACCCGGGCGCCCTCGGCGCGGAAGCCGCCGAGCCGCTGCGGCTCGCCGCCGACGAGGCGACGGCCCTGCTGGTGGCGGCGCGGGCGGTGGCCACGCTGCCCGGTCTGCGGGAGAGCGATCGTGAGGCACTGCTGCGTGCCACCGCCAAGCTGGAGGCGGCGGCCGGTGAGGCCGCTGGGGCCAGTTCCCGGCTGTCGGTCACCTTCGAGTCCGAGGGCGGAGTCTTCGCCGAGGTGGACCGGGCGATCTCGGAGCGCCGGCGGCTGTGGGTGCGCTATTACTCGCCCGCTCGCGACGAGCTGACCGAGCGCGAGGTGGATCCGATCCGGCTCTTCGCCGTCGGCCACACATACATGGAGGCGTGGTGCCGGCTCTCCGAGGCGCGCCGTACCTTCCGGCTCGACCGCGTCGCCGAGATCCGGATCCTGGACGAGCAGTCCGCCCCGCCCGAGATCGAGCTGCGCGACCTCTCGGAGGGGCTGGTCCAGCCGTCCGTCGAGGACCCGGAGGTCGTCGTCGAGGTGGGACCGGGCGGCCGCTGGGTGGCGGAGTACTACCCGCACGACCGGGCCGACGAGCTGCCGGACGGGGGACTGCGCATCACGCTGCGGACGCCGGCCCCCGCCTCGCTGCGGCGCCTCGCGCTGCGGCTGGGCAGCGACGGGCGGATCGTCTCCCCCCAGGACCTCGCCGACAGTGCCCGCGAGGCGGCGACGGCGGCCCTCGCCGCCTACGACGGCCAGGAGTGACGCAGGGGGAATGTGACATTCCCCGCCGCGTCGACGCTGTTGCCTGTGGAGTCGTTGGATTCGCGAGAGCGCGGGAACCGAGAGGGATGAGGGATATGTCCGTGATGCACGGAATGACGGCGTCGATCGCACCGGTCCTCTTCAAGGCGGCCTGCCCCGACTGCCGCGCCCGCTTCGAACTCTCCGCGGGTTCCCTGCGCCTCGCGATCGGCGCCAGCCGCCGTACCACCTTCTACTCCTTCACCTGTCCCGAGTGCGGCAGCGCGGTCCGCAAGCCCGCCGGTGAACGGATCGTCGAGCTCCTCACCGGCGGCGGCGTCCGTACCCTGCGCCTGCACTCCACCGTCTGACGTTCCGCCGTCCGACGTCCCGACAGCCTGCCCCGGGCCGCACAGCGTCTAGGCTCGGAACATGTTCTGGCCCATGCTCGCCATCGCTCTCGGATTCCTCGGTATCGCCGTCCTCGGCGTCCTCGGCATCAAGGTCTTCGTCGAGGCCCAGCGGCTCGGCCGCCAGGTGGCCCGGACCACCGAGCGCATCAACCGCGCCGCCGAAGACCTGGAAAACGCCGCCGGCCGGCTCGCCCGAACCGGCGAAGCACTGCGCTGAGCACGTGCCGTACGCTGCACAGGACGGCCCCGATGGGGTGCGCGGGCCGCAATCGCGAGTATGCACAGGCATTGCCCTGCGTTTACTCCTGCGGGTTACGATCGCAGACAGCGCGGTGGCCGGACGCATGTCCGACCCGCCGGGCACGCACACCATGTCGCCTCGGTGAAGAAGGTAAACAGCTATGGGTAGGCTCGGCCCCACCGAGATCATTCTCATCCTCGTCGTCATCATCCTGCTGTTCGGCGCCAAGAAGCTGCCCGACATGGCCCGTTCGCTGGGCAAGTCCGCCCGCATCCTCAAGAGCGAGGCCAAGGCGATGAAGTCGGACGACCAGCAGAGCGCCGCCCCCGCCGAGCCGCCGACCCCCGGCGCTCCGGACCAGGCCGCCCCGCGCACCATCCAGGCCGCGCCCGGCGACGTGACCAGCTCGCGTCCCGTCACCGAGCCCTCGGACACCACCAAGCGCTGACCCGGTCCGCCGCGGCCGCCGCACCGAGCGGCGGCCGGCCGCACGAGATGAGGACGTGGGTTGCTCAAGTCTGCCCGCAAGCAGGAGAAGGATCCCGAGGGCCGGATGCCCCTCGTGGAACACCTGCGTGAACTTCGCAACCGCATGGCGAAGGGCCTGCTGGCCATCGCCGCGGTCACTGTCGTGGCCCTCGTGTACAGCGAGGAGCTCATGCAGTTCCTGACGAAGTCGGTGCCCAAGTGCGGGCCCGGCGTCACCAGCGACGGTGGAAACTGCGCGATCGTCTCCTTCAACACGCTGATCGCCCCCTTCAGCACGACGATCCAGGTCAGCCTCGTGACCGGCCTCGTCGTCGCGAGCCCGATCTGGCTGTACCAGCTGTGGGCCTTCATCGCGCCCGGCCTGCACAAGAGCGAGAAGAAGTACACCTACGCCTTCGTCGGCGCCGCGGTCCCGCTGTTCACCGCCGGTGCCTACCTCGCGTATCTCATCCTCCCCATCAGCGTGAAGGTCCTCATCAGCCTCACGCCCGGTGGATCGGCGAACATCCTCTCCCTCGGTGACGTCCTCGACTTCACCCTGCGCATGGTGCTCGTCTTCGGCCTCGCCTTCGAGCTTCCGCTCGTCCTCGTGATGCTGAACCTCACCGGAGTCCTCACCGGCCGCCGCATGGCCGGCTGGTGGCGTGGCGTGATCATGGGCGTCTTCGTGTTCGGCGCCATCATCACCCCGACCACCGACCCCGTCGGCATGATCGCCCTCGCGGGGCCGATCACCATCCTGTACTTCGGTGCCGTCGGCTTCTCGCTCGTCAACGACCGCCGCCGGGCCCGTAAGAACCCCGACGCCGAACTCGACGACGACGAGGCGTCCGCCCTCGACCTCACTCCCGAGACCGTCGGATCCGTCGAACCCGTCAGCGCCACCCGCGCCCTGCCCGAGCAGGCCGGCGGCGAGGCCGACGGCGGCAGGTCGCTGCGGCCCAGCGGTTACGACGACATCACCTGATCTTGTAGGGTCCTCCCCCCAGAGTCCGTCCGGGGGGACACCCATGACCAGCGAGATCACCCTCTTCGTCAACCCCACCGCGGGACGCGGCCGGGGCGCGCACGCCGCGCAGCCGGCCGCCCGCGCACTGAGGGACGCCGGATTCTCGGTCCGTACGGTCCTCGGCGCCGACGCCGACGATGCCCTGCGGCGCGCCCGCGAGGCCGTCGCCGGGGGAACCGGCGCGCTCGTCGCGGTCGGTGGTGACGGCATGGTCTCGCTCGCCCTCCAGGCCCTCGCCGGCACCCGTACGCCGCTCGGCGTGGTCGCCGTCGGGACCGGAAACGACTTCGCCCGCACCCTCGGCCTGCCCGTACGCGAGCCGGCGGCCGCCGGCCGGCTCGCCGCCGAAATCCTCAAGGGCGGCGGCGGGCGGGACATCGACCTCGGCAGGGTCGGCGACCGCTGGTTCGGGACCGTCCTCGCCTCCGGCTTCGACTCCCGGGTCAACGACCGCGGCAACCGCATGAGGCTGCCCGTCGGACGCTTCAGGTACGACCTCGCCATGATCGCCGAGCTCGCCGCCTTCCGGCCCGTGCCGTACCGCCTCACCCTCGACGACTCCACCGAGCGACAGGTCGAGGCCACGCTCGTCGCCGTCGGGAACGGCAGCTCGTACGGGGGTGGCATGCGCATCTGCGCCGGGGCGCGCATCGACGACGGCCTCTTCGACGTGACCGTCGTCGGCGACTGCTCCCGTACGACCCTGATCAAGGTCTTCCCCCGGGTCTACCGCGGCACCCACCTCGACCACCCCAAGGTCACCTTGCACCGCGTCCGGGCCCTCACCCTCGACGCCCCCGGCATCACCGGCTACGCCGACGGCGAGCCCCTGGGACCGCTGCCGCTGACCGCCACGTGCGTACCGGGTGCGCTGCGCGTCCTGGCCCCCGAGGACCACGCATCCGGGCGGAGATGAGGCGGTCATTAAAGATCGCGTCAGTGTCAGAGGTGGCGGGTAGGCTCGACAGTAAGATGACAGAGGACCTCACACCAGCCGAAGCGTACGCAGCTGCTCGGGCCCGGAACGCCGAGCAGGCCACGGCGCTGGCCCCCTTCCGCGAGATGTACGAGTTCGGTCTGGATCCCTTCCAGATCGAGGCCTGCCAGGCCCTCGAGGCGGGCAAAGGCGTGCTCGTCGCCGCCCCCACGGGCTCGGGCAAGACCATCGTCGGCGAATTCGCCGTCCACCTCGCCCTGCTCCAAGGGCGCAAGTGCTTCTACACGACGCCCATCAAGGCGTTGTCGAACCAGAAGTACGCCGACCTGGTCAAGCGGTACGGACCGGGCAAGGTCGGCCTCCTCACCGGCGACAACAGCATCAACGGCGATGCCCCGATCATCGTCATGACCACCGAAGTCCTCCGCAACATGCTGTACGCGGGGTCGCAGGCCCTCAGCGGCCTCGGCTATGTGGTCATGGACGAGGTCCACTACCTCTCGGACCGCTTCCGCGGCGCCGTCTGGGAGGAAGTGATCATCCACCTCCCCGAGTCCGTCACCCTCGTCTCGCTCTCCGCGACCGTCTCCAACGCGGAGGAGTTCGGCGACTGGCTCGACACGGTGCGCGGCGACACCGAGGTCATCGTGTCCGAGAGCCGTCCCGTGCCGCTCTGGCAGCACGTCCTTGCCGGACGCCGGATGTACGACCTCTTCGAGGAGGAGACCGACCACGGCGGCCGCGCCGCCTCCCGCCGCGAGGTCAACCCCGATCTGATGCGGCTCGCCCGCACCGAGAACACCCGCACGTACAACCCGCGGGAGCGACGGCGCGGCAAGATGGTCCGCGAGGCGGACCGCGAGCGCGAGCGCCGCCAGCGCTCCCGTATCTGGACGCCCGGCCGGCCCGAGGTCATCGAGCGTCTCGACGCCGAGGGGCTGCTGCCCGCCATCACCTTCATCTTCAGCCGGGCCGCCTGCGAGGCCGCCGTCCAGCAGTGTCTGTACGCCGGGCTGCGGCTCAACGACGACGACGCACGGGAGCGGGTCCGCGAGATCGTCGAGGAGCGCACCGCCTCCATCCCCACCGAGGACCTCCACGTCCTCGGGTACTACGAGTGGCTGGAAGCCCTGGAGCGCGGCATCGCCGCCCACCACGCCGGCATGCTCCCCACCTTCAAGGAAGTCGTCGAGGAGCTCTTCGTACGCGGACTGGTCAAGGCCGTCTTCGCCACGGAGACCCTCGCGTTGGGCATCAACATGCCCGCCCGGTCCGTGGTCCTGGAGAAGCTCGTCAAGTGGAACGGCGAGCAGCACGCCGACATCACGCCCGGCGAGTACACCCAGCTCACCGGACGCGCGGGGCGCCGTGGCATCGACGTCGAGGGCCATGCCGTGGTCCTCTGGCAGCGCGGGCTCGACCCGGGTCACCTCGCCGGGCTCGCGGGCACGCGCACGTATCCGCTGCGCTCCAGCTTCAAGCCCTCGTACAACATGGCCGTCAACCTGGTCGACCAGTTCGGGCGCCATCGCTCCCGCGAGCTGCTCGAGACCTCCTTCGCGCAGTTCCAGGCCGACCGGTCCGTCGTCGGCATCTCCCGCCAGGTCCAGAAGAACGAAGAGGGCCTCGAGGGCTACAAGGCGGGCATGACCTGCCACCTCGGCGACTTCGAGGAGTACGCGCGGCTGCGCCGCGACCTCAAGGACCGCGAGACCGAACTGGCCAAGCAGGGCGCCGCGCAGCGCCGCGTCCAGGCCGCCGCCTCCCTGGAGAAGCTCAAGCCCGGCGACGTCATCCACGTCCCCACGGGCAAGTTCGCCGGACTCGCCCTCGTCCTCGACCCCGGTATCCCCGCCGGGCGGACCAACGGCCACCGCGGCTTCGAGCACCACGACGGGCCCCGCCCGCTCGTGCTCACCGCCGAACGGCAGGTCAAGCGGCTCGCGTCGATCGACTTCCCGATCCCGGTCGAGGCCATGGAGCGTATGAGGATCCCCAAGTCCTTCAACCCGCGCTCCCCGCAGTCCCGGCGGGACCTCGCCTCCGCCCTGCGCACCAAGGCCGGACACATCAACCCCGAGCGGCACCGCAGGGATCGTTCGCCGGCCGCGGACGACCGCGAGATCGCCCGGCTGCGCACGGCGCTCCGCGCCCACCCCTGTCACGGGTGCGACGAGCGCGAGGACCACGCCCGCTGGGCCGAGCGTTATCACCGGCTGCAGCGTGACACCCGGCAGTTGGAGCGGCGTATCGAAGGCCGCACCAACACCATCGCGCGCACCTTCGACCGGATCGTCGCGCTCCTCACCGAGCTCGACTACCTACGGGGCGACGACGTCACGGACAACGGCAAGCGGCTCGCCCGGCTCTACGGCGAACTCGACCTGCTGGCCAGCGAATGCCTGCGCGAAGGTGTCTGGGAGGGCCTGAACCCGGCCGAACTCGCCGCCTGCGTCTCGGCGTTGGTGTACGAGGCGCGGCAGGCGGACGACGCCGTGGCGCCGAAGCTCCCCACCGGAAAGGCGAAGGCCGCCCTGGGTGAGATGGTGCGCATCTGGGGTCGACTCGACGCGCTGGAGGAGGAGTTCAGGATCCATCAGGCGGAGGGCGTCGGCCAGCGCGAACCCGACCTCGGCTTTGCCTGGGCCGCTCACCAGTGGGCATCCGACAGGGGACTCGACGAGGTCCTGCGCGAGGCCGAGATGCCCGCCGGCGACTTCGTCCGCTGGTGCAAGCAGGTCATCGACGTCCTCGGACAGATCGCCGCCGCCGCGCCCAAGGAGAACAGCACGGTCGCCAAGAACGCGCGCAAGGCGGTGGATTCGCTGCTGAGGGGCGTCGTCGCCTACAGCTCGGTGACCTGACCTGACCTGACCTGACCTGACCTGCCGGTTGATCCGAGCCGTCTCCTGAACGCGCCTGCCGGGGCCCGTGGTCGATGCCACGGGCCCTTGGCGTGCCCGCCCGTCTTCGTCCCTGTTGTCCACAGGTCGTTGTCCACAGGGGTGGCGGACTGTCGGACCTCTCCGATTCCATGGAGTCACACACAGGGCAGTACCGCTGGGAGGGGACGCACGTGACCACGCAAACCGGTCCGGCCGCGGTCGAGGAGACCGCCGGCGGACACACGATCGTGCCGGGGCCACGAGGCGTACCGCTGCTCGGAAACCTGCCGGAATTCGGCAAGGACCCGCTCGCCTTCTTCGAGCGGCTGCGCGCACGCGGCGACTTCGTCAGCTGGCGATTCGGGCCGGGTCCCGCCCTCTTCATCGCCCACCCCGACACCATCGGCGAACTTCTCACCGAGGTCGAGCGCACCTTCGACCAGCCCGACCTCGGTATCGCCTTCCGCACGCTGCTCGGCAACGGAGTCGTCGTCGCCAAGGGCGCCGACTGGCGCCGCAAGCGCTCCCTCGTCCAGCCCTCCGTCCGGCCGAAGCAGGTACGGTCCTACGCCGCCACCATGGCCGAGTGCGCCACCGACCTCGCCGACCGGTGGAGCGACGGACAGCGCATCGACGTCAAGAAGGAGATGGCAACCCTCACCCAACTCATCGCCGTCCGGACGATCTTCGGCGTCGACACCGCGGCCGACGCCGACGCCATCGGCCGCGCCATGGACGTCGCCCAGAAGGAGATAGGCGCCGAGTTCAGCGGCATCGGTGCCCTGCTGCCCGACTGGGTACCCACCCCGGGACGCGCACGCATCAAGCGCGCCACGGCCGTCATCGACGCGGAGGTCTCCCGGGTCGTCGCCCGCCACCGCGAGGGCGACACCGAACGCCCCGATCTGCTCAGCAGGCTCCTCGCCGCCCAGGACGAGACCGGGGCCCACCTCTCCGACCAGGAGATCCGCGACGAGACCGTCACCCTCTACATCGGCGGGCACGAGACCACCAGCTCCACCCTCGTCTGGGCGTGGCACCTGCTCTCCCGCAACCCCCGGGTGCGCGAGGCGCTCACCGAAGAACTCGACCGCGTTCTTGGCGACCACGAGCCCGGCTTCGACGACTACGCCCGACTGACCTACACCCAGGCCGTCGTGAAGGAGACCCTGCGGCTCTACCCGACCATCTGGCTCCTCACCGGCATCGCCAAGGAGGGCGCGACCCTCGGCGGCATACCGATCCCGGCCGGGACGCGGGTGTGGAGCAGCCAGTGGGTCACCCACCGGGACGGCCGTTGGTTCGCCGACCCAGAGGAGTTCCGGCCCGAGCGCTGGGGCACGGCGGAGGGCGAGAACGCCGAGGAGATACCCGAGTACGCCTGGTTCCCGTTCGGCGGCGGGCCGCGCGTCTGCCTGGGAACACGGTTCGCCATGGTCGAGGCCGTCCTCGTCCTCGCCGTCCTCGCCCGCCGGTTCCGTCTCGACCTCGACCCGGGGGAGATACGTCCCGTACCGAGCCTGACGCTCCAGCCGGACCGGGAGGTCCATGCCACGGTCCGAACGCGCCGGTGAGGAATGATCGCGGTATGAAGATCACGGCACGGGGGCTCAACCGCTCGACGCTGGCCCGGCAATTGCTGCTGCGGCGCGAGAAGCTCGGCGCCGCAGAGGCGGTACAGCGGGTCGTGGCGCTGCAGGCCCAGCAAGCCGCTTCGCCGTACCTCGCGCTGTGGAACAGGACCGTCGCCTTCGACCCGGCCGACCTCGACGACGCCTTCGCCCTCGGGACGGTCGTCAAGTCGACACTCATGCGGATCACCCTGCATGCCGTGCACGCGGACGACTACCGGCCGTTCCGGGAGGCGGTGCATCCGCTGTTGAGGGCCGGGAGGCTCGGCAGCCGTTTCACGGCGTCGGGTCTGACCGCGGCGGACGCCGACGCGCTCGTCCCGGAGCTGCTGGCGTTCGCCGACCGGCCCCGGACGAACGCGGAGTACGAGGCATGGCTCGAGCAACGGGTGGGCGCCGCACCGAAGTCGGGGGCATGGTGGGGGCTGCGGCACTACACGCCGCTGCTGCACGCGCCCACCACGCCACCGTGGTCGTTCGGGGAACGTCCCGCGTACGTCGCACCGCCCGACCCTCCGGCGCCGCCGGAGCCGGAGGTGTCCGACGCCGCCCTGCGCACGCTGGTCCTACGCTATCTCCAAGGGTTCGGGCCGGCGTCGGTGGCGGACGTGGCGCAGTTCGGGCTGGTCCAGCGGGCCCGGGTCAGGAAGGCCCTGGGCGCGCTGACCGACCGGCTCGAGCGGTGCGAGGGGCCGGACGGTGAGGAGCTCTTCGACGTGCCGGGCGGACCGCGACCGGACGAGGACGCGCCCGCCCCGCCGCGGCTGATGGCCATGTGGGACAGCACCCTGCTGGCCTACGCCGACCGGGGCCGGGTCATACCGCCCGACTACCGCGCACTCGTCATCCGCCGGAACGGAGACGTGCTGCCGACCCTGCTGGTCGACGGATACGTCGCCGGCGTGTGGCGCCCGACCGAAGGAGGGATCGAGGCGACCGCGTTCCACGAACTGCCGGACGAGGTGTGGGAGGGACTCGCTGAGGAGGCCCGCGCGCTGGTGGCCTTCCTCTCCGACCGCGAACCGGCGGTGTACCGCCGCTACGGCCACTGGTGGAGCAAGCTGCCGAACGCCGGGACCCGGCTGCTGCCCGGGGCGTGAGAGGGCTACGGGGCGGGGGCGCTCAGGCGGGTTGCCAGGTCGCGCAGGTCCTCCGCGTGCAGGACCCGGTCGTCGAAGCCCGGGAGGGGGACGTGGAGCGGATCCGTCCAGCGGGCGGGGATGGCGGAGTCGCCGTACACCGCGCCGGCGAGGGTGCCGGTGACCGCGGCCACGGTGTCCGTGTCGCCGCCCAGGTCGATCGCCGCGCAGACGGCCTGCTCGAACGAGTCCGTCGTACGCAGGGCCCAGACCGCGGAGCCCAGGCAGGGCCAGACCGCGCCGTTGAACTCGGTGGCCTCGTCCGGGTGCCAGCCGGGGGAGAGGACCCTCGACCAGCGCTCACGGTGGGGTGCGGCGACGGCGGCGAGGGCGGTGGGCAGGGCCGCGAGCGGATCGTCGCCGAGCAGGGCGACCCGGACGAGGTCATGGAGGACGGCCGTACCCTCCCACGCCGCGCCGTCGCCGTGGGTGAGGGCCGCGATGCGGCGGGCGGCCGCCATGGTGGCCTCGCGCCCGGCCCCCGCGAAGTAGACCGCCGATGTGGACGCGCGCATCAGGGAACCGTTGCCCGCCGCGCGGCCGTTGACCTGGAAGTGGAGGGCGGCTGCCCTGTCCCACGGGTCGCCGCTCGTCAGGACGTCCTCGGTCTGCAGGCCGATGTCCTTCGGGTCCGACACCGCCCAGCGGCGGAACCGGTCGAAGACGTCCGGCAGGTGCAGGCCGCCCCGGTCGAGGAGCGACTCCCCGACCAGAACGGCCATCTGCGTGTCATCGGTGGCCTCGCCCGGGTCCCAGCCGCCGCCCCCGCACATCACGCCGACGCCGTCGGGAGAGTGTTCCCGGAAGACGCCCGGCAGCCCGAACTCGAAGGGCGCGCCCAGCGCGTCGCCCACGGCGGAGCCGAGCACGGCGCCGACGGCACGGTCGATCATTCGCATCACGACAGCCTAGGAGGCGCCTCGCGCACCACGACAGCCACCTCACGCCGGCACGGGCACCGGCTTCTTCACCGCCCGTAGTCCCAGGAAGACGAGCAGTCCGAGCGGGGACAGCAGGATCGTCAGGATCAGCAGCGGGCCCATCAACAGCGGCGAGAGGCCCAGCCTGCGCGCCTCCCGGTACATCCACTGGCCGAGCAGCAGGTCCCAGGCGATGACCTGCGCCCAGACCGCCCCGGCGCCGTTCGCCAGCGCCATGAGCTCGCGGAACGTGTCGATGTCGGGGCTGCTGACCGCCGCCCACAGCTCGGGGAGGACGGGGATCGCCAGTGCGAGGTAGACCGCCAGGATCGGTATGACGGTCAGCGGCGAGGCCGCGAGCCGCTCCGTCCACCGCCATCCCGGCGCGAAGATCATCAGCAGCCAGACGGGCGCCGCGAGGAAGAAACTGAGCTCGAAGAGGAAGCCGGTCATGCGGTGAACTCCTTGTCGGCGAACGGGGTTTCGGTGCCAGCCGAGGCGGAAGTCGAGGCGGGGCTCGAGGACGGAGCCGGGGCGCGCAGGGCCGCCCATGTCGCCGCCGCGCCGAGGAGCGCGGTCGCGCCGGCAGCGGCGAGCGTCGTGCCGTCGGGGTCCAGCAGCGCCTGACCGCGCAACGCCTGCCAGGTGGTGAGGGCGAACACCGCCGCGTACGTCCCGGAGGCCACGAGCGTCAGCCGCAGTCGCACCCGCTCGTCACGCAGCCGGGCGAACCTCGGGGCGAGGGCGACCAGCGCGAGCAGCAGGAGCGGAATCACCTGCAGGGCGTGCATGCCGAAAAAGTGGGCGATGCGCAGATCGCCGCCGGTGGTGGCCCAGCCCGTCACGGGCATGGACGGTCCGCCGTCGGGCACGCCGACGCTGTGCGCGCCGACGATCCCCGCGTCGACGCCGGCCGCGCGCTGTGCGGGGGTGGGCCGGACCATCAGGAAGCCGACGGCGGCTCCCGCGAGGGCGATCAGTGAGCCGAGGCGTACCGACCAGGCGGTGGCGCGGTCCAGGATCTTCGCGCGCAGCAGCAGGACCGCGATGACCAGGGCGGCCAGCCACAGGACGACGACCGTGATGCCCATCGCCTGGAAGAGGGCGCTGTCGAAGGGGGTCTCGTTGTTGAAATGGCTCTGCCTGCCGCGGACCACCTGAGTGGTGATCAGCACCATCTCCACGGCGCTCGCCGCGGCCAGTACGGTGCCCGCCCACCAGCCGACGCGCCGGCCGCGGGGCAGCAGGGTGAGCATCCAGGCGAGCGTCATGCAGTACGCGACGAACGAGACGGCGAACTTGAACGGCTTCGTCCAGATCGGTACGCCGACCAGCATCCGGTCGTCGAAGAGCAGGCCGCCGACCGAGACCAGGGCGAGTAACGCCATGGAGGCGGAGAACCAGACCAGCGGGCGATGCAGGTCACGGACCCGCGGAAACGTTGAGGACATGGGTACCCCCGTGGAATCATGGATAGTGGCACTCACCGCTATCTGATAGCCCCACTATCTATGATGGAGAGGTCGGTCGGCAAGGCCGAGGCAGGATCGGGAAGGTGAACGCAGAGTGCGCATCGGAGAGTTGAGCCGCAGGACCGGGGTGTCCGTGCCGACGATCAAGTACTACGTACGGGAGGGGCTGCTGCCGGCCGGGCGGCTGACGAGCCCGAACCAGGCCTCGTACGACGAGACGCACGAGCGGCGCCTTCGCTTGATCCGGGCGCTGCTGGATGTCGGGGGGCTCTCGGTCGCGGCGATCGGCGAGGTGATTGCGGCGGTCGAGGACCCGGACGGGTCGGTGCACAAGATGCTCGGCACGGCTGCGAAGCGGGTGGTGCCTCGGTACACCGAGGAGCCGGGGGAGGGGGTCGTCGACGCGCGGAAGGCGGTGGCGGAGCTGATCGCTCGGCGCGGGTGGCAGGTGCACGCGGACAATCCGGCCGCGGAGGCGCTCGCGGTGGCCCTGGCGGCGCTGGACGCGGTGGGGCACGGCGGCTTCGTCGAGGTGCTCGACGCGTACGCGGGTGCGGCGGAGCAGGTGGCGCGGGCGGACCTGGAGTACGTGGCGCGGAACGTGGAGCGCGAGGACCTGGTGGAGAGCGTGGTGGTGGGGACGGTGCTGGGCGACGCGATGTTCGGTGCGCTACGGAGGTTGGCGCACGTGGACGCGTCGGGGCGGGTCTTCGGCACGGGGGAGTGACCTCGCGCGCCGGGGTGGAGCCGCCTCGCGGGGCGGTGCCCCTCAGTGCCCCCGAGGGGGGGTGTCCCTCGGGGGCCCCCAGGCACTCTGCCCCTCAGTGCCCCGCGGGGCAGTGCCTCACTGCTCCCGCAGAGCGGCTCCGCCCCGGGGGTCCCACGCAGCGCCCCTCAGTTCTCCTGCTCGCGCTCCACCTGCTCGTTCCAGTCGCGCTTGATCGCGCGCCACGCCTCGTCCGACTTGCCCAGGCGCCAGTAGCCCGAGATCGACAGGCGCTCGCGCGGTACCCCCCGCTCCAGGCGCAGATGGCGGCGGAGGTCCTTCACGAAGCCCGCCTCGCCGTGGACGAAGGCGTGGACGTCGCCCGCGGGGAAGTCCAGGCCCTTCACCGCGTCCAGCAGGGCCGCGCCCGTCGGGCGGTCGCCCCGGTGGAGCCAGGTCACCTCGACGCCCGCGGCCGTCGCGAACTTCTGCTCCTCCGTCGCGTCCGCGACCTCCAGGAACGCGTGCACCGTCGTGCCCTCCGGCAGTCGCTCCAGCGCCACCGCGATCGCCGGCAGCGCGCTCTCGTCGCCCACCAGCAGGTGCCAGTCCGCCGCCGGGTCCGGCGCGTAACCGCCACCCGGGCCGAGCAGGTACATCGTGTCGCCCGCCTGGGCCCGCGCCGCCCACGGCCCCGCCAGGCCCTCGTCGCCGTGGACCACGAAGTCGACGGTCAGCTCGCGGTGGTCGGCGTCCCAGTCCCGCACCGTGTACGTCCGCGTGGTGGGCCACTGCTCGCGCGGGAACTCCTCGCGGATCCGGTCCATGTCGAACGGCTCCGGGTAGCTGACGCCCTCCGGCGCGAAGAGCAGTTTCACGTAGTGGTCGGTGTACTCGCCCAGCTCGAACGCGTCGAGGCCGTCCCCGCCCAGCACCACCCGCACCATGTGCGGCGTGATCCGCTCCGTGTGCAACACCCGCGCCTGGTGGGCCTTCGGTGCCTTGCGCGCCGGCTGCTCTGCCACGACGGTCTCCCCTGACTCTACGAACTTAGGTATGCCTAAGCTAGCATCCCGGCGAACTCAGAGCCCAGAGCCCAGGCCCAGAGCCAAGGCCCAGAGCCCAGAACGCCTCAGCGCTCCAGCACCAGCAGCAGTCGGCCGACCGCCCCGCTCAGGCCCCACCGCGTCACCAGCTCCAGCAGGGCCTCCCGGTCCCGCGGCCCGCTCGGCAGGGCCGGATCGAAGTGCGGCAGCGGTACGTCCCCGGCGACCCGGACGACCTTCGGGGCCACGTCCAGATACTCCGCCGCCTCCACGATCCCGCGCCGCTTGGCCGGGGTCAGCTTCGAGGTCCGGTCCACGGCGGCCGCGCGGACGCCCGCCAGATCGCCGTACTCCGTGATCAGCTGCGCGGCCGTCTTCTCGCCGATGCCCTTCACCCCGGGCAGCCCGTCGCTGGCGTCACCGCGCAGGGCGGCGAAGTCGGCGTACTGGTCGGCCCGCACCCCGTACTTCGTACGGATCAGCTCGCCGTCGACCAGATCGCAGTCGCCGACGCCCTTGCGCGGGTACAGCACCCGCACGCCGCGCTCGTCGTCCACCAGCTGGAAGAGGTCCCGGTCGCCCGTGACGATGTCGACCGGCCCCTTCGCCTGCCCGGCCAGCGTGCCGATGACGTCGTCCGCCTCGTAGCCCGCCACACCGACCCGGGCGATGCCGAGGGCGTCCAGGACGGCCTCGATCACCGGCACCTGCGGGGCGAGCGTGTCGGGCACCTCCTCCTCGTCCGGCCCGGTCTCGGTCTCCACGGCGACCCGGTGAGCCTTGTACGAGGGGATCAGGTCCACCCGCCACTGGGGCCGCCAGTCGGCGTCCATGCAGGCGACGAGGTCGTCGGGGTGGTGGTCCTGGACGAGCCGGGTGATGAAGTCGAGCAGTCCGCGCACGGCGTTCACCGGCGTGCCGTCGGGGGCGCGGACCGAGTCCGGCACACCGAAGTACGCGCGGAAGTAGAGGGAGGCGGTGTCGAGGAGCATCAGGCGTCGCGTCACACCCCGATCATGCCGCACACCACCGACAGCGGTCCCGCGGCTCGGTTCCAGCGGCCTCCAGCGGCTCCAGCGGCCTCCAGTGACCCCTGTCACCTTTCGGTTTGCGCCGTGGAGCCGGGGGCAGGTGCGCGCCCGGAGCGGACCCGGTACGGAATTCAACAAAGAATCCCCGTACGTCACGGGAGTCGCGGGCCGAAACCGCCCCGCTCCACGGCCCTGCCGCGGGGGTGGAGGGCCGTTCTCGTTTCAACACGTGAGGTATATGTGTCCAGGCTCCAGGCCGACCACCTGTACAAGGTGTTCGGCAGACGACCCGACGAAGCGGTCAGGAAACTCAGCGAAGGCGCGGACCGCGACGAGCTCCGTGCCGACGGCACGACCGCGGCCGTGATCGACGCCTCCTTCGTCGTCGAGCCCGGCCAGATCTTCGTCGTGATGGGTCTGTCCGGATCCGGCAAGTCCACCCTGCTGCGGATGCTCAACGGCCTGCTCGAGCCCACCGCGGGCCGCGTGCTCTTCGACGGCACGGACCTCACCGCGCTCAGCCCCCGCGATCTGCGCACCGTGCGGTCCACGAAGATCAGCATGGTCTTCCAGCACTTCGCCCTCTTTCCGCACCGCAGCGTCCTGGAGAACGCGGCGTACGGCCTGGAGGTCCAGGGCGTCCCGCGCGCCGAGCGCGAGATCCGGGCCACGGAGGCCCTGGAGATGTGCGGGCTCGCCGGCTGGGAGAAGTCCTGGCCCGACGAGCTCTCCGGCGGTATGCAGCAGCGCGTGGGGCTCGCCCGCGCCCTGGCCACCGACGCCGACCTGCTGCTCATGGACGAGTCGTTCAGCGCCCTCGACCCGCTGATCCGCCGTGACATGCAGGACCAGCTCCTCGAACTGCAGAAGCGCCTGAAGAAGACCATCGTCTTCATCACCCACGACCTCAACGAGGCCATGCGCCTCGGCGACCGCATCGCGGTGATGCGCGACGGCCGGATCGTCCAGCTCGGCAGCGCCGAGGACATCCTGGTCCGCCCCGCCAACGACTACGTCGCCTCCTTCATCCAGGACGTCGACCGCTCCCGCGTCCTCACGGCCGCCGCCGTGATGACCGAGCCCGAGCATGCCGCGCCGGACGCCTGCGGCTGCGAGACCGTCGGCCCCGACACCCTTGTCGCCGAGCTGTGCGCCGTCAGCGCCCGCGTCCCGCACCCGGTGGCCGTCAAGGACACCGACGGCACCGTCCTCGGCGTCGTACCGCAGTCCCGGCTGATCGGCTTCATCGGGGACGAGCAGCGCCCGCCCCTTGCCTGCACGACCGGCACCGAGGAGGTGGCCACCCATGCCTAGGCTCCCTCTCGGCCAGTGGGTCGACAGCTCCGTCGACTGGCTCCAGGCCCAGCTCTCCTGGCTCTTCGACGCCATCAGCGCCGCCGTCACCGGTCTTTACGACGGCATCGACGCGGTCCTCTCGGCGCCCGAGCCGCTGCTCTTCGCCGGCATCCTCGCCGTCGGCGCCTGGTGGCTGCGCGGCCTGACCGCCGGTGTCCTCGCCTTCGCCGGGTTCGCGCTCGTCGACTCCATCGAGCTGTGGAACGACGCCATGTCGACCCTCTCCCTGGTGCTCGTCGCCACCCTGGTGACCCTCGTGATCGCGGTCCCGCTCGGCATCTGGGCGGCCCGCTCCAAGACGGTCAGCGCCGTGCTGCGTCCCGTCCTGGACTTCATGCAGACCATGCCCGCCATGGTCTATCTGATCCCCGGCATCATCTTCTTCGGCGTCGGCGTGGTCCCCGGCATCATCGCCACGATCGTCTTCGCCCTGCCGCCCGGCGTGCGGATGACCGAGCTCGGCATCCGCCAGGTCGACGGCGAGCTGGTCGAGGCGGCCGAGGCCTTCGGCACCACGCCGCGCGCCACGCTGCTGCGCGTGCAGCTGCCGCTCGCCTTGCCCACGATCATGGCGGGCATCAACCAGGTGATCATGCTGGGCCTGTCCATGGTCGTCATCGCCGGCATGGTCGGCGGCGGCGGGCTCGGCGGCGCCGTCTACCGCGCCATCGGCAACGTCGACATCGGTCTCGGCTTCGAGGCCGGCATCTCCATCGTCATCCTCGCCATGTACCTGGACCGGATGACCGGCGCGCTCGGTCACCAGGTCTCGCCGCTCGGCCGCCGCGCGCTCGCCAAGGCGCGGGCCGCGCTCTCGGCGCGCGCCGGGGCGAAGCTCTGGGGCCACCGCCCGCAGCCCGTCACCGCGCTCGTCGGTGTGGTCGTCCTCGCGCTCGTCGCGGGCGGCATGGGCTTCCTCGGCGGCGGCAAGGCGTCGACGGCCGCCGGTGGCAAGGACATCGGCCACGGCAAGAAGATCAGCCTCGGCTACATCCCCTGGGACGAGGGCATCGCCTCCACCTTCCTCTGGAAGGAACTGCTGGAGCGGCGCGGCTACGAGGTCGACGCCAAGCAGCTGGAGGCCGGCGCGCTCTACACCGGACTCGCGGGCGGCCAGATCGACTTCCAGACCGACTCCTGGCTCCCCGTCACCCACGCCCAGTACTGGGAGAAGTACCAGAACAAGCTGGAGGACCTCGGCTCCTGGTACGGCCCCACCTCCCTGGAGCTGTCCGTGCCCTCCTACATGAAGGGCATCGACTCGCTCGAGGACCTCAAGGGCAAGAGCGGCCAGTTCAAGGGCCGGATCATCGGCATCGAGCCGAGCGCCGGAATGATGGGCATCCTCAAGGACAAGGTCCTGAACGACTACGGCCTGGCCGGTGAGTACAAGGTCGTCGACGGCTCCACGCCCGGCATGCTCGCCGAGCTGAAGCGCGCCTACGACAAGAAGGAGCCGGTCGTCGTCACCCTCTGGTCGCCGCACTGGGCCTACTCCAGCTACGACCTGAAGAAGCTCAAGGACCCCAAGGGGACCTGGGGCAAGGGCGACGGCGTCCACACCCTCGCCCGTAAGGGCTTCACCGCCGACAACCCCGAGGTCGGCGCCTGGCTGAAGAACTTCGAGCTGACCGAGAAGCAGCTCACGGATCTCGAAGCGGCCATCCAGGCGACCGGCAAGGGCAAGGAGCAGGAGGCGGTCCGCGGCTGGCTGGAGAAGAACCCCGGCCTCGCCGAGAAGCTGGCTCCGCAGTAGGGCGGGGAAGCGCCGCACAGGTATTTACCGACTCCTGTCCGAAAAGGGGTGGTCGCCGAGCGTGTTCGGCGGCCACCCCTTTTCGCCACGACGCGAAACCCGGCCCGAAAGCTGCGTAAGGTTCAGGTAACCGACCAGTACACAGGGACGAGACGCGAGGGAGGGAGCCGACATGGACGAGAAGGAATCACTGCGCGTGGGCGCGGCTGTCAAGAGGCGCCGCAGAGCGCTCAAGCTGACCCTGGCCGTCGTCGCCTCGCGCTGCGGCCTGTCCGTGCCCTTCCTCAGCCAGATCGAGAACGAGCGGGCCCGCCCCAGCACGCGTTCCCTGCAGCTCGTCGCCGGAGCCCTGGAGACCACGGCCGCCGAACTGCTGGCCGCGGCGGAGTCCGCCCGTACCGTCGACGTCGTACGGGCAGAGGAGCAGCTGCACGACATGCCCACCGGGGTACGCCCCCTGGTCCGCGGCCGGCACCAGCTGCACGCGCTGGAGTTCACCGGCGAGCGGGACGCAGGCCGTGAATTCCAGCACCGCAACGACGAGTTGCTGTTCGTCGCCGACGGCGCCGCCGAGGTCGAGGCCGAGGGCCGGGCGTACCGGCTCGAACGCGGGGACACGCTGTACCTCTCCGGAGGGGTACGGCACCGGTGGCGCGCCACGGAGTCCGGGACCCGGCTGCTCGTCGTGGCCGTCGCCGAGCACATCGAGGCCGACGACGCATGAGAGCGGTGGGCAAGGAGCGCAAGGCCCGCGTCGTCTCGCTCGTGCCCTCGCTCACCGAGGCGGTCGCCGTCAGCGCGCCGGGTCTGCTCGTCGGTGCCACTGACTGGTGCAGCATCCGGCCGACCTCGACGTCGCCCGGATCGGCGGTACGAAGAACCCCGACGTCGCCGCCGTCATCGCCCTCGGACCCGACCTCGTGATCGCCAACGAGGAGGAGAACCGCGCCCCCGACCTGGCCGCCCTGCGCGCCGCCGGGATCGAGATCCTGGTCACCGAGGTACGCACGCTCGACCAGGCGTTCCAGGAGCTGGACCGGACGCTCCGGGCCTGCGGCGTCCCCGACCGGCCCCGCTGGCTGGACGAGGCGGAGCGGGCGTGGGCCGCCGTGGAGACGCCGAGCCCGCCGCTGACCGCCGTCGTGCCGATCTGGCGCCGGCCCTGGATGGTCCTCGGCCGGGACACCTTCGCGGGCGACCTGCTGGCCCGCCTCGGCGTACGGCAGCTGTACGGCGGTCACTCCGAGCGCTACCCGCGCGTCCCGCTCGACGAGCTGCGGGCGGCCGGTGCCGACCTGGTCGTCCTGCCCGACGAGCCGTACCGCTTCACGCCCGGGGACGGCCCCGAGGCGTTCCCCGGGACCGCCGCCGCACTCGTCAGCGGGCGTCACCTCACCTGGTACGGGCCGTCGCTGGCCGAGGCGCCCCGGGTGCTCGCCCGGGCGCTGCGAGCAGCGCGCCGCTGAAGAGCCCGCGCAGGGTGTGGAACCCGGCCACCAGCCAGGCCGCGAGGAGGAACACGTACAGCGCGACCGCCAGCCAGCCGAAGGCGGCCAGACCCGTGTGCCGGGCGAGCCCCTCCGCGCCGGTCACACAGGTCCCGACGGGGAAGGTGAAGGCCCACCAGGTCATGGCGAAGCCCATGCCGCGCCGCCGCGCCCGCAGCACCATCGCCCCGGCGAGCGCCAGCCACAGCAGGGCGAAGCCCGTCACCGGCACGCCGTAGAGGACCGCGAAGGCGGCGAAGCCGTGCGCGTACGGAGCGGGGAGCACGCCGGGGGCCGCGTCGGCGAAATGGTTCGCCGCGGTGGTCGACTGGCCCAGCGGGCCGAGCACCAGGAAGAGCGTGGGCGTGAGTGCGAGCGGCAGCGGTCCGCCGGTGACGAGCCGGCCGAAGACCAGCGGCAGCATCACGAGGGTGGCGAGCAGGCTGATGCCGAACATCGCGTAGCAGGCGATCAGCAGCGTCTGCTGCGCCTGCCCGGCCGGCAGATGGGGCAGCAGCAGCGGGCCGAGGGCGGCGGAGACCATCGGGGCGACGACCGGGAGGAGCCAGACCGGGGAGGCGCTCTCGATCGTGTGGTGCACCACCATGAGGTACGGGATCGCGACCGCGGCGGCCAGGCCGACGACCGTTCCGGCGGTGAACAGGACGGTGTCGATCGCCACGGCGGCCGGAAGCCCGATCCAGTCCCGGCCGACGATCAGGGCGCCGCCGCCGACCGCGAGCAGCGCCATCGAGAGACAGCCGTAGAACGGGGCCACGGCCGGGTCCAGCAGATGCTGGCGCGCCCGGTCCCGGTGGTGGATCCAGTGCAGGGAGCGGGCCGTGAGCAGGGTCAGGAGCATCACCAGGGAGAGCGCCCACACGGCCGCGCAGGCGGTGCGCAGACCGGGGACGTGCACGGGGAGGGTGGCTCCCGCGTTGGCGACGATGGCGGTGCCCATCACGGAGGCGTACCAGTGGGGGCCGAGGTGACGGACCGCGGCCGCCCGGACGCCGGGGGTGGTGGCGAGGGGGGCCGGACGGGAAGGAGCGAGGGTTGCCATGGTTCCACCGTCGTGCGGATGCGTGGGCCGGACCAGGGATCTTGGCGCTATGACGTCATAAGCTGACTTTATGAGCAGTGAGAGCAGTGCGACGTCCCCCCTGTCCCACCGGGTTCCTGATCTCGGTGCGCTCGAACTCCTCCTGGCCGTCGCCCGGCACGGAAGCCTGGGGCGGGCCGCCCGCGAGGTGGGCATCACACAGCCCGCGGCGAGCAGCCGGATCCGGTCGATGGAGCGCCAGCTCGGGGTCGCGCTGGTGGACCGCTCGCCGCGCGGCTCGCGCCTCACGGACGCGGGGGCGCTCGTGACGGACTGGGCGCGGCGGATCGTGGAGGCGGCGGAGGCGTTCGACGTCGGGGCGCAGGCGCTGCGGGGGCGGCGGGACTCGCGGCTGCGGGTGGCCGCGTCGATGACGATCGCCGAATACCTGCTGCCGGGCTGGCTGATCGCGCTGCGCGCGGGGCGGCCCGGCACGGCCGTGTCGCTGATGGCCGGGAACTCGGCGGCGGTGGCGGAGCGGCTCCTCGCCGACGAGGCGGACGTGGGGTTCGTGGAGGGGCTCGCCGTGCCCGAGGGCCTGGACGGGGCGGTCGTCGCCCGTGACCGGCTCGTCGTGGTCGCCGCGCCGTCCCATCCGTGGGCCCGGCGCCGCCGGCCGCTGGACCCGGGCGAGCTGGCGGCGACCCCGCTGATCCTGCGCGAACGCGGCTCGGGCACGCGCCAGGTCCTCGACTCCGCGCTCTCCGCCCACGGCGGCCTCGCCCAGCCGCTCCTGGAACTCGCCTCCACCACGGCCGTGAAGGCCGCGGCGGTCAGCGGCGCGGGCCCTGCCGTCCTGAGCGAGCTCGCCATCGCGGAGGAGCTGGCCTCGCGCCGCCTGGTCGAGATCCCGGTCGAAGGCGTCCTGCTCCGCCGCGACCTCCGCGCGGTCTGGCCCACGGGCCACCGGCCCACGGGCCCGGCACGGGACCTGCTTTCCCTGACGAGGGCGAGGCCGACGGGGTGAGGGTGGGGCGGTGGCGGGGTGCCTGCGGATGCGTTGTGGCTGTTCGCGCAGTTCCCCGCGCCCCTGAGGTCCGGCGGGGTCGGCGCCGTCGGGAGTCCGCGGGTGCGTTGTGGTTGCGCGCGCAGTCCCTCGCGCCCCTCAGCACCCCCCGGGCGCGCCCCCCCCGCGCCCTAGGTCCTCGCCGCTGCGACCAGCCCCCGCATCACCCTCACGTCCTCGCCCATCTCCGGGTGCCACTGGACGCCCAGCGCCCAGGCCGGCTTCGCCAGTTCGACCGCCTCGACCGTGCCGTCCTCCGCGTACGCCGAGGCGGTCAGGCCCGCGCCCAGGCGGTCCACGGCCTGGTGGTGGTAGGTCGGCACCGAGGTCAGCTCGGGGACCAGGGAGGCGTACCGGGTGCCCGGGACCGGCTTCACCGCGTGGCGGCCGATCACGCCGATCTCCTCCACATGGCCGTCCAGGTGCTGGATCAGCGTGCCGCCGAGCGCCACGTTGAGCAGCTGCATGCCCCGGCAGATGCCGAGCACCGGGGTGCCGGTGGCCAGCGCCGCCTCGATCAGGGCCAGCTCCCACGCGTCCCTGGCCCTGGCGGGCGGGCCGGTACGGGGATCGGGCGCGGCCCCGTACCGTACCGGCTCGACATCCGCGCCTCCCGCGACCACCAGACCGTCCAGCCGGGCCACCACCGCGGCCGCGGCGGACGGCTCGTCCGGCGGGAGCATCGCCGCGAGCCCCCCGCTCGCCTGGACCAGGCGCGGATACTGCGCGGGCAGCAGGGCCGCGGGCATGTCCCACACCCCCCACCGGGCCCGGTCCAGATAGGTCGTCACGCCGATGAGCGGCTTGGACACGGAGAACTCCTCCTGAAGAGAGTGAAGAGAGTGGTGGTCAGTCGCGTTCGAGTTCGGCCTCGGCCGCCGCCAGCGCCGCGAACTCCTCCTCCGGCGCCTTGGCCACCAGATGATGCCGACTGTAGAACGCGAAGTAGGCGAGGGCGATCACATAGACCCCCAGCGCGATGAACGCCGCGTCCTTGTCGACCAGGAAGGTCGCCACCAGCGCCGACAGCGCGAGCACGAACGCCACGGACGAGGTCGCCACGCCACCCGGCGTCCGGTACGGGCGGTGCAGCTCCGGCTCGCGGCGGCGCAGCACGATGTGGGAGAGCGCCATCAGGGCGTACGAGATGGTCGCGCCGAACACCGCGATGTTCAGCATCCGCGCGCCGTTCCCCGTCCCGGCGGCGAGCGCGAAACCGATCGCGCCCGGGATCAGCAGCCCCAGGTACGGGGACTTGCGGCGGCTGGTCAGGGAGAGGAACCGGGGCAGGTAGCCGGCCCGGGACAGGGCGAAGAGCTGACGCGAACCGGCGTAGATGAGCGAGAAGAACGAGGCGACCAGGCCGGCGAGCCCCGCGTAGTTCACGAAGCGGCTCAGCGTGGTCGGCGCCCCGTCGCCCTGCAGCGCCACGACCAGCGGGTTGCCCGCCTCCTGGATGGCCGCCGAGCCACGCGCCCCGGTCGAGGCGAAGAACGTCATCAGGGCGAGCAGTACCAGGATGCCCATCGAGATCGCGAGCGCCTTCGGCATCGAGCGGACCGGGTCCTTGGCCTCCTCCGCCGCGAGCGGCACGCCCTCGACCCCGAGGAAGAACCACATGCCGAAGGGGAACGCCGCCCAGATGCCGAGGAGACCGTACGGCAGCCAGGAATTGGAGCCGAAGGCCCCGCCGTCGACCGGGATGTCGTTCAGGCCGTCGACGTGGAAGTCGCTGAGCGCGCCGAGCGCGAAGATCACGAGCGCGGCGACCGCGATCGCCGTCACGATCAGGCTGAAGCGCAGCGCCTCGCCCACGCCGTACAGATGGATCCCGATGAAGATCACGAAGCAGGCGAGATAGACCGGCCAGCCCGACTCCAGGCCGAAGAGGCCGAGCGACTCGACGTAGTCGCCGATGAAGATGGAGATCGCGGCGGGCGCGAGGATGTACTCGATCAGGATCGCGGTGCCGGTGAGGAAGCCGCCCCAGGTGCCGAGCGCGCGGCGCGCGAAGCCGTAGCCGCCGCCCGCGGTGGGCAGGATGGCGGAGAGCTCGGCGAGCGCGAAGACGAGACAGGCGTACATCGCGCCCATCAGGACGGTGGCGACGGCGAGCCCGCCGAAGCCGCCCTTGGACAGGCCGATGTTCCAGCCCGAGAAGTCGCCGGAGACGACGTAGGCGACGCCGAGTCCGGTGAGCAGCAGCCAGCCGGCGCTGCCGCGGCGCAGCGCGCGGCGTTCGAGGTAGTCGTCGGGCGCGGTCTTGTCCCCGGTGGTGTCCCCGGTGGTGTCTTCGAGCGTCATGACAGCGTCAGCTCCCCGCAACGGGCCCAATGGATTGGCCCCATACCTTTGCGCCGGGTCGGCTGGAACGCAACCCCCGTGCGTCACTTTCGGGTTACGGGCCCGGCCTTTCCTGGAGCTCGGTTGGTGCGGCCCCTCACGTCAGGAAGCCCCGCAGCAGCGCCGCCGTACCGCCGCAGTGTTCGCGCATCACTTCGCGGGCCGCGTCCGCGTCGCCGTCGAGGACGGCTTCCACCAGGGCCGTGTGCTGGTGCTGGGAGTGCTCCAGGTTCCGTACGAGCAGCGGGATGCAGTCCAGGAGGTCGTTGACCGTCGCCCGTACGGCCGCGTACTGCGCCGTCAGTGACGGCGACCCGGACAGCTCGGCCAGGGTGAGGTGGAGCAGCGTGTCCTGGCGCCGGTAGTCGGCCAGCGGGGCGTCGTGCGTGGCCGTGAGCGCCGCGCGCAGCCGCTCCGCGCCCTCCTTCGTCAGGCCGTGCGCCGCGCAGAGCCCCGCCGCGCCGACCTCCAGGACCTCCCGGAAGCGCAGGGTGTCCTCGACGTCGATAGTGGCGATCCGGCGGCGCAGCTCGTCCTCGTCGGCCGTCTGGGGGCGGTGCAGCACGAACGTTCCGCCGTACCGGCCGCGCCGGCTCTCCACGAGCCCCTGCTCCTGGAGGACCTTCAGGACCTCTCGCAGGGTGACCCGGCTGATCCCCATCCGGTCGGCCAGCTCCCGCTCCGCGGGCAGCCGCTCCCCGCCCGGGACGAGCCCGAGCCGCACCACCTGCAGGATCTGCTCCAGCGCTTCCTCGAAGCCGTTCCCCGCCCGGACCGGCCGCAGCACGGGCGTCAGCCGGTCCGCCGGTTCACTCGTACTGGCCACGTTGCCGTTTCCCCTTCCCAAGCAATGGTCTTCAGGAATACCTTATGGCTCCCGGCTGGCCGAAGGAGGAGTAATCCCGTGGCAGACCGCCAAGCCCCGCTCTCCGTCGAGGAGCTCCGTGCCCTCGTCGCGAGCGGTGAGATCGACACAGTCGTCCTGGCCTTCCCCGACATGCAGGGACGGCTCCAGGGCAAGCGGTTCGCCGCACCGTTCTTCCTCGACGACGTCCTCGACCACGGCACCGAGGGCTGCAACTATCTCCTGGCCGTCGACGCCGAGATGAACACGGTCGACGGTTACGAGATGTCCTCCTGGGACCGCGGCTACGGCGACTTCGCCATGCACCCCGACCTCTCCACCCTGCGCCGCGTCCCCTGGAACGAGGGTACGGCGATGCTCATCGCCGACCTCGCCTGGAGCGACGGCTCACCCGTCGTCGCCGCACCCCGCCAGATCCTCCGCCGCCAACTGGAACGGCTCGCCGAACACGGCTACACGGCCCACGTCGGCACGGAGCTGGAGTTCATCGTCTTCAAGGACACCTACGAGCAGGCCTGGGACGCGAACTACCGGGGCCTGACCCCGGTGAACCAGTACAACGTCGACTACTCCGTCCTCGGCACCGGCCGCGTTGAGCCCCTCCTGCGCCGGATCCGGAACGAGATGGCCGGCGCCGGGCTGATCGTCGAGTCCGCCAAGGGCGAGTGCAACCCCGGCCAGCACGAGATCGCCTTCAAGTACGACGAAGCCCTCGTCACCTGCGACCAGCACGCCGTCTACAAGACGGGCGCCAAGGAGATCGCCGCCCAGGAAGGCGTCTCGCTCACCTTCATGGCGAAGTACAACGAGCGCGAGGGCAACTCCTGCCACATCCACCTCTCGCTCCAGTCCCTCGACGACCCGGGCACCAACGTCATGGCCGGCGACGGACCCGGCGGCATGTCGGACGTCATGCGCCACTTCCTGGCCGGCCAGCTCGCCGCCCTGCGCGAGTTCTCGCTCCTGTACGCCCCGAACATCAACTCCTACAAGCGCTTCCAGCCCGGCTCCTTCGCCCCCACCGCCGTCGCCTGGGGCGTCGACAACCGCACCTGCTCCCTGCGCGTGGTCGGCCACGGCCGCTCGATGCGCTTCGAGAACCGCCTGCCCGGCGGAGACGTCAACCCCCACCTCGCCGTCGCGGGCCTCGTCGCCGCAGGCCTGTACGGCATCGAGCAGAGGCTCGAACTGCCCCCGGCCTGCGACGGAAACGCCTACACCGGCGAGTACGCCCACGTCCCCACCACCCTGCGCGAGGCCGCCGAGCTCTGGGAGACCAGCCCGATCGCCAAGGCCGCCTTCGGGGACGAGGTCGTCGCCCACTACCGCAACATGGCCCGCGTCGAACTCGACGCGTACGACGCCGCGGTGACCGACTGGGAGCTGCGCCGCTCCTTCGAACGCATGTGAGGAAAGAGTTGCTCCAGGAACTTCAGCCACTCCAGGAACTCCAGGTACTCAACCCGGCGACCGAAGAGGTCGTCGCCACGGTCCCCGCCGCCACCCCGGCCGACGTCGACGCCGCCGTCGTACGCGCGACCGCGGCCCAGCGCGGATGGGCCGCCCTCGCCCCCGCCGACCGGGCCCGGCTGCTGCGCCGCTTCGCCGCCGTCGTCGACACCCACATCGAGGAGCTCGCCCTCCTGGAGGTGCGCGAGGCCGGCCACACCCTCGGCAACGCCCGCTGGGAGGCGGGCAACGTCCGTGACCTGCTCGACTACGCGGCCGGCGGAGTGGAGCGGCTCAACGGCCGCCAGATCCCCGTCGCCGGTGGCCTCGACGTCACGATCCTCGAACCGCTCGGGGTCGTCGGCGTGATCGCGCCGTGGAACTTCCCCATGCCGATCGCCGCCTGGGCCACCGCCCCGGCCCTCGCCGCCGGCAACGCCGTCCTCCTCAAGCCCGCCGAGACCACCCCCCTCACCGCGCTCCGCCTCGCCGAACTCGCCCTGGAGGCCGGACTCCCCGAGGGCCTCTTCCAGGTCCTCCCGGGCGAGGGCGCCGTCGCGGGCAACGCGCTCGTCGAGCACCCCGGCATCGCCAAGATCGTCTTCACCGGCTCGACGCGGGTCGGCAAGAGCATCATGGCGAAGTGCGCCGACCAGGTGAAGCGGGTGACGCTCGAACTCGGCGGCAAGAGCCCCAACATCGTCTTCGCCGACGCGGACGTGGCGGCCGCCGCGGCCGCCGCACCGATGTCCTTCCTCGACAACAGCGGCCAGGACTGCTGCGCCCGCACCCGCATCCTCGTCCAGCGCTCCGTGTACGACCGCTTCCTGGAGCTGCTCACCCCCGCCATCGAGGAGATCGTCGTCGGCGACCCGGCCGACGAGACGACCCAGATGGGTCCGCTGATCTCGAAGGCCCAGCTGGAGCGCGTACAGGCGTACGTCCCCGACTCCCTCCCCGGCATCCGGGGCAAGGCCCCCGAGGGCCCCGGCTTCTGGTTCCCGCCGACCGTCCTCACCGGCCTCGCCGAGGACGCGCCCTGCGCGGTCGAGGAGGTCTTCGGGCCGGTCGCCGTCGTCCTGCCCTTCGAGGACGAGGCCGACGCCGTCCGCCTCGCCAACGCCACCGACTACGGCCTGTCCGGCTCGATCTGGACCCGCGACGTGGGCCGCGCCCTGCGCGTCTCGCGCGCCGTCCGGGCCGGCAACCTGTCCGTCAACTCCCACTCCAGCGTCCGCTACTGGACCCCGTTCGGCGGCTACCAGCAGTCCGGCCTCGGCCGGGAACTCGGCCCCGACGCCCTGACCGCCTTCACCGAAACCAAGAACGTCTTCATCAGCACGGAGGTCTGAGAAAACATGACCGAAGAGATCGTCTGCCGCCGTCTGGTCGGCCGTACCGCCGTCATCACCGGGGCCGGCAGCGGCATCGGCCTGGCCACCGCCCGCCGCCTCGCCTCCGAAGGCGCGAACGTCGTCTGCGGCGACATCGACGAGACCGCCGGCAAGGCCGCCGCCGAGGAGGTCGGCGGGACCTTCGTCCGGGTCGACGTCACCGACCCCGAGGAGGTCGAGAACCTCTTCAAGGTCGCCTTCGACACCTACGGCTCCGTCGACATCGCCTTCAACAACGCGGGCATCTCCCCGCCCGACGACGACTCCATCCTCACCACCGGCCTGGAGGCCTGGAAGCGCGTCCAGGACGTCAACCTCACCTCCGTCTACCTGTGCTGCAAGGCCGCCCTGCCCTACATGCGGCGACAGGGCCGCGGCTCCATCATCAACACCGCCTCCTTCGTGGCCATCATGGGCGCGGCCACCAGCCAGATCTCGTACACCGCCTCCAAGGGCGGCGTGCTGGCCATGTCCCGCGAACTGGGCGTCCAGTTCGCCCGCGAGGGCATCCGCGTCAACGCCCTCTGCCCGGGACCCGTGAACACCCCGCTCCTCCAGGAGCTGTTCGCCAAGGACCCCGAGCGCGCCGCTCGCCGGCTCGTGCACATCCCCGTCGGGCGCTTCGCCGAGGCGGACGAGATCGCCGCCGCCGTCGCGTTCCTCGCCAGCGACGACTCCTCCTTCATCAACGCCACCGACTTCCTCGTCGACGGCGGTATCTCCGGGGCGTACGTGACCCCGCTCTAGGACCCCGCCCCACCCCCACCCGGCAGCCGGGCGTCGCAAGGCGCCCGGCTGCCGTGCATCCAGACGTCGTCCGTGCATCCCGACATCCCCAGACAGGAGTGCGCCCATGAACGCCCGACTCCGCCGGATCGTGGCCACCACCGCCACGGCCGCCCTCGCCCTCTCCGGACTGGTCACCGCCACACCCGCCCAGGCGAAACCCGAGAAATGCCCCACCCTCAACGTCTCCGAAGGCTGGTACGGCGACAACCGCGCCCGACTCCAGCAGCTCGTCGACACCCACTGCGGAGACAAGAGCACCGACCGTCCCGTCGCCGTCTTCGACTGGGACAACACCGTCATCAAGAACGACGTCGGCGACGCCACCCTGTTCTGGCTCCTGCGCAACAACCGCATACGCCCGCCCGAGAACGACGACTGGACGACCACCAGCCGCCACCTGACCCCGGACGCGGCCACCGCCCTGCGCGCCGCCTGCCCCACCGGCGTCCGCACCCTGCCCACGGCCACCGACACCCGCTGCGCCGACGAGATCCTGTCCGTGTACGCGGAGGGCGCCACGACCACCGGCGGCGAGGCGTTCACGGGCTTCGACCACCGCCGTATGGAACCGCAGTACGCCTGGCTCGCCCAGCTCCTGCGCGGCTGGACCACCCGCCAGATCGCCTCCTTCGCCGAGGCGGCGCGCACCGAGAACCTCGCCGCCCCCGTCGGCGCCGAGCAGCCGGTCGGCACCCGGAAGGTCACCGGCTGGGTCCGCTACTACGACCAGCAGCGCGACCTCGTCCGTACGCTCCAGAAGGCCGGCTTCGACGTCTGGATCGTCTCCGCCTCGCCCGAACCGGTCGTCGACGTCTGGGCCGCGGGCGTCGGCGTCAAGCCCTCCCACGCCCTCGGCATCCGCAACACCACCGAGCACGGCCGCCTCACCGCCCGGCTGAAGGGCTGCGGGAGCGTGCCCGACGGCGCGGACGAGATGATCACGTACATCGACGGCAAGCGCTGCTGGATCAACCAGGAGATCTTCGGCGTGCGCGGACCCGCCGCCGAGCACGTCCAACCGGCCTCGCGGCGCCAGGTGTTCGCGGCCGGCGACTCCGACACCGACATCTCCTTCCTGCGTGACGCGACCGGTCTGCGCCTGGTCCTCAACCGCAACAAGAACGAGGTGATGTGCAGGGCGTACGACAACAGCGACGGCCGCTGGCTCGTGAACCCCATGTTCATCGAGCCGAAGAAGCGCAGGGTGAGCCCGTACCCCTGCGCCACGACGGGGTACACCGCCGCCGACGGCACGGCGGAGCCCGTCCGGCGGTCCGACGGCAGCGTCGTGCCCGACCAGTGGGACTCCGTGTCCGGCTCCTGAACCCGCCCTCTAGGCTGGCGGGATGAGCATGACGACCCCGGCCGGCTGGTACCCGGACCCGGCCACACCCACCGTCGAACGCTGGTGGGACGGCACGACCTGGACCGCGCACACCCGGCCGGCGACGGCGCCCACGACGGTCTTCACCGCTCCTCCCGCCCCCGGCGGGCGGGGCCGGGCCGTCGCGCTCGGTGCGGGCGCGGTGGCCGTCGTCGTGGCGATCGTCGCCGGTGCCGTCGTCCTCGGCGACGATGACGAGGAGGATGGCGGCTCGGTCACGGCCGGTCCGACCGCGGTGACCACGAGCGGCTCGACGCCGTCGTCGTCCACCTCCGGCAGCCCGCCCGCCGAGGACCCCACGAAGGTCGTCGACCAGCTCAACGGCATCACGCTCCCGATCATCCAGGGCTGGGAGGAGCCGAGGTTCCGCGCGGGCAGCGCACCCACGGTCACGACCGTCGGCGAGTACCCCTGCCCCGGCGCCACCAACCAGGAGTGCCGGCACGGCACCGTGGAGTCCCGTACGGCATCGGGTACGGACGCCACCTCCCCCGAGGCCCTCGCCAAGGAGGACATCGCCCTGGCCGCCGACGCCTTCTTCGAGGACGACGTCCTCGGGAACCAGCTGTACGGCGGCATCCTCTCCCACAAGGAGATCGCCGCCCGCCCCACCGTCGTCGCCGGCCGCACCGGCTATCTGGTCCGATGGCAGGTCACCACCGGCAAGGGCCCTGGCGGCTACGTCCAGTCGCTCGCCTTCCCGTCCCCCACGGGCAGCGAGTCGCCGGTCGTCGTGCGCTTCGCCTTCGACGCGGGCCCCGACGGCCCGCCGCTCGCCGCGATGGACGCGATCACGAAGGGCATCCTCCCCATCGGCAGCGCGACGGGCGGGGGAGTGGGCAGCTCGCTCACCCCGGGGTCCTGACCGGCGGTCACAGGAAGGTGCGTCCCTCGCCCCGGTACGTCGGGACGGTCGCCGTGACCCGGTCGCCCTCGACCAGCCGAAGGCTGTCGAACCGCTCGCACAGCTCCCCCGCCTTCGCGTGCCGGAACCACACCTTGTCCCCGATGAGCAGATCGTCGGCGGGCGACCCGAGCAGCGGCGTCTGCACCTCGCCGGGACCCTCCTGCGGGTCGTAGCGCAGCCCCTCCGGGAGGTACGGGACGGGCAGCCGGTCCGCGCCCGCCGCACCGGACGCCGGGTAGCCGCCGCCGAGCACCGTCACCACGCCGACCCCGGGACGACGTACGACGGGTTGGGCGAAGAGGGCGGCGGGACGGCCGGTGAAGGACGTGTAGTTGTCGAAGAGACGCGGCACGTAGAGCCCCGAACCGGCGGCGATCTCGGTCACCGCCTCCTCGGCCGCAGTGTGCTGCACGCTGCCCGTGCCGCCGCCGTTGACGAACTCCAGGTCCGGCGCCACCGCCCGCACGGCACGGACCACGGCCGCGCGCCGGGACTCCAGCTCCTTGCGCGCGGCCGACTGCATCAGCCGGATCGCCCGGGACCGCAGCGGGCGTCCGGCCAGCGCGTCCCCCACACCGGCGACATGCCCCTCGTACGCCATGATCCCGACGAGCCGGAAGCCCGGCCGACGGGCCACCGAACGGGCCAGCTCCGCCAACTGGGCGGGCTCGCGCAGCGGCGAACGCAGGGCCCCGATCCGTACCCGGCCGCCGAGCAGCCGCAGCGAGGTGTCCAGCTCCAGACAGACCCGGATCTCCTCGGCGCCGCCCGCGCGGGCCCCGTCGATCAGGTCCAGCTGCGCCGGGTCGTCGACCATCACGGTCACGGCGGCGGCGAGCTTGGGGTCGTTCGCCAGCTCGCCGAACGCGGTGCGGTCGGCGGACGGGTAGGCGAGCAGGACGTCCTCGAACCCGGCCCGGGCCAGCCACAGCGACTCGTCGAGCGTGAACGACATGATCCCCGCGAAGCCCTCGCGCGCCAGCACCCGCTCCAGGAGCGCACGGCACCGGACGGACTTGCTCGCCACCCGGATCGGCTTGCCGCCCGCGCGGCGCACGAGATCGTCGGCGTTGGCGTCGAACGCCTCCAGATCGACGATGGCCACGGGCGCGTCGAGATGGGCGGTGGCCCGGTCGTACCGGGCCCGGTCGGCGGCGCGGGGAGTCATGGCCCGAGCTTGCCAGACGGGTTTACGGGTGGGTAGCCCCTGAGTTCCCGTGCTGCGGGGAACAGCCCGTAGAGTGGCGGGCATTGCCGGGACCGGCGGCACGACGGAACAACCGGTCGGGACGACCAGGGGGACGGGGATGAGCACCGACGCGCACCACCCCACGTCCCGCATCACCGACGCCCTGCTCCCGCCCCCGACGCCGAGGAACGACGCCGCCCCCAGCGGCCCCCGCGCCGCGAGCGCCCCCGCGCCGTCGGGTGCCTCGCCGGAGGGCGGCCCGGACCGCCCGGCCCCGGCCGCACCGGGCCGGAACAACCCCCAGCCGAACGCCGCTCCGTACGGTGGGACGACCGCTCCGCACCCGAGCGTGACGCCGCCCAGGACACCCGCCGGTCCGCCCGCGCCCCAGCCGGGCCGAGCCCCCCACGCCCAGCCTTCGCACGGTGCCCCGCCGCGTCCGGCACAGGCGCCCCGCATGCCGGGCGCCGCCCCGGCCCCCGCCGCGCCCGCGCCCCGCACCGCGAACGCCCGGCCCCCGCACGGCTCCGACGTGCCCGCCGTCGAGACGACCACCCGCCTGCGACCCATCCGTGCCACCGAGCCCCCGCGCCCCGCGGCACCGGGGCCCCTCCCGCCGATACGTCCCTCGGCGGGCTACGGCGCGTACCGGCCCTCCACCGTCCCGCCCGAGACCCCCGCCGAGACCACCACCCGCCTGCGGCCCGTCCGCGAGCGCCGCACCGGGCGCCTCGTCGCGGCCGGAGCCTGTCTCGTCCTGGGGATCGGTCTCATCGGCGGGGCCGTCGCCGGAGCCGTAATCGCCGCCACGGACGCCGGAGAACCGGCCCTGCCCCCGGGGTACGAAGAGGCCAGGACCCTCTGGCACGACGTCCCCGTCGACACCCTCTTCCCCCGTACCCTCGCCGGCCCCGGCAGCGGCCCCGGCGCGGCCGACCGCACCTGGACCCGGGTCGTCGTCGCCGCCGACGCCCCCTGCACGGCCGCCGTCCTGCAGAAGAGCCTGCTCACCGCGGTGCGGACCGTCGGCTGCGACCGCGTCCTGCGGGCCACGTACACCGACGCCACCGCCAGCAGCGTCGTCACCGTCGGCCTCGTCTTCACCCAGGCCGACCCCGAAGCCACCCGCACCCTGGCCGGCGAGGGCGCCGCCCGGATCGCCACCGACGTGCCCCCGGCGCTGGCCGCCCCCGGCACCGTCGCCGCCCGCTTCGGCGCCGCGCAGCGCGCCAGCTGGTTCACGCGCCCCCTCACCGACCTCCCCGTGGTCGTCACCTCCGTCGCCGGCTTCGCCGACGGCCGCCCCGTCGACCGCCCCGAGCCCGCCGAACGCGCCATGTCCGCCGGACAGACCAGCGCCCCCGCCCAGGCCGGTCTCGGCCACGAGGCCAAGGGCGTCGCCGACCGCATCGAACGTGGACTGCGCACCGCCGTCACCGCGGCCACGAAGGACGGCGACCAGTGACCCGTCCCCGTCGTTCCCGTCCCCGTACCCTCGCGGTCCTCCTCGCCGCCTCGTTCGCCGTCCTCCCCGCCCTCACCACCCCGGCGTACGCCGACACCATCCGCGCCCGCCAATGGGGCCTCGAAGCCCTGCACACCACGCAGGCCTGGCGCACCACCAAGGGCGAGGGCATCACCGTCGCCGTCCTCGACACCGGGGTCGACGCCGACCATCCCGACCTCGCGGGCTCCGTCCTCACCGGCAAGGACCTCGTCGGCTTCGGCGCCGAACAGGGCGAGCGTGCCTGGGCCCGGCACGGCACCGCCATGGCCGGCATCATCGCCGGGCACGGCCACGGCCCCGGCCGCCAGGACGGCGTCCTCGGCGTGGCGCCCAAGGTCAAGATCCTGCCCGTCCGGGTCATCCTCGAAGGCACCGACAAGGCCCGGGACAAGGCCCGCAAGACCCGGGGCACCGCACTCGCCGAGGGCATCCGCTGGGCCACCGACCACGGCGCCGACGTCATCAACCTCTCCCTCGGCGACGACTCCAAGTCCGCCCACCCGGACGCGGGCGAGGACGCCGCCGTCCAGTACGCCCTCGCCAAGGGCGTCTCCGTCGTCGCCTCGGCCGGCAACGGCGGCGAGAAGGGCGACCACATCTCGTACCCCGCCGCCTATCCCGGCGTCGTCGCCGTCACCGCCGTCGACCGCTACGGCACGCGCGCCTCCTTCTCCACCAGCCGCTGGTACGCCACCGTCAGCGCCCCCGGCGTCGACATCGTCATCGCCGACCCCGACCGCCGCTACTACGAGGGCTGGGGCACCAGCGCCGCCGCCGCCTTCGTGTCCGGGGCCGTCGCCCTGGTCCGCGCCGCCCACCCGGACCTGACCCCCGCCCAGGTCAAGCAGCTCCTGATCGACACCGCCCGCAACCGGCCCAAGAATGGCCGCAGCGACGCCAAGGGGTACGGCACCGTCGATCCGGCCGCCGCGATCGAGGCCGGCCACCGGCTCAAGGGCGCCGACCCCAAGAGCGCCTCCTCCGGCTACACCGGCCGGTACTTCGGCCCCGGACCGCAGGCCGACCCCGACGACAGCGAACCGATCGGCCTGCTGGCCCCCACCGTCGGCGGCCTCGGCGCGGTGCTGCTCGCCGTGGCGGTGGTCCTCTGGCGCGGTGGCCGCACCACGGGACCGCGCCGGTGACCTCCTGTCGAGCAGGCCACCCGCCGGGAGAACAGCCCCGAAGCGGCGGTTAGGCTCGGGGCGTGGCGCTCAAGAACATCCCTGACCCCGGTTTCTCCGACGACGACGGCACCGCCGACCCGCGGCTCGCCGCGGCCCTCGCGGCCTGGGCGGAGGACAGAACCGCCCACGGCCCGGTCCTGGAGGCGCTGCGGGACGCGCGTCTGCTCGTCCCCGTCGTCGCCGTCCTCGGCGAGGTCGAGGAGGACGCCGAGACGGGTCTGCGCCGCGAGAAGACCAGCGACATGGCCGTGCCCACGCTGACCGCGGGCGACCGGCGGGCGCTGCCCGCGTTCACCTCGATCGCCTCGCTCGCGCTCTGGGACCCGGCGGCCCGGCCCGTCGCCGTCCCCCTGCACCAGGCGCTCCAGGCCGCCGCGCACGAGAAGGCCGACACCGTCGTCCTCGATCTCGCGGGCCCCGTCCCGTACCAGCTGAGCGGCCCGGCCCTGCTGGCCCTCGCGGAGGGCCGCACCAGCGCGGACCCGCTGGACGACCCGGCGGTACGGGAAGCGGTACGGAACGCGGTCGCGGCCGAGCCGGCGGTCCTGCGCGCCCACCTCGGCCCCGGCAGCGCGGACGGCACCCTCGCGCTCGTCCTGGCCGACGACGCGGCGCCGGCGGAGGCCGCCCAGCGGGTGGCCCGCTCCCTGGCGGCCGACGAAACACTGAGGGCCCGCCTGGTGCGCGGCCTCGACCTGGCACTCCTGCCGGCCACGGCCACCCCTCCGGGCGAGCCCTTCTACGTCAAGCGATAAGCGGGTACGGGGGCGCCCCCGTACCCCCGCAACCGGTCCTAGCCGTACACCGGCCCCGTGTACTTCTCGCCGGGGCCCTGGCCCGGCTCGTCCGGGACGAAGGAGGCCTCGCGGAAGGCGAGCTGCAGGGACTTCAGGCCGTCTCGCAGCGGGGCCGCGTGGAAGGAGCTGATCTCCGTCGCGCCGGCGTCCAGCAGGCCCGCCAGCGCGTGGATCAGCTTGCGCGCCTCGTCGAGGTCCTTGTGCTCGTCGCCCTCCTCGGTGAGCCCGAGCTTCACCGCGGCGGCGCTCATCAGGTTGACGGCGACCGTCACGATCACCTCGACGGCCGGGACCTCCGCGATGTCGCGGGTCATGGCGTCGAAGTCGGCGGAGTCCGTGGACTCGGTGGACTCGGTGTGGGGCGTTTCGCTCATGCCCCACACGATAAGCGGCGACGGACGGGGGAGCGGTGCTGGCCTCCGTTAGCGAACCGGCGCGGGCGGTGCTAACCTTGTGTAACGACCGGCCGGACACGTGTGTGCCCGGCCCGCAAGTGGAGGCTCCGATCTCCCACCTTGCCGCCCTCGCGGGCGGCGGGTCACCGGTCAGGTGGCGCCCATCGTTCCGTACGGACGATGGAGCCGCCCGATGTGCGCCCCGCGGTTGACCGCGGCGGTGCTCCGGTATTTCCGTGGAGCCCCGCCTGTGTCCCGTCCGGGGCGTTTTTGATGTGCCGGCGCGGTTGGTCTCAATGTCACAGACATACGCGTCCGTCCGCCAGGCGGTCGCGTGGTGCTACCTAGGAGGATCCATCAGCGCCGAGCCCCGCATCAACGACAGGATTCGCGTTCCCGAGGTGCGACTTGTCGGACCCAGCGGCGAGCAGGTCGGGATTGTTCCGCTTGCCAAGGCCCTGGAGCTCGCACAGGAGTACGACCTCGACCTGGTCGAGGTGGCGGCGACCGCCCGTCCGCCCGTGTGCAAGCTCATGGACTACGGAAAGTTCAAGTACGAGTCGGCCATGAAGGCCCGTGAGGCGCGCAAGAACCAGGCGCACACGGTCATCAAGGAGATGAAGCTCCGGCCGAAGATCGACCCGCACGACTATGACACCAAGAAGGGTCACGTCGTCCGGTTCCTCAAGCAGGGTGACAAGGTCAAGATCACGATCATGTTCCGTGGTCGTGAGCAGTCCCGCCCCGAGCTTGGATTCCGGCTGCTGCAGCGGCTGGCGTCGGACGTCGAGGAGCTTGGCTTCATCGAGTCCAACCCGAAGCAGGACGGCCGGAACATGATCATGGTTCTCGGCCCGCACAAGAAGAAGACCGAGGCCATGGCCGAGGCGCGTGAGGCCCAGGCCGCGCGCAAGGCGGAGCGTCAGGGTGTCTCGTCCGACGAGACCGACGAGACCGCCGAGGCTCCGGCCGAGGACGCTTCGGCCGAGGCTCCCGCCGAGGCCGAGAACCCCGAGGCGTGATCCGAGGGGCTGCCACCCAGGCAGCCCCGGGCCCGCCCGGACCACCAAACGAAGATCTGACGCTCCCGGATGCCCGGTGTCCGCACCGGGCGGGAGCGCCACTGACGAGGAGATAACGGCGCGATGCCGAAGAACAAGACGCACTCCGGTGCCAAGAAGCGCTTCAAGATCACCGGCTCCGGCAAGGTGCTGCGCGAGCGCGCCGGCAAGCGCCACCTGCTCGAGCACAAGTCGTCCAAGCTGACGCGTCGCCTCACCGGCAACGCCGAGATGGCCCCGGGCGACGCGGCCAAGATCAAGAAGATGCTGGGCATCTGAGCTTGATCTCCCGCCCTCGGAGACGAGGGCATCCGGCCAAGTCCGGGACCCATCCGATTTCCGGGTCGTGTGAGTACCACCACGGCCCCGCTACAAGGAGTTAAGAAGTGGCACGCGTCAAGCGGGCAGTCAACGCCCACAAGAAGCGCCGGGCGATCCTCGAGGCGGCCTCCGGCTACCGCGGTCAGCGTTCGCGCCTGTACCGCAAGGCCAAGGAGCAGGTCACCCACTCCCTGGTCTACAACTACAACGACCGCAAGAAGCGCAAGGGCGACTTCCGTCAGCTGTGGATCCAGCGCATCAACGCCGCTGCCCGCCAGAACGGCATGACGTACAACCGCCTCATCCAGGGTCTGAAGGCCGCCAACATCGAGGTGGACCGCAAGATCCTCGCTGAGCTGGCCGTCAACGACTCGAACGCGTTCGCCGCGCTCGTCGAGGTCGCGCAGAAGGCCCTCCCGGCCGACGTCAACGCGCCGAAGGCCGCTGCCTGATCTCCAGGCCGCAGATCTTCGCACCGGACCCGCAGGCCCTCGGGCCTGCGGGTCCCGCGCGTTCCGCCCTTTCCGGCACCGCCCCGCACCGCCTCGCACACTCTCGTACGTACGAAAAGAGAGCCGCCGACCCCATGGGTACCCCCGAGCTGATCTCCCCGCGTTCCCCGCGTGTCGTCGCCGCCAAGCGGCTCGCCAAGCGCAACTTCCGGGGCAAGGACCGCCTCTTCATCGCCGAGGGCCCGCAGGCCGTGCGCGAGGCCGTCCAGCACCGCGGCGGAACCGGTGAGCCCACCCTCGTCGAGCTCTTCACCACCGTCGAGGCCGCCGAGCGGTACGCCGGGATCGTCGAGGCCGCCCGGGCGGCCGGGGCCCGGGTCCACCACGCCTCCGACGCCGTCCTCGCCGAGGTCTCCCAGACCGTCACCCCGCAGGGCCTCGTCGGCGTCTGCCGCTTCCTCGACTCGCCGTTCGAGGAGGTCCTCGCCGCCGAGCCCAGGCTGGTCGCCGTCCTGGCCCACGTCCGCGACCCCGGGAACGCCGGCACCGTCCTGCGCTGCGCCGACGCGGCCGGTGCCGACGCCGTCGTCCTCACCGACGCCTCCGTCGACCTGTACAACCCCAAGTCCGTCCGCGCCTCGGTCGGTTCGCTCTTCCACCTCCCGGTGGTCGTCGGCGTCCCGGTCGAGCAGGCCGTCGCCGGCCTCAAGGCCGCGGGCGTACGGATCCTGGCGGCCGACGGGGCCGGAGAAGACGACCTCGACGACGAACTGGACGCCGGCACCATGGGCGGGCCGACCGCCTGGGTCTTCGGCAACGAGGCATGGGGGCTCCCCGAGGAGACCCGCGCCCTCGCCGACGCGGTGGTACGCGTACCGATCCACGGCAAGGCCGAGAGCCTCAACCTCGCGACGGCCGCCGCCGTGTGCCTGTACGCCTCCGCGCGTGCCCAGCGCCCCCGAACCTCCCGCTGAGGGGGTCCACTCCGTCACCTCCACCTAGTAGGGTGACGGGCTCGGGGGCCCACTGCGCTACACGGAGGGGTGGGGAACGGGGATGACGGTCGGCACGGACAGTCCCGCACACGCACGGAGTGCCGAACCGCCTGCTCCGAAGGAGCCGGGCGAGCGGGGAGAGCCGGGGGAGGCCGACTCCCCGGCGCCGGACAGCCCCGGGATCGATCCCGACGAGCTGCCCGACGGGCTCGTCGTCGCGGACGCCACCGGCCGGGTCGTGTGCTTCAACGCCGCCGCAGGCCGTATCACCTCCGTACCCGCCGACCAGGCCCTCGGCCTCCCGCTGGAGCAGGCCCTGCCACTGGAGGACCTCAAGGGCCGGCGCTGGTGGACCCTCACCGACCCCTACGGCGGCCTCGCCACCCGTCGCGGCCAGCCCGAACGCAATCTGCTCCTGCCCGGGGGCCGCGAGGTCCTCGTCTCCGCCCGTTACGTCCGCGAGCACCCCACCGGCCCCGTCCGCCGCGTCGTCGTCTCCCTGCGCGGCACCGAGGCCCGGCGCCGTACCGAACGCAGCCACGCCGAACTCATCGCCACCGTCGCCCACGAGCTGCGCTCCCCCCTGACCTCCGTCAAGGGCTTCACGGCGACCCTGCTCGCCAAGTGGGAACGGTTCACCGACGACCAGAAGCGGCTGATGCTGGAGACCGTCGACGCCGACGCCAACCGCATCACGCGGCTCATCGCCGAGCTGCTCGACATCTCCCGGATCGACTCCGGTCGGCTCGAGGTGCGCCGCCAGCCCGTCGACATCGCCGCCGCCGTCGGCCGCCACATCCAGGCCCACACCGCCGGCGGCCAGTCCCCGGACCGCTTCTTCGTCCGGGTCCGGCCCGAGCTGCCCGATCTGTGGGCCGACCCGGACAAGGTCGACCAGATCCTCGGCAACCTGCTGGAAAATGCGGTGCGTCACGGCGAGGGAACCGTCACCATCGAGGTGGCACCCACCTGCGCCACCACCGACGGAGAGAAGGGAACGGCGGTCACCGTGAGCGACGAAGGCCCCGGCATCCCCGAGGAGTCGATGGGGCGCGTCTTCACCCGCTTCTGGCGGGGAAGCAAGCGCGGCGGCACCGGACTCGGCCTCTACATCGTCAAGGGCATCGTCGAGGCCCACGGCGGCACCATCACCGTCGGCCGGGGCCCCCGCGGTGGCGCCGAGTTCCGATTTATCCTGCCCGTCGGCGCCCCGGCCTATCTCGCCTGACGAGATCACCAGCCGCCCGGCCTGCCCACGGGCTCATTCGCGTCCTCGCGCCCCGTTAGACTCGACCTTTGGCACGTTTGCGCCCTTGTCGTCGAGCGGGGCCGCCCAGCCAGCCGAACGGAAGCACGGGAAGAGATGTCCGCACCCAATAAGTCGTACGACCCGGTCGAGGTCGAGGCCTTGAAACCGGAAGAGATCGAGCGCATGCGGGACGAGGCGCTCGCCGCCTTCGCCGCCGCGGGTGACCTCGACGCGCTCGCGCACGCGAAGGTCGCGCACACCGGCGGCACCTCGCCGCTCGCGCTGGCCAACCGGGAGATCGGCGCGCTGCCGCCGCAGGCCAAGGCCGCGGCCGGCAAGCTCGTGGGCCAGGCTCGCGGCGCCGTCTCCAAGGCGCTCGCCGCCCGGCAGACGGAGCTGGAGGCCGAGCGCGACGCCCGCGTCCTGGTCGAGGAGGCGGTGGACGTCACCCTGCCGTACGACCGTGTTCCGGCCGGCGCGCGCCACCCGCTGACCACGCTCATGGAGCGGGTCGCCGACGTCTTCGTCTCCATGGGCTACGAGGTCGCCGAGGGTCCTGAGGTCGAGGCGGAGTGGTTCAACTTCGACGCCCTGAACTTCGTCCCGGACCACCCGGCCCGCCAGATGCAGGACACCTTCTTCGTCCAGGGGCCGGAAGGCACCACCGGTGACGAGTCCGGTGTCGTGCTGCGGACGCACACCTCCCCGGTGCAGGCCCGGACGCTCATCGACCGGGAGCCCCCGGTCTACGTCGTGTGCCCCGGCCGCGTGTACCGCACCGACGAGCTCGACGCCACGCACACCCCGGTCTTCCACCAGATCGAGCTGCTCGCCGTCGACGAGGGCCTGACCATGGCCGACCTCAAGGGCACCCTCGACCACATGGTCCAGGCGCTCTTCGGGGCCGACATGAAGACCCGGCTCCGCCCGAACTTCTTCCCGTTCACCGAGCCGTCCGCCGAGATGGACATGCTCTGCTACGTCTGCCGCGGCGAGTCCGTCGGCAACCCGGACCGGCCCTGCCGCACCTGCGGCAGCGAGGGCTGGATCGAGCTCGGCGGCTGCGGCATGGTCAACCCGAAGGTGCTCGTCGCCTGCGGTGTCGACCCGGAGAAGTACAGCGGATTCGCCTTCGGCTTCGGCATCGAGCGGATGCTGATGTTCCGCCACAACGTCGATGACATGCGAGACATGGTCGAGGGTGACGTCCGTTTCACCCGGCCGTTCGGGATGGAGATCTGATGCGGGTCCCGCTTTCTTGGCTGCGGGAGTACGTCGACCTGCCGGCGACGGAGACCGGACGTGACGTCCAGGCCAAGCTCATTTCGGCAGGACTCGAGGTCGAGACCGTCGAGCAGCTCGGTGCCGGGCTGACCGGCCCGCTGGTGGTCGGCAAGGTCCTCACCATCGAGGAGCTGACGGAGTTCAAGAAGCCCATCCGCTTCTGCACCGTCGACGTCGGCCAGGCCAACGGCACGGGCGAGCCGCAGGAGATCATCTGCGGCGCCCGGAACTTCGCCGAGGGCGACAAGGTCGTCGTGGCGCTGCCCGGCGCCGTGCTCCCCGGCGACTTCCGGATCGCCGAGCGCAAGACGTACGGCCGGGTCTCCCGCGGCATGATCTGTTCCGGCGACGAGCTGGGCATGGGCGACGACGGCACGCACGGCATCATCGTGCTGCCGCCCGAGCACGAGATCGGCCTCGACGCCACCAAGCTGCTCGAGCTGTACGACGAGGTCCTCGACATCGCCGTCACGCCCGACCGCGGCTACTGCCTCTCGATGCGCGGTGTCGCCCGCGAGGCCGCCATCGCGTACGGCCTGCCGCTGCGCGACCCGGCGCTCCTCGACGTGCCCGCGCCGAACTCGTACGGCTACCCGGTCCAGATCGCCGACCCCGTCGGCTGCGACCGCTTCACCGCCCGTACGGTCGTCGGCCTGGAGCCCGAGGCCCGCTCGCCGATCTGGCTGCGGCGCCGCCTCCAGAAGGCCGGCATGCGCCCGATCTCGCTCGCCGTCGACGTCACGAACTACGTGATGCTGGAGCTGGGTCAGCCGCTGCACGCCTACGACCGCTCGCGGCTCGTGGGCCCCATCGGGGTCCGCCGCGCCGCGGCCGGTGAGAAGATCACCACCCTCGACGGCACCGTTCGCGTCCTGGACGCCGCCGACCTGGTGATCACCGACGACCGCGGCCCCATCGGCATCGCGGGCGTCATGGGCGGTGCCAACACCGAGATCGCCGACCACACCGACGTCGACGGCGGCAGCACCGAGGTCGTCATCGAGGCCGCGCACTTCGACCCGATCTCGATCGCCCGCACCGCCCGTCGGCACAAGCTGTCCTCCGAGGCGTCCAAGCGCTTCGAGCGCGGCGTCGACCCGCAGGCCGCGGCGGCCGCCGCACAGCGCACCGTCGACCTCCTGGTGCTGCTCGCGGGCGGTACCGCCGAGGCCGGTGTCACCGAGATCATCGCGCCGTCCGCGCCCCGCACGGTCGCCATGCCGGCGAACCACCCGGACAAGGTCGCGGGCGTCGACTACGGCCGCGAGACCGTCGTCCGCCGGCTCCAGGAGATCGGCTGCGACGTCTACGGCCAGGACGAGCTCGTCGTCACCGTCCCGTCGTGGCGCCCCGACCTCCACGTGCCGAACGACCTGGCCGAAGAGGTCATCCGGCTGGAGGGGTACGAGAACCTGCCCTCCACGCTGCCCAAGCCGCCGGCCGGGCGTGGCCTCACCGAGCGCCAGCGCACCCACCGCCGGGTCGGCCGCGCGCTGGCCGGCGCCGGCTACGTCGAGGCGCTGAGCTACCCGTTCATCGGCGCGCAGGTCTTCGACCAGCTCGGCCTGGACGCGGACGACGCCCGGCGCCGTACGGTCACGCTGGTCAACCCGCTCTCCGACGAGGAGCCCGCGCTCCGTACGACGCTGCTGCCGGGCCTCCTCGCCGCGCTGCGCCGCAACGACGGGCGCGGCAGCCACGACCTGGCGCTCTTCGAGACCGGTCTGGTCTTCCGGCCGGGTGAGCAGCCGGGTGTCGCCGTCCGACTGCCCGTCGACCGCCGTCCCACCGACGAGGAGATCGCCGGCGTCAACGCCGCGCTGCCCGCGCAGCCGCGCCGGGTCGCCGTCGTCCTCGCCGGCGCCCGCGAGCAGGCCGGCTGGTGGGGCAAGGGCCGCCCGTCCGACTGGGCCGACGCGATCCAGGCGGCGCGCACCGTGGCCGCCGAGGCCGGTGTCGAGCTGATCATCAGCGCCGACCAGCACGCCCCCTGGCACCCCGGCCGCTGCGCCGCGTTCCATGTCGTGGTGGACGGCGAGAAGGTCCTCGTCGGCCACGGCGGCGAGCTGCACCCGCGCGTCGTGAAGGCGCTCGGACTGCCGGACCGCACCTGCGCGATGGAGCTGGACCTGGACCTGGTGGAGAAGGCGAACGAGGGCCCCCTGAAGGCCCCGTCCATCTCCTCCTTCCCGGTGGCCACGCAGGACGTCGCCCTGGTCGTCGACGCGTCGGTCCCGGCCGCCACGGTCGAGTCCGCGCTGCGCGACGGCGCCGGTGAACTCCTGGAGTCCATCCGGCTGTTCGACGTGTACACCGGCGACCAGCTCGGCGAGGGCAGGAAGTCCCTGGCGTACGCGCTGAAGTTCCGTGCCACGGACCGCACCCTCACGGTCGACGAGGCGAGCGCCGCGCGTGACGCGGCCGTGTCCCTCGCGGCCGAGCGCACGGGCGCCGTCCTGCGCGGCGCCTGATCGCGGAACCCCACGAGGGGGCCGGCCCGGACACCACCGGGCCGGCCCCCTCGGCGTTGCCGTCCTTCGCCCGACGGGCTTGCGCACCCGTACGGGACTGCCTCTCCTGTACGGGGGGCGGACGCGTGGCGGACGGGCGGCGCGCGGTGGTGCGGCGCGTGCGCTCACTCCTTCGGGTGAGATGCCCGGTCGGCGTTCCCCCGTGCGGGGTGCGGTCGGGAGAATCGACGCGGCCACAGGGGCGGACCTGTGTGCCGCAGGGCCTTCGGGCGCTGCAGGGCCTCAGGAAGGGCCGTGCATGATCCGTACCAGGACGTTGCTCTCCCCCGAGTCCCGGCTGCGCCGACTGGCTCCACTCGCCCTTCCCACGCTCTGGGGGGCTGTGGCCGTGACCTGGAAACTCGGCTGTCCCCTGGCCCAGCAACCGGGCCTGCCCATGCGCATCGCGACCAGCGTGGTCTTCTTCACCGTCGGCACTGGGCTGATCCTCGGCATCCGCCACGGTCTCTCGCGCGAGCTGAAGCGGGTGCGGGCCATCGCGGACGCCACCCAGCGCGTGCTGCTGCGCCCGCCGTCGCCTCGGCTCGACGGCCTGTCCGTCGCCGCCGGCCAGCTCTCGGCCTCCCGGGGCGCGGCCGTCGGCGGGGACCTGTACGAGGCGGTGGCCACGCCCTACGGCGTACGGATCGTCATCGGGGACGTCCGCGGCCACGGTCTCGCGGCTCTCGGCGCCGTGGTCGCCGTGCTCGGCAGCTTCCGCGAGGCGGCCCACGACGAACCCGGACTCGACGGCGTCCTGCGGCGCTTGGACCGGGCCCTCGGCAGGCACCTGCGGGACCGCGCCCGCGACGAGCACCCGGCGTTCTGCGACGGACGGGAACCGGAGCACCCCGCGGCCGAGGAGTTCGTCACCGTCCTGCTCCTGGAGATCCGCCAGGACGGGGAGGTGTACGCCCTCAACTGCGGGCACCCGGGCCCGTACCGGATCGGCCACCGGGTGGAGACCGTCCCCGTCGGCGACCCGCTGCCGCCGCTCGGCACCTTCCCGCTGCCGGCCGACCTCTCCCCGTACCACTGCACCCGGCTCCTGCCGGGCGAGGTGCTCTTCCTGCACACCGACGGGGCCGAGGACGCCCGCGACGGAGCCGGCCGCTTCTTCGCGCTCGAATCGGTCCTGGCCGAGGCCGCCCATGCCGCGCCGCCCCTCTCACCCGCCGTGCTCGTCCGCCGGGTGCACACCGCCCTCCTGCGGCACACGCGCGGCCGACTCGCCGACGACGTCGCCCTGCTGGTCGTCCGCAACGACCGGACGCGGGTGCCGGCGCAGCCCGCCGAACCCGGGCTGCGCCGTCCCCGACCCGCGCCCTCCCCTCACGGGTGAGCGGTGGGACGGGTGTGCCGCCCGCCCTGCCACGGAGTGTCGGGCAGGTCGGCAGGGCGGGCGGCGAGAGAGGGCCGCCGTACTGTTCGAGGGGGAGCCGGCGGCCCGGTCGCCTTGCGGCGAGGCGCTCAGTCAACCGGCCCGGACGGGACCGCGGCAGAGTGCACGGACCGCGAATGCGGGCACTTCATTCACACCCCGTGCGAATCCACCCGCCGCTACGCTGGTGGCGCCCACGGAGCAGCAACCCCCGGAGGGGCCCGTGCAGCAGCCCAACACCCTGCTTGACGCCCTGCTGGACGAGGCGGGCTTCTCGCACGCCGGTCTGGCTGCCCAGGTGAACCGCGCGGGCCGCTCCCGGGGTTTGACCCTGCGGTACGAACACACGGCCGTCGCCCGCTGGTTGAAGGGGCAGCGGCCGAGGGGGCAGGTCCCCGACCTGATCTGCGAGGTGCTGGCCGTCCGGCTGCACCGGCCGGTCACCCTCGACGACATCGGCCTGGGCGTACCGGGCGGCGACGTCGGCGCGCACGGGTCGCCGCTCTCCGGGTTCGTCGAGCGGGCCACCGCCCTCTGGCGCTCCGACGAGCAGCAGCGGCCGCACGTCCTCGGCGCGCAGGCCGTCACCGGCACCCCCGCCGTGATGCCGGTCTGGGAGTGGGAGAACCCGCCGGAGGACGCCGACGTGTCCCGCGACGGCCGGACCCGGGTGTCGATGGCCGACATCACGATGCTCCGCGCCGCCCGGGCGCACTACGAGCAGATGTACCGCAAGGCCGGCGGCATCGCGACCCGCACGCGGGTCGTGGGCTTCCTCAACGCCGAGACCGCGCCGCTGCTGCGGGGCGCGTACAACGACGATCTCGGCCGGCAGCTGCACCGCGCCACGGGCGGCCTGGTGGCGGTGGCCGGCATCTGCGCGTACGACTCCGACGCGCACGGACTCGCCCAGCGGTACTTCCATCAGGCGCTGCGCCTCGCCAAGGCGAGCGGGGACCGCGGCCTCGGCGCCTATGTGATCGCGCTGCTCGTCAACCAGTCGCTGTTCATGGGGCAGTACCGGCAGGCGGTGGCGTTCGCCGAGGCGGCGCTGCGGGCGGCCGGGCGGCAGATCACCCCGGCGCTCGCCGCCGATCTCTCGGCGATGCAGGCGAAGGCGTACGCCCATCTCGGTGACGGACGGGCCGCGTTGACCTGCATCCGACGGGCCGAGGCGGAGGCGGAGCGGATCAGCCCCGGGCACGAGCCGGCCGAGACGGGCTATGTGCAGCCCGGGCTCGTCAATGTGCAGGTCGCCGAGGCGTTGCTCAGTCTGGGGGATCTTCCGGCGGCACGGGAGCACGCCCGGGCGGCCGTGGAGACGCCGGCGCACGACCGGGGCAGGGTGCACCGGCTGGCGATGCTGTGCCAGATCGAGCTGCGGCAGGGGGAGGCCGACGAGGCGGCGCGGACGGCCGTGGAGATGACGGAGCGGGCGCGCGGCATGGAGTCGCAGCGCCTGCGGGACCGGTTGCGGCTCGTGCGGGAACATCTGCTGGCGAGCGACTGCGGGGACGCGCATGAGGCGGCCGAACTCATCGACGGGGCACTGCGCGTTCCCCTGTGAGCCCCGGACTGCTGCCATATTGCCACCGACCAATCGGAAGGTGGCAGAAACGTGCAGTGGACGAAAATAAGCGAACAGCCCGTGTATGAGAACCGCTGGTTCCGGGTGAACCTCGCGGACGTCGAACTCCCGGACGGCCGCCACCTCGACCACTATCTGATCCGGCTCCGCCCGGTCGCCGTCGCGACCGCCGTCAACGAGGCCAACGAAGTCCTCATGCTCTGGCGGCACCGCTTCATCACCGACAGCTGGGGCTGGGAGCTGGCCGCCGGTGTGGTGGAGGACGGAGAGGAGCCGGAGGCGGCCGCGGCCCGCGAGATGGAGGAGGAGACGGGCTGGCGCCCGGGGCCCTTGCGACATCTCCTCACCGTCGAGCCGTCCAACGGCCTCACCGACGCCCGGCACCACCTCTACTGGGCGGAGGAGGCCACGTACATCGGCCCGCCCGAGGACGACTTCGAGTCCTCGCGGCGTGAGTGGGTACCGCTCAAGCTGGTACCCGACATGATCGCCCGGGGCGAGATCCCGGCGGCCAACATGGCGGCGGGCCTCCTGCTGCTGCACCACCTGCGGCTCGGCTGAGCCGCCGGGAGAACGCCGAACGGCCCGTACCTGTGCGGGTGTACGGGCCGTTCGGACGTCAGGTGGCTCTCAGGCGTACGGGTGGAAGCTCAGGCGTACGGGTAGAAGCCCGAGCCGGTCTTGCGGCCGAGCCGGCCGGCGTCCACCATCCGCTGGAGCAGCGGGGGAGCGGCGTACAGCGGCTCCTTGTACTCGGTGTACATCGAGTCGGCGATCGAGGCGATCGTGTCCAGGCCGATCAGGTCGGCGAGCTTCAGCGGGCCCATCGGATGGGCGCAGCCGAACTCCATGCCGTTGTCGATGTCCTCGCGGCTGGCGATGCCCGACTCGAACATACGGATCGCGGAGAGCAGATACGGGACCAGCAGGGCGTTGACCACGAAGCCGGACCGGTCCTGGGCGCGGATGGCGTGCTTGCCCAGCACCTTCTCGGCGAAGATCTGCGCGCGGCTGATCGTGCCCTCGGAGGTGGTGAGGGCCGGGATCAGCTCGACGAGCTTCTGCACCGGTGCCGGGTTGAAGAAGTGGATGCCGATGACGTGGTCGGGGCGCGAGGTCGCCACGGCGAGCTTCACGAGGGGGATCGAGGAGGTGTTGGAGGCGAGGATCGCGTCCTGCCGGGTGATCACCTGGTCGAGCACCTGGAAGATCTCGGTCTTGACCTGCTCGTTCTCCACGACGGCCTCGATGACGAGGTCACGGTCGGCGAACTCGCCCAGGTCGGTGGTGAAGCTGAGGCGCGCCAGCGTCGCGTCGCGCTCCTCGTCGCTGATCTTGCCGCGTTCGGCGGCCTTCGCCAGCGAGTTGTAGAGCCGCGTGCGGCCGATCTCCAGCGCCTCGCCGGTGGTCTCGGCGACCTTCACCTCGAGGCCGCTGCGGGCACACACCTCCGCGATGCCTGCGCCCATCTGGCCGCAGCCCACCACTCCGACGCGCTCAATGTCGGCCATGGAGTCCGTCACCTCGTGCCTTTCGCTCTTCTCTGGCGGCGGGCCCGTGTGATTCCGGTGCGTCCGCCTCGACCCCACGACGTTACCGCTCATTAACCGATGATCGATCGCCCGGGCTGGGCATCATCTGCTCATGCGTGTGACGTATCCAACACCTGAGGAGCGACATATGGGATCGATCGGGAGAAGAGGGTTCGTGGCGGGCACCGCGCTGACGGTGTTTTCCGCCGCCGCGGGCAGTGCGAGCGCGTCGGCGTCGACGCAAACGTCGGCTTTGCCACAGGCGTCGGCTTCGCCACAGGAGCGACAGCCGGAGGCGGAGCCGGATCCGGTACGGAAGGGGGCGCGGGCGGAGCCCGAGTTCCGCGGCATGTGGCTGGCGACGGTCGCCAACCGGGACTGGCCCTCCCGCCCGGGCCTCACCCCCGCCCAGCAGCGGACCGAACTCCTCGCCCATCTGGACAAGGCCGTCGAGCGGCGGCTGAACACGGTGATCCTCCAGGTGCGGCCGAGCGCCGACGCCCTGTGGCCGTCTCCGCACGAGCCCTGGTCCGAGTGCCTCACCGGGGTGCAGGGCCGGGATCCCGGCTGGGACCCGCTGGGCACGGCCGTCGCGGAGGCCCATGCGCGGAGCCTGGAGCTGCACGCCTGGTTCAACCCGTACCGCGTGGCACGTCACGCCGATCCGGGCCGGCTGTCCGCCGATCACCCGGCCCGGCGCCACCCCGACTGGATCGTCCCGTACGGCGGGCAGCTCTACTACAACCCCGGGCTGCCCGAGGTCCGCCGCTTCGTCCAGGACGCGATGCTCGACGCCGTCCGCCGCTACGACATCGACGGCGTGCACTGGGACGACTACTTCTACCCCTATCCGGTCGACGGCGAGGCCTTCGACGACGACGAGGCGTACGCGCGGTACGGCGGGGGCTTCCGGGACCGGGCGTCCTGGCGGCGGAACAACATCGACCTGCTGGTCTCCGAGACGGCCGCCCGGATCAAGGAGACCGCCGGGCGGCCGCGGTTCGGGATCAGCCCCTTCGGGGTCTGGCGCAACGCCGGCACCGACCCGGAAGGGTCGGACACCCAGTCGGCGCAGACCTACGACGACCTGTACGCCGACACCAGGAAATGGATCAGGGAGGGCTGGATCGACTACGTGATCCCGCAGTTGTACTGGAACATCGGCTTCGCCGCCGCCGACTACGCCAAGCTCGTGCCCTGGTGGGACGAGACGGTGCGGGGCACGGACGTCGGCCTGTACATCGGCGAGGCGCTCTACAAGTGCGGTGACCCCGCCCAGCCGGCCGCCTGGCAGGACCCGAAGGAGCTCTCCCGGCATCTGACGCTCGCCGCCCGGTATCCGACGGTGGGCGGGCACTGCTACTTCTCGGCACGGGAAGTCGCGTCGGACCGGATCGGGGCGATGGCCGCCGTCGTGGCCGACCACTACCCGACCTGGGTCCGCCCACCGCGCTAGGCGATCCGGTTCACCTCTGCTCGTGACGACGTACGACGGTGTCGGGGCCCGGCGACATCAGGGCCTCGTGACCGTCGTCGTCGAACTTGACGCGGTACGGGGGGCTGCCGTTCTCGCCCAGTACCTGAAGGACCTCGGCCGTACGGTCGTGCTGACCGACGGTCCGGCCGTGCACCAGCAGTTTGTCGCCCACTGTCGCTTGCATCGGGGGTGACCTCCTCGCGGCCGTGCTTGTCCTACTTCGGAGTCTACGTCCGCCATTGTGACCCGCATCACCCCCGTGCGCGCGCTCAGCCCTTCGCGCGCTGGGTCACCGCGATGCAGACCAGCACCGCGACGGCGGCGAGCGGCGCGGCGGGGGACAGGGACTCGCCGAGCAGCGAGACCGACCAGACGAGGGTCAGCAGCGGCTGGGCGAGCTGCAGCTGGCTCGCCTTGGGGATGCCGATCGCCGCCATGCCCCGATACCAGACGTACAGGCCGAAGAAGGTGGAACCGGCCGCGACCCAGACGAGGCCGATGACGCCGTGGGCGTTGAGCGTGACGGGCTCGAAGGAGAGCGCGACGGCCGAGCCGGCGACCATCAGCGGCAGGCAGAGGATCAGCGCCCAGCCGATGACCTGCCAGCCCGGCATGAGGCGGGCGAGCCTGCCGCCCTCGGTGTAGCCGGCCGCGCAGACCAGGAGCGCGCCGAAGAGGTACAGGTCGCCGGTGGAGAGCGCGCCGCCGCTCTGCTGGAGCGTGAAGGCGATGACGACCGCCGCGCCGGAGACGGCGGCGATCCAGAACGTACGCGAGGGGCGACGGCCCGTGCGGATCGCGGCGAGGGTCGCCGTGGTGAGCGGCAGCAGACCGACGACCACGGCGGCGTGCGAGGTCGTGGACGTCTGCAGCGCCAGGGTCGTCAGGAGCGGGAAGCCCACCACGACGCCGCCGGCGACGACGGCGAGCCCCGCCCAGTGGCGGCGCTCGGGCAGCGGCACGCGCAGGGCGAGCAGGAAGGCGCCCGCGATGAGCGCGGCGAGCGTCGAGCGCACGGCCACCAGCGACCAGGGGCCGAAGCTCTCGAGCCCCCAGGCGGTGGAGGGGAAGGTGAGCGAGAACGAGACCACGCCCAGCACGGCAAGGAGCGTTCCGCGGGCCTCGGGGGAGACGGTCGCGGGGCTGCCGACCGCTATCGTCGAAGTGGGAGTAGCGCTATTCTGTGCTGTCATGCAAGAGCGTAGCAGTGTCGCGGAACTGGCCACCTCTCTGAAAGCGGAACTCGACCGCTACTCCCCTGGAGGAAAGCTGCCGTCGAGTCGTGCCCTCGTCGAGCGCTATCGCGTCTCTCCCGTGACGGTCACCAGGGCCCTCGCCCAGCTCGCGGCCGAGGGCCTCGTCGTCACGCGGCCGGGAGCCGGGGCGTTCCGCGCGGAGCCCCGTACGCGGACGCCCTTCGTGGGGGACACCTCCTGGCAGGAGGTGGCGCTGAGCGCCGACACCGCGACCGAGCTGGTGCCACGCGCCGTCGACGCCTCCGGTGTGCTCGTGACGCTGTCGGCGCCGCCGGCGGGTGTCGTCGAGTTCAACGGCGGCTATCTGCACCCCTCGCTCCAGCCCGAGCGCGCCATGGCCGCCGCCCTGGCCCGTGCGGGCCGCCGCCCCGGCGCCTGGGGACGGCCCCCCACCGACGGCCTGCCCGAACTGCGCGAGTGGTTCGCCCGGGAGATCGGCGGCACCGTCACCGCCGCCGACGTCCTCATCACCGCGGGCGGACAGTCCGCCATCACCACCGCCCTGCGGGCCCTCGCCCCGCCCGGCACGCACGTCCTCGTCGAATCGCCGACCTACCCCGGCATGCTCGCGATCGCCCGCGCGGCCGGCCTGCGCCCCGTCCCCGTCCCGGCCGACGCCGACGGCGTCCGCCCCGACCTGCTGGAAGCCGCCTTCCGGGCCACCGGAGCCCGCGTCTTCGTCTGCCAGCCGCTCTTCCAGAACCCGACCGGCGCCGTCCTGGACACCCGGCGCCGACGGGACGTCGTCCGGATCGCCCGCGCCGCCGGCGCCTTCGTCGTCGAGGACGACTTCGCCCGCCGGCTCGTCCACGAGGGCTCCGCCCCGCTTCCCGCCCCCCTCGCCGCCGAGGACGCGGACGGCGTCGTCGTCCACGTCTGTTCCCTGACCAAGCCCACCTCCCCGAGCCTGCGCGTCGGCGCCCTCGCCGCCCGCGGGCCGGTCCTCGAACGGCTGCGCGCCATCCAGGTCGTCGACAGCTTCTTCGTCGCCCGCCCGCTCCAGGAGGCCGCCCTGGAACTCGTCGGCTCGCCCGCCTGGAGCCGCCATCTGCGCGCCGTCTCCCAGGAGCTGAGGAACCGCCGCGACGTCATGACCGGAGCCCTCGCCCTCCACCTCCCCGAACTCGCCCTGCCCCACATCCCCTCCGGCGGCTACCAGCTCTGGCTCCGGCTCCCCGACGCCATCCCCGAGTCCGCCCTCGTCGGGGGCGCCCTGCGGGCCGGCGTCGCCGTCGCCCCCGGCCGCCCCTACTTCTGCGCCGAGCCCCCCGCCGGCCACATCCGGCTGAGCTTCGCGGGCGTGGCGGGGCCCGCCGAGATCGCCGAGGGGGTGCGCCGGCTGCGGTCGGCCGTCGACGAGCTCACGCTCTGAGACGGCCGTGGACGGGCCCGGCCTCCGAGACGGTCATGGAAATGAACTGACAACCCCCGCGCGGCCTGGAACCCTGCCCGTCATGAGCACCACGAACGCCACACCGCTCCAGACGTACGGCGCGTACGAGATCTCCACCGACCCGGCCCGCATCGACCGGGCCCGGGTCCACCACTGGCTCTCCACCGACACGTACTGGGCCATGGACCGCCCCCGCGAGAAGCAGGACCGGGCCGTCGACGGCTCCCTCAACTTCGGCGCCTACCACCGGGAGACGGGGGAGATCGCCGCCTACGCACGGGTCATCACCGACCACGCCACCTTCGCCTGGCTCTGCGACGTCTACGTCGACCGGCCGGCCCGCGGTACCGGACTCGGCACCGCGCTGGTGACCGCGGTGCGGGACCACCTGGAGCCGTACGGGCTGCGCCGCATCCTTCTCGCCACGGCCGACGCGCACGGTCTGTACGAGAAGGTCGGTTTTGAGTCCCTGCGCAACACGGACAAGTGGATGACTCTCGGGCTCCACTGACCGGCCGACCCTCCCACGACCCGTTCAGAGTCCGCGCATATGCCTCTTGACCTGTCAGGCCCGCGGCCTCACGATCGCGGCCATGGGTCTTCGGGTCACGCTCGTCGCAGCGGCGCGCAGCTCCTCCCTGCTCGCGGAGCGGTTCGACGACGACCGGCCGCTCGACGAGGCCGGCTGGTACGAGGTGCAGCTCGCCGCGCACACACTGGTCCCGCTCGGCGCGGCCGAGCTGCGCTACTGCTCCCCGACGCCCCGCAGCCGCGCCACCGGCACGGCGCTCGGCTACGCCCCCCTCGCGCAGCTCGCGCTGCGCGACTGCGACATGGGCCGGTGGCGGGGACTGACCCTCGCCGAGGTCGCCGCCCTCGAACCGGCCGCCGTCGACGCCTGGCTGACCGACCCGCGGACCGCCCCGCACGGCGGCGAGACCCTCCTCGCGTTCATCTCGCGCATAGGGGGTTGGCTCGACACCCGGCCGGCCGACGACGGCTCCATCGTGGCCGTCGCCGAACCCGCCGTCGTACGAGCCGCCCTGGTGTACGCGCTCAAGGCGCCGCCCGCCACCTTCTGGAACGTCGACGTCCGCCCCCTGTCCACGGTCACCCTCACCGGCCGTCCCGGCCTGTGGCACCTCCACCTCCAGGCGGCCGTCGGCTAGCGTCCGCGGCGGAGGCGAGGGTCGGAGACCGGCTAGCCTGAGACCACGATGAACCGTTTGACCACGTCATGGGGCGAGTTCCCGCTCACCCGCTTCCCCGAGGACCCGCGCGACTCCCTGCGAGCCTGGGACGCGTCCGACGAGTACCTGCTGCGGCACCTGGCCGAGACGGACACCGACCTGTCCGGCGCGGTCGCCGTCGTCGGTGACCGCTGGGGCGCGCTGACCACCGTGCTCGCCGCCCGGCGCCCCGCCGTCCTCACACAGATCTCCGACTCCTACCTCGGCCGCCGGGCCACCGAGGAGAACCTGGCGCGGTCCGGGGCAGCCGCGCAGGACGCGGTCTCACTGCTCACCACCCAGGACCCGCCGCCCGAGCGCGTCGACGTCCTGCTCGTCCGCGTCCCCAAGAGCCTCGCGCTCCTGGAGGACCAGCTCCACCGGCTCGCGCCCGCCGTGCACGAGGGGACCGTGGTGGTGGGGACCGGCATGGTCAAGGAGATCCACACCTCCACGCTCCAGCTCTTCGAGAAGATCCTCGGCCCCACCCGTACCTCGCTCGCCGCGAAGAAGGCCCGGCTCATCTTCTGCACCCCGGATCCGGCACTGGAGCGGGCGGCCAACCCCTGGCCCTACCGGTACGCACTCCCCGCCGACGCCGCGACCGTCGCCGGGCGAACCGTCACCAACCAGGCCGGGATCTTCTGCGCCGACCGCCTCGACATCGGCACCCGCTTCTTCCTGCGGCACCTGCCGACGGGCCTCGGCCGCGCCCGGGTCGCCGACCTGGGCTGCGGAAACGGAGTCGTCGGCCTGGCCGTCGCGCTGACCGAGCCCGAGGCCGAGCTGGTCTTCGCCGACGAGTCGTACCAGGCCGTCGCCTCGGCCGAGGAGAACTTCCGCACCCACGCGGGCCCCGACCGCACGGCCGAGTTCGTGGTGGGCGACGGGCTGGCGGACCTCGACCCCGGCTCGGTCGACCTCGTGCTCAACAACCCGCCGTTCCACAGCCACCAGGCCACCACCGACCGCACCGCACGCCGGATGTTCACCGACGCGCGGCGCGCCCTGCGGCCGGGCGGCGAACTGTGGGTCGTCGGGAACCGGCACCTCGGCTACCACGTCACGCTGCGCCGCATCTTCGGCTCCTGCGAACTGATCGCGAGCGACCCGAAGTTCGTGGTCCTGCGGGCGGTCAAGCAGGCGGCCGGGACGGGCCGGTAGGCGACACCCCCTAGCTCTTCCAGGTGCGGGAGCAGAGGACGAGCCGATAGCCGTCGGGGTCGGCGATCGTGACCCCGAACTCCTCCCAGTACGGGTTGTGCGCCGACACCCGCGTCCCGCCCGCGGCGAGCAGGCGGGTCAGCTGGGCCTCCTCGACGGGAGCGCCCAGGTAGACCACGAACAGGTCGTCGACGGTCGGCGTCGGCTCCAGCGGGTTCTCCGGGTCGTGGGTGAGCTCGAAGTGCCAGGTGCCGCCCGCCGGGCCGACCATGAGCAGATCGTGCTCGCCGGAGACCCGCTCCGTGCTCCTCCACAGCACGTCGAGGCCGAGCCCTTCGACGTAGAAGCGCTCGGCGGCGACGAGATCCCGCGAGGGGCGGGCGACACGGACGGGGGTCTGCGCATGGATGATCATGGCCTGGAGCGTAGCCAACTCACGGCGTCCGCGCGGTGAATGCGCCGGAGGGCGGGGGTACGGGACCGGCGTCCGGACCCCCGCGACGCCGGCCCCGGTGCCGGGCCGCGCCGGCACCGGGCCCGCCGTACCGGCCTACGCCAGGGTCACCAGATCCCGGTACTCCTCGCTCCACAGGTCCTCGTCCGCGTCCGGCAGCAGCAGCACCCGTTCCGGCCGCAGCGCGTCGATCGCGCCCTCGTCGTGCGTGACCATCACGATCGCGCCCGGATAGGTCCCCACGGCGGCCAGGACCTCGTCCCGCGACGCCGGGTCCAGGTTGTTCGTCGGCTCGTCCAGGAGCAGGACGTTCGCGCCCGAGTGGACGAGGCCGGCGAGCGCGAGCCGGGTCTTCTCCCCGCCCGACAGGACCCCGGCCCTCTTCTCGGCGTCGTCGCCCTGGAACAGGAACGCCCCCAGAACACCCCGTACCTCCGCGTCCGTCAGCCGCGGAGCCGCGGCGGCGAGGTTCTCCCGGACCGTACGGTCGGGGTCCAGCGTCTCGTGCTCCTGGGCGAAGTACCCGACGCGCAGGCCGGGACCGCGCACGACGCGCCCGGAGTCGGGCCGCTCGCGCCCGGCGAGCAGCCGCAGCAGCGTGGTCTTGCCGGCGCCGTTGAGGCCGAGCACCACGAGCCGGCTGCCCCGGTCCACGGCGAGGTCGACACCGTCCAGGACCGGGCGCCCGGACCCGTACCCCTTGGTCAGGGAGACCGCGCCGAGCGGCATCCGGCCGCACGGCGCGGGCTCGGGGAGCCGGATACGAGCCACCTGATCGGCCCGGCGCGCCGGTTCCAGACCGGAGAGCATCCGGTCGGCGCGGCGGGCCATGCTCCTGGCCGTCGTCGCGGTCGCCACACGGGACTTCATCCGCTCCGCCTGGGCGTGCAGCGCGGCCGCCTTGCGTTCGGCGTTGGCCCGCTCGCGCGTCCGCCGGCGCTCGTCGGCGTCCCGCTGGGCGAGGTACGCGGCCCACCCGGTGTTGTGGATGTCGATCGTGGCGCGCTGCGGATCGAGGTGGAACACCCGGTTGACCGTGTCGGCCAGCAGGGAGACGTCGTGGCTGATCAGCACCAGACCGCCCTGGTGCGCGGCGAGGAATCCCCGCAGCCAGCCGATCGAGTCGGCGTCGAGGTGGTTGGTCGGCTCGTCGAGCAGCAGTGTGCCCTCGCGGCCGTGTCCCGCGAACAGGATCCTGGCCAGCTCGACCCGCCGCTTCTGGCCGCCGGAGAGCGTGCCGACGGCCCGCCCCATCACCTCGGTGGGCAGCCCGAGGCCGGCGGCGACCCGAGCGGCCTCGGCTTCGGCGGCGTATCCGCCGCGGGCCTCGAACTCGGCCTCCGCGCGGCTGTACGCGGCCATGGCCCGGGCGTCGGCGTCCTCGCCGAGGGCGACCGCCGCCGCCTGCAGGGCGTGCGCGGCCCGGTCGAGTCCGCGCGCGGAGAGGATCCGGTCCGTGACGGTGACGGTGGGATCGGCGGCGCGGGAGTCCTGCGGAAGATGGCCGATCGGGCCGGTGTGGGTGAGGGAGCCCGCGGCCGGGCGGCGCAGCCCGGCCAGGGTGTCGAGGAGGGTGGTCTTCCCGGCGCCGTTGCGGCCGACGAGGCCGATCCGGTCGCCGGGGGCGATGTGGAAGGAGATGTCGGACAGCAGCAGCCGGGCGCCGGCGCGCACGTCGGCACCACGAAGGGTGATCATGGGGTAACGCTCCGAAAAAGCAGAAGGACACACGGGTAGCGTGGAAGCGGGTCCTTGAGCTAGGAGATTCGGGGCGTCGACATGCCGTCGAGGCTAACGGAACGGCCGGGGGAGGCGCACGGGACTTTCGCCCCGGCATGCCTCCCGGCAGGCCCCGGCACGCCTCGGCACGGGTCCCGACACGGCCCCGGGCACCGGTCAGGACTCGGAAAAGACCAGGTCGAGTGCGCGTAGCCGTTCCTGGTCGGTCGTGATGTCGAGGGCGGTGATCCGCTCGCCCCTGATCGTGAACGCCACCGCGGAGACCGGGCGCCCTTCCCTGAACGCGACGACACCGGTCGCCCCGTTCACCAGCGCCGGCTTCGCCACCGCCGCGAGCCGGGCGAACGCGGCGGCTCCCTCCGCGACGGCGGGCGCACCGTGGACCGGACCGGTCTCGGAGTACGCCACGACATCCGGGTCCAGGACGGCGGCGAGGGCGCGGGCGTCCCGTGCGCGGGCGGCGGCGAGGAACACCTCCACGACCGCGCGCCGGCGCCCCGGCTCGGCTTCCGTACCCCCTCCACCGGAGCCCCGCACCCGGCGCCGCGCCCGCCCGGCGAGGCGCCCCGCCTCCTGGGGCGTACGGCCGGTGAGCCGGGCGACCTCGTGCAGGGGCAGCCCGAACAGGTCGTGCAGGGCATGGGCGAGCCGCTCGTCCGGTGCCAGCGACTCCAGTACGACGAGGAGGGCGACCCACACGGAGTCGACAGCGCCCCCTTCACCGAGGGCTCCTTCCGGCCCTCGGTTCTCGCCCCGGCCCGGCTGATCGCCTCCGCCGACCACCCGCCCGTACCCGCGAGCCGCCCGCGTCCGGAGCCGTTCCACACACACCTGCCCGACCACGACCGCCAGCCAACTCCCGATCCCGTCGAGCCGCGCCCGCGCCGCACGCAGCGCCTCCTCCGCCTCGCCGTGCGACCCGAGCATCCGGTGGGCGACCGCCCGCAGCCGGTCCTGGTGGTCGTCGAACCGCCGGGCGAGAAACTCCTGGTCCTGCATGGTGGTCCCCACTCCTCATCGCTTCCCTCACCACGCTGACGGGCCCGGGGGACGGGATGTGACGGCAGCCTGGTGGACGGGGGGTACGGATGGGACGTCGGTGGAGACGTGCGGTGGGAGTCCGGCGGCGATGAGTTTCGCCGTGGTCTCCGGTCTCCATCCACACACCCGGTCCACCGCACTCGAGGAGAGCACCATGACCACCACCTACACCTTCGACGTCTTCTCCAGCCTCGACGGCTTCGGCGCCGCCGGCGGCAACTGGTCCGGCTACTGGGGCAAGCAGGGCCCCGAGCTCCTCGACCACCGCCTCGGCCTGTATCGCGAGGAGCAGCGGATGGTCTTCGGGGCCAACACGTATCGCGCGTTCGCGCGGATGCTCGCTTCGAGCACCGAGGAGTCCGAGGTGCGTGACCCGTGGGTCACCCGGATGCGGAGCCTGCCGGCCACGGTGGTGTCGACCACCCTGGAAGGACCCCTCGACTGGCCGGACGCGAAGGTCGTCAGCGGCGATGCCGTCGATGTAGTCGCCCGGCTCAAGGAGGAGTCCGAGGTGCCGCTGCGCTCGCACGGGAGCCTGTCGATGAACCGGGCGCTGATGGCCGCCGGGCTGGTCGACCGCGTCCAGGTGACGCTCTTCCCTGTGATCACCGGTCGGACCGGCTTGGACCCGATTTTCCAGGGTGCGGCCGACTTCGACCTGGAGCTGATGGAGAGCCGGACGCTCGACGGCAACATCCAAGAGCTCGTCTACCGGCCCACCCTGCATGCCTGAGCCTGACAGAGAAGAGGCGGCTCGGGGGCGTCGTCCCTCAGGGCGCTATGTCCTTATTGCACGGATAGTCTGTGAAGTGTGATCGAGTCTGGACGGCCGCGGCTCCGTAGCCGCCCCGGCCCGGGAAGGTTTGTGCGGCTGTCGCCGGTCGTCCTGACCGTCGTCATCGCCGGCCTGGCGTACTCCACTCCGCCGGACATGGCCTTCAGCCGCCTTCTGCCCGCGGCGCCGGCCCTCGCCGCCGCCATGTGGCCGGTGCTCCCCACCGTTCTGCTCGGAACGGTCTGCCTCTTTCTGATGATCGGCCTCAGCCTCGTCTTTCCCGATCTGGGAACGTGGTGGACCGCCGCGGGGATCATCGCGGTCACCGTGGCCGCCGCGTACGGCAGCCACGTCCGGCTCCAGCGGGAGCGCACGCTCTTCCAGGTGCGGCTCGTCGCCGACGCCGCGCAGCAGGTGGTGCTGAGCCCCATGCCACGCCGCTTCGGCAGCATCGAGATCGAGTCGCTGTATCTCGCGGCCGCGGCGGAGGCCCGCATCGGCGGGGATTTCTACGAGGTGGTCGACACCCCGTACGGGATCAGGCTGCTCATCGGTGACGTGCGGGGCAAGGGTCTGCCGGCGGTGGGGGCGGCCGCGGCGATCGTCAACGCCTTCCGGGAGGCGGCCTACGGCGAGACCGACATGGTCGACGTGGCACGCAGGCTGGACGCCAGCAGCACCCGCTACAACGCCGCCTTTCCCCCCGAGGGGCCGATGGAGCGCTTCGCCACCGCCCTTCTCGTCGAGATCCCGCATGAGGGCGGACGCATCGACATCCTCAACTGCGGACACCCGCCGCCGCTGCTCCTGAACCGCGGGAAACTCCGCGTCCTCGAGTCGGCCACGCCATCGCCCCTGCTCAGCCTCGCGGAGCTGATCGGCGAGCACTACAACGTCGACACCTTCGACTTCGCCCCCGACGACCTGCTGCTTCTCTATACCGACGGGATCGCCGAGGCGCGCGCCCGCGACGGCGAGTTCTTCCCGCTGGCGGCTTGGATGCGTCGACAGCCCCCGACACCGCCCAGCGAACTGCTCACGGCTCTTCACCGCGATCTCCTCCGCTACAGCCGAGGACGCCTTGAAGACGACGTCGCCGCCCTCGCCGTACGCCTGTGCGGGCCCTGAGGCGCGGAGTCCCGATGAGCGAGGGAGGCTTTGCATAAAACTGCGGCGCTGCGTATAGTCATGCCATCCAGGAGGAGGGTTCCGATGACGGTACGAGCAGCAGTGGCAGGCGCGAGCGGATACGCGGGGGGAGAGCTCCTGCGTCTCCTCCTCGGCCACCCCCAGGTGGAGATCGGCACGCTGACCGGCCACTCCAACGCCGGTCAGCGGCTCGGGGCGCTCCAGCCCCATCTGCTCCCCCTCGCCGACCGCGTCCTCGCGCCGACCACCGCCGAGGAGCTGACCGGCCACGACGTCGTCTTCCTCGCGCTGCCGCACGGCCAGTCCGCCGCCGTCGCCGAGCAGCTCGGGCCCGACGTCCTTGTCGTCGACATGGGCGCCGACTTCCGGCTGAAGGACTCCGCCGACTGGGAGACGTTCTACGGGTCGCCGCACGCCGGGACCTGGCCCTACGGACTTCCCGAGCTGCCCGGCGCCCGCGCCGCGCTGGAGGGGGCCAAGCGCATCGCCGTGCCCGGCTGCTACCCCACGGCCGTCTCCCTCGCGCTCTTCCCCGCGTACGAGAACGGGCTCGCCGAGCCCGAGGCCGTGATCGTCGCCGCCACCGGGACCTCCGGCGCGGGCAAGGCCCTCAAGCCCCACCTGCTCGGCAGCGAGGTCATGGGCTCCATGTCCCCGTACGGCGTCGGCGGCGGCCACCGGCACACGCCCGAGATGATCCAGAACCTCAGCGGCCCGGCCGGTGAGCGGGTCACCGTGTCCTTCACGCCGACCCTCGCCCCCATGTCCCGCGGCATCCTCGCCACCTGCTCCGCCTCGGCGAAGCCGGGGGTGACCGCCGAGGCCGTGCGCGCCGCGTACGAGAAGGCGTTCGCGGACGAGCCGTTCGTGCACCTGCTGCCCGAGGGGCAGTGGCCGGCCACGGCATCCGTCCAGGGTTCCAACGCCGTTCAGGTCCAGGTCGCGTACGACGAGGCCGCGCACCGGATCATCGCGATCAGCGCCATCGACAACCTCACCAAGGGCACCGCCGGCGGCGCGGTGCAGAGCATGAACATCGCCCTCGGGCTCCCCGAGAACACCGGACTTTCCACGATTGGAGTCGCTCCATGAGCGTCACCGCAGCGAAGGGATTCACGGCAGCGGGCATCGCCGCCGGAATCAAGGAGAACGGCAACCCGGACCTGGCCCTCGTGGTCAACAACGGGCCCCGCCGCGCCGCCGCCGGCGTCTTCACCTCCAACCGTGTCAAGGCCGCGCCCGTCCTGTGGTCCCAGCAGGTCCTGACCACCGGCGAGCTGGCGGCCGTGGTGCTCAACTCCGGCGGCGCCAACGCCTGTACGGGCCCGCAGGGCTTCCAGGACACCCATGCCACCGCGGAGAAGGTGGCGGAGCTCCTGGAGGTCGGCGCCGGCGAGGTCGCCGTCGCCTCCACCGGCCTCATCGGCCTCCTCCTGCCCATGGACAAGGTCCTGGCCGGCGTCGAGAAGGCCGTCGGCGAGCTCTCCGAGCACGGCGGCGAGAAGGCCGCCATCGCCATCAAGACCACCGACACCGTCCACAAGACCTCCGTGGTCACGAAGGACGGCTGGACCGTCGGTGGCATGGCCAAGGGCGCGGGCATGCTCGCCCCCGGCCTCGCCACCATGCTCGTCGTCGTCACCACCGACGCCGACGTCGAGAGCAAGGACCTCGACACGGCGCTCCGGCAGGCCACCCGGGTCACCTTCGACCGCGTCGACTCCGACGGCTGCATGTCCACCAACGACACCGTCCTCCTCCTCGCCTCCGGCGCCTCGGGCATCACCCCGGCGTACGAGGAGTTCGCCGAAGCGGTGACGGCCGTCTGCCAGGACCTCGCCCGCCAGCTCATCGGCGACGCCGAGGGCGCCAGCAAGGACATCCGTATCGAGGTGATCAACGCCGCGACCGAGGACGACGCAGTCGAGGTGGGCCGCTCCATCGCCCGCAACAACCTTCTCAAGTGCGCCATCCACGGCGAGGACCCCAACTGGGGCCGGGTGCTCTCCGCCATCGGCACGACCGGCGCCGCCTTCGAACCCGACCGGCTGAACGTCGCCATCAACGGCGTGTGGGTCTGCAAGAACGGCTCGGTCGGCGAGGACCGCGACCTCGTCGACATGCGCTTCCGCGAGGTCACCGTCACCGCCGACCTCGCCGCCGGCGCCGAGTCCGCCGTCATCTGGGCCAACGACCTCACCGCCGACTACGTCCACGAGAACAGCGCGTACTCCTCATGAGCGACTCGACAGACTCCACGGACTCGACGAACCAGACGCGCAGGCACAAGGCCCTGCCCAAGGCGCAGATCCTCATCGAGGCGCTGCCCTGGCTGACCCGCCACAACGGCAAGACGGTCGTCATCAAGTTCGGCGGCAACGCCATGATCGACGAGGAGCTCAAGGCCGCCTTCGCCCAGGACGTCGTCTTCCTGCGCCACGCCGGCCTCAAGCCGGTCGTCGTCCACGGCGGCGGGCCCCAGATCAGCGCCGCGCTCGACCGGCACGGCATCGTGAGCGAGTTCAAGGCCGGCCTGCGCGTCACCACCGAGGACGCCATGGACGTCGTACGGATGGTGCTCGCCGGCCAGGTCCAGCGCGAGCTCGTCGGCCTGCTCAACCAGCACGGCCCGTTCGCCGTCGGCATGACCGGCGAGGACGCCCACACCATCACGGCCACCAAGCACCAGCCGGTCATCGAGGGCGAACAGGTCGACATCGGCCGGGTCGGCGAGATCACCGCCATCGACCCCGGCGCCATCGAAGCACTCCTGGAGGACGGCCGGATCCCGGTCATCTCCTCCATCGCCCGCTCCGAGGACGACGGACATGTCTACAACGTCAATGCTGATACGGCGGCTGCGGCTCTCGCTGCGGCGCTGGGCGCCGAGACCCTGATGGTCCTGACCGACGTCGAGGGCCTCTACGAGGACTGGCCGAACAGCGACGAGGTCATCAGCCGGCTCACCGCGAGCCAACTGGAGAAGCTGCTGCCCGAGCTCTCCAGCGGAATGGTCCCCAAGATGGAGGGCTGCCTGCACGCCGTACGCAACGGGGTCACCACGGCCCGCGTGATCGACGGCCGGGTCCAGCACTCCATCCTGCTGGAGATCTTCACCGACGAGGGCATCGGCACGATGGTCGTGCCCGACAGGACGACGGGGGACGGGAAATGAGCAACGCGGAACTGACCGCGCGGTGGCAGGGCTCGCTGATGGACAACTACGGCACGCCCCGGCTGCCGCTCGTCCGCGGCGAGGGCGCCAAGGTCTGGGACGCCGACGGCACCGAGTACCTCGACTTCGTCGGCGGCATCGCCGTCAACGCCCTCGGCCACGCGCACCCGGCGATCGTCGAGGCCGTCTCGCGGCAGATCGCCTCCCTCGGCCATGTCTCCAATCTCTTCGTCGCCGAACCGCCCGTCGCCCTCGCCGAGCGGCTGCTCCAGCTCTTCGGCCGCCCGGGCCGGGTCTTCTTCTGCAACTCCGGGGCCGAGGCCAACGAAGCCGCCTTCAAGATCGGCCGACTGACCGGCCGGCGGCACATGGTCGCCACCCACGGCGGCTTCCACGGCCGGACCATGGGCGCGCTCGCGCTCACCGGCCAGCCCGGCAAGCAGGCGCCCTTCCTGCCGCTCCCCGGCGACGTCACGCACGTCCCGTACGGGGACGTGGAGGCCCTGAGGGCCGCCGTCACCGAGGACACGGCCCTCGTGATCATCGAGCCGATCCAGGGCGAGATCGGCGTCGTCGTCCCGCCCGTCGGCTACCTCCAGGCCGCCCGCGAGATCACCCGCGCCACCGGCACCCTCCTCGTCCTCGACGAGGTCCAGACGGGTATCGGCCGGACCGGCCACTGGTTCGAGTACCAGGGCCACGACGGCGTCGAGCCCGATCTGGTGACCCTGGCCAAGGGCCTCGGCGGCGGGCTGCCGCTCGGCGCGACCGTCGCCTTCGGCGCGGCGGCCGAGCTGTTCACGCCCGGCCACCACGGCACGACCTTCGGCGGGAACCCGGTCGCCTGCGCCGCCGGTCTCGCGGTCATCGACACCCTCGCGACCGGCGGAACCCTCGACGAGGTCAAGCGGCTGGGCGAGAAGCTGCGGAGCGGAATCGAGGGTCTGGGCCATCCGCTGGTCTCCCATGTCCGTGGTGCGGGCCTCCTGCTGGGTATCGTGCTCACCGAGTCCCTCGCGCCCCAGGTGCAGCGGGCGGCTCAGGACGCCGGTCTTCTGGTGAACGCGCCCGCCCCCGATGTCGTACGGCTCATGCCGGCACTGATCATCGGAGACGCCGAGGTGGACGCGTTCCTGGCAGCGCTTCCCGGCGTCCTCGACGGAGCGGTGAACGGGGAAGAATGAACCGGAGAATGGGACGACGATGACCGACGCGCAGGAAATCGAGCACTGGGGGTCCCCCCGGGCGGAGCCTGGGGGAGGGCCGTCCGTTCCGCAGACCCGCACCGCACGCCACCGCAGGATCGTCGACATCCTCAACCGGCAGCCCGTGCGCTCGCAGAGCCAGCTCGCCAAGCTCCTCGCGGACGACGGGCTGAGCGTCACCCAGGCGACGCTCTCCCGCGACCTCGACGAGCTCGGCGCGGTGAAGATCCGCAACACGGGCGGCGAGCTGATCTACGCCGTGCCCAGCGAGGGCGGTTTCCGCACCCCGCAGGCACCGCTCGGCGAGTCCGCCAAGGAGGAGCGCATGCGGCGCCTCTCCGGCGAACTGCTCATCTCCGCCGAGGCCTCCGCCAACCTGGTGGTCCTGCGGACGCCGCCGGGGGCCGCCCAGTTCCTCGCGTCGGCCATCGACCAGGCCGAACTCCACGCGATCCTCGGCACGATCGCGGGTGACGACACGCTGCTGCTGATCTCCCGCGACCCGGTGGGCGGCCAGGCACTCGCCGACCACCTGCTGCGGCTCGCGCAGAACGACCGCTAGCGAGGGTCGTACCTGCTGATCGCCGTCGGTCCGCTCCGCGTGCCGATGGCGATCCGCGGGTGGCGCGCCGGATCCGCCCCGTCGAGGATCCGGCGCATGGCGCCGGCCGGTACGGGCACCCAACCGGCCGTCGCCCCGCGCCCCTTGACGTGCAGGAAGATCCCGGCGCCGCGTCCGCGCACGGGCCGGTCGAAGCCGACGGCGAGCTGATGTGCCGTCATTCACCCGCCCGTTGTGCGCGGGACAGGAAACGGTAATGGTCGCTCGTTCCCAGGAGTTCATCGTGCGTACCGGCGGTGACGGCCCGTCCACCCTCCAGGACGATGATGACGTCGGCCGCCCGGATGGTGGAGTACCGGTGCGCGATGACCAGCAGGGCGCACTCGCGTGACACGCGACGGATCGAACGGCGCAACGCCTCCTCGCTCACCGCGTCCAGATGAGCCGTCGGCTCGTCGAGCAGCAGGAGCCGTGGCCGCGTGAGCAGCGCACGTGCCAGCGCGATCCGCTGGCGCTCCCCGCCCGACAGCGCGGTGCCGTGCTCTCCGGCCTCCGTGTCCAGGCCGTGCGGCAGCCTGGCCACCAGGTCCGTCAGATGCGCCAGCTCGATCACCCGCGCCAGCTCGTCCGGGCCCGCGTCGGGTGCCGCGTAGAGCAGGTTCTCGCGCAGCGTTCCGTACAGAACGGGCGAGTGCTGCTCCACGAGACCGATGCGCCCGCGGTGCTCCGCCCGGTTCACGGACCGTATGTCCTGGCCGTCGAAGAGCACCCGGCCACGGTCCGGGTCGTAGAAGCGTTCGGTGAGCGCGAAGACCGTGGACTTGCCGGCGCCCGAGCTGCCGATCAGCGCGACATGGCCGTGCGGCGGCACCCGGAGCGAAAGACCGCGCAGCACCGGCCGACGCGGGTCGTACCCGAACCACACGTCCTCGAACTCCAGGACGGGCGTCCCGCCACCGCCACCTCCGGACGGCCGGCGCGCCGCGCGGGCGGTGTCCTCCTCGCCGGGCAGTCCGAGGACCTCGTTGATCCGGCGCAGCGCGCCCATGCCCTGCTCCATGGTGCTCACCGCCTGGAAGAGGGCGCCGACCGGCCCGACCAGATAGAGCATGTAGAGCAGGAACGCCGCCAGATCGGCGACGGAGCCCTCCCGCCCCGCGACCCGTACGCCACCGATGAGGAGCACCACCAGGAACGAGCCGTTGAGCGCGAGGCCGATGGCCGGCGCCACCACCGCGTCGAGCCTGCCCATCCGGACGCCCGCCGTGTACGCCCGCGTGGCCCGCGCCCCGATGCGCTCGCCCTCCCGCCGTTCGGCGCGGCTCGCGCGGACGGTACGGATGGCGCCGAGCGCCCGCTCCAGCTCCGCCGTCATGGCGCCGGTCGCCTCCTGGGCGCGGAACGACGCCGTTTCGATGCCCCGCAGCACCGAGGCGACGGCCAGTGCGCCGAAGGCGATCACGCCGGCCACGATGAGGAAGAGCGTCCAGTCGAGCCAGATCATCAGCGCGATGACGCCGACGAGGCCGATGGCACCAGTCACCGCGTCGGTGAAACCCTGGGCGATCAGCAGTCGCAGCGCGGTGCTGTCGTTGCTGGTGCGCGAGATCAGATCTCCGATGCGGTGCCGGTCGTAGACGGCCATGGGCAGCCGCAGCACATGCTCGACGAGACCGAGCCGGACGCCCAGCACGATGCCTTCGCCCGTACGGGCCAGAACGTACTGGGCGAAGCTCTGGACCAGGGCCTGGGCCAGGAACAAGGACACGAGCAGCGCGACGAGGAACCCGATCGGGCTTCCCGACGCGGTCGACTCGATCACCTTCTTCACCAGCAGGGGCTGGACCAGGCCGAGCACGGAAGCGCCCAGCGTCAGCAGCACGGCGAAGGTCATCCAACGCCGGTGTCCGTACAGCAGGCGGAGGACGTCCCGTGGCCCGGCCCGGGGGGACTCGGATGTCGTGTGCGGGTTCACGGCACGGTCAGCAGGGTCCGGAAGTAGTCCGGCGGGTACTCCTCGCCCACCGGCACCCCCTCCGCCTCCACCCAGGCGTGCGCCCCGAAGGGCGGCAGCCGCCGCGCGCCCACGCACCAGGTGGGCCACTGGCCGTGGATCCGGCACAGCAGGGCCGTCGCCAGGGACCGGGGCAGACACCCCTCCCGCCCGCCGCACGCCAGGCTCACCGTGACCACCGTGTCCCGGGCGGCCCGGGCTTCTTCGACGGTGGCCGGACGGGCGCCCCGGCGGAGCCGGCCCAACACCATCCGGATGCGCCGGGGGCGCTGCCTGGCCAGGAGCCGAGCGGCCCCCACGACGAGCCGGACGAGGATCCGGCGGCGCAGCGGCACCGAGCGCGGGTCGTGGGCGATGGCTTCCGACGTGCTCATGGGGTGTTCTTCTCCGGGCGCCCCCGGTGCAGGCGTTGCCGCATGGAGGACCGTTCCCGTTCGCCGTTCTGCTCGGCCAGACCGGCCGCGCACAGTTCACCCACCAGCTCCCGGACGTCCTGATCCGCGCTGTCGGCGTCCACCTCGTACTCCTGGGTGAGCGTTCGTACGGCATCGGTCGGGGTGCCGCCGTCCAGCAGCGTCCGCAGGACGCTGGCGGCGGTGGGATTGAGGGTCCAATACTGGTCGTGGTCCTCGTCGAGGAGGGTGAGGCCGTAGTCGGTCTCGGCCGTGTACACGCCGTCACGCAGCTTGAACGTCATGAGCGATCTCCCTCAGCCGGGAACGGTGGCGGATTCCCGCGCGCGGAGCCACATCTCGCACGCGGCCGTCTGGTACAGCGCGTCGAAGGACAGGGTCGGGGGCAGCGGCCGGCCGCACACCTCGCGGAACGCGCGCACGTCGATCAGTCCCAACCGGCCCAGCCGGGAGTCCTCGCACAGCGCCAGCAACTCGGCACGGTGCTCCCGCAGCCCCACCTCGACCTCGTGGGACCCTTCGTCCTTGGTACGGCGGGTCAGGCTCTCGCCGGGAACGATGCCGCGCATCGCTTCGACGATGAGCGGCTTGTACCGCCACGGGGTGATCCTGTCCTCGGGCCGCACCGCCAGGCCCGCTTCGATCACCCGGTCGTCGTAGTACGGCGCGGAGAGCGCGAGCCCGAAGCCGCCGACCACCTCGCCCAGCTGCCTCACCGTGCGGGAAATGGCCGCCATACCCGACAGTTCGATGTGCTGTCCACGGCTCTCCGCCAGCGGCTCGGTGGTACGGGCCGCGGTGCGGATCAGTCCTCGCACCGCTTCCACGGCGTCCTCGGTCGCCCACGGTGGCAGCCGCGGCGGTGCTCCCCAGTCGAGTGTGGGCCTGTCCTGCGGGGGCGGCGCGGCGGTGAGCTGGTCGCCGGCCCGGGCGAGCCAAGCCCGGTAGGGACTGTTGTCCCACAGCTGCCGCAGCGTTTCGCGGTACGGCCACGGGCGCTGGGCGGCGAACCCCCGCACGCGCTGCAATGCGAGCCGGGGGTGCGTACGCATCAGGGAGTGCAGGTGCGCGGGCGACCCGGCGAGCAGTTCGTCCCCGCCGAAGCCGGTCAGGTGCAGCGGTGAGCCGCGCGCCGCGGCGAGCCGTGGGATGGCCAGCCACCTGCTGAGAAAGGCGGCGGCGGGGCACGGCTCGTCGAAGCGGGTGTCCACGTCCACCAGACCCTCGTACACCATCGGCAACCGGTCGCCGACGATGACGTGGTGCTCGATGCCACTCAGTCTCTCGACCGTACGGCGGGCCCACGTCACGTCGTCACCCATCGGGTCCCGGCCGTCGGCGGTGTAGGCGACGAGCTCGGCGCTGCCGCGGGCCGCCAGTGAGCACACGGACGTCGAGTCGAGACCGCCCAGGTCGCAGCTCACGAGGGACCGACCGCGCACCCGGGCGTCGACCGCCGCGGACAACGCCTCGCGCAGCGCCGGCGCGCCCTCGGCCATCGGCACCACCGGCTCGGGAGGTGTCCACCAGGGGGCGGTCCGACCCAGGGTGCCTCCCCGGCCGTCGCCCTCGAGTACGAGGTAGTGGCCGGTCGGCACGGCGCTCACTTCCCGCCACACCGGGTTGCCCGCCAGCGGGTACAGCGAGAACGAATCCAGCAGCCGGACGGCCAGGCGCTGCGCGTCGACCTCCGCGTCGAGCAGATCGGCCAGCACGTCCGCCCGGTCGGCGGCCACGGTGGCGCCACCGATCCGGGCGTGGAACACGCGCCGGAGGCCGGTGACGCTGCCCTGGAGGCGCACCTGTCCGGGAACCGAAGCGGCCAGGTGTGAGCTTCCGACCAGGCAGCCGGCCAGCCCGTCGAGGTCGGCGGCCGTCTTCAGGCGGCCGGCTTCGCGGACCAGCCGGTCCGCCGTGACCGCGTGTTCACCCACGACCGCGATCTTCACCTGGCCCGCCTCACCGACCGCCATGGTGCCGGGCGACCAGCGACCGAGCAGCCAGGGGCGCCCCGACGGGTGGCTGATCTCCTGCAGACCCTGGACCGCCTGGACCGCCGCCCGGTCGCGCAGAGCGGCGCTCACCCGGTCCGCGGCGGGGGAGTCGGGGAGCACGACGAGCCAGCCCGGAACCTCGCCGGGGGCAGGAGGACCGACCATGAGATGCCCTTCCTGGACGGAGAGAGGCGGTGGGATCACGCCGGATCCTCACCGCCACCCGGAGAAGTTCCTCAGAAGCTGAACCTGAGGACCAGGAGCTTTTCAGGTCCCCTGGTGGTACCCAGGCCGGTCTTGCGGAAAGAGCCGACCGCGGTCAGTGTCGGACGCTCGTAGACACGCATGTCGTCCTGCCTTTTTCACACGGATGGTGCGGCCGTTGGATGGCGCGGCCATGAGGACGCAGGTCACGTCACCGGTGCGCCGCCTCGTACACGCTCACGCGGAGTCACGTGAAAGATCAGGGATTCCTGCGGAGCTTGCCGCTTCAACTGTCCTAGGCTTCAACCGCCTTGGAGAGCGGGCACATGTTTTTTCTCGCAATTCCAGCCTAGACCTTGTCGGCCGTCTGTGCACGATTCCTTCGCAACGGCAGGGGCAGGCCCGGGAGTCGATTTCCCTGCCGCGCCATTTCCCCGTTGCCATAGGGCCGTTGAGTTGAAGTTCCGACTTTTGGGCGTTCAACGTCCGACGGTCCAGCAGGGCTGGTCCATGCTCCGCCCCCCGTCCGCGACGGCGCCTGTGTGGCCAGATTGACGAATCATGCAGAGCACTGCATACTTATGCCCATCGCCCCCTGCATCCGCCGTAAGGAGAACCCCGTGACCGAGCGCGTCGTACTCGCCTACTCGGGCGGTCTGGACACCTCCGTCGCCATCGGCTGGATCGCCGAGGAGACGGGCGCCGAGGTCATCGCCGTCGCGGTGGACGTCGGCCAGGGTGGCGAGGACCTGGATGTCATCCGCAAGCGCGCGCTCGCCTGCGGGGCGGTCGAGGCCGAGGTCGCGGATGCCAAGGACGAGTTCGCCGACGAGTACTGCCTCCCGGCGATCAAGGCCAACGCCCTCTACATGGACCGGTACCCGCTGGTCTCCGCCCTCTCCCGGCCCGCCATCGTCAAGCACCTCGTCGCCGCCGCCCAGAAGCACGGCGCCGGCATCGTCGCCCACGGCTGCACCGGCAAGGGCAACGACCAGGTGCGGTTCGAGGCCGGTATCCAGGCCCTCGGCCCGGACCTGACGTGCATCGCCCCGGTCCGCGACTACGCCATGACCCGCGACAAGGCCATCGCCTTCGCCGAGAAGGCGAACCTGCCGATCGCGACCAGCAAGAAGTCCCCGTACTCCATCGACCAGAACGTCTTCGGCCGCGCCGTCGAGACCGGATTCCTCGAGGACATCTGGAACGCGCCGATCGAGGACATCTACGAGTACACCCAGAACCCGGCGGCCGCCCGCGAGGCCGACGAGGTCGTCATCTCCTTCAAGGAGGGCGTCCCGGTCGCCGTCGACGGCAGGCCCGTCACCGTCCTCCAGGCGATCCAGCAGCTCAACGAGCGCGCCGGCGTCCAGGGCATCGGCCGGATCGACATGGTCGAGGACCGGCTCGTGGGCATCAAGTCCCGCGAGGTCTACGAGGCTCCCGGCGCGATCGCCCTGATCACCGCCCACCAGGAGCTGGAGAACGTCACCGTCGAGCGCGAGCTGGCCCGCTACAAGCGGCAGGTCGAGCAGCGCTGGGGCGAGCTGGTCTACGACGGTCTCTGGTTCTCCCCGCTCAAGCGCGCCCTGGACGGCTTCATCGACGAGGCCAACCAGCACGTCACCGGTGACATCCGGATGACCCTGCACGGCGGCCGCGCCGTCGTCACCGGCCGGAAGTCCGAGGAGTCGCTGTACGACTTCAACCTCGCCACCTACGACTCGGGCGACACCTTCGACCAGTCCAAGGCCCAGGGCTTCATCGACATCTTCGCCCTCTCGGCGAAGATCGCCGCACGGCGTGACCTCGCGTAAGTCGTCGTCGTTCCACAGCCGCCTCCCGCAACGGTTCCCCATCGGTTCGCCGGCGGGAAGGCGGCCTTGTACCCACCCCTTGAGGAGCAGTAGCTGTGAGCAGCAACAACGGTGACGTCCGGCTCTGGGGCGGCCGTTTCGCCGACGGTCCGGCCGAGGCCCTGGCGAAGCTGTCCGCGTCGGTCCACTTCGACTGGCGCCTGGCGCCGTACGACATCGCCGGTTCCCGTGCCCACGCGCGCGTGCTCCACCAGGCGGGCCTGCTCACCGAGGACGAGCTGACGCGCATGCTGGCCGGCCTCGATCAGCTCGAGACCGATGTCGCGGACGGCTCCTTCGTCGGCACCATCGCCGACGAGGACGTCCACACCGCCCTGGAGCGGGGCCTCCTGGAGCGCCTCGGCCCGGACCTCGGCGGCAAGCTGCGCGCCGGCCGGTCCCGCAACGACCAGGTCGCCACCCTCTTCCGGATGTACCTGCGCGATCACGCCCGGATCATCGGCGGCCTGATCGCCGAGCTCCAGGACGCGCTCGTCGGTCTCGCCGAGGCGCACCCGGACGTCGCCATGCCGGGCCGTACGCACCTCCAGCACGCCCAGCCGGTGCTCTTCGCCCACCACGTCCTCGCCCACGTCCAGTCCCTCTCCCGGGACGCGGAGCGGCTGCGCCAGTGGGACACCCGGACGGCCGTCTCCCCGTACGGCTCCGGCGCCCTGGCCGGCTCCTCCCTCGGGCTCGACCCGGAGGCCGTCGCCAAGGACCTCGGCTTCGAGCGGGGGTCGGTCGGGAACTCGATCGACGGCACGGCCTCACGTGACTTTGTCGCGGAGTTCGCCTTCATCACGGCGATGATCGGGGTGAACCTCTCCCGTATCGCGGAGGAGATCATCATCTGGAACACGAAGGAGTTCTCCTTCGTGACCCTGCACGACGCCTTCTCCACCGGCTCGTCGATCATGCCGCAGAAGAAGAACCCGGACATCGCCGAGCTCGCCCGCGGCAAGTCCGGCCGCCTGATCGGCAACCTCACGGGCCTGCTCGCCACTCTGAAGGCGCTGCCGCTCGCGTACAACCGTGACCTTCAGGAGGACAAGGAGCCCGTCTTCGACTCCTGCGACCAGCTGGAGGTCCTGCTGCCCGCCTTCACCGGCATGATGGCGACCCTCACCGTCAACCGTGAGCGCATGGAGGAACTCGCCCCGGCCGGCTTCTCCCTCGCGACCGACATCGCCGAGTGGCTGGTCAAGCAGGGTGTGCCGTTCCGGGTGGCGCACGAGGTCGCCGGCGAGTGCGTGAAGGTCGCCGAGGCGGAGGGCAAGGAGCTCGACGAGCTCACCGACGACCAGTTCGCGAAGATCTCCGAGCACCTCACCCCCGAGGTCCGCACGGTCCTCGACGTCCCGGGCGCGCTCGCCTCCCGCGACGGCCGCGGCGGTACGGCTCCGTCGGCCGTCGCCGCCCAGCTGGTGGAGGTCAAGGCCGACCTGGTGATCCAGCACGCCTGGGCCACCGCCAAGCAGTAGCCCGCACGACCGTCACAGCGCCGCCGCCCAGTCCGCGAGCGCGTCGAAGTCCGGCCGGAGCAGTCCGAGCCGGGGATCGACGTGCACCAACAGGGCGGCGGCGAGGTGGTTCCGCTCCACATACTCGTGGTCGTACGACGTGATGTCGTCGTCCACCCAGGCGAACGGCCGCCCGGCCGCGTACTCCAGGATGTACTGCGTCTTCCAGAAGGTCCCGCGAGGGGCCTTCCCGTGCATCTGGGGCCAGTCGATGAACGGCAGCTCGGGCAGCCCCAGATGCGGCCCTATCCAGTCGTTCGCCTCGCCCTTCCAGGTCGTCGCCCAGACCAGCTCGTACGACTCGGCCAGCGCGAGCAGCTCGCTGCCGTGGTCCGGGTTCAGCCACACCCGCAGCGGCTTCGTGTCGAACCAGCCGTCCGGCCGCTCGGTGAGGCGTTGAATTATCGGATGAGACATTGATGTCTCATCCGGTGTATGGTTGTCTCATGTCAGTCGACCGCACCCATGTGCTCCGTACCGCCGCCGCCGTGCTCGCCCGGAAATCGACCGCCACCATGGACGAGGTCGCCCGGGCCGCCGGCATCGGCCGCGCCACCCTGCACCGGCACTTCGCCGGGCGGGACGCGCTGGTCAGAGCGCTGGAGGCGATGGGTATCGCGGAGTTCGAGGCCGCGCTCGACGCGGCACGGCTCGACGAGGGCCCGGCCGACGACGCCCTGCGGCGCCTCATCGCCGCGTCGGAGCCCTGCGCCCAGCTGCTGGCCTTCCTCGTCACCGAGAACCAGCTCTTCGAGGGCGACCAGGTCAACGAGGGCTGGGCCCGGCTCGACGGAAGGGTCAGCGCCCTCTTCAGGCGCGGCCAGGAGGAAGGCACCTTCCGGATCGACCTGAGCCCCGCCTGGCTCACCGAGGCCCTGTACGGCCTCATCTCCTCCTGCGCCTGGTCCGTCATGGACGGACGGGTCGCGGGCAAGGACTTTCACTACATGATCACCGAGCTGCTGCTCGGTGGCGCACGACGGAGCGTGGAACGATGAGCGGCACCCGGCAACTGGCCCCGACGCAGAGCGTGGAGGTGAAGAACCCAGGCCGCTGGCTCGCGCTCGCGGTGCTGGTCCTGGCCGTCCTGCTGGTCGCGGTCGACGCCACCGTACTCGGTCTCGCGACTCCTTCGCTCAGCGAGGACCTCAAGCCGTCCGGCACACAGCTGCTCTGGATCGGCGACATCTACTCCTTCGTCATCGCCGGCCTGCTCGTCTCCATGGGCTCCCTCGGCGACCGGATCGGTCGCAAGAAGCTGCTCCTGATCGGCGCGACCGCCTTCGGCGCCGTCTCCGTGCTCAACGCGTACGCCACCAGCCCCGAGATGATGATCGTGGCCCGCGCCCTGCTCGGCGTCGCCGGTGCGACGCTGATGCCGTCGACCCTGGCGCTGATCCGGAACATCTTCCACGACCCCAAGGAGCGCAGCCTCGCCATCGGCATCTGGGGCGCCACCGCCTCCGCCGGCGCGGCCATCGGCCCGGTCGTCGGCGGAGCGCTGCTCCAGCACTTCTACTGGGGCTCGGTCTTCCTCATCAACCTGCCCGTCATGGCCGTCCTCGTCCTGGTCGGCATCAAGCTGCTCCCGGAGTCCAAGAACCCGGTGTCCGGCCCCTGGGACCTGATCAGCGTCGGACTCTCACTCGTCGGCATCATCGGCGTCGTCTACGCGATCAAGGAGCTCGCCTCCCACGGTCTGTCCGTGGAGGTCGTGGCCGCCGTCGCCATCGGCGCCGCCGCCCTGTACGCCTTCGTCCGGCGCCAGTACGTGCTGACCGCACCGCTGCTCGACATGCGGCTGTTCAAGCACCGCGGCTTCTCGGGCGCGGTCCTGGCCGACCTGCTCACGGTCTTCGGACTGTCCGGACTGGTCTTCTTCCTCTCCCAGTTCCTGCAGCTCGTCCAGGGCCGTGAGCCGCTGGAGGCCGGTCTGGCCGAACTGCCCGCCGCCGTCGGCGCGGTGGTCACCGGTCTGATCGCGGGCCGGTACGCCCGGCGGTTCTCGGTACGGGGCATCGTGGCCGGCGGTCTCGCCGCGATCGGACTCGCGCTCGCCGTCATCACCCTGGTCCACAGGGAGACCGGCTACCCGCTGCTCGGCGCCGCCCTGCTCGTCGTCGGCCTCGGCGCCGGGTTCTCGTTCACCGTCACCGCCGACGTGATCCTCTCCAGCGTGCCCAAGGAGCAGGCGGGTTCGGCCTCCGCCGTCTCCGAGACCGCGTACGAACTGGGCGCGGCCCTCGGCATCGCGCTCCTCGGCTCGATCGTCACCGGCGTCTACCAGGGCTTCCCGACCCCGGCGGGCGTCCCCTCGGGCGCCGCCGCGGCGGCTCACGAGTCGCTCGGCGGCGCGGTGGAGGCCTCCACGGGCCTCGCCCCCGACGCGTCGACCGCCCTGGTCTCCGCGGCCCAGGACGCCTTCGTCGACGGCCTGAACATCGCGGCGGGCGTCGGTGCGGCGGTCCTCCTCGCGGCGGCCGTGGCGGCCTGGTTCCTCCTGAAGGGCCAGAAGCTCGAGGACGGGCTGGAACACCCGTAACGCGGTGGTGCGGGCCCGACACCACGGGGCCGGGGTCCTCTCGGAGGACCCCGGCCCCGTGGGCTACCCGCTCGGAACGGCTACGCCGCCTTCGCCTTGGTGGCGTACATGTCCACGTACTCCTGGCCGGACAGCCGCATCACCTCGGACATCACCGAGTCCGTCACCGCCCGCAGCACATAGCGGTCCCGGTCCATCCCCTCGTACCGCGAGAACTCCATCGGCTCGCCGAAGCGCACCGTCACCCGGCCCGGCCGCGGCAGACCCGCCCCGCCCGGCTGGATCTTGTCGGTGCCGATCATCGCGAACGGCACCACCGGCGCGCCGGTCATCAGGGTCAGGCGCGCGATGCCGGTACGGCCCCGGTACAGCCGGCCGTCGGGGGAGCGGGTGCCCTCCGGGTAGATGGAGAAGATCTTGCCCTCCTCCAGCACCCGGCGGCCCGTCATCAGCGCCGCGACACCGCCGCGGCCGCCGTCGCGGTCCACCGGGATCATGCCGACGCTGGTGAAGAACCAGGCCATCAGCCGGCCCTTCACGCCCTTGCCCGTGACGTACTCGTCCTTGCCGATGAAGAAGACCGGGCGGTCCGTGCAGATCGGCATGATCATCGAGTCGATGAAGGTGAGGTGGTTGCCCGCGAGGATCACCGGACCTGTCCCCGGGATGTTCTCGGCGCCCTCCACACGGGGGCGGAACATCAGGCGCAGGATCGGTCCGAGCACTGCCTTGATGAGTGCGAGACGGGACAACGGTTCCTCCGGTGTCGGGGGACGGACGGCGTCGGTTGTGTGGGGGAGTGTGCAGGTGAGGACGATACTCGCGGGTCACCGCCGTACGCACATCGGGTTCACCGAGTGGATACGCAGTGTTGACGTGTGTTTCCGCCATGTTCGGCCAGGGTCTGCCCCAGGTAAGGGGTGAGTGCATACGGTCGGGGCAGTTGTTGACAGGTGCGGGACATCACATCGAAGGAGCCTTCATGACACAGGGTGAGCAGCGGAGCCCGGCCCGGCGGACGGTCCTCGGAGCGGCGGGCGCGGCCGTACTGGGAGCCTCGACGGTCCTTCCCGCCGGCACCGCGCGGGCCGCCGACGGAGGCAGGCACCGTCCCGGCTTCCGCTCCCTCCCCGTCCCCACCGTCATCGCCCACCGCGGCGCGAGCGGCTACCGCCCCGAGCACACCCTCGGCTCCTACCAGCTCGCCCTCGACATGGGCGCCCATGTGATCGAGCAGGACCTCGTCCCGACCAAGGACGGGCACCTGGTCTGCCGTCACGAGAACGACATCACCGGCACGACCGATGTCGCCGACCACCCGGAGTTCGCCTCCCGCAGGACCACCAAGTCCGTCGACGGGGTCTCCCTCACCGGCTGGTTCACGGAGGACTTCACCCTCGCCGAGCTCAAGACGCTGCGCGCCAAGGAGCGCATCCCCGGCACCCGCCAGGAGAACACCCTCTACGACGGCCGCTGGCAGATCCCCACCTTCGAGGAGGTGCTGCGCTGGGCCGAGCACGAGGGCCGCCGCCGGGGCCGCGAGATCTGGCTGCACGTCGAGACCAAGCACCCCACCTACTTCCGCTCCCTCGGCCTCGGCCTGGAGGAGCGGCTCGCCACGCTGCTGCGCCGGTACGGGCGTCACCGCGCCGACTCCCCGGTCTTCCTGCAGTCCTTCGAGCCGAGCAGCATGCAGCGGATGGCGAAGCTGGTGAACTCCCCGCGCGTGGTGCTGCTGTGGACCGCGGACGACCGGCCGTGGGACTTCGTCCAGGCGGGTGACCCGCGCACGGTCGCGGATCTCGTCACGCCCGAGGGACTGCGGTGGATCGCCTCGTACGCCCAGGGCATCGGCCCGGTCCTCGACCTGGTCATCCCGCGCGACACGAGCGGCCGTCTGGGGGACCCGACCACCCTGGTCCGCGACGCGCACGCGGAGGGCCTGATCCTCCACCCGTACACCCACCGCAACGAGAACAGCTTCCTGCCGGCCGACTTCCGTCGCGGCACGGACCCGGCGGCGTACGGAGACTCCTTCGGCGTCCTGAAGACCTACCTGGCGACCGGCATCGACGGCATCTTCTCCGACAACCCGGACACGGCCCTCCTCGCGGCGAAGGACTTCAAGACGGGCTGACGCCGGCCCGTTGTGGGGCGCGCGGCGCCGCTCCCCTCCCCGTTGTGGGCATTCGTCCCGCTGCGGCGGGACGGGTGGGCACAACCCACGGGGGCGGCGCCGTTCCAAGTTTGTCCAGCCCGAGGGCCCGGCCAGAAACGGGGCCGCACCCGACCGGGTGGTTTAGGCGCCGCCCAGCAACCGGCCGCACCGTCGCATCGTCGTGCGGGACATGACCCTCCCCGACCCCACGCTCCTCTCCACCCTCGCCCCCCTCCTCGCCGCCGAATCGCAGGCCGAGGCCGCGGCCGCCGGCGTGGAGCCGGACGACCTCGAACAGGCCGTCTGGCTCAAGCTCCTGGAGCGGCTTCAGGACGACGACCCACCCGAGCAGCCCGCCGACTGGCTGCGCCGGGCCGTCCGCGGCGAGGCCCGCCGCGCCCGCCGCACCGCACTGCGCGAGCGCCCCTACCGTGGCGAGGAGGCCACCGAACCGCACACCCCCGAGCGCTCCGCGCTCAGCGCCGAACGACGCCGTACCGTACGCGCCGCCGTCCGCCGCACCCCCGGCCACTGCCCGCGCCTGCTCACCGCGATGCTCGACCCGGCCGACCCCACCTACCGGGAAATCGCAGGGGAGTTGGGTATCTCACAGGGCAGTCTGGGGCCGATGCGTTCCCGTTGCCTGGGATGCCTGCGCAGAATGCTGGCCACAGAGGTTCCCGCACCGACCGTGAGGGGAAGGGTGCGGTAGACCGACCGGTGGACCAGGTGAGCGGGAGGCATGCGCACATGGGCATGAGCGTGACCATCTCAGCGGCAGCCGCGCAGGACGCGGAGCACATACTGAAGCTGCAGTACCTCTGTTACCAGAGCGAGGCCGAGCTCTACGGCGACTACTCCATCGAGCCGCTCACCCAGACCCTGGACGCCCTGCGGGCCGAACTCGCCCAGGGACACTGCCTCGTGGCGCGCCTCGGGAACGAGGTCGTCGCCTCCGTACGGGGGCGGGTCGACGAGACCGGAACCGTACGGATCGCCAAGCTGATCGTCCACCCGCGGATGCGCCGCCACGGCCTCGGCGGCCGGCTCCTCGACGCCATCGAGAGCCACTTCGCCGGTGACCCGGCCCCCGGCGCCAAGCGCTTCCAGCTCTTCACCGGCCACCGCAGCGAGGGCAACCTGCGGCTCTACCGCAGCAAGGGCTACGAGCAGGTGGCGACCCGCGAGATCGGCCCGCGGCTGACCCTCGTGACCCTGGAGAAGGCCGCCTAGACGCTCGCGCGCGAACGGCGGAGCCACCAGATGCCGGTCACCGGCAGCAGGACCGGAATGAAGATGTAGCCGTAGCCGTAGTCCGACCAGACCGTGGCGTCGGGGAACGCGGACGGGTCCGCCAGCGTCCATGTGCCCACGGTCAGCACGCCCACCAGCTCGGCGGCGCAGCACACCAGCGCCGCCCTGCGGGCCGTCTCACCGCCCCTGACCAGGGTGTACGTGATGAACGCGTACACCACGGCCGCCACCGCCGACAGCGCGTACGCGAGCGGCGCCCGGTCGAACTCGGTCGCGATCTGGTAGATCGAGCGCGAGACCGCGCCGACCGACATCACTCCGTACAGCCAGACAAGGAGCATGCCCGGGCCCTTGACCAGACGGGTGGTTCCCTCGGTCGCGGTCATTTCAGCCCACCGTCCAGATGTCGAAGAGACGCACTTCGAGCACCGCGAGCACGACCGCGCCGGCCGCCACCGTCGCCGAGCCCCAGCGGCTCCGCTCCGCGAGCGACATGAAACCGGCCGCCGGGACGGCGCAGAGCGCGCCCAGCAGGTACGCGACGAAGATCGTCGCCCCCTCCTCGGCCTTCTCGCCGCGCGACAGCTGCACGATGCCCACGATCAGCTGGACCAGGGCGAGGAAGGTCACCACGGCCATGCCGATGAAGTGCCAGTCCTTGGTCGGCTGATCGCGGGAGAAGGCGAAGCCGCACCAGGCGGCGAGGGCGAGCGCGGCCACCGAAACCGCGACCGTCAGGGCGTCAAGCATGGGCCCGAGGGTATTACGGGCCAAAAGGCCCGATGCGCTCGCCCCCCGCCCGCCTCGCGGTGGGCGTGCGGTCCGTGGCCTTGGCCACAGCACACACCCGGGCCGAGCCGGCCGCCGATGTCGTCGTGGCCGATCGGGCGGTGGCATCCGCGCAGGCCGCGGACGGGATCGTGGAGTTCGCCGCCGGAGCGTGACGGCCGCGCGCGGTGTCCGGATGATGTCTCGACGGCGTCCGCTATTCGGACACCCCCGATTCGGTCGAACAGGTGCGTGCTTTACTTGCAGCCATGACCACGACGAGCAGCCGCACCCTTGCGACCGAGGCGATCACGACGCCCGGTGCTCGTTGTCTGTGTCGAATGTGCGCCTTCTGAGGGCCCCCGCCTGAGACTCGCGCCCCGAAGCGAGCCCCCGACGGCCGTGCCGATCCGCCCGCCCTTCCGGCGCCGGACCGTGCCTGCCCCGCGCACGCGCTGCCTCCCGGTCACCACCGGACCAGCCCACTTCGCGCCTGACTGTCCGAACGACGAATGCCCCGTGCCCGGCGGACCCCGCGCCGCGCACTCGACAGTGACGGAAACCCCTGTGATCACCACTTCGGGCCTGACCAAGGTCTACGAGTCGCGCGGCCGCCAGGTCACCGCTCTGGACGGCGTCGACCTCCACGTCCGCGAGGGCGAGGTGTTCGGCGTGATCGGCCAGAGCGGCGCCGGCAAGTCCTCGCTCATCCGATGCGTCAACCTCCTGGAGCGCCCCACCTCCGGCACCGTGACCGTCGACGGCGTCGACCTCACCGCGCTGGCGGCGAACGGCCGCCGCGCCGGCAAGGACCTGCGCCGCGCCCGCAGCAGCATCGGCATGGTCTTCCAGCACTTCAACCTGCTGTCCTCCCGCACCGTCAAGGACAACATCGAGCTGCCGCTCGAGATCCTCGGCGTCTCCGGCGCCGAGCGTTCGCGCCGCGCCCTGGAACTCCTCGACCTCGTCGGCCTCGCCGACAAGGCCAAGTCCTACCCCGGCCAGCTCTCCGGCGGACAGAAGCAGCGCGTCGGCATCGCCCGCGCCCTCGCCGGCAAGCCCAAGGTGCTGCTCTCCGACGAGGCCACCAGCGCCCTCGACCCGGAGACCACCCGCTCCATCCTCCAGCTGCTGCGCGACCTCAACCAGCAGCTCGGCCTCACCGTCCTGCTCATCACGCACGAGATGGACGTCGTCAAGACGATCTGCGACTCGGCCGCGCTGATGCGGAAGGGCCGGATCGTCGAGTCCGGCACCGTGAGCGAACTGCTCGCCACCCCCGGCTCCGAGCTGGCGGCCGAGCTCTTCCCCGTCAGCGGCGCCGCCACCGGCCCCGACCGCACGGTCGTCGACGTCACCTTCCACGGCGAGGCCGCCACCCAGCCGGTGATCTCCCAGCTCTCCCGTACGTACAACATCGACATCTCGATCCTCGGCGCGGCGATGGACACCGTCGGCGGCAAGCAGATCGGCCGGATGCGGATCGAGCTGCCCGGACGGTACGAGGAGAACGTCGTGCCCGTCGGCTTCCTGCGCGAGCAGGGCCTCCAGGTCGACGTCGTCGACGAGGACACGGCGCCCGAGGCGGCGCCCGTACTGGTCAAGGAAGGTGCCAAGTGACCTGGTCGGAGATGCAGCCCCTGCTGGAGCAGGGAACGGTCGACACGCTCTACATGGTCCTGTGGGCCACGCTCGTCACCGTCCTCGGCGGTCTGCCGCTCGGCATCCTCCTCGTCCTCACGGACAAGGGCGGACTGCTGCAGAACACCGTGGTCAACAAGGTCGTCGGCGTGATCGTGAACATCGGCCGCTCGCTGCCGTTCATCATCCTGCTGATCGCCCTCATCCCCTTCACGACCTTCGTCGTCGGCACCTTCATCGGTCCGACCGCCATGATCGTGCCGCTCGCCATCGGCGCCATCCCCTTCTTCGCGCGCCTCGTCGAGACGGCGGTCCGCGAGGTCGACCACGGACTGGTCGAAGCCGTCCAGTCCATGGGCGGCTCCGTGCCCACGATCATCCGCAAGGTGCTGCTGCCGCAGGCGCTGCCCTCGCTGGTCTCCGGCGTCACCACCACCGTCATCGTGCTCGTCGGCTACTCCGCGATGGCCGGCGCGGTCGGCGGCGAAGGCCTCGGCTCCAAGGCGATCACGTACGGATACCAGCGCTTCGACACCCAGTTCATGCTGGTCACCGTCGTCGTCCTGATCGCCCTCGTCACCGTCGTCCAGCTCATCGGCGACCTGGCCGTCCGGCTCCTCGCCCGCCGCGGCCGGACCGCGTAACCCCACAGACTTCGCTCGTCGAAGAAGAGCCCGGACTTGTTGTCCAGGCGTCCACCGCACCACCAGAAAGAGGCACTCTTCGTGCGTAAGAACATCAAGCTCACCGCCGGCTTCGCCGCCACCACCGCGCTCGCCCTCGGCCTCACCGCCTGCGGCACGGCCTCGGACCCGTCCTCCGCGAAGGACACGGCGGGCTCCGCCGACAAGCCGCTCGTCGTCGCCGCGTCCCCGACGCCGCACGCCGACATCCTGAACTACGTCAAGGACAACCTCGCCGCGAAGGAGGGCCTGAAGCTGGAGGTGAAGGAGTTCACGGACTACGTCCTGCCGAACACCGCCACCGAGTCCGGCCAGGTCGACGCCAACTTCTTCCAGCACAAGCCGTACCTCGACGACTTCAACCTGAAGAACAAGACCCACATCGTCCCGGTGGTCAACGTCCACCTGGAGCCCCTCGGCCTCTACTCCAAGAAGGTCAAGGACCTCAAGGACATCAAGGCCGGCCGGACCATCGCCGTTCCCAACGACACCACCAACGGCGGCCGCGCGCTCAAGCTGCTCGCCGACAACGGGATCATCACCCTCAAGGACGGCGTCGGCTCCAACGGCAAGCTCTCCGACATCACCGACAAGAAGGGCCTGGAGTTCAAGGAGCTGGAGGCCGCAACCGTGCCCCGCGCCCTGAACGACGTGGACGCCGCGGTCGTGAACGGCAACTACGCCATCGAGGCCAAGCTCAACCCGGCCACCGACTCCCTGGCCCTGGAGAAGGCGGAGGGCAACCCCTACGCCAACTTCCTCGCCGTCAAGGAGGGCAACGAGAAGGACGCCCGCGTGCAGAAGCTCGTGAAGCTCCTCAACTCGCCCGAGGTGAAGAAGTACATCGAGGACACCTACAAGAACGGTTCGGTCGTCCCGGCCTTCGGCGCCGTCGCCAAGTAAGGCCCGTCGTACAGTTCTTGTGACGAAGGCCCCCGCATCCCGTCCGGTGCGCGGGGCCTTCGTCGCGCCCGCCCCCGTCTGACGCCACATCGGACCCGGCCATGCACACGGGCCGCAGCATGCTGCATGCTGTGCGTTCACGGTCGATTCGGACGGTCCTCGGCATGGAGCTGCGCATGACTACCACCTTTCCGGACATCTCCATCAACACGGACCGGTTGGTGCTGCGCCCGTACGACGACGCCGACATCCCCGCCTTCACGGAGATGATGAACGACGAGCTCATCACGGCCTGGACCTCGATCCCGCACCCCTACACCCGGTCCGACGCCGAGGAGTGGGTGCGCAGGATCGCTCCTGCTGAGCGCACCGAAGGCCGTGGCATCGTCTTCGCCGTCACCGAGTTCCTCACCCAGCGCCTCGTGGGCACCGTCCACCTCAGAAACACCGACTGGCGCACGTTGGCCACCGAGGTGGGTTACGTGACCGCCCCCTGGGCCCGCGGCGAGGGCTACGCCACCGAATCCGTGCTGGCCGTCGCCCAGTGGCTCTTCCGCGACCGCGGGTTCGAGCGCCTGGAGCTGCGTACCGCCGCCGACAACACCGCCTCCCAGCAGGTCGCCCAGAAGATCGGCTGCATCAGCGAGGGAGTCCTGCGCAACGCGTGGATAGCGCGGACCCAGACGGAGTCCGGCGACTGGACCGACATCCGCACCGACCTCATCGTCTGGAGCCTCCTCCCCGAGGACCTCGAAGGCGTCACGGACCAGATGGCGGAGGCCGGCTACTCCTCCTTCACCGACTGGAGCTGAGCCCGCAACCGAACCCGGGTACCCTCGACAAACCCCCCGACCTGCGACAAGACCTCAGGAGACAGACGACGATGGCCGATCGGGTCACGGTGATCGGCTGGGACGGCTCGCCCCTCACCGCGGCGGCCCGGTCCGCGCTCTCGGCCGCCACGCTCGTGGCCGGAGCCGCACACCACCTCGCACTCCCCGAGGTCCCGCCCGCCGCCGAGCGCATCCGCCTCGGCAGCGTCGACCTCGCCGCCCGCAGGGTCGCCGGCCACCGCGGCACCGCCGTCGTCCTCGCCGACGGTGACCCCGGCTTCTTCGGCGTCGTCCGCACCCTGCGCGCCCCCGAGCACGGCCTCGAGGTCGAGGTCGTCCCCGCCGTCTCCTCCGTCGCCGCCGCCTTCGCCCGGGCCGGCATGCCCTGGGACGACGCCCGGATAGTCGTCGCCCACCAGCGCACCCTGCGGCGCGCCGTCAACGTCTGCCGCGCCCACCCCAAGGTCGCCGTCCTCACCTCGCCCGGCGCCGGGCCCGCCGAACTCGCCCTCCTCCTCGACGGGGTGCACCGGACCTTCGTCATCTGCGAGGAACTCGGCACCGACCGCGAACAGGTCACCGTCCTCACCTCCGACAAGGCCGCCGACCACGCCTGGCGCGACCCGAACGTCGTGATCGTCATCGGTGGATCCGCCGGCGGACGGGGCGGCGGCTGGCTGATGGGCCACGAGACCCCGGCCGTACGAGGGTGGGCGCTGCCCCTCGAAGAGCCCGGCGGCAGCGGCCAGGACCCCACCCTGTGCGCGGCCCAGCTCGCCCGGCTCGGCCCCCGCGTCGGCGACCTCGTCTGGGACATCGGCTGCGGCGGCGGCGCGTTCTCCGTCGAGGCCGCCCGCTTCGGCGCCGCCGTCATCGCCGTCGACGCCGACCCGGACGCCCGCGCCCGCGCCGAGGCCGCCGCCCGCCGCCACGGAGTCCAGCTGCAGGCCGTCCAGGGCCGAGCCCCCCACGTACTGGAACGGCTTCCCGAACCCGATGTCGTACGGATCGGGGGCGGCGGCGTCCCCGTCGTCACCGCCTGCACCGACCGCAGGCCCGAACGGATCGTCACCCACGCCTCCACCCGCGACGAGGCGGAGGCCCTCGGTGCGGCGCTCGCCGACGGCGGCTACACCGTCGAATGCGCGCTGCTGCAGACCGTCGGCCTGGACCCCGGCGACTGGTCGGAACGCGAGCGATCGGTCGTCTTCCTGCTCTCCGCGCGCAGGGTCGACCGCGCCCCGTGAGCAGGCGTCCCCGAGCGGCCAGGTAGGCTGGCCGATCGTTGTACCGCACCCGGACCACGGCGGCTTTTCCCCTCGCTTCGCTGGGGGACCCCAGCCAATGTCCGGAAGTGGTGGCCTCTTTGGGCCCCTGATGTGGTACGGAGCGATGGGGGGACGCGCGACGTGGCGCAGTCCACAGCGCACCGTGGCGGATCTCCCTGCCACGATGGCCGAAGACCGCGACAATGTGTGGGTGTCCGCGCGTCGTTCGTGCCGCGCGGCGCACACGCTCGTTGTTGTCGACGGGCGAAGGTCTGAAGGAGCAGAAGCGATGGGCGAGGGGTACGCATGACGGACACCGGCCAGGTCCCGGGCGAGGGGCTGCCGGAGAACGCAGGCATGGTCGAGCAGCCGGGCATCCCCGCTCCGGGCGCGTACACCTTCCTGGACCCCTCCGAGAGCGCAGCCGAGGACGACGACCTGCTTCTGATGCCGGGCGCGCAGGGCGCGTGGAGCGAGCACCAGCCGGGTGCGGTGCCGCAGCCCGTCGCCGTACCCGCGCCCGGGACGATGCCGGGGCAGCAGCCCCAGGGCGCCCCGCTCACCGACCCGCTGGCGGGCCCGATCGCCGACGCCCTCGCCGCGCAGACGCCCATGGCGCCGGTTCCGCCGGTCGCGCACGAGCCCTACTCCACCCCCGCCCACGGCGTGCCGACGGCCCCGGCCCCGGCCCCGCAGGAGTCGGTCGTCACCGACCACGGGTACGAGCCCGGGATCCTGGACACCGGCGCCCACGAGGCGGCCGGCCGTGACTCCGGCTCGGTGGACCTCAGCGCGGTACGCGTACCGCCGCCGGCGGCCGCTCCGACCCCGCCGCCCGCCCGCCGTCCGCTGCACATGGGCCCGCCCGTGCCGGAGGCCGGCGGGGGAGTCGTCCGCTCGCTCGCCGACCGTGGCGCACAGGCGCCCGCACCCGCGCAGGTGCCCGCCCCGGTGCCGGCCGCCGTCACGACGCCCGCCCCGATGCCGGCGCGCTTGCAGGGCCCGCCGACGACCGGCCCCGAATACCTCGACATCCCGCGTGAGCAGCCGGCCGCACCGGCCGCCCCGCAGTACGCCGAGGTCCCGCCGCAGGGCGCCGTGCCGTGGGACCCGCAGCCGCAGGGGCCCGTGGCGGCGCCCGCGCAGCAGGCGGCACCCGCAGAAACGGTCGGCCAGTTCGTCCAGGTCGAGGGCACGGTCCCGACCACCCCGCACCTGGCGCCGACGCCGGCGGCCGAGGCCGTCGAGGAGCCGGTTCCGGCACCGGAGCCCGTGAGCGAACCCGCGCAGGCGCCGATGCAGGCGGAGGTCGTCGAGCCGGTCGAGCCCGTGGAGCCCGTGGAGCCCGTCGTCGCGGAGCCCGCGGCCGAGGTTCCGGCGGAGGTTTCGGCCGAGGCCCCGGTGGAGGAAGCTCCCGCGGCCGTCCCGGCCCCGCGCGACGGCGGTCCGTCCGCCGCCCTGCCCGTACCGCCCGCCGAGACCGAGGTCGAGCCCGAGGCCGTTGCCGAGGCTGGGCCGGAGCCGGTCCAGGAGGCCGTGGCCGAGGCCGTCGTCGAGCCGGCGGTCGAGCCCGTCGCCGAGGAGGCACCGGAGTCCGAGGCGGAGCCGGTCGCCGAGACGCCTGCCCCCGAACAGCCCGCCGTGGCCGAGCCCGTCGTGGAGCCCGTCGCCGTGGAGGCCGTCGTCGAGGCCGCCCCCGAGCAGGAGCAGCCCGAACCGCCGGCCGAGGTCGAGCCTGAGGTCCAGGCGCAGGCCGAGCCCGAGGCCGAGGTCGAAGCCCCGGAGCAGCCGGCGGCCGAAGAGCCCGCGACGGAAGAGCCCGCCGCCGAAGCGCCGGTGGCGGAGGAGCCGGTGGCCGAGGACACCGCCCACGAGGCCCCGGAAGCCCAGGAGGCCCCGGAAGCCCACGAGACCCAGGAAGCCCAGGAGGTCCAGGAGGTCCAGGAGGCGCCGGAGCAGGAGACCGTCGGCGCCCCCGCGCCCGGGTACGGCGAGGCCGAGCGCGAGGCCGTGCTGCGCGTGATGCGCGAGCGCCGCGACATCCGTAACGGCTTCCGGTCCGACCCCATCCCGCACGAGGTGCTGCTCCGCGTCCTGGAGGCCGCCCACACGGCCCCGAGCGTCGGCCACTCCCAGCCCTGGGACTTCGTCGTCATCCGCTCCGCCGAGACCCGTCGGAGCATGCACGAACTCGCCCAGCGTCAGCGCGAGGCCTACGCCCAGTCGCTGCCCAAGGCCCGGGCGAAGCAGTTCAAGGAACTGAAGATCGAGGCCATCCTCGACACCCCGGTCAACATCGTCGTCACCGCCGACCCCACGCGGGGCGGCCGGCACACCCTGGGCCGCTATACGCAGCCGCAGATGGCGCCGTACTCCTCCGCGCTCGCCGTCGAGAACCTGTGGCTCGCCGCCCGCGCCGAAGGGCTCGGCGTCGGCTGGGTCAGCTTCTTCGACGAGCGCGAGATGGTCCGCGCGCTCGGCCTCCCCGAGCACCTGGAGGTCGTCGCGTACCTGTGCGTCGGGTACGTCGACGAGTTCCCCGAGGAGCCCGAACTGATGCAGGCGGGCTGGTCCAAGCGCCGCCCGCTGTCCTGGGTCGTCCACGAGGAGACGTACGGCCGCCGCGCCCTGCCGGGCGAGGAGCCGCACGACCTGCTGCAGGACACCGTCTCCAACATCCGCCCGCTGGACGCCAAGGCGCTCGGCGAGGCGTGGGAGCGGCAGAAGCGCATGACGAAGCCCGCCGGGGCGCTCGGCATGCTGGAGATCATCTCGGCGCAGCTCTCCGGGCTCTCCCGGATGTGCCCGCCGCCGATCCCGGAGCCCGCGGCCGTCGCGATCTTCGCCGGTGACCACGGGGTGCACGCCCAGGGCGTCACCGCCTGGCCGCAGGAGGTGACCGGCCAGATGGTCGCGAACTTCCTCGGCGGAGGAGCGGTCTGCAACGCCTTCGCGAACCAGGTCGGCGCCGAGGTCTGCGTCATCGACGTCGGCGTCGCCTCCGACCTGCCGACCACGCCGGGCCTTCTGCCCCGCAAGGTCCGCCCCGGTACGGGCGACTTCACGACCGGTCTCGCGATGACCCGCGACGAGGTCCTCGCCGCGATCGAGGTCGGCATCGAGACTGCCCGGGACCTGGTGGCAGCCGGCAACAAGGCGCTGCTGACCGGTGAGATGGGCATCGCGAACACGACCGCGTCCGCCGCGCTGATCTCCGTCTACACCGGGGTCGACCCGGTCGAGGTCACCGGCCGCGGCACCGGCATCAACGACGAGATGCACGCGCGGAAGGTGGACGTGGTCCGCCGCGCCCTCGACCTCCACCAGCCGGACCCGGCGGACCCGATCGGTGTCCTCTCGGCCATCGGCGGCCTGGAGCACGCGGCGCTCGTCGGCCTGATCCTGGGCGCGGCCTCGCTGCGCACCCCGGTCATCCTGGACGGCGTCTCGACGGGCGCGGCGGCACTGGTGGCCCGGGCGATCGCGCCCGAGTCCCTGGCCGCCTGCATCGCGGGCCACCGCAGCGCGGAGCCCGGCCACGTCGCGGCCCTCAACAAGCTGGGCCTGCGCCCCCTGGTCGACCTCGACCTCCGCCTCGGCGAGGGCACGGGCGCGCTCCTGGCCCTCCCGGTCGTCCAGAGCGCGGCCCGCGCGATGCACGAGGTGGCGACGTTCGACTCGGCGGGCGTGACGGAGAAGTAGTCTCCTGGGGCCGGGGCCCAACGCCCCGGCCCCGGTGCGTCGGCACGTTCCTTCGCACCCGGGGCCGGAGGCCCGCACCGAGGGGCCCCAGGGCCAGGTAGGGACATGCGTCACAGGCCGCCCACCCCCGGTCACCGATATCGTGGGCACCGGGGCCGTACACCCCGCCCCACCAGCCGCTTCAGCGCCGACGCGGCCTCCCGCACACGCCCCGCCCCTCCGAGGAGCCGCACACCCATGGCCGAGCACGCCGCGCACCCCGCCTACCCCGTAGGACTCCGCCTCTCCGGCCGCCGCGTCGTCGTCTTCGGCGGTGGCCAGGTCGCCCAGCGCCGCCTCCCCGCCCTGATCGCCGCCGGCGCCGACATCACCCTCGTCTCCCCGTCCGCGACCCCGTCCGTCGAGGCGATGGCCGAGGCCGGCGAGATCACCTGGGTCAGGCGCCGTTACGAGGACGGGGACATCGCCGACGCCTGGTACGCGCTCGTCGCCACCAGCGATCCCGTCGCCAACGCCGCCGCCTCCGCCGAGGCCGAGCGGACGAAGACCTGGTGCGTGCGCTCCGACGACGCCGACGCGGCCACCGCCTGGACCCCGGCCACCGGCCGCAGCGAGGGCGTGACCGTCGCCGTGCTCACCGGGCACGACCCGCGCCGCTCCGCCGCCGTCCGCGACGCGATCGTCGAGGGCCTGCGGGACGGTTCGATCGCGGCCCCGCAGCACCGCTCCCGTACCCCCTTCGTCGCGCTGGTGGGCGGCGGCCCCGGCGACCCCGACCTGATCACCGTCCGCGGCCGCCGGCTGCTCGCCGAGGCCGACGTGGTCATCGCCGACCGCCTCGGCCCCCGCGACCTGCTCGACGAACTGCCCCCGCACGTCGAGGTGATCGACGCGGCGAAGATCCCGTACGGCCGCTTCATGGCCCAGGAGGCCATCAACAACGCGCTGATCGAGCACGCCAGGGCCGGCAAGTCGGTCGTACGGCTCAAGGGCGGCGACCCCTTCGTCTTCGGCCGCGGCATGGAGGAGGCCCAGGCCCTGGCGGCGGAGGGCATCGCCTGCACGGTCGTCCCCGGCATCTCCAGCTCGATCTCGGTCCCCGGCGCGGCCGGTATCCCCGTCACCCATCGCGGAGTGGCCCATGAGTTCACCGTGGTCAGCGGCCATGTCGCCCCCGACGACCCGCGTTCGCTGGTCGACTGGGCGTCCCTGGCCAAGCTCACCGGCACGCTCGTGATCCTGATGGGCGTCGACAAGATCGGGAAGATCGCCGAGGCGCTGATCGCCCACGGCAAGGACCCCGAGACCCCGCTCGCCCTCGTCCAGGAAGGCACCACGGCCGCCCAGCGCCGCGTGGACGCCACGCTGGAGACGGTCGCGGAGACGGTCAGGGCGCAGGAGGTCCGCCCGCCGGCCGTCATCGTCATCGGCGAGGTCGTCGGCGAGGGCCCCGAGAAGCTCGTGAAGTAACCAGGGGTAACCGAACCCCTGTCGCACACATTGGCACCGCACCCCGGACAAGGCAGTATCACCTCGTGGCCGAACTCATCACCATCGACGACCCCGACGACCCGCGTCTGCGTGACTACACGGGGCTGACCGACGTCGAGCTGCGCCGCAGGCGCGAGCCCGCGGAGGGCCTGTTCATCGCCGAGGGCGAGAAGGTCATCCGCCGGGCCCGCCAGGCCGGGTACGAGATGCGGTCGATGCTGCTGTCCGCCAAGTGGGTCGACGTCATGCGCGACGTCATCGACGAGGTTCCGGCGCCCGTGTACGCGGTGCAGCCGGAGCTCGCCGAGCGCGTCACCGGCTACCACGTGCACCGTGGCGCCCTCGCCTCCATGCAGCGCAAGCCGCTGCCGAGCGCCGAGGAACTCCTCCGTACCGCCCGCAGGGTCGCCGTCATGGAGTCGGTCAACGACCACACCAACATCGGTGCCATCTTCCGCAGCGCCGCCGCCCTCGGAATGGATGCGGTGCTGCTCTCCCCGGACTGCGCCGACCCGCTGTACCGCCGGTCGGTGAAGGTCTCCATGGGCGCGGTCTTCTCCGTCCCGTACGCCCGCCTGGACACCTGGCCGCGCGGCCTGGAAGCGGTACGGGAGGCGGGCTTCAAGCTGCTCGCCCTCACCCCCGACGAGAAGGCGTCCCCGATCGACGTGGCGGCCCCGCACAAGCTGGAGCGGGCGGCGCTGATGCTCGGCGCGGAGGGCGACGGCCTGTCCACGCAGGCGCTGCGCGCCGCGGACGAATGGGTCCGCATCCCGATGGCCCACGGAGTCGACTCGCTCAACGTCGGCGCCGCGGCCGCCGTGGCCTTCTACGCGGTGGCGAGCGGCCGCCCGCAGGACTGAGCGCCGCTCGCGAGACTAACCCTGCAGAGCCTGCGCCGCCGCGATCCCCAGGGCGACGACAAGCGTCACCACCACGAAGACGAACAAACGCTGACGCAGCAGCCGCGGATTCGCGGGGCGGCGGCCGGTCGAGGTGATGCGGGCGCCGGGCCGGGACGGCACGGGCCGCCCGTTGGGCCGGGACTGCGGGGCGGGCCGCCCGCCCGTACGCGAGGCTGCGGGCCGGGCGGCCGGCGCCTGCGCCCGCCCCTGCGTGGTGCGCTCGGTGTACCGCTCCGTCGGCCGGCTGCCCGTCGGCTCCTCCGTACGATCCCGCTGCACCGGCGGCCGGGCGGCGGGCAGCCCCTGCGCCTCGCGGGCCGCGATCTCCTTGAGCCGCATGGAGAGCTGCAGCGTGCTGGGACGGTCCTCGGGGTCCTTCGCCAGACAGGCCCGGACGAGCGGCGCCAGCGCGTCCGGTACGCCGTTCAGCTGCGGCTCCTCGTGCACCACCCGGTACAGCATGACCTCCGAACTGCCATGCCCGAAGGGGGAGTCGGCCATCGCCGCGTACGCGAGGGTGGCACCGAGCGAGAACACGTCCGTGGCCGGGGTGACGGCCGCGCCCCGCACCTGCTCGGGCGCGAGGAAGCCGGGGGAGCCGACGGCCGTGCCCACATGGGTGAGGGTGCTGGCGCCGGTGGCCCAGGCGATGCCGAAATCGATGATCCGCGGCCCCTTGGGGGACAGCAGGATGTTCGAGGGCTTGAGGTCCCGGTGCACGACACCGGCCTCGTGGACGGCGACCAGGCCCTCCGAGAGCGCCGCCCCGATCGCGGCCACGTCGGCGGCCCGCAGCGGACCCTCCTCGGCGACGCGGTCGTGCAGCGAGGGGCCGGGCACGTACTGGGTGGCGAACCACGGGCGGTCGGCCTCCAGGTCGGCCGCGACCAGCCGGGCCGTGCAGCCGCCCCGGATCCGGCGGGCCGCGGAGACCTCGCGCGCGAAGCGCGACCGGAACTCCTGGTCCTCGGCCAGATCGGGCCGGATCACCTTCAGCGCCACGCGCTGCCCCCGCCGGTCGGACCCCAGGTACACGACCCCCATCCCACCGGCCCCGAGCCGGCGGTGGAGCCGGAACGACCCGACGATCCGCGGGTCCTCGCGCCGGAGCCGCATCATCGCCATGTCCGTCCCCTCGTCCGTTCGACGTGGCACAGCTTACGTATTGGCGCCCCGGTGTGCTCATAGGCCGCGCCCTCGCCGGAGGATCGATTGTCAGTGCTGAGGGGGACACTTGAGGGGTGGTCAGGGCGACGGCGTCGACGGCCGTCCGGGCCGCGGGATTTCCCAATGTCCGGTCACAGAAGGGGGATTGGCTCGATGAAGGGCGATCGCGTGGAGATAGTCGTGGATGCCGGGGACACGACACGGACGTACGAAGTGGTGGCAAGCCGGGCGGGCCGGAGGGTGGAGACGGCGGTACGGCGAGGGGTGGTGGAAGTGAGCGAAGTCACGCGGACCGGGGTGGTCGTCCGGACGGCCCGTTTCATGGCCAGCCGGGTGCTCGCGCTGGTCGAGCAGCCGGTACCCCTCCGGGAAGACCCTCAGTCCTAGGGCGGGCTCTCCACCCAGGGGAGTACGCCGCGGGGGCACTCGTCATCCTCCGGGAGGCCCGGAGATCGGTACGCGGGCATGACGTCCGGGCGGCATCCGGTCCCTAGTGTTGAAGTCAAGCGGCGGGTGCAGCACTCGTCCCCCGAGGTCAGACACCCGCCGCTGCCAACACGAACAGGAGAGGACTCATGGCGTTCACGGCATCGCGGATGAACACCCGCCCTTCGGGCCGCCGCCACCCGCTGGTGGCGACCGCCATGGTCCTCCCTCTCGCGACCCTGCTGGTCGTCGTCTTCGGCGGCTGGGACGCAGTGGTCACACAGGCGTCGTCCGTGGGCGTGATGCTGGGGCGCTGAGCGGCGCCCCGGACCTGGGAGAGCGGCCCGGGTCGGGGACATCCGGCCAACAACCCCGTGGGGACGGGGGTGCGGCGGACGGCAGCGTGCGGCCGGTCAGCTGGGGAGCTGACCGGCCCTCGCGCTTTCCCCGCCCATCCGCAGCTCCCGAAGCGGACGCCCTCCGAGCCCGCTCCACTCCCGCTCCCCGGGGCCTGCACCCCCAGTCGGCGGGCGCGGACTGCCTGGTTCTCCTGCGGCGCGGAGCAGCGCCTGCGGGTCGGGGCGCAGCCCCCGGGAAGGAACTCCCGTTTCCACCCGCCCCCGGCAGGCTTTCGGGGAGGGGGTGGGGGGACTCCTCCCACCCCCACGCACCGCCGCGTACGCTCCCCGCGTGGAGCACGCCCAACTCGAACAGCTCAGCGCCCTCGCCCGGGACGCCGCCCATCGGGCCGACGCCGCCTGTCCGTGTGCCTCGCACACCAGGCTCGTCCTCGCCGACCGCGACGACGGCACCGTCGTCCGCCACGGCGCCGTCGTCGTCAAGGCGCACGCCCCCGGCACCGATCCCGCCGAGCACGCGGCCCGCATCGCGGTCGCCGCCCTCGACGCGCTCGACGGGATTCTGCTCCCGCCTCACGACCAGCCCGCCCCCACCCTCGCCACCCGCCCTCTCACCGCCTGGCCCTACGGCACTCCCGTCGACCCGGCCGACCCCGACGCCGCCCCCTGGGAGGACGCGGCCCGGCTCCTCGCCCGGCTTCATCGGACCCCTCCGCCCCCCAGGCTCCCGCTCCCGCCCATGCGCGCGCCCGCCAAGGCCGCCCTCGCCGTACGGCGGATGCGGCGGGCGGGCGCACCCCGCCCCGCCGTCGAGGCCGTGCTGCGCGCCTGGCACACCCTTCCGGACGAGCCGCCCGCGCCCGCCCACATCCTCCTCTGCCACGGCGACTTCCACCTCGGCCAGCTCGTCCGCGATCCCCGCACACCCGACGGCCCCTGGCTGCTCATCGACGTGGACGACCTCGGCCTCGGCGACCCCGCCTGGGACCTCGCCCGTCCAGCCGCCTGGTTCGCCGCCGGCATCCTGCCCCCGGACATCTGGTCGCGGTTCCTCGACGCCTATCTGGCGGCCGGCGGCCCCGCCGTCGCCGCCCAGGACCCCTGGGACCGACTCGACCTCCCGGCCCGCGCCCTGACCGTCCAGACCGCGGCGCTCGCCCTCGCCAAGTCCACGGCCGAGGAGCGCCCCCTCGACGAGGTCGAGCAGGTGATGATCGACACCTGTGCCCGAATAGGTTCGCTCCGAACCGAGTTGCCCCCGCCCGCGTCCTCATAAGCTGAGAGCACCATTCGAACGGCAGGGAGTTGAGCCGAACATGCAGTGTCCCAAGTGCCACGCGGCCATGCACACGTACAACCGGAACGGTGTCCAGATCGAGCAGTGCAGCGGTTGCCGCGGGATATTCCTGGACTACGGCGAGCTGGAGGCCCTGACCCGGCTCGAGTCCCAGTGGGTGCAGCAGGCCCCGCCGGCTCCCGCCCCGCCGGCCTACCCGGCGCAGCCCGCCCCCGCCGCCCCCGCCTGGGGCGCCCCGCACCACGGTGGCCACCACCAGGGCGGTCACTACCGTCAGCGCGGTTTCGGCCGGATGCTCTTCTCCTCCTGAGCGGGGGAGCGGGTACGACGAAGCCCCCGGCCGCGAGAGGCGGCCGGGGGCTTCGGTGTGGTGCGCGATACTGGGATTGAACCAGTGACCTCTTCCGTGTCAGGGAAGCGCTCTCCCGCTGAGCTAATCGCGCGGGACGGTCCCAAACCGTACAGGACCAGGTGTTACTGCGTGCGCGATACTGGGATTGAACCAGTGACCTCTTCCGTGTCAGGGAAGCGCTCTCCCGCTGAGCTAATCGCGCGGGGATCCTTGCGGACCAGATCCTTACGGATCAGTGGACGATACTGGGATTGAACCAGTGACCTCTTCCGTGTCAGGGAAGCGCTCTCCCGCTGAGCTAATCGTCCTTGGAGGTGGAGACGGGATTTGAACCCGTGTAGACGGCTTTGCAGGCCGTTGCCTCGCCTCTCGGCCACTCCACCAGGAGTGAATACGGGGGCTCGGGAAGATCCCCCACATCGAGCGGACGACGAGATTCGAACTCGCGACCCTCACCTTGGCAAGGTGATGCTCTACCAACTGAGCCACGTCCGCTTGTCGTTTCCGTTCCGCTTGCGCGTCCCGGCGACGTGTTGAACTCTAGCGGATTCCTGGGCCAGCACAAAAACGCGTTTCCGCAGCGTGCTGAGCTGCGTACCAGTGCCGGGCGGCCGGGAGGGTTCGCGCGATGTTCACTCCTCGTGTTCCCGAGGTGGCTCCCAGCCGCCCCGGACGAGCGCCCCCGGCGCACGCCCCGCCACCGCGCCCCCGCCCGCCTAGACTCGCATGCGTGCACGACCTTGCTCCTCTGGCCCGCTTCGGCGGCCTCGTCGCGACCGACCTGCGGGATGTCACCAGTGACCCCGAGGCCCTGGACTCCGCCGGCTTCTGGGCCGTCTCCGCGGACTTCGAGGGCCGTCTGACCTGCGCCCGCTTCGGCGACGTACGGCCCGACCCCGTTCCGGCCCCCGCCCCGGGCGCCTGGCGCGGCCCCGCCGTCGGTGACTGGACGTCCTCCCTCGATCGCGCGGCGTACACCGCCGGCGTCCGCGCGATCCGTGCGCAGATCTCGCGGGGCGAGGTCTACCAGGCGAACCTCTGCCGTGTGATGTCCGCGCCGCTGCCCGACCCGTGGGCCGCCGACGTCGACGCCCTCACCGCCGTCCTGGCCCGCGGCAACCCCGCTCCGTATGCCGGAACGATTCGGCTGCCGGCTCACGGGGTGGAGATCGCCACCGCGTCCCCCGAGCTCTATCTGCGCCGCGAGGACCGCACCGTCGAGTCCGGCCCGATCAAGGGCACCGCCCGGACCGCCGACGGTCTCCTGGAGAAGGATCACGCCGAGAACGTGATGATCGTGGACCTCGTGCGCAACGACCTCGGCCGGGTCTGCGCGAGCGGCTCGGTCACCGTCCCCGAGCTGTGCGCCATAGAACCCCACCCCGGCCTGGTCCACCTCGTCTCCACCGTCCGCGGCGAACTCGACGAGCGCGCCGGCTGGCGGGAGCTGCTGGCCGCCACCTTCCCGCCCGGCTCCGTGACCGGTGCCCCGAAGTCCAGCGCCCTGCGCATCATCAAGGCCCTGGAGACGGTACCCCGCGGCCCGTACTGCGGAGGCATCGGCTGGGTCGACGCCGACCGCCGCACCGCCGAGCTCGCCGTCGGCATACGCACCTTCTGGATCGACCGCGCCGAGGGAGTGCTCCGCTTCGGCACCGGCGCAGGCATCACCTGGGGCTCCGACCCCGAGCGCGAGTGGGCCGAGACCGAATTGAAGGCGTCCCGCCTGCTGGCGGTAGCGTCGGGCACGTACGAGGCGAGCGGAAAGGCCATTTCTCGATGAAACTCTGGGTCAACGGCGGGCTGTACGACGCGGCGGAAGCCCGGGTGTCCGTACTGGACCACGGTCTGACCGTCGGCGACGGCGTCTTCGAAACGGTCAAGGCCGAGCGCGGTGAGACCTTCGCCCTCACCCTCCACCTGGAGCGCCTGACCCGCTCCGCACGCGGCCTCGGTCTGCCCGATCCGGACCTCGACGAGGTCCGCCGTGCCTGCGCCGAGGTCCTGGCGGCCAACCCCATGGAGCTGGGCCGGCTCCGCATCACGTACACCGGTGGTCTCTCCCCGCTCGGCTCCGAGCGCGGCGACGAGGGCGCCGGTCTCGTCGTGGCGCTCGGTGAGACGGGCCGCCGTGCCGACTCCACCGCCGTGATCACGGTCCCGTGGACCCGTAACGAGCGCTCGGCGCTCACCGGCCTGAAGACCACCTCGTACGCCGAGAACGTCGTCGCCCTGGCCAAGGCGCGTGAACAGGGCGCCTCCGAGGCGCTGTTCGCGAACACCGTCGGCCGGCTCTGCGAGGGCACCGGATCCAACGTCTTCGTCGTGATCGACGGCCGGATCCACACCCCGCCCGTCTCCTCCGGCTGCCTGGCGGGCATCACCCGCGCCCTCGCCGTGGCGTGGACCGGCGCGGAGGAGACCGATCTTCCCTTCGACGTCCTGGAGAGCGCCGAGGAGATCTTCCTGACCTCGACCCTCCGTGACATCCAGGCCGTCCACCGGGTCGACGGGCGCGAACTGACGGGCACCCCGGGGCCCGTGACCGCCAAGGCCATGCGGATCTTCGACGAGCGCGCGGCCGAGGACCGGGATCCCCGACTCCCGTAGAAAAACCGGATGACGGACGGCCGTGGCACGGGTACAACACCGGTGATGACCACCACACTGCGGCCGTCCGGGCCGCTTCAGCAGACCCCCGACGGCGACCGTTCACGCACCTACGACGTCTGCGTGAACAGCCGCCGCGTCGGCTCCGTGCGTCTCGCCACCGCCCCCGGGTTCGGCGCCGCGGCCGGCGTGATCGAGACCCTGACCATCGACGAGAAGGACCGCCGCCGCGGCCGCGGCACGGTCGCCGCGCTGGCCGCCGAGGAGGTGCTGCGCGGCTGGGGCTGCGGCCAGGTCCAGATCTCCGTACCGGCGGCGGCCGGGGCCGCGCTGCGGATGGCCGACGCCCTCGGCTACACCGAGCGCGGCCGGAACATGGTCAAGGAACTGCCGGCGGAGCCTCCCGCGCTGCCGCCCGGCATCGAGTTCCGCCCCATGAGCGAGGCCGAGTTCGACGTATGGGAGGCCGACGCCAAGGACCGTTTCGCGCGGAGCTGGGTCGACCGGGGCGTACCGGAGGACCAGGCGCGCGCCAAGGCCGAGGCGAGCCACCGGGAGCTGCTCCCTCGGGGACTGGCCACCCCCGGTACGAGCATCGACCTGGCGGTACGGCACGGGGAGGTCGTCGGCCAGGTGTGGACCGCACCCCGCGATCTGGAGCCGGGCGCGCCCGGACGGTACGTCTACGGCGTCGACGTCATCGAGGCACACCGAGGTCAGGGCTACGGCCGCGCGCTGATGCTGCTGGCCGAACGGGTCGCGATCGACGCCGGGGCGCGCCTGCTGGGACTCCACGTCTTCGCGGGCAACACCCCGGCGATCCGGCTCTACGAGTCGCTCGGCTACCGGACGACGCACGTCAACAGCTACAAGCGGCTGCTCTAGGAGCGGTCAGCCGGCGAGCAGCCGGTCGGTGATCGCCTCGACGCGCTCGCGCAGACCGTCCTGGCTCTTGCCGCCGTCCAGGCGCTCGCCGCCGACGACATAGGTCGGCGTGCCGGTGACCTTGACCGCCTTGCCCTCGGCCTGGTCGGCGTCGACAGCCAGCAGGTGCCGGCCGTCGATCAGGGCGGTGTCGAACTCCTCGTCGTCCAGGCCCAGTTCGCGAGCGACCTCCAGGAGCACCGGCTCGCCCCGGTCGCCCAGCTCCGCGGTCCTGGCCAGCAGTGCCTCCACGTACGGCCAGCCCTTGCCCTGCTCGGCCGCCTCCTCCGCGGCCTGGGCGGCGGCGTAGGCGTGCTTGTGCTTCTCCAGCGGGAAGTGCCGCAGCTGTACGTCGATCCGGTCGCCGTACTTCTCGCGCAGCGCGCGCACGTCGTCGAGCGCGCGGAAGCAGTCGGGGCACTGGAGATCGAACCAGGCCTCCACGACGACGGGGGAGGCGGACGGGGTGGTGGAGTCACTCATGGGAGCAGTCTTCCAGCCGCCGGTCGCCCGGCCCAACCGGGACCTGGGGAGGAGATCCGCAGGGGGCGACCCGGAGATCTCCCTGAGGTCCGCCCCGAAGCATGGCCGCGGGCGGTCCCGCCGGTGCAGGATGGAAGGGACGTATCGCCCCGCGCCAGGAGGATCGCATGCTCGCCGAGACCATTTTTTCCGCGGTGTCCGCGGCGGGTCTTGCCCTCGCCGCGATCACGGCGTACCGCAAGCGTTTCCTCGCCGCGACGCGCATCGCGGCGTACGCGCTGGTGCCCGTCGGCCTGGTCATGACCGGGGCGGTGGAGTGGGCCTTCGGCACGGTCTTCAGCCCGACCGCCTGGATCGGCTTCGGTGTGCTCGGCGTGGCCTGGCTGCTCTTCCTGTCCACGCGCGCCGTCGAGCGGCGCAGGGGTGCGGGCCGCAAGGCGACGGCCGAGGGCGCCCGGCCCGGTGTCGCCACACCGGCCGCACCGGCCGCGTCGGCGCCCGCGCTGGGGCAGGGGCAGCGCGGTGCGAGCCCGAAGCCGAAGGCCACGGCGGCCGGGGACGACTTCAGCGACATCGAGGCGATTCTGAAGAAGCACGGGATCTGACGGAGGGCACACCGCGGGACGGAATGACGATGGAATGAACTGCCGTCCCCGAGGGGCGTGTTGCGGACGTTCCCGGGGCGCGGCTGCGCCATGATCGCCCCCGAGATGCTGGATACCTCGCGGGATCACGTCCCCGCCCCCACCGAAGAGCCGCGCGGCTGTCTGTTCGCGCTCTCCCAGCCACCGCTGATGATCTTCCTGGCGGTCATCGGCTGTCTGCTTCTGATGGCCGCCGTGCACGACCTCTTCCTGCTGTGACGGACCGGTTCGGGCCGGATCAGCCGGCGGCTTCCTTGCGGCGCGCCCGGTACGCGGCGACGTGGAGCCGGTTACCGCAGGTGCGGCTGTCGCAGTAGCGGCGCGATCGGTTGCGGGAGAGGTCGACGAAGGCCCGGCCACAGTCCGGGGCCTCGCAGCGCCGCAGCCGCTCCTGCTCGCCCGCCACCACGATGAACGCCAGCGCCATGCCGCAGTCCGCGCCGAGGTGGTCGGCGACCGACGCGCCCGGCGCGAAGTAGTGCACGTGCCAGTCGTAGCCGTCGTGGTCCGTGAGCTGGGGGGTGGTGCCCGCGGCCGCCACCAGCTGGTTGATCAGCGTCGCCGCGATCCGGGCGTCCGGCGCCGCGAAGACGGCCGCGAACCTGGCCCGCACCTCGCGCACGGCCCGCAGGTCGTTCTCGCCGAGCTCGCCCACGCCGCTGACGTCGTGAGCCCGCACGAAGGCGTGCAGCGACGGGAGGTCCGCGAGCTCGTCGTCACGGTCGCCCTGCGGGGCCGTGTTCATCAGATCGACGACGGTGTCGAGCGCGATCCGGGTGTCGTGGGGGATCAGCACGATTCGCTCCCTGGCAGGCTGCGGGCGGGCGCCCGCGGAATTGCGCTGACTCTAGCGGCTTCGCCGCGCACGGCCCCGGGTGGTCCGAAAGCGGGCCGGAACCGGGCCGAAACCTGGCCTCGACCGGCCGTCCGCGGCCCGGAAACGGGCATCGGCGCCCTCCCCCGCGCCGGCTGCGCGGTGAGGACGCCGATGTCTGCCGTAGGTGATTGTCCGCGCGGCGCCGTCGCCCCGAGTCGGACGGCGCCGGGCGGCTCTCGGCCTGGCTCAGCTGTCGGCCAGGATGTGGGAGAGCTCCGTATCGAGGTCGAAGTGCCGGTGCTCGGTGCCCGGTGGCACCGCGGCGTCGGTCCGCTTCAGGAACGACTCCAGGGCCCTCGCCGGGGCCTCGAGCAGGGCTTCGCCCTCGGGAGAGCTCAGCGCGATGCAGACGACGCCCTGACCGTGACTGCGGGACGGCCAGACTCTGACGTCGCCGGTGCCGGTGGGCCGGTGCAGCCCCTCGGCGAGAAGGTCGCGGGCGAAGACCCACTCGACCGTCTCCTCGGCTCCGGTGTGGAAGGTGGCGTGCACGGCATACGGATCGGCCGTGTCATACCGCAGGCCCGCCGGTACAGGCAGTGAGGACTCGCTCGACACAACGAGGCGCAGGTGCAGCTCGCAGCTGACCGTGGTGTTCATAAGCGCCAGGGCCTTTCGCTCAGTGTGCGCTCGGGGATTCGCACGTCGGCGAAATCGACATGCCACCTACGGTGCCGTTGTAAACCCCTCTGTCTGTTTTGTGATCGTTCAGGTAGCTCGTTCGGGGGTGTGTGACTTTGGGTAATACCGCCATTCCGGTGACGGCGCCGAATCCGGTAGGTTGGAGCCCATGAATGCGGAGAGTGACGAGCGCGCCGGGGAGTCCGCCGCCGACGGGGAATCCGAGCTGGGATCCCGGGCCCCCGAGTTCATCAAGGCCCGCCGGACCCTGCACCTGAGCTGGCAGGTCGGCGTCTTCGTCGTGGGGCTCGCGGTCGTGGGGGCCGGCGTCGTGATGCTGCCCCTGCCCGGCCCCGGCTGGCTGGTGATCTTCGGCGGCATGGCGATCTGGGCCACCGAGTTCGTCTGGGCGCAGCTCGTGCTCCGCTGGACGAAGAGGAAGGTCACCGAGGCGGCCCAGCGGGCGCTCGACCCGAAGGTCCGGCGCCGCAACATCATCCTGACCACCGTCGGCCTGGTGATCGTCGCGGTGCTGCTCGGTTTCTATCTGTGGAAGTACGGCTTCGAGATGCCCTGGAAGATCAACACCTGACCGGCGGAGGGGTCGGGCGACCCTCTGACATGGGGTAATGTTTGCGGTGCGCCCGGGCGATTAGCTCAGTGGGAGAGCGCTTCGTTCACACCGAAGAGGTCACTGGTTCGAACCCAGTATCGCCCACCACCCGGACCGAAGGCCCGGAGACTGGATCCAGTCTCCGGGCCTTCGGCGTTCCCGCGTCGAGGTCACCGCATGCGGCCGAGCCGCTCCCGGAGCCGGCGGGCGTCCCGCAGCCTCTGCTCGTACGTCGCGCCCACCGCGAGGAGCAGCAGCCCGGCCAGTGCCGGGGGCAACCAGCGGGGGAGCGCGCCGACGACCTGGACCACGTACGGAGCCAGCTCGTGCAGCCCGTCGAGGGCGAGCACCGAGCCGCCGAGCACCAGCAGCGCCTGCAGCCGGAACCGGGCGCCCAGCAGCGTCACCGCGAGGGCGGCGAGACCCAGGAGCAGCGGACGCACCCAGTCCGGGTCGGCCCAGGCCGCGAAGAGGCTCGGCACCAGGGTCGCCGCGAGACCGGGGCCGTACGCCACCCAGGACGAGGCCTCCGCGTCGCGGCGCCGGCGGAGCACGCCGACGACAAGCGCGGGCACGGTGACCGGCAGGGTGTACGCCTCCGGGGTCTCCACGTCCCACACGGCGAGCCGCACCCAGGTCGCGAGGAGGAACAGCACCGCGGCCGTCCACGAGGCGTACGCGCGCCGCTCGGGGCGGACGGCCGTCGCCGCCGCGATCACCGCGCACAGGGCCAGGACGAGCGCGAGCACGGCCGGCCGGGACACCGCCGCACCGATGGCGAGCAGACCCACGGCGGCGCCGGTGATCTCCACGGGCAGCGCGACGGGGTGGCGCCGCAGCCACGCACCGGCCGCGGCGGTGGCCACGGGAATCACGAGCAGGGCCAGCGCCGTGTGATGGTCCCGGAGCTCCGCGGCGGCCGCTCCGGCGCCCACCAGCCCGGCCGCCGTGACCACCGCCGCACAGCCGGCCACGGCCCGCCGTGCGCCGTCCGCGAGGAACGCGACCGCGACGAAGAGTCCGAGCAGGACGCCCAGCACGGTGAAGGTCGCCGCACGCGTGTCCAGGGCCGTCGCGACCGCGCCGGTCGCCGTCGCGAGCGCGCACCCGAGCGCGGTCCATCCCAGCGCCTCCCGGGGCGGGACGGGACGGGCTGCCTTCGCCGGGGCCGAAGTGGGCCCCCAACCGGTCCATCCCGCCCCGTGGCCCGGCCCGGCGGTACCGGAAGCGGATCGCGCGCCGCCGGACCAGGGGGCACCCGGTGCGGAAGGTGTCGCCTCCCGCATCGGCTCCCTGGCCGGAGCGGCAGGCTCGGACGCTTCGCCGGCTGTGCCGGGGGAGCCCGCGGCGGGCCGGGCGGCACCCGGTTCCGCGCCCTGCGCCCCCGCTTCGTCGTCGGAGCCGGCCTCGCCGGCCGGAGCCGGGACACCCCGCGCCGGTACCCCGGGGCGCGCCGCGAGGAACAGGGCCGCCGTGGTCGTCAGGAGCTGGAGGGTCAGCGTGGCGGCGCGGGACAGGTCCAGGGACAGCGGGAGGGCCGTCAGGAGCGCCCACGCGAGCAGGAGCGCGGCGCAGCGGGCCCACAGGCGTGGCACGGCCACCAGGGCCGTCGCCGCGACCAGCAGGACCAGCGGGGCCGTCGACGGGTACGAGGTGAGGACGCGGTCCGGGTGAGCGCCCGACCAGATCGGGGTCGTGCGCGCCAGGGGAGCGAGCAGCGCCGCCGCCACCGGCGGCAGCGCCCAGGCCACGCCCAGTGCCAGCACGCCGCCGCCCGCGAACGTCAGGCCCCGCTTCACCGCACGAGACGCCGAGGACCGCAGGACCGCCGCCAGGGCGACCGCGCACACCACGTACCCCGGTACCTCCCAGTCGCCCGGCACCACCGCACGCAGCACACCACCCGCCGCCGCGACCACCGCGAGCCCCGCCACCACCGACACGGCCACCGCGGCCGGGACCACCCTCCACGCCACGAACAGCGCCACCCCCGCGCAGGCCAGCAGCAGCGCACCCGCGGGGATCGCCGTCGACAGCGACAGGACGCCGCCCGTCGCCAGGGCCCAGCCGCCCAGGAGCCCGGCGCCGATGCCCGCCGTCGTCCGCACCGCCACCGGCTTCGCCCGGAGCACCACGGCCAGATTCGCCACCGCCGTCGCGAGCGCCGCCCAGCCCAGCGCGAGCGTGCCGCCGTCCATCGCCAGCACGCCCAGCAGCAACGGCAGTTGAGCCGCCACCACCGCCGCCGGCAGCGGAATCCGCAGCCGTCCCAGCGCCACGCCGTACGCCGTCCAGGCGCCGGCGAGCACCGCCGAGGCCACCGCGGCGTACCCGAGACCGTCCGTGGCCGGCAGCGCCACCCGGTGCAGCGCGTACGCGTCGAGCACCATCAGCACCAGGCCGAGCGCCGCCACCGACTCCGCCGTGGAGCCGAGGCCCCGGCGCAGCAGCACCACCGGCACGGCCAGCGCCGCGGACGTCACCACGCCCAGCACGGCCGCACGGCCGGCGGTCCCCATCGAGCCCCAGCTCACCAGGGTGAACGCGAGCGCCGCGATCGTCAGCAGCACTCCGCCCAGCGTGAGCAGCACGTTCTGCGCGCTGCGCGGGCTCGCGTCCGCCACCGGCACGGTCGCGGACCACGGCGCGCCCGGAGACGCCACGGGCGGACGCAGCACCTGGAGCAGCCAGGCCCGCCGGGTCAGCAACTGAGTCCGGCGGGCGTCGAGTTGGGCCAGCTCGCGGTCGACGAGCACCAGCTCGTCCGCGGGCGGCAGCGCATTGTTCATACCGGGAGTGTGGCGCCGGACACACCTCGCGTCATGTGTGGACGTACTCATCTTCCGGCCTGAGTACGTCCACACTGGGGACATGGACTGGTCCCGCTACCGCTTCCGCAGCGTCTGGCAGCTGGCCGCCCCGCCGGCCGCGGTCTACGCCGTGCTCGAACGCGGCGAGGACTATCCCCAGTGGTGGCCGCAGGTCCGCGAGGTCGTCCCGGTCGACGACCGGACCGGCACCGCCCGGTTCCGCTCGTTCCTCCCGTACGACCTGCTCGTCACCGTCGAGACCCGGCGCAGCGACCCGGTCGCCGGAGTCCTGGAGGCCTCCCTGCGGGGCGACCTGGAGGGCTGGGCGCGCTGGACCCTCACCCCGCGCGGCACCGGCACCCACGCGCTCTACGAGCAGGAGGTCGAGGTGACCAGCCCTCTCATGCGCCGTCTCGCGATCCCCGGCCGGCCGGTCTTCCGCGCCAACCACGCCCTGATGATGCGCGCGGGACGGCGCGGCCTGGCGGCCAGGCTGGGCCGGTTTGAAGGAAGCCCGCGGAAACCTGTATGGTTCAACCCGTTCCCGGGCGATTAGCTCAGCGGGAGAGCACTTCGTTCACACCGAAGGGGTCACTGGTTCGATCCCAGTATCGCCCACCGGGAGAGGCCGGTCCGTCGAAAGACGGACCGGCCTTCCGCATTCCCGGCCCGCCGCCTCACCGCCTCACGCCGCCGTGCGCAGCTCCGGGCGGAGCGGCCACGTCGGATCGACGATCTCCGGTGTGCCGTTGCGTGAGAACCACGCCTGGAGGCCCCGCGCCTGGGCCGCGTGCCACACCGCCTGCAGGGTGTGCAGCTCGGCCGGTGACAGCCGCTCCAGCCGGGACGCGAAACGCCGCGCCACCGCCCGTACGACATCCAGCGCCGCCGTCGCGTCCGCCGCCGCGTCGTGCGCGCCGTCCAACTCCACGCCGTACTGCGCGCACAGATCCGTCAGCGTCCGGCGGCCCTTGCGGTAGCGGTCCAGATGCTTGTCGAGCACCCGAGGATCCAGCACGCACAGCGACGAGTTCTCCAGGTACCGCCCCAGCGAGGAGGCGCGGTGGCGCCGCAGCTCGCGGTCCAGGATCGTCAGGTCGAACGGCGCGTTCATCACCACCAGCGGCCGCCCCGCCGCACACTGCTCGGCGAGCGCCCGCCCCAACTCCTCCATCACAGGCGCGGGCCAGCGCCCGTGCAGTTGCAGATGTTCATCCGTCAGACCGTGGACCGCCGTGGCCGCTTCGGGCACCGGAATCCCGGGATTGACCAGCCAGCGCGTCACCCGGGGGCGCCCGCCGGCCGTGTCCTGGACGACGAGGGCGGCCGAGACGATCCGGTCCTCCTCGACGTCGACTCCCGTGGTTTCCGTGTCGAATGCGGCCAGGGGCCCCTCGTACCAGTGCGTCATCCCCGAACTCCTCGCACCTCTGCGGCAGATGGCGATCCCCCTGCCCGAATCGGTGATACCCGGGCTGTTTGCGCCGTACGCCGACCGGTGACAACACAACTGACGGGGAAGGGAATTGACATGGCGCTCGCCCAGCCCGAATCGGGAGGGCTGCCGCCCCAGCAGGCAGCACCGCTGCGCGGCTCACTCGCCACCACCGCCTGCATGGAGACGCTCCAGGTCGGATATCTCCACGCGGTCGCGGCGGCGGCGGGCTGTTCGCTGTCGCAGCCGTTTCCGGACAACGGCATCGACTGGCACGTGAGCCACAGCGCTCCCGGCCACACCGTCGACGACGAAGTGACCATCAAGGTGCAGCTCAAATGCACCTATCAGCTACCACCGCGGCCACACGGCTCCGCGTCCGCGGCGTTCTCGTTCACTCTCGACAACGACCATCTGGTGAAGCTGGCGCGGACCCCCGTCTCGGTGCACAAGATCCTGGTCGTGATGATCGTGCCGCGGGACCGGGAGGACTGGCTGCGGGCCGGCCACGACGGGCTCGACCTGCGGCACTGCTGCTACTGGATCAACCTGGCCGGACACCCGGTCACGGGACGGCGCAGGACGACCGTGCGCATACCGACGGCACGGATCTTCGACGACCGGGCGCTCTGCGAGATCATGACCCGGGTCGGCGTGGGAGGGAGACCTTGATGCACCGGCCGATCGAGGAACCAGGAGGCGGGAGCGGTCACGGTCCCGTCCTGCCACCGTTCCGCCCGCACCCCACGCCCGGCGACGTCCCCGGCGGCCCCTGGGCCGAGACCGGGGGCGCACCGGATCCCGGACGGGTGGACCCGCTCGTCCTCGGCGCGCTCCTCGCCCGCCACGGCTGGCGACGGCGCGGCGGGGCCGCGGGCCGCTACAGCCGCTGGACCCCACCGGGACCCGGCGGCGCGACCGGCGGCACGAGCCTCCTCGTGCCCGAGAGCCGCGCCTTCCCCGACTGCGAGGACCTGCTCGGCGAGGCGCTCACCGCCCTCCAGCGCAGTGCGGCGCCGTCCGCGCGGGAGGTGCTGGTCGGGTTGACCGTGCCCAGCGACGAGATCCGCTGGTGGCGCGACGTCCCGCCCGGGCCCGCGGGCACGGTCCCCTGGACGGTCCAGGAACAGCTCAGGTCGGCCGCCCGCCGGCTCCTGCTCGCCGGGGCGCTCGCCGTCCGCGGGCGCGCCGGGTACTACGGCGCCAGGCACCGCCGCCAGGCCCAGGTCTCCCTGGAGCCCGTGGTCGTGGGGGGCGAGCCGGGCGGCCGGGGCCTGACCGCGTTCGTCCCCGTCGACCCGGGCAGGGCGATCGCCGTACGGCTCTACCACGCGCTCTACGCGGCCCGGGAAGCCACCGACTACCAGCGGGCCACGGGCGGCATGGAGGCCTTCGACGCCGCCGTGGAGGCCGGGGTGAGCCGCGAGCTCACCGAGGCCCTCGTCGCCCTGGTACGGGGGACCGAGGGCGCCCGGATCGTGCTGGAGTGGGCGCCCGCTGCCGGGACCCCGGCCGGGTGCGCGGCGCGGCCGGAGCCCGTGGAGTTCTCCCCGGGCGATCTGCCCGCGCTGCGCGAGGCCGGCGCCCGCTATCTGGCCGACGAGCCGTCCGTACCGGTGCGGATCACCGGCGTCGTCGTCCGCATGCGCCGCTCGGGACCGCGCGGCGAGGGGATCGTCCGGCTGCGGGTCCTGGGCGGCGCGGAGGTGCCGCACGTGAGGGTGGCCCTGGACGAGGAGTCGTACCGTACGGCCGGCCACGCGCACCTCGTGGGGGTGCCGATCCGGGTCGTGGGACGGCTGGAGAGCCGGGGCGGCTTCCGGCGGCTGACCGATGCCTCCGGAGTCGTACCGGTGCAGGTCGACGAGGCGGAGCGGGACCGGCTGATGAAGTCCCTCCAGGAGAACCTCGACTTCTTCGAGGAGGCGTGCGGGGGCGAGTGACCGGGGAGCGGGCTCCCCCCCCGGCCGGGGTCCCCGGGAAGGCCGTGCTCGCCCGCCTCCGAGGGGCGCGGACGCGGCAGGGCGCCGCACGCCTGCGCCGTCCGGTTCCCCCAGGTCCCGGAAACCGTTTCGCGGGGGACCCGCTCGGCTCGGTACGATCAACGGCGACGCGGCACCTCGTCTCTGCCGCGCACCGCCGGTGCCGGCACTTCGTATCTGCCCGCGCCCCTATGTATGGAGCACCCGTGTCTGATGTCCGTGTGACCGTCCAGTCCGCCTCAGGAGCCGAGGATCGGGCGGTGAGTGCGGGCACCACCGCCGGCGCCCTGTTCGCCGAGGACCGGTCGGTGATCGCCGCCCGTGTCGCCGGTGAGCTGAAGGACCTCACCTACGTCGTCGCCGAGGGCGACGTCGTCGAGCCCGTCGAGATCTCCTCCGAGGACGGTCTCAACATCCTGCGCCACTCCACCGCGCATGTGATGGCCCAGGCCGTGCAGGAGCTCTTCCCTGAGGCCAAGCTGGGCATCGGCCCGCCGGTCCAGAACGGCTTCTACTACGACTTCGATGTCGAGAGGCCGTTCACCCCCGAGGACCTCAAGGCCATCGAGAAGAAGATGCAGGAGATCCAGAAGCGGGGCCAGCGCTTCTCCCGCCGCGTGGTGACCGACGAGGCCGCCCGCGAGGAGCTCGCGAACGAGCCGTACAAGCTGGAGCTCATCGGCATCAAGGGCTCCGCCTCGACCGACGACGGCGCCAACGTCGAGGTGGGCGGCGGAGAGCTGACCATCTACGACAACCTCGACGCCAAGACCGGCGAGCTGTGCTGGAAGGACCTCTGCCGCGGTCCCCACCTGCCCACCACCCGGAACATCCCGGCGTTCAAGCTGATGAGGAACGCTTCGGCGTATTGGCGCGGTAACGAAAAGAACAAGCAGCTCCAGCGTATCTACGGCACCGCGTGGCCGTCGAAGGACGAGCTGAAGGCGCACCTCGAGTTCCTCGCCGAGGCCGAGAAGCGTGACCACCGCAAGCTCGGCAACGAGCTCGACCTCTTCTCCATCCCGGACGAGATCGGCTCCGGCCTCGCCGTCTTCCACCCCAAGGGCGGCATCATCCGCCGCACCATGGAGGACTACTCGCGCCGCCGGCACGAGGAGGAGGGCTACGAGTTCGTCTACTCGCCGCACGCCACCAAGGGCGCCCTCTTCGAGAAGAGCGGCCACCTCGACTGGTACGCGGAGGGCATGTACCCCCCCATGCAGCTCGACGGTGGTACCGACTACTACCTCAAGCCCATGAACTGCCCGATGCACAACCTGATCTTCGACGCGCGCGGCCGCTCCTACCGTGAACTGCCGCTGCGCCTCTTCGAGTTCGGCACCGTGTACCGGTACGAGAAGTCCGGCGTCGTGCACGGTCTGACCCGGGCCCGCGGCTTCACCCAGGACGACGCGCACATCTACTGCACCAAGGAGCAGATGGCGGAGGAGCTCGACAAGACCCTCACCTTCGTCCTGAACCTGCTGCGCGACTACGGCCTGACCGACTTCTACCTGGAGCTGTCCACCAAGGACCCGGAGAAGTTCGTCGGCTCGGACGAGATCTGGGAGGAGGCCACCGCGGTCCTCCAGCAGGTGGCCGAGAAGCAGGGCCTCCCGCTCACCCCCGACCCGGGCGGCGCCGCCTTCTACGGCCCGAAGATCTCCGTGCAGGCGCGCGACGCCATCGGCCGCACCTGGCAGATGTCGACCGTGCAGCTGGACTTCAACCTGCCGGAGCGCTTCGACCTGGAGTACACCGGCCCGGACGGCACCAAGCAGCGCCCGGTCATGATCCACCGCGCCCTGTTCGGAAGCATCGAAAGGTTCTTCGCGGTGCTCCTGGAGCACTACGCGGGCGCCATGCCGCCGTGGCTGGCCCCGGTCCAGGCGGTCGGCATCCCGGTCGGCGACGCCCACGTCGACTACCTCCAGGAATTCGCCGCCGAGGCGAAGAAGAAGGGCCTGCGGGTCGAGGTGGACGCCTCCTCCGACCGGATGCAGAAGAAGATCAGGAACCAGCAGAAGCAGAAGGTCCCGTTCATGATCATCGTCGGCGACGAGGACATGGCCGCGGGCACCGTCTCCTTCCGCTACCGCGACGGCTCGCAGGAGAACGGCATCCCGGCCGACGAGGCCATCGCCAAGATCGCCAAGATCGTCGAGGACCGCGTCCAGGTCTGACCGGACGTGCTCAGGAGGCCCCCGGGGAATCCCCCGGGGGCCTCTCCTCGTCCTCCCGCCGGAAGGTCTGGATCAGCCAGGACGAGAAGGAACCCGTCACCGCGCCCAGGAGAGCCAGCCCGCACGCCATCACGCCCACGGCCGTGACCCGGCCCATCGGCGTCACCGGGGACACGTCGCCGTAGCCCACCGTCGACAGGGTGGCGCACACCCACCAGACCGCGTCGCCGAAGGTACGGATCGTGGCGCCCGGCGCCCCGTGCTCGTAGTGGTAGACCGTGAGCGCGCCCGCGAGGCCGAGCAGGCCGGCCGTCAGGCCCGCGTAGGCCATGACCCGGGCGTAGAGCGTGAGGCGGGGCTTGTCGTGGCGGCGCTGGATCCGCTCGTAGATGGTCACGATCCGCAGGGGGCGCAGCAGCGGCAGCACCAGGACCACCGTGTCCAGGAAGTGGGTGCGGACGAACCGCAGCGGGCGCAGGCCGCTCAGCCGGAGCCGTACCGCGTAGTCCACGGCGAACACGGCCCAGGCACCGCACGTCACCACCAGGCAGAGGTCCCGCCAGAGCCCCGGGAGACCGGGGGCCAGGACCCGTACCGCGTACCCGGCGAAGAACAGCAGGGACAGCACCGCCAGCGGGGTCTCCATCCGGCGGTCCCAGCGCTCCGGTGCCTCGGCCCTCTCCTCCATCGGATCAGCATCTCCGGGGCCGCGTGAGCATCGCCCCGGCGACACGCTCCGAACGGGCGAAGCAATATGCTGCACAGCATGACGATTGAGCCGGAACAGCAGATCGGAGTGGGGACGCAGGACGCGTTCCAGCGCCTGTGGACGCCGCACCGGATGGCGTACATCCAGGGCGAGAACAAGCCGACCGGGCCAGGGGCCGAGGACGGCTGTCCGTTCTGCTCGATTCCGGCGAAGTCGGACGAGGACGGGCTGGTCATCGCGCGCGGCGAGCACGTGTACGCCGTGCTGAACCTCTATCCGTACAACGGCGGTCACCTGATGGTGGTGCCGTACCGGCACGTCGCCGACTACACGGGTCTGGACGGACCGGAGACCGCCGAGCTGGGCGAGTTCACCAAGCGGGCGATGATCGCGCTGCGGGCCGCGTCCGGCGCGCACGGCTTCAACATCGGCATGAACCAGGGCTCGGCCGCGGGCGCCGGTATCGCCGCCCATCTCCACCAGCACGTGGTGCCCCGCTGGGGTGGCGACACCAACTTCATGCCGGTCGTCGGCCACACCAAGGTGCTGCCACAGCTCCTCGCCGACACCCGCACCATGCTCGCGGACGCCTGGCCGGCGTCGTCCGAGCTCGCCTGAGACGGGCCCGGTACCTACGCGTCGTAGATGTCGGCCTTCTTCGGGCCGGGGTCCTGGATGGTTCCGCTCAGTACCAGCGAGCGGTTGGTGAAGCGCTCCGTGTCCACGCCGTGCTCGTCGAGCACCTTGATGGTCGCGGCATGGACGGCGCGCATCACGGGCGTCGCCGTACGGATGGCGTCGTCGGCCATGAAGCGGTGCCGCCAGGGCTGGGCGGCCCAGGCGTGCCGCAGGCCGAAGGGCTCGGGCAGGACGAGCTTGCCGCCGAGGAAGTCCAGGACCGGCGGGAACCAGGTCAGCGGGGCGCGGACGGCCTTGCGGACGATGTCGTCGTCCTCCAGGATCGGCAGCTGGATCTCCCGCGTCTCCCAGAACCGTACGGTCTTGGAGACCTCCTTGGTCCTCGCCTTGGGCTTGGTGGTGAACAGCGAGTGCACCGGGCCCAGCGCGTGCCCGGTGACCTCCACACGTAGCGTGTGGTGCAGCGAGGTCACCGTGATCATCATGGTGAGGACCAGCTGGCCGTCCCAGAGCGTGAACTGCACCCCCAGGTAGTGGCGGTTTCCGGCACCGAACTGCTGGTCGTTGCAGATGCGCTGTATCTCGTGCGGCTTCACCTGGAAGTGGACGATGTCGTCGCCCTCGGGGCGGGCCACCTCGTCGGCGCCCTCACCGACGGGGGAGACGATCCAGTGCTTGACCGTCGGCTTGGGGAAGCCGGTCTTGAGAGAGCCGCGCTCCAGGAGCGTGAGCTCGTCGTGGATCTTCCGCACGACGTCCCAGGCGCGGAAGGCGTGGATCTCGCGGCCCTCCTTGGGGATGAGTTCCTCGGCGAGCGTCCAGCTGCCCCACCGTGTACCCATGCCCAGTATCCCCTTGGGGCCGGCGTAGAAGACGATGTTGGACTGCTGCTCGGCGGTGAGCTTCTCCAGGTTCTGGCGGAGGTCCTCGGCCGCTTTCTCCGTCGGGTCCTGGGGGACGGCCTCGGGGACCATGGCGCCGATGCCGCCCCCGCTGAGGAGGGCGCCCCAGCGCTCCCGCAGATCCTTGGCCGTGGACTCGCAGATGCGCTTGGCGAGGAACCAGCCGACGACCGGAGCGATGATCATGGCCCGGAGGTAGATCGACAGCAGCCCGCCGAACGGAAGCTTGATCAGGAAGAGGAGGGCGAGGAATCCGACGGCGACCAGGAACACCGTGCCGATGGCGCTGGTGCGCTTGTTCTCCGTGCCCGCGAGCATGCGGCGCAACTGGATGACGCCGAGCCAGAGCAGCAGCCCGGGCAGGAAGACGACGCCGAAGACCAAGGTGACCAGGGTCAGCTTGACGTCGCGCTGCTTGCGGATGCCCGTGGCCGCCAGGCAGTGCTCGACCACGGGTCGCGAGTCGGTACCGAAGGACTGGATGAGCGCCTTGCGGGCGCCGCCGAGCGTCCGAACCTGGACCGCCCGCGAGAAGGCCTCGCCGAGATCCGGACGGAAGAGCTTCCACCTGGCGTCGGTGACCTTGGACTGGTGCCATTCGTTGTTGGCTTCCAGGATCGCTTCGACCTTGCCGTCGCGGTACGCGGCGGAGGCGAGGGCGTGCGTCGCCGCCGTCTGTCCGTCCGAGCCCTGGAGGGGAATCTGAGCCCCGGGTCCGAAACTGCCGATCGTCACTGATGCCCCCATCGCCGCGTGCCCGCGTGGTTCACCGCGTATCCCTCTGCGGCCTTTTCCCAACTACCGCGCCCCGCACACCTGCTGAGCTGGGCACCACAGCGTAACCGGGTACCGGCGGATGCGTCACGAGTCGGCCGAATGCCGCCCTCCGGGGGGAGTCGGACGGGCGGCATCGACAGTCCGGTACGTGACTAGGATCCCTTTTCCGACTTTTCGCGTACCTTGTCCGCGAGTTGGGGCGGCATCGCCTCATGGCGGGCGTACGTACGGTCGAAGCGGCCGGTGCCGTGCGAGACGGAGCGGAGGTCGACCGCGTACCGGCCGATCTCGATCTCGGGGACCTCGGCGCGGACCACCGTCCGGCCGGGACCGGCCTGTTCGGTGCCGACGACCCGGCCCCGCCGCCCCGAGAGGTCGCTCATCACCGGCCCCACGTACTCGTCCGGGACGAGCACCTGGACCTCGGCGACCGGCTCCAGGAGCCGGATGCTCGCCTCGGCCGCCGCCTCGCGCAGCGCGAGGGCGCCGGCCGTCTGGAAGGCGGCGTCGGAGGAGTCGACCGAGTGGGCCTTGCCGTCGCGCAGCGTGATCCGCACGTCGACCAGCGGATATCCGGCGGCGACCCCGCGCGCGGCCTGGGCGCGTACGCCCTTCTCGACCGAAGGGATGAACTGGCGCGGCACCGCCCCGCCCACCACCTTGTCGACGAACTCGATGCCGCTGCCCGGCGGCAGCGGTTCGACGTCGATCTCGCAGATCGCGAACTGGCCGTGGCCACCGGACTGTTTGACGTGCCGGCCCCGCCCGGCCGACGGGCCGCCGAAGGTCTCGCGGAGCGACACCTTGTGCGGGACGGCGTCGACCTGGACCCCGTACCGGTTGCGCAGCCGCTCCAGGGCCACGTCCCGGTGAGCCTCGCCGAGACACCACAGAACGACCTGACGGGTGTCCTGGTTCTGCTCCAGGCGCATGGTCGGGTCCTCGGCGACGAGCCGCGCGAGCCCCTGGGAGAGCCGGTCCTCGTCGGCCTTGCTGTGAGCCTCGATCGCGAGCGGGAGCAGCGGATCGGGCATCGTCCAGGGCTCCATCAGGAGCGGATCGTCCTTGGCGGAGAGCGTGTCGCCGGTCTCCGCGCGGCCGAGCTTGGCGACACAGGCGAGGTCGCCCGCGATGCACCGGTTGAGCGTGCGCTGCTGCTTGCCGAAGGGCGAGGTCAGCGCGCCGACCCGCTCGTCGACATCGTGGTCCTCGTGACCCCGGTCGGCCAGTCCGTGCCCCGAGACATGGACGGTCTCGTCGGGGCGCAGGGTGCCGGAGAAGACCCGGACCAGCGAGATCCGGCCGACGTAGGGGTCGGAGGCGGTCTTCACGACCTCCGCGACGAGCGGACCTTCCGGGTCGCAGGTGACCGGCGGCAGCGGGACGCCGTCGGGAGTGGTGACGGCGGGGGCCTCGCGCTCCAGCGGGGTCGGGAAGCCGCCGGTGATCAGTTCGAGCAGCTCGACGGTGCCGAGACCCTGCTTCGCGCCGTTCGCGGCGGGCGCCGCGGCCAGCACGGGATGGAAGGTGCCGCGGGCGACGGCCTTCTCCAGGTCGTCGATGAGCGTCTTGATGTCGATCTGCTCGCCGCCGAGATAGCGGTCCATGAGGGTCTCGTCCTCGCTCTCGGCGATGATCCCCTCGATCAGGCGGCCGCGGGCCTCCGCGATCAGCGCCTGCTGGCCGTCGTCCGGCGCATTCTCCTGCCGCACGCCCGTGGAGTAGTCGAAGATCCGCTCCGAGAGCAGCCCCACCAGGCCGGTGGCCGGGGCGTGTCCGTCCGGTGCCTCGGCGCCGTGGACGGGCAGGTAGAGGGGGAGCACGGCGTCGGGGTCGTCGCCGCCGAAGATCGAGGCGCAGACGGAGGTCAGCTCGTCGAAGCCGGTGCGGGCCGTGTCCAGGTGAGTGACCACGATGGCACGGGGCATGCCGACGGCCGCGCACTCCTCCCACACCATGCGGGTCGACCCGGCGATCGCGTCGGCCTCCTGGGCGGCCGAGACGACGAAGAGGGCCGCGTCCGCCGCGCGCAGACCGGCCCTGAGCTCCCCGACGAAGTCGGCGTATCCCGGTGTGTCGAGGAGATTGATCTTGCATCCGCCCCATTCGAGGGGGACGAGGGAGAGCTGTACGGAACGTTGCTGGCGGTGCTCGATCTCGTCGTGGTCGGAGACCGTCCCGCCGTCCTCGACCCGGCCGGCCCGGTTGACCGCCCCGGCGGTCAGCGCCAGCGCCTCGACGAGGGTCGTCTTTCCCGATCCGCTGTGGCCGACCAGCACCACGTTCCGTATGTCCGCGGGCCGGTCGGCCGTCGGAGCCCTGCCGGCGGCCCCGGAGTGTGCGTTCGCCTTGTCGCCCATGGTGTTCCTCCCGATCGCTTGCACCGCTCGCTGCGCGGTGCGGCGGGGCGCGGGCGCGGGGGAGTCGGCGCGGGAGGGGATCGCGTGCAGCTCCGGCGATGCCCGCGGTGGTCCTTCGAGCTTGGCACCGTCGTCAGGGCGCGTCCATACGTCGTACACGACGCGACGGGACGGGTGGCCGACGGTGCCGCGGGGTGGTCCTGGCTACGATGGGCAGGCCGGTGGCCATAGGGGCCGCGCGGCCACCGAACGTCGGGAAGGCCATGCTGAACAAGTACGCGCGTGCATTTTTTACGCGTGTCCTCACACCGTTCGCCGCGTTTCTGCTCCGCCGGGGCGTCAGCCCCGACGCGGTGACGCTCATCGGCACGGCCGGAGTGATGGCGGGTGCGCTGGTCTTCTTCCCCCGGGGGGAGTTCTTCTGGGGCACGATCGTCATCACCCTCTTCGTCTTCTCCGACCTCGTCGACGGCAACATGGCCCGGCAGGCCGGAATCTCCAGCCGGTGGGGCGCGTTCCTCGACTCGACCCTCGACCGGGTCGCCGACGGCGCCATCTTCGGCGGCTTCGCGCTCTGGTACGCGGGCACGGGCGACGACAACGTGCTGTGCGCCGTGTCCATCTTCTGCCTGGCCAGCGGTCAGGTCGTCTCGTACACCAAGGCGCGCGGCGAATCGATCGGCCTGCCGGTGGCCGTCAACGGCCTGGTGGAACGGGCCGAGCGGCTCGTGATCTCGCTGGTCGCGGCCGGGCTCGCCGGACTGCACGGGTTCGGAGTGCCCGGCGTCGACATCCTGCTGCCGATCGCGCTGTGGATCGTCGCCGTGGGCTCCGCGGTGACGCTGGGGCAGCGGGTGGTGACGGTACGGCGGGAGTCGGCCGAGGCCGACGCGGCCGCCGCACCGGGGAACGAGGCGACGTCATGAGTGGCGCGAGCGGCATGAAGGACCGGCTGACCGACGGGCTGTACGGGCTCGGCTGGGCGACCGTGAAGAAGCTGCCGGAGCCCGTGGCGGCCGGGCTCGGGCGGCGGATCGCCGACATCGCCTGGAAGCGGCGCGGCACGAGCGTGCTGCGCCTGGAGTCCAACCTCGCGCGCGTGGTCCCCGACGCCGGCCCCGAGCGGCTCGCCGAGCTGTCGAAGGCAGGGATGCGTTCGTACATGCGCTACTGGATGGAGTCCTTCCGGCTGCCGACCTGGAGCAAGGAACGCGTCGACAGCGGTATCGACATCAAGGACATCCACCGCCTCGAGGACGGCCTCGCCTCGGGGCGCGGCGTCATCCTCGCCCTGCCGCACCTGGCCAACTGGGACCTCGCGGGCGTGTGGGTGACCCGCTCGCTCGGCGTGCCCTTCACCACGGTCGCGGAGCGGCTCAAGCCGGAGACGCTGTACGACCGGTTCGTCGCCTACCGAGAGTCGCTGGGCATGGAGGTCCTGCCGCACACCGGCGGCGCCGCCTTCGGCACGCTGGCGCGGAGACTGCGGGCCGGCGGCCTGATCTGTCTGGTCGCCGACCGTGACCTGTCCGCCTCCGGCACCGAGGTCACGTTCTTCGGGGAGACGGCGCGGATGCCGGCCGGTCCGGCGATGCTCGCCCAGCAGACGGGCGCGCTGCTGCTGCCCGTGACGCTCTGGTACGACGACACCCCCGTGATGAAGGGGCGCGTCTACGCGCCCGTCGACGTACCCGAGTCTGGTACCCGGGCCGAGAAGACCTCCGTCATGACACAGGCCCTGGCCGACGCCTTCGCCGACGGCATCGCGGACCACCCGGAGGACTGGCACATGCTCCAACGACTGTGGCTCGCCGACCTGGAGCAGCGCGGGGAGGGGGGCCGCACGTGAAGATCGGAATCGTCTGCCCGTACTCCTGGGACGTGCCGGGCGGCGTCCAGTTCCACATCCGCGACCTCGCCGAGCATCTGATCGGGCTCGGCCACAAGGTGTCCGTGCTCGCGCCCGCCGACGACGAGACGCCGCTGCCGCCGTACGTCGTCTCGGCGGGCCGCGCCGTGCCGGTGCCCTACAACGGCTCCGTGGCACGCCTCAACTTCGGCTTCCTCTCGGCGGCGCGCGTGCGGCGCTGGCTGCACGACGGCACGTTCGACGTCATCCACATCCACGAGCCGGCCTCGCCCTCGCTCGGCCTGCTGAGCTGCTGGGCGGCGCAGGGGCCGATCGTGGCGACCTTCCACACCTCGAACCCGCGCTCGCGGGCGATGATCGCGGCGTACCCGATCCTGCAGCCCGCCCTGGAGAAGATCAGCGCGCGGATCGCGGTGAGCGAGTACGCGCGGCGCACCCTGGTCGAGCACCTGGGCGGCGACGCCGTCGTCATCCCCAACGGCGTCGACGTGGACTTCTTCGCGCGGGCCGAACCGAAGGCGGAGTGGCAGACAGAAGGGGCGCCAAGCTCGGGTGAGGGTGGCGGTGGGCGACGGGGGGGCACCCTGGGGTTCATCGGGCGGATCGACGAGCCGAGGAAGGGCCTTCCGGTCCTGATGAAGGCCCTGCCGAAGATCCTGGCCGAGCGGCCGGAGACCCGGCTCCTCGTCGCCGGGCGCGGCGACGAGGAGGAGGCGGTGGCCTCGCTGCCGCAGGAGATGCGCTCGCGCGTCGAGTTCCTCGGCATGGTCAGCGACGAGGACAAGGCGCGGCTGCTGCGCAGCGTCGACGTCTACGTGGCGCCGAACACCGGCGGCGAGAGTTTCGGGATCATCCTGGTCGAGGCGCTGTCGGCGGGAGCGCCGGTCCTCGCCTCCGACCTGGACGCCTTCGCCCAGGTCCTGGACCAGGGGGCCGCGGGCGAGCTGTTCGCCAACGAGGACGCGAACGCCCTGGCCGACGCGGCGATCCGGCTGCTGGGGGACGAGGCGCGGCGCGAGGAGCTGCGCAAGCGCGGCAGCGCGCACGTACGGCGCTTCGACTGGTCGACGGTGGGCGCCGACATCCTCGCGGTCTACGAGACGGTGACGGACGGCGCCGCCTCGGTCGCGACGGACGAACGCACCGGCCTGCGCGCGAGGTTCGGCCTCGCGCGCGACTGACCGCCCGGAGGCGGCGTCGTTCCGTGGCGGGGCCGGCGGTGCGCCTGGCACGCTGACGGGATGAACGTCATCGAGTTACTGGACCTCGGTCACTTCGTCCGCCCCGCCGAGGAGTGGGGTGGCCCCCACGCGCGCGTGGAGCCCGTACTCGCCTACCTCGTGCGGCACGCGCGCGGGGCGCTGGTCTTCGACACCGGGATGGGAACCGGCTGCCCGGAGACGGACGCGCACTACCAGCCCACCCGCCGCCCCCTCCCCGTCGGCCCCGAGGACGTCGATCTCGTCGTCAACTGCCATCTCCACTTCGACCACATCGGCGACAACCAGCGCTTCCCCGACACCCCCGTCCTCGTGCAGCGCAAGGAACTGGCCACCGCCCGCGCCGGCGACTACACCCTCGACTGGCTGCTCGGCGGCGTCCGGTACCAGGAGATCGACGGCGAGTACGAGATCGCGCCCGGGATCACTGTCGTGCCCACGCCCGGGCACACCGAGGGCCACCAGTCCCTGGTGGTGGACCACGGCGACCACGTCACCGTCCTCGCGGGCCAGGCGTACGACGTCGCGGCCGAGTTCGGTGTCCCGTACCGCCCCTGGCTCGACCGGCTCGCCGAACTCGCCGACGGACGGCCCGCACGCGTCCGGTTCGCCCACGACCGTGCCCTCTGGGAGGGTGTGCTGCCACCGCGACGGTAGCCTGTGCGCCCGTGACCGAAACCCTGATCTGGACCGTCGTCGCGCTGATCGCGATCGGCCTGTACCTCAGCTGGACCGCCGGCCGGCTCGACCGTCTGCACGCGCGCATCGACGCGGCCCGCGCCGCCCTCGACGCCCAGCTGCTCCGCAGGGCCTCGGTCGCCCAGGAACTGGCCACCTCCGGAATCCTCGACCCGGCCGCCTCGATCGTGCTCTACGAGGCGGCGCACGCCGCCCGGCAGGCCGAGGAGGACCACCGTGAGGTCGCCGAGAGCGACCTGAGCCAGGCCCTGCGCGCCGTGTTCGGGGAGCCCGAGCAGGTCGAGGTCGTACGGGAGACCCCCGGCGGGGACGAGGCCGCGGACGAGCTCGCGGCCGCCGTCCGCAGGGTGCCGATGGCCCGCAGGTTCCACAACGACGCCGTGCGCGCCGCCCGCGCCCTGCGCCGTCACCGCACGGTGCGCTGGTTCCGGCTGGCGGGCCACGCCCCGTTCCCGCTGGCCTTCGAAATGGACGACGAGCCGCCGGTGGCCCTTGCGGATCGCCCGACCTGAACGCGCTCACCTGCGAAAACGGCGAAAACGAGCCACCGGCTCCACATTGGCCCTTGATGTGGACTGGTGGTGGCCTGTTTCCTCAGTAATGTCTGAACACCGCTTTTTTCCCGAGTGAGGTCCCCGTGTCCACCACGCTTCCCACCAGCACCCAGTCTGCAGATTCCTCGGCGATCGGCACCTCGCGAGTCAAGCGCGGCATGGCCGAGCAGCTCAAGGGCGGCGTGATCATGGACGTGGTCAACGCCGAGCAGGCCAAGATCGCCGAGGACGCCGGCGCCGTCGCCGTCATGGCCCTGGAGCGGGTCCCCGCCGACATCCGCAAGGACGGCGGCGTCGCCCGTATGTCCGACCCGAACATGATCGAAGAGATCATCGGCGCCGTCTCCATCCCGGTCATGGCCAAGTCCCGCATCGGCCACTTCGTCGAGGCCCAGGTCCTGCAGTCCCTCGGCGTCGACTACATCGACGAGTCCGAGGTCCTGACCCCGGCCGACGAGGTCAACCACTCCGACAAGTGGGCGTTCACCACCCCCTTCGTCTGTGGCGCCACCAACCTGGGCGAGGCCCTGCGCCGCATCGCCGAGGGCGCGGCCATGATCCGCTCCAAGGGCGAGGCCGGCACCGGCAACGTCGTCGAGGCCGTCCGCCACCTGCGCCAGATCAAGAACGAGATCGCCCGCCTGCGCGGCTACGACAACAACGAGCTGTTCGCCGCCGCCAAGGAGCTGCGCGCCCCGTACGAGCTCGTCAAGGAGGTCGCCGAGCTCGGCAAGCTGCCGGTCGTGCTGTTCTCCGCCGGTGGTGTCGCCACCCCCGCCGACGCCGCGCTGATGCGCCAGCTCGGCGCCGAGGGCGTCTTCGTCGGCTCCGGCATCTTCAAGTCGGGCGACCCGGCCAAGCGCGCCGCCGCCATCGTGAAGGCCACCACCTTCTACGACGACCCGAAGATCATCGCGGACGCCTCCCGCAACCTGGGCGAGGCCATGGTCGGCATCAACTGCGACACCCTCCCCGAGTCCGAGCGCTACGCCAACCGCGGCTGGTAATCACTCATGACCACCCCCGTTATCGGTGTCCTGGCCCTCCAGGGCGACGTCCGGGAGCACCTGATCGCCCTGGCCGCGGCTGACGCCGTGGCCAGGCCGGTCCGGCGCCCCGAGGAGCTCGCCGAGGTCGACGGCCTCGTCATACCCGGCGGCGAGTCCACCACGATCTCCAAGCTGGCCGACCTCTTCGGCCTGATGGAGCCGCTGCGCGAGCGCATCGCCGCCGGCCTGCCGGTGTACGGCACCTGCGCCGGCCTGATCATGCTCGCCGACAAGATCCTCGACCCGCGTTCGGGCCAGGAGACCTTCGGCGGCATCGACATGATCGTCCGCCGCAACGCCTTCGGCCGGCAGAACGAGTCCTTCGAGGCCGGCGTCACCGTGACCGGCATCGAGGACGGCCCCGTCGAGGGCGTCTTCATCCGCGCCCCGTGGGTCGAGTCCGTCGGCGCTCAGGTCGAGGTGCTCGCCGAGCACGAGGGCCACATCGTGGCCGTACGGCAGGGCCGGGCGATCGCGACCTCGTTCCACCCCGAACTCACCGGTGACCACCGACTGCACGCCCTGTTCGTCGACATGGTGCGCGCGGGCCGGTGACGTGATCCCGGTAGGATCTCTGGGGTTCGTTCAGAAATGGGTTACGCGAAGGAGACAGGCAGATGTCCGGCCACTCTAAATGGGCTACGACGAAGCACAAGAAGGCCGTGATCGATGCCAAGCGCGGCAAGCTCTTCGCGAAGCTGATCAAGAACATCGAGGTCGCCGCCCGGACCGGCGGCGCCGACCCCGAGGGGAACCCGACCCTCTTCGACGCCATTCAGAAGGCCAAGAAGAGCTCCGTCCCGAACAAGAACATCGACTCCGCGGTGAAGCGCGGCGGCGGCCTCGAGGCCGGCGGCGTCGACTACGAGACGATCATGTACGAGGGTTACGGCCCGAACGGTGTCGCGGTGCTCATCGAGTGCCTCACCGACAACCGCAACCGTGCCGCCTCCGACGTCCGCGTCGCCATGACCCGCAACGGCGGCTCGATGGCCGACCCCGGCTCGGTCTCGTACCTCTTCAACCGCAAGGGCGTCATCGTGCTGCCCAAGGGCGAGCTGACCGAGGACGACGTCCTCGGGGCGGTGCTCGACGCGGGCGCCGAGGAGGTCAACGACCTCGGTGAGAGCTTCGAGGTCATCAGCGAGGCCACCGACATGGTCGCGGTCCGCACCGCCCTCCAGGAGGCGGGCATCGACTACGACTCCGCCGACTCCAACTTCGTCCCGACCATGCAGGTCGAGCTCGACGAAGAGGGCGCGCGCAAGATCTTCAAGCTGATCGACGCGCTGGAGGACAGCGACGACGTGCAGAACGTCTTCGCCAACTTCGACGTCAGCGACGAGGTCATGGAGAAGGTCGACGCCTGACGAGGGCTTCGCACCCACTGACGGACAAGGCCGGACCGACGGGTACTCCGTCGGTCCGGCCTTTTCCGTCGGACCCGTTCGAGCCGGTCGACCCGCGGGCCGGACTGTGAACGGACAGCGGCCCGCCGGAATACCGGCGGGCCGCTCTTCGACATCCCGGCTGGTCAGGAATCAGCGGGCTTCGGGATCACACGTGCGGGATCACACTTAGTCGATCCGCTTGAAGTCGCCCGTGTTCTTGACGCTGCCCGACGCGCCACCCGCTGCGGTGACCTTCTTCATCCGGCTGGTGTTGCCGTCCTGCCACCAGACGTTCATCGAGGCCTGGTAGGAGCAGGTGTTGCGGTAGTACACCGTGGTGGTGGTCCAGCCCTCGGCCCACGACCAGCTGAAGCAGCCGGTCTTTCCGCGGTGGATCTCCGAGGTCGCCGCCTGCGCGGGCGAGCTGAGGCCGACCGTGGCGAGCGCGAGCGTGGCGCCGGCGACGGCGAGCTTGGACATGCGACGCATGTTTCCCCCTGCTGGGTTGTAGATGATTCTACTAATCGAACGTACGCACGTCGGTCAAACGTGCGAACATTCGTGATCATAGGTGACTGTTGATCATGGCGGCAAGGCGGAAACGCGGCCCTCGGCCGCTGTCCCGCCAGGCCGCCGGGCCGCGTGGTCGGCCGTGGTGTCAGCGGCAGCCGGTAGCCTTCAGGCGGTTACCGATGGATGGAGGAGCTGTGCGTGTCTTGGGTGTCGACCCCGGGCTGACGCGGTGCGGCGTGGGAGTCGTCGACGGCGTGGCCGGGCGCTCTCTGACCATGCTCGGCGTCGGAGTCGTCCGCACCCCCGCGGACGAGCAGATCGGCGCACGACTCGTCCTCATCGAACAGGGCATCGAGGCGTGGATCGACGAGTACCGACCCGAACTGGTCGCGGTGGAGCGGGTGTTCAGCCAGCACAACGTGCGTACGGTGATGGGCACGGCCCAGGCCAGCGCCGTCGCCATGCTCTGCGCCTCGCGCCGCGGCATCCCCGTCGCCCTGCACACCCCCAGCGAGGTCAAGGCCGCCGTCACCGGCAGCGGCCGCGCCGACAAGGCCCAGGTCGGCGCGATGGTCACGCGGCTCCTGCGGCTCTCCGCTCCGCCGAAACCGGCCGACGCGGCGGACGCCCTCGCCCTCGCCATCTGCCACATCTGGCGGGCGCCCGCGCAGAACCGCCTTCAGCAGGCCGCCGCCGCCCATCGCGCGGCGCAGGCCACGCATGCCTCACACACACCGCAGGCATCACCCGCACCGCGCGCACCGAAAGGCCGTACCGCATGATCGCCTTCGTGAGCGGCCCCGTCGCCGCCCTCGCCCCCACCACGGCCGTGATCGAAGTCGGTGGCATCGGCATGGCCGTCCAGTGCGCCCCGAACACCATCGCGGAGCTGAGGATCGGTCAAGAAGCCCGTCTCGCCACCTCGTTGGTGGTACGGGAGGACTCGCTCACCCTCTACGGGTTCGCGGACGACGACGAGCGGCAGGTGTTCGAACTCCTCCAGACCGCGAGCGGGGTCGGACCGAGGCTGGCCCAGGCCATGCTCGGCGTCCACTCCCCGGACGCGCTGCGCCTGGCCGTCTCCACCGGGGACGAGAAGGCGCTCACCGCCGTCCCGGGCATCGGCAAGAAGGGTGCCCAGAAACTCCTCCTCGAACTGAAGGACAAGCTCGGCGCCCCGCTGGGCGGCAGCGGCCTCGTCGGCGCCCAGCGCGCGGCGGCCTCCGGCCCGGCACCGTGGACCGAGCAGCTGTCCGCGGCCCTGATTGGCCTGGGCTACGCGAGCCGCGAGGCGGAGGACGCGGTCTCGGCGGTGACGCCGCAGGCCGAGGCGGCGATCGCGGCCGGCGGCCCGGCCCCCGTACCGCAGCTCCTGCGCGCCGCCCTCCAGACCCTGAACCGCGCGAGATAGCCCCCACGGCCCTTGTTCCCCACCCCGCCCTTCCTGAACTGGGGCTCCGCCCCGCACCCAGACCCTGCGCCTCAAGCGCCGGCGAGGCTGAATCTTCCGCCCTTGGGGGCGAAACCAGCCGTCCGGAGCTTGAGGACACGGCCGAAGGCCGCACGGGCGCCTGAGGGCTTGCCCCCAGTTCGGGAAGGGGCGGGGTGGGGAACAAGCCCGCCGCAGGCGACCCGCACGCCGCAGACACCGCACACACCACGAAGGCAGAGACCGTGAACTGGGACGACGAGAGCAGCACCGCCGAGCCGGACGCGCGGATCGTCGGCGCCTCCGCCGAGGGTGACGACCAGGCCGTCGAGGCGGCCCTGCGCCCCAAGGACCTCAGCGAGTTCGTCGGTCAGGAGAAGGTGCGCCAGCAGCTCGACCTGGTCCTCAAGGCGGCCCGCCAGCGCGGCGCCACCGCCGACCACGTCCTGCTCTCCGGCGCCCCCGGCCTCGGCAAGACCACCCTGTCGATGATCATCGCGGCGGAGATGAACGCCCCGATCCGGATCACCTCCGGCCCCGCCATCCAGCACGCCGGCGACCTCGCCGCGATCCTCTCCTCCCTCCAGGAGGGAGAGATCCTCTTCCTCGACGAGATCCACCGCATGTCCCGGCCCGCCGAGGAGATGCTCTACATGGCGATGGAGGACTTCCGCGTCGACGTCATCGTCGGCAAGGGCCCCGGCGCCACCGCCATCCCGCTGGAGCTGCCGCCCTTCACCCTGGTCGGCGCCACGACCAGGGCCGGACTCCTGCCGCCCCCGCTCCGTGACCGCTTCGGCTTCACCGGGCACATGGAGTTCTACGACCCCGCCGAGCTGGAACGCGTCATCCACCGCTCCGCCGGACTCCTCGACGTCGAGATCGACACCGCCGGCGCCGCCGAGATCGCCGGCCGCTCCCGCGGTACCCCGCGTATCGCCAACCGCCTGCTGCGCCGCGTCCGCGACTACGCCCAGGTCAGGGCCGACGGCGTGATCACCCGGGAGATCGCCGAGGCGGCCCTGAGCGTGTACGAGGTGGACAGCCGCGGTCTCGACCGGCTCGACCGGGGGGTCCTCGAGGCCCTCCTCAAGCTCTTCGGCGGCGGGCCGGTCGGCCTGTCCACCCTCGCGGTCGCGGTGGGGGAGGAGCGCGAGACCGTCGAGGAGGTCGCCGAACCCTTCCTCGTACGGGAGGGACTGCTGGCCCGTACGCCCCGTGGTCGCGTCGCCACTCCCGCGGCATGGACCCATCTCGGACTCGTTCCGCCGCAGGCAGCGGGCTCGGGAGGGGCGGGGAACGGCGTGGGAACGGGACAACAGGGGCTCTTCGGGGCGTGACGGCGCGGAGACTCGTCGGTCGAGGAACCGCGGTGCGATGCTGGACGTTGTTCCATCGATGCGGACTCGCCTAGACTCCGCCGATGCCGACCTTTCTGGCCGGCACGCCCACCCCCGAAGATCAGGCCGCGGGTTCTCCGCGTCCGTGCGAAGGAAACCCGTCCCGTGAGTATCGTGACCCTCCTCCCCTTCATCGTCCTCATCGGGGCCATGTTCCTGATGACCCGCTCCGCGAAGAAGAAGCAGCAGGCGGCCGCGCGGATGCGCGACGAGATGCAGCCCGGCACCGGCGTACGCACGATCGGGGGGATGTACGCCACCGTCAAGGAGATCGGCGACGAGACCGTCCTCCTCGAGGTCGCTCCCGGCGTGCACGCCGTCTACGCGAAGAACGCGATCGGCGCGGTCCTCCCGGACGAGGAGTACAACCGCATCGTCCACGGCGACGAGCCCGACGCCGAGACCGTCGTCCCGGACGACGCCTCCTCGCTGACCGAGTCGGCCGAGGCCGGCGCGTCGGACGACGAGCCTGCCGAGGACGCCAAGCCCGACCTGACCAAGAAGGTGCAGGCCGCCGAGGCCGACACCGAGGTCAAGAAGGACGACAAGGCCGACGGCGAGACCGAGGCGAAGTAGTCCAGACCGGGGACCGCGGGACGCCCACCGGCGTCCGCGGTCCCCGGCACGGTTCCACGTCTGCGGGGGCAGGTCCCCACACACACTTCGTGGCCGCACCGCGCACACCCGGCGCGGGACGGTTGGACAGGGAGAAACGACAAGGTGGCAGCACCGAAGAAGGGCCGAAGGCCGGCGGGGGGCCAGGGCAAGCCGGGGCGTGCCCTGGCTCTGATCCTGATCGCCATGGTCGCGCTCACGGGCGGGATGTTCTGGTCCGGCCACACCACGCCGCGGCTGGGCATCGACCTCGCGGGTGGTACGTCGATCACGCTCAAGGCGAAGGCGGAGCCCGGCAAGGAAGACGCCGTCAACGAGACCAACATGAACACCGCGGTCGGCATCATCGACCGCCGTGTCAATGGTCTGGGTGTCTCCGAGGCCGAGGTTCAGACGCAGGGCCGCGAGAACATCATCGTCAACATCCCCAGGGGTGTGAACGAGAAGCAGGCGCGTGAGCAGGTCGGTACGACCGCTCAGCTCTACTTCCGACCGGTACTGGCCTGGGCCCCGAGCGGGCCGACGACGCCGGCGCCGTCCGGCAGCCCGACGCCGTCCGGGTCCGCGCCGCCGTCCGCCGGCTCCTCCGCGAGCCCGTCGGCCACGGCCACGAAGCCGTCCGGCCAGGGCGCCTCGGCCACTCCGTCCGGGGGCGCCACCACGCAGGGCCGTGCCGTCAGCGACGCCCTGAAGAAGGCACCCACCCCGGGCGCCACCGCCACCTCCGGCTCCACCACCTCGCCGGATGCCTCGAAGTCCCCGAACCCCACGGCGACGACCACGCCTCCGGCTGACACGGCCGCCGCGCGGCTGGAGCAGCAGTTCGCCGCGCTCGACTGCACTCCCAAGGGCGAGAAGTCCGGCGACAAGAAGGCCGTGCCCAACCCGGCCCGCACCGTTCCGCCGGAGCAGCCGACCGTCGCGTGCGGCGCCGAGGGCGACGCCAAGTACCTCCTCGGCCCGGCCGAGGTCAGCGGCAAGGACGTCGACGACGCCCAGGGCACCTTCGACCAGCAGCGCGGCATGTGGATCGTGAACATGGAGTTCACGGACGAGGGCGCCAAGAAGTTCTCGAAGATCACCGGCAAGCTGTCGCAGCAGCAGGAGCCGCAGAACCAGTTCGCGATCGTGCTGGACGGCGAGGTCGTCTCGGCCCCGTCCGTGCGCACCGTGCTGAGCGCCAACGCGGAGATCTCCGGCAGCTTCACCCAGCAGTCCGCCCAGGACCTCGGAAACATCCTGTCCTACGGCGCCCTGCCGCTCTCCTTCGACACCCAGAGCGTCGACACCGTCACCGCCGCCCTCGGCGGTGAGCAGCTGGAGGCGGGCCTGATCGCCGGTGCGATCGGTCTGGCCCTGGTCGTCCTCTACCTGGTGGTCTACTACCGCGGTCTGTCGCTGGTCGCCCTGCTCAGCCTGGCGGCCTCGGCGCTCCTCACGTACGTGATCATGTCCCTGCTCGGCCCGGCCATCGGCTTCGCGCTGAACCTGCCGGCCGTCTGCGGTGCCATCGTCGCCATCGGTATCACCGCGGACTCGTTCATCGTCTACTTCGAACGCGTCCGCGACGAGATCCGCGAGGGCCGCACGCTGCGCCCCGCGGTCGAGCGCGCCTGGCCGCGCGCCCGCCGCACGATCCTGGTCTCCGACTTCGTGTCGTTCCTCGCCGCCGCGGTGCTCTTCGCGGTCACCGTCGGCAAGGTCCAGGGCTTCGCGTTCACCCTCGGCCTGACCACGCTGCTCGACGTGGTCGTGGTGTTCCTCTTCACCAAGCCGGTCATGACGCTGCTCGCCCGCACCAGGTTCTTCGGCGAGGGTCACGCGTGGTCCGGGCTGGACCCGAAGCGGCTCGGTGTCAAGCCGCCGCTGCGTCGTTCCCGCCGTGTCTCCGCCCCCATCGACCCGAAGGAGGCGTGAGATGTCGAAGCTCGGCGATCTCGGCGCCCGGCTCCACCGTGGTGAGGTCGGCTACGACTTCATCAAGAACCGCAAGATCTGGTACGGCCTGTCCATCCTGATCACCATCACGGCCATCGTCGGCCTTGCGGTGCGCGGGCTGAACATGGGTATCGAGTTCCAGGGCGGCGCCCTCTTCACCACGCCGAAGACATCCGTCTCGGTCACCGACGCCCGCCACTACGCGGAGAAGGCGTCCGGCCACGACGCGATCGTGCAGAAGGTCGGCAACGACACCCTGCGCATCCAGATCGGCGGCCTCGACACCGCGCAGTCCGACAAGGTCCGCACGCAGCTCGCCAAGGACCTGAAGGTCGACGAGACCAAGATCGCGGCGGAGCTCGTCGGCCCCAGCTGGGGTGAGCAGATCGCCAACAAGGCATGGATGGGCCTCGGGATCTTCATGATCCTGGTGGTGATCTATCTGGCCATCGCCTTCGAATGGAGAATGGCGGTCGCGGCGCTCGTCGCCCTGATCCACGACCTCACCATCACCGTCGGCATCTACTCGCTCGTCGGCTTCGAGGTCACGGTCGGTACGGTGATCGGTCTGCTGACCATTCTCGGATACTCCCTCTACGACACGGTGGTGGTCTTCGACTCCCTCAAGGAGGGCACGAAGGACATCACCAAGCAGACCCGCTGGACGTACAGCGAGGTCGCCAACCGCTCGATCAACGGCACCCTGGTCCGTTCGATCAACACCACCGTCGTCGCCCTGCTGCCGGTGGCCGGTCTGCTCTTCATCGGCGGCGGCGTCCTCGGCGCCGGCATGCTGAACGACATCTCGCTGTCGCTGTTCGTCGGCCTCGCCGCCGGTGCGTACTCCTCGATCTTCATCGCCACCCCGCTCGTCGCCGACCTCAAGGAGCGCGAGCCGGCGATCAAGGCGCTGAGGAAGCGGGTGCTCGCCAAGCGGGCGGCCGCGGCCGCCAAGGGCGAGTCCCTGGACGGTGCGGACCGCGACGACGACGACCACGGCGCGTTCCACGAGGACGAGGACGAGGACCGCACCGCCGTCGTGGGCCAGCGCGGCCGCCGCGGCAGGCCCTCGGAGCGCCACGGATGACGGCCGGGACCCAGGACACCACGGGCCTGCTGCTCAGCCGGATCCGTGACGTCCCCGACTATCCGAAGCCGGGCGTGCTGTTCAAGGACATCACCCCGCTGCTCGCCGACCCGGAGGCGTTCACCGCGCTGACGGACACCCTCGCCGCCCTGTGCGCCACGCACGGTGCGACGAAGGTCGTCGGCCTGGAGGCGCGCGGCTTCATCCTCGCCGCACCCGTGGCCGTCCGCGCGGGCCTGGGCTTCATCCCGGTCCGCAAGGCCGGCAAGCTGCCCGGCGCGACGCTGAAGCAGGCGTACGAGCTGGAGTACGGCACCGCCGAGATCGAGGTGCACGCCGAAGACCTGGCCGCGGGCGACCGCGTCATGGTCATCGACGACGTCCTCGCCACCGGCGGCACCGCCGAGGCCTCGCTGGAGCTCATCCGGCGGGCCGGCGCCGAGGTCGCGGGCGTCGCTGTCCTCATGGAGCTCGGCTTCCTCGCCGGGCGGGCCCGGCTGGAGCCCGCGCTGCGCGGTGCCCCGCTCGAGGCGCTGATCACGGTCTGACACCGCGCCCACATGCGGTGAGGGGCGCCCCGGGGAATCCCCGGGGCGCCCTTCCCGTTCTCCGGATATGTCCCGGAACGGGACCGCTTCCGCGCGTGGTGCCCGTCTCACCCCCCGCACGCGTGAGCACGGCGGCTCCCGGGTCGATACCATGGCCTTTCCGGGCCTGACCGGGGGACCCGGAACCTCCCCCAGACTCCGTCCGGGGGGACCCCAAGGAGCGCTCTTGCCAGACGAGGCCCAGCCACTCTCCGCCGCGCAGCCCGACCCGCAGGCCGCCGAGAAGGCCGCGGCGGAACCCGCGACGCCCAAGGACAAGCCCGCGGAGAGCAGGCCCGCGCCCGTGGCCCCCGCCCCGCTACCGGCCTCGACGCCCAGGCCCACGCCCGCCCCCGTGACCCGCTCCGGCGGCGGCTCGTCCAACCGCGTCCGCGCCCGCCTCGCCCGGCTGGGCGTCCAGCGCTCCTCCCCGTACAACCCGGTCCTCGAACCGCTGCTGCGGATCGTCCGCTCCAACGACCCGAAGATCGAGACCGCGACGCTCCGCCAGATCGAGCGCGCCTACCAGGTCGCCGAGCGCTGGCACCGCGGCCAGAAGCGCAAGAGCGGCGACCCGTACATCACGCACCCGCTCGCCGTCACCACCATCCTCGCCGAGCTCGGCATGGACCCGGCCACGCTCATGGCCGGTCTGCTGCACGACACCGTCGAGGACACCGAGTACGGCCTCGAGCAGCTGCGCCGCGACTTCGGCGACCAGGTCGCCCTGCTCGTCGACGGCGTCACCAAGCTCGACAAGGTCAAGTTCGGCGAGGCCGCGCAGGCCGAAACCGTCCGCAAGATGGTCGTCGCCATGGCCAAGGACCCCCGTGTCCTGGTCATCAAGCTCGCCGACCGCCTGCACAACATGCGCACCATGCGCTACCTCAAGCGGGAGAAGCAGGAGAAGAAGGCCCGCGAGACCCTCGAGATCTACGCGCCCCTGGCCCACCGCCTGGGCATGAACACCATCAAGTGGGAGCTGGAGGACCTCGCCTTCGCGATCCTCTACCCCAAGATGTACGACGAGATCGTCCGGCTCGTCGCCGAGCGCGCGCCCAAGCGCGACGAGTACCTCGCCATAGTGACCGACGAGGTCCAGTCCGACCTGCGCGCCGCCCGCATCAAGGCCACCGTCACCGGCCGGCCCAAGCACTACTACAGCGTCTACCAGAAGATGATCGTCCGCGGCCGGGACTTCGCGGAGATCTACGACCTGGTCGGCATCCGCGTCCTCGTGGACACCGTCCGCGACTGCTACGCGGCCCTCGGCACCGTCCACGCGCGATGGAACCCGGTCCCCGGCCGGTTCAAGGACTACATCGCGATGCCGAAGTTCAACATGTACCAGTCGCTGCACACGACGGTCATCGGACCCAACGGCAAGCCCGTCGAGCTCCAGATCCGTACGTTCGACATGCACCGCCGTGCCGAGTACGGCATCGCCGCGCACTGGAAGTACAAGCAGGAAGCCGTCGCCGGCGCCTCCAAGGTCCGCACCGACGTGCCGAAGAACACCGGCAAGGACGACCACCTCAACGACATGGCGTGGCTGCGCCAGCTGCTCGACTGGCAGAAGGAGACCGAGGACCCCAGCGAGTTCCTGGAGTCCCTCCGTTTCGACCTGTCGCGCAACGAGGTCTTCGTCTTCACCCCCAAGGGCGACGTCATAGCGCTGCCCGCCGGGGCCACCCCCGTCGACTTCTCCTACGCCGTCCACACCGAGGTCGGCCACCGCACCATAGGGGCCCGGGTCAACGGGCGACTCGTCCCGCTCGAATCGACCCTCGACAACGGCGACCTGGTCGAGGTCTTCACCTCCAAGGCCGCCGGCGCCGGCCCCTCCCGCGACTGGCTCGGCTTCGTCAAGTCCCCGCGGGCACGCAACAAGATCCGCGCCTGGTTCTCCAAGGAGCGCCGCGAGGAGGCGATCGAGCAGGGCAAGGACGCCATCGCGCGGGCCATGCGCAAGCAGAACCTGCCGATCCAGCGGATCCTGACCGGCGACTCGCTCGTCACGCTGGCCCACGAGATGCGCTACAGCGACATCTCCTCGCTGTACGCGGCGATCGGCGAGGGCCATGTCACGGCCCAGTCCATCGTCCAGAAGCTGGTGCAGGCCGTCGGCGGCGAGGAAGCGGCCAACGAGGACCTCGTCGAGACCGCCCCGCCCTCGCGCGGCCGCTCCAAGCGCCGCTCCAGCGCCGACCCGGGTGTCGTCGTCAAGGGCGTCGAGGACGTCTGGGTCAAGCTGGCCCGCTGCTGTACGCCCGTACCCGGCGACCCGATCATCGGCTTCGTCACCCGCGGCAGCGGCGTATCGGTTCACCGCAGCGACTGCGTCAACGTCGACTCGCTCTCCCGTGAGCCCGAGCGCATCCTCGACGTCGAGTGGGCGCCCACCCAGTCCTCGGTGTTCCTGGTCGCCATCCAGGTCGAGGCCCTCGACCGCTCCCGGCTGCTTTCGGACGTCACGCGGGTCCTGTCCGACCAGCACGTCAACATCCTGTCGGCGGCGGTCCAGACCTCCCGCGACCGGGTGGCCACCTCGCGCTTCACCTTCGAGATGGGCGACCCCAAGCACCTCGGGCACGTCCTGAAGGCCGTCCGGGGCGTCGAGGGCGTCTACGACGTCTACCGGGTCACCTCGGCGCGGCGCCCGTAACAGCGCGTACGGAAAGGGCCCCGGTACCTGCGAGGTACCGGGGCCCTTTCCGTACGGCGAATATCAGCCGCCGAACTCCTCCAGGCCCTTCAGCGCCTGGTCGAGGAGCGCCTGGCGGCCCTCCAGCTCACGCGCCAGCTTGTCGGCCTTGGCGTCGTTGCCCGCCGCGCGGGCCGTGTCGATCTGCTTCTGCAGCTTGTCGACCGCGTCCTGCAGCTGACCCGTCAGACCCGCGGCACGCGCGCGTGCCTCCGGGTTGGTCCGGCGCCACTCCGACTCCTCGGCCTCCTGGATCGCCCGCTCCACCGCGTGCATCCGGCCCTCGACCTTCGGCCGGGCGTCGCGCGGCACGTGGCCGATGGCCTCCCAGCGCTCGTTGAGGGAGCGGAAGGCCGCACGCGCCGCCTTCAGATCCGTCACGGGCACCAGCTTCTCGGCCTCGACCGCGAGCTCCTCCTTCAGCTTGAGGTTCTCCGTCTGCTCCGCGTCCCGCTCGGCGAACACCTCGCCGCGCGCCGCGAAGAACACGTCCTGGGCGCCGCGGAAGCGGTTCCACAGCTCGTCCTCGTGCTCGCGCTGGGCGCGGCCCACCGCCTTCCACTCCGCCATCAGCTCGCGGTAGCGGGCGGCCGTGCCACCCCAGTCCGTGGAGGCGGAGAGCGACTCGGCCTCGGCGACCAGCTTCTCCTTGGCCTTGCGGGCCTCCTCGCGCTGGGCGTCCAGCGAGGCGAAGTGCGCCTTGCGGCGCTTGGAGAACGCCGAGCGGGCGTGCGAAAAGCGGTGCCACAGCTCGTCGTCGGACTTCCGGTCGAGCCGGGGAAGGCCCTTCCAGGTGTCCACGAGCGCCCGCAGCCGCTCGCCGGCGGCCCGCCACTGCTCGCTCTGCGCCAGCTCCTCGGCCTCCTTGACCAGCGCCTCCTTGGCGCCGCGCGCCTCGTCGGTCTGCTTGGCCTTCTGGGCCTTGCGCTCCTCGCGGCGCGACTCCACGGTCTCGACCAGCTTGTCGAGCCGGGTGGTCAGCGCGGCGAGGTCACCCACGGCGTGATGCTCGTCGACCTGCTGCCGGATGTGGTCGATCGCGGCCATGGCGTCCTTGGCCGAGAGGTCGGTCGTCTTCACCCGCTTCTCGAGGAGGCCGATCTCGACCACCAAGCCCTCGTACTTGCGCTCGAAGTAGGCCAGTGCCTCCTCGGGAGTGCCGGCCTGCCACGAACCGACGACCTTCTCGCCCTCGGCAGTACGCACGTACACGGTGCCCGTCTCGTCGACGCGGCCCCACGGGTCGCTGCTCACAGCGCCTCCTCCACATGATGCCGACGAGGGGGTTGTGCCCCCTGGGCATCGTCCACAGGTTTCCCGGCGGGCCTCGCCCGCCCTCCACAACGCGGATACAGGACCGCGCTGCACAACGCCAATCTAGGCGACCGGCCGCCCGGCTGTCCGCACTCAGCGCGACCGAAGTTCGACGGCCGCGCCACGTGTCACTTCTTGGTGACCGTGGCCTTCTCGATGGTGACGGCCTTCTTGGGCGCGCCGTCCTTGGCACCGCCCTCGACACCGGCCTTCGCGACCTCCTGGACGGCCTTCAGGCCGACCGCGTCGATCTTCCCGAAGGGGGTGTAGCTCGGCGGCAGCTTGGTGTCCTTGTAGACCAGGAAGAACTGGCTGCCGCCGGTGCCCGGCTGACCGGTGTTGGCCATCGCGACCGTCCCGGCCGCGAAGGTCACCGAACCGTTCGCGCCCGCCTTGCCGAGGGAGTCCAGGTTCTCGTCGGGGATGGTGTAGCCGGGACCGCCCGTGCCGTCGCCCTTCGGGTCACCGCACTGCAGGACGAAGATGCCCTCCGTCGTCAGCCGGTGGCACTTCGTCCCGTCGAAGTACTTCTTGTCGGCGAGGTGCTTGAAGGAGTTCACCGTGCGCGGGGTCTTCGCCGCGTCCATGGTGATGGAGATGTCGCCCGCGTTCGTCTTCAGGGCCATCGTGTACGTGGCCTTCCCGTCGACGGCCATCGCCGGCTCGGGCGTCGTCGACTCGCTCGCCGAGGGCGTAGGGGTGCCGCTCGCCCCGGCGTCGTCCGAGCCCTTCGTGCCGCCGTCGGTCAGCGCGACCGAGGCGTAGACCGCGCCGCCCGCGGCCAGCACGACGGCCAGTGAGGCGGCGATGACGGTGTTCCGGCGCCTGGCCTTCTGCCGCGCCTCCTGCCGTCGCTGCTGCTGCCGCAGATACTTCTCCCTGGCGAGCTGCCGCCGCCGCTGATCGCTGCTGACCACCGGATCTGCTCCTTTGTCGCTCGTCTGTTCCTGTCCTGGCCGGATGTGCCCGTACCGTATACGGGTTGGCTGTGGAATACGCAGCGCCGGTAGGCTCTGATCTGCCGCTTCCGCTCCGCCGCCCCTCCGCGCCGGACGACATTTAAGGACGATCGTGCTGATTGCCGGGTTCCCCGCCGGGGCCTGGGGGACCAACTGCTACCTGGTCGCCCCCGCCGCAGGCGAGGAGTGCGTGATCATCGACCCGGGCCATCAGGCCGCCCAGGGAGTCGAGGAGACGCTCAAGAAGCATCGGCTCAAGCCCGTCGCGGTGGTCCTCACCCATGGCCACATCGACCATGTCGCCTCCGTCGTCCCGGTCTGCGGCGCCCATGACGTGCCCGCGTGGATCCACCCCTCCGACCGGTACATGATGAGCGACCCGGAGAAGGCCCTGGGCCGCTCCATCGGGATGCCGCTCATGGGCGAGCTGACCGTGGGCGAGCCGGACGACGTGCACGAGCTCATGGACGGCGCGACGCTCGATCTCGCCGGTCTGCAGTTCTCCGTCGCCCATGCGCCCGGCCATACCAAGGGGTCGGTGACCTTCCAGATGCCGCAGACCACGGAGATCCCCTCCGTGCTGTTCTCCGGAGATCTGCTCTTCGCCGGCTCCATCGGACGCACCGACCTGCCGGGCGGTGACATGGACGAGATGCTCGGATCGCTGGCCCGCGTGTGCCTGCCCCTCGACAACTCGACCGTGGTGCTGTCGGGACACGGTCCCCAGACGACCATCGGCCAGGAGCGCGCCACCAATCCGTATCTGCGGCAGGTGGCCTCCGGCCTTGGGAGCGCGGACGCTCCCCGACGAGGAATGTGACGAGACCTACGTGAGCACCTTCAAGGCCCCCAAGGGCACGTACGACCTGATCCCGCCCCGCTCCGCCACGTTCCTGGCGGTGCGCGAGGCGATCTCCGCCCCGCTGAAGAACGCCGGCTACGGCTACATCGAGACGCCCGGCTTCGAGAACGTCGAACTGTTCTCGCGCGGTGTCGGTGAGTCCACCGACATCGTCACCAAGGAGATGTACACCCTCACCACGAAGGGCGGCGACAACCTCGCCCTCCGCCCCGAGGGCACGGCCTCCGTCCTGCGGGCGGCGCTGGAGGCCAACCTGCACAAGCAGGGCAACCTCCCGGTCAAGCTCTGGTACTCCGGCTCGTACTACCGCTACGAGCGGGCGCAGGCGGGCCGCTACCGTCACTTCTCCCAGGTCGGTGCCGAGGCCATCGGCGCCGAGGACCCGGCGCTCGACGCCGAGCTGATCATCCTCGCCGACCAGGCGTACCGCTCGCTCGGCCTGAAGAACTTCCGCATCCTGCTGAACTCGCTCGGCGACAAGGAGTGCCGTCCCGTCTACCGCGAGGCCCTGCAGACCTTCCTGCGCGGCCTCGACCTCGACGAGGACACGAGGCGCCGCGCCGAGATCAACCCGCTGCGGGTCCTCGACGACAAGCGCGAGTCCGTGCAGAAGCAGCTCGTGGGCGCGCCGCTGCTGCGTGACTACCTGTGCGACGCGTGCAAGGCGTACCACGAGGAGGTGCGCGCGCTGGTCACCGCCGCGGGCGTGGTCTTCGAGGACGACCCCAAGCTCGTGCGCGGCCTGGACTACTACACCCGGACGACCTTCGAGTTCGTCCACGGCGGTCTCGGCTCCCAGTCGGCGGTCGGCGGCGGCGGCCGCTACGACGGCCTCTCGGAGATGATCGGCGGCCCCGCGCTGCCGTCCGTGGGCTGGGCCCTCGGGGTGGACCGTACGGTCCTCGCCCTGGAGGCCGAGGGCGTCGAGCTGGAGATCCCGGCCGCCACCAGCGTCTTCGCGGTAGCCATCGGCGACGAGGCGCGCCGCGTGCTCTTCGGCAAGGTGACCGAGCTCCGCAAGGCCGGGATCGCGGCGGACTTCTCCTTCGGCGGCAAGGGCCTGAAGGGCGCGATGAAGGACGCCAACCGCTCCGGTGCCCGCTTCGCCGTCGTCGCCGGAGAGCGCGACCTCGCGGAGGGCGTCGCCCAGCTCAAGGACATGGAGTCGGGCGAGCAGCGGCCGGTCGCCCTCGACAAGCTGGTCGAGGAGCTCCGGGCCGAGCTGGCCTGACCGGACGTCCTGTGCGAGAGGGCCCGGACCGCACCGAAGCGGTCCGGGCCCCCGTCCTCGTCCGTCCTTATGCCCACCGAACGGTGGTGACGTGCCCGCGTGCGGCAGAATGACTGTGCCCGGAGGACGGCGAACGGTGGATCGGGGACATGAGAGACGCAGCGGTTGACGACGCGGCGCGCGGCACGATCGGCGCCGGCCGTGGCTTCGCCTGGATGCTGGTGATCACCGGTGCCGCCGGGCTGCTGGCCGCCTGGGTCATCACTCTCGACAAGTTCAAGCTCCTCGAGGACCCGAACTTCACCCCGGGCTGCAGCCTCAACCCGATCGTCTCCTGCGGCAACATCATGAAGAGCGAGCAGGCGGCGGTCTTCGGCTTCCCGAACCCCATGCTCGGCCTGGTCACCTACGCCATGGTCATCGCCATCGGCGTCGCTCTCCTCGCGGGCGCCCGCTACCGCCGCTGGTACTGGCTCGGCCTGAACGCCGGCACGTTGTTCGGCGTCGGGTTCTGCACCTGGCTGATGCACCAGTCGCTGTACGAGATCAACGCGCTCTGCCTCTGGTGCTGCCTGGCCTGGGTCGCCACCATCGTCATGTTCTGGTACGTGACCTCGCACAACGTCCGCAACGGCGTCCTCCCCGCCCCCCGGGGCCTGCGGACCTTCTTCGACGAGTTCACCTGGGTGCTGCCGGTGCTGCACATCGGGATCATCGGCATGCTGATCCTCACGCGCTGGTGGGACTTCTGGACCGGCTGACGGGCGCGGGCCCCGCTGTCAGTGCTCTGACTTAGGCTTCATGACTGTGGAGCCCGACCTCTTTACCGCAGCCGCAGAAGAACGCCAGGAGAAGGATCCGTCCAGCAGCCCCCTGGCCGTACGGATGCGCCCGCGTACCCTCGACGAAGTCCTCGGCCAGCAGCATCTGCTGAAGCCGGGCTCGCCGCTGCGCCGGCTGGTGGGCGAGGGGGCCGGCGGCCCCGCGGGGGCCTCGTCCGTGATCCTCTGGGGACCGCCGGGCACCGGGAAGACCACCCTCGCGTACGTCGTCTCCAAGGCGACCAACAAGCGCTTCGTGGAGCTCTCCGCGATCACGGCGGGCGTCAAGGAGGTCCGCGCCGTCATCGACGGGGCCCGCCGGGCCGCCGGCGGCTTCGGCAAGGACACCGTCCTCTTCCTCGACGAGATCCACCGCTTCTCCAAGGCCCAGCAGGACTCGCTGCTCCCGGCGGTCGAGAACCGCTGGGTGACGCTGATCGCCGCGACGACCGAGAACCCGTACTTCTCGATCATCTCCCCGCTGCTCTCCCGCTCCCTGCTGCTCACGCTCGAATCGCTCACCGACGACGACCTGCGCGACCTGCTGAAGCGGGCCCTCACCGATGAGCGCGGGCTGGGCGGGGCGGTCACCCTGCCGGAGGACGCCGAGGCGCACCTGCTGCGGATCGCCGGCGGCGACGCGCGGCGCGCGCTGACGGCCCTGGAGGCGGCGGCGGGCGCGGCGATCGCCAAGGGCGAGCCGGAGATCACGCTCCGGACGGTCGAGGAGACCGTCGACCGCGCGGCGGTGACGTACGACCGTGACGGCGACCAGCACTACGACGTGGCCAGCGCCCTCATCAAGTCGATCCGTGGCTCGGACGTGGACGCGGCGCTGCACTATCTGGCCCGGATGATCGAGGCGGGGGAGGACCCCCGGTTCATCGCCCGGCGACTGATGATCTCGGCGAGCGAGGACATCGGCCTCGCCGACCCGACGGCCCTGCCGACGGCCGTGGCGGCCGCCCAGGCCGTCGCCATGATCGGTTTTCCCGAGGCCGCGCTGACCCTGAGCCACGCCACGATCGCGCTGGCTCTCGCCCCGAAGTCGAACGCCGCGACCACCGCGATCTCCGCCGCCCAGGCGGACGTCCGCAACGGCCTGGCGGGGCCTGTCCCGGCCCACTTGCGCGACGGCCACTACAAGGGCGCGGCGAAACTGGGCCACGCCCAGGGGTACGTCTACCCGCACGACGTCCCGGGCGGCATCGCGGCCCAGCAGTACGCCCCGGACGCGGTACACGGCAAGCGCTACTACGAACCGACCCGCTACGGCGCGGAGGCGCGGTACGCGGACGTGGTGGAGAAGGTACGGGAGCGGCTGAAGGGCGACGGCTGACGGCAGCACCCGGGCGCGTGCACGGGGCCCCCGGCCGACCCGGTACACTCGTGAGGAGTGCTGCGTCCCGTGTCCGGTTTCGGCCGGCGCCACCAGAACGGGACATGCAGCCGGAGCCCCGCCCCAGGGCGGGATCTCCAGGAGCGTCGCGCACCTTCGAAGGTGTCGCGGGCAACCCACCACCACCCGGATTCCGGGAGCGGCGGTGGGTCGTTCGCGTGCTGCACGTATGTGCCCAGACCTGGGAGCGGCTGCCCGGCAGGTCCGTCCCGTACGGACCCGGCGGGTTTCCCGGCTGCGGATGCGACCTCCTCAACCCTGGTGAAGCCGTATTCGCACAGATAGAGAGGTTGGTTCATGCCGAACCAGTCCCGTCCCAAGGTCAAGAAGTCGCGTGCCCTCGGCATCGCGCTGACCCCCAAGGCCGTCAAGTACTTCGAGGCCCGCCCCTACCCGCCGGGCGAGCACGGCCGTGGCCGCAAGCAGAACTCGGACTACAAGGTCCGTCTGCTCGAGAAGCAGCGCCTGCGCGCCCAGTACGACATCAGCGAGCGCCAGATGGCGCGCGCCTACGACCGTGCCAAGAAGGCCGAGGGCAAGACGGGCGAGGCGCTGGTCGTCGAGCTCGAGCGTCGCCTCGACGCCCTGGTCCTGCGTTCGGGCATCGCCCGCACCATCTACCAGGCCCGCCAGATGGTCGTGCACGGTCACATCCAGGTCAACGGTGGCAAGGTCGACAAGCCGTCGTTCCGTGTCCGTCCCGACGACGTCGTGATGGTCCGCGAGCGCTCCCGCGAGAAGCCCCTGTTCCAGGTGGCCCGCGAGGGTGGCTTCGCCGCCGACGGTGAGACCCCGCGCTACCTGCAGGTCAACCTGAAGGCCCTGGCCTTCCGCCTCGACCGCGACCCGAACCGCAAGGAAATCCCGGTCATCTGCGACGAGCAGCTGGTCGTCGAGTACTACGCCCGCTGATCCGGGAGTAGTACCACCCCCGCGGTGTTCAGCCCGCCGTTTCCCCACCCTTGCCGGTGGGGGAGCCGGCGGGCTTCCGCGTGTCCGGGGCCGTCGTACGGAACGGCCGCGGCGCCCGCGGGCCGACGAGGCGGGCGGCCGGATCCCGACGCTCGCTGAGCGCCCGGTCCACCGTCGCGTCCAGGGAGAGCCGCCGGCCCTCCCGCACCGAGGCCCCGTAGCCCTCCGCGCCGAGCGCCTCGCCCGCCTGCCGCTCGCACAGGGCCCGCGCCCCGTTGAAGTAGCCCGAGCCGAACAGCTGCAGGCCCACCGAGTCCCACACCGGCAGCGCGGCCCCCTGCAGCACCGCGGCCTCCGCCGGATCGCCCTCGCTCGCCGTCACCAGCGCGAGCAGCTCGATCGCCAGGACCAGACCCACCAGGTCGTGGAACGTGTGGTTGATGGTGACGCACTCGCCGAGCAGCTCCCGCGCCTCGCCGTGATCGCCCCGGACCCACGCCGCGTACGCCAGCACATAGAGCGCGTACGCCCTGGTCCAGCGCTCGCCACGCTCCTCACAGATCTCCCGCACCTCCGCGCACAGCGCGACCGCACTCTCCAGGTCCCCCTGGAAGACCCGGGCCATGGCCAGCTCGACCTGTCCCATCAGCACATTGCTGTTCAGCTCGCCGAGCTCGCGATACGCCTCCAGCGCACGGCCGATCAGCTCCTCCGCGCGGGGCATGTCGTCCGAGAGCAGCGCCAGGCAGCCCATCCGGTGCGTCGCGTACGCCTCCGCCACCGGATTCCCGACCGAGCGGGCCCGCTCGCCGCACTCGTGCAGCGCCGCGACCGCAGCCGTGCCGTCCCCCTGCAGAATCGCCACATAACCGAGCACCCACAGCGCCTTCAGCCGGGCGGCCGTGTGTTCGGAACGCTCCGGGTCGAGCGACAGCGCCCGGTCCAGCCAGTGCCGGCCCTCCGACAACCGCCCGCACCCCGCCCAGTAGAACCAGAGCGTCCCCGCGAAGTGCTGCGCCAGATGCGCCTCGTCCGGCTGCTCCAGGCAGAGCTCCAGGGCCGCCCGCAGATTGGGCAGCGCCACGTCCGTGCAGGCCGCGACCTCGGCCTGGCGCGGGCTGAACCACTCCAGCTCGCACCAGGTGGCCAGACCCATGTACCAGTCGCGGTGCCGGCGGCGCATCCGCTCCGTGTCGCCGAGAGCCGCCAGCCACTCCGCCCCGTACGCGGACACGGTGTCAAGGAGTCGGTACCGGGGGCCCGCGGCGGAGTCCTCCCGCGTCACCAGCGACTGGGCCAGCAGGCCGCCGAGCACCTTCAGGATCTCCTCCGCCGGCAGGTCCGGGCCGCCGCAGACGTACTCCACCGCCTCCAGGTGGAACGGCCCGGCGAAGACCGACAGCCGCGCCCACAGCAGCCGCTCCCGCGGCGTGCACAGCTCATGGCTCCAGCCGATCGCCGTCCGGAGCGTCTGGTGGCGGGGCAGCGCGCCGCGCGCACCGTCGTCGAGCAGCCGGAACCGGTCGTCGAGCCGGTGCAGCATCTGCTCCGCCGTGAGCAGCGGCATCCGGGCGGCCGCCAGCTCCAGGGCCAGCGGAATCCCGTCGAGCCGCCGGCACAGCTCGTGCACGACGGCACGGTCCCGGTCGCCCTGCGCGCCGGGTGCTCCGGCGGCCGTCGCCCGCTCCCCGAAGAGGCTCACCGCGTCCGCCTCGCCCATCGGCGGGAGCGTGAACACCGCCTCCCCGTCGACCCGCAGCGGACGCCGGCCCATCGCGAGCACGGTGAGGCCGGGGGAGCGCCGCAGCAACTCCCGTACGAGCGGGGCGCACTCCTCCACGAGGTGCTCGAAGCCGTCGAGGACCAGCAGCAGCCGGCGCTCCGCGAGATGCTCGGCCAGGGTCTCGCGCGCCGTGCGCAGGGTGTGGTCGGTCAGGCCGAGCGCCTCGACCACGGCGAGGGCCACCAGATCCGGGTCGCGCAGCCCCGAGAGCTCGGCGAGCCACACGCCGTCGACGTAGCGTTTCTGCGCGGCCGAGGCGACTCTCAGGCCCAGCCGGGTCTTGCCGACACCGCCGACCCCGACGACGGTGACCAGCCGGAACTCCCCCAGGAGCCGGGTCAGTTCGTCCTGCTCGTCGGTCCGTCCGACGAACCGGTTGAGCTCCGCCGGGAGGTTGCTCCTTCGCATGGGACACGGAGCGTACTCATCCGCGCGCACTCCGTACAATCGGATCGGTCGGGTCCCTGCCCCGCGAGCGGCGGTGCGGCCCTTATCCGGTACGGGGAAAGACCCCGGGCGCGATAGGGTCGGAGGACGACTTTTGGCAAGGGCCCAACGACAGCAGAGAGCGGTGCGGAGTGACCGGTGGAGAGGTTGCCGGGATCCTGGTGGCCGTGTTCTGGGCGATTCTCGTCTCCTTCCTCGCCGTGGTGCTGGTGAGGCTGGCGCAGACGCTCAAGGCGACCACCAAGATGGTGGCGGACGTGACCGAGCAGGCCGTCCCGCTGCTCAGCGATGCCTCCGCCACCGTGCGGTCGGCACAGACCCAGCTCGACCGGGTCGACGCGATCGCCTCGGACGTCCAGGAGGTCACCTCCAACGCCTCGGCGCTCTCCAGCACCGTCGCCTCCACCTTCGGGGGCCCGCTCGTCAAGGTCGCGGCCTTCGGCTACGGGGTGCGCAAGGCCCTCGGCCGCGGCCGTGACGAGGCGCCGCCGGCGCCCTCGCGACGTACCGTCGTCGTCGGTCGCACCCTGCCGACCGCGCGACGCCGGAAGCAGAAGGGCTGAGGCGCGATGTTCCGCCGTACGTTCTGGTTCACCGCCGGCGCCGCCGCCGGCGTGTGGGCCACCACCAAGGTCAACCGGAAGCTCAAGCAGCTGACCCCGGAGAGCCTCGCCGCACAGGCGGCGAACAAGGCGATCGAGACCGGCCACCGGCTCAAGGACTTCGCCCTCGACGTCAGGGCGGGCATGGTCCAGCGTGAGGCGGAACTGGGCGAGGCGCTCGGTCTGGAGGCACCGGTGGACGCGCCCGCGGAGCGCGAGCTGCCGGGCCCGCGTCGCAGGGCCGTGCTCGACGCCACCCCGAAGACCCCTGACACCACGTATTCGTACAACCGGAATGAGGACCACTGATGGAGTCGGCTGAAATCCGCCGCCGCTGGCTGAGCTTCTTCGAGGAGCGCGGGCACACCGTCGTGCCTTCGGCGTCGCTCATCGCGGACGACCCGACTCTGCTTCTGGTCCCCGCGGGCATGGTTCCGTTCAAGCCGTACTTCCTCGGCGAGGTGAAGCCGCCGTTCGCGCGCGCCTCCAGCGTCCAGAAGTGCGTGCGCACGCCGGACATCGAAGAGGTCGGCAAGACCACCCGCCACGGCACGTTCTTCCAGATGTGCGGCAACTTCTCCTTCGGCGACTACTTCAAGGAAGGCGCCATCAAGCTCGCCTGGGAGCTGCTGACCACCTCGGTGGAGCACGGCGGCTACGGGCTGGAGCCGGAGAAGCTCTGGATCACGGTCTACCAGGACGACGACGAGGCCGAGCAGATCTGGCGCGACGTCGTCGGCGTCCCGGCCGAGCGCATCCAGCGGCTGGGCAAGAAGGACAACTTCTGGTCGATGGGCGTTCCCGGCCCCTGCGGCCCGTGTTCCGAGATCAACTACGACCGCGGCCCCGAGTTCGGCGTCGAGGGCGGCCCGGCCGTCAACGACGAGCGGTACGTGGAGATCTGGAACCTGGTCTTCATGCAGTACGAGCGCGGCGAGGGCACCTCGAAGGAGGACTTCGAGATCCTCGGCGACCTCCCGTCGAAGAACATCGACACCGGTCTCGGCCTCGAGCGCCTGGCGATGATCCTCCAGGGCGTACAGAACATGTACGAGACCGACACCCTCAAGGTCGTCATCGACAAGGCCACCGAGCTCACCGGCGTCCAGTACGGCAAGACCCACGACACCGACGTCTCGCTGCGTGTGGTGGCCGACCACATGCGTACGTCCGTGATGCTCATCGGCGACGGGGTCTCCCCCGGCAACGAGGGCCGCGGCTATGTGCTGCGCCGCATCATGCGCCGCGCCATCCGCAACATGCGCCTGCTCGGCGCCACCGACGTCGTCGTCGGGCAGCTCGTGGACACCGTGATCGACACGATGGGCGAGCAGTACCCGGAACTCGTCACCGACCGCAAGCGGATCGAGACGGTCGCCCTGGCCGAGGAGGCCCGCTTCCTCAAGACGCTCAACGCCGGCAGCAACGTGCTCGACGGCGCCGTCACCGAGACCAAGGCCGCCGGCTCCACGGTCCTCCCGGGCGACAAGGCGTTCCTGCTCCACGACACCTGGGGCTTCCCGATCGACCTGACCCTGGAGATCGCCGCCGAGCAGGGCCTCTCCGTGGACGAGGCCGGCTTCCGCCGCCTGATGCAGGAGCAGCGGGACAAGGCCAAGGCCGACGCCAAGGCCAAGAAGACCGGCCACGCCGACGTCGCCGCCTACCGCGAGATCGCGGACAGCAACGGCGCCACCGAGTTCACCGGCTACACCAACACCGAGGGCGAGACCACCGTCGTCGGCCTGCTGGTCAACGGCGTCCCCTCGCCCGCCGCCTCCGAGGGCGACGAGGTCGAGGTCGTCCTCGACCGGACCCCGTTCTACGCCGAGGGCGGCGGCCAGCTCGCCGACCAGGGCCGGATCAAGCTGCACAGCGGCGCCGTCATCGACGTCCGCGACGTCCAGCAGCCGGTCCCCGGCGTCTCCGTGCACAAGGGCTCCGTGCAGGTCGGCGAGGTGACGGTCGGCTCCACCGCCTACGCCGCCATCGACGTGCGCCGCCGCCGGTCCATCGCCCGTGCCCACAGCGCCACCCACCTCACCCACCAGGCGCTGCGCGACGCGCTCGGCCCGACCGCCGCCCAGGCCGGTTCGGAGAACTCGCCCGGTCGCTTCCGCTTCGACTTCGGCTCCCCGAACGCCGTGCCCGGCACGGTCCTGACGGACGTCGAGCAGAAGATCAACGAGGTCCTGGCCCGCGAGCTCGACGTGCACGCCGAGGTCATGCCGATCGACGAGGCCAAGCGCCAGGGCGCCATCGCCGAGTTCGGCGAGAAGTACGGCGAGAAGGTCCGCGTCGTCACCATCGGCGACTTCTCCAAGGAGCTGTGCGGCGGCACGCACGTCCACAACACCGCCCAGCTGGGCCTGGTGAAGCTGCTCGGCGAGTCGTCGATCGGCAGTGGCGTGCGCCGGGTCGAGGCCCTCGTCGGTGTCGACGCGTACAACTTCCTCGCCCGGGAGCACACGGTCGTCGCCCAGCTCCAGGAGCTGGTGAAGGGCCGCCCCGAGGAGCTTCCGGAGAAGATCTCCGCCATGCTCGGCAAGCTGAAGGACGCCGAGAAGGAGATCGAGAAGTTCCGCGCCGAGAAGGTGCTGCAGGCCGCCGCCGGTCTGGTCGAGGGGGCCAAGGACATCCGCGGTGTCGCCCTCGTCACCGGCCAGGTGCCGGACGGCACCTCCGCCGACGACCTGCGCAGGCTGGTCCTCGACGTCCGCGGCCGCATTCCGGGTGACCGCCCGGCCGTCGTGGCCCTGTTCACCACGGCCAACGGCCGTCCTCTGACGGTCATCGCCACCAACGAGGCCGCCCGCGAGCGGGGCCTCAAGGCCGGCGAGCTGGTCCGCGCGGCCGCCAAGACCCTCGGCGGCGGCGGTGGCGGCAAGCCCGACGTCGCCCAGGGCGGCGGCCAGAACCCCGAGGCCATCGGCGAGGCCATCGACGCCGTCGAGCGCCTCGTGGTGGAAACCGCGTGACGGAGTCGACGATGCGTCGCGGCCGTCGCCTCGCGATCGATGTCGGGGACGCCCGGATCGGGGTCGCCTCGTGCGACCCCGACGGGGTCCTCGCCACGCCGGTGGAGACCGTGCCGGGACGTGACGTCCCGGCCGCCCACCGGCGGCTCCGGCAGATCGTCGAGGAGTACGAACCGATCGAGGTCGTCGTGGGCCTGCCCCGCTCGCTCAGCGGGCGGGAGGGCCCGGCGGCGACCAAGGTCCGCGCCTTCGCCCGCGAGATGGCGAAGGGGATCGCCCCGGTGCCGGTGCGTCTGGTCGACGAGCGGATGACGACGGTGACGGCCACGCAGGGACTGCGGGCCTCCGGGGTGAAGGCGAAGAAGGGGCGGTCCGTCATCGATCAGGCCGCCGCTGTGATCATCCTTCAAGCTGCTCTTGAGTCCGAACGGGTATCAGGTAATCCGCCCGGCGAGGGCGTCGAAGTGGTCATCTGATCGCGATACGGTAACGTTCCGCGCGATGCGGCGGTGTTCGAACAGCTGCCGCACAACGTAGAGGCGGATCGTCCGGACGCCTCGCGGCTGTTTGGGGATCGATGACTGAGTATGGCCGGAGCCCCGGCTCCGAACCGTGGCATCCCGCGGACCCGTTGTACGGGGAGCAGGGATGGGGGGGCCAGCAGCAGTACCCGCAGCAGGCGCAGCAGTACGGCCAGGACCAGTACGCCCAGGACCAGTACGCCCAGGACCAGTACGGCCGGGGCCAGCAGGGCCAGTACGGGCAGGACCAGTACGGCCAGGCGTCGTACGGCCAGGATCCCTACGGCCAGGGCGGTCAGCAGGGCTACGACCCTCAGTACCAGCAGCAGCCTGAGCAGCCGCATCAGCCCCAGCCCCAGCAGTACAACGATCCGCAGTACGGCGGTCAGCAGGGGTACCAGGGGCAGGGTTACGACACGCCCGGGTACCCCGCACAGCAGTACGACACGAGCTGGGAGACGGGTCAGGCGGCCATGCCGTACGGCGCGACTCCCGCCGATCCGTACGGCGGTCAGGACCCCGACCTCTACGGCACCCCCGAGGCGTACCCGCCGCCGCAGCCCCCGGGCCGGCGGCAGGGTCCGCCGGAGCCGGTGATCGACTGGGAGGCGGAGCCCGCGGAGGAAGAGCGGCACCCTTTCTTCACCGGCGAGGACGGCGATTCCGACGACGACCACGACGAGGACCCCTCCGAGGGCCGCTCGTCACGAGGCGGCGGTCGTGACCGGCGCGGTGGTGGCGGCAAGAAGAGCGGCAAGAAGAAGAGCAAGAACGGCGTCGCCTGTCTGGTCGTCGCCGTCGTCCTCGCGGGCGGCGTCGGCGGCGTCGGCTATTTCGGCTACCAGTTCTGGCAGGGACAGTTCGGCGCGTCGCCCGACTACACGGGTGAGGGCAGCGGCTCGGTCCAGGTCGAGATTCCCAAGGCCGCCGGCGGCTACGAGATCGGCAACATCCTGAAGAAGGCCGGGGTCGTCGCGAGCGTCGACGCCTTCGTCTCGGCGCAGCAGCGGAACCCGAAGGGGCTGTCGATCCAGGCCGGCGTGTACACGCTGAAGAAGGAGATGTCGGCGGAGAGCGCGGTCGCGCTGATGCTGAGCCCGGCGAGCCAGGCCAACTTCGTCATCCCCGAGGGCAAGCGGAACACCTGGGTCTACGAGCAGATCGACAAGAAGCTCGGCCTCGACAAGGGCACGACGCAGGGCATCGCCAAGGCCAAGGCGAACGACCTCGGCCTCCCGGACTGGGCCAAGAACCAGAAGGACGTGCAGGACCCGCTGGAGGGCTTCCTCTTCCCGGCGAGCTACCCGGTGGCCAAGGGCAACAAGCCGGAGGACGTGCTGCGGAGGATGGTCTCGCGCGCGAACCAGGAGTACGGCAAGCACGACTTCCAGGCCGAGGCGTCCAAGCTCGGGCTCGACTCCCCCCTGGAGCTGCTCACGGTCGCGAGCCTCGTGCAGGCCGAGGGCAAGCACAAGGAGGACTTCGACAAGGTCTCGCGCGTCGTCTACAACCGGCTCAAGCCCGACAACCGGGAGACGTACGGCCTGCTCGACTTCGACTCCACGGTCAACTACGCCAAGGGTCAGAGCACGCTGGACATCGGCTCGGTGGACAAGCTGCGCCAGTTCAAGAACCCGTACAACACGTACTACATCAAGGGCCTGCCGCCCGGTCCGATCGGCAACCCGGGCCTCGAGGCGCTCAAATCGGCGATCAACCCGACGCCCGGTCCCTGGTACTACTTCGTGTCCGTCACCGAGGACGAGACCCTGTTCGCGGAGACGAACGAGGAGCACGAGCGGAACCGGCAGAAGTACGAGGAAGCACGGAAGTCCGGACAGTGACAGTGAGCAACCCGTCGCGCGCGGCCGTCCTCGGCTCGCCCATCGCCCACTCGCTCTCGCCCGTCCTGCACCGGGCGGCCTACGCGGCGCTCGGCCTCGACACCTGGTCCTACGACCGTTTCGAGGTCGACGAGGCCGCGCTTCCCGGATTCGTCGCCGGCCTCGACGACTCCTGGCGCGGGCTGTCGCTGACCATGCCGCTCAAGCGGGCGGTCATCCCGCTGCTCGACGAGATCAGCGACACGGCCTCCTCCGTCGAGGCCGTGAACACGGTCGTCCTCACCGAGGACGGCCGCCGGGTCGGCGACAACACCGACATCCCCGGCTTCGTCGCGGCCCTGCGCGAGCGGGGAGTCGAGAAGGTGGAGTCCGCCGCGATCCTCGGCGCCGGCGCCACCGCGTCGTCGGCGCTCGCCGCGCTGGCCCGGATCTGCTCCGGCCCCGTCACCGCGTACGTACGGAGCGAGGCGCGGGCCGAGGAGATGCGGGGCTGGGGCGAGCGGCTCGGCGTGGACGTCCGTACGGCGGAGTGGGGGAGTGCGGCCGAGGCGTTCGCATCCCCTCTTGTCATCGCGACCACCCCCGCCGGCGCGACCGACGCCCTGGCGCCGGACGTCACCGGCGCTCCCGGCACCCTCTTCGACGTGCTCTACCACCCCTGGCCGACCCCGCTCGCCGCGGCCTGGTCCGCCCGGGGCGGCACGGTCCTCGGAGGCCTCGACCTCCTGGTGCACCAGGCCGTCCTCCAGGTCGAGCAGATGACCGGCCGCGCCCCGGCGCCGCTCGCCGTGATGCGGCGGGCGGGCGAGAAGGCCCTGGCGTCCGCCTCGTAGCCGCCGCTCCCGGCCCGGAACTGACATATTCGCCGGATGCATCGTCCGATAACTGGACCTGAAGCGGGATCCGCCGCCGGACGTGGGAGGATCGACGACGGCGGGCCAGGGCCGCGCACCTGGCCGCGCCACAGCAGTTCTGGGCGCGAGCATGAGGAGCATCGTTGAGCAGGTTGCGCTGGCTGACCGCCGGAGAGTCCCACGGACCCGCGCTGGTCGCGACGCTGGAGGGCCTTCCCGCCGGCGTCCCGGTCACCACGGAGCTCGTGGCCGACCACCTCGCGCGGCGGCGCCTCGGCTATGGGCGCGGGGCGCGCATGAAGTTCGAGCAGGACGAGATCACCTTCCTGGGTGGTGTCCGGCACGGGCTCTCCCTCGGCTCCCCGATCGCCGTGATGGTCGGCAACACCGAGTGGCCGAAGTGGGAGAAGGTCATGTCGGCCGACCCGGTCGACCCCGCGGAGCTCAAGGAGACGGGCCGCAACGCGCCCCTGACCCGGCCCCGCCCCGGACACGCCGACCTCGCCGGCATGCAGAAGTACGGCTTCGACGAGGCCCGGCCGATCCTGGAGCGCGCCAGCGCCCGCGAGACCGCCGCCCGTGTCGCCCTCGGCGCCGTCGCCCGGTCCTTCCTGAAGGAGGCCGCGGGCATCGAGATCGTCTCCCACGTGGTGGAGCTCGCGGCCGCCAAGGCACCGTACGGCGTCTACCCGACCCCCGCCGACGTCGAGAAGCTCGACGCCGACCCCGTGCGCTGCCTCGACGCCGACGCGTCGAAGGCGATGGTCGCGGAGATCGACCAGGCCCACAAGGACGGCGACACCCTCGGCGGAGTGGTGGAGGTCCTGGCCTACGGCGTGCCCGTCGGCCTCGGCTCCCACGTCCACTGGGACCGCCGCCTGGACGCGCGGCTCGCCGCCGCGCTCATGGGCATCCAGGCCATCAAGGGCGTCGAGGTCGGCGACGGCTTCGAACTCGCCCGCGTGCCCGGCTCGAAGGCGCACGACGAGATCGTGAACACCGAGGACGGCATCAAGCGCACCACCGGCCGCTCCGGCGGCACCGAGGGCGGCCTGACCACCGGCGAGCTGCTGCGCGTCCGCGCCGCGATGAAGCCGATCGCGACCGTCCCGCGCGCGCTGGCCACCGTGGACGTCGCCACCGGCGAGGCCGCCCAGGCCCACCACCAGCGCTCCGACGTCTGCGCCGTCCCCGCCGCCGGCATCGTCGCCGAGGCCATGGTCGCGCTCGTCCTCGCGGACGCCGTCGTCGAGAAGTTCGGCGGCGACAGCGTCCCGGAGACCCGCCGCAACGTCCGCTCGTACCTCGACAACCTCCAGATCCGGTGACCGGACCCCTGGTCGTCCTGGTCGGGCCCATGGGCTCCGGCAAGTCCACGGTGGGCGCGCTCCTGGCCGAGCTGCTGGGCGCGCCCTACCGGGACACCGACGCCGACATCGTCGCCGCCCAGGGCCGTGAGATCGCGGACATCTTCATCGAGGACGGCGAGGAGCACTTCCGCGCCCTGGAGCGGGAGGCGGTACGGACCGCGGTCGCCGAGCACGACGGCGTCCTCGCCCTCGGCGGCGGCGCGATCCTCGACGCCGGCACCCGTGAGCTGCTCAGCGGGCTGCCCGTCGCCTATCTCTCGATGGACGTCGAGGAGGCGGTCCGCCGCGTCGGACTCAACACCGCGCGGCCGCTGCTCGCCGTCAACCCACGCCGCCAGTGGCGCGAGCTGATGGAGGCGCGCCGGCACCTCTACACCGAAGTCGCACGGGTCGTCGTCGCCACCGACGACCGCACCCCCGAAGAGGTCGCGAGCGCGGTCCTCGACGCACTGGAGCTGAAGAAGGACGTATGACGGACCACGAAGTGACCCGTATTCAGGTCGGCGGCTCGGCGGGCACGGATCCGTATGAGGTGCTGGTCGGACGGCAGCTGCTCGCGGAGCTGCCCGCCCTGATCGGCAACCGCGCCAAGCGCGTGGCCGTCATCCATCCCGAGGCGCTCGCCGAGACGGGCGAGGCCCTGCGGGCCGACCTCGCCGCCCAGGGCTTCGAGGCCGTGGCCATCCAGGTGCCCAACGCCGAGGAGGCCAAGACCGCCGAGGTCGCGGCGTACTGCTGGAAGGCGCTCGGCCAGACCGGCTTCACCCGCACCGACGTCATCGTCGGCGTGGGCGGTGGCGCGACCACCGACCTGGCCGGCTTCGTGGCCGCCACCTGGCTGCGCGGCGTGCGCTGGATCGCCGTACCGACCACCGTCCTCGGCATGGTCGACGCGGCCGTCGGCGGGAAGACGGGCATCAACACCGCCGAGGGCAAGAACCTCGTCGGCGCCTTCCACCCGCCCGCCGGGGTGCTCTGCGACCTGGCCGCGCTGGACTCGCTGCCGGTGAACGACTACGTCAGCGGCATGGCGGAGATCATCAAGGCCGGCTTCATCGCCGACCCGGTGATCCTCGACCTGGTGGAGGCCGACCCGCAGGGCGCCCGTACGCCCGAGGGGCCGCACACCGCCGAGCTGATCGTCCGCTCGATCAGGGTCAAGGCCGAGGTCGTCTCCGGCGACCTCAAGGAGTCGGGTCGCCGGGAGATCCTCAACTACGGCCACACCCTGGCCCACGCCATCGAGAAGAACGAGCGCTACAAGTGGCGCCACGGCGCCGCCGTGTCGGTCGGCATGGTCTTCGCCGCCGAGCTCGGCCGGCTCGCGGGCCGGCTCGACGACGCCACCGCCGACCGCCACCGTACGGTCCTGGAGTCCGTCGGCCTGCCGCTCACCTACCGCGGTGACCAGTGGCCCAAGCTCCTGGAGACCATGAAGGTGGACAAGAAGTCCCGCGGCGACCTGCTGCGCTTCATCGTCCTTGACGGGCTCGCCAAGCCGACCGTCCTCGAAGGCCCCGACCCGGCGGTGCTCGTCGCGGCCTACGGCGAGGTGTCCGCGTGAGCGATCTCAAGCCCGTCCTCGTGCTGAACGGCCCGAACCTGGGCCGGCTCGGCTCGCGTGAGCCCGACATCTACGGCGCGACGTCGTACAAGGGCCTGGTGGAGTCCTGCCGGGCCCTCGGCGCCGAGCTGGGCTTCGACGTGGACGTGCGGGAGACCAACGACGAGGGCGAGATGATCCGCTGGCTGCACGAGGCGGCGGACGGTTCGATCCCGGTCGTCATCAACCCGGGAGCGTTCACGCACTACTCGTACGGCATGCGCGACGCGGCCGCCCAGCGGACCGCGCCGCTGGTCGAGGTGCACATCTCGAACCCGTACACCCGGGAGGAGTTCCGGCACACCTCGGTCGTCGCCGGCGTCGCGACGGGGACGGTGGCCGGATTCGGGATCGGCTCCTACCGGCTGGCCCTGCGGGCGCTGGCCGAGGAACTGACCGGCTGACAGCTCGGGAGCCCCGGGCGCGCGCCGCGCCGAGCGCGCCGGGAACGCGCCCCCGAGCATCCCGGAGGCGAACGGGCCCGCCCGAGGGCACTCCTCGCCGCCCCCGGCCGTTCCCCCTGTGGGGGCCGGGGGCGGTAACGTTCCTGGAAGTATCGGCCGTACGAGACGGAGTGGCACCGGATGCAGCACGCAGTGGGGGCTCCGTTGCCACCACCCGAACCCTCGGGATGGCCGCAGGGCGCCGGGCGACCGGTCATGGCGCACGGCGGGCACCAGGCACCGCACCCGCACCCCGTCCCGCCCGCTCCGCCGCAGGCGCCCCGTCCTGCCCCGCCCGGTCCGCCGCAGGCGCACCTCCCCGCCGCGCCGCCGGCCCCCGGCTGGACCGGAAGTGTGCCGTCGCACCCCGGCCAGCCCGCGCAGGCGCCGCGCGACACCACCGGACACGTCCAGCTGCCGCCCGTCGCCATGCCCGCGCCGCCCGCCGCCGAGCCCGGCACCGGCACGGCGACCCTCGCCGTCCTGCTGATCGGCCCGGCCGGCGCCGGCAAGACGACCGTCGCCCGCCACTGGGCCCAGCGCCGCCGCGTGTCCACCGCGCACATCAGCCTCGACGACGTCCGCGAGTGGGTGTGTTCCGGCTTCGCCGACCCCCAGTCCGGGTGGAACGAGCACTCCGAGGCCCAGTACCGCCTCGCTCGCCGGACCTGCGGCTTCGCGGCCCGCAACTTCCTCGCCAACGGCATCTCGTGCATCCTCGACGACGCCGTCTTCCCCGACCGGCCCGTCGTCGGCCTCGGCGGCTGGAAGCGGCACGTGGGCCCCGGGCTGCTTCCGGTGGTCCTCCTCCCCGGCCTGGAGATCGTCCTGGAGCGCAACGCCGAGCGCAGCGGCAACCGGCGTCTCTCGGACGAGGAGGTCGCCTCCATCCACGGCCGGATGGCCGGCTGGTACGGTTCCGGCCTGCCGATCATCGACAACTCCACGTACGACGTCGAGACCACCGCCCGCGTCCTCGACGAGGTCCTGGCCCGGTCGATAGCGAGCCCGCCCGCCTGGTGACGGCCCGATGCCGACCGGTGATGGCCGGTGACGGCCCGATGCGGGCGGTGATGGCCCGGTCGGCCGCGCTGAGCAGGCCGGGGCGGCCCGCCCCTCGTAGGCTCGGAACATGTCAGAGGTGTATGCGGACCGACGAATGCGGCTGCGCGACCGGTGCGCGGCAGTCGGCAGCCCGGCGGCCCTGGTCTCCCGCCCCGCCAACGTCCGCTATCTCGCGGGCGGTTCGCCCCCGGGCGCCGTGCTGCTGCTCGGCCCGGACGAGGACGTACTGCTCTGTCCCACCGCCCCCGGCGGCGATCCGGCCGACGGGCGGCTCGACGAGCTGCTCCGGCAGGCCATTCTGCCCGCGGCCGACGGCGATCCGGCCGTCGCGGCCGTCGACTTCGCCCGCAAGGCGGGTGCGCACTCCCTCGCCGTCGAGGAGCACCATCTGACCGTGGCCCGCCACCGGGCCATGGGCTCCGTCGCCCCGCAGCTGCAGCTCGCCGATCTCGGCGGAGCCGTGGAGCAGCTGAGGATCGTGAAGGACGAGGACGAGATCGCCTGTCTGCGGATCGCGGCCGAGATCGCCGACCAGGCGCTGGGGGAGCTGCTGGAGTCCATCCTGGTCGGGCGGACCGAACGGCATCTCGCCCTGGAGCTGGAGCGCCGGCTCGTCGACCACGGCGCGGACGGCGCCGCCTTCCCGACCTCCGTGGCCACCGGTCCGAACTCCGGCCGGAGCGGCCACCGGCCCTCCGACCGCCGTGTCGAGGAAGGAGATTTCCTCTCCGTCTGCCTTGGCGCCAACTACCGTGGCTACCGCTGCGAGATCGGCCGTACGTTCGTCATCGGTACAACCCCAGCGGACTGGCAGATCGAGCTGTACGACCTTGTCTTCGCCGCTCAGAGGGCAGGCCGGGAGTCGCTCGCGCCCGGCGCCGAATACCGGGACGTGGACCGCGCCGCACGGCACATCCTGGACGCCGCGGGTCACGGAGAGGCCGTTCCGCTCCTCACCGGGCACGGTGTGGGCCTGGAAATCGACGAGGACCCGCAGCTCGCACCCTCGGCCATGGGTAAACTGGACGCTTGTGTGCCGGTCACCGTCGAACCGGGGGTCCACCTCCCGGGCCGGGGCGGGGTCCGGATCGATGACACGCTCGTCGTGCGCCAGGAGGCGGACGGCGGACCCGAGCTACTCACCATTACGACCAAGGAGCTGCTCGCGCTGTAGGGCGCGTACGCCTCCCTGGTCCACGTCAGTCCAGGAGATTCCGCAACCGTGGCTTCCACGAACGACCTCAAGAACGGCATGGTGCTCAAGCTCGAAGGCGGCCAGCTCTGGTCCGTCGTCGAGTTCCAGCACGTCAAGCCCGGCAAGGGCCCCGCCTTCGTGCGCACCAAGCTCAAGAACGTGCTGTCCGGCAAGGTCGTCGACAAGACCTTCAACGCCGGTGTGAAGGTCGAGACGGCCACCATCGACCGCCGCGACATGCAGTTCTCGTACATGGACGGCGACTACTTCGTCTTCATGGACATGCAGACCTACGACCAGCTCATGGTCGAGCGCAAGGCCGTCGGCGACGCCGCCAACTTCCTGATCGAGGGCTTCACCGCCTCCGTGGCCCAGCACGAGGGCGAGGTGCTCTACGTCGAGCTGCCGGCCGCCGTCGTGCTGACCATCGAGCACACCGACCCGGGCGTCCAGGGCGACCGTTCCACCGGCGGCACCAAGCCCGCCAAGCTGGAGACCGGCCACGAGATCCAGGTCCCGCTCTTCGTCACCACCGGTGAGAAGGTCAAGGTCGACACGCGCACCAGCGACTACCTCGGCCGGGTGAACGACTAACCGTGGCTGCTCGGAGCAAGGCCCGTAAGCGCGCCTTCCAGATCCTCTTCGAGGCCGACCAGCGCGGTGCGTCCGTGCAGGAGGTCCTCGCGGACTGGGTCCGGCACGCCCGGTCCGACGACCGCCAGCCGCCGGTCAACGAGTTCACGATGCAGCTGGTCGAGGGGTACGCGGGTCACGCGAACCGGATCGACGAGCTCATCGCCACCTACGCGGTGGACTGGGACCTGGACCGGATGCCGGCCGCCGACCGGAACATCGTCCGCCTCGGCGCGTACGAACTGATCTGGGCCGACGAGACGCCGGACGCCGTGGCGATCGACGAGGCGGTGCAGCTCGCCAAGGAGTTCTCCACCGACGAGTCCCCGACGTTCGTCAACGGCCTCCTGGCCCGCTTCAAGGACTTGAAGCCGCGCCTTCGCCGGGACGCCTGAACCCGCGCCCCGGCAGACGAAGGGGCCCGCAGCACATGGTGCTGCGGGCCCCTTCGCCGTGCTCCCGCGCCGCTCTCGCAGCCGGTCCGCGCCCTACGGAAACCGCCGGGGCGGAGAAGGCCCTCAGGCCCTCCCCGCCCCGGCGGCAACGTTTCTGCTCAGCTGTCCTCGTGGGCGACCGCGCGGCGCGCGTCCGCGTCCAGAACGCCCCAGCTGATCAGCTGCTCGGTCAGCACCGAGGGCGACTGGTCGTAGATGACGGCGAGCGTGCGCAGGTCGTCCTGGCGGATCGACAGCACCTTGCCGTTGTAGTCGCCGCGCTGCGACTGGATCGTCGCCGCGTAGCGCTGCAGCGGGCCGGCCTTCTCCTGCGGGACGTGGGCCAGGCGCTCGAGGTCGAGAACGAGCTTCGGCGGCGGCTCGGCGGCCCCGCCGGGGGTCGTGCCGGGCAGGAGCTCCTGCACCGGAACGCCGTAGAAGTCCGCGAGCTCGGCGAGGCGCTGCACCGTCACGGCGCGGTCACCGCGCTCGTACGAGCCGACCACGACGGCCTTCCAGCGGCCCTGGGACTTCTCTTCCACACCGTGGAGGGAAAGGCCCTGCTGGGTGCGGATGGCACGGAGCTTGGCCCCGAGCTGCTTTGCGTATTCGCTGGACATATAGCTCCCCGGACGCTGGACGCTGTGGACAACGTGCGGCTCCGCCGCGTGGCTGGTAACTCACTGTGAGGTTACGCAGCGTTACTCTTTCCCGTCAAGCCGAATGGTCCATACCGCCCCCTCCCGGGGGACGGCGCCCGGAGTGGCGGCAGGGTGGTGAGCAGGGCGGTCGCCCGCCCCTGGTAGAGTCGGTGGCGCAATTCCGACGTCCTTTAAGGTCCGTCCCGTGAGGCGGAGAAGGAGGTCCGTTTCATATGGACACGCAGCAGCAGACCGATGCCGCCCGCCCTGTTCTCGAGGGTCCGGACATCGCGCGGGTACTGACCCGCATCGCCCACGAGATCGTCGAGCGCGCCAAGGGTGCCGACGACGTGGTCCTCCTCGGCATTCCCACGCGTGGCGTCTTCCTCGCCCGCCGGCTGGCCGACAAGCTCGCCGAGATCACCGGACGCACCATCCCGGTCGGCTCCCTCGACATCACCATGTACCGCGACGACCTGCGGATGAAGCCCGCGCGCGCCATCGGCCGCACCGAGATCCCCGGTGACGGCGTCGACGGCCGCCTGGTCGTCCTCGTGGACGACGTGCTCTTCTCCGGCCGTACGATCCGGGCCGCGCTCGACGCGCTCGGCGACATCGGCCGCCCCCGCGCCGTCCAGCTCGCGGTCCTCGTCGACCGCGGCCACCGCGAACTCCCGATCCGCGCCGACTACGTCGGCAAGAACCTCCCCACGTCGCTGCGGGAGACGGTCAAGGTCCAGCTCGCCGAGGAGGACGGTCGCGACACCGTGCTGCTCGGCAGCAAGCCCAGCGCTTAGCCCGTACGGGCTTGTCCGACGGGTCCAGGGCACGCCCCTGCGCGCCCGCACGCCCGACGGGCCCTCCGGGGGACACCCCCCGACCCCCGACCTCCCCACCACGGAGAGAACCCCCGATGATGCGTCACCTCATCTCGGCCGCCGACCTCACCCGCGACGACGCCGTCCTCATCCTCGACACCGCCGAGGAGATGGCCCGGGTGGCCGACCGGCCGATCAAGAAGCTGCCGACCCTGCGCGGCCGAACGATCTGCAACCTGTTCTTCGAGGACTCCACCCGTACGCGGATCTCCTTCGAGGCCGCCGAGAAGCGCCTCTCCGCGGACGTGATCAACTTCGCGGCCAAGGGTTCCAGCGTCTCCAAGGGCGAGTCCCTCAAGGACACCGCCCAGACCCTGGAGGCGATGGGCGTCGACGCCGTCGTCATCCGCCACAGCGCCTCCGGCGCCCCCTACCGGCTCGCCACCTCCGGCTGGATCGACGCCCCCGTCATCAACGCCGGCGACGGCACCCACCAGCACCCCACGCAGGCCCTGCTGGACGCCTTCACCATGCGCCGCCGGCTCGTCGGCCGTGACGCCGGCCTCGGCCAGGACCTCGCCGGCAAGCGCATCACCCTCGTCGGCGACGTCCTGCACAGCCGCGTCGCCCGCTCCAACGTCGACCTGCTGCGGACCCTGGGCGCCGAGGTCACCCTGGTGGCCCCGCCCACCCTGGTCCCGGTCGGCGTCGAGACCTGGCCCTGCGCCGTCAGCTACGACCTGGACAGCGTGCTGCCGAAGTCCGACGCGGTCATGATGCTGCGTGTGCAGCGCGAGCGGATGAACGCGGCCTTCTTCCCGACCGAGCGCGAGTACTCGCGGCGGTACGGGCTCGACGGCGAGCGGATGGCGAAGATGCCCGACCACGCCATCGTCATGCACCCCGGCCCCATGGTCCGCGGCATGGAGATCACCGCCGAGGTCGCCGACTCCGACCGCTGCACGGTCGTCGAGCAGGTCGCCAACGGCGTCTCCATCCGGATGGCCGTCCTGTACCTGCTTCTGGGCGGCAACGAGCCCGCCGTCAGCCACCACCGCACCGAGGAGAACAAGTGACCATGAGCAAGATCCTTATCCGTGGTGCGAAGGTGCTCGGCGGCGAGGCCCAGGACGTCCTGATCGAGGGCGAGACCATCGCCGCGGTGGGTACGGGCCTGGCGGCCGAGGACGCGACGGTCGTCGAGGCCGAGGGGCAGATCCTCCTCCCCGGCCTGGTCGATCTCCACACCCACCTGCGCGAGCCCGGCCGCGAGGACTCCGAGACCGTTCTCACCGGCACCCGCGCGGCCGCCTCCGGCGGCTACACCGCCGTCTTCGCCATGGCCAACACCTTCCCCGTCGCCGACACCGCCGGCGTCGTCGAGCAGGTCTACCGGCTCGGCAAGCAGTCCGGCTACTGCGACGTGCAGCCCATCGGCGCCGTCACCGTCGGCCTGGAGGGCAAGAAGCTCGCCGAGCTCGGCGCGATGCACGACTCCGCCGCGGGCGTCACCGTCTTCTCCGACGACGGCAAGTGCGTCGACGACGCCGTGATGATGCGCCGCGCCCTGGAGTACGTGAAGGCCTTCGGCGGCGTCGTCGCCCAGCACGCCCAGGAGCCCCGGCTGACCGAGGGCGCCCAGATGAACGAGGGCGTCGTCTCCGCCGAGCTGGGTCTCGGCGGCTGGCCCGCAGTCGCCGAGGAGTCGATCATCGCCCGCGACGTCCTCCTCGCCGAGCACGTCGGCTCCCGGGTGCACATCTGCCACCTCTCCACGGCCGGCTCGGTCGAGATCGTCCGCTGGGCCAAGTCCCGCGGCATCGACGTCACCGCCGAGGTCACCCCGCACCACCTCCTCCTCACCGACGAGCTGGTACGGAGCTACAACCCGGTCTACAAGGTCAACCCCCCGCTGCGCACCGAGCGTGACGTGATGGCGCTCCGCGAGGCCCTGGCCGACGGCACCATCGACATCGTCGCCACCGACCACGCCCCGCACCCGCACGAGGACAAGGACTGCGAGTGGGCCGCGGCCGCCATGGGCATGGTCGGCCTGGAGACCGCGCTCTCCGTCGTCCAGCAGACGATGGTCGAGACCGGACTGCTCGACTGGGCCGGCGTCGCCGACCGCATGTCCGTCAAGCCCGCGCGGATCGGGCAGGCCACGGGCCACGGACGACCCGTCTCGGCAGGTGAGCCCGCGAACCTCACGCTGGTCGATCCGGCATACCGTGGTCTCGTGGACCCCGCGGGCTTCGCCTCCCGCAGCCGTAACACCCCCTACGAGGGCCGCGAGCTGCCGGGTCGCGTCACCCACACCTTCCTGCGGGGCCGGGCAACGGTCGTGGACGGGAAACTGGCGTGACACCTGCATTCATCACTCTGGCCGCCGAGCAGAAGTCGGCCGAGGTCACCGACTGGGCCGGACGGCTCGGCTGGGTGGCCGGGCTCCTGCTCTTCGTCGCCTTCGTCTACTGGCTGATGCGCCAGGGATGGAAGTGGCGCGGCAGCCTCCAGTCGGACCTCCCCGAGCTGCCCACCGTGCCGGACCCGCGCGGCGAGGCCACACTGACTCTCAGCGGGCGCTACCACGGCTCGACCACGGCCGGGCAGTGGCTCGACCGGATCGTCGCCCACGGTCTGGGCGCCCGCAGCCGGGTCGAGCTCACGCTGACCGACGCGGGCCTGGAGGTCGTACGCCCCGGGGCGACCGACTTCTTCGTCCCCGCCGCCGCCCTGCGCGAGGCCCGGCTCGACAAGGGCATCGCCGGCAAGGTCCTGGCCGAGGGCGGGCTGCTCGTCGTCACCTGGGCACACGGCGACAAGCTCCTCGACTCCGGCTTCCGCTCCGACCGGGCGGCCGAGCACGCCGCCTGGGTCGAAGCCATCAACACCATGACCACGACGCAACACGCAAGCACGACGGAAGGCACCGCACGATGACGACCTCCACAAGGGGAGCCAAGGTTCCCGCCGTACTCGTCCTGGAGGACGGCCGCACCTTCCGCGGCCGCGCCTACGGGGCCGTGGGGGAGACCTTCGGCGAGGCCGTGTTCTCCACCGGCATGACCGGCTACCAGGAGACCCTCACCGACCCGTCGTACCACCGCCAGGTCGTCGTGATGACCGCCCCGCACGTCGGCAACACCGGCGTCAACGACGAGGACCCCGAGTCGGCGAAGATCTGGGTCGCCGGCTACGTCGTCCGCGACCCCGCCCGCGTCTCCTCCAACTGGCGCGCCCAGCGCTCCCTGGACGAGGAGCTCGCCGCCCAGGGCGTCGTCGGCATCTCCGGCATCGACACCCGCGCCCTCACCCGCCACCTGCGCGAGCGCGGCGCCATGCGCGTCGGCATCTTCTCCGGTGACGCGGTGATGGACGACGCCGTGCTCCTCGCCAAGGTGCAGGAAGCCCCGCAGATGAAGGGCGCGAACCTCGCCGCCGAGGTCGCCACCAAGGAGACGTACGTCGTCCCCGCCATCGGTGAGAAGAAGTTCACCGTCGCCGCCGTCGACCTCGGCATCAAGGGCATGACCCCGCACCGGATGGCCGAGCGCGGCATCGAGGTGCACGTGCTGCCCGCCACCGCCACCGTCGAGGACGTGTACGCGGTCAACCCGGACGGCGTGTTCTTCTCCAACGGCCCGGGCGACCCGGCCACCGCCGACGGACCCGTCTCCGTCATGCAGGGCGTGCTCGCCCGCAAGACCCCGCTCTTCGGCATCTGCTTCGGCAACCAGATCCTCGGGCGCGCCCTCGGCTTCGGCACCTACAAGCTGAAGTACGGCCACCGCGGCATCAACCAGCCGGTGCAGGACCGTACGACCGGCAAGGTCGAAGTCACCGCGCACAACCACGGCTTCGCCGTCGACGCGCCCCTCGACAAGGTCTCCGAGACCCCCTTCGGCCGCGCCGAGGTCTCCCACGTCTGCCTGAACGACCAGGTCGTCGAGGGCCTCCAGCTCCTCGACCAGCCGGCCTTCAGCGTCCAGTACCACCCCGAGGCGGCCGCGGGCCCGCACGACGCCGCGTACCTCTTCGACCGTTTCGTATCCCTGATGGAGGCCGAGCGTGCCTAAGCGCACCGATATCCAGTCCGTCCTGGTCATCGGCTCCGGCCCGATCGTCATCGGCCAGGCAGCCGAGTTCGACTACTCCGGCACCCAGGCCTGCCGCATCCTCAAGGCCGAGGGCCTGCGGGTCATCCTGGTCAACTCCAACCCGGCGACGATCATGACCGACCCGGAGATCGCCGACGCCACCTACGTCGAGCCGATCACCCCCGAGTTCGTCGAGAAGATCATCGCCAAGGAGCGCCCCGACGCCCTCCTGCCCACCCTCGGCGGCCAGACCGCGCTCAACACCGCCATCTCCATGCACGAGCAGGGTGTGCTGGAGAAGTACGGTGTCGAGCTCATCGGCGCCAACGTCGAGGCCATCCACAAGGGCGAGGACCGCGACCTCTTCAAGGGCGTCGTCGAGGCCGTCAAGGCCAAGATCGGTTACGGCGAGTCCGCCCGCTCGGTCATCTGCCACTCCATGGACGACGTGATCCAGGGCGTCGAGACGCTCGGCGGCTACCCCGTCGTCGTCCGCCCCTCCTTCACCATGGGCGGCGCCGGCTCCGGCTTCGCCCACGACGAGGAGGAGCTGCGCCGCATCGCCGGCCAGGGCCTGACCCTCTCGCCGACCACCGAGGTGCTCCTGGAGGAGTCCATCCTCGGCTGGAAGGAGTACGAGCTGGAGCTGATGCGCGACAAGAACGACAACGTCGTGGTCGTCTGCTCCATCGAGAACTTCGACCCGATGGGCGTCCACACCGGTGACTCGATCACCGTCGCCCCGGCGATGACCCTCACCGACCGCGAGTACCAGCGGCTGCGCGACATCGGCATCGCGATCATCCGCGAGGTCGGTGTCGACACCGGCGGCTGCAACATCCAGTTCGCGGTCAACCCGGACGACGGCCGGATCATCGTCATCGAGATGAACCCGCGCGTCTCCCGCTCCTCGGCGCTCGCCTCCAAGGCCACCGGCTTCCCGATCGCCAAGATCGCGGCCCGTCTCGCCGTCGGCTACACGCTGGACGAGATCCCCAACGACATCACGGAGAAGACCCCGGCGTCCTTCGAGCCCACGCTCGACTACGTCGTGGTCAAGGCCCCGCGCTTCGCCTTCGAGAAGTTCCCCTCCGCCGACTCCACGCTGACCACGACCATGAAGTCGGTCGGCGAGGCCATGGCCATCGGCCGGAACTTCACCGAGGCGCTCCAGAAGGCCCTGCGCTCCCTGGAGAAGAAGGGCTCGCAGTTCACCTTCGTCGGCCCGGTCGGCGACAAGGACGAGCTGCTGCGGGAGTCGGTCCGCCCGACCGACGGCCGCATCAACACCGTCATGCAGGCCATCCGCGCCGGCGCCACCCCCGAGGAGGTCTTCGACGCCACGAAGATCGACCCGTGGTTCGTCGACCAGATGTTCCTGATCAAGGAGATCGCCGACGAGCTGGCCGCCGCCGACAAGCTCGACCCCGAGCTGCTCGCCGAGGCCAAGCGCCACGGCTTCTCCGACGTCCAGATCGCCGAGATCCGCGGCCTGCGGGAGGACGTCGTCCGCGAGGTCCGGCACGCCCTGGGCGTCCGCCCGGTCTACAAGACGGTCGACACCTGCGCCGCCGAGTTCGCCGCCAAGACCCCGTACTTCTACTCCTCGTACGACGAGGAGAGCGAGGTCGCGCCGCGCGAGAAGCCCGCCGTGATCATCCTGGGCTCCGGCCCGAACCGCATCGGCCAGGGCATCGAGTTCGACTACTCCTGCGTCCACGCCTCCTTCGCGCTCAGCGACGCGGGCTACGAGACCGTGATGGTCAACTGCAACCCGGAGACCGTCTCGACGGACTACGACACCTCCGACCGCCTGTACTTCGAGCCGCTCACGCTCGAGGACGTGCTGGAGATCGTCCATGCCGAGACGCTGGCGGGACCCGTCGCCGGTGTCGTCGTCCAGCTCGGCGGCCAGACCCCGCTGGGCCTCGCCCAGGCGCTCAAGGACAACGGCGTGCCGGTCGTCGGCACCTCTCCGGAGGCCATCCACGCCGCCGAGGACCGCGGCGCCTTCGGCCAGGTCCTCGCCGACGCCGGACTGCCCGCTCCCAAGCACGGCACCGCGACCACCTTCGCCGGCGCCAAGGCCATCGCCGACGAGATCGGCTACCCCGTCCTCGTACGCCCCTCGTACGTGCTCGGCGGCCGCGGCATGGAGATCGTCTACGACGAGGCCCGCCTCGAGAAGTACATCGCCGAGTCCACCGAGATCAGCCCCACCCGGCCGGTCCTGGTCGACCGCTTCCTCGACGACGCCATCGAGATCGACGTCGACGCGCTCTACGACGGCCACGAGCTCTACCTCGGCGGCGTCATGGAGCACATCGAGGAGGCCGGCATCCACTCCGGCGACTCGGCCTGCGCCCTGCCCCCGATCACCCTCGGCGGCTTCGACATCAAGCGCCTGCGCGTCTCCACCGAGGCGATCGCCAAGGGCGTCGGCGTGCGCGGACTGATCAACATCCAGTTCGCCATGGCCGGCGACATCCTGTACGTCCTCGAGGCCAACCCCCGCGCCTCCCGGACGGTCCCCTTCACCTCGAAGGCGACCGCCGTGCCGCTCGCGAAGGCCGCCGCCCGCATCTCGCTGGGCGCCACCATCGCCGAGCTGCGCGAGGAGGGCCTGCTGCCGAAGAACGGTGACGGCGGCACCCTGCCGCTCGACGCGCCGATCTCCGTCAAGGAGGCCGTGATGCCGTGGAGCCGCTTCCGCGACGTGCACGGCCGCGGCGTCGACACCGTCCTCGGCCCGGAGATGCGCTCCACCGGCGAGGTCATGGGCATCGACTCGGTCTTCGGCACGGCGTACGCCAAGTCGCAGGCCGGCGCCTACGGCCCGCTGCCCACCAAGGGCCGCGCGTTCGTCTCCGTCGCCAACCGCGACAAGCGTTCGATGATCTTCCCGGCGCGCGAGCTGGTCGCCCACGGCTTCGAGCTGCTCGCCACCTCCGGCACCGCCGAGGTCCTCAAGCGCAACGGCATCAACGCCACCGTCGTGCGCAAGCTCAGCGAGGGCGAGGGGCCGGGCGGGGAGAAGACGATCGTCCAGCTGATCCACGACGGTCAGGTCGACCTCATCGTCAACACCCCGTACGGCACCGGTGGCCGCCTCGACGGCTACGAGATCCGTACGGCGGCGGTCTCGCGCGGCGTCCCGTGCCTCACCACGGTCCAGGCGCTCGCCGCGGCCGTCCAGGGCATCGACGCGCTCACCCACGGCGACGTGGGCGTCCGCTCGCTCCAGGAACACGCGGCGCGTCTGACCGCGGCCCGCGACTAGCAGCCCGACGAGGGGGACACCGGAAACGGTGTCCCCCTCTTGGTGAGGACACCTCCATGTACAAGTTCTTCTTCCACCTGGTCTTCAAGCGGATGGACCCGGAGGAGGCCCACTACCTGGCCTTCCGCTGGATCCGCCGCGCCGCCCGGATCCCCGTCCTGCGCACCTTCGTCGCCGCCGTCCTCGCACCCCGGTACGAGGAGCTGCGCACCGAGGCGCTCGGGCTGCGCATGCACGGCCCCTTCGGCCTCGCGGCCGGCTTCGACAAGAACGCCGTCGCCATCGACGGGATGTCGATGCTCGGCTTCGACCACGTCGAGATCGGCACGGTCACCGGCGAGGCCCAGCCCGGCAACCCCAAGAAGCGGCTCTTCCGGCTGATCCCGGACCGCGCGCTGATCAACCGCATGGGCTTCAACAACGAGGGCTCGGCCGCCGTCGCCGCCCGCCTCCACGCGCGCGTGCCGGTCTTCAAGACCGTCGTCGGTGTCAACATCGGCAAGACCAAGGTCGTCCCGGAGGCCGAGGCCGCCGCCGACTACGTGAAGTCCACCGAGCGCCTCGCCGCGCACGCCGACTACCTCGTCGTCAACGTCTCCTCCCCGAACACCCCCGGGCTGCGCAACCTCCAGGCCACCGAGTCCCTCCGCCCCCTGCTCACGGCGGTACGGGAAGCGGCCGACCGCACGGTCACCGACCGCCGCGTCCCCCTCCTGGTCAAGATCGCCCCCGACCTGGCGGACGAGGACGTCGACGCGGTCGCCGACCTCGCCCTGGAGCTCGGCCTGGACGGCATCATCGCCACCAACACCACCATCGCCCGCGAGGGCCTCGGCCTGAAGTCCGACCCCGCGCTGGTCAAGGAGACCGGCGGGCTGTCCGGCGCGCCCGTCAAGGACCGCTCCCTGGCCGTGCTCAGGCGCCTGTACGCGCGCGTGGGGGACCGACTGGTCCTCGTCGGCGTCGGCGGCATCGAGAACGCCGAGGACGCCTGGCAGCGCATCCTGGCCGGCGCCACGCTGATCCAGGGCTACAGCGCCTTCATCTACGAGGGCCCGTTCTACGCCCGCGCGATCCACAAGGGCCTCGCGGCGCGCCTCGCGGCCTCCCCGTACGCCACCCTCGCCGAGGCGGTGGGCAGCGGAGCCGCCGAGCACCACGAGGCCTGACCGTCCCCTGCCGGCCGTCCTACAGGCCGCCGGTCACCACGCGCGCGGCACCGCCGACCCCGCGGCCGCGCGCGTGGGCGCACACCAACGGAGGAATCCATGACCGACCCGATCGAGCCCTTCGGCTCGCGCCTGCGCCGAGCGATGGACCAGCGCGGTCCGCTCTGCGTCGGCATCGACCCGCACGCCGCCCTCCTCGACTCCTGGGGCCTCGGCGACGACATCGCGGGCCTGGAGCGCTTCACGTTCACGGTCGTCGAGGCGCTGGCGGACAGCGTGGCCGTCTTCAAGCCGCAGTCCGCGTTCTTCGAGCGCTTCGGCTCGCGCGGCATCGCCGTCCTGGAGCGCGCCGTCGCCGATCTGCGGACCGCGGGCGGCCTGGTCGTGATGGACGCCAAGCGCGGGGACATCGGCTCCACCATGGCCGCCTACGCCGAGACCTTCCTCCGGAAGGACTCCCCGCTCTTCTCGGACGCCCTCACGGTCTCCCCGTACCTCGGCTACGGCTCGCTGAAGCCGGCCGTCGACCTGGCGAAGGAGTCCGGCTCGGGGCTCTTCGTGCTGGCCCTCACCTCCAACCCGGAGGGCGCGGAGGTCCAGCGGGCGGTGCGCGAGGACGGCCGCACGATCGGCGCCACCATGCTCGCCCACCTCGCCGAGGAGAACGCGGGCGCGACGCCGATGGGCTCCTTCGGCGCGGTCGTCGGTGCGACGCTCGGCGACCTGTCCTCCTTCGACCTCGACATCAACGGCCCGCTGCTGGCCCCCGGCCTCGGTGCCCAGGGCGCCACCCCGGCCGATCTCCCGGCCGTCTTCGGCGCGGCGGTGCGCAACGTGGTCCCGAACGTCAGCCGCGGCGTCCTGAAGCACGGCCCGGACGCCGCCGCCCTGCGGTCCGCCGCGGAGCGCTACGCGACGGAAATCCGCGAGGCCGTCGCCGTCTGACCGCCGCCGCGGCCAATCCGCAGGTCGGGGCCGTCTCACTCCTTGACAAGAACTTGGCTCAAAACCCAGTCGTTATGCCCGGAAAGTCCTGGTCGGTCGATGCTGACCAGGACTTTTCGCTTGTTCTCGCTGACTGGAGAGGCATTGGCCGCTAGTCTCCGGGGCAGAGTCAGCGTTCGACGGTCACTCCGTTGATCGTTGCTCCACTGGTGTGGGGCGACTAGGTTCCTCACCGGTCCGTATCCGACAGTTCGACATCCGAGGTGACGTAGGCGTGGCTCTTCCGCCCCTTACCCCTGAACAGCGCGCAGCCGCGCTCGAAAAGGCCGCCGCGGCTCGCCGGGAGCGGGCCGAGGTCAAGAATCGACTCAAGCACTCCGGCGCCTCCCTCCACGAGGTGATCAAGAGTGGCCAGGAGAACGACGTCATCGGCAAGATGAAGGTCTCCGCGCTGCTCGAGTCGCTCCCGGGCGTGGGCAAGGTCCGCGCCAAGCAGATCATGGAGCGGCTCGGCATCTCCGAGAGCCGCCGTGTGCGCGGGCTCGGTTCCAACCAGATCGCCTCCCTGGAGCGCGAGTTCGGCAGCACCGGCGCCTGAGACGGGAGTGCCGTCCCAGGCATCCCCGTACAGCTGGAATAATCGCTGCATGGCAGCAGAGGTTCGTCCGCGACTGACCGTGCTCTCCGGCCCCTCCGGGGTCGGCAAGAGCACGGTCGTCGCTCATATGCGCAAGGTCCATCCCGAGGTCTGGCTCTCGGTGTCGGCCACGACACGAAAGCCGCGCCCCGGCGAGAAGCACGGCGTCCAGTACTTCTTCGTCACGGACGACGAATTCGACAAGCTGGTCGCCAACGGGGAACTCCTCGAATGGGCCGAGTTCGCGGGCAACCGCTACGGCACGCCGCGGCGCGCGGTCCTGGAGCGCCTGGAGGCCGGCGAGCCGGTCCTCCTGGAGATCGACCTCCAGGGCGCCCGGCAGGTCAAGGAGTCCATGCCGGACTCGCAGCTGGTCTTCCTGGCCCCGCCGAGCTGGGAGGAGCTGGTCCGCCGGCTCACCGGCCGCGGCACCGAGTCGCCCGAGGTCATCGAGCGCCGACTGGCCGCCGCCACGATCGAACTGGCCGCCGAGGCGGAGTTCGACACCACCCTGGTCAACACCTCCGTCGAGGACGTGGCGCGTGAGCTGCTAGCCTTGATGAACGTTGTTTGATCATTTTCTGATCGCCTGGATCTGATCACCCCGATCAGCCCACCCAGAAGTTTCTTCGGAAGGCAAGAGAGTGTCCTCTTCCATCACCGCGCCCGAGGGCATCATCAACCCCCCGATCGACGAGCTGCTCGAGGCCACCGACTCGAAGTACAGCCTCGTGATCTACGCGGCCAAGCGCGCGCGTCAGATCAACGCGTACTACTCGCAGCTCGGCGAGGGCCTGCTCGAGTACGTCGGTCCGCTCGTCGACACCCACGTCCACGAGAAGCCGCTCTCGATCGCCCTGCGCGAGATCAACGCGGGTCTGCTGACCTCCGAGGCCATCGAGGGCCCGGCGCAGTAAGCACTGTCACGTTTCTCACCTCAGGCCCGGCGGAACAACCGCCGGGCCTGTGGTGTCTCATGGAGTCGTACGCGTCCGAGTACGCAGCCGAGTGCGGGGAGTGGCAGTGGTGACCGAGCCGAAGGTCGTTCTGGGGGTCAGCGGTGGCATCGCCGCGTACAAGGCCTGTGAGCTGCTCCGGCGGCTGACCGAGTCGGGCCACGACGTACGCGTCGTGCCGACCGACTCCGCCCTGAACTTCGTCGGCGCGGCCACCTGGTCGGCCCTCTCCGGTCACCCGGTCTCCACCGAGGTGTGGGAGTCCGTCCACGAGGTCCCGCACGTACGGATCGGGCAGGCCGCCGACCTCGTCGTCGTCGCCCCCGCCACCGCCGACATGCTCGCCAAGGCCGCCCACGGTCTGGCCGACGACCTGCTGACGAACACCCTGCTCACCGCCCGCTGCCCGGTCGTCTTCGCTCCGGCGATGCACACCGAGATGTGGGAGCACCCGGCCACCCAGGAGAACGTGGCCACGCTGCGCCGTCGCGGCGCCGTCGTCATCGAGCCGGCCGTCGGCCGGCTGACCGGCGTCGACACCGGCAAGGGCCGCCTGCCCGAGGCCGCGGAGATCTTCGAGGTCTGCCGTCGGATCCTGGCCCGCGGCACGGCCGCCCCCGACCTCGTCGGCCGCCACGTCGTGGTCAGCGCCGGCGGCACCCGCGAGCCCCTCGACCCCGTCCGCTACCTGGGCAACCGCTCCTCCGGAAAGCAGGGCTACGCGCTGGCCAAGGCCGCCGCCGCCCGTGGCGCCCGGGTCACCCTCGTCGAGGCCAACACCGGCATCCCCGACCCGGCCGGCGTCGACGTCGTCCACGTCGGCACCGCCGTCCAGCTGCGCGAGGCCGTCATCAAGGCGGCCGCGGACGCCGACGCCGTGGTCATGGCGGCGGCCGTCGCGGACTTCCGCCCCGCCGTCTACGCGACGGGCAAGATCAAGAAGCGGGACGACGTCGAGGCGCCGACCGTCGAGCTCGTCCGCAACCCCGACATCCTCGCCGAGATCTCCGCCGACCGGGCCCTGCCCGGCCAGGTGATCGTCGGCTTCGCCGCCGAGACCGACGACGTCCTCGCCAACGGCCGGGACAAGCTGCGCCGCAAGGGCTGCGACCTCCTCGTGGTCAACGAGGTCGGGGAGCGCAAGACCTTCGGATCCGAGGAGAACGAGGCGGTGGTGCTGGCGGCCGACGGCGCCGACACGCCCGTACCGTACGGACCGAAGGAAGCCCTCGCGGAGACGGTCTGGGACCTGGTCGCACCGCGTCTGCGGTCCATGCCCGCGGAGAATTCCGGGGAATCCACCGATCGTCCGGATTTCACCGCCACGGCCGAGTGAAAGCCCGTGAATCCGGTCCTCTCGGGCGACCGGAACGGGTGTTCGTCTCGCGCGGGAGGCCGGATTCGGTGAGCATCCGGCTCCCACCTTGCGAGACACCTGGCCCAAGGCCCGAGCACGCCCAGTAGACTGGTCTCGGTACGACGCGGGGCGCAGCCCCCTGCCGTCCGACATTGTTGAGCCAGCAGCCGCTGCAACCCCAGGGAGCATTGTGTCCCGTCGTCTGTTCACTTCGGAGTCCGTGACCGAAGGTCACCCCGACAAGATCGCTGACCAGATCAGCGACACCATTCTCGACGCGCTCCTCCGCGAGGACCCGACGTCCCGCGTCGCCGTCGAGACGCTGATCACCACCGGTCTCGTGCACGTCGCCGGTGAGGTGACCACGAAGGCGTGGGCCGACATCCCCACCCTCGTACGGAACAAGATCCTCGAGATCGGGTACGACTCCTCGAAGAAGGGCTTCGACGGCGCGTCCTGCGGCGTCTCGGTCTCCATCGGGTCGCAGTCCCCGGACATCGCGCAGGGCGTCGACACGGCGTACGAGAAGCGCGTCGAGGGCGATGAGGACGAGCTGGACAAGCAGGGCGCCGGCGACCAGGGCCTGATGTTCGGCTATGCGTCGGACGAGACCCCGGAGCTGATGCCGCTCCCGATCCACATCGCCCACCGGCTCTCGCGTCGCCTGACCGAGGTCCGCAAGAACGGGACCATCCCGTACCTGCGCCCTGACGGCAAGACCCAGGTCACCATCGAGTACGACGGTGACAAGGCCGTCCGTCTCGACACCGTCGTCGTCTCCTCGCAGCACGCCTCCGACATCGACCTCGAGTCGCTGCTCGCGCCCGACATCCGCGAGTTCGTCGTCGAGCACGTGCTGCAGCAGCTCGTCGAGGACGGCATCAAGCTGGACACCGAGGGCTACCGCCTGCTCGTCAACCCCACCGGGCGCTTCGAGATCGGCGGCCCGATGGGCGACGCCGGCCTGACCGGCCGCAAGATCATCATCGACACGTACGGCGGCATGGCCCGCCACGGTGGCGGAGCGTTCTCCGGCAAGGACCCGTCCAAGGTCGACCGCTCGGCCGCCTACGCGATGCGCTGGGTCGCCAAGAACGTGGTGGCCGCCGGTCTCGCCTCGCGCTGCGAGGTCCAGGTCGCGTACGCGATCGGCAAGGCCGAGCCCGTCGGCCTCTTCGTCGAGACCTTCGGCACGCACACGATCGAGACCGAGAAGATCGAGCACGCCATCGGCGAGGTCTTCGACCTGCGCCCGGCCGCGATCATCCGCGACCTCGACCTGCTCCGCCCGATCTACGCGCAGACGGCGGCGTACGGCCACTTCGGCCGCGAGCTCCCCGACTTCACCTGGGAGCGCACGGACCGCGTGGACGCGCTGCGCAAGGCCGCGGGCCTGTAGGCGACGGCAGTACGTGACGGAAGCCCGGCCCCCCGTGGGGGGCCGGGCTTCCGCATGTTCCGCTGTCAGTGCGGTCTGGTAGGTATGAGGCTGTGAGCAGCGAGAACGAGAAGCCCGAGAGTGCGGCCGGAGAGTCGCACGAGCAGCTCGCGCTCATTCGGGAATCCGTACGGAAGGCGAAGGTGCCGCGGGCCAAGCCGCGGACGTGGCGGGGGGCCGCGCTGGCCAAGGAGCTGCCCGTGGCGCGGGTGGTGGTCAACAAGGGCGTCCTGCACCTCGACCAGTTCTTCGACTACGCCGTGCCCGAGGAGCTGGACGCCGTCGCACAGCCCGGGGTGCGGGTGCGGGTGCGCTTCGGGGCCGGGGCGCATCAGGTCAGGGACGGGCGGCGCGAGGGCGGCCGGCTGATCGACGGGTTCCTGGTCGAGCGGCGGGCCGAGTCGGACTACAAGGGGGCGCTGGCCGCGCTCGCCGACGTGGTGTCGCCCGAGCCGGTGCTGAGCGCCGAGCTTCTGGGCCTCGCGCGGGCGGTCGCCGACCGGTACGCGGGCAGCCTGGCGGACGTGCTCCAGTTGGCGATACCGCCCCGCAGCGCCCGGGCGGAGGCGAAGGCGTCCCCCGAGCCGCTGCCGCCGCCCCCCGTGCCGGAGGCGGCCGGCTGGGGGCGGTACGAGCGCGGCCCGGCGTTCCTGGACGCCCTGGCCCTTGGCGGGGCGCCCAGGGCCGTGTGGAACGCGCTGCCCGGGCCGCACTGGGCCGACGAGCTGGCCCGCGCCGTCGGCGCGACGCTCGCCTCCGGCCGGGGCGCGCTGGTCGTCGTACCCGACGGACGGGCCGCTGCACGGGCCGACGCGGCCCTGACCGCGCTCCTCGGACCCGGACGGCACGCGCTGCTCACGGCGGAGACCGGACCGGAGAAGCGCTACGCCCAGTGGCTCGCGGTACGGCGTGGTTCCGTGCGCGCCGTCGTGGGCACCCGGGCGGCGATGTTCGCCCCCGTACGGGACCTCGGACTCGTCGCCATCTGGGACGACGGCGACGGCAGCCACAGCGAGCCGCACGCCCCCCAGCCCCACGCGCGGGACGTGCTGCTGCTGCGCGCCGCCCACGACAAGTGCGCCTTCCTGCTCGGCTCCACCAGCTGCACCGTCGAGGCCGCGCAGCTCGTGGAGTCCGGCTGGGCCGCGCCCCTGGCCGCCGGCCGCGAGCAGGTACGGGCCGCCGCCCCGCTCGTACGGACCGTGGGCGACGGCGAGCTGGCCCGGGACGAGGCCGCCCGGGCCGCCCGGCTGCCCTCACTGGCCTGGCAGGCCGTACGGGAGGGGCTGAAGACCGGTCCGGTGCTCGTCCAGGTCCCGCGGCGGGGCTACGTACCGAGGCTGGCCTGCGAGCGCTGCCGGACACCGGCGCGCTGCCGCCACTGCGCCGGGCCCCTGGAGGCGCCCGAGCAGCAGGAGCTGCGCTGCGGCTGGTGCGGGCGGGGCGCGCAGGACTGGCACTGCGGGGAATGCGGTGCGACGCGGCTGCGGGCCCAGGTCGTGGGCGCGCGCCGGACGGCGGAGGAGCTGGGCCGGGCGTTCCCGGCGGTCCCGGTGCGGACGTCGGGGCGGGACCACGTCCTCGACACCGTGCCGGGGCGGCCCGCCCTGGTGGTGTCCACGCCGGGCGCGGAGCCCGTCGCCGAGGGCGGCTACGCGGCCGCTCTGCTCCTCGACGGCTGGGCCATGCTCGGCCGCCCCGACCTGCGTGCCGGGGAGGAGGCCCTGCGTCGCTGGATCGACGCGGCCTCGCTGGTGCGGGGGCAGAGCGAGGGCGGCACGGTCGTCGTCGTCGCGGAACCCACCCTCCGGCCGGTCCAGGCCCTCGTGCGCTGGGACCCCGTCGGCCACGCCCAGCGCGAGCTGGCGGAACGGGCGGAGCTGGGCTTCCCGCCGGTGTCCCGGATGGCGGCGGTGTCCGGGCCGCCGGAGGCGGTCGAGAGCTTCCTCGCGGCGGCCGAACTCCCGGGGAACGCCGAGGTGTTGGGGCCGGTTCCGCTGCCCGTCGTACGGGCCGGCGGGCCCCGGCGGCCGGGGGACAGCCCGCCGGGGGAGCAGTGGGAGCGGGCCCTCGTGCGCGTCCCGCCGGGCAACGGGGCGGCGCTGGCCGCCGCGCTGAAGACGGCGCAGGCGGCGCGGCTGGCCCGGGGCGGCGGCGAGCCGGTCCGGGTGCGCGTCGACCCCCCGGACATCGGCTGACACGCCGTCGGCCGCCCACCCCCACGCGGGGGGCGAGCGGCCGACGGTGTCGCGGGCGCGGTCAGCCGTTCCGAGGACCCGGGAAGGCCGATGGCCGGGGGTCCTCGCGCAGGGACTGGGACACGGGGGTGGGCTGCGGCGGCATCGTGCGGGCCGGCGGGACCACCGGGAGCGTACGGGTCGTGCCCGGCTCCGTGGCGCGGTCCTGCTCCACGACGGCGCCCGGCTGGGGCACGCGCCGGGCGCCGTAGCGGCGGTGGACGGCCTGCTTCGTGACCCCGAGCGCCGAGCCCACCGCGTCCCACGAGAACCCGAGCGAGCGGTCGAAGTCGACCGCCGCCGTCACCAGGGTCTCGACACTGTCCCGCAGCTCCTGGGCGAGTCGTACGGTCGGGGCGGGCGCCCGCCCGTAGACGACGAAGCCCGTCGACGGGCCGGAGCGGCGCGGGCGGTAGACATTGCCCAACTGGGCCGTGAGCGTGCGCAGTGCGTCCACCTGCCGCCGGACCCGCTCGATGTCCCGCACCAACAGATGCAGACTTGCCCGGGCTTGGGCGTCGTGGGTTGCGTGGTCGGCCATGTGAAAGCCTCTCGAACCGGCGTGGAAAAGGATGGGCCACAGGGGGGAGGGCGGCCCGTTTCGGTCAATCTCTCTTGACCAACGCGCTACCCGTGGTTGGGTCACGCTGCGGGGGCGTACACGCATATGCGCGGGGCGCTCGTCCTCACGTACGCCCCCTAGACTGGTGCGCTGCCCGCCACCGCCCCGAGATGCGAGGTTTCCCCGAGTGAAGCTGGTCTTCGCAGGCACCCCCGAGGTCGCCGTGCCCGCCCTGGACGCCCTGCTCGCCTCCGGCCGGCACGAGGTGGCCGCCGTCGTCACCCGGCCCGACGCCCCCGCCGGCCGCGGCCGGCGTCTGGTCGCGAGCCCCGTCGCCGAGCGCGCGGAGGAGGCCGGGATCGAGGTGCTCAAGCCGGCGAGGCCGCGCGACGAGGCGTTCCTCGCGCGGCTGCGCGAGATCGCCCCGGACTGCTGCCCGGTCGTCGCCTACGGCGCGCTGCTGCCCAAGGCCGCCCTCGACATCCCCGCCCACGGCTGGGTCAACCTGCACTTCTCGCTGCTGCCGGCCTGGCGCGGCGCGGCGCCCGTACAGCACGCGGTGATGGCGGGCGACGAGGTCACGGGCGCGTCGACCTTCCAGATCGAGGAGGGGCTCGACTCCGGCCCGGTCTACGGCGTGATCACCGAGGACGTCCGTCCCACCGACACCAGCGGGGACCTGCTCACCCGGCTCGCCTTCGCCGGCGCCGGACTGCTCGCGGCCACGATGGACGGCATCGAGGACGGCAGCCTGAAGGCCGTACCGCAGCCGGCCGAGGGCGTCACCCTGGCCCCGAAGATCCAGGTCGAGGACGCCCACGTGGACTGGAAGGCACCGGCGCTGCGCGTGGACCGCGTCGTGCGCGGCTGCACGCCCGCCCCGGGCGCCTGGACCGTCTTCCGCGGCGAGCGCCTCAAGCTGATCCAGGCGGCGCTCGTCCCGGACCGTACCGACCTGACGCCGGGCGAGCTCGCCGTCGGCAAGAACAACGTGTACGTCGGCACCGGCTCGCACGCCGTCGAACTGCTCTGGGTCCAGCCCCAGGGCAAGAAGCCGATGAAGGCCGCGGACTGGGCCCGCGGGGTGCGCATCGCCCCGGGAGAGCGCGTCGGCGCGTAGCGCCGTCGTTCACGGGTGGGGCGGACGGCGGGCGGGAGTGCCGGCGACGCGGACGTAGGCTGGGAGGGTTCGACCCTCTTCATTCATCACGCGGAGCACCTTTTGAGCGAGCAGGCACGTCGCCGTCCCCCCAAGCCGTACCGGCGTCCCAAAAAGGATCCCGTCAGGATCCTCGCCTTCGAGGCACTCAGAGCCGTCGACGAGCGGGACGCGTACGCGAACCTCGTGCTGCCGCCGCTGCTGAAGAAAGCCCGGGAACAGGGCGACTTCGACGGCCGGGACGCGGCGCTCGCCACCGAGCTGGTCTACGGGACGCTGCGGCGGCAGGGGACGTACGACGCGATCGTCTCGGCGTGCATCGACCGGCCGCTGCGGGAGGTCGATCCGCCGGTGCTCGACGTGCTGTCCCTCGGCGCACATCAGCTGCTCGGTACGCGCATCCCCACCCACGCGGCCGTCTCGGCGAGCGTGGAGCTGGCGCGGGTGGTGCTCGGGGACGGGCGGGCCAAGTTCGTCAACGCCGTTCTGCGGAAGATCGCGCAGAACGACCTCGACACCTGGGTCGAGCAGGTCGCCCCGCCGTACGAGGACGACGCCGAGGACCATCTCGCGGTCGTCCACTCGCATCCCCGCTGGATCGTCTCCGCGCTCTGGGACGCGCTCGGCGGCGGGCGGGCCGGTATCGAGGACCTGCTGGAGGCCGACAACGAGCGGCCCGAGGTGACGCTCGTGGCCCGGCCGGGGCGCGCCACCACCGAGGAGCTGACCGATGAGGACACGCTGCCCGGCCGCTGGTCGCCGTACGCGGTGCGGATGGCCGAGGGCGGGGAGCCCGGCGCCATCGAGGCCGTGAAGGAGGGGCGCGCGGGCGTCCAGGACGAGGGCAGCCAGCTGGTCGCCATCGCGCTGGCCGACGCGCCCCTGGAGGGCCGCGACGAGCGCTGGCTGGACGGCTGCGCGGGCCCCGGCGGCAAGGCGGCCCTGCTCGGCGCCCTGGCCGCGCGGCGCGGCGCCACCCTGCTCGCCTCGGAGAAGCAGCCGCACCGCGCCCGCCTGGTCGAGCGCGCGCTGGCCGGCAACCCCGGCCCGTACCAGGTCATCGCCGCCGACGGCACCCGCCCGCCGTGGAAGCCCGGCTCCTTCGACCGGGTCCTCATGGACGTCCCCTGCTCCGGTCTCGGCGCGCTGCGTCGCCGCCCCGAGGCCCGCTGGCGCCGCCGCCCGGAGGACCTGGACGGTTTCGCCCCCCTCCAGCGTGGTCTGCTGCGGGAGGCGCTGTCGGCGGTCCGCGTCGGGGGAGTCGTCGGCTACGCGACCTGTTCGCCGCACCTGGCGGAGACCCGCGTGGTCGTCGAGGACGTCCTCAAGGGCCGGGGCGGCCCGGCCGTCGAGGCGGAGTGGATCGACGTCCGCCCGCTGATGCCCGGCGTCCCCGCGCTCGGCGAGGGCCCGGACGTCCAGCTGTGGCCGCATCTGCACGGCACGGACGCCATGTACCTGGCGCTGCTCCGCCGTACCGCCTGACGGACCGGGCGGCACGGCCTGTCTCGCACCGGGCCGTCGGCACCGGCGGATCCCGCACCGGCCGATCCCGCACCGGCCGGTCCGAACACCGGCCCGTCCGGCATGTGGACCCCGGGATCGGTCCCCATCCGGGCCGAATCCGGGCCGAATCCGTACCGAACCCGCGCGGATCCCGATCCGAAACCGGTCCGCGGCAAAGAAGTGCCCAAGAGCATGGCAGGCTTGGCACATGGCGCAGATCAACCCCAGCATCCTGTCCGCAGACTTCGCCCGCCTCGCCGAGGAGGCGAAGGCCGTCGAGGGTGCCGACTGGCTGCATGTCGATGTCATGGACAACCACTTCGTGCCCAACCTGACGCTCGGCGTGCCGATCGTCGAGTCGCTCAGCCGCGCGACGGGCACCCCGCTGGACTGCCACCTCATGATCGAGGACCCGGACCGCTGGGCCCCGCAGTACGTGGAGGCCGGCGCCGGGTCGGTCACCTTCCACGTGGAGGCGGCGGCCGCGCCCGTGCGTCTCGCGCGCGAGATCCGGGCGAAGGGCGCGCGGGCCTCGATGGCGCTGAAGCCCGCGACGCCCATCGAGCCGTACGAGGACCTGCTCCCCGAGCTCGACATGCTGTTGATCATGACCGTGGAGCCCGGCTTCGGCGGGCAGGCCTTCCTCGACATCATGCTGCCCAAGATCCGGCGCACCCGTGAGCTGATCTCCAAGCACGGCCTGGAACTGTGGCTCCAGGTCGACGGCGGGGTCGCCGAATCCACCATCGAGCGGTGCGCCGAGGCCGGCGCCGACGTCTTCGTCGCCGGGTCCGCGGTCTACGGCGCCGCGGACCCCGCCGAGGCCGTCCGCGCGCTCCGCGCGAAGGCCGACTCCGCGACCGCCTCGGCGGCGTGGGCGTGTGGCCACTGAGCCACCGCCGGATGAACGCGGTCGGTCGGAGAGCCGACAGGACTGATCAGGGCCCCTCGCATCTGACAGGATGAACACCGGGTCCAGAGTGTGAACGGCAGAAGTGAACCAGCGGTACGTGAACAGCAGTGAGGAGATCGCGGTGGCGGGAATCTCGGCGGGACGGTCAGCCCTGCGGATGGGTCCCGCGGAGCTGGTGCAGGCGGCGGCCATGGCCCGCCGCTTCTACCTCGAGGGAAAGTCCAAGATCCAGATCGCCGAGGAGTTCGGCGTGAGCCGCTTCAAGGTGGCCCGGGTCCTGGAGACCGCCCTCGAACGCGACCTCGTACGGATCGAGATCCGCGTACCCGCGGAGCTGGACGCCGAGCGCTCCGACGCGCTGCGGGCCCGCTACGGGCTCCGCCACGCCGTCGTCGTCGAGTCCCCGGCCGAGGGCGAGGAGGAGTCGCCCGACCCGGAGAACCTCGGCGAGGTCGCCGCCGACCTGCTCGGCGAGCTGGTCAACGAGGGCGACGTCCTCGGGCTGGCCTGGGGCCGCTCCACCATCCACATGGCCGCGGCCCTCGACCGGCTGCCCCCGTGTACGGTCGTGCAGCTCACGGGTGTCTACGACGCCGGGACCGCCGAGCGCGGCTCGGTCGAGGCGGTACGGCGCGCCGCCCAGGTCTCCGGCGGCGAGGCGCACCCCATCTACGCGCCGATGCTGCTGCCCGACCCGGCCACGGCCGCCGCGCTGCGCAACCAGACCGGCATCGCGCGGGCCTTCGAGTACTTCGACAAGGTCACCGTCGCCTGTGTGTCCATCGGCTCCTGGGAGCCGGGCATCTCGACCGTGCACGACATGCTCTCGGACGAGGAGCGCGCGCACTACGCCTCCCTCGGCGTCGCCGCCGAGATGTCCGCGCACCTCTTCGACGCCGACGGGCGCCGGGTGGGGCGTGACCTCGGTGAGCGCTGCATCACGGTCGAGGCCGACCGGCTGCGCCGTATCCCCGAGGTCGTGGCGATCGCGGGCGGCCAGCGCAAGGCCGCGGCGATCGGCGCGGTGCTCCGCTCCGGGCTCGTCACCAGCCTGGTGACCGACCGCGCGGCGGCGGACTACCTGCTCACCGAGTCGGCTCCCGGCTCGCGGCCCGCGCTGGAGCGCAAGGACCCGGACGGGGTCTGACACCCGGCCCGTCCCGGTCCTCTCGTACGACGAGCACGGTTCTTGTGCGATCCGACAAAGGTGCTCCCGCAAGCCTCGGATGATTCGCTCAGGTCTGGTATGCGTACCGGCGTGGGACAATGAACTACGTGCTTTTTTCCCCTGGCTGAAATGCCTAGGGGCCGATCCGAACGACTGGGATGTCAGCACGTGCGTTTCCTCAATGACGTCAAGCCGCCCTACGACCTGACGTACGACGATGTCTTCATGGTGCCGAGCCGCTCGGCCGTGGGCTCCCGCCAGGCCGTCGACCTCGCCTCACCGGACGGTTCCGGTACGACGATCCCCTTGGTCGTCGCCAACATGACCGCGATCGCCGGCCGCCGCATGGCCGAGACCGTCGCCCGCCGCGGCGGCATCGTCGTCATTCCCCAGGACATCCCCATCGAGGTCGTCACCGACGTCATCGCGTGGGTCAAGAGCCGCCACCACGTCCTGGACACCCCCATCGTCCTGGAGCCCCACCAGACCGTCGCCGACGCGCTCTCGCTGCTGCCCAAGCGGGCGCACGACGCCGGTGTCGTCGTCGACGGGGACCGCCGTCCGGTCGGTGTCGTCACCGACGCCGACCTGTCCGGCGTGGACCGCTTCACCCAGCTGTCCGAGGTCATGTCGAAGGACCTGCTGCTCCTCGACGCCGACATCGAGCCGCGCGAGGCGTTCAACAAGCTCGACCACGCCAACCGCCGTTACGCCCCGGCCGTCGACAAGGACGGGCGTCTGGTCGGCATCCTGACCCGCAAGGGCGCCCTCCGCGCGACCCTGTACACGCCCGCCACCGACGCGAACGGCAAGCTGCGCATCGCCGCCGCCGTCGGCATCAACGGCGACGTCGAGGGCAAGGCCAAGCAGCTCCTCGACGCCGGTGTGGACACCCTCGTCGTCGACACCGCGCACGGCCACCAGGAGTCGATGATCTCCGCGATCAAGGCCGTCCGCGGTCTCGACCCGCACGTCCCGATCGTCGCCGGCAACATCGTCGCGGCCGAGGGCGTGCGCGACCTCATCGAGGCCGGCGCGGACATCATCAAGGTCGGTGTGGGCCCCGGCGCCATGTGCACCACCCGCATGATGACCGGTGTCGGCCGCCCGCAGTTCTCCGCCGTCCTGGAGTGCGCCGCCGAGGCGAAGAAGTACGGCAAGCACGTCTGGGCCGACGGCGGTGTCCGCCACCCGCGTGACGTCGCCATGGCGCTCGCCGCCGGTGCGTCCAACGTCATGATCGGCTCCTGGTTCGCCGGGACGTACGAGTCCCCGGGCGACCTGCACGCCGACGCGAACGGGCGCCTGTACAAGGAGTCCTTCGGCATGGCCTCGGCGCGCGCCGTGCGCAACCGCACCAGCGAGGAGTCCGCGTACGACCGCGCCCGCAAGGGCCTCTTCGAGGAGGGCATCTCGACCTCCCGGATGTTCCTCGACCCGGCCCGCCCGGGCGTAGAGGACCTGATCGACTCGATCATCGCGGGCGTCCGCTCCTCCTGCACCTACGCGGGCGCGGCCTCGCTGGCCGAGTTCGAGGAGAAGGCCGTCGTCGGCATCCAGAGCGCCGCCGGTTACGCCGAGGGCAAGCCGCTGCACGCCAGCTGGACCTAGTTCCGGCACGCCGGTCCACGGCACGCCGGTCCACGGGAAGGGCCCCCGCGAGTCTCTCGCGGGGGCCCTTCCGCGTACCCGCGGCGCTCACGCCCGTACGTGCGGCCGCAGCGCGTCCGCGACCGCCGCCGCGATGCGGGCGTGGCCCGCGTCGTCGGGGTGCAGGCCGTCCGCCAGGTGCTCGGGGCCGAGCAGGGGCCGGCCGGAGAGCACCAGAAGCCGTTCGTCGCCCTCCGCGGCCAGGTCCCGGCCCGCGTGCTCCATGGCCGCGCGCAGGTCCTCCAGAGTGGCGCCCAGGGCGTTGGGTGTGGTCTCGGCCTCCGGGCGCAGCACGGGGGAGAGGATCAGCAGCGGGGCGTCGGGGTGGCCGCGGCGCACGAGACCGACGTAGGCGCGGACCGTCTCGTACAGCCAGCCGGCCGAACAGGGCGCCGCGGACCAGCAGTTGGTGCCGAAGGCGAGGGTGACGACCTCCCCCGGGAGGCGTGCGAGCTGCTCGGCGAGCGGGAGTTCCCCTCGCGCGCCGCCCGCGTAACCCAGGTTGACCGTGTCCAGGCCGAGCGTCCGTCCCGCCGTCGCCGGCCAGGAGAGGGCCGGCCGGGTCGACCACCAGCCCTCGGTGATCGAGTCGCCGTGCACCAGCCAGCGCCGCCGCCGGGGCGCCGGCGCCAGCGAGCCGCCGACCGCGCGCAGGCCGAGGACCACCGGCGCCCGGTCCTCGGGCGGATGAACGCTGAACACCCCACCGCCCGTCGGGAGCGGGAGGGCGACCGTCGCCTCCTCGGCCGGATCCGTCACGACCTCGCCGAGGCATCGCGTGCCCCGCCACAGCGCGAAGCAGTGCGGCAGGGGCCCCGGCGAGGCCGTCCGGTAGCGCAGCTCGACCGACCGGGTGCCCGGCGCGGCCGTGAACTCCACCCGTACCCCGATGGGCAGGGCGGCCCGCTCGACGGTGTCCCAGGGCAGCCGGGCGAGGTCGTCGGGGTCGGCGCGCACGGCGCGCCCCCGGTCGAGCCACGCCGTACCGCGCAGGAAGGGTTCCGGGCCGAGCCAGCCCGCCTCCACCTCCTCCGGTCGGAGGGGCGCTGGGGGCGCGGGGGGCTCGCGGAGTGGGTTGTCCGGCATGAGAAGTGCATGCCACGCCGGAGGCGGTTCACACCCTGGTCACACCCCTGATGTGTCGATTCATGCGGGGAGGCGCAATGTTTCCCCTTTCTGTGCCGCAAGTGCGCAATGATCACCCGCAGGTGCGCAACAACCCTGCATTACGTCCGCGAAGCGTGAAGGCTTAGGCTCATGCCTCGTACCAGGAGTGGCGGCGACCGCCTGCTCGGCGGTCCCCCATCCCTCGCGGGTTTCCTTCCCCCTGCTCGCGTGCCGCCGCGGTCGTCGCGTCCCGACAGGCAGCGATCAAGGAGCCCCCGCAGTGCTGGATCAAGGCACAGCCCCGCCGGCCACCGAGCCGACCGTCCCCAAGACGTCCCCGCTCTCCGCCCTCACTCGGCGCAAGCCGGTAGAACGCCTGGTCGCCGAGGGTGGGCAGGGTGAGGGCGGAAGCCTTCGCCGCTCCCTCTCGATGTGGCAGCTGACCATGATCAGCATCGGTGCCACGCTCGGCACCGGCATCTTCGTCGTCCTCGGCGACGCCGTTCCGAAGGCCGGCCCCGCGGTCACGGTGGCCTTCGTCATCGCCGGTCTCACGGCCCTCTTCTCCGCCCTCTCGTACGCCGAGCTGGCGGGCTCGATACCGGTGGCCGGCTCCTCCTACTCGTATGCGTACGCAACGATGGGTGAACTGGTCGCCTGGGTCTGCGGCTGGTGCCTGGTCCTGGAGTACGGCGTCTCCGTCGCCGCCGTGGCGGTCGGCTGGGGCGAGTACCTCAACGAGCTGCTCGACGGCACGATCGGCGTCACCATCCCCGACGTGCTCTCCTCCGCCCCCGGCGAGGGCGGCATCATCAACCTGCCGGGTCTGATCGTCGTCCTCCTCGCGATGCTCTTCCTCCTCGGCGGCGCCCGCGAGTCCGCTCTCGTCAACACCGTCATGGTGTTCGTGAAGATCGCCGCCCTGGTGCTGTTCTGCGCCATCGGCTTCATGGGCTTCAAGTCCGGCAACTACGCCGACTTCATGCCGCTCGGCATGGCGGGCGTCAGCGCCGCCGGAGCGAGCCTCTTCTTCTCGTACATCGGCTTCGACGCCGCCTCCACCGCCGGTGAGGAGGCGAAGGACCCGAAGCGCGACCTTCCCCGCGCGATCATGCTGTCGCTCCTCATCGTCACCGTCCTCTACGTCCTGGTGGCGGCCGTCGCCGTCGGCGCGTGGAACTGGAAGGACTTCGAGGGCTCCGAGGCCTCTCTCGCCGCGATCATGAACGACGTCAGCGGCCAGGCCTTCTGGGGCACGCTGCTCGCCGCGGGCGCCGTCATCTCGATCGCCAGCGTCGTGCTGACCGTCCTCTACGGCCAGACGCGCGTGCTCTTCGCGATGTCCCGCGACGGTCTCGTCCCCAAGGTCTTCGGCAAGGTCAGCGGCAAGACCGGCACCCCGCGCGTGAACACGGTCATCGTGTCGCTGTTCTGCGGCGTCCTCGCCTCCGTCATCCCGCTGGGCAAGCTCGTCGACGCCACCAGCATCGGCACCCTGTTCGCCTTCGCCCTGGTCAACATCGCGGTCATCGTGCTGCGCCGCACCCGCCCGACCATGGACCGCACGTTCCGCGTGCCGCTGGGCTGGACCTTCCCGATCCTGGGCTTCCTGTTCTGCGTGTACAACATGTTCAGCCTCGACTCGATCACCTGGGTGGTCTTCGGGTGCTGGATGGCCGCGGGCCTCGTGTTCTACTTCCTGTACGGCATGCGCCGCTCCCGCCTGGCCACGGATGTGGTGGCCACCGACGCAGAGAAGTGATCCACCCGTAGTGCGACTCAACGACCTCGACGAACGCATCGTCCACGCCCTCGCGGAGGACGCCCGCCGCTCGTACGCCGACATCGGCTCGCTCGTCGGTCTGTCCGCGCCCGCCGTCAAGCGGCGCGTGGACCGGCTCCGGGCCGAGGGCGCCATCACCGGATTCACCGTACGGGTGGACCCGGCGGCGCTCGGCTGGGAGACCGAGGGGTTCGTCGAGATCTACTGTCGCCACAACACCTCGCCGGACGACATCCGGCGGGGCCTGGAGCGCTACCCCGAGGTGGTGTCCGCGTCGACCGTCACCGGCGACGCGGACGCCGTCGTCCAGGTCTTCGCCTCCGACATGCGCCATTTCGAGCGCGTCCTGGAGCGGATCGCGGGCGAGCCGTTCGTGGAACGCACCAAGTCGGTCCTGGTGCTCTCACCGCTGCTGCGGCGCTTCTCCTCCGGCTCGCCCGCGTAAGGGTTTGAGCGGGTCTACTCCGTCGGGTAGTCGAACTGCCAGGGCAGCACCGTGAAGTCGCCCGTGCCCGCCTTCGTCTTCTCGAAGGGCGGTGCGCTGTGGCAGGGAAGGACGTCGTCCTTCTCCGGGTCCTGGGTCAGCCAGCTGTAGCCCAGACGGTCGTGCTTGCCCATGTCGTGCACCGAGACCCCGACGCGCCGGTCCCGGAACTCCTTCACATCGGTCTCCGTGACCACGCCCGTCACCACGGCCACCTTGCCGCCCGTGGCCAGGCAGTCGACCTTGACCACCGCGTACCCGCCCCAGTCGCCCTTGTAGTGGCTGAACCGGAACGTGCCCGTCGCCGCCCGCGGGTCCTTGTTGTCCTTCGCCGCCAGATGCGCGTCGAAGGTGAACGTGATGTCGTCACCGGCCGGCCGGTAGAGCTTCGCGGTCCCGGTCAGAGCGGCCGCCTCGCGGCTGCCGCCCGCGCCGTCCCCGGAGGCGACCGCGGAGCCTCCGGCCCCGGCTGAGATCAGCACGGCGGCGGCCAGGGCGGTGATCCTCGTACGACGGTTCATGTCGGTCCTTTCGGCAGGTCGGCCCGGTGTCCTCCGGACGACCACCACTCTTCCGCCCGGCCCGCCCCCGGGCGTCGCGCCAGAGGACGGTTCGTGTCTCCGCCGCACGGCGGGGGAGGTCTGCGACCCCAGCAGGAGAGACGCGCAACGAATCGCCGTCGGCCCGGCAGAGCGCGCAACGGTTCGACGGTCGGTCCGCAACGGTCGCGCCTTGTCCCGATCGCGCCCGGAACCGTACCGTTTTGACGTCACTCCGACACCCCTCCCCGCCCTCCCGCACCGACAAGGACCCTGCCGATGCCGCCGCTGCGCACCGCCCTGCTCCAGAGTTCCGGACAGCCCGGTGACGTGGCCGCCAATCTCGCCGTCCTCGACGAGGCCGCCGGCCGTGCCGCGGCCACCGGCGCCGGGCTCCTGATCGCCCCCGAGCTCTTCCTCACCGGGTACGCGATCGGCGCGGACGTCCCCCGGCTCGCCGAGCCCGCCGACGGCGCCTCCGCGCAGGCCGTCGCCGCCCTCGCCGTACGCCACGGCCTGGCGATCGCCTACGGTTACCCGGAGCGGGACACCGAGCGGCACGGGGTCCTGTACAACTCCGCCCAGCTGATCGGCGCCGACGGCACGCGGCTCGCGAACTACCGCAAGACCCATCTCTTCGGCTGCTTCGAGCAGAAGTGGTTCACCCCCGGCGAGGAGACGGTCGTCCAGGCGGAGCTCGACGGGGTCCGGCTCGGCATGATGATCTGCTACGACGTCGAGTTCCCGGAGAACGTCCGCTCGCACGCCCTGGCCGGCACCGACCTCCTCGTCGTGCCGACCGCGCAGATGCACCCCTTCCAGTTCGTCGCCGAGTCCGTGATCCCGGTCCGCGCCTTCGAGAACCAGATGTACGTGGCGTATGTGAACCGGACCGGGCCGGAGGGCGAGTTCGAGTTCGTCGGCCTCTCCACGCTGGCCGGCCCCGACGGCACTCCGCGCGCCCGCGCCGGCCGCGGCGAGGACCTCGTCTTCGGCGAGGTCGACCCCGCCTTCCTGGCGGCCTCCCGCGAGAACAACCCGTACCTGCGCGACCGCCGCCCCGGCCTCTACGGCTCCCTCGTCTGAGCCGGCAGCCGGCCCCTCCCCGCCTTCCCTCCCCAGTCTTCACCCGTGCAAGGAGTCCGTACCCCATGACGTCCACGGTGCCCACCGCCGTCCAGCACACCGACGCGCAGCCGCCGATCACCATGTTCGGTCCGGACTTCCCGTACGCCTACGACGACTTCCTGGCCCACCCGGCCGGGCTCGGCCAGATACCCGCGACCGAGCACGGCACCGAGGTCGCCGTCATCGGCGGCGGGCTCTCCGGCATCATCGCCGCCTACGAGCTGATGAAGATGGGCCTCAAGCCCGTCGTCTACGAGGCCGACCAGATCGGCGGCCGACTGCGCACCGTCGGCTTCGAGGGCACCGGCACCGAGGGCCTGACGGCGGAGATGGGCGCCATGCGCTTCCCGCCCTCCTCCACCGCGTTCCAGCACTACATCGACCTGGTGGGCCTGGAGACGCAGGCCTTCCCGAACCCACTCGCCGAGTCGACCCCGTCGACCGTCGTCGACCTCAAGGGCGAGTCGCACTACGCCGAGACCGTCGACGACCTGCCCCAGGTCTACCGTGACGTCGCCGCCGCGTGGAACGCCTGTCTGGAGGAGGGCGCCGACTTCTCCGACATGAACCAGGCCATGCGCGAGCGGGACGTCCCGCGCATCCGCGAGATCTGGGCCAAGCTCGTCGAGAAGCTCGACAACCAGACCTTCTACGGCTTCCTGTGCGAGTCGGAGTCCTTCAAGTCCTTCCGGCACCGCGAGATCTTCGGTCAGGTCGGCTTCGGCACCGGCGGCTGGGACACCGACTTCCCCAACTCCATCCTGGAGATCCTGCGCGTCGTCTACACCGAGGCCGACGACCACCACCGCGGCATCGTCGGCGGCTCGCAGCAGCTGCCGCTGCGGCTGTGGGAGCGCGAGCCGGAGAAGATCGTGCACTGGGCGCAGGGCACCTCGCTGTCCTCGCTCCACGGCGGCGAGCCGAAGCCCGCGGTGACCCGCCTCAACCGCACCGCCGGCAACCGGATCACCGTCACGGACGCCTCCGGCGACATCCGTACGTACCAGGCGGCGATCTTCACCGCCCAGTCCTGGATGCTGCTCTCCAAGATCGCCTGCGACGACTCGCTCTTCCCGATCGACCACTGGACGGCGATCGAGCGCACCCACTACATGGAGTCCTCCAAGCTCTTCGTGCCGGTCGACAGGCCGTTCTGGCTGGACAAGGACGAGGAGACCGGCCGGGACGTCATGTCGATGACGCTGACCGACCGGATGACCCGCGGCACCTACCTCCTGGACGACGGTCCGGACAAGCCGGCCGTCATCTGCCTCTCGTACACCTGGTGCGACGACAGCCTGAAGTGGCTGCCGCTGTCCGCCAACGAGCGGATGGAGGTCATGCTGAAGTCGCTCGGCGAGATCTACCCGAAGGTCGACATCCGCAAGCACATCATCGGCAACCCGGTGACCGTGTCGTGGGAGAACGAGCCCTACTTCATGGGCGCCTTCAAGGCGAACCTGCCGGGCCACTACCGCTACCAGCGCCGCCTCTTCACCCACTTCATGCAGGACCGGCTGCCGGAGGACAAGCGGGGCATCTTCCTCGCGGGCGACGACATCTCCTGGACGGCCGGCTGGGCCGAGGGCGCCGTGCAGACCGCGCTGAACGCCGTGTGGGGCGTGATGCACCACTTCGGCGGCTCGACCGACGCCACCAACCCGGGCCCGGGCGACGTGTACGACGAGATCGCCCCGGTGGAGCTCCCGGAGGACTGACCTTCCTCACACCCCTCCACAGATCGGCCCCCGCGGAACTTCCCGGGGGCCGGTCGCGTTGGGGGAGTGGGGCGGACAGTACCGGTGTGCGAGCGGCCGCGAGAGCGGTCAGCCGCGCCGTGCGAGCGGCGTCAGCAGCATCCGCCCCACCAGACCCACCGACCGGTCGAGGCGTTCACAGAACTCCTCGGCCAGGTCGGGCAGCTCCCGCAGCTGCCAGAGCGAGCGGGCGGCGAGCCAGGCCCCGTCGCGGGCCCGTTCCAGGCTCCAGCAGCCCAGCAGATGCGTCAGCGGATCCGTGATCTCCAGCAGGTCCGGGCCCGGCATCACTTCCTCGCGGATGCGCTCCTCCAGCAGGACGAGGATGTCGCCGACACGGTCGAACTCGTCCTCCAGGTCCTGTGGCGCGCACTCCAGCGCCCGGCAGGTGTCGACCACGGCGAGAGCCAGGTCGTGGCCGATGTGCGCGTTGATCCCGGCGAGCGCGAACTGCAGCGGCCGTACGCCGGGATGGCGCCGGTACGTGAAGAGCGGCCGCCAGCAGGCCGGGGCGGGGGCGCCCGTGGCGACGGCGTCGACCACCGAGAGATAGCGCTCGGCGAAGCGGACGTCGAGGGTCGCGGCGGCCCGCCGGTCGGCGAAGGTCCCCGCCTCGATGGCGTGGCCGATCTCCTCGGTCACGGTCAGATAGACACGGTTGAAGACGGCGACGCCGTCGGTCGGATGCCAGGCCGAGCGAATGCCACGCATCCGCTCCACCACGGGGTCGATCGCGGTGAACTGACCGATCTGCCGGGTGCCGATCTGCTGGGTCTGCGCCATGAGGGCAGCGTTTCAGCAGCCGGGCCCGGGAGGGAACCGTCCGGGCCCGGCTTCCCCAGAACGGGCGAATACCCCTACGACTTGGTGGCGGACTCCTCCGCCGTGCTGTCTTCGTACGAGCTGGTCCCGGAGTCCAGCAGGGGCTCCTGCTGCTTCATGTGGGCCGGGGCGAAGGCCCGCAGCACGTGGTAGCCGGTGATCACGACGAGCGTGCCCAGCGCGATCCCGCCCAGCTCGAAGGTGTCGGTGAAGGTCAGCTTCACGCCGCCGACGCCGATGATGATGCCCGCCGCGGCCGGCACCAGGTTGAGCGGGTTGCGCAGGTCGACCTTGGCGTTGATCCAGATCTGGGCGCCGAGGAGGCCGATCATGCCGTACAGGATCACCGTGATGCCGCCGAGCACCCCACCCGGGATCGCGGCGACGACCGCCCCGAACTTGGGGCAGAGGCCGAAGAGCAGCGCGAAGCCGGCCGCGGCCCAGTAGGCGGCGGTGGAGTAGACGCGGGTGGCGGCCATGACGCCGATGTTCTCGGAGTACGTGGTGTTCGGCGGGCCGCCCACGGCGGTGGACAGCATCGAGGCGGCGCCGTCGGCCGCGATCGCGGTGCCGAGCTTGTCGTCCAGCGGGTCGCCGGTCATCTCGCCGACGGCCTTGACGTGTCCGGCGTTCTCGGCGATCAGGGCGATCACGACGGGCAGTGCGACGAGGATCGCCGACCACTCGAAGCTGGGGCCGTGGAAGGACGGCAGGCCGATCCAGTCGGCCCGGGAGACGCCCGAGAGGTCGAGACGCCAGTGGTCGGTGACCTGGCCGTTCGGGGCCATCGAGTGGATCCGGCCGAAGACCAGGTCGAAGACCCAGGAGATGCCGTAACCGAAGATCAGGCCGAGGAAGATCGCGATGCGCGACCAGAAACCGCGCAGACAGACCACGGCCAGACCGGTGAACAGCATGACCAGCAGAGCCGTCCACTGGTCCTGCGGCCAGTAGGTGGCGGCCGTGACCGGGGCGAGGTTGAAGCCGATCAGCATGACGACGGCGCCGGTGACGATCGGCGGCATCGCCGCGTGGATGATCCGGGCGCCGAACTTCCGTACCGCCAGACCCGCCAGGAACAGCACCGCGCCGACGACCAGCACCGCGCCGGTGACGGTCGCGCTGGTGCCGCCGGAGGCCCGGATGGCCGCGGCGACCCCGACGAAGGAGAGCGAGCAGCCGAGATAGCTGGGAACCGTGCCCCGCGTCGCGAGCAGGAAGATCACCGTCGCGACGCCGGACATCATGATCGCGAGATTCGGGTCGAGACCCATGAGCACGGGCGCCACGAAGGAGGCGCCGAACATCGCCACCACGTGCTGGGCGCCGAGGCCGGCCGTACGGGGCCAGGAGAGCCGCTCGTCCGGGCGGACGACGGCTCCTGGAGCGGGTGTCCGTCCGTCGCCGTGCAGGGTCCAGCGCACGCCGAGGTCCATGGGGTCGCTCCCGTTCTCCGGTTCCGGTGGCCGGTTCGCCGCGCGAAGCATCAGCCGAAAAAGATCAGCCACATGGTAATGCGGCGCTGGTCACCGGGGTTCCGGCACGGTGTCGCTCGCGGCCGGGGCCTTCGCCGTGGACCGGCCGCCGGAGCGCAGCACGCCCGCTCCGAGCACCAGGCCGAAGGCCAGGAGGGTGACCAGACCGAAGGAGAACATGAGCGAGGTCACGTCGGCGATGCCGCCGATGGCGGACGGGGCGATCAGCCCCGAGGTGTACGTGATGGTGGCGACGCCCGCGATGGCCTGGCTGGGGTTGGGGCCGCTGCGGCCGGCGGCGGCGAAGGCGAGCGGGACGACGACGGCGACCCCGAGTCCCATCAGGCCGAATCCGGCCATGGCGACGGCGGCGTGCGGGGCGAGCACCACGAGCAGCCCGCCGACGGTCGCCGCGACGCCGCCGACGCGTACCGTCCGTACGGCACCGAACCGGTCCACCACGCGGTCGCCGACCAGCCGCGCGACGGCCATGGTCAGGGCGAAGGCGGTGGTGGAGGCCGCCGCGACCCCGGCCGACGAGCCGAGCTCGTCCCGCAGGTAGACCGCCGACCAGTCCAGGCTGGCCCCCTCGGCGAACACGCCGCAGAAGCCGATGGCGCCGATGACCAGCGCCGACTTCGGCGGCAGCGAGAAGCGCGGCGGCGGCTCCTCGTCGGGGGCGCTCTGCAGATCGAGCACGCCCTGGCAGAAGGCGAGGCCGAGCGCCGTCAGGACGAGGGCGGCGATGAGGTGGTGGAGGCGGGCGTCCCCGCCGAGGTGGGCGGCGACGGTGCCGGCGGCGGAGCCGATGAGCGCGCCCACGCTCCACATGCCGTGCAGGCTGGACATGATCGACTTGCCGAGGCGGTTCTCGACCTCGACGCCGAGGGCGTTCATCGCCACGTCGGACATGCCGGCGGTGGCGCCAAAGACGAGGAGGGCCGCGCAGAGCCCGTAGATGTTCGGGGCGAGGGAGGGCAGGATCAGGGCCATCGTCCAGAGGGCGAGCAGGCCGCGCAGCGCGGTGCGGGCGCCGAAGCGGTGGCTGATCGCGCCGGCCAGGGGCATCGCCAGCGAGGCGCCGATGGCGGGGAAGGCGAGGGCGAGCCCCAGCTGGCCGGCGCTGACGCCGGCGTGGTCCTGGATCCACGGGATGCGGGTGGCGAAGCTGCCGGTGACCGCGCCGTGGACGCAGAAGACGGCGGCGACGGCGAATCGGGCCCGCCGCAGCCGATCGGTACTGAAGACGGTCTCGCCCGCCATGTGCCCTCCCTCGTCGGTGGTCAGCGCGTAAACTATCAGGAACCCTGCCTGATAAATAGATCGGCGCCAGGGACCCGCCCCACGAGAGTCTGAGAGGATCCCGGCATGCCCGCATCCCCGAGCACCGCCCGGGCCATCAACGACCGGCTCGCCCTGCGACTGCTCCAGGACGAAGGGCCGTTGACGGCGACGCAGCTGAAGACGCTGACCGGCCTCTCCCGGCCGACCGTCGCCGACCTCGTCGAACGGCTCCAGGGCTCGGGACTCGTCCGGGTCGTGGGGGAGTCCGGCGCGGAGCGGCGCGGGCCCAACGCCAAGCTGTACGGGATCGTCGCGGACCGCGCGCACCTCGCCGCCCTCGACGTGCGGACCACGTCGGTGTCGCTCACCGTCGCCGACCTGCTCGGCACCACGCTCGCCGAGGCCTCGGCCCCGATCGGCGGGGAGGACGGGACCGGACCGGCCGTCGAGAAGGCCGTCGCCCTCCTGGAGCGGACCGCGAAGTCGGCCGGGGTGGAGCGGCTGCACAGCGTCGCCGTCGGCGCACCCGGACTGATCGACCCGGCCACGGGCGCGCTGCGGGACACGACGGGGCTGCCCGAGTGGCACCGGCGGCTGATCGACGTCCTCCAGGAGCGGCTGCCCGCGACCGTGCTCGTCGAGAACGAGACCAATCTGGCGGCGGTGGCGGAACAGCGCGCGGGGGCGGCCCGTGACCGGGGCACCTTCGTCCTGCTCTGGCTCGGGCAGGGGGTCGGCGCGGCCGTCGTCCTGGACGGCAGGCTGCGCCGCGGCGCCTCCGGGGGCGCGGGCGAGCTCGGCTTCCTGCCGGTGCCCGGCACCTCCGGGCTGCCCTCGGCGACCGGCTGCGAGGGCGGCTTCCACGAGCTGGCCTGCGCGGCCGCGGTCGAGGCCCTCGCCGTCGAGCACGGCCTGGACCCGGCCGGTGCGCTCACCTCGGGGCACGGTCCGTTCCTGGACGCCCTCGCCCGGCGCCTCGCCGTCGGCGCCGCGGCCGTGGCCTCGGTCCTGGACCCGGGCTGCCTGGTCCTCGGGGGCGAGACCGGCCACCGCGGCGGCCGGGAGCTCGCCGCCCGGGTCGAGGCCGAACTCGCGGCGCTCTCGCCCCTGCGCACCGAGGTCCGCGCGACCTGTCTCGGCGACGCGGCGGTCCTCCGCGGCGCGCTCCTGTCCGCCCGCAACGCGGCGCAGGACGAACTCTTCGGTCCGCCGGAGCACGGCGGCCGCTGACAGCGGGGCGCTTCCTGACCGCAGGGGCCGGGGCCCGCGCCGCCGTACGGACGAGGCGGGCGAGGCCGGCCTCCCCACCGAGCCCACCGAGTCCGCCCGACCCGTCTCCCGCGTGAACGACTTCGCCGCGGCCCGCACAACGCGGGCCGCGGCGAAGACGGGGGAGGACCCGGCGGCGGCAAGGGCCGTGAGAACCGCCGCCGGGCGTTCTGCGGAGGTCAGAGCGTCAGCAGGCGCCGAGGTCCTTCCAGACGCCCCACTGACCGGTCGTGCCCGGCTCCTCGTGCTGGGTCCACCACTGGGCCTTCCACGTGCGGCCCTTGTGGGAGACCTCGGTGCCCGCGTTGTAGATCGTGCCGGCCACGTACGCCGGGGCGGCGCAGGTGCCGCCCGGGTTGGTCGGCGTCGGGGTCGGACCCGTCGGCGTCGGCGTCGGGCCGGTCGGCGTGGGCGTCGGGGTCGGCGTCGGCGTCGGGGTCGGGGTCGAGCCGCCCGGCTCCACCACCGTCGTCCCGCGCGCCAGGTCACCGGCGAGCGCGTACGTCGTCCCGCTGATGTTCACCGTCCAGTTCGACGGCGTGGAGACCGGCAGGTAGTAGTTGAAGGCCAGGTCCACCGTCGCGCCCGGGGCCAGCGACTGCCAGGCCGGGAGCTTCAGCGACACCCGGTGGAAGTCGCCCTTCAGGCCGCCCACGTTGCTGCCGGTGTGGTCGCTGCTGATCACCTTCGTACCGAAGCCGGACTGGTCCGAGGCGTTGCCCGGCGCCGCCGTCGCGTAGTCGAACTGGAACTCCGTGCCACCGGGCAGCGTGGTCTTCGTGTTGTTGGTGATCCTGATCTTGGGGGTGATCGGGTAGTTCGAGTCGCCCAGCTTGAAGTCGGTGAACTCGACGCCGACGTTCACGGCCTTCGTCGGCAGCGTCGCGTTCGACTTCTTGGCGCCGTAGGGGGTGGCCGCCTTGAACTTGTCGTACATCAGCGAGGTGAGCGTGGAGCCCATCTCGTACTGGCCCTTGCCCGCGTTCCAGGCGTAGTCGCCGGCCATCTCCCAGACCATCGTGCCGCCGATGCCCTTGCTGACGACGTAGTCGGCCTTCGCGGCCACCGACTGCTCGTCCTCCGTCGACAGGAAGACCTTCTTCTGCGCGTTCCACAGCCACGGCGCGACCAGCGTCGAGTCGTACTTGCGGGTGTAGGTGCCGGTCAGCGTGGTGCCCGCCGGGAAGCCGTACCGCGTGACGTAGTCGCCGACGATCCCCTTCTCCAGGTTCTTGGCGTGCCACATCGGATTGGAGCCGGCCGGGGACTCGACGCCGTTGGTGTCCTTGTCGTGCCACAGGTTGTCGATGCCGACGGCACCGTCACCGCACTTGGTCAGGCCCGCGCCGGCCGGGCAGGTGGTCGCCGCCGCCTTGCCCCACAGGCCGTCCGTGCCGCCCTGCACGTTCTTGTGGCCGCGGGTGTAGTACGGCAGGCCGATGTTGATCCGGCCGGCCGGCATGGAGCCGCGGAAGTAGTGGTACGCCCAGTCGGTGTTGAGGTAACCGATGCCGCCGTACTGCGAGGAGCCGTAGACGTTCGCGGCGGCCAGCTCGGCGTCCTTGCCGTCGTCGAAGAGCGAGGCGTTGGGGCCGACGTACTCATTCCAGGCGCCGTGCAGGTCGTAGGACATGATGTTGACGTAGTCCAGGTACTTCTGGCTCTGGTACGTCTCCATGCCGCGCAGCAGATAGCCGGAGGAGGGCGCGGCGACGGTCAGCAGGTAGTGCCTGCCGTCGGCGGCGCCGGCCCGGTCGAGCTTCTCGCGCAGCGACTTCATCAGCGCGTCGTAGCCCTTGACCAGACCCGCGCGGCGGGCGTTGGAGAGCTGCCAGTCGAGCGGGTTGCCCGCGTCCTTCATCGTCGTCGGGTACTCGTAGTCGATGTCGACGCCGTTGAAGCCGTACTTCTTGATGAAGGCGACGGCCGAGTCCGCGAACGTGTCGATCCCGGCCTGGTTGACCGACCCGTCGGCGTTGGTGGCCATCGAGTAGAAGCCGCCGGAGTTCACGCGGTTTCCGTTGTCGTCGAAGTAGCCGCCGGTCTCGGCCCAGCCACCGACCGAGATCAGCGTCTTGACGTCCGGGTGCTGCTTCTTGAACTTGTTGAGCAGGTTGAAGTGGCCCTTGTAGGCGTACGCCGGATCCATCTCGGCGCCCGCGACACCGGGCCAGGTCATCCCGGTGGCCGCGTTGTTCGGGCCGTCCGTGCCCACCGACAGCTTGTTGTCGGAACCGATGTGTCCGAAGGCGTAGTTGATGTGGGTGATCTTGTCCCACGGGATGTTGTTGGCGAGGTAGGCGGGCTCGCCGTTCTTGCCGGTGCGCCAGCCGGTGAAGTAGCCGATGACCCGGCGCTGGTGGTCCGCGCCCATCTTCTCGCGGCCCTCGGTGTCGTAGACCGAGCAGTACGGGACGTCGACGCCGGGCGTCTTGTACAGCCCGTCCGGGCGACAGCCCTCGTTGTCGGCGGCATGCGAGACGCCGCCGGAGAGGGAGCTGATCAGCAGCCCGGCGACGGCCGCGCCGGACGCGAGCAGCGAGGCTCTCGTCTTGGTGGGGGACAACACGATCGGGTTCCTCCTGGGAAGAGGTCGGGCCGAACACAACGAACAAAGGGGTGGGTCGTGTTGGGCCCGTGGAGTGCGCACGCCGACGGGCCGTACCTCGGAGGTGACACGGAGATTAAGAGGACTAGACCAGTGCGTCAATAGGTCTGGACCATCTCGGGAGGTCGGTGTGCTTGTGAGCCAGCCCACAGGTCTTCACCCGCATGGCCGACGATCAGCCGTGGCACACTGGCCCTGTATCAGCAGCAGCGCACTCCGGGGTCGGTGTAATTCCGAACCGGCGGTATAGTCCGCGACCCGTCCGCATCCAGCGGCCGGTTGACCAGGTGAAATTCCTGGACCGACGGTGAAAGTCCGGATGGGAGGCAGTGCGCGGCGGGCGACCCCTCAAGGGTGCGTCGGCCGTTTTCTCGCTGGTCGGCCTCGTCGGCGACCGGTGGAAACAGGCCTCGGCGTCCCCGTGCGAAGCGTCGTACCCGCTCTCTGTCGTCATCGACAGGCCCCGGAGTCCGTGCCCGAAGAGGCAGGAGGACCCGGTGGCAGAGCCGACCGACATCACCGCCATGCGACGCGCCATCGCGCTCGCCGCCCGTGGTCTCGGCTCCACCAGCCCCAACCCGATCGTCGGCTGCGTCATCCTCGACGCCTCCGGACACCAGGCCGGCGAGGGCCACCACCAGCGCGCCGGCGGACCGCACGCCGAGATCCACGCCCTGCGCGCGGCCGGCGTCCTCGCCCGCGGCGGCACCGCCTACGTCACCCTCGAACCCTGCAACCACACCGGCCGCACCGGCCCCTGCGCGCAGGCGCTCGTCGAGGCCGGGATCAGCCGCGTCGTGTACGCGGTCGGTGACCCGAACCCGCAGGCCACGGGCGGTGCCGACACCCTGCGCGCGGCCGGGATCGAGGTCGTCCCCGGCCTCCTGGCCGAGGAGGCGGAGGCGGGCAACATCGCCTGGCTCACCTCCGTACGCCTCGGCCGCCCCTTCGTCCGATGGAAGTACGCCGCCACCCTCGACGGCCGGATCGCCGCCGCCGACGGGACCTCCCGCTGGATCTCCTCCGCCGAGTCCCGCGCCGACGTCCACCGGCTGCGCGCCGAGGCCGACGCCGTCGTCGTCGGGTCGGGCACGGCCCGCGCCGACGACCCCCATCTGGCGGTACGTGGCATCGAAGAGGCCGTCCAGCCGCTGCGGATCGTCGTCGACACCGAGGCGAGCGCGGTGGAGCCGGGCGCCCGGGTCCTCGACGACGCGGCCCGCACGGTGATCGCCGTGGCCGAGGACGTGCTCCTGGAGGAGACCATGCACTTCCCCGAGACCTGGCGCCTCTCCCGCGCACCCGGCGGTGGCCTCGACATCCCCGAACTCCTCGCGGCGCTCCACCAGCAGGGCGTCCGCTCCGTCCTCCTCGAAGGAGGCCCCACCCTCGCGGCCGCCTTCCTCGCCGCGGGAGCCGTCGACCAGGTCGTCGGCTACCTCGCCCCCGTCCTCCTCGGCGCGGGTCCCCACGCCCTCGCCGACGCCGGAATCACCACCCTCACCGAAGCGTTGCGGCTCGACATCACCGAGACCGTGCGCATCGGACCCGATCTCCGCATCACCGCGACCCTCAAGGGAGCCTGACCGTGTTCACCGGAATCGTCGAAGAACTGGGCGAGGTCACCGCCGTCGAGAAGCTGGCCGACGCCTCCCGCTTCCGCCTGCGCGGCCCGCTGGTCACGGAGGGCGCCAAGCACGGCGACTCCATCGCCGTCAACGGTGTCTGTCTGACGGTCGTCGAGTTCGGCGACGGCGAGTTCACCGCCGACGTGATGGAGGAGACCCTCAAGCGGTCCTCCCTCGGCGCGCTCGAGCCCGGCTCCCGGGTCAACCTGGAACGCCCGATGGCCGTCGGCGACCGCCTCGGCGGACACATCGTCCAGGGGCACGTGGACGGCACGGGCACGATCCTCGACCGGACCCCGTCCGAGAACTGGGAGATCGTCAAGGTCGCCCTGCCCGCACACCTCTCGCGGTACGTCGTCGAGAAGGGCTCGATCACGGTCGACGGCGTCAGCCTGACCGTCGTCGAGGCGGCCGAGGACTGGTTCACCATCAGCCTCATCCCCACCACCCTCGCGCTGACCACCCTCGGCATCAAGCAGAGCGGCGACCCGGTCAACCTCGAGGTGGACGTCATCGCCAAGTACGTCGAGCGGCTGCTCGGCCCTACGCCGAAGGAGAACGTCAAGTGAGCTGGCTCAACTCCGAAGCGTTCACCGCCTTCGGCCAGCACATCATGTGGTCCGACATGATCGGCAACACGATCGGCCTGATCGCCCTCGCCCTCGGCTGGCGGCGTTCCATACTCACCTGGCCCGCGCAGCTGCTCTCCGGCGTCATCCTCGTCGGCGCCTACGCCTCCGCCCACCTCAGCGGCGGCGTCGGCAAGCAGCTCCTGGTCATCGGCGTCGCCGCCTGGGGCTGGTCGCAGTGGAACCGTGGAAGGCGGCGGTCCGAAGACGGAGGTGACGGCTCCATCGCCGTCCGCTTCGCCAGCTGGAAGGAGCGCGGCCTGCTCCTCGGCGGCGCCGTCCTCGGCACCCTGGCGGTCGGCGGCCTCTTCACGCTCTACCCGTCGCTCTCCTGGTCCCCGTGGGCCGACGCGTACATCTTCGTCGGAACCCTCGTCGCGATGGTCGCCCAGGCCCGCGGCCTGGTGGAGTTCTGGTTCGCCTGGCTCCTCGTCGACCTCGTCGGCGTCCCCCTGGCCTTCAGCAGCGGCCTGGCCTTCTCCGGCCTGGTCTACGTGATCTACTTCGCCCTCGTCATCTGGGGCATGCGCGACTGGTGGCTCCGGACGCGTACCGCTTCCGCTCTGGAAGGAGCTACGGCATGAGCGCGCTTCCGATCTGGGACGTCACCGACCTCTCCCTCGACCCCGTCGAACAGGCCATCCGCGACATCGCCGCCGGCCGCCCCGTGGTCGTCGTCGACGACGAGGACCGCGAGAACGAGGGCGACCTCGTCATCGCCGCCGAGATGGCCACCCCCGAGGTGGTGGCCTTCATGATGAGCGAGTGCCGCGGCCTGATCTGCGCCCCCATGGAGAGCGACGAGCTCGAGCGCCTCCAGCTGCCGCAGATGGTCGAGCACAACACCGAGTCGATGCGTACGGCCTTCACCGTCTCCGTCGACGCGGCCCCGGCCCACGGCGTCACCACCGGCATCTCCGCAGCCGACCGCGCCACCACCCTGCGGATGCTGGCGAGCGGGGAGCACGAGCCCTCCGACTTCGTCCGCCCCGGCCACATCTTCCCGCTGCGGGCCAAGTCCGGCGGCGTCCTGGTCCGCAACGGCCACACCGAGGCCGCGGTCGACCTCGCCCGCCTCGCGGGCCTGCGCCCGGCCGGCGCGATCGTCGAGATCGCCGGCGAGGACGGCGTGATGCTGCGACTGCCCGAGCTGGTCCCGTTCGCCCGGAAGCACGGCCTCACGATCATCTCGATCGAGGACCTCGTCGCCTACCGCCGCTCCGCCGAGCCGACGGTCCGCCGCGAGGCCGAGGTCCAGCTGCCCACCGCGCACGGCGAGTTCACCGCGTACGGCTACCGCTCCACCGTCGACGGCGTCGAGCACGTCGCCCTCGTCCACGGCGAGATCGGTGACGGGGAGGACGTCCTGGTCCGAGTCCACTCCGAGTGCCTGACCGGCGACATCTTCCACTCGCTGCGCTGCGACTGCGGCCCGCAGCTCCAGGCCTCCATGGACCGCATCACCGAGGCCGGCCGCGGCGTCGTCGTCTATCTGCGCGGCCACGAGGGACGCGGCATCGGCCTGCTGTCCAAGCTGCGCGCGTACGAGCTCCAGGAGCGCGGTCGCGACACCCTCGACGCCAACCTGGAGCTGGGCCTGCCCGCCGACGCCCGCGACTACGCGGCCGGCGCGCAGATCCTCGTCGACCTCGGTGTCCGCAGCGTGCGGCTGATGACCAACAACCCCGACAAGACCGCCGCCCTCACCCGGTACGGCCTCAACGTCGAGGGCCGCGAGCCCATGCCGGTCCAGGCGGGCGAGCACAACCTCCGCTACCTGCGCACCAAGCGGGACCGGATGGGGCACGACCTGCCCTGGCTGGACGCGAGCACCGCGTCCACCTGCGCAAACCAGTAGTTCACCGAACAGCGAGCAAGGAGAGACATGAGCGGCAAGGGCGCACCCGTCCTCAGCGTGAAGAACTGCGGCGACCTCCGGGTCGCGGTCGTCGCGGCGCAGTGGCACGAGAAGATCATGGACGGACTCGTCAACGGCGCGCTGCGGGCCCTGCACGAGCTCGGCATCGACGAGCCGACGTTGCTGCGCGTCCCCGGCAGCTTCGAGCTGCCCGTGGTGGCGAAGGTGCTCGCCGGTCGCGGCTACGATGCCGTCGTGGCCCTCGGCGTCGTCATCCGCGGCGGAACCCCGCACTTCGAGTACGTGTGCCAGGGCGTCACCCACGGCCTCACCCAGGTCTCGATCGACACCGGCGTACCCATCGGTTTCGGCGTCCTGACCGTGGACAACGAGGAGCAGGCCCTCGACCGGGCCGGCCTCGAAGGCTCCCGCGAGGACAAGGGCCACGAGGCCGTCACCGCCGCCGTCGCCACCGCGACGACGCTGCGCACGGTCAGCGAACCCTGGCGCTAAGTACGTGACCCTTACCCCGTACTCTTAGGACCATCATGGCGAACGGAACCCGTAAAACCTTCGAAGAGCTCTTCGCCGAGCTCAAGCTCAAGGCCGAGAACGGCGACCCGGCCACCTCCCGCACCGCGGAGCTGGTGGACAAGGGCGTCCATGCCATCGGCAAGAAGGTCGTCGAGGAGGCCGCCGAGGTCTGGATGGCCGCCGAGTACGAGGGCAAGGAAGCCGCCGCCGAGGAGATCTCGCAGCTGCTGTACCACGTCCAGGTGATGATGGTCGCCCGCGGGATCTCGCTCGACGACGTCTACGCCCACCTCTGAGCGCACACGTCACCCCCTCCCCACACTCTTTAGGCAAAGGAACCGAAGCCCCATGCTGCGCATCGCCGTCCCCAACAAGGGTTCACTGTCCGGACCTGCGTCGGCGATGCTCCATGAGGCCGGCTACCGCCAGCGCAAGGAGTCCAAGGAGCTCGTGGTCATCGACCCCGAGAACGAGGTCGAGTTCTTCTACCTGCGGCCCAAGGACATCGCGATCTACGTGGCCTCCGGCAAGCTCGACATCGGCATCACCGGCCGTGACCTGCTGCTCGACTCCGGGGCCAACGCCGAGGAGATCCTCCCGCTGAACTTCGGCCGGTCGACCTTCCGCTACGCCACCCGGCCCGGCACCGCGAACGGCCCCGAGGACTTCCACGGGATGACGATCGCCACCTCCTACGAGGGCATCGTCGCCAAGCACCTCGCCGACCAGGGGATCGACGCCTCCGTCGTCCACCTCGACGGCGCCGTCGAGACCGCCATCCAGCTCGGTGTCGCCCAGATCATCGCCGACGTCGTCGAGACCGGCACCAGCCTGCGCAACGCCGGCCTGGAGGTCATCGGCGAGCCGATCCTCAAGTCCGAGGCCGTCGTCGTCCGGCGCAACGGCGCCGACGCCGAGCACCCGCAGGTCCAGCAGTTCCTCCGCCGCCTCCAGGGCGTCCTGGTCGCCCGGTCGTACGTGATGATGGACTACGACTGCCGCGCCGAGCACCTGGAGCAGGCCGTCGCCCTCACCCCGGGCCTGGAGTCGCCCACGATCTCGCCCCTGCACAACGAGGGCTGGGTCGCGGTCCGGGCCATGGTCCCGGCCAAGGAGGCGCAGCGGATCATGGACGATCTGTACGAGCTGGGTGCCCGCGCCATCCTGACGACGGCCATCCACGCCTGCCGCCTCTGACCCTCCCGCAGGCACGAAGGAACGACGCGAGATGTCCCAGCCACCCCTGCCCACTCTTCCGGTCACCTTCCGGCCGGGCCGCACCCGAGCGGTCCTGCTGACGATCGGGACGGTCATGTTCGCCGTCATCACCGCGGTCGCGCTGATGCTGGAGAAGCTCGGACCGGGGGAGCGGGCCAGCTTCATCTTCACGGCCGCCCTCTTCCTCGGCGTCCTGGCCCTGCTCAGCCGCCCCAAGGTCGTCGCTGACGACAGCGGCGTCACCGTCGTCAACATCACCCGGACCCGCCGGCTCGCGTGGGCCGAGATCCTGCGGGTCAACCTGCGCCCCGGCGACCCCTGGGTCTTCCTGGACCTGAGCGACGGCACCAGCCTGCCCGCGCTCGGCATCCAGCCCGGCATCGCCAAGCAGCAGGCCATCCGCGACGCCCGCGCCCTGCGGGCCCTGGCCGAGAGCCGCGGCACCGGGACGGAAGCGGACTGAGTCCCCCATACGGGGCGACCCCCTGCCCCCGGCGGGGTCGGCGTGATTACTCTGGAGGCGGTGGTGCCGAGTGCACCACCGCCTCGCATGTGCAGGGCCGCAGTCGCGGCCCGCGGGGCCACCCTGCGACCCGAGGAGTGACTCCCTCCAGCAATGGACGGATCGTCCGGTAGTACCCGCGCCGCCCCCTCCACGGAGGCGGCGGCATGATCATCCCCCTTCTGCTGCTCGCCGCAGCCTTCCTCCTGATCCTCGCCAACGGCTTCTTCGTGGCGGCCGAGTTCGGCCTCGTCACCGTGGAGCGGCAGGACGCCGAGCAGGCCGCGGCCGCCGGCGACCGGCGTGCCCGCACCGTCGTCACGGCGCTCGGCGAGCTGTCCTTCCAGCTCTCCGGCACCCAGCTCGGCATCACGATCACCTCCCTCGTGGTCGGCATGCTCGCCGAGCCCGCCCTCGCCCAGCTCCTCGACGGGCCCCTCACCGCGACCGGACTGCCCGAGGGCGCCGTCCCCGGCGTCTCCGTGGTCATCGGGATGCTGCTCGCCTCCGCCGTCCAGATGGTGATCGGCGAGCTCGTCCCCAAGAACTGGGCGGTCTCCCGGCCGCTCCAGGTGGCGCGGTTCGTGGCGGGACCGCAGCACCTCTTCTCGACCGTCTTCCGGCCGGTGATCGCCCTCCTGAACAGGGTCGCCAACCGGCTGGTCCGGCTCCTGGGCGTCGAGCCCACCGACGAGCTGGACTCGGTCCGTACCCCCGGCGAGCTGGTCTCGCTGGCCCGCCATTCGGCCCTGGCGGGCACGCTGGAACAGGACACCGCCGACCTCTTCGTACGGACCCTGTCCCTGGGCGCGCTCACGGCCGAGCAGGTCATGACCCCGCGGGTGCGGATGAGCGCGCTCCAGTCGGACGCCACCGCGGCCGACGTGCTCAACCTGACCCGGGCCACCGGGCTCTCCCGCTTCCCGGTCTACCGCGAACGCATCGACGAGATCGTCGGCATGGCCCACCTCAAGGACGCGCTCGCCGTTCCGCCGCACGAGCGGCTTCGCACTCCGGTCGGCAGTATCGCCGTCCCGCCGCTGCTCGTCCCCGAGACCCTGCCGGTCCAGGCTCTTCTGGAGCGACTGCGCCGGGAACAGCCGATCGCCGTCGTCGTCGACGAGTACGGCGGCACGGCCGGGGTCGTCACCCTGGAGGACATCGTGGAGGAGCTCGTCGGCGAGGTCCGCGACGAGCACGACACCGCGGCCGACGAGCGGCCCGAACTGGCCGCCGTCCCCGCCGAGGACGGCAATCCCGCCTGGGAGGCCGACGGCTCCTGCCGCGTCCACACCCTGCACCGGATAGGCCTCGACGTGCCCGACGGGCCGTACGAGACGGTCGCCGGGCTCGTCGCCGATCTCCTCGGCCGCATCCCGGCCCCGGGGGACCGTGCCGAACTCCCGGGCTGGCGGCTCTCGGTGCGACAGGTGGACCGCTTCCGCGCCGAACGGGTGCGGATCGTCCGGGTCGCCGAACTGCCCCTCGTGCCGGAGGCCGTCCGATGAGCCTGGCCCAACTGCTGTTCGCCCTCCTGCTGGTGGTGGCCAACGGCTTCTTCGTCGGCGCCGAGTTCGCCCTCGTCTCCGTGCGCCGCAGCCAGATCGAGCCGCTCGGCGGCAAGCGGGCGCGCCAGGTCCTGCACGGCCTGGAGAACCTGCCGCAGATGATGGCGGCCGCCCAGTTCGGCATCACCGTCTGCTCGCTGACCCTGGGCGCGGTGGCCGAACCGACCGTGGCACGCCTTCTCGAACCGGTCTTCCACGCCGTGCGGGTGCCGGAAGGACTGATCCATCCGCTGGGGTACGTCGTGGCGCTCGCCGCGGTCGTCTTCCTGCACCTCGTCATCGGCGAGATGGTCCCGAAGAACCTCGCGATGGCGGCGCCGGAGCGGACCGCGCTGTGGCTCGGCCCCGGGCTCGTCGGATTCGCCCGGCTCTGCCGGCCGGTGACCAGGGCGCTCGGTGCCTGCGCCCGGCTGGTGCTGCGGGCCTTCCGCGTGGAGACGAAGGACGAGGTGGAGGCGGTCTTCACCCGTGCGCAGCTCGGCCGGCTGGTCGAGGACGCGGGCCAGGCCGGACTGCTCGACCCGGCCGAGCAGGAGCGCCTGGAGGACGCCCTCGAACTGGGCAGCCGCCCGGTGACGGACGTCCTCATCGCCTCGGCCGCGCTGGTGACGGTCGCCCCGTCCGTCACCCCGCGGGAGATCGAGGAGCTGACCGTGCGCACCGGCTACTCGCGCTTCCCGGTCTGCGCCGAAGGGCGCGGTGCGAGCGGCGCCTTCATGGGCTTCGTGCACGTGAAGGACGTCCTCGACCTGGAGGAGCGGGAACGGGCCGTGCCGCAGCACCTCTGGCGCCCCATGGCGACCGTCCGGTCCGAGCTGCCGCTCGACGACGCCCTCACCGTGATGCGCCGCGCGGCCACCCACCTCGCGCAGGTCGCGGACGGATCGGGGCGCGTCCTCGGTCTCGTCGCCCTGGAGGACGTCCTGGAGATGCTGGTCGGCGAGGTCCGCGACCCGGCACACCGCGCCGAGGCACTCACCGCCGTACCCCTGGGCGAACAGCGGCCCGAGCAGTCGGCCCAGGCTCTCGCGGGCTGACGGAGTCCCGCCGGGTACGCGCACCCGGCGGGACCGCCGCGGTCACAACCCCGGTGGCTCCTGCGGGCCCCGGTGGGCCGGGCCGCGGCCCGAGAGGACCTCCCCGTACGCCTGCATCAGGTCGGCGAGGCGTAACGTGGCCAGGTCCTCGCGTGTGGGGGTGCCCGGGTAGCCGGACAGCCGGAGGTCCCGGTAGGCGCAGGACTTCTCGTACAGCGTGCGCAGGAAGCGGCCGTTGCCGAGCTCGTCGATCCAGCCCTGCTCGACGACATGGCCGCTGATCGAGCGCAGCTCGTCGCGTGCCTCCTCGTCCCAGCAGTCCCCGTTCGCCGCCGCCAGGACCTCGCCGATCGCCGTCAGTTCGAGCGGGCGGTACGAGGGGAAGTCGACGCGGGTCGTGAAACGGGAGGACAGCCCGGGGTTGGTGGCGAGCAGCCGGTCCATCCCCTCGGGGTAGCCGGCCAGGATCACCACCAGGTGGTCGCGGTTGTCCTCCGCGCGCTTGAGAAGGACCTGAAGCGCCTCGTCCCCGTACGCGTCGCCCTTGCTGTAACCGGTGTTGGAGAGGGAGTACGCCTCGTCCACGAAGAGGACCCCGCCGATCGCCGAGTCGATCAGCTCGTTCGCCTTGACCGCGGTCTGGCCGAGGAACTCGCCGACCAGATCGGCCCGTTGGGCCTCCACGAGGTGGTCGCCGCCGAGCAGTCCGAGGGCGTAGAAGACCCGTCCGAGGATCCGGGCGACGGTGGTCTTCCCGGTGCCGGAGGGACCGGAGAAGACAAAGTGACGTTTCGGCGGCTGGACGGGAAGGCCCTGCCCGGCCCGCAGCCGGGCCATCTCCAGCTGCGCCGACAACGCCTTGACCTGCCGCTTCACCGGCTCCATCCCGACCATGCGCTCCAGTTCGGCGAGCGCCTCGGCCAGCAGGGCCGGGTCGGTGGGGCTGGCGGGGAAGCGCGGCGGCGCAGGCTGTCGCGGGATCGCCGCCTTCTGCCGTACCCCGTCCGGGGGCTCGGGTGGTCCGGTGGGAGCGAGCGGCGGTCCGGGCTCCGTGCCCAGCCGGAGCCCGTCGCCGGCGGTCCCGTCCGGATCGGTCTGGGTCGCGTCGGCCGTGTCCTGCCCGATCCCGCCGAGGGCGACGGAGGCGAGCCCCGCCGGGTCGTCCGGGCCCTCGAATCCGTCGTACTCGGTGATCGCCGCCAGCCGGGCGGCCGTGTCCATGAACGCCGGGTCGATCCGGTGCACCGCCCGGTAGAGCGGCAGGGCGGCGGCGCTGCGTCCGGTGCCCTCGTGGGCCCGGGCCAGCCAGTACCGCAGCTCCTTGCGCTGAGGCTGCTCGCTGCGGCACCGCATCAGCGCCGCCGAGAGCAGCGGCTCCGCCTGTCCGTACATCTCCAGCCGGACCCGGGCCATCCCGCCGAAGAGTCCCGCCTCGATCCCGAGCAGGGGGTCGTCCACCAGTGGCTCGGTGTGCCGGACCAACTGGTCCCAGTCCTTGACGAGATAGGACCGGCAGGCGTGCAGGAAGCGGACCTGCGGATCGGTGTCGACCGGCGGCAGACCCGCCAACGCCCGGTCCAGTTCCGGCACATGGCGTCCGTCCAGCCAGTGCGAGGCGTGCGCGAGCAGGAGATCACGCGGGCTCTCGAGGACGGGCTGGACCCACCAGCCCAGCCAGTACCAGGAGTTCAGGGTCCGGCGGTGCCGGGCGCGCTGTTCGCCGAAGCGGTCGCGGTTGCGGTACATCCGCAGCAGCGCGGTGGTGGTGTCCACCCGCAGCGCGTGCAGCCCGAGCCAGGCGTCCGCCATGCCGGGATCGACGCGTACCGCCGTACGGAATTCTTCCTCCGCCTGCGGATAGGCGCCCATCGTGTAGGCGTCGACTCCCCGCAGCCAGGCGAGCTCGGCCGGGGCCTGTCCGCCCTGCGTGCCGATGTCCATCGGGTCCCCCACAAAACGTGCCCCCGTTGCTGTCCCGGCGGGCGGGCGCCCGCCGGAAGCCGTACAGAACCGCCTTCTCGTGGACGGGATATGACCCCACCGAAGGGCATCGTACCTGCGCAGAGGGTGAGCGACGAAGGAGAAGCGCATGATCCGGCGACCGTAACCCTGGGTAAGCATCAGGGGTCGGCTGCGGGCAAGGGAAGGGGATGATCAGGGCAGAACGAAGCCCCCGATCACGGGGGAACAACCGGGGGCTTCGTGTCCGCGGCGACTTCGAAAAGCCGCACATTGAGAACGTAAGACCTGTCCGCCCCTTGGGTCAAGGTGAGTTGAGGCACTTGCGGAAGTCGACTTTCGACCGCTCATTTCCGGAGGCGGGCTCCGTCACGCTCCGTCATGATCTGGTGCGGGCCTGCTGTCACGGAAGGCCCTGGGAGCCACTCGTACCCCTCTGGACACTCTCGTACCAGGGTGTCGGCGAAGGGCCGCGAAGGGTCCGCGGCGAAATGGCGAGTCTCCGCCACCGTCCAGCCGTCCCAGAAGGCCGACTGGGCCGGTCCGTCGCGGTGCCGGCCGCGTGCCCACGACTCCTCCGGGCCCCGTTCCATCCAGAGCAGCGCGGCGAGATACGGGCGCAGGGCGCGCCGCCCCGCGCCGACGCCCTCGACGAGCACGACCGGAGCGGGCGGCAGCTCCCGCGGCGGGCCGAAGGCCCTCAGATTCCAGTCGTACGGGTGATAGAGCGCGGCCTCGCCGCGTGAGAGGGGCACGATCACCTGGTCCCGCATCCGCTCCGTCCACGCGAACAGCTCCTCGTGTGTGGCGAGGTCGTCGAGGTGGAGGACCGGGGCGACCAGCCGGGCGGCGAGGCGCGCGGCGAAGGTGGACTTGCCCGAGCCGGCGTGACCGTCGACCGCGACCAGGCGCACCGGTCCGCAGGAGGGCGGCAGGCTGCGCAGCGCGTCGGCGGCGCGGTCGAGGGCGGGGTCGGGGCCGGTCATGGGGCAAGCGTAGGCGAGCGCGGTTCGGCGCAGGTCAGGGGAGTGGCGCCGCCAGTGGACGAGACCAATATTGGTGCGGCGACGCGGGCCGAATCGCTGGCAGAAGCCCGGCATGAGCCGCGATAGTGGTCCCCGCCCGGCCCGGCGTCGTACCGCACAGCGCACCACCCGTACCGCACGTTCACCCGCACCGCAGGTTCACCCGCACCGCACGTCCACCCGCACCGCACGTCCACCCGCACCGCACGTCCACCCGCAGCCCCGTCCGTTCGTCTCCGCCGTTCTCGACTGGGGGTCACCGCCCATGACCAGCTCCACCCCGCGCAGAACCGTCCTCACCGCGGCCCTCGCGACCGCCGCCGGCACGGCCGCCGGCTCTGCCGCCTCCGCCGCACCGGTGACCGCGCTGACCCGCGGCGGCGCGGCCGCCCCGGCGGCCGCAGCCGCTCCCGGCCTCGTCGACAACCGCTTCTGGACCTCGTACACCGACTGGCGCTGCGGGAGCTCGACCGGCACCCGGGCCGTCGCCGGCCACCGGCCCGGACTCGTGATCGCCACCCCCGCCGGCCGTCTCGACCACACCGACCCGCACACCGGCACGACCTCCACCTGGGAGTACGCGAGCTGGACCTCCCCGGTCCACACCTCCACCGTCCCCGCCACCGAGGTCATCGCCTCCTGGAACGCCGACACCCCGCCCGGCACCTGGATCCAGATCGACCTGCGCGGCACCTACAACGACGCGAGCGCCACCCCCTGGTTCGTGATGGGCCGCTGGGCGGCCGGGGACGGCGACATCAAGCGCACCTCGGTCGACGACCAGAGCGACGGACGAAGCTCGATCTGGACCGACACCTTCTCCGTCGACGACGCGACGAGCGGACTGCGTCTGGCCTCGTACCAGCTGCGCGTCACCTTGTACCGGACTCCCGGCACCGATCTCACGCCGACGCTCTGGCGAATCGGCGCCATGGCCTCCGACATCCCCGACCGCTTCACCGTCCCGGCGTCGGTGCCCGGGCTCGTCCGCGAGCTCGTCGTCCCGCGCTATTCGCAGAACACGCACATCGGCCAGTACCCCGAGTACGACAACGGCGGCGAGGCCTGGTGCAGCCCGACCTCCTCGCAGATGATCATCGAATACTGGGGGCGCGCGCCGAGCGCCGAGGACCTGGCCTGGGTGAACCCGGACTTCGCCGACCCCCAGGTCTGCCACGCGGCCCGGTTCACCTTCGACCACCAGTACGAGGGCTGCGGGAACTGGCCCTTCAACGCCGCCTACGCCGCCACCTACCCCGACATGAACGCCGTCGTGACCCGCCTGCGCTCGCTCACGGACCTGGAGACCCTCATCCGAGCGGGCATTCCGGCCATCACCTCCCAGTCCTTCCACAAGGAGGAGCTGACCGGCGCCGGGTACGGCACCTCCGGCCATCTGATGACCGTGATCGGCTTCACCGCGGACGGCGACGTGATCGCCAACGACCCCGCTTCGCCCAGCAACGAGGCCGTCCGCCGGGTCTACCGGCGCCGCGAATGGGAGAACATCTGGCTGCGGACCAAGCGCTACGACGCGAACGGCAAGGTCAGAAGCGGTACGGGCGGTGTCTGCTACATCTTCTGGCCGGTCAGGTCAGCACCAGGTCAGCACCGCGCACTGCGGTCGCTCGGCCTGCTGTGAGCATGTGCGGCCCCACGGCCGTCTCCACGACCTGCCGGCAGCGCTCCCGGCCGTCCTGCGTGAGGTGGCCGCACCGGTCCACCGTGACTTTGATGGAACGATGTCCGAGCCCCGTTGAACCATCTCTGCTCCCATGTCCCCCGGCCATGCCACTTCGGTGTAGAGGGTGTTGTAGTCGATGTTTCCGGCCGCGCCAAATCCCCGGACACGAAGAAGATTTGACGCCCCATTCCCCGGGGTCGTAAAGCAGCGATGCTCCGTGCAGATAGTGCTCACGGAGGTCAGCGAGTACCTGGAAGGCGGATTGCAGTCGGCGGGTTAGCTACTGGGGTCCTTCTGCGTTGTTCGCGGGGGGCGTTGGATTCTGCGGAAGTCTCGTCGCGCTCGGCTGACTGCCCGCGGTGCACGCCCGGAGGCAGTCCGTGTGTCGACGATGTCGGACCGGCCGTCGCCAACCTCGGGTTGCGCTCCGCGGGTCGGCCGGCCGGAAGATCCCCCGCGGGTAGTCTGCCGGCGTGCACCGCGTCGACCAGTGCCTGATGGTTGCGCTTGTTCTGGTCGGCGTACGCCTCTGCGAAGGTCACCAGGGCTCGGTCGAAAGAGTCCCCTTCACCTAGGTCGGAGGCGATCGCGAGCCGGTCGCCGGATCGTGCATGTGCGCGGGCCAGGGTGAGCCCGCAGATGCCGCCGATTGCCTCCAGCTGCCTTGGTGACATCGTCTCCGGCATCGCGATGCCCTTCAAGTCACGTAGTTGGTTGGCGGACGTAGAAGTCGCGACGCTTGTGGGGGTGCGAGCCTTCCCAGCGGGATCCCTGTGCTTCTGGGTTGGTTTCAGTCGACGCGGGGACGGGGGCGGCGGGCGCGGTCGGGTTCCGCCTCGCGCAGGACCTCGCGGGTGACGGGGGCGGCTTCGCCCTAGCCGAGGAGGAGGAAGCGGAGGAAGTCGGCGAAGGGGCGCCCTCGGTCCATGTGAAGTAGATGTGGGGGCGGGTGCCGGTGGTGTCGCGGGCGTGGAGGACCTCGCCGCGTACGGTCAGACCGGCCTCGAACTCGGAGGGTCGGTGACGGTGACTTCGACGAAGACGAAGTCCTCGGTGGTCGACAGAACGTTGTCGGCGCGGATTTGCTCGATCTTGTCGCGGTACTCGACGTCCTTGGGTCGATCCCGCATGGTGGACGGCAGGCGGGTCGAGTTGAGCGTCGAGGAGCTGGCGCGGGCTGTGTTGGGCTCGGGCGAGAGCGCCATCGGGCTGGCGTGTAGTGGTGGATCGTGCGAGCTGCAGGGCGGGTGGGTCCTGTAGCTGCCGTCCGGACGGCGCCTTGGGTATTTGCAGGGATGACCACGACCGCCGCGGTCGAGCGCGTGCGAGCGGAGATCAGTTGAGCCGGAGCCGACCGCGCCAGTCAGAGTGTAGGGCCGTTGGCGAGCCTCGATGACGGCGTCTGATCGGGTTGCGGGGCAAGTAGGGCAAGGAGCGGCCCTTCGGCCTTTGCGATACCGGGCGGGCATCCGGAGGTCCGAACGCGTGTCCAGGATCGCAGTCGTAGGCTCTGGCATGAAGGGGTCTTCCTCCGTGGGCTCGTTCTTTGTGATCAGGTAGGAATCGTTCCGTTCGCCTTCGCCCGGCTGCTCCTGAGCGCTACGTTCTCCCTACGGGAGGCAACCCGGTGCGGCGTGTGCTCGACGCCCGCGGGGCGGGAGTTTCAGGGATGGGGGAGTGGATGAGGGAGCCGTCTGCACGGCTTGGTGATCGACCGCGCTGGGGAGGCATAGCTGTTCGTCTGGCGGTGCTCCGCCTGATCGCGGCCTCAGCCGCGGGCGCGATGGCCGGTCTGGCTCTCTTCAGCCTCACCCAGGTGACCAGCCGCAGCCTTTTCGCCGTCACGGGGGCTGTCGTGGCCGTGGTGGCCCTCCTGGCCAGCGAGTGGTACCGGAGATCGGCACGTCTGACCGAGGTGAAGGTCACCATCCCGCAGCTGAGCGAGCTGACTTTTGCAGTCAACAACGACTCCCGGCAGGTCGCCTGGCACATGTTCGTCGAAACGGTGACGCGTGTGTCGACCCAGCCTCTCGCTGACGACGAAGGAGTCGTCCGTGAGGCCCTGTCCTCGATGTACGGGCTGTTCGCCACCACACGGGAGACGTTGAAGGCCACGCGCCCCTCTCCTGTCGTCCCGAGCGGGCAGACAGTGGAGTACTTGGCGATCACCATGCTCAACCGTGAGTTGAGACCGTTCCTGTCGAAGTGGCACCCCCGGTTGAGCGAGTTCGAAGCGGCTCATCGCGACAGTCCGGAGTCCGAGTGGACGGACAACACGGCGTGCCGGGCCGAACTCCAGCGCGTGCAACAGCACATCCATGGTTACGCGGCCGGCTTCGCGCGCCTGGCCGGCGTCCGTGAGGCTGAGGTGTTGATCGGACACGTGCCGGGGCCGCGCGCCGAGGCCGGCGACGGGGAGAGGGATGCAGGGTCAGCGGCCCGCCTGTAGACCGCCGAGGACGGGAACAGTCATCCGCGCCCACCCTCACGCTCGCACGCGGGTGTGACAGTGCAGAGGACGACGTATGAAGAGCCGGGACAGCAAGCGGATCGACGCCTTCATCTCGTACAGCCGGGCAGCCGACTCCCGGCTTGCTCCGTCGATCCAGCGCGGCCTCACTCGCCTTGCCAAGAAGTGGTATCGCATACGTGCCCTGAACGTCTTTCGGGACCAGACCGACCTGTCCGCCTCTCACGCCCTCGGTGCCTCGATCGAGCAGGCCCTGAATGATGCGCGGTTCTTCGTGCTGCTTGCGTCCCCGGCCGCCGCGGAGTCGAAGTGGGTGCGCAGGGAGATCGAATTCTGGCAGCGCAACAAGGGAAGCGACACCTTCATCATTGCGCTGACCGACGGAACGATCAGCTGGGACGACGAGGCGGGAGACTTCGACTGGGCGGTAACTGATGCCCTGCCGGGAAGTCTGTCGGGATACTTCGAAACGGAACCGTTGTGGCAGGATCTCACCTGGTCCCGCGCCGCCGATCACCTTACCTTGCGGCACGGAGGTTTCCGCGATGCGGTGGCAACGCTGGCTGCTCCGATTCACGGCTCCTCGAAACGCGAGTTGGACAATGAAGAGGTAAAAGCGCATCGGATACTGACGCTCATAGGCGCGCTGGCCACAGGGTTGATCGTCATGCTGACCATCGCCTTTGGTGTCCAGTCATGGCTGGCGACAGTAGCGATGAACCGTGCGAACGAAAACGCCCGCGAAGCCACCGTGCTGAGTTCGATCCGACGGGCGCAGGCAGAACTGGCCAACGTCCAGACGGGGTACGACGTCAGTGCCTACCAATGGCTGATGGCTGCAGAATCGCTCGCGGCAAGACCCTTGATAAAAGGTGAGGTCTACAATGCTGCGCTCGGTGCCGCCTACTCCCGCGCCAATCTCCTGAGCGTCACCGAACCCGCTCCGGCTCTTACCAGCAGTATCGCCACCATGACCGTCGACGGACAGTGGGCCGCATTCGGGGGAAAAGGACAGCCCGTACTCTGGCGCCCCCTCACCGGACGCCCTTCCGGAACTGTAATGGAGCCCAGGGAGAGCGAGGACTCCGAGATTCTGGCCCTCGCATTCACCCGCGACGGAACTCGCCTCGCCGCTGCCTACGACACGGCCATCGTGCTCTGGGACGTGAAGACCGGGAGAAGAATAAGCGAGTTCGCCAAGGATAACTATACGACCGCGTCCATGGCGCTCAGCCCCGACGGGAAGACCGTCGCCGTGGCTGGGGGAGGCGTGCGGATCTGGGACGCCAGCAGTGGAAAGTCCGTCGGTGAACCCTTGAGGGCAGAAGGCAGCTGGGTCGTCTTCAGTCCCAACGGCCGGAAGCTGGCCTTTGACGCGCTCAACAACGGGGGATCCGAAGTCCGTGTCCACAGCCTCGAGCCGGATGATGTCGGTGAGGTCACCATTCCCTATCGACACAACCAGATCAGCGCAATTGCCTTCACGCCGGATGGACGTGGTCTTGCCGTCGGCACCGACGACGGCAGACTGCAACTCCGGAACCCGGAGTCCGGAAGGCCAGCAGGCCGGGTCATGTCCGGCCACCAAGGAGACATCAAAGCCATCACCTTCGGTGCAGACGGATCTCTCATCGCCACAGCCGGGGCCGACAAGACGATCCGTCAGTGGGACGCGGCGACTGGGGCCATGGTCGGCTTTCCGTTCACCGGTCACGCCGGCCCCGTCGACTTCATCGCATTTTCGCGCGGAGGGAGGGAGCTGGTCTCGCTCGGGGAAGATGCGACTTTACGCCGTTGGGACGCGATGAACGGTCTCCGGCGGACCCGGCTTACCGGTACAAGCGTCCCGCTGGCCCTTGCAGTCGACCCACGGGGCAAGAACGTTGCGGTTGGCAGCCTGGACGGGGTGCGCCTCTGGAACCAGGAAACCGGCCTGCAAGTGGCGACACTGCCGGTCCTGCAAGGCGTTGCGAGCCTGTCGTACTCGCCCGACGGCACATCCTTGTTGATCGTGAGTGGCGACGGTGTCCGCTTGTGGGACGGGGCCACCGTCCGCGCAGTAACCCTCGGCCCCTCCGTCGGCCCGGTCAGCAGCGGGGCTTTCATGCCCTACGGCAAGCAGATCGTGGTCAGCTCGTTCTCGGGGAAGCTCCTCTTCGAGGACCTCGACGCCAGCGCCGTCGGAACGCCCAGGGCCTCGATCGACATTGGATGCCCGGCGCAACACCTCGCCGTCAGCCAGGATGGGATGCACGTCGCATATGCCTGCGACGGCAAGGGGGGCATCGCAGATGCGAAAGCCGGAAAGGTCCGGACCTTCAACTTGCGGGACAGAGTCACGACTATGGTGCTCAGCCCGGACGGTCGCACCCTTCTCCTCGGGTCCCTGGACGGCACGGTCTGGCGACGGGCGGACGGTGTCGACACTTTCGTCGGGGTCGGCGTGCATCGCGGCACGGTGCGTTCGCTCGCCTACAGTCCCGACGGCCGATGGTTCGCCTCGGCAGGCGACGACGGCTCCGTTGTTATCTATCCGCACGGAGCCAAGCTGATTTCCGCCCGGATCTCCGCGCACACCGGTCCAGTTGCGGCCGTCGCCTTCACCCAGGACGGCAGCCATCTCCTCTCCCTCGGCAAGGCTGACAACGCAGCCCGCATCTGGCATGTCTTCCGAGACCCGTTGGATGACCTCTGCGAACGAGTCCCAGCCAACATGTCCGAATCAAGCTGGAAGAAGTGGATATCGGATCGCATCGGCTACCAGGACCAGTGCACCAACAAGCCAAGAGCGGAGGAAACCAGTGAGGACCGGTGAGAATAGGCGAGGCACAGGCCCCGCAGTGTCTGGCCCGCGGGCCCCGGTCGGCGAGCGGAATCAACGGCCTTGAGTGCCTGCTGCTGATACCAGGGAAGCGACTGGCGCAGGGCCAACGAGATGGCACTGCAGGTGCGCGAGCGGGCCTGGGGGGATCTGACGGAGAGAGCCGAAGCTGTTGGCCTACGCGGAAGCTCGGCAGTACCTCCTTGAGATGGTTGTCGTGCACCCAAGAAGTGGGCTTCCCGAGATAGGCGGCAAGAGCCTTGACGTCCCACATCGGCTCACTCACAGGCACTTTCTCTACGCTTACTTCAGCTGCTCGCGAGGACGGTAGTGAGGAAAGACGGCCGCACCAAGCGGGCGGAGGTCTGCCGGGGGCCGAGGGGCACAGAGTCAGCACCGATCCAGCACGACGCACCCGAACGGGCCGGAACGGACGCCAGCGGAAGTCAGCACCAGGTCAGCACCAGCGTGTCTGTGCTCGATTTGCCTCACGCGCTCCGGGCCTGTGACCTGCATGTTTGTGCAGGAGGGTGCCGCGTGCAAGCGGCGCCCTCCCACTGTGGAGAACAGCTGGCTCCGCACCCAGCGCTACAACGCCAGCGGGAAAGTGGTCTCCGGCACAGGGGGCGTCTGCTGCCTCTACTTCCCCGACCGCCCGACGTCCGCCCAGCGCAAGGCGTCGGCCGCCGTCGGCATCCGATGACGGAGGGGACGGCGGCCCGGGGGCGTGAGGAACGTCTCTACCCCCGGGCCGCCCTCCGCTGGCACTGTGGTCGCCATGACCGCCACCACCCACTCCGCTCGCCCCTTCACCCGCTCCGGCTCGCGTGCCCGCACCGGCGGTCCCCAGGACGACGGACCGAAGATCCTCGAGCACGTCCTCGGCTGGACCCTGGTCGTCGTCCTCGCCATGTTCGTCACCCAGGTCGGGCTCATGTGACCTCGGCCCACCCAGAGTGCGCGCCGGCCCGCTGCGGGGCCGGTCCTCCTATGACGCCGTCAGTCGTAGGCCGCGCGTCTCGATGACGTCCGAGGTGACCAGTGCCTGCTCGGCGCTCACGTCCGTCATGAAGACGAAGGGCGGCACGACCGGTGGCACCGGCAGCCCGTCCGGGGTGAAGGTCAGACAGAGCAGCCCCTGGAGACAGCCGCTGAACTTGGTCAGGTAGAGGGTGACGTGCCCGCTCAGGTCGAGGGAGTCGGCGCCGAGCGCCAGCTCCTCGCCCCCGTCCCGCGTCCGCAGCCGGTAGTCGGCGAGCGAGGCCGAGCGCATCGTCAGGACCATCACCTTCAGCGGTCCGTCGGCGGTCGGCAGGGTCCGTACCCCGGCGAGGGTGAAGCCCTGCGGGGCGAAGCGGGTGGTGGTGACGGTCGGGGGAGTCCGGGCGGCTTCGACCGGCGTCGCGGCCCGGGCCTCCGCCGGCCGTGCGCCGAGGACCAGGAGCAGGGCGATCGGCAGGGCGGCGGCGAGGGTCTTCGGTCCGCCGGGGGCCTGCAGCGGCTTCTCCTCCCGTACGGGAGTCCAGCCGAAGCCCATCGCGCTGCCCAGGATGCCGAGCGCCATGCCCACCAGGAAACCGCCGAGGTTCGTCGCGGCGAAGGAGAGCACGGACAGGATCAGGGCGTGCACCGAGACGTAGTGGCGGGTGTGCGGCAGGAACCAGAGGAACAGTCCGGCGGTGACCAGCGCCAGACCGATCCCGATGGCCGCGATCCCGCCGATGCCCAGGCTGACCAGGACGGTCAGCGGGGAGAGCGGTACGAGCAGCAGCTCGGCCCCGCCGAGGAGGAGCAGCAGCCCGGCCCAGAAGGGCCGGGTGCGCCGCCAGGTCCGCAGTCGTCCGCGGAGACCGGGGCCGCCCGGCCCGGCCGGGTTCAGAAGCACTTCTCGCCGCCGATGCTCACATCGAGCTTCATCCCCTTCAGCCGGAAGTTGCCGCCGGTGGCCGACCAGGCGTTCGACTTCACCCCGACGACCTCGATGTCGCCGGCCTGGAGCCCGAATTTCCCCCGGGGCCCCTTCACGCCCGCCACCTGATCGAGCGTGGAGGCGTCGCGGCCGATCTGGGCGGTGCCGAAGCGGGCGTTGCCGCTCAGGTCCTCGCCGTCGATGACCAGACTGGTCGCCGTGACCTCGCCGGCCTCGCCGCCGGCGGTGAGCTTGAAGACGACCGTGCCGACCGGGGTGCCCACCTCGGCGGCCTGGCAGATGTCACTGAGCCGGGCGTTCCCGATGCCGAGCAGGGCGACCGGGTGGCCGCGGCCGTCGGCGGAGCGGTCGGTGTGGACGTAGGAGGCGAGCCCCTGGCTGGTCAGCTTTCCGGACGCGACCTGGAAGCTGGTGCCCGAGACGGCGAAGGAGGCGGCCAGCGCCCCCTCGGCCATCACGGAGGCCATGATCCCGACCGCCAGGACGGCCGGCGTCCCGATCACCGCGGTCTTCTTCCAGGACGTTCTGCCGGGCGCGGACGCCCCTGTCGATGCGCGCACGTGGACCCTCCCGAAGGTCTGCCATACTGCGGGCACTGTCCGTGGACGTCGGAGACTAGGGCTGAATTTGAATAATAGTCAACAGCGCGGAACGACCGAACGATCCCAGGTGCGGCGCTCCGAACTCCTCGCGGCCGGGCGGAAGTTGTTCGCGGACACCTCGTACGACGCGCTGTCCATGGACGACATCGCCCGGCACGCAGGCGTGGCGAAGGGCCTGATCTACTACTACTTCAAGAGCAAGCGCGGCTACTACCTCGCGATCGTCGAGGAGTCCGTCTCCGACCTCGTCGCCCGGGCCGCCTCCGACGCGGACCTCCCGCGCCGCGAGCGGGTGGAGCGCACCGTCGACGGCTACCTCCGCTACGCCCAGCACCACCAGGCGGCGTACCGCACGATCGTGACCGGCGGCGTCGGCTTCGACACCCAGGTCCAGGCGATCCGCGACAGCGTGCGCGAGGAGCTGATCGCGACGATCGCCGAGGGCGCCTACGGCCGCCGCGAGCTCCCGCGCCTCGCCCACCTCGCCCTTCTCGGCTGGCTGAGCAGCGTCGAGGGCATCACCCTCGCCTGGCTCACCGATCTCGATCCCGAGCGGGAGGCCGTCTGCGCGCTGCTGGTCCGTCTGCTCCGGGGCACGCTGGCGACGATCGAGGAGCAGGTCCCGGAGTGCCCGGCTCCGGAGCCGGGTCTTCTCTGACGAGATGGCGGGCCGGCGGGGTGGTGGGTCCGGGGACCCGTGGGCCCGCGGGAAGCGGACGGCGGCGGGCCATCGCCGCCCGGGCCGCGCGGCTTCCCGCGCCGGGTGAGGCGGGGCCGCCGAACGGGCATACTCCTCCCGCCACGGCCGTCGCTCGGCCCCCGGGGCGATCCGCCGGGGGCAGCATCGGCGCAGCAGTGACCACCGGCGGCCCGGCGCCATCCGCGCACACCGCCGCAGCGCCCGAGAGGGAGGAGTGCGCCGCCATGCCCGACCGCGCCCCGCAGACCGTGGAACGCCGGCTGCCGACCGAGGAGGCCGGGGACCTGTTCGCCCTGGTCCGTGAGATCACCGAACGGGAGATCGCGCCTCGCGCCGCCGAGGAGGAGGCCGCCGGCCACTTCCCCCGGGAGCTTTTCTCGCTGCTCTCCTCCTCCGGGCTGCTCGGACTCCCGTACGACTCCGAGTACGGCGGGGGCGACCAGCCCTACGCCGTGTACCTCCAGGTGCTCGAAGAGCTCGCCGCCGCCCGCCTCACCGTCGGGCTCGGTGTCAGCGTCCACTCGCTGTCCTGCCACGCCCTCGCCACGTTCGGCACCAAGGAGCAGCGAGCCGCGCAGCTCCCGGCGATGCTGGGCGGCGGCCTGCTCGGGGCGTACTGCCTCTCGGAGCCGGCCTCCGGCTCCGACGCGGCCTCGCTGCGCACGAAGGCTCTCCGGGACGGGGACGACTGGGTGCTCACCGGCACCAAGGCGTGGATCACCCATGGCGGGATCGCCGATTTCTACACGGTCATGGCGCGCACCGGCGGCGAGGGCCCGAAAGGGATCACCGCGTTCCTGGTCCCGGGCGACGCGGCGGGACTGAGCGCTGCCGCACCCGAGCGGAAGATGGGGATGAAGGGCTCGCCCACCGCCCAGATCCACCTTGACGGGGTGCGGATCCCCGACTCGCGCCGGATCGGCGAGGAGGGGCAGGGCTTCGCGATCGCGCTCTCCGCCCTCGACTCCGGGCGGCTCGGGATCGCGGCCTGCGCGGTCGGGGTCGCGCAGGCGGCCCTGGACGAGGCCGTCTCGTACGCGCGCGAGCGGCGTCAGTTCGGCCGCCCGATCGCCGACTTCCAGGGGCTCCGCTTCCTGCTCGCGGACATGGCGACGCAGATCGAGGCGGGCCGCGCGCTGTACCTCGAGGCGGCGCGGCTGCGGGACGAGGGCCGGGCCTTCGGGCGGCAGGCCGCGATGGCGAAGCTCTTCTGCACGGACGCGGCCATGCGGATCACCACGGACGCGGTGCAGGTGCTGGGTGGCTACGGGTACACCGCGGACTTCCCCGTCGAGCGGTACATGCGCGAGGCGAAGATGCTGCAGATCGTCGAGGGGACCAATCAGATCCAGCGGATGGTCATCGCACGCCACCTTGTCGGACCAGAGACCCGCTGACGAGTGTGCCGCTCACCCCGCTCACGCGCACGGTCCGGTCGGCCCACACGGGGGCAGCGGTCAGCCGGTTCCACTCCTGGTCGCTGCGGCCCGGCAGCGTCCGGCCATGGCTGGCCCACTGGCTGAGCAACGCCTTGTAGATGGGCGGGTCGGTGAGGTGCGCCGCATGCTGCGGAACCGATTCTTCAAGGCGCGGCTCGGCGAGGCGACGCCGCCCGCTGCCGACAGGAGTGGTGTACAGCGTGGTCATGCCTGTCCCAACGGGCCCGGCCGGGCGGGGGTCACCGTCGAGCGGAATCGAGCGGCAGTTCGGGAGCTACCCGGGATCGATCGGCCGCCGGACCGGGGCCGGGCGGGCCCGGACCGGGGTGGGGCGCGGCCGGACCAGGCCCGGACCAGGCCCGGACCGGGCCCGGATCAGGCCCGGACCGGGTCCGGCCCGGGATCGAATCGGGATCGAATCCGGGTCGAATCGGGCCCGGCCCGGCAGTCGATCGGATGGCGCACGACTCTGGCCCCCGGCCCACCTCCTGACTTACCGTCAGATCCCGCTCGCCGACCAGGAGGTCAGCCATGTCTGTGGATCGGCAGGATCGGCACGTCGACGACCGGCCCGTCGCGCTCGACGAATACCCGGTGCACCAGGCGCCGCTCTCGATGAAGCACCACGTCAGCGGCGACCGCAACGTCTACGACCGGTGCATCTTCCACGTCCTCGACCACCGGGGCCGCGCCCTGCTCGTCGCGGGGCTCGGCGTGTACCCCAACACCGGTGTCATCGACGCCTACGCCACCCTCCGCACCGGCGACCGGCTGCATGCCGTACGCGCCTCCGACGCCCTCGGCGAGGACCGCATGAACCTCGCCGTCGGCCCCCTGCGCATCACCGTCGACGAACCCCTGCGGGCCCTCACCCTGCACTGCGACCCCGATCCCGCCGACCCGGAAGGGCTCTCCTTCGACCTCACCTGGACCGGGGACTTCCCCGCCGTCTGGGAACCCCACCACACCCAGCGCCGCGGTGACCGGCTCACTCTCGAAGGCCGTCGCTTCGTCCAGGCCGGCCACTGCGCCGGGACCATCCGGGCAGGCGGCGAGGAGTTCGCCGTCACCCCGGGGGAGTGGACCGGCACCCGCGACCGGAGTTGGGGCGTCCGCCCCCTCCCGGGCGAAGAGCCGGGCCGGGCGGACGAGTTCCGACCCGAGGGCTTCCACTGGCTCTGGATCCCCATGCGCTTCGACGACCGCTTCCTCATGGTCATCGCGCAGGAGGACGCCGACGGTTACCGGACCCTCAACGAGGCCGTGGTCGTACGGAACGGGCAGCGCGACACCCAACTCGGCTGGTCCCGCACCGACATCACGTACCGCCCGGGCACCCGACGGCCCGAGCGGGCCGTCGTCCACCTCACCGACCCGACGGGCAAACCCCTGGATGTCCAGGTCGAGATCCTCGCCTCCTCCCCGCTCGCCGTCGGCGCCGGCTATCCGCCCGCGCCCGACTGGCAGCACGGCACCTGGCAGGGGCGTGACTGGACCGACCGCAGGATCTACGACCTCTCCGACCCGGCCGCCCACCCCATGGCCGCGTTCGGCGTCACCGACCACGCCGCCCGCTTCACCCTCGACGGGCGGACGGGATACGGGATCTTCGAGCACGGCTCCTTCGGCCGCCACGACCCCAGCGGCTTCACCGACCACTCGTCCGTCGCCCAGTAGAGGAGCTCGCGACCATGGCCACCGCGCCCCGCCCCCGCACCTCCACCCGCGACCCCGAGGAGCTCGGCCGTCGCCTGGCCGACTGGCTCGAACCCCGCCTGCCCGGCGCCCGGGTGACCGGACTCGCCGTGCCCGGCTCCAACGGCATGTCCAGCGAGACCCTGCTCTTCGACCTCGACCACCCCGACGCCCCCGTGCGCGGCTGCGCCCTGCGGCTGGCCGCCGACCCCGCCGCGTACACGATCTTCCCCGTGTACGACATGGAGCGGCAGCACCGGGTGATGCGTCTGGTCGGGGAGCACACCGATGTCCCCGTGCCGCGTGTGCTGTGGCTGGAGCGCGATCCGGAGCCGCTCGGCGCCCCGTTCTTCGTGATGGCCCGGGCCGAGGGGCGCGTCCCGCCGGACGTCATGCCCTACACGTACGAGGGAAACTGGCTCCACGCGGCCACCGACGCCGAACGCACCCGGCTGGAGGCCGAGACCGTCTCCGTGCTCGCCCGACTGCACGACCAGTTCCCGGCGAAGGAAGCGGAGTTCCTGCTCCCCGAGGGGACGGGAAGCCCGCTGCGACGGCACGTGGACGCCCAACGCGCCTACTACGCCTGGGTGGTGGAGGGTCTCGCGCCCTCACCGCTCATCGAGTCGGCCTTCGACCGGCTGGAGGCGCTCTGGCCCGCCGACGAGGGACCGGCCGTCCTGAACTGGGGCGACGCCCGCATCGGGAACATCGTCTACGACGGGTTCCGGCCCGCGGCCGTCCTCGACTGGGAGATGGCCGGCTTCGCCCCGCGCGAGGTCGACCTCGGCTGGACCGTGTACCTGCACCGCTTCTTCCAGGATCTGACCGTGAGCTTCGGCCAGCCGGGGCTGCCCGGCTTCCTGCGCAGGGACGCCGTCGAGCGGCGCTACGCCGGGCTGACCGGACACGCGCCGCGCGACATGGAGTTCCACACCCTCTACGCGGCGCTGCGGCACGCGATCGTGATGCTCAGGGTCGCGTACCGCCAGGCGCACTTCGGAGAGGTCGAACTGCCCGACACCCCGGACACTCTGATCCTGCACCACGCCACGCTCGCGGCGATGGTGCGGGGAAGCTACTGGTAGTCGTCGCTACGTCGTCGCTACGCCGCGCGCCGCATCTGCGGCACCTTGATCGGACGCGAGCCCGGACCGCCGACGTGCGAGAAGGGCTGCGTCCGCCAGTCGAGCCCCTGAGGGAGCGTCAGCAGAAGCGCGGTGTCCTGCTCCTGGACCTCGAGCGTCTCGTCCGCGGGGCGCGCCTCGGACGCCGCCCGGCCGGTGCCCGGGCAGACCGTCAGCACGAACGGGTTCCACGGAGTCGGGCACAGCGCGTGCTCGGGCAGCACGTCCTCGTCCGCGAGCAGCGCGATCGGCTGGACGCAGTCCGGGCAGATCACCCGGTACATCTCAAAGGTGTCGTAGGCGTCGAGCTCGTCGGTCGTCTCGACCGAATCAACAGGCTCCTGCATGGAGAATCTCCCCCTCGGGTGGGTCGACCAAGTACGTATGGCCTCGACCACAGCAAGCAATTCCCATACGGCCCGCCGCATAACCGTGAGGTGCGCAACGACCTGCCCGCAAACCTGTGGCGTTCGTCACATGCCTGCCGCAGGTGCCCCGAGGATGCCCATTGATGCCCTTGCGGATGCCTTCGCGGACGGTCCCCCGGCTGTGCCGATGGTGCCCCGGGGCAATAGGTTGACCGCATGGAGGAGCTGGATCGTCAGATCGTCGAGTTGCTCGTCAGGGACGGGCGCATGAGCTACACCGACCTGGGCAAGGCCACCGGCCTGTCCACCTCGGCCGTACATCAGCGCGTCCGCCGCCTCGAGCAGCGCGGGGTCATCCGCGGCTACGCCGCCGTCGTCGACCCGGAGGCCGTCGGGCTGCCGCTGACCGCCTTCATCTCGGTCAAACCCTTCGACCCCAGCGCCCCCGACGACACCCCGGACCGGCTCGCCGACATCCCGGAGATCGAGGCCTGCCACAGCGTCGCCGGCGACGAGAACTACATCCTCAAGGTGCGCGTCGCGACCCCGCTGGAGTTGGAGCACCTGCTCAGCCGCATCCGCTCCCAGGCCGGCGTCTCCAGCCGCACGACGGTCGTCCTGTCGACCCCGTACGAAGCCAGGCCGCCGCGCGTCTAGCGTCCCGGTCGATCCCGCCGCGGGCCCGGCGTTCGGCCGGGCCTCGCTCCGCATCTAGCCTGGTCGCATGAGCGAGACCCTCTCGGAGAACGAGCACCGCACCGTGCTGCTGCGCGGTGGAGAAGTCCACAGCCCCGCCGACCCCTTCGCCACCGCCATGGTGGTGGAGCGAGGACATGTCGCCTGGGTGGGCTCGGAGGGCGCCGCCGACGCCTTCGCCTCCGGGGTGGACGAGGTGATCGACCTCGAAGGCGCGCTCGTCACCCCCGCGTTCGTCGACGCGCACGTGCACACCACGGCGACCGGTCTCGCGCTGACCGGCCTCGACCTGTCCTCCGCCGCCTCGCTCGCCGAGGCGGCGGAGAAGATCCGTGCCTACGCCGCCGCCCGCCCCCAGGACCGGATCCTGATCGGACACGGCTGGGACGCCTCCCGCTGGCCCGAGCGCCGGCCCCCGCGCCGCGACGAGCTGGACGGGCTCACCGGCGGCCGCCCGCTCTACCTCACCCGGATCGACGTCCACTCCGCCGTCGCCACCACCGCCCTGCTCGACCTCGTGCCCGGCATCCGCGAGCTGACCGGCTTCCGCGACGGCGAGCCGCTGACCGCGGACGCCCACCACGCCGTCCGCCGCGCCGCCTATGCCGCCCTCTCGCCCGCGCAGCGCACGGAGGCCCAGCGCGCGGCCCGCGCGCACGCCGCCTCGCTCGGCATCGGCACGCTCCACGAGTGCGGCGGACCCGAGATCTCCTCCGAGGACGACTTCACCGGACTGCTCGACCTCGCCCGTGAGGAGGCCGGCCCGCGGGTCGTCGGCTACTGGGCCGACCTCGACGTCGAGCGGGCCCGTGCGCTCGGCGCCGTCGGCGCGGCCGGCGACCTCTTCGTCGACGGCTCGCTCGGCTCGCACACCGCCTGCCTCCACGACGCGTACGCCGACCACGCCGACGCCGCACACACCGGCATCGCCCACCTCGACGCCGGCGCGGTCGCCGCCCATGTCGTCGCCTGCACCGAGGCCGGTCTCCAGGCCGGTTTCCACGCCATCGGCGACGCCGCCGTCACCGCCGTGGTCGAGGGCCTGCGGGCCGCCTCCGAGAAGGTCGGCCTCGCCCGGATCCGCGCCGCCCGCCACCGCGTCGAGCACGCCGAGATGCTCACCCCCGAGACCATCGCCGCCTTCGCCGAACTCGGCCTCACCGCCTCGGTCCAGCCCGCCTTCGACGCGGCCTGGGGCGGCGAGGAGGGGATGTACGCCGAGCGCCTCGGCTCCGAGCGGGCCCGCACCCTCAACCCGTACGCCGCCCTGCTCCGCTCCGGGGTTCCGCTGGCCTTCGGCTCGGACAGCCCGGTCACCCCGCTGGACCCGTGGGGCACCGTCCGCGCGGCCGCCTTCCACCGCACCCCCGAGCACCGGATCTCCGTCCGCGCCGCCTTCACCGCCCACACCCGGGGCGGCTGGCGGGCCGTCGGCCGTGACGACGCCGGCACGCTGGTCCCCGGCGCCCCCGCCGACTACGCGATCTGGCGCGCCGAGGAGCTCGTGGTCCAGGCGCCCGACGACCGGGTGGCCCGCTGGTCGACCGATCCGCGCTCCGGAACGCCCGGTCTGCCCGATCTGACCCCCGGCCGCGAGCTCCCGGTCTGTCTGCGCACGGTGGTGTTCGGACAAACGGTCTTCGTACGGCCGAACGAGTGACGTAGGGACATTTCGTACGGCCGATGGATGCTCGACCGGCTCGGTCACGACCTGCGGATCCTCCCCGCTGACCTGGAAGGATTGGTCATCGTCGCAGGTCAAACGGGTGTTGACAGCGAGCGGCCACCGGCCGGTAGGTTCGGCGCGTCCACCACAGGACGTCCGACCGGTTTCTACCTCCATGCAGTCGTCGAACGCCGCTGGGTCAAGGAATGGTGTGCCGCACCGGCTCACCATCACCGGGAACCAGGTTCAGCGCCCGCGCCTCGGGGGCGAGGGAAGGTTTCTCCGGCGGAGGGTGCGACCCGGGTGGGGCCCGGACGTTCAGTAGACAACGGCTCTCGGTCGACCCGCAGCCAGCGGGTTCCAGGTCGGCCCGAAGGGCGCCGGGCCCCGATCCGCACGTCATGCGCGACGCCGGTGCGTACCGGCGCCCACCCCCCAACCTGCCCCGCCGCGCCCGAGCCGCGAGCGGGGCTCGCTATGGTGGGGGTTCGCGTATGTATCCGAAGGGGCAGCAGTGAACGACGGTGGCCAGAGGCGTTACGGCCCGCTCGGCAGAGCCTTGGTGATCATTCCGACCTACAACGAGGCGGAGAACATCAAGCCGATCGTCTCGCGCGTACGGGCGGCCGTACCGGAGGCGGACATCCTCGTCGCCGACGACAACAGCCCCGACGGCACGGGGAAGTTCGCCGACGAGATCGCGGCGGAGGACGACCAGGTCCACGTGCTGCACCGCAAGGGCAAGGAGGGGCTCGGCGCCGCCTACCTCGCGGGCTTCCGCTGGGGCATCGAGAACGGCTACGGCGTACTCGTCGAGATGGACGCCGACGGCTCCCACCAGCCCGAGGAGCTGCCCCGGCTGCTGACCGCCCTCAAGGGCGCCGACCTGGTGCTCGGCTCCCGCTGGGTGCCGGGCGGCCGGATCGTGAACTGGCCCAAGTCCCGCGAGTTCATCTCCCGCGGCGGCAGCCTCTACTCCCGCGTCCTGCTCGACGTGCCGATCCGAGACGTCACCGGCGGCTACCGGGCCTTCCGCAAGGAGACCCTGGAGGGCCTTGGCCTGGAGGACGTCGCCTCGGCCGGCTACTGCTTCCAGGTCGACCTGGCCCGCCGCGCCGTCGCCGCCGGTTACCACGTGGTGGAGGTCCCCATCACCTTCGTGGAGCGCGAGATCGGTGACTCCAAGATGAGCCGGGACATCCTGGTCGAGGCTCTCTGGCGGGTCACCGCCTGGGGTCTGACGGCCCGTGCGAACAAGGTCGGCAAGCTGCTCGGCCGCAAGTCCGCCGGTTGATCCCTTCCCACGCTGCCCCGGTCTCCCCTTTACGGCGTTCCTGCGACGCGCCAGGCACACTGGGGGGCATGACCAACGGCGCACCGCCTCCCCCCGCCCCCAAGCGCTCCCGCGCGCGTACGTTCCTCCCGCCGGCCCTCGCCGTGTGGCTGGTCCTCGAGATCTGGCTGCTCACGATCGTGGCGGGCGCGGCCGGCGGACTGACGGTCTTCGGCCTCCTGGTCGGCGGCGCCGTCCTCGGCACCGTGGTGATCAAGCGGGCCGGACGCCGCGCCTTCAAGAACCTCACTGAGACCTTCCAGCAGGCCCAGGCGGCGGCGCAGGCCGGCGTCGCGCCGACGGCGGCCGAGCGGGCCGGCGCGGGCGACCGCAACGGCTTCCTGATGCTCGGCGGTCTGCTGCTGATGATCCCCGGCCTGATCTCCGACGCGGCCGGCCTGCTGCTGCTCGTCCCTCCCGTGCGCTCCTTCCTCGGCCGGTACGCGGACCGAGTCGCCGAGCGCCGGATGAACGCGGCCCCTCCCGGCAGTCTCCAGGACGCCTTCCAGCAGGCTCGCATGCGTCGCCCCGACGGCAAGGTCGTCCAGGGCGAGGTCATCCGCGAGGACGCGCCCCAGGGGCCGCAGCGCCCCCAGGACCCCCGCCCGCCCCTGACGCCGTAGATCCGCTGACGCCGTAGATCCGCGAACGACGACAACGCCGCGGGGCCCGGTACACCAAGGTGTACCGGGCCCCGCGGCGTCGCTTCGGCCGTGCCGTCCGCCTAGGCGGACTTGCGGCTGTCTCGCGGATGTACGGCGATGTTCATGGCGCCGGAACGAAGGACCGCCAGCCTCTCGGCCAGGACCTCCTCCAGCTCCTCGCGGGTGCGCCGCTCCATGAGCATGTCCCAGTGCGTACGCGCCGGCTTGCCCTTCTTCTCCTCGGGGCCGTCCCCGTCCACCAGGAGTGCCTGGCTGCCGCAGACCTTGCACTCCCACTCCGGCGGAATTTCCGCTTCCACCGAGAAGGGCATCTCAAAACGATGGCCCTTCTCGCATGCGTACTCCACGGCCTGGCGCGGGGCCAGATCGATGCCGCGGTCGGTCTCGTAGCTGGTCACCACGAGGCGCGTGCCGCGAAGAGCTCGCTCACTCATGAATCGTGCCTCCCGGGCTTGTCGCCCACAGGACAGGTGTCGCTGTCGTCGTCATCCGGTCAACGTCCGGTCGGCGGTAAAGATTCCCGTTCCGGGTCATGCGTCGCCCGTCGTGCCGCCCCTTGTTCTACCCACCAGTGCCCGGTTTGTCACATCTGACAGTAGATGTCACCCAGCGTCTTCACTAAAGCAGCACGCAGTAACGGTCCGCCTGGCAGGCCAAAGGCGTACACTACCGGCCTTTTACTGCCGCGTCTAAATTCGCTCCGGAACCGGGTTGCCCGCGGCGGCCACGGCACGCCGCACCGGTACCCGCGCGAGCAGCACGAAACCGGCCGCGAAGAAGATCACCAGAGAGATGATGGCATCCCGGTAGCTCCCGGTCAGCTGATACGCGAGACCGAACACGAGTGGCCCAAGCCAGCTCAGGCCCCGGTCGCTCATCTCGTACGCCGAGAAGTACTCCGCCTCCTTGCCGCGCGGCACCAGATGGGAGAAGAGCGAGCGGGACAACGCCTGGCTCCCGCCGAGGACGAGACCGATCGCCGCCGCGAGACAGAAGAACGCCACCGGCGCGTCGGCCGGCAGGAAGTACCCGGCGGCCAGGATCAGCGTCCAGACGGCCAGGGACGCCAGGATCGTCCGCTTGGCGCCGTACGTACGCGCCATCCGGCCCATGCCGAGCGCCCCGACGACCGCGAGGACCTGGACCAGCAGCACCGCCGTGATCAGCGTCGTCTGCTCCAGGCCCAGCTCCTCCGAGCCGTAGATCGACGCCTGCGAGATCACCGTCTGCACCCCGTCGTTGTAGACGAGATACGCCAGCAGGAAGGAGAGCGTCAGCGGATGGCGCCGCATGTCCCGCAGGGTCTCCCGCAGCTGCCGCCAGCCGCTGCCGACCACACCCTCCCCGTGCGGCCGCACCCGGCGGTCGCGCAGCCGCCGCAGCGGTACGAGCGTGAAAGCGCCCCACCACAGCCCCGCCGAGGCCAGGCAGATCCGCACCGCCGCGCCCTCCGAGAGCCCGAAGGACTCGTGTCCTGAGTACAGGACCAGGTTCATGACCAGGACGAGGGCGCCGGAGGTGTAACCGAAGGCCCAGCCGCGCGAGGAGACCGCGTCCCGCTCGTCGGGCTCGGCGATCTGCGGCAGATACGCGTTGTAGAGCACCATCGAGACCGCAAGCGAGGCGTTCGCCACGATGAGCAGGAACGCCCCGAGCAGATACCGGTCACCGCCCAGGAAGAACATGCCCGCCGTCGCGGCGGCGCCGGTGTACGCGGAGACGGCGAGCAGCGGCTTCTTGCGGCCCGTACGGTCCGCCGCCGCGCCCACCAGCGGCATCACGAGCACCGCCACCACGATCGAGATCGAGACGGAGTAGGCGAAGAGCGAGCCCGCGCGGACCGGGATCCCCAGCGGGTGGACGAACCCCTCCGCGTCCGCCGCCGCCTTGGCGACCGACGTCAGGTAGGGCCCGAGGAACACCGTCAGCACGCTCGTCGAGTACACCGAGCAGGCGAAGTCGTAGAAGTACCAGCCGCGTTGCTCGCGCCTGCGGTCGGCCGGATCGGCGGTGTGCCCCTCCGGCTCGGTGGTGTCGGCAGTCACGGCCCCGGCCCCCTCGTTCGTCCCCGTGGTGGGACGCGCGTCAGACCCACGCGCCCCGGGCGGTCAGCACTGCGCGCAGCGCCTCCAGATGATCGGTCATGATGCCATCCACCCCCAGGTCCAGGAGGGCGTTCATCCGCTCCGGATCGTTGACGGTCCACACGTGCACCTGCAGACCGCGGGCATGGGCCTCACGGACGAAACGGCGGTCCACCACCGGGATGCCGCCCTGGCTCTCCGGGACCTGCGCGGCGACCGCGCCCACGCGCAGCGCCGCCGGGATGCCCCACGAGCGCAGCCGCAGGCCGAGGACCCCCTTCACGCCGTACGAGGTCGCCAGCCGCGCTCCCGCCAGGCGCTGCGCCCGGGCCACCCGGCCCTCGGTGAAGGAACCCACGCAGATCCGGTCCCACGCCCCGGTCCTGCGGATCAGGTCGACCAGCGGCACCAGGGACGACTCGGCCTTCAGGTCCACGTTCCAGCGCGCCTCGGGGAACTCCTCCAGGAGCTCCTCGAAGAGCGGCAGCGGCTCCTTGCCCGCCACGCGCGCCTCGCGGACGGCGTCCCACGGGAGGTCACGGATGCGGCCGGTGGCGTCCGTGACCCGGTCGAGCGTCGCGTCGTGGAAGGCGACCAGCGCCCCGTCCGCCGTGGTGTGCACATCGGTCTCGAAATAGCGGTAACCGGCCGCCGAGGCCTGACGGAAAGCGGCCGCGGTGTTCTCCAGGCCGTCCGCCGTGCCACCGCGATGGGCGAACGGAAGGGGGGACGGGTGGTCGAGGTAGGGGTGGCGTACGCGAGTCACCGCCGCAGTATCGCCTGCTCCGGTGTCCCCGAGGCGACCACGGTGCTGCGCACGTCCTGCTCGGGGATGGCGAAGCGGCGCAGGAAGAACTGCGCGAGCGGACCGATGCTCAGCGCGTACAGGACCGTGCCGACGCCGACCGAACCGCCGAGGAGGAAGCCGGTGGCGACCACCGCGACCTCGATGGCCGTGCGGACCAGGCGGATCGAGCCGCCCGTGAGCCGGTGCAGTCCGGTCATCAGACCGTCGCGCGGGCCGGGGCCGAACCGGGCGGCGATGTAGAGGCCGGTCGCCGCGCCGTTGACGACGATGCCGAGGACCAGCAGGACGATCCGCGCGGGCAGGCCGTGGACGTCCGGCACCAGCGCCAGGGTGCCGTCCATCGCCACACCGATGACGAAGACGTTCGAGACCGTGCCCAGACCCGGCTTCTGCCGGATCGGGATCCACAGGAGCAGCACCGCCGCCCCCACGACGATGGAGACGACGCCGATGGTCAGCCCCGTCCGCTCGGCGAGACCCTGGTGGAGGACGCCCCACGGCTCCAGCCCGAGCCCGCCGCGCACCAGCAGCGCCGAGCTGATCCCGTACAGCGCCAGTCCGACATACAGCTGCGCGAGCCGACGGCTCAGATGACGACCGGTGAGCCGGCCGCGGAGGCCGGAGGCGATGGACAAGGTGATGCCCCCTGTGTGTGGTGGGAGTGGACTGACTCATGACACTCTGTGGCGGGGGAACGTATGCCAACCATGGCCAATTCGATGAAGGCGGACTGACTTACATGGCTCAGTGGACCTCGGCCGTCGGGCCTGCCCAGCTGGCCCGGCAGCTTCAGGCGCAGCAGCCGCGCCCCGCCGGACCCGGCACGCGCAAGCCGCCCGCCTACCGCGCGCTGGCCGACGGCATCCGTCTCCTGGTCCTGGAGGGCCGCGTGCCCGTGGCGGCCCGGCTGCCCGCCGAGCGGGAGCTCGCCGTGGCGCTCACCGTCAGCCGTACGACGGTGGCGGCGGCGTACGAGGCGCTGCGCGCGGAGGGCTTCCTGGAGTCCCGCCGCGGGGCCGGCAGCTGGACCGCCGTACCGGCCGGGAACCCGCTGCCCGCGCGCGGGCTCGAACCCCTGCCGCCGGAGTCGCTCGGCTCGATGATCGACCTCGGCTGCGCGGCGCTGCCCGCGCCCGAGCCGTGGCTGACCCGGAGCGTCCAGGGCGCCCTGGAGGAGCTGCCGCCGTACGCCCACACGCACGGGGACTACCCGGCCGGCCTGCCCGCGCTGCGGCAGACACTCGCCGACCGGTACACCGAGCGGGGCATCCCGACGATGCCCGAACAGATCATGGTCACCACCGGCGCGATGGGTGCCATCGACGCGATCTGCCATCTCTTCGCCGGGCGCGGCGAGCGGATCGCCGTCGAGTCGCCGTCGTACGCCAACATCCTCCAGCTCATGCGGTCGGCGGGCGCCCGGCTCGTGCCCGTCGCGATGGCCGACGGGCTGACCGGCTGGGACCTGGGCCGTTGGCGGCAGGTGATGCGGGATGCGGCGCCGCGGCTCGCGTACGTCGTCGCCGACTTCCACAACCCGACGGGCGCCCTGGCCGACGACGACCAGCGGCGGCAGCTCGTCGACGCGGCCCGCTCGGCCGGCACGGTCCTCGTCGTCGACGAGACGATGTCCGAGCTGTACCTGGAGGACGACCTGGAGATGCCGCGGCCCGTCTGCGCCTTCGACCCGGCGGGTGCGACGGTGCTGACGGTCGGCTCGGCGAGCAAGGCGTTCTGGGCGGGCATGCGGATCGGCTGGGTGCGGGCCGCGCCCGACGTGATCCGCTCGCTGGTGGCGGCGCGGGCCTACGCGGACCTGGGCACCCCCGTCCTGGAGCAGCTCGGCGTCAACTGGCTGATGAACACCGGCGGCTGGGAGCAGGCCGTCACCATCCGCCGTACCCAGGCGCGGGAGAACCGCGACGCGCTGGTCGCGGCGGTACGGGCCGAGCTCCCGGAGTGGGAGTTCGAGGTCCCGCGCGGGGGCCTGACGCTCTGGGTCCGCACGGGCGGCCTCTCCGGCTCGCGGATCGCCGAGGTCGGCGAGCGGGTGGGCGTACGGGTGCCGTCGGGACCGCGATTCGGCGTGGACGGCGCCTTCGAGGGGTACGTCCGGCTGCCGTTCACGGTGGGCGGCCCGGTCGCGGAGGAGGCGGCGGCGCGCCTGGCGGCGGCGGCCCGCCTGGTGGAATCGGGCGCGGGGGCGGGCGTGGAGCCCTCACGGGCGTTCGTGGCGTAGGACGTCCCCGCCGCGTCGGCTGACGTCCCGCAGGACAGACCACCCGCCTGCCCCCCGGTGTGGGCACCCGCCCCCGTTCCTCCCCCCTGTTGTGGGCATTCGTTCCGCTGGGGCGATGGGGGTCCCCCCGGACGGAGTCTGGGGGAGGGTGGGCACAACGGACGGCGCCCTTGCGGGCGCCTCCGCCCCGAGCACCCACGCCCACCCCGAGGGCCCTGCACGCGTAACGGCCCCGGGGTGCGGGGACCCACGAGCGGAACGCGCCCGCAAAGGCGCCGTCCCGTGTACCCACCCGTCCCTCCCCCTAGGGCTTCGCCCTGGGGGGACCCCCATGCGGGACGAATGCCCACACGGAGGGGGTGGGCACGTGGGTGGTCAGCCCTCCGCTGGGACCGGGGTGTGGCGTGGGGGCGGTCCGTGACCCGCTTCGGGGGCGGGGGCGGGGTGTGCCACCGCGGCGCGGCCGGAGACGAGGTCCGTGACCGGAACCGGCACCGTTGCCGGGCCGGGGCCGGGGTCCGGGGCCGAGCCGGGGGCCGGCTCCACCGCAGTCGCCGTGGCGGTCTGCCGCTCCGGCAGCAGCGCCAGGACGGCCTGACGGTGCGCCTCGCTCGTCGCGTCGTCGTACGGATCGGGCGTCGCCGGCACCTGCAGGCGAAGCACCTGGCCGGTACCGAGCCGGGCGTAGCCACGGCCGGGCGGGACGACCGGCACCGGAGTGGTGTGCGGCCCGACGCCCAGCACCGACGCGATCTGCTCCGAGGAGGCCGGGCCCAGCACGACCCGGGCGCGGGTGTGCGTCCGTACCGTCTCGCTCAGCGCGTCCACGCTGTCGAACTGCTCCGCCACCACCACCGTGACCTGCGCGGCCCTGCCGTGCCGCAGCGGCACCTGCAGGAGGTCCTGGGGGTCGGGACGGCCGGCCGCCGCCGCCAGGTGGCCGAGGACGCTCGGCCGGTCGAGCAGGATCCACAGCGGGCGCCTGGTGTCGTCGGGCGCGGGACGGCCCGCCTGACGGGCCCGGTTCGCGGCGATCAGCCGCCGCTCGGTCTCGTGCGCCGCCCACTCCAGGCTCGCCAGTGCCCCCGTGAGGCCGCACTCGACGGCCAGCACGCCGGCGCGGCCGGTCAGACAGGCGTACTCGCCCGTGCCGCTGCCCTCGACGATCAGCACGTCGCCGTGCGGCAGGGCCTGCAGCGCGATGGAGCGCAGGAGGGAGGTCGTGCCGCTGCCGGGCTGGCCTACGGCGAGCAGATGCGGCTCCGTCGAGCGCGGACCGGTGCGCCAGACCACCGGAGGCGCGTCCTCCGCCCCGTCGGCGGCCTGGACCGGCACCGTCCGCTGCACGGCGTCGGCGTCGGTGAAGCCGAGGACCGTCTCACCCGGCACGGTGACGAAGCGCTGCGCGGCGATCGTCGTCGGGAGGGCGGGCAGCACGGTCATGACGAGCTGGTTGGCCTCCTCGTCCCAGTCGAAGAGGTACTCGCGGCCGCGACCGGACTTGGCGTGCAGCAACTGCTCGATCCGGGCGCGGGAGGCCGCCTCCCCGTCGGTGAAGTACGCGGGGTACGTGATGCGCAGGCGGGTGAGCCGCCCGCTGTCGTCGAAGGCGTGGTCCCCGAACGCGCCGCTCCAGTCGCCGCCGTGGGCGAAGAGCGGGGCCGGGTCCTCGGGGACGGAGAAATACGGCACCAGCGCCTCGTAGAGGCCCTTGAGCCGCTCGATCTCGGCGTCGTCGGGCCCGGTCCTCGCGACCGGGCGCTCCCGCCCCTTCCACGCTGCCGCGCCCATCACCGCGACCATGGCCAGCAGCGGGCCGTACGGGACGAGGGCGACGACGAGGACGCAGGCCGCGACCAGGAACAGCGTGGGACCGCGCCGCTCCTTGGGTGTCGCGGCCCACCTGGCGCGCGCGGTCGCGGCCAGCTTCCGCAGACCACGCGTGATGGTGATCAGCGGATGGAGCACATCGGTGGCGCTGTCGGCGGCCGTGCGCGCGATCTCTCGACTGCGAGCGATCCGGTCGCTGCCGCTGCTCAGAATGCGGGGGAGTGGTCGCCGGGCCACGTCGTACTCCTGAAGTTGTGGAAGGGGCTGAAGAGCGTCAGAACTTGATCCCGCCCAGAAGGCTGGCGAGGCTCTGGCCGCCCGCGGTGATGCTCGGGGCGATGGCGGTGCCGGCGAGGTAGAAGCCGAACAGCGCGCTGACGAGGGCGTGGGAGGCCTTCATCCCGTCCTTCTTGAAGAACAGGAAGGAGATGATGCCGAGCAGGACGACCATGGAGATGGACATGATCATGAGGAGTTCTCCTGGTTGAGGGGACAGTCACCATGAGTCCTTCCAGGTTCACAGGAAGTATCTATGCGATTAAAGGTGCAATAGGGTGAAAGACGGGCGATTTCACTTGACTGGCGGATGTGGGGGGCTTGTCCGAGTGGCGAAATGCGCGGAGCGCGCTAGGTGATCTTTGCCGTGGACGCGCCCCGTCATGTCGCGGGACGGGCAGTACCCTGTCGATTCACTCGTACGGCCTCGGCTGCCGTGCGCAGGTCACAGGCACGACGTACAGGTCGCGTGCACGAGGCATACGTCACGTGCGCGATGGAACGGAAAGGCGGACACGTCCGATGAGCGAGACTCCGGACCCCGAGGTCATCGAGCTGGCGAGCAAGGTCTTCGACCTCGCGCGTACAGGGGACGCCGAGACGCTGGCCGCATACGTCGACGCCGGCGTGCCGGCCAACCTGACCAACGACAAGGGCGACTCCCTCGTCATGCTCGCCGCCTACCACGGGCACGCGGAGGCGGTCGCCGCCCTGCTGGCCCGGGGCGCCGACGCGGACCGCGCCAACGACCGCGGTCAGACCCCGCTCGCCGGCGCGGTCTTCAAGGGCGAGGACGCCATCGTCCGCGCGCTGCTCGCCGGCGGCGCAAATCCGGAAGCGGGGACTCCGTCTGCCGTGGATACTGCTCGGATGTTTGGGAAGGCAGAACTCCTGGAGCTGTTCGGCACCCGGTGAAGATCCAGGTGAACGGGCACTGAACCCCAGGTGAGAGCGGTGTCGTAAATGTGGTCGCGGTGGCGAAATGGCTGGGTCATCATGACGTCGGGCCCGCAAGGGGTCACCGACGAGAGGCAGAGGAAGATGGTCAACACCAAGCGAAGGACGACGGGCGGCCCTCCATGTTGCTGCGCGGCCTAGGCGATCACCACTCCCCGGTACTCCCCGGTCGTGTCGACAGCTTGATGTGAGGCATCTTCCATGTTCGAACCAGTCATAGCGCCGAGCGGCACCCTGCTCGGCCTGTTGCAGAGGGGCCGCGGCGACGGCACCCTGCACGCACTCGCCGCGCCACGCGCCGAGGCCCTCGCGGCCCTCAACCACTGCGTTCTCCACGACCCCCGCCAGGACTGGCAGGTCGAGAACCGCTCCCTCTACTACGCACGCCTGTACCTCGATCTGCACGGCGGGCTCACCGAGATCGAGACCCACCTCTTCGGGGCCGAGGACCACTTCGACACCGAGGAGAACAGGACCGGGCTCGCGCTCGCCGTCCTGGGGCACCTCGCCTCCTACGGCCGCCAGGACGCCCTGGTACTGCTCCGGCGGTACGCCGCGACCGGCACCAACTGGGCGTGGGCGCTCGACGAGCTCGCCCTGCGCGACGACGACGCAGGACTGCGCGCGCTCGCCGTCCCGGTCCTCGCCCGATTCCCGGCCACCCCGGAGGGCGACGCCGAGCTGGCGAGCACCGTACGGGACGCCTTCGAGCCCCGGCCGTGGCGGCTGTGGGCCGAGGACCAGCGGGACGCCGTCGGTGCCCGCGTCAGGGCCGCCCAGGAACAGGGCTCCTTCGACCGCTGGCAGCGCCAGATGCGACCGAGCGGGCCCCGGCCCGGCTGGAGCGTCCAGGCGGTCTTCGACTGGGCCCAGGAGGGTCTGGAGCGCGGCGCCGTGCTGCACGGGCCCGCCGCCCGCTGCCTGACCGCCGTCGCCGGACCCGAGGACCGGCCCGTCATCGTCGAGGCCGCCCGCAGCGGACCCGACGGGGCGCGCTGTGCCGCCCTGCACTACCTCGCCGAATCGCGCGACCCCGTCGTGCTCGACCTCGTCGAGGCAGCCGCCGGCAGCGGCTCCCGTACCGTCGCCGAGGCCGCCGTCGCCGCGTTCGAGCGCATGTGCGGCGAGGCCGCCGTCGACCGGGCCCGCGGCTGGGTCCACCGGCCCGACGCGCTCGGCGCTGCCGCCGCGGGCGTCCTCGCCTCCCGGGGCGGCGCCCAGGACGCCATGCTCGTGCTCGGCGCCCTGCGTGAGACGGTCCGGGCCGAAGGCCCGGACGCGACCGCTCTGTACACGCTCGTCGACGGCGCCGGCCGCCTCGGCATCGCCTGCGCCGCCCCTGTGCTGCGCCACGTCTACCGAGAGACGGCCTCCTCCCAACTGCGCGGCCGCACGGCCCGCGCCCTCGCGGCCACCGACCCGACTTTTCCGACGGGTTTCGCCGTCGAATGCCTCTGGGACTGCGAGGAGACCACGCGCGAGGTCGCGGCGTTGCACGCCGAGACCGGTGACGTACGGGTCGCGGAGCGACTGCGCCGCCTGGCGGCCGACCCGGCCGAGGAGGCCGAGGTCCAGACGGCGGTCCGCAACCGCATAGGGCCGGACCTTCAGGTCTGAGCGAAGCTGCCCCGCCCCGCGCCACCGGGGGGGCGGGGCGGGCGCGTGGCGCCCCGTGGCGAGAGGTGTGGCGGGGTCTCCACCTCACCGACCCGCTCTGGACCGACGACCGGTCCCTGTGGAGCGCCGACCGGCTCCACCCCGGCGAGCGCGGCCACCGAGCCGTCGCCACACGATTCCACGCGCTCCTGACCGCCCGAGGCCTCGCCCACGGCACGGCTCCCACTCCCGAACCCGAGCAGCCCCCGCCGACCCGTACGGAGGCGCTGCGGTGGCTCGCCGCCGCAGGGACCGGCTGGGTCGCCCGGCGCTGCCACGACCTGTTGCCGCAGCTGCTGCACCTGGCGACCGCCGAGCTGCGCCACTGGGCGGGCGGCACCGGTGCCCGGCTCGACCGGCGGGCCGAACACGCCCTGGCCGCCGCCCTCGCGGCGGTGTCGCTGGAGGCTCCGGTGGCCACAATGGGGGAATGACCGGGCGCTGGGAGTTCTGGATCGACCGCGGCGGAACCTTCACCGACATCGTGGGCCGGCGGCCCGACGGGCGGCTCGTCACCCGCAAGCTCCTCTCGCACGACCCGGCCCGCCCCCACGACGCCGCCGTCGCGGGGATACGCCTCCTCCTCGGGCTCGGTGCCGACGAGCCGGTCCCCGCCGACCGGATCGACGTCGTCAAGATGGGCACCACCGTCGCCACCAACGCCCTCCTGGAGCGGCGCGGCGAGCCGACCGTCCTCCTCGTCACCGAGGGCTTCCGCGACGCCCTGCGCATCGCCTACCAGAACCGTCCCCGGCTCTTCGACCGCCACATCGTGCTCCCCGAGGCCGTCTACGAACGAGTGATCGAGGTCCCCGAGCGGGTCGACGCCCACGGCCGCGTCGTCAGGCCGCTCGACGAGGACGCCGTCGCCGAGGAGCTGCGGGCGGCCCACCGCGACGGCTACCGCTCCGCGGCGGTCGTCCTCCTGCACGGCTACCGGCACCCCGCCCACGAGACCCGGATCGGCGACCGCGCCCGCGCGCTGGGCTTCACCCAGGTCAGCTGCTCCCACGAGGTCAGCCCGCTCATCAAGCTCGTGCCCCGAGGCGACACCACCGTCGTCGACGCCTACCTCTCCCCGATCCTGCGCCGGTACGTCGACGAGGTGGCCCGCGAACTCGCCGGAATCCGGCTGATGTTCATGCAGTCCAACGGGGGCCTGCGCGAGGCCGCCCATTTCCGGGGCAAGGACGCCGTCCTGTCCGGACCGGCCGGCGGTGTCGTCGGGATGGCCCGCACCTCGGAACAGGCGGGGTTCGACCGGGTCATCGGCTTCGACATGGGCGGCACATCCACCGATGTGTCGCACTACGCGGGCGCGTTCGAACGTGAACTGGGCACACAGGTCGCCGGCGTGCGGATGCGCGCCCCGATGATGAACATCCACACCGTCGCCGCGGGCGGCGGCTCCGTCCTCCACTACGACGGGCAGCGCTACCGCGTCGGCCCCGACTCCGCGGGCGCCGTTCCGGGCCCCGCCTGCTACCGCCGCGGCGGACCGCTCACCGTCACGGACGCCAATCTGATGCTCGGCCGCGTCCAGCCCGACCACTTCCCGGCCGTCTTCGGGCCGGACGGCGACCAGCCGCTCGACGCCACCGTCGTCCGCGAGAAGTTCACCGCCCTCGCCGAGGAGATCGGCGGCGGACGCACCCCCGAGGAGGTCGCGGCCGGCTTCCTGGAGATCGCCGTGCTCAACATGGCCAACGCCGTCAAGAAGATCTCCGTCCAGCGAGGCCACGACATCACCCGCTACGCCCTCACCAGCTTCGGCGGCGCGGGCGGCCAGCACGCCTGTGCCGTCGCCGACGCCCTGGGCGTGGACACCGTCCTCGTACCGCCGCTGGCCGGCGTGCTCTCCGCGTACGGCATCGGCCTCGCCGACGCCACCGCCATGCGTGAGCAGTCGGTCGAGGCGGAGCTCGACGCGCCCGGGACGCACGCGCGCGTGACGGAGCTCTGCACCGAACTCGCCGGGAGGACCAGGGGAGAGCTGCGCGCCGACGGACTGCTCGACGGCGCGATCACCGCCCACGCGCGCGTGCTGCTGCGCTACGCCGGCACGGACGCGAGCCTCCAGGTCGACCTCGCCGGCGCCGAGGAGATGACGCGCGCGTTCACGGCCCTCCACCGCGCGCGATATGCCTTCACCATGGACAAGCCGCTCGTCGTCGAGGCCGTCTCCGTGGAGGCCGTGGGCACCACCGGGCCGCACGGTCCGGTGGCCGTCGAGGCGGGTGCACGCGAAGGCGCGCTCGCACCCCGGGCGACGGTACGGATGCACGGCGCGGGCCCGGGCAGCGACACGGTCACCGGCCCCGGCAGCGGCCCCAGCCCCGCCCCCGCCCCCGCCCCCGCCAACGACACCCCGCTGTACCGGCGTGAGGACCTTCGTCCCGGCGACACCGTCACCGGCCCCGCGATCCTCGCCGAGGCCGACGCCACCACCGTCGTCGACCCCGGCTGGCAGGCCACGGCGGGCGACGGCGGACACCTCGTCCTCACCCGCGCACGACCCCGCCCCGCGCGGGTCGCGGTCGGCACGGACGTCGACCCGGTCCTCCTGGAGGTCTTCAACAACCTCTTCATGTCGATCGCCGAGCAGATGGGCGTCCGCCTGGAGAACACCGCCCACTCCGTCAACATCAAGGAGCGACTCGACTTCTCCTGCGCCCTGTTCGATGCCGAGGGCAACCTCATCGCCAACGCCCCGCACATCCCCGTCCACCTCGGTTCCATGGGCGAGTCCATCAAGGAGGTGCTGCGGCGCGGCGGGGACTCCCTCCGACCCGGTGACGTCTACGCGATCAACGACCCCTACCACGGCGGCACCCACCTCCCGGACGTCACGGTGGTGACACCGGTCTTCGACGACGCCGGCGCCGACCTGCTGTTCCTCGTCGCCTCGCGCGGGCATCACGCCGAGATCGGCGGCATCACCCCCGGCTCCATGCCGGCGTTCAGCCGGACCGTCCACGAGGAGGGCGTCCTCTTCGACAACTGGCTGCTCGTACGGGACGGGCGGCTGCGGGAGGACGAGACGCGGGCCCTGCTGACCGGAGCGCGCCACCCCTCCCGCGACCCGGCCACCAACCTCGCCGACCTGCGCGCCCAGATCGCCGCCAACGAGAAGGGCATCGAGGAACTGCGCGCCATGGTCCGACAGTTCGGCATCGATGTCGTCCACGCCTACATGCGGCACGTGCGCGCCAACGCGGAGGAGTCCGTGCGGCGGATCGTGGCCGGGCTCAGGGACGGCTCGTACCGCTACGAGACCGACGGCGGCGCGATCGTCCAGGTGGCGGTCCGCGTCGACCACGAACGGCGTTCCGCGGTCCTCGACTTCGCCGGAACGTCCCCCCAGCAGCCGGGCAACGCCAACGCGCCGACCTCCGTCGTGACGGCCGCCGTCCTGTACGTCTTCCGCACCCTCGTCGACGACGACATCCCCCTCAACAGCGGTTGCCTGGAACCCCTGGAGGTGCGCGTGCCGCCCGGCTCCATGCTCGCCCCCACCTATCCGGCCGCCACGGTCGCCGGCAACGTGGAGACCTCCCAGGCGGTCACCGGCGCCCTGTACGCGGCCCTCGGCGTCCAGGCCGAGGGCTCGGGCACGATGAACAACGTGACCTTCGGCAACGCGCGCGTGCAGTACTACGAGACGGTCGCCAGCGGCTCGGGCGCGGGGAACGGCTTCGACGGGGCCGACGCCGTGCAGACCCACATGACCAACTCCCGGCTCACCGACCCCGAGATCCTGGAGTGGCGCCACCCGGTCCGGGTGGACTCCTTCGCCGTACGCCGGGACAGCGGTGGGGCCGGCCGATGGCACGGCGGCAACGGCGTCGAACGCCGCATCCGCTTCCTGGAACCGATGACCGTGACGCTGCTGACCGGCCACCGCAGGGTGCCGCCCTACGGCATGGCCGGCGGGCGGCCCGGGGTCCTGGGGGAGAACCTGGTCGAACGCGCCGACGGCACCGTCGAGCACCTCGGCGGCGTCGACACGACCGAGGTGGGCCCGGACGACGTCCTGGTCCTGCGGACCCCGGGCGGGGGAGGCTACGGCCCCGCCCGGGGTCCGCACACGGTCTAGCCCAGCGGCACGAATCGCACCGCGGTCCCCGGCACCGCCTGCGCCGCCGCCGCCAGGTCGGACTCCCGCACCACCGCCACCACCGGATAGCCGCCGGTCGTCGGATGGTCCGCGAGGAAGACCACCGGCCGGCCGTCCGGCGGCACCTGGAGCGCGCCCAGGACCATGCCCTCGCTGGGGAGTTCGCCGGTGAGGGCCCGCTCCAGGGGCGGGCCCTCGGTGCGCAGACCGATCCGGTTGCTCGACGGGGAGACGCGGTACGCGCGCGTGGCGAGGGTGTGGAGCGCCGCACTCGTGAACCAGTCGTGCCGCGGCCCGAGCCGGACCCGCAGGACGAGTTCGTCCGGCGGGCCCGGCCAGGGCGGAGCGTCGACCGGCACCCGTACGCCCGATTCCACGCCCAGCGGGAGCACGGCCCCGTCGGCCAACGGCGCCGGGCCGAGCCCGGACAGCAGGTCGGTGGAGCGGCTGCCGAGGACGGGATCGACGGCGATCCCGCCGCCGAACCCCACGTACGCGCGCAGGCCGCGCACCGCCGCGCCGACCTCGAGGAGCGCCCCGGCCGGGACCCGTACCGCCGTGCCCCAGGCGACCGCGCGCCCGTCGACGGAGACCGGGCACGGCGCGCCGCCCACCGCGACGGTCACCGCGCACCGGGGCCGCACCGCGCACCCGTTGACCGTGGTCTCCAGGACGGCCGCGCCCTCCGGATTGCCGACCAGTCGGTTCACGAGCCGCGCCGCCCCCGGGTCCAGCGCCCCGGAGCGGGGCACGCCCAGATGCGCGTGTCCGGTCCGCCCCAGGTCCTGCACGGTCGTCAGCGCCCCGGCCCGGACGACGGCGACAGCACGATCGGTCACCGGCTCCCCGCGCTCTCCACCACGAAACGCACCCGCGAGCCGGGCGTCAGCAGCGCGGCGGGCTCACGGCCCGCGTCCCACAGCACCGCGTCCGTGGAACCGATCAGCTGCCAGCCGCCGGGTGACGAGCGCGGGTACACGCCCGTGTACGGCCCCGCCAGCGCCACCGACCCTGCCGGGACGGCCGTGCGCGGGGTGGCCCTGCGGGGCACCTGGTACTGCTCGCCGAGCCCGGTCAGATAGCCGAAGCCCGGCGCGAACCCGCAGAAGGCGACCCGGAACTCGGTGCCCGAGTGGATCCGGACCGCCGTCTCCACGGACACCCCCCACCGCGCGGCGACCTCGGCCAGATCAGGACCGTCGTAGCGGACCGGCACCTCGACGGCCCGCTCCACGCGCGCGTGGAGGGGCGGAATCGACCATTCCCGCAGCTGCCCGGCCAGCAGGTCGGGCGCGTCGACCCCGTCGAGCAGCACCGTCCGCGCCGCCGGCACGATCTCCCGTACGGAGGGCAGCGCACCGCCCGCCCGCCGGCGCAGCAGCTCGGCGTGGAACGCCTCCGTCTCGCTCCCGCTCGTCAGCTCGACGAGCAGCGCCCGCTCGCCCACCCGGAACACCCGCCGCGCCTTCATACGAACGCCTCCACGCTCACACCGCTCGCCTCCAGCCGGGCGCGGACCCGACGGGCGAGGCCGACCGCGCCCGGGGTGTCGCCGTGCAGGCAGAGCGACCGCGGCCGTACGGCGACGGACCGCCCGCAGTGCGCGGTCACGACCCCGAAGCGGGCCATGGACACCGACCGTTCGACGACCTCCGCCGGATCGGTGACGACGGCCCCCTCCTGCCCCCGTGGCAGCAGGGAGCCGTCCGCCTTGTACGCCCGGTCGCCGAACGCCTCGGCGACGACGGGCAGCCCCGCCTTCTCGGCGGCCTCGTGGAGCCGAGAGCCCGGAAGGCCGAGCACGGGGAGCCCGCCGCCCGCGAGGAGCACCCCGTCCACGACGGCGGCGGCCTGCTCCTCGTCGCGGACCACCCGGTTGTACAGGGCGCCGTGCGGCTTGACGTACGAGACCGCCGAGCCGGCGGCCCGGGCGAAGACGCCGAGCGCGCCGATCTGGTACGCGACCTCGGCCGCCAGCTCGTCGGCCGGCACGTCCATGGAGCGCCGGCCGAAGCCGGCCAGGTCCCGGTACGAGACCTGAGCCCCGATCCGTACACCTCTCGCGGCCGCCAGCTCGCAGACGCGCCGCATGGTGACCGCGTCCCCTGCGTGAAAGCCGCAGGCCACGTTGGCGCTGGTGACCACGGAGAGCAGCTCCTCGTCGTCGGTCAGCGTCCAGCGGCCGAAGCCCTCTCCGAGGTCGGCGTTGAGATCGATCGAGGCCCAGGTCATGGTGACGGTTCCTTCCTTCCCGGGACGTGCGGTGGTGCGGACGTGCGGTGGTGCGGATGTGCGGTGGTGCGGATGTGCCGTGGTGCGGACGTGCCGTGGTGCGGCGGTGCGGGTCAGGCCGCGACGCGGTACTCGACGTCGCGCACATCGGTGACGAGCATCCGCCCCGGCGCGTGGGTGATCGCGAACGGCGGGCGCGACGCCATCACGGCGGCCTGCGGGGTGACCCCGCACGCCCAGAAGACCGGTACGTCCCCGGGCTCCGCCACGACCGCGTCCCCGAAGTCGGGGCGGCCCAGGTCGCCGATGCCCAGCGCCGCCGGGTCCCCCACGTGCACGGGCGCCCCGTGCACGGCGGGCAGCAGTCCGCTGAGCCGCCGCGCCGTGGGGACGAGGTCCGCCGGTACGGGGCGCATCGAGACCACCATCGGCCCGTGCAGCCGCCCGGCGGGCCGGCACGCCCGGTCGGTGACGTACATGGACACGTTCCGGCCCTGGTCGACATGGCGCAGCGGAACTCCGGCCTCCGCGAGCAGGCCCTCGAAGGTGAAGCTGCAGCCGATGAGGAACGAGACCAGGTCGCCGCGCCAGTACGGCGTCACCTCGGTCGGTTCGTCGACGAGTCGCCCGTGCTCCCACACGCGGTAGCGCGGGATGTCCGTCCGGAGGTCGGCGCCGGGAGCGAGCTCCGTGGTCCACGACCCGGCGTCGGTGACGTCGAGGACGGGGCAGGGCTTGGGGTTGCGCGTGCAGAACAGCAGCACGTCGTACGCCCACTCCGCGGGCACCGAGATGAGGTTGGCCTGGGCGTGGCCCGGAGCCCAGCCGGCCGTCGGGGCGGTGGATCCGGCTCGGGCACGCGCGCGTGCCGCCCGTGGGTCGAGAACGGTCGGGGAGGTCATACCAGTTCCTTTCCGCGGGTCTCCGGAAGTCCGAGGAGCGCGAGCACCGCCAGGCCGTAACCGATCGCCCCGAAGACCAGCGCGCCACCGACGCCCCAGCTCTCGGCGAGGAAGCCCACCAGCGTGGGGAAGACGGCGCCCACCGCGCGCCCGGTGTTGTACGTGAAGCCCTGCCCCGTGCCCCGTACCGCCGTCGGGTACAGCTCCGCGAGGAAGGATCCGAAGCCGCTGAAGATGGCCGACATGCAGAAGCCGAGGGGGAAACCGAGGACGAGGAGGAGCGTGTTCGCCCCGGAGGGGATGTTCGTGTAGGCGAGGACGGAGAGCGCGGACAGCGCGGCGAAGAGGGCGATGTTCTTCTTCCGGCCGAGCCGGTCCGTGAGGTAGCCCCCGGTCAGATAGCCGATGAACGCCCCGGAGATCAGGAAGGTCAGATAGCCGCCGGTGCCGACCACCGTGAGTCCGCGTTCCGTCTTCAGGAAGGTCGGGACCCAGGTGGCGAGGGTGTAGTAGCCGCCCTGCACGCCGGTCGACAGGAGCACCGCGTAGAGCGTCGTGCGCAGCAGCGGCCCCTTGAAGATGCTGGTGAACGAGCCGCGTTCGGCGGAGGTGCGCCGGACCTCGGCGGCCTGCGGCGCGTCCTCGACGTTCCGCCGGACGTAGACCACGAGGAGCGCCGGCAGGGCGCCCGTCCAGAACATGACCCGCCACGCGGTGTCGGCGTCGACGAACTGGAAGACCAGGGTGTAGACGATCACCGCGAGCCCCCAGCCGGCCGCCCAGGCGCTCTGGATGCCGCCGAGGGTACGGCCCCGGTGCTTGGCGGAGGCGTACTCGGCGACCAGGATCGCGCCGACGGCCCACTCGCCGCCGAATCCGAGGCCCTGGAGAGCCCGGAAGACCAGCAGGGTCTCGTAGTTGGGCGCGAAGCCGCACAGCACGGTGAAGAGCGCGTAGGTGATGACCGTGATCATCAGCGCCTTCACCCGGCCGATGCGGTCGGCGAGGATGCCGGCCAGCGCGCCGCCGATCGCCGAGACGACCAGGGTGACCGTGGTCAGCAGGCCGGTCTGGCCCTTGTCGAGACTGAAGTAGGCGGCGATGGCCACCATCGAGAGCGGCAGGGTGAAGAAGTCGTAGGAATCCAGGGCGTATCCGCCGAACGCGCCGCCGAAGGCGCGGCGGCCGCGCGGCCCGAGGGCCCGCAGCCAGGCGAACGCGCCCGTGTCGTCGGGCCGTTCGCCCTGGGTCTGCTGCTGGGTCTGTGTCGTGCTCATGTGCACCTCGCAGAGGGGGAGGAGCGTGCCTGAGAGACGTACCGAAGGACCGTGCGGTGTCGACAACGTAGAGGATCGTTGAACGATCCGACAAGAGGTATGTCGTCACGTTCTTGTTTCCGCGAGGCACCTGCGATTGACTCGGCCGCGGACGACGGAGGGAACGAAGCGCAGTGGGCGACATCGACGAACTGGCGGACGACCGGGCGCTGCTCGGGCGTACCAGCACGGCGGAACGGGTGGCGGACATCCTGCGCACCCGGATCGCCGAGGGCTTCTTCCCGCCCGGCACCCGGCTGTCCGAGGACAGCATCGGCGGAGCCCTCGGCGTGTCCCGCAACACCCTGCGCGAGGCGTTCCGGCTGCTCACCCACGAGCGGCTGCTCGTCCACCGGCTCAACCGGGGCGTCTTCGTCCGGGTCCTCACGGTCGAGGACGTCGCCGACATCTACCGCACCCGCCGCCTCGTCGAATGCGCGGTCGTCCACGACCTGGGGCAGCCGCCGTTCGCCGTCGACGGCCTCGCCGCCGCCGTCGAGGAGGGCGAGCGGGCGGCCCGCGCGGCGGACTGGAAGGGTGTCTCCACCGCCAACATCCACTTCCACCGCGAACTGGTCGCCCTGGCCGGCAGCGCGCGCACGGACGAGCTGATGCGGAGCGTCTTCGCCGAACTCCGTCTCGCCTTCCACGTCGTGGGCGACCCCCGCGGCCTGCACGAGCCGTATCTCGTACGAAACCGGGAGATTCTGAAAGCGCTGCTCGCCGGCGAACGCGCGACGGCGGAACGCCTCCTCGCTCGCTATCTCGACGACTCCCGCACCCGGATCGTGGAGGTCTACGCGAAGGCGGTCGACGAGCCGGAGTCCCCGGAGCCGCCTGAGGCCTGAGCGGGCCGGTCGCATCTGCGCCGTTTCGACCGTTGTCGGTGCGAGGACCTAATCTGTGCAGCGTGACTTCGCCTGCCTCGACGGACCTCGTTCCGCCCCAGCTCAGCGCGGGGCCGCGGCCCGCGCAGGGCCCGGCCGCCGACGAAGGGCTCGCGCGGCGCCTCCGCGCGCTCGCGTGCACCGCGCCGCTGCACGACCTGGACACCCGCAAGGCGAACCTGGCGGGCGAGTACTCGGTCTACGCGATGGCCGAGGTCGCCCTCGCCGCCATCGACCTCGTCACGCTCAACATGGACTTCGACACCGGCGCCGACCACGAGCAGATCGTCGCCCGTCTCCTGCCCCGCGTCGCCGCCCAGGCGCCCACCCGCCCGGCCGCCGAGCACGAGCGGGTCGCCCGCTGGGTCCTCGAGAACCTGATCAACGTCGGCAGCGTCGACCGCGGCTTCCGCGCCGTCTACGGCACCTTCGGCGCCGACGGCGTCTACACCCGCCGCGACTACGACTTCAAGCTGGTCGAAGAGGTCCCCGGCTACGGCGGAGGCGTCTACCTCCGGACCACCGACGAGGCGGTCAACGTCCTCGTCGGCGCCCTCGACACCGACGTCACCAGCGCCCAGATCGCGGCCGAGGTGAAGCTCGAGGTCCTCATCAGCCGCGGCCGGCTCGCCGACGCCCAGCTCGCCGCCGAGCAGGCGCGGTACCGGACCGTGCAGTACGCAGAGAGCCTCCGCAAGACCCTGGAGGCGACCCGGCGCAACGTCCGCGCGGTGGACTGGCTGCGGGCCGTCCCGGACATGATCGCCGAGGCACTCGACCACGTCGCCGACCGCTACCGCCATGAGAACGCGATCCTCACCAACATCCGCAAGGCGCGCGACGAGGCCGAGGAGCCGGAGCACAAGCGCCGCGCCGCCGAGCTCGTCGACATCGTCAAGGACTGCATCCGCCGCCATACGCAGCTCCAGTCCCGCCTTCTGGAGGCCGGACCGCTCTTCCGCGCCGAGCAGGACCGGCAGGCCTTCGCCGCCCCCACCTCGTACACCGGGATAGACCTGTACGGGCAGCTCGTGGCACCGATCCTGCCGCTCCCCGTCGAGCAGGCGATCAAGGTCACGGACGCCTTCTTCGCCCGGGGCACGGGACTGCGCACCCCTGCCTCCGTGCGCGTCGGCGACCTGGTCGAGATGCTGCTCACGCCGCCGGTCGAGCGGGAGCACCTCGGCGCGGAGATGCCCGAGCCGGATCTGATCGCGACGCCCGACGACAGCCGCTTCAGCGAGGAGCAGCTGGCGAGCGCGATGGAGCTGCTCGACCTGGAGCACGACGCGCCCCGCCGGCTCTCCGGCCTCCTCGCCGACGCCCGCCGCCGCGACCCCGACCTCCCGTACCTGGTCGCCCTCCTCGCCGTCCACGCCGCGAGCCCACCGGTCGGCACCGCGTACCGCCAGGGCGAGGAGCGCCTGCTCTTCGCCGTCGACGACGGCACCCCGCTCGACGACCCGGAATTCGGCGGCGCCGACCTGATAGTGGGTACGGCGTTGCTGGACGCGCTCGGCATGGCGGCGGACCGCTCGGAGGCCTCATGACCACGGACCAGCCGCCCACCACGGCCATCTCCCGGCCGTCCCGGGCGCCGGCGGCGGGCGGGGCCGCGGTCCCCGGCGGCGCGTCGACGGAGACGGAGACCTCGGTCGAGGGCGCGATGGAGGCCATTTCCTCGGGCGAGGCCGAGGCGCTGGGCGGCTCATCGGCCGAGGACGAGACCTCGGTGCCCGGCGAGGCGCCGGCCGCAGATGGGAGCGAATCGCCCGTCGAGCCTCCGCCGACGGGCGAGGCCGAGGCCCTGGGCGGCTCATCGGCCGAGGACGAGACCTCGGTGCCCGGCGAGGCGCCGGCCGCGGCCACGCGTGGCTCGTCCGGCGGCGGCGAGCCTGCCGCCCCGGGGCAGGGCCCCGCTGCGGGCGGGAACCCCGCCGAGGCCGGGCCCTCGCCGCGGCGGATGGCGGTCGGGGTCGTGGTCACGTCCGCGCCGGCCCGTCGCGGTCCCGCGCCCTACGTGCGGGCCGTCCGGCTGACGGCCGTCGCGGACGCGCCGGGCGACTCCGCCGAGGTCCCCGCCCGGCGGGCGCCGGTAAGCGTCACACCCGTCCGCCTGCCCCTGACACCCCCCGTCCCCAGCGCCCCACCGACCAGCCGTACCGAGGAGCCCCAGCCGTGAGCGAACACCACGCCGAGCACGCCGACGCGTGGAGCGAGCCGGAGCCCCCGCTCACCCCCGCCGCACCCGCCGCCGTCACCCCCGCGGACGCCGCCGACGCCGCACGGCTCGTCTCGTTCGGGCTCCAGCCCAAGCTGATGCCCGCCCGCGACGCCGAGTACGCCGAACTGCTCCGGCGCTACCGCGAGGACCCCGCCTTCGCGCGCCTCGCCGACGCCGTCGCCACCGGCCTCGGACTCATCGTCCTGGAGGTCTCCCCGCGCGCGGGCATGGCCGTCACCGCCGACGAGGACTCCGTCTTCGCCGTCCGCATGGGCGACTACGCCCGCCGCGCCTCGACCGACTCCGCCGACCGGTTCCTGCACGGCCTCGCCCACCTCGCCGTCGCCGCCATGGCCTTCCCCCGCCCCGAGGACCTCGCCGACGACGGCTACATCGGCCGCCTCACCGTCAACGGCGTCGACGCCTTCGTACGCCAGGCGTGCCGCCGCCTCGAGGAGCGCGCCGAGGAGCAGGGCGAGAACACCGACCCCACCTCCGACGCCCCCGGCCTGGAGGCCGCCTGGCGGATCTACGCCCGCCGCAGCTCCACCGGCGCCACCAAGGACGCCCGCCGCCTCGCCGGTTCCACCACCGGCATCGTCGGCAAGGCCGTCGCCTTCCTCACCGACTCCGGTTTCCTCCAGCGCACCGGTGACGACGCCGGCGGCGCCTACCGCACCACCGCCCGCTACCAGCTCCAGGTGCGTGACATGGCCGGCAGCGCCGCCATGGCCGAGCTCCTCGACCTCGGCGTCGTCCCCGTCAGTGACGGCACCGCGACGCTCCTGCCGCCGCCCGAGGGCGACGACCTGGAGCTCGCCGCCGACGCCGGCCTGCCCTTCCACGCCTGATCCACGAACGAGACGACGAGAGTCCGCCGCCATGTACGAGCTGTCCCGGGTCCGCCTCTACTCCATCGGCCCCGCCGGTGCGCGCTACGCCGACACCGTCCTGGACCTGCGCGGAGTCGGCGCCCCGGTGCCCCATCCCGCCCCCACCCAGGCGGAGTTCTTCGAGGAGGAGCCGGTCGGGCCGCCCCGCCGCCCCGCGCCCGCGGGCGTGCTCTTCCTGGAGAACGGCGGCGGCAAGTCCGTCCTCCTCAAGCTGATCTTCTCGGTCATGCTCCCCGGCCACCGCAACACCCTCGGCGGCGCCAGCTCCGGCGTCCTGCGCAAGTTCCTGCTCGCCGACGACTGCGGGCATGTCGCCCTGGAGTGGCAGCACACCCTCACCGGCGAGCTCGTCGTCGTCGGCAAGGCCAGCGAGTGGCGCGGCCGCCAGGTCTCCAACGACCCGCGGAAGTTCGCCGAGGCCTGGTACTCCTTCCGCCCCGGACCCGGTCTGAGCCTGGACAACCTCCCGGTCGCCGAGTCCACCGCCGTGCGCCCGCCCGTCGAGGGCGCCTCCGGAGCGCAGGGCCGACGCCGCACCATGAAGGGCTTCCGGGACGCCATCACCGAGGCCGGCAAGGCGTACCCGCACCTGGAGGTGTACTGGGAGGAGATCCACGACCGCTGGAACGAACACCTCGGCGACCTCGGTCTCGACCCCGAACTCTTCCGCTACCAGCGGGAGATGAACGCCGACGAGGGCGAGGCCGCCGGCCTCTTCGCGGTCAAGAAGGACTCCGACTTCACCGACCTGCTCCTGCGGGCCGTCACCGACACCCGCGACACCGACGGCCTCGCCGATCTCGTCGCCGGCTTCGGCAACAAGCTCGGCCGGCGCGCCGAACTCACCGCCGAGCGGGACTTCACCGCCGGCTCCGTCGACCTCCTCCGCCGCATCGTCGACGCAGCCGAGACCCGGGCACGCGCGCGTGACGTGCATGCCGGATCCGAGCGCCGCACCCGTACGCTCGCCCGCCGCCTCTCCGCCCGCGCCACCGAGGAACGCGGCCGCGCCGCCGAACTCGCCCAGCAGGTCACCTCCGCCGCGCACGCCGTCTCCGAGGCCGAGACCGCCCGCGGCCGCAGCTCCCTCATCGCCGCCGAACTGGCCTACCGGCACGCCTCCCTCGCCCTGACCGTCGCCGAGAAGGGCGCCGCCTCCCAGCGCCGCGAGCTCACCGACGCCCGCACCCTGCACTCCGCCTGGCAGGCCACCGAGACCGTCCTGCGCCACCGTGCCGCGAGCGACCGCTCCGCGCGCGTGGCCGCCGCCATCCGCGAGGCCGAGCGCGACGCCGCACCCGCGCTCGCCGCGCGCGCCAAGGCCGCCGCCGATCTCGTACGGGCCCTGCACGCCGCCGCCGAGGACGGCGAACGGCACGCCGCCGAGGAGGAGGAGCGCTCCGCCGCCCTCCAGGAGGTCGGCGAGACCGCCCACCGCGACGCCACCGCCGCCGCCACCGACGCCCAGCGCGCCCGCAGCGAGGCCGGTCACCTGCGCCAGCGCCTCGCCGAGGTCGAGCAGGAGACCGCCGAGGCGGTACGGGCGGGCTGGCTCGACGACACCGCCCCGGACGCCGACCCCGCGCGCGCGGCGCTCGCCGCGAGCGACGCCGAGAAGACCACGGTCGCCGCCTGGGACGCGGCCCGCGACGCCGCCAAGGCCGCCGCCGACCACGCCCGTGAGACCGCCGCCGCCGAGTCCCGCGCCGAACTGGCCGCCGCCCGCGCCGCGGACGCGGCCGAGGCCGCCGAGAACGCCTACGACGCAGAGCGCCGCGCCGCGGAGTCCCTCGCCTCCGAGGAACGCCTGGCCGAACTCCTGTCCCTGCCGGGCACGACCACCTCGGACATGGCCGCGCCGGGCGCTGGACAGCCGGGCGGTGGCTCCTCGCTGCCGGGTCAGCGCGGCGGCGAGCCCGGCACCGTCTCCCGTACCGCCCCGGGCACCGCCACGCCCGGCGCGCCCGGCGCGGCGGGCGGACCCGGCCGGCTCGCCGGCCGCGCCGGAGGCTCCGCCACCCCGGACCCGGCCGACTCGGCCGCCGGCGGACAAGGACCCTCCGCCGCGGACGGACACCCACCCTCCGCCCCCGGCGCCGCCTTCGGCCCCGCCGCGACCGGGGCTGCAAGCGCCGGCGGCCCCCTCACCGTCACCGAGTTCGACCGGTACGCCGACGAGCTCCGGCGACTGCTCGACCAGTCCATCGCCTCCGCCGAGCGTCAGCTCTTCGACCTGCGCACCGCCGCCGCCGACGACTCCCGCATCCTCGGCGCCCTCGGCGACGGCGGGCTGCTGCCGCCCGGCCCGGACGTCCTCGCCACCGTCGAGTACCTCGGCGAGCAGGGCATCCCGGCGCTCCCGGGCTGGCGCTACCTCGCCCAGGCGGTCGACCCCGCCGACCACGCCGCCGTGCTCGCCGCCCGCCCCGAGCTGGTCGACGGCGTCGTGATCACCGACCCCGTCTCGTACGCACGCGCGCGTGAGGTGCTGAGCACGGCCGCCCTGCTGCCGCGCTCCACCGTCGCCGTCGGCACCGCGGCCGCGCTGCTCGCTCCCGTCCCCAGCCCCGAGTCCGGCGAGGACGCGGGCGTGTTCCTCGTCCCGCCGAACCCGGCCATGCACGACGAGCACGCCGCCGACCAGGAGCGGCACGCCCTGCGCGCCCGCGCGGCAGCCCGCGACGAGGAGATCCGTACGCTCGCGGCCCGGCTCACCGGCGACCGTTCGCTCGCCGCCCGGATCGGCTCGTGGCGCGCCGACTGCCCGCCCGGCATGCTCGCCGAACTGGCCGCCGTCGCCGCCACCGCGCGCGAGACCGCCGAGGCGGCCGCGGCCACGCTCGCCGAGGCCCGGACGGTACGGGCGGAGGCCGACGAGGCCGCCGCCGACGCCGCCCGCGTACGGGACGAACGCCAGGAGGCCGCCCAGCGCGCCCGTCGCGTCGCCGACGCCCTCGCGGGCCTGGCGTTCCGGCTGCGCGAGCGGTCCGCCTGGCAGGCCAAGCTCCGCGAACTGGCCGACGACGCCGCTGAGTTCGAGGCCCGTGCCCAGACCTGCCTGGAGCGCGCCCGCGCCGCCGACGAGGACCGCCGCGCCGCCCAGCGGGCCGCCGACGACGCCCACCGCACCGCCCGCGCCCTGCGCGCCGAGCGTGCCGAGATCGCCGGCGCCCCCGACCAGCTCCCCGAGGAGGACCCGGCCGCCCCGCGCGCCGCGCTCCCCACACTCCGCGAGGCCTACCGGGCCGCGTCCCAGCTCTACGAGAAGGTCGGCGTCGGCGCCGACCTGCGCGCCGAGCAGGCCCGCGCCGAGAGCGACGAGTCCGCCGCCCTCGCCGAGCTCGACCGCCTCACCAACAAGGTCCGCACCCGCGCCGAGCAGCTCCTGGAGTCCACCGACGGCGCCGACGGCCCATCCCGCCAGGCCGCCGCGGCCCGTGCCGAAGCGCTGGTCCAGATGCTGGAGACCCGTGCCTCCGAGGCGAGCGAGAAGCTCGGCCGGCTCCGCGGCGAGGCCGAACGACTGGCACCCGAGGACGGCGCGTCGCACACCGAGCTGCCCGAGGACCTGGTCCCCGCTGACGCCGAGCAGGCCCAGACCCTGCTCCGTACCGCCACCTCCGAACTCGCCTCCCGCAGCGACGCCCTGGAAGCCGCGCGCGCCGCGCACGCCGGCCTGCTGCGGGCCCACCACGCCGCCGAGGACGCCGCCGGCGGATTCCACGAGACCGCGGCGCTCCTGCGCGACCAGATGCGCGACCACACGGAGGACGAGGAGGACGGCCCGGAGACGTACCCCGGGACGCTGGAGGAGGCCCGGCACACCGCCGCCGAGGCCCGTCGCTCTCTGCGCGCCTGCGCCGCCGAGCTCTCCGCGGCCGACGCCGCCGTACGCGAGGCCAGTGACATCCTCGTCCGGCACGCCAACTCCACCCGGTACGAGCAGGTCCGCACCCCCGCCCGGCAGCAGATCCGCGAACTGCCCGCGGCGGCGCTGCCCGAGCACGCGGCGAAGTGGGCCGAGGCGTTCGCGCCCCGGCTCAGGGTGCTCACCGACGAGCTGGAGCAGCTGGAGCGCAACCGCGACTCCATCGTCGACCGGCTGCGCGGTCTGGTCGAGTCCGCGCTGACCACGCTCCGTTCCGCGCAGCGCCTGTCGCGGCTGCCCGAGGGGCTCGGCGAGTGGTCGGGGCAGGAGTTCCTGCGCATCCGCTTCGAGGAACCGGACCAGGCCACGCTCACCGAGAGGCTCGGGGAGGTCGTCGACGAGGCGACCCGGGCCGCCGTCAAGAAGAACTCCGACCTGCGCCGGGACGGCATGTCCCTGCTGCTGCGGGGCGTTCAGGCGGCGCTGGAGCCGCGCGGCATCGCGGTCGAGATCCTCAAGCCGGACGCGGTGCTGCGGGCCGAGCGCGTCCCGGTCGGGCAGATGGGCGACGTGTTCTCGGGCGGCCAGCTCCTCACCGCCGCCATCGCGCTGTACTGCACGATGGCCGCGCTGCGCTCCAACGACCAGGGCCGGGACAAGCACCGCCACGCGGGCACCCTGTTCCTCGACAACCCGATCGGCCGCGCCAACGCCACGTACCTGCTGGAGCTCCAGCGGGCCGTGTCGGACGCCCTCGGCGTCCAGCTGCTGTACACCACCGGTCTGTTCGACACGACCGCGCTCGCGGAGTTCCCGCTGGTCATCCGGTTGCGCAACGACGCGGACCTGCGGGCCGGGCTGAAGTACATCAGCGTGGAGGAGCACCTGCGCCCGGGTCTGCCGCAGCCGAGCGCGGAGGGTGAGGCCATCCACGGCGAGATCACCGCGACCCGGATGTTCCGTCGTACACCGGCGGAGGAGCCCGCGCGGCAGTGAGAACGCAGTGAGACGACGAACGGCCCGGACCCCGCGAAGGGTCCGGGCCGTTCCTCGACGCTCCTACCGCGGCGCCCGCCGCCCGGCTCCGGCCAACCCGGCTCCGGCCACCCCGGCTACCGCCTCAGGCGGCATCGGACAGCGCGTGCGCCTCCGTCCGCTTGGGCGCCTCAGCCCGCGCCGGCTGCTCGCCTCGCGCCGGGCGTTCGTCCCGCGCCGCCTCCGCGCCCTGTCGTATGCCCGCCGCCCCCGGAGCCGGATCGCCGCCCGGAACCTGCGCGGCCTTCCGCGCCCGGCGCCGCTCGCGCCGCAGCTGGCGCGCCGTACTGCTCGGCTCCGACACCACACCGTTCCGCTGCCGCCACACCTGACGCGTCACCCACACATCGAGCACACTCCACGTCGCCACGACCGTGCTGCCCACCGAGGTGAGCAGCAGCGGAAACGCCAGCCAGGAGTTCGTGACCGCGAAGAAGAAGGCCATCGTCGCCTGTATGAGCGTCACCGACGTGAGCAGCACGGCCCGCACGGCGGCGGCGCGCACCGGGTCCGGCATCCGGCGCCGGCCCCTCTCGTCCTCCACCCACAACTGCCGTGCCGGTCGCGCCTCGTGCACCATCGTTCGTCACTCCCCACCGCAGACCCGTCCTCAGGGGCGGTTGCCCGTCTTGAGCGGCTTTACACGGACACACCCCTCCCCGCACACAATGACGCTCGACGGAGCGAAAAGGTTTCCCCATGTTCGTACCGGAACGAACAGTTCAGGCCATCCGCCGTAGCCGCAGGCCCGGGGCACCGCCAGGTGTCCTGCGCCACAGTGGCGAATGCCAACTCCGCGAATACCAGGACATCTCATGATCAAGGCTCACTCGACAGGCTGAAAATCGTCCGGATGTGCCTTCGAGTTGGCTGTGATGCAGTAGTAGGCTCGCGCCGCCGTTTGTTGAAACTGTCCGTCGAAGCCGTTTGTCGAAGCTGATGGTTGACGCCATGTGTTGACGCTGTGTGTTGACGCCACGCGTCGCAAAGGAGGACCTCCGCGCCGGGTGGAGGCCGAACTGGGGGAGGCCATGCGCTTTCGCGGGAAGTCCATCCGCCGGAAGATCGTGGCGTTGCTGCTGGTACCGCTCGTTTCCCTCACCGGTCTCTGGGGCTTCGCGACGGTCCTCACCGGCCGCGAGGCCGACCAACTCCTCGACGTCGGCTACATCGTCGAGAAGGTCGGCTACCCCATCGAGGACACCGCCCGTGTCATCCAGAAGGAACGCCGCCAGTCGCTGATCTATCTGGCCGATCCTCGCGCCTCGGACTCCCTCACCACCCTCCGCGAGCAACGCGAGGCCACCGACCGCCAGATCGCCCTCATCCGCCGGAACGCCGCGGACTCCGGGGTACGGGACGAGATGCGGCCCCTCGCCTCGCAGCGACTCGAATCGCTGCTGACCGCACTGGACGGCCTCGACGCGCTCCGGCGCTCCGTGGAGAACCGCAGCATCGGCCGCATGCAGGCCCTCGACTTCTACAACCGCCTGGTCGATCCCTGCTACAGCTTCCTCATGACCCTCCACGCGCTCGAGAACGTGGAGATGGACAAGCAGGGCCGTGCCCTCGTCGGCATCGTCCGCGGCCGCGAGATGCTCTCCCGCGAGGACGCCCTGGTCGTCTCCGCGCTCATCTCCGGACGCGTCACGGCCCAGGAGCTCCGCGCGGTCACCGACCTCGTCGCCCACCGCAAGCAGTTCTACGAGGTGAACCTCGAGGTCCTGCCCACCGTCGAGCGCGAGAAGTTCGAGAAGTACTGGGGCAGCCCCGACACCGAGCCGCTGCGCCGTGCCGAGGAAGCCCTGATCGCCGCGGGTCCCACCAAGAACCCGCGCGCGATCACCGCGGAGCGCTGGGAGGAGCGGGCCGACCCGGTCCTCGACGACCTCGCGCGGGAGAACACCGCCGCGGGCGACCGCTACCAGGAGCGCGTCCAGCCCGCCGCCTACAGCGTGCTGCTCAAGGCCGGCGTCGCCGGTGTCCTCGGCTTCCTCGCCCTGCTCGTCTCCCTGATCGTCTCCGTCCGCGTCGGCCGGGAACTCGTCCGTGACCTGAGCCGGCTCCGCAAAGAGGCCCAGGAGGTCTCCGGCGTACGCCTGCCCAGCGTCATGCGCCGCCTCGCCGCCGGCGAACACGTCGACGTCGAGACCGAGGTGCCGCACCTGCGGTACGAGGAGGACGAGGTCGGCCAGGTCGGCCAGGCCCTCAACACCTTGCAGCGGGCCGCCGTCGAGGCCGCCGTGAAGCAGGCCGACATGCGACGCGGCGTCTCCGAGGTCTTCGTCAACCTGGCCCGCCGCAACCAGGTGCTGCTGCACCGCCAGCTCACCCTCCTCGACACCATGGAACGGCGTACCGAGGACACCGAGGAGCTGGCCGACCTCTTCCGGCTCGACCACATGACCACGCGCATGCGCCGCCACGCCGAGGGCCTCGTGATCCTCTCCGGCGCCGCCCCCTCTCGCCAGTGGCGCAAGCCCGTCCAGCTCATGGACGTCGTCCGGGCGGCGGTCGCCGAGGTCGAGGACTACGAGCGGATCGAGGTGCGCCGCCTGCCCCGCCTCGGCGTGGGCGGCCCCGCCGTCGCCGACCTCACCCACCTCATCGCGGAACTCCTGGAGAACGCCACGGTGTTCTCGCCCCCGCACACCGCGGTCCAGGTGCTCGGCGAGCGGGTCGCCAACGGCTTCACCCTCGAGATCCACGACCGGGGCCTCGGCATGAACCCCGACGCGCTGCTCGACGCCAACCTCCGGCTCGCGGAGACCCCGGAGTTCGAGCTCTCCGACACCGACCGCCTCGGCCTCTTCGTGGTCAGCCGGCTCGCCCAGCGCCAGAATGTCCGCGTCTCGCTGCAGCCCTCGCCGTACGGGGGGACCACCGCGGTCGTCTTCATCCCGGCCGCCTTGCTCACCGACGCGCCCGAGACGCAGGGCGCGGGCTTCCGCCTGGACCGCAAGACCCTGGACCGCGGGCTCGCGGAGCGGGAGAGGGGCGCCGCCGAGCAGCCGGGTCGCCGTCCCGCTCTCACCAAGGTGCCGGGCGGCGCGCCCCGGGGCACCGGATCCACGCGTTCCGCGGTCTCCTCGCTCCTCGACGGACCGCTCGACGGGCCCGTCGAGCTCGAACCGCCCCTCGGCACCTCCGGCTTCGAGTCCCTGCTCGGCCCGCTCGGTCCGTCCGCCGGGGACCTGGAGGACACCGAGAGCGAACGAGGAGGCCTGTTCCGCCCCCGTGGCCGCCGCCGCGGGCTCGCGTCGGCCCCCGGCGCCGAGCCGCACCAGCAGATGCCGGACCCGACGCACGACGAGACGCGCGACCAGGCCCTCGACCAAGGTCTCGACCGTGAGTCCGAGCGCGGCCCCGTGCCGCTGCCCCGGCGCCGCCCGCCGACGCTCGTCGTCGACCACGGCCGCCGGATCGACGAGCCGGGGCGTGCCCACCCCTCCGCCGCGCGGGGGCGCGAGGACCGGAAGCCGACGCCGCCCACGCTCGTACCCGTACCGCCCGAAGGACCCTTCCCCGCCGACGGCCCGGCCCGGTCGGACGGTCCGGCCCCGGCCGACGGTCGCGTACCGCCGCACAGCCCCGCGGAGTTCGGCGGGCTGCCCCGCCGGGTGCGGCAGGCGAGCCTCGCGCCCCAGCTTCGGGAGACGGGCGAACGCGCCGGCGACAAGGCGTCCACGGGCTCCACCGCCGCCGACACGGACTTCGAGCGCGATGCCGAGGAGGTGCGCAGTCGCATGGCGTCCATGCAGCGCGGCTGGCAGCGCGGACGACGGCAGAACGCCGAGACGACAGCACCAGGAACGACACCCGAGGGGGACGGTCGATGACCGCACCGAACGCCGCAGCACTCAACACCTCCGGAAACGGCAACGGCGAGCTGAACTGGCTCCTCGACGAGCTGGTCCAGCGGGTCGCGTCCATCCGCAAGGCTCTGGTGCTCTCCAGCGACGGACTCCCCACCGGTGCCTCCGCGGAGCTGACCCGTGAGGACGGCGAGCACCTCGCCGCCGTCGCCTCCGGCTTCCACAGCCTCGCCAAGGGCGTCGGCCGCCACTTCGAGGCGGGAGGGGTCCGGCAGACCGTCGTGGAGCTGGAGGACGCGTTCCTCTTCGTCACGGCGGCGGGGGACGGGAGCTGCCTCGCCGTCCTCGCGGACGCCGACTCGGACGTCGGCCAGGTCGCCTACGAGATGACACTGATGGTCAAGAGGGTCGGCGCCCACCTCGCGACGGCCCCGCGCTCCGGACCGTCCGCCGGAGGGTGAGTGGGGGGACACCATGAGAGAAGGCACTGACGGCACGACCGACCGCAGGACCGACCGCACGTCCGTCGGCCTGACCGACGCAACGACCGACGCAACGACCGACCGCACGTCCGACGGCCTGACCGACGCAACGACCGACGGCATGACCGACGCCCACCCGCGAGACCGCGGGCCGGGCCCGGCCCACCACTGGTTCGACGACGAGGCCGGGCCGGTGGTCCGTCCGTACGCGATGACCCGCGGCCGGACCAGCGCCGCCACCCGTCATCGCCTTGACCTGATCGCCGTGGTGGTCCCCGAGCCCGCCGCGGACGATCCCGGCCGTGACCAGACCCTCTCCCCGGAACACGTGGAGATCGTCGAACGCTGCTCGGACACACCCCAGTCCATCGCCGAACTCGCCGCCGGACTCGACCTCCCCGTCGGCGTCGTCCGCGTCCTCGTCGGCGATCTCGTCGAGGACGAACTCGTCCATGTGACCCGCCCCGTTCCGCCGGCCGAGCTGCCGGACGTGAGCATTCTCCGCGAGGTGATCAATGGCCTTCGGGCGCTCTAGCCGCAAGAAGCCGCTCGTCGAACCGGTGACCCTGAAGATCCTGGTCGCGGGTGGCTTCGGAGTGGGCAAGACGACGCTGGTCGGCGCCGTCAGCGAGATCAGACCGCTGCGCACCGAGGAGATCCTGAGCGAGGCCGGCCGGCCCGTCGACGATCTCCACGGGGTCGAGACCAAGTCGACCACCACGGTCGCGATGGACTTCGGGCGGATCACCCTCCGCGAGGACCTGGTCCTGTACCTCTTCGGCACGCCGGGCCAGGACCGCTTCTGGTTCCTCTGGGACGAACTGGCCCAGGGGGCGCTCGGGGCGATCGTGCTGGCGGACACCCGTCGCCTGGAGGACAGCTTCGCGGCGATCGACTACTTCGAGCGGCGCGGCATCCCGTTCACGGTGGCGGTCAACTGCTTCGAAGGCGCCCGCCGGTTCCCGGCCGAGACCGTGCGCGGGGCACTCGACCTCGACCCCGAGGTCGAACTGCTGATGTGCGACGCGCGTGACCGGGAGTCCGTGAAGAACGTCCTCGTGGCCGTCGTGGAGCACGCGCTGGTCCTGGCGGACCAGCGCCGCCCCGCCCCCGTCCCCACCTGACACCGGGCGCCATCAGCCGGGGCGGGCCCCGCCCCGGCTGGCACACGGGCTGGCGGGCGCCCGTCAGCGCACCGCCACCACCGCCGACCCGTGCCCGAACAACCCCTGGTTCGCGGTGATCCCGGCCCGCGCCCCGGGCACCTGGCGGCCGCCGGCCGTGCCCCGCAACTGCCAGGTGAGCTCGCAGACCTGCGCGACGGCCTGGGCGGGCACGGCCTCGCCGAAGGATCCCAGGCCCCCACTGGTGTTGACCGGGAGGCGGCCCCCGAGCGCCGTGACCCCCTCCCGTACCAGCTTCGCGCCCTCGCCGGCGGCGCACAGACCGATGTCCTCGTACCACTCCAGTTCCAGCGCGGTCGACAGGTCGTACACCTCCGCCAGTGACAGATCCTCGGGCCCCAGCCCCGCCTCCTCGTAGGCGGCCCGCGCGATCGACGCACGGAAGGTGTGCGGCGCGGGGGAGGCGGCGAGCGCGGAGTCCGTCGCGATGTCGGGAAGGTCGAGGACCGCCTTCGGGTACGTCGGTGTGACAGTGGAGACCGCCCGGATACGGACCGGGTCCGGGCGCCCGTGCCGGCGGGCGAACTCCATGCTGGAGAGCACCAGCGCCGCGCCCCCGTCCGAGGTGGCGCAGATGTCGAGCAGCCGCAGCGGGTCGGCGACGACGGTCGAGGCCGCGACCTCCTCGGCGCTGACCGCCGTGCGGTAGCGCGCGAGCGGATTGAGCGCTCCGGCCGCCGCGTTCTTCACCTTGACCTGGGCGAAGTCCTCCACCGTGTCCCCGTACAGGGCCATCCGGCGGCGGGCGTAGAGCGCGAAGTACGCCGGATTGGTCGCCCCGACGACCCGGAACCGCAGCCAGTCCGGATCGTCGGGCCGCTCCCCGCCCGCCGGGGCGAAGAAGCCCTTGGGCGCCGAGTCCGCGCCGACCACGAGCACCACGTCCGCCAGTCCGGCGAGGATCTGGGCCCGCGCGGTGCTGACCGCCTGCGCCCCGGAGGCACAGGCCGCGTACACGCTGGTGACGCGCGCCCCCTGCCACCCCAGCGCCTGGGCGAACGTCGCCCCCGCCACGTAACCCGGATATCCGCACCGCACGGTGTCGGCCCCGACCACCGAACCGACGTCCCGCCAGCTCAGCCCGGCGTCCGCGAGAGCCGCCCGGGCCGCCACGGTCCCGTACTCGACGAAACTGCGCCCCCACTTGCCCCACGGGTGCATCCCGGCCCCCAGGACGGCGATGTCGTTCATGACCGCTCCTCCGCCACGCGCGCGTGGACCGGCCGCCAGTGCCAGGTGGTCCAGATGTGCGCGTCGTCCTCGTTCAGGACTCCCGGCACCACCTCCACCTCCATACCGACGGCGAGGTCCGCGGTCCGCACCCCGGGCGCCGCCTGCCCCAGCACCACCATCGCCTCGGCCGCCAGCTCCACCGCCACCAGCGTGTACGGCTCCCAGGGCGCGTCCGGGTCGGAGACGTAGGGCGCGGGCGGACGGTAGCGGCCGTCGGTGTACGACCACACGCGGCCACGCCGGGAGAGCGGGGCCTCGACGAGCTCTCCGCCGCCCGGGCACCCGGGGTTGCGGCACCAGGAGTCCTCGCGGGGGAAGAAGACCGAGGCGCAGGCCGTGCACCGGGTCCCGAGGAGCCGGAAGTCCCCTTCCTCACTGTCGTCCGTGAACCATCCGGCCACCACCGGCCTGCGCGTCCGTGTCACGACACCCCCTCACACCGAGATCGACAGAACCTGACGAAGCGTCAGGAGTCTGCCACGGATCCCGTGCGCTGAGAACCGTCAGGGCCTTTACCGCGTCCCTACGTACGGAACGGACGGCCGGGACCCACGGGGGTGGCCCCGGCCGCCCGTCACCTCGCGCCCGTCAGTGACCGGCCACCGACCGCCGCGCCACCGGGAAGTCGAAGAAGGTGCCCGGGAACGGCTCCGGCTTGAACGTGAAGTGCCACCACTCCTCGGGCAGGTTCACGAATCCCTGCTCCGCCAGCGTCCCCTTCAGAAGCTGCCGGTTCGCCCGCTGCGCGCCCTGGATCCGCGGATCCTCGGTGTGCGACAGCGTGTCGAAGCAGTCGAAGCCCGTGCCCATGTCGACGGAGTTGTCGGGGAAGCGCTCGGCCCGCGGGGCGTAGCACTCCACCAGTTCCTCGCCCGGCACGTAGGGCCGGGTCGGCGCGGCCGGCAGCCGCACGATTGTCACGTCGACCGTCGAACCGCGGCTGTGCCCCGACTTCTCCGCGATGTAACCGTCCGCGAACAGCCTCGACTTGTCGACCAGTGGATAGAACTCCTTCTTCATCCGCTCGTCCTCGAGGTCCTTCGCCCAGCGGACGAAGTGGTCGACGGCCCGCTGCGGCCGGTAGCAGTCGTAGACCTTCAGCGAATAGCCGCGCGCGAGCAGCTTCACCTGGGCGCGATGCAACGCCTCGGCGGCGGGACGCGTCAGGATGCACAGCGGCTGGCGGTAGCCGTCGACCGCCTCGCCCACGAAGTTGTGCTCCGTGGTGTAGCGCATCTCCTGAATGATCGTCCGGTCCACCGAGCTCAGCGCCACGAACTCCTTCGGGGCCTTCGGCTCCGGCGTGGCCCGCGCGGACGGTACGGCCGCGGTGGCGGCGAGCAGACCGGCGGCCGCGAGCACACCGAGCGTACGGAAAACGGAAGCAAGTCCTGTCATGTGCACCGTCTATCAGTTCCGGGAGGCGCGGGAAAGGGTGATCGCATACGGTCCTGCCCGTGAAGGACACCTACTGCTCCGCCTGCGGCACCCGTTACGCCGAGCCCGCCGCCTGGCCCCGCCGGTGCACCACCTGCGGCTCCGTCGCCTACCGCAACCCGCTGCCCGTCGCCGTCGCCCTGCTCCCCGTGACGGACGTACGGGGAACCGGACTTGTCGTCATCACCCGCTCGATCGAACCCGCCAAGGGCGGCGTCGCGCTGCCCGGAGGCTTCATCGACCACACCGAGGACTGGCGCGACGCCGTCGTCCGCGAGCTGCGCGAGGAGACGGGGATCGAGGCGCCGGCGGAGGACGTGCGCCTCGCCGACGCGCTCAGCTCCCCGGCCGGGCACCTTCTCCTCTTCGGCCTGCTCCCGCACCGCCCGGCCGCCGAACTGCCGCCGTCCGTCGCGACGGACGAGACCACCGGCCGGCACCTCCTCCACGCCCCGGAGGAACTGGCCTTCCCCCTGCACACAGAGGCGGTACGACGCTGGTTCGACGGACGGTACGCCTCCGCCCGCTGAGGCCGGTCACTCCGACGTCCCCCGCAGCCGCACGGGAAGCGGAGACCGTCACCCCGACAGCCCCCGCACCCGCACCGGAAGCGCCGCCTGCTCCGCCCCCGCGTCCGTCAGCCGCTCCACCACCACCCGGCCGTCCACGAGCCGCGACGCGTACCGCTCGATCTCGGCCGGTTCCCACCCGTCCCCGGTGTCCCGTACGACGAGGCCGCCACCCGTCCGTCCGGCCGCAGGCGCCCACACCTCCAGCTCCAGACCCCCGTCCGCACCCCGCACCGGAATCACCGATCCCGCACGCGCCAGCACCGGGATGCGGGACGGGGGCGCGTCGAGGAGGACCTGCCCCGGCCCCTCGTACGCCTGCCCTGTCGCCGTGTCGTACCAGCGCCCGCGCGGCAGCCGTACCGCGCGCCGGTCGGCGCCCCGGGCGAGCACCGGCGCCACGAGCAGCGCGTCGCCGAGCAGGAACGCGTCCTCGCAGTCCCGCAGAGCCCGGTCCTCCGGAGCGCCCCACCACACCGGCCGGACGTACGGCGCCCCGGTCAGCCGGGCGAGCTGGGCCAGCGTGACGAAGTACGGCCGCATCCGCTCCCGCTCGGCGAGCGCCACGCGCGCGTGCTCCAGGACCTCGGGCCCGAACTCCCACGGCTCACGCCGCCCCGCGTCGATCGCCGCGTGCGTACGGAACAGCGGCAGCCACGCCCCCAGCTGGAACCACCGCAGGAACAGCTCCGGCGACGGACTCCCGTCGAAGCCACCGACGTCCGGCCCCGAGTACGGCACCCCGCACAGACCGAGCCCCAGAACCAGCGACAGCGACGCCCGCAGCCCCGGCCACCCGGTCGACACGTCGCCGGACCAGGTCCCGCCGTACCGCTGCATCCCCGCCCAGCCCGAGCGGGAGAAGAGGAACGGCCGCTCGTCCGGCCGCAGCCGGCGCAGCCCCTCGTACCCGGCCCGCGCCATCGTCAGCCCGTACACGTTGTGCGCCTCGCGGTGGTCGCCGCCCCGCCCGTCGAGCGCGTGCCGGGACGAGCGCGGCAGCGTCGGGTCCCCGAAGGGGGAGAAGGAGACCGGCTCGTTCATGTCGTGCCAGAACCCGGAGAAGCCTTGCGCGAGCCGCTCCTCGTAGAGTCCGCCCCACCACTCCCGTACCGCCGGATCGGTGAAGTCCGGATAGGCGCACTCGCCCGGCCAGACCACGCCCTGGACCTCCTTCCCGCGCGCGTCGCGGACGAACGCGCCGACCGCCGTCCCGCTGTCGTACACCGCGTTCCCCGGCTCCGCCCGCACCGCGGGATTCACGATCGACACCAGCCGTACGCCCTGCTCGCGCAGCTCGGCCGCGAGCCCCGGCAGATCGGGGAACCGTTCGCGGTCCACCGTGAACACCTGGTGCGCGTCGTGGTGGTCGATGTCCAGATGCAGCACGGACAGCGGGAGTCCCCGCTCGCGGTAGCCGGCCACCACCCGCCGCACCTCCCGCTCGCTGCCGAACCCCCAGCGCGCGTGCTGCGGACCCAGGGCCCAGGACGGCGGCAGCGCGGGCGCCCCCGTCAGCGCCGCCCAGCCGTGCAGCACGCGCGCGGGGGTGGTGCCGGCCACCACCCAGCAGCGAAGGGGCCCGCCCCCCATCCGTACCTCGCTGGTCCCCGGCCGGTCGTGCCCGGAACCCGCGCCCTCCTCACCTTCGGTGAGCGTGACCCGGCCGTCCCAGGAGTTGTCGTGGAAGGCCAGATGCGTGCCCGCGTCCGCGACGACGAACTGCACCGGCATCGTGATGTACAGCGGATCGTCGCCGGGGGAGAAGCTGCCCCTCGGGTCGGTGTTCCACAGCCGGTACGAACCGTCGCGCAGCCGCGGCCCCGACGCCCGCCCGCCGAGCCCGAAGAACCGCGCGTCCGGGGGCACCTCGCTGCGCTGCACCCAGCGCGCGGGCCCGCCCGCGACCGGCTCCCACCAGCGCGGCGGCAGATCCCGGCGCAGCATCACGCCACCAGGGGTGCGGACCTCCACCGCCCCGTGCCGGGACACCGCGACCGTCACCCGTTCCGACACCACCCGCCAGCCGCCGTCGGTGTCCGGCTCGAGAAAGGCCCGCGGGTCCGGCTCGGGCGGCTCACCGGCCACCGCGTACGACGGGAGCGGCCCGGCGCCGTCCCAGCCCCAGAAGACCGTCCCTCCCGCCGACACGCTGATCCGCAGCTCGGAACGGGCGAACCGGACGATCCCCCCGCCCGGCATCGGCTCCGCCGCGTCGACCTGGCCCGGCACCCGGGCCCGCTCCGTCCCTCTCGGCGGCAGCCCCCACGCGTCCGCCCGGCGCTGCCGCCACGCCGCACGCACCGCCCGCAATCCCTGCACCGATCCGAACACCCTCACCGAACGCACCAGCTCACGACCGTCCATGCTGCTCAGCCTGCCATTCGGCAGGCCGCGCGCGAGGTTCGTTCAACTGCCGTTCACCCGTGGTGGGACCACATATTCAGCTGCCCGACCATGGGCGGGGAACCCTGGTGCGAAAGCCGCTCCCATGGCATCGTCCCTGTCAGCCGCGTCACGCGCACACCCCGCACGTGCGCGTGACACACGCAGACCCCGCGTACGCCCAGGAGCCGCCCCATGACATCAGCGCACACCGAGCCGCTTTGGCAGCCGGACGAGGAACGCATCGCCGCCGCGGCGGTCACCCGTTTCCAGTCCTGGGCCGCCGAGCGCCACGGAGCCCCGGCCGAGGGGGGATACCCGGCCCTGCACCGCTGGTCGGTGGACGAGCTGGAGTCGTTCTGGCAGGCCGTCGCCGAGTGGTTCGACATCCGCTTCTCCACCCCGTACGAGCGCGTCCTCGGCGACCGCTCGATGCCCGGCGCCGAGTGGTTCCCGGGAGCCACCCTCAACTACGCCGAGCACGCCCTGCGCGCCGCGGCCGAGCGTCCCCACGAGCCTGCCCTGCTCCATGTGGACGAGACACATGAGCCACGCCCGATCACCTGGGCCGCGCTGCGCCGGCAGGTCGGCTCGCTCGCCGCCGAGCTCCGCGCCCTGGGGGTCCGCCCCGGCGACCGCGTCAGCGGCTATCTCCCCAACATCCCCGAGGCCGTCACCGCCCTCCTCGCCACGGCCGCCGTCGGCGCGGTGTGGACCTCCTGCGCCCCCGACTTCGGCGCACGCAGCGTCCTCGACCGCTTCCAGCAGGTGGAACCGGTCGTCCTGTTCACCGTCGACGGCTACCGCTACGGCGGCAAGGAGCACGACCGCCGCGAGACCGTCGCCGAACTGCGCGCCGAACTCCCCACCCTCCGTGCCGTCGTCCACATCCCGCTGCTCGGCACCGAGCCCCCCGAGGGAGCGCTCGCCTGGTCGGACCTCACGACGGCCGACGTGGAGCCGGTCTTCGAGCAGGTGCCGTTCTCCCACCCGCTGTGGGTGCTGTACTCCTCCGGCACGACGGGCCTGCCCAAGGCGATCGTGCAGTCCCAGGGCGGCATCCTGATCGAGCACGTCAAGCAGCTCGGCCTGCACTGCGATCTGGGCCCCGAGGACGTGTTCTTCTGGTACACCTCCACCGGCTGGATGATGTGGAACTTCCTCGTCTCCGGCCTGCTCACCGGCACCACCGTCGTCATCTACGACGGCAGCCCCGGCTACCCCGACACCGGCGCCCAGTGGCGGGTCGCCGAACGGACCGGGGCGACGCTGTACGGCACCTCCGCCGCGTACGTCATGGCCTGCTCCAAGGCCGACGTCCACCCGGCCCGGGACTTCGACCTCTCGGCGATCAGGTGCGTCGCCACCACCGGCTCGCCGCTCCCGCCCGACGGTTTCCAGTGGCTGCACGACGAGGTCCGCGAAGATCTCTGGATCGCCTCCGTCAGCGGCGGCACGGACGTCTGCTCCTGCTTCGCGGGAGCCGTCCCGACCCTCCCCGTCCACATCGGCGAGCTCCAGGCCGCCGGACTCGGCACGGACCTGCAGTCCTGGGACCCCTCCGGCAAGCCGCTGATCGGCGAGGTCGGCGAACTGATCGTCACCAACCCGATGCCGTCCATGCCGATCCACTTCTGGAACGACCCCGACGGCAGCCGCTACCGCGACAGCTACTTCGAGATGTTCCCGGGCGTCTGGCGCCACGGCGACTGGATCACGATCACGGACCGCGGCTCGGTCGTCATCCACGGCCGCTCGGACTCCACCCTGAACCGCCAGGGCGTACGGATGGGCAGCGCGGACATCTACGAGGCCGTCGAACGCCTCCCGGAGATCCGCGAATCCCTCGTCATCGGCATCGAGGAGCCGGACGGCGGGTACTGGATGCCGCTCTTCGTCCACCTCGCGGAGGGCGCGACCCTGGACGACGCGCTGATCGCCCGCATCAAGCGGACGATCCGCACCGAACTCTCCCCGCGCCATGTCCCCGACGACATCATCGAGGTCCCCGGCGTCCCCCACACCCTCACGGGCAAGCGCATCGAGGTCCCGGTCAAGCGCCTCCTCCAGGGCACCCCGATGTCCAAGGCGGTCAACCCGGGCTCGGTCGACAACCTCGAGCTGCTCGCCTTCTACGAGAAGCTGGCCAGGAACCGGGCCACGTGACGTGAACCGGCGGGGGGCGGGGGAGTCCCCCTACCCCCCGTACGTCGCCTGGGACTCGCCCAGCACCTCCGCGAAGTCCGCCGCCAACCGCCCCGACGCCTCCGCCCCCAGCGTCGCCGTCGTGATCCGCACCGCCGTCGGCGACGCGATACGGAACCGCGCCCCGGCCGCGAGCCACCAGCCGCGCGTCCGCAGCCCGTTGACCACCGCCGACTCGTCCCGCACCGGCACCCACACGTTCAGCCCGCTCGCCCCCGTCGCCGCGACGCCGTGGCCCGCCAGCGCGTCGATCAGCGCCGTACGCCGCGAGGTGTACGCCGCCGCGCCCGCGGCCACCAGCTCCGCCACCGCCCGGTCCCCGAGCAAGTCGGCCACCGTCTCCTGCAGGACGTGACTGACCCAGCCGGACGTCATCAGCATCCGGCCGTCGTGCCGGGCCAGCGTCGCCGCGTCACACGCGAGCCCGGCCCACCTCAGGTCGATGCCCAGATGCTTCGACACGGTCCGCACCTGCGCCCACCGCTCGAGGCCGGCCGCCGCCAGCGTATGCGCCGGAGCCCCCGCGACGTCCGCGTTGTGGTCGTCCTCGACGACGAGGACCTCCGGGAACTCCCGCAGCACCGCGACCAGTTCGTCCCGCCGCGCCCCGCTGACGTACGCACCCGTCGGACACTGTCCCCGCGGGCTGCACACCACCGCCCGCACCCCGGCCCGCAGCGCCGACCGCAGGGCATCCGGTACGAGGCCATGGCCGTCCACGGCGACCGGCACCATGCGCAGCCCCAAGGCCGGCACCAGGTCCAACAGATGGTGGAACCCCGGGTCCTCCACCGCCACCGCGTCCCCCGGCCGCAGCTCCGTCGAGAGCAGGCGCGCGATGCAGTCCAGCGCCCCGTGCGCGAACGTCACATGCTCGGCCGGCACCCCGTCCCGCTCGAACCAGGCCCGGGTCAGCTCCTCCAGCGCCGCCAGGCGGGGCGCCGCGCGATGGGACCCGTACACCGGTCTCACCAGCGTCGGCGGCCGCAGATCCGGCAGGAACGCCGGGTCCGGATGACCACCCGCCAGATCCACCAGACCGGCCGGGACCCGCGGTGGCCGGCGCGAGGCCACCGACGGCATCGCCGCGACCACCGTCCCGCCCCGGCCGCGCGTCATCACGACGCCACGCTGCCGCAGCTCCTTGTACGCGGTGGCGACCGTGCCCGGACTGACTCCGAGCTCGTCCGCGAGCCGCCGCACCGGAGGCAGCGCGTCCCCCGGCCCGAGCCCGCCCTCGGCCACACCCTGCTCCACGGACGCGGCAATTCCCTTGGCCGTCGTCCCCACGATCGAATATTGTGTTGCCACGTACTGAACTATGTATCAATACAAAAGTGAAGTCAAGGGGGACCGAGTGAGCCGCTCATCGTGGAAGAAACGCATCCCGGGAGGTGTCGACGGCCGCCGGATGCTCGTCATCGGCTTCATCGACAAGTGCGGCACCGGCCTCTGGGCCACCTCGATCGCCCTCTACTTCACCTACGTCTCCGGCCTCGGCATCGCCCAGGTCGGCCTCCTCGTCGGCATCTCCGGAGGCGTCGGCATCGCCGGCGCACCCCTCGCCGGATGCCTCGCCGACCGCTTCCCCCTCACCCGCGTTCTTATTGGCACCCAACTCCTGCGCGCCGCGGCCCTCCTCGCCCTCCTCACCACCGACCACTACGCCCTCCTGGTCCTCTACTCGGCCATCGGCGCCCTCCCCGACCGCGCGACCAACGTCCTCACCAAGCTCTACGCCGCCCGCGTCGCCGGCTCCGAACGCGTCCGCTACCAGGCCATCAACCGGACCGTCTCCAACCTCGGATGGGCCTTCGGCGGCCTCGGCGCCGCGGCCGCCCTCTCCGTCGCCACCAGCACCGCCTTCCAGCTCCTGCTTCTCGGCAACGTCCTCACGTACGTCGTGATGGCCGCCCTCACCCTGCGCTGCGCCGAACCACCGGCGCCCTCCCGCATCGCGGCCGACTCCACCACCGAGGGGCCCACCGGCAAGCCCGCCAACCCCTGGCGCGACCGCACCTACCTGCTCTTCACCGCCACCGAGGCCGGACTCGGCCTCCACGACACGATCCTCCAGGTCGCCATGCCGCTCTGGATCGTCCACGCCACCGACGCCCCCGTCGGCCTCGCCCCCCTGCTGCTCGTCCTCAACAGCGTCCTCGTCGTCCTCTTCCAGGTCCCCCTGGCCCGCTTCGGCGCCACCACAGCCGCCGCCCGTCGCCTCCTCGTCCCCCTCGCCTGCCTCTTCGTCGCCGGCACCCTCGCCCTCGCCGCATCGGCCGTCGACGGACCGGCCGTCGCCATCACCGCCCTGGTCATGGCGGCCATCGCCCTCACCTTCGCCGAGATCATCCACGCCACGGCCTCCTGGGAACTCTCCGTCGCCCTCGCCGCCGACGAGGCCCAAGGCGCCTACCTCGGCGTCCACGGCCTCGCCGCCGCCACCCAGCGCTTCGCCGGCCCCCTCCTGCTCACCGGGGTCATCGCGGCAGGCCCCCTCGCCTGGCCCCTCCTCGGCGTCGGGCTCGTCGCCACCTGCGCCGGCCAGCACCGCCTCGTCCGCCACCACCTCACCAAACGGTCACTGTCAGTGGCGCCGGTTACGGTGAGTGAGCACTGATCGACAGAGCTCAGGGGGAGACATGACACGACCCGGCACCACCACATCCCTGCGCCGCGCCCTGCGGCGCGAAGTCCCCAGCACCGTCGGCCTCCTCGCCGACGAGGACGACTTCACCGCCATGCGCCGGTACGACACCTTCGCCTTCGACGACCACCCGGCCTACCTCCGCCAGATCGAGGGCCTGCTCAAGGCACTCGCCGCCCAGGGCGGCCACACCACCGTCGCCCTGTTCGACCCCGAGGAGTACGCCCAGTTCTGCGAGGACACCGGCCTCGACCCCGACCGACCGGCCAGCCGAAGCCGCTACACCGCCGAACTGGCCGCCACCAGCCCCCGCATCGCCTACACCGGCCAGCCCATGACCACCCTCGTCCCCACCCTCATCGACACGGCGGTCCGCCACGCCACCTGGGAGTACGCCACGATGCTCCTCACCGACACCGGCACCTGCGCCGACTGTGGACAGGACATCGGCCGGGCCGCCTTCGACCAGGCGTCCCACCTGCTCACGCGCCTCCTCGAAGCAGCCGGCCCGGGCACCCACCACCTCGTCTGCAGCGTCGCCGCGGCCGACGAACAACTCCTCGCGGTCCTCCACGCCACCCGCGACGGATACGGGCCGGCCCACCTCGACAGCGACGCGGCAGCCGAATTCGCGACCGTCCTCGCCGCCGGCATCGCCCTCGACAGCCCCGGAGGAGTCGTCCTGCGCACCTCGAACCCCGGGGCACGCGACCGCCTCCACGGCTGGCGCCTCACCCATGGCACCCTGCACGCCCTCACCGAAGCCGAGGTCTTCAGCGCCTACTGCACCGACGCCCGCACCGGAGAACCCCTCCCACCCGAACCCCATGTCGACTACCGCGCCGGCTTCGCCCTCGCCCCCGAGGACGACGACCGACCCACCCACCACTGACGACGAAGGGGCTCCCCGCCACCTTCGTGACGGGGAGCCCCTTGGCACCCTCAAAGCGACCCGGGATCACTCCCCGGACAGCACCGCCTGCGCGGCCACGCGGGCCTCGTCGGCCGTGTCCGCCGCGCGAGCCGCAGCCGCGGCCCGCTCGCACTGCGCCAGTGTGTACTTCGCGAGCGTCGCCCGCACATACGGAATCGACGCGGCACCCATCGACAGGGAGGTGACACCCAGACCCGTCAGCACACAGGCCAGCAGCGGATCCGCAGCAGCCTCACCACAGACACCACAGCTCTTGCCCTCGGCCTTGGCCGCCTCGGCGGACAGCGCCACGAGGTCGAGCAGCGCCGGCTGCCACGGGTCCTGCAGCCGCGACACCGCGCCCACCTGACGGTCGGCGGCGAAGGTGTACTGAGCCAGGTCATTGGTGCCCAGCGACAGGAACTCCACCTCCTGCAGGATCGAACGCGCCCGCAGAGCCGCGGAGGGAATCTCCACCATCGCGCCGAACTTCGCCTGCAGCCCCGCCTCACGGCACGCGTCGGCGAACGCCTTTGCGTCCGTACGGTCCGCCACCATCGGCGCCATGACCTCGAGGTACACCGGCAGACCCGCGGCTGCCTTCGCCAGCGCGGTCAGCTGGGTCCGCAGCACCTCCGGGTGGTCGAGCAGCGTCCGCAGCCCGCGCACACCCAGAGCCGGGTTCGGCTCGTCCGCCGGCGTCAGGAAGTCGAGCGGCTTGTCCGCACCGGCATCCAGCACCCGCACGACCACACGACCCTCGGGGAACGCCTCGAGAACCTTGCGGTACGCCTCGATCTGCTTCTCCTCCGACGGAGCCTTCCTGCTGTCGTCCAGGAAGAGGAACTCCGTACGGAACAGACCGACACCCTCGGCCCCGGCCTCCACCGCGGCCGGCACGTCCGCCGGACCGCCGACATTGGCGAGCAGCGGCACCTTGTGCCCGTCCGAGGTCGCACCCGGACCACTGGACGCGGCGAGCGCGGCCTTGCGCTCGGCAGCGGCCGCCGCCAGCTGCGCCTTCCTCTCCTGCGTCGGGTTCACGAAGATCTCCCCGGTGGAACCGTCCACCGCGATCACCGTGCCCTCACCGATCTCGCCCGCACCCGGCAGAGCCACCACGGCCGGCACACCGAGCGCCCGCGCGAGAATCGCGCTGTGGCTGGTCGGCCCGCCCTCCTCGGTCACGAAGCCGAGGACCAGCGTCGGGTCGAGCAGCGCCGTGTCCGCGGGAGCGAGATCCCGCGCGATCAGTACGTACGGCTCGTCGCTGTCCGGCACACCCGGCATCGGCACGCCCAGCAGGCGGGCGACGATACGGTTCCGCACGTCGTCGAGGTCGGCGACGCGCCCGGCCATGTACTCGCCGGCGCCCGCGAGCAGCTCGCGATAGTGGGAGAACGCGTCGTAGATACCGCGCTCGGCCGTGCTGCCGACCGCGATCCGACGGTCGACATCGGCGATGAGCTCCGGGTCCTGGGCGATCATCGCCTGGGCCTCCAGCACATGCTGGGCCTCGCCCCCGGCCAGATTGCCGCGCGCAATCAGGTCGGCAGCCACAGCTTCCACGGCCTGGCGGGCGCGCCCCTGTTCGCGCTCCGCCTCCTCGGCGGGAATCTGCTTGGCCGGCGGCTCGAGAACCGCCGTACCCATGTGCCGAACCTCGCCGATCGCCACTCCGTGGCTGACGCCGACGCCTCGCAGCGTTGTCTCCATCTCACCCGTCTCCGATAGAGCGGCGGCACCTGGCCGCCGCGTTGAATGTCGAACTCGTGGTCGTCACGAGGACGACGCCGACGTCAGCGCCAGCTGAAGAGCGGGTCGCCGCACTTCACGTCGCCGTCCTCGCGGACGTCGCCGAGGGCGTCGGCCGTGGCCTCCAGGGCTACGACGGGGCAAATGGGGGACTTGCCCGCGGCCTCGACATCGACCGGGTTCCAGCGCACGACGGCCTGTCCGCACGTCACGGTGTCGCCCTTGTTGACGAGCAGCTCGAAGCCCTGCCCGTTGAGCTGAACGGTGTCGATCCCGAGGTGGGTCAGCACACCGTGCCCCAAGGCGTCGACGACGACGAACGCGTGCGGGTGCAGAGAGACGATGACGCCGTCGACCGGAGACACGGCCTCCGACGGCTCACGTACGGGATCGATGGCGGTACCGGGACCGACCATCGCGCCGGAGAAGACCGGGTCGGGTACAGCGGCGAGACCGATGGCGCGTCCAGCAAGCGGCGACGTCACGGTGGTCATGGGAAGCCTCCCAGGGGCGGAGATTGTGTGGCGCCGTCACTACCTGTCCTGGACGGCGTACTGTTGAGAAGCGTAAGTCATGAGAAGTCCTAGTTCCGCATGAGACGTACCAGTTGGCGGACCTAGGGACTACACGGAAACGGTTTGCCTCTACTGACGGTGGGATGTACTGTCGTACTCCTGCCTGACCCCAACGCGGCTTTGAGTCGCGGTCGGCAGCACCTATCAAGCCAGATCCTAACCCCAGTGGTCTACACCTCTGCATGCCTGCGGAGGGGTGGTCGGGGGGAGCGAAAAAGCCTGGTAGTGTTTGACCCCGCCGCAAGGGAAAGCGAAAAGCAAATTCCTGAAACGGCAAGCCCGCTCCAGCGGGTGGCAGAAACGGAAAACGGATCTGCTAAGCTGGAAACACGAAAGACCGAAGGGAAGCCCGGAGGAAAGCCCGAGAGGGTGAGTACAAAGGAAGCGTCCGTTCCTTGAGAACTCAACAGCGTGCCAAAAATCAACGCCAGATTAGTTGA